>NZ_JAEB01000010.1 GCF_000518685.1 Eubacterium xylanophilum ATCC 35991 | reverse complement strand
TACAAATGTGATAGTTATTAGACTTCGTTGTTTTATGCCAACTTATCTCTCGTAGCCTAGCCTTATATGTGATTTCTGTCCGTCGGACCAGAGATTTGCTTGCAGCTTCCTTCAGATTCCACCTCACGATGGACACCCTTGCTGTTCAGCTATACACTTCCCACTATCTGGGCGTGTTCGGGACTTGCACCCGTTAGAGCGCGCCCATGGCGCGCAAACATAAAACAGGAAGAGGCCAACCAGAGAGAGACTTCAATGCGCATGCATTGCGTCTCGAGTCGGTTGGACTCTTCCTGTTTTTAGGCTGTCTTAGTGCGACAGCCCCTTTATTTCTAAATTCTTAACCCAATGCAACGTCAAGTGCCATCATCACTGTGAATCCAAGCGCAAACATAACAACACCGATATTGGAATGCTCTCCCTCTGACATCTCAGGAATAAGCTCCTCTACAACTACATAAAGCATTGCACCCGCGGCAAAACTCAGTAGATATGGCATCGCAGGAACAATTAATCCGGCAAATAAGATAGTCAATATCGCTCCTATAGGCTCAACCACACCAGAAAGGGCACCATCGCGAAATGCTCTCCACTTTCCTCTTCCCCCCGCCTTAAGCGGCATAGAGATTATAGCTCCCTCAGGGAAATTCTGTATGGCAATACCTATGGACAGCGCCAATGCTGTTCCCACGGTGATATTGCTGGTCCCCGATAACATACCCGCATAAACCACTCCAACTGCCATGCCCTCCGGGATATTGTGAAGTGTCACTGCCAAGAGTAACATGGTATTTTTCTTGAGTTTTTTATCGGGTCCCTCTGCTTTCTCCGCATTGATGTGGAGATGGGGAATAACTGTATCAAGTAAAAGTAGGAATAATATTCCAAGCCAAAATCCTATGAATGCAGGAACAAATGCAAGTTTCCCCATTCCCTCTGACAACTCCATGGCGGGAATAAGCAAACTCCACACGGACGCAGCTACCATAACTCCGCTGGCAAATCCCATGAGACCGCGTTCAAGCAGCTTACTCATGTTATGTCTCATAAAGAACACACAACCTGCACCTGCTGCCGTTCCTATAAATGGGATTACCAAGCCGTAAATTGTATTAATAATCATCTATTCTTCCTCCAGAAATACGTATTAAATGTTGAAATAATACTTATTATAGTTTTTCTCTTTGTTGCTTATATATGTTACTCCTGGTTTACTAATGATAAAGTAATTTTTCATAACACCACTGCCAATTATGTTATTCTTAATCATATTAATTGTCTTATTTGATATGTTATTATTGGACTGAATCACTTTACCACCATACTTCTGAAGCTGACCACCCTTGGCAAAAAATGGAACAAATACACCATTGAAACAATTCTCTTGAATGTCAAAGTTAGCACACCCTCCGGCCACATAGATACCAAACTTTTCACTCTTATTGTCGCCATACTTGCATCCTCTCACATCATTGAAGTTACAGCTTTTGATAGTAACATTTCTCCAATTCAGCATTTTCACCGGACTGAGTATATTCCCCGAAAAATTGCATCTCTCTATAATTATATTCTTATGATATTTTCCCGGAGAAAACTTATGTGTATCTATCGCCCTGTAATTATTTAGAAAATTACAATCTCTTATTACAATGTTTCTAACCGGAGTCTTATCAAACTTCGAATACTCGCCACCAAATCCCCCTGTCAGCTTATCTGGTGTATCAATATTAATTGCGCATCGCTTCCCGCCTTTATTTCTCTCAAATGTACATCCGGTTATATTCACATTCTTCGATCCGACAACTTCAATAAAGTGGCCATCTCTGAGATTCTTAAACTTGATATTGGATATACTTATATTTTGGCAATGTGGCAATCTCACTCCCTGGCCACCATTGCAATTTTGAAGATATACACGCACATCACCCTGTGCAACAATTGAAATATTCTTTTCCCCGCCATAACGCCTAAGAATTCTCTTCTTCTTCAGCCTAGAATCCCTGACACACTCAAACAAAATATGTCCGGGCGGCATGCCCTTGACACCTGACTTTGATGTTTTTTTGAGCCTAACACCATTCTCCAGGATAATAGTAGTATTAGATGGAATCGCCAAAGCATTACTGATATTGTAGCGGCCACGCTTAATTCTAAGTTTGCCTCCACCGCGTTTTGACAAAGCCACAAGATATGACTTGATTAGAAGGTAATCTCTAGTATATCTATTATAGACCTTCGACTTCAAATACATCCCGGCATAGGGTTTGCTGTGCTTTGTTATCGTAAAAAACTTCTGCTTCGCTTCTATTCGCCCATTACCACAGAAAAATATTCCGACAGCAAGTAGCATTGTAACCAAAGCTATCCAACCTACTCTAAAAAATTTTTTCTCTTTCATCAATCCATCACCCTCAATGAACGTGAACATCTATCTGATCAAATGGAACATCTATGCCGGCCTCCTGCATAATCTTATAATATGCCATGTTTGCATCTCTTCTGGCTTGATACATAGCTTCCGGCCCAACTGTAATAAGTTTAACTTTACATGCCACATTTGAATTACTCAATTCGGATATTCCCTGATATATGCATTCTTCTATAACTTCACTACTCTCTGCTGCCACTGTAAACTTCTTCATCAACTTTCCGATTTCCCCCACAGACAGTTCATAGGGCATTGGAAGTGTAAAGTGAAGTTCCGCGGAACATTTTATCGCTTCAACAATATTGCGATTACATAAAGTGGTTATATTGCCATTGCGAATGCTCTCAAGCTTGGTAGTCCTCAGATTGAATGATACTATAATCCCATAATCCTCGCCGTATTGAATCACATCTCCCACCTTGTAAAAATCATCCAGCAAAATATGGATTCCCATGATAATATCCTTGAAAAAATCCTGAAGTGCCAAACCTACTACTGCACTGACTACTCCGAATCCGGCAATAAGGGACGTAACATTGACACCATTTACCTGAAGGATGGTCAATACAATTATCGACACAACAAAAACCTTTATGACATCCGATATGACCAACTTAAGGCTTGTCGCTGTCTTGTCAGCATCATCTCCCTGCCTCTTGTCATTGTAAATACTCACAACTTTCTTCACAACTATCCAAACAATTATGGCGCAGATGATGATTAGCGCCGTTACTACAACTCGATTTAGCAGCGCATTTTCAAAAATCTCCATATTCTTTATGTCCATCTAATCACCTACAATCCTCACAAACCCCATAAAATACTGTTCTCTTTGGATCTAGCTTAAATTCATGATGACTCATCAGATGTTCTCCGATTTCCTTTAATTCATCGCAGTGCATGTGGATGAGCTTACCACATTTCTCACATTTGCAGTGAAAGCATACATCATGATCACAATGTTCCTCCCTCTGGATATACTCAAAACACGCAGGTGTGTTGGCATCTATAATATATTTATTGAGAATTCCCTCATCCACCAAGTTTTCCAACTGTCTATAAATCGTGGATTGTCCTATAGCAATCCCCTGCTCCTTAAAATAAAGACAGGCGTCACTTGCCGTGATATGCTGTCCGGGAACAGTCTTCAAATAGCTGAGAATAACATCTCTTTGCTTAGTTTTGTACTTTGATCTCGATTGATTCTGTGTACTCATCTTCATCCCTCCTTGCTTGTTAGTCACAACTTATTATACCCCAAATACGATTTCATTTCAACAAAAACCAAACCTTTAGTTGAAATCTCAAGCTCCAGCATGATATAATTAGAGGTAATAGGAGGTATTGCTTATGGATAATTCAATTATGTTTAAACTCAGTTATGGATTATATGTCCTAACTGCCAAGACAGACAAATTAAACGGCTGTATTATTAATACTGCTATCCAGCAGACCAGCGAGCCAAACAGAGTATCTGTCACAGTCAACAAACAAAATTTTACGGAACAGATGATTGAAGAAACCGGAAAATTCGTGGTTTCTTTTATAGATGAGAGTGCAAACTTCGATCTTTTTAAGCGATTTGGTTTTCAAAGTGGCAAGGATGTTTTCAAATTTGCGGACTTAACCTCTGAAGACTTCGGATTCGCCACAAGCGGAATTCCATACATAAAAAAAGGATGTAACGCCTACTTAGAACTCGAAGTTGAGCAGACTGTTGATCTTGGCTCCCACATGCTTTTCATAGCAAAAGTAGTTGATGGCCAGGTCCTCTCTGATAAGCCATCTATGACATATGCATTTTATCATGCCAATGTTAAGCCATCCAACAAAAAGGTGGAGAGCACCGGCAAGGTATGGGTTTGCAAGATTTGTGGATATACATATGATGAAGCCAAGGAAGGAGTTCCATTTGAAGAGCTCCCTGATGATTGGGTTTGTCCTCTGTGTAAACACGGCAAGCAAGATTTCGAACTTGCAAAATAATTTTATAAAACTCAAAGGAGCCACAACTAAATGGCTCCTTTTTTCTTTTTTTGGAAACGCATATCGCTAGTCTTACTCCCTACGGTCGTAAGACAATAATCGCATATTGCTGGTCTTACTCCCTGCGGTCGTAAGACAATCTATGTCCATAGTATATTTTTTTAGGATTATAGCTTTCTACCAACTTCCAATCCGCCCTAATTGCTTTAATCCTTTCTGCCTCTCTTCCGTCAACTATCAGTGATTCATCATCATAGGATGCCAGATTATCTCTCGGCTCCAAATCTCCTACAAAACAAGAACCATCATCAAGAATCAGAGATATGCTGTCTGCGCTATGACTTGGAGTGTGAATGATTTCTCCCTCAAATCCCCTCTTGTGAAGGTATTCTCTGCTCTCTTCTATAGATACTATCCTGACTTTTTCATCGTCGATAATCCTATAGTATAACTTCTTATCCTGTATAAACACCTCATCCGAAGCATGTATGTAATCAAACTGCACATCAACCACAACAAGCTTTACGCCCAGTTTTTGAAGTTCTCCCATGATGCCGATATGATCCGGATGATAGTGAGTTGCCAACATATATTGTATATCAGCAATATCTATCTTCTCCTGCTTAATAGCTTTAAAAAAGTTGGATATAGTACCTGCATAGTCAGTATCAATCAGCATACCGCCATTAGTTCCCTCTATGTAAAATGTATTGGTATTACCGTATTTTAAAACTTTCATAAATCACACGCTCCTTTGCTGTAGTATAATTATCAAGATACAAAATTCATGACATCCTTCTTATTAATCGAAATATACATAGCCGTATCCTTTGTCAATACAGTGTCTGTTTGAAATCTACAAGTCATCCCCTCTTCTCCCATAATTGCAATAATATTGGCATTATACGTCTTTCGAAGCTGAAGGTCCTTAATCTTTTTACCAATCCATGGTTTGAGCGGAAAAACACGAATAACACAAAGACCCTCACCGATATCTATATACTCCATAAAGTCTTCAGATATGAGTGTTCTCGCCATTCTCAGAGCTGCCTCTTCCTCTGGAATAACCACTTCTGTTGCTCCCATCTTTATTAGAATATCCTTAGTTGTAGAGTTTGGAGCTGTTGCAATAATACTGGAAATGCCCGCATTTTTTGCTGCAATAACACACATAATCGACTCTTCTAGATTTCCACCGCGATCTACAACTGCTATATCTGCATTCTCAAGCCCAATCTCCGACAGGGCATCAATACTTCTCATGTCGAGAGAAACAGCATAAGTAAAACGATGCGCATTTTTCTCAATTATTACAGAATCTGAATCTGCCACTATGGTCTCTGCTCCAGTCTTTCTAACCGCCTCTGCAAGCTTCATTCCATAACCGCCAAGACCTAGTATTGCATATGTCTTCTCTTTCATATCTTCCTCCTCTTATCCTATGTAAAAACGTCCACTGGCGAACTTAACTTGGTTTTTCCCTGTACCAGGACTAGCAAACAACAAAGCCATGGAAATAGGTCCTACTCTTCCCAAAAACATCGCTATAATGATGATAATCTGTGTCAAACTACTGAGAGACGCTGTCACATCTCGACTCAATCCCACAGTTGATATAGAGCTAACTGTCTCATAAACTGCATCCACAACATTTATTCCATCAATTGCAGATACCAGTATGGAAATAGACACTACCAAAAATAAATTAAGAGCAAATATTGCCGCAGCTTTGCGAATCTGCTCCTGAGATATTTTCTTGCCAAAAACAACCGCCTCATTGCGATTTCTGATAAATGAAACAAAGTTGAGACAAAGTACAAAAACCGTAACTGTCTTAACTCCTCCTGCAGTTCCAACCGGCGATCCCCCTATAAACATCAAAACATCTCCAAACAGAGCACTGCTCTCAGAAAGTCCTTTTTGAGAAATAGTCGTAAATCCGGCGGTTCTACAAGTGACAGATTGAAAAATGCTATTCATGATTTTATCATTTGTAGACATACCACCAATTGTCTCAGGATTAGAATATTCCAAGATGAAGAAGCACAAAGCGCCACCTAATATCAACCCAATGGTCAAAATCAAGACAAGTCTCGTATGCTCTCCAAACCGCCTCTTAGTTCTCTCATATCCCAGAAATCTTCTATAAGATTTGGTTAATGTAAGCCTTATATCGTACCAAACAACATAGCCCAAACCACCCAAGATTATCAATCCCATAGTTGTACACATAACCAGATAATCTTGATTAAAACCGATTAGACTATCTGGCCCAAGTATATCTATTCCCGCATTACAAAAAGCAGAAATCGATGTAAAGAGAGAATACCAAGCTCCCCTGACAATTCCATACTTGGGAATAAATCTAATGGCATAAAAGGCTGTTCCCAACAACTCCACAATCCAAGTTCCCAGTATGACCTCGTGGAAAAATGACGTAACATTCTTTAGACTCTCCAGATCATATGCATCTCTCAATACCAATCGGTTCTTGACAGAAATCCTCTTTTTGGTACAAAAAATAATAATCATACTCACTGCTACAATTCCAAGTCCACCCAACTGAATGAGCAAGAGAATCACAATCTTGCCAAACAAGCTCCAGTATAAATATGTGGGAACCACAACACCTCCGGTAACACATACGCTTGTTGTTGCGGTAAATAGTGCCGTCAAAAAGGATGTCCACTGTCCACTTGCCGAGGATATGGGAAGCATTAGCAACAACGCACCGAGCAATATAATTCCTAAAAATCCAAGCGGAATCAGCTGAACTGACGTAAGTCCCTTTTTTTCGGAACATTTTTCCATATCGCCCACTTTATCTCGCTCTTTTTTTCCTAAAAACTTAATATCCAAAAGCAAAACCCCTTTTTCATTTCTTTATTCTATTTTATCCCATTTCTGCTCAAATCTCAAGGGGACCTTAAGAGTTTTTGCCACTTTAATTACTAGGGGCTCTAGACGTGAAAAACCCGGGTGAGACAATCTCACCCGGACCTTCCACATTAACCGTCAGCATTTGCTATATGAAAATCTGGCACGTGTGTACCTGGCGTAAGCAAAAATATTACTCATCACTCTCGTCTTCGTCATCTGGCTCGTCTGGACTGTTGTCCTCTTCCATATCCTCGGAAACAATAACCTTGAGCTTAGCTTTCTTCTTTCCTATCTCCGCGGTAATAAATGCCGAGCCCTTACCAACAATAGTGAGTTCTCCCTTGCCATTCACTGTAACAACTTTTTTATTTGAACTTGACCAATCTACGCCCGATGAATACTTAATAGCTTTAGCATTACTAATCTTCTTACCCTTAAGTTTTGCTGTGAATGATACAGAAAGTCCATAATCCGCACCCTCTTCATCGACTTCATCATCATCATCTTCTTCATATTCATCATCTGCATCATCTTCATCATCTGCATCATCACTGCCTTCTTCATCATCCTCTTCCAATACGCTATCATCTTCATCATCGTCGTCATCATCATTTCCAAGATAAAGCACCAAGTTTCCTGCCTTATCAAGGTCGTCTCTATCCTCCACATTGATTGCGAGCTTACTAATGCTTACTCCATATACTGTGACTTTGAAGATCACTGTCTTCTTTCCCCACTTTCCTGTCACCTCCGCATCGCCAGCTTTCTTCGCTTTCATAACACCCTTCTTAACGCTCACAATTTTGCCATTTGAGGATGACCAGCTGTACTTTGAAGCCTTGTCAACACTAGCTGTATAATCCTCGCCAATTATCATTGTTACCTTTTTGGTGGTAACTTTTTCCCCTGCCTTTTTCTTACTTTTTTTACTTGCCTTACTATTCTTGCGTTTTTTACTTTTCTTACTCTTCTTACTCTTCTTGCTTACGCTAGCTTTAGCTGATTTCTTCGCCAGAAGAACTCCATCAGATACACAAAAACTCATTGTCAAACTCAATGAAAGCATAATTACTAAAAGTGTTCTTAATCCTCTCATATGTTTCCCTCCTTTGACTCATACAGTGCAATTCATCCTTGATTTACACTTCGCTGACAGTATCATATATTTTCCTCTAACATAAAAAAAACACACTGACTGGTTAACAGCACTAGCGTGTACATAATAATTGCAACTGGCTGACATTTTACAGTCCCTATAGCTTTGCGTCACAGGATTTCTCCTGCTTTGCCAAATGTTCAATTGTTAAGTGTATTATAACACAACATTTCTCTGTTGTAAACAGTTAATTTAAAAAAATTATTGTCTTACGAACAACGTGAGTAAGACCAGCAGTATGCGTTTCCAATTATTGTCTTACGACCGTAGGGAGTAAGACCAGCAATATGCGATTCCTTTAATGTCTTATGACTAGCAATATGCTCCCCAAAAATGCCAGGCTATATTAGCCTGGCACCCTTAATAATCTACTTCTGGCAAGAGTCTTCTTGCCTCGTTTCGCAACTACTCTCACATAAATCCTTTTATTCTTCTTGATTCTTTTGCCTTTAATCTTCGTAATCGTGGCGAATCTTACTCTCTTAGCTTTAATCCTTTTGGCTCTTCTAAAACGCTTCTCTCCCTTGTATCTAACCCAAATCTCATATCTGCTAGCGTCCTTGACAATTCCCCATCTGACACGGAGTTTTCTGCCCTTCAGTGATGCTTTGAGACCTTTATTAAGCAGCGCTACAAGATTTGTTTTTTTGTTCTTGCTCTTCTCTTTTACAATTGGAGCAGCCGTATTCACTGGCTTTGCTGTTGGCGTCGGCTTTGCCGTCGGCGTAGGCTTTGCCGTCGGTATTGGCTTTGCTGTTGGCGTCAGCTTTGCCGTCGGCGTTGGCTTTGCCGTCGGCATCGGCTTTGCTGTCGGTATTGGCTTTGCTGTCGGCGTAGGCTTTGCCGTCGGTGTCGGCTTTACCGTTGGTATTGGCTTTGCTGTCGGCGTCGGTGTTGGCTTTACCGTTGGCGTTGGCTTTACCGTCGGCGTTGGCTTTACTGTCGGCGTAGGCTTTGCTGTCGGTGCCACTGTTGGCTTTACCGTTGGTATTGGCTTTGCTGTCGGTGCCACTGTTGGCGCCGGCGTGGAAGATATAGCTTCAATTGTCTTACTAGTCAATGTCTCGCTCTCTTCACCATAATAATTATCATATATATACCATACTAGTTTTTCTTCCGGAATATCAACATAAGCGGAAACTTTTACTTCATATTCCTTGCCTGCTGCCAAATCATCCAAAACCAGCACAGTATTCTCCGCGCTAAACTTCTTAGATAACCACTCCTCGCTTCCCTTCTCGCGGTACTTAACATCATAGCCGGTTATTCCCGATTCACTTTGATCCTTTACAGTCACAGATATCTGTCCCGGCTCCTCTGTGAGCTTTATTATCTCTGCTTTTACCGGAATGATTACAAATTCTACAACTCGTGTTGAGTTTAAATCCAGCTCTCCTGCAGCTTTTACAACTGCATTTGCAACTCCACACTTAACATTGTCGACATACTCAACTGTATATTCTTTGCCATATTCAAGCGTCGTAGGAGAAAGCAAATTCGCTTTTGCCTCGACCTCTGGCTCTATTGACTCACCTGTGTAGGGCCATAATTTGCCAAGCTCAGTATATGAACTTTTCTTAATTCCGCACCATCCAATACCGACTCTTGAAATTGTTAAAGGATATACCGAAGTTCCTATTCCATCCACCGAAGCCGTGAGATATGTCTTTCCTTCAGACTTCGGAGTCAGTTTTACCTCTGAGCAATCCTTTTCCTCATTTGGCTCAATATCAAGCAGTTCTTCACCGCCCTTTTCAAGTGCCCACTTAATCTGTGCACCTTGAGGGAATTCCGCTTTATTGCCCCCTGTCAATTTTATTTTACATGAGAATGTCTTATCCCTAAATATGTACGGATCTCGATCGCCGGATATAATCATCTCCAAGTCATAGTCTTCACCCAAAACCTGTGTACAAAAGCCCTTGATTGGGAAATTGTCAAATGCCGGATTATCCAATCCAATCTCACTGGCAACCTCTTCCTTATATTGGCTCTTAGAATAGTCTTCCCACCTGCCATCGCGCATTATAAAACTCTCGTCCTCATTAATAATGCCTACACTATAAGTACTATAATAACCGTCATCTCCATATCCGATAGGCATATTTATGGAGTAATCACCACTTGGTGTCTTCTGAGTAACTACAATCGAATAATACTGCCCCCTCTGAAGTATAATCTTATCTATTCCTATGTTGTTCGAAACTTTTACAGCTTTTTTATGAAACCCTCCGTACCTATAGTCATCTTCCATTGTTCCCACAAGGACTCCATCCTCCGGGTTTTTGAACCCATCGTGGAGAATGTAAATCTCGTATTTAACATGAGTATTAGGCGTAACCGTTTGACAAGATACTTCGTTGAGTTGTTGACTGACCTCTGCCTTGAAAACATTGGCCATCTTACTCTCCTCAAGTAATTTAGTGTCCATCATATCTGTCACCTGCATAAAGTCGTGCTCATCCAGATAATAACCACTTTCCTGATTGGCCTTATCAAAAGAGAGTGCCTCAGGAAGATTCAATGATTGGTCATAATATGATATCCAAAAATATCCCGTGTGAACGGAATCTTGGCTGGCTTTGTACTCATATTTGCCTGTCTCTTCGTTGTAAACTCCCTTATCTTGACCATTTAAAAGTCCCCAATCGCCCCTGCCTTTATTGGGAAACTCTTCTTCTGCCGATCCCCAACTATTCTTGACGAGCCAGGCACCGTTACCACCATTGGTCGCACCTTCGTGAACTCCATCGGGGAACAAATCGCAAGATGGTTGGTGTCCCTCGACAAAATTCTCTCTAGGATAATTGTCGTCCCATCCTATAATCTCCACCGCGTGGTTTGCCCTTTCCTTTCTCCATGTATAATGAGCCCAATTCTTTGAAATATACATGCCCTCTTTCTTCAAATCTTGATTTGGATTATTGGAATCCGCATGAAACGCAATCTCAACACCCCTTTTAGCCATAAGCTGTTCCTTGATGGCCGCAGTTCCGGCGGGATTATATGCATAATCCCCAAGCTTGTCCTCACTAGCCGGAGAAGGCAAAACAAACGATTCCTCGAGTATATAAGACTGAGCAAATCGCAAACTACTGTCAATCGACCAGTCGTCATCCGCGCTATAACAGTAGTTATTAAATCCTCCGTCGAAGTATTGCTTGTCTATTCTTCCTGCCGCACCTTTGTATTTGTAGGCTTCTGATTTAGCTTCATAAACCGGACCATGTCCCGATGCAAATGCATTGGTCGCAAGGACAGGAGTCCCCCCAAAATCTAGGCGATCCGTTACCGAGACCCCCTCTTTATGATGATCCCCCTCACCGTACTGAGGGCTTGAGGGATCGTCCAAAAAAGTTGATGCAAAGTAAGCCAAATGTTTTTCAGAGAGATCAAGTGAGCTGGCATCTAGACCTTCTTTTTCTGCCAGACCTGATCCAAGAATGCTCGTCTCCGCCGCAGCGATAGCTGCAAACCCCCAACAAGTGCCGAACGGAAGTTGAGACTTCACCGGCGTAACAAGTCCCTTTTCCCTCATATCAAGTCGCTCAGGAAAAGACTCCGCTTTTTCAAGGAGTTTCCTCTTCTCGCGGATTGTATCAAACTCATATTGATCTGCCTTATTTAGTGTAATCTTGACATCTTGGGATTCATCAGTCTTGGCCTCAAGCACCGGGCAGCCAAATCCGACTGTCCCCCGCACTAAACTGTCAGCTCCAAACACCAGACAAAATGACATAATCAGCCACAGAACATTTCTGAAAACTCTCATCAAACCACCTCCCATACTTTGTAGCGGTTCTATGCGTCCAAAATCTCAGCTGCCTCCTTCATCAAGTCAATTATAGGAAGATGTTGTGGACACACGCTCTCGCACTGACCACAGGCTATACAATCCGAAGCTTTTCCACTTCTCTCTGTGAGAACATTGTAAAAGTTTTTGGATCTCCAATCATCCGGATAACGTCTCAATGTATTAATTGATCTAAATACATCCGGAATACTAATCTTGGATGGGCACCCATCACAGCAATACTTACAAGCTGTACAGCCAATCTGTGGCACACTTAATATCTTCTCAGTAGCTTCATCGATAAGCTTCAATTCCTCATCTGTTATCGGTTCAAAATTCGTAAATGTTTTGAGATTATCCTCCATCTGCTCTGTGTTGGACATTCCAGAGAGAACCGTCATAATTCCGGGCTGTGATGCCACAAAACGAAGAGCCCAAGAGGCAATCGAATCATTTGGTCGCATCTTCTTATATGATGCCTCTATCTCCGGATCCATCTCCGCCAGCATTCCTCCTCTAACCGGCTCCATGACGATAATCGGAATATTTCTCTTGACTAATATATCGTACAATCTTTGAGATCGCACAACCGGATTCGTTCTATCCAAGTAATTATACTGAATCTGAACAAATTCCACCTCCGGATGTCCATCGAGGACCTCCTCAAGAAGCTCTGGACTTCCGTGGAATGAAAAGCCAAAGTGCTTAATCTTTCCCTCTTCCTTCTTCTTCAGTGCCCAATTGAAGCAATCATATTTCTCATAGTTGTCAATATTTCCACCCTCTTCAATCGAATGAAGCAAATAAAAATCAAAGAAATCAACTCCAGTTCTCTCAAGCTGTTCGTTAAATATTCGCTCTACATCCTCCGCCTTCTTAATCTCCCATGCCGGCAACTTCGTCGCTAGCATAAATTCATCCCTATTATGTCTCTTCACAAGAGCCTCTCTTGCGGCTACTTCTGACTTTCCGCCGTGATAAATATATGCAGTATCCAAGTAATTCAATCCTGCCTCCAAATACTTATCAACCATCTGGCTCACCTGTTGAATGTCAACTTCTCCATCCTTTTCCGGAAGTCGCATCAGACCAAAGCCAAGCTTTGGCATTTTACTTAATTCTATCCCCATAGTGTTTCTCCTTTCTGTTTAAGAAACAAACAAAAACTTACTAATAATTTTAACATATTGCTCTGGGGATAGCAAGCGCATGTAGTGCCCGCCACTCAGCTTTCAACCTACGAAAAAATGACGCCGAAAATTTGCAATTAAATCTTATACCATTTATCAACATAATTCAGTGCGTCATATCTTTTATACCATTTCTTGTACAATTTAATAGATTCTTTTGGGACGGCTATTTCTCTGAAAATAGGTATTGGAGTGAAGCCGTCTTCGGAACCGCTTAATACAGGAGGTTTCTTTGCAGTAAAAGTAACTTTATGACAGCACGCATCCCAACCAAAGCCATGAAGTGTTGACGTCTTGAGATTCTTTGATAATACAGCATCGTCAAAACGACCCGGCTCCCAGTCCACCCCATCATCGGAACCAGCAATAACACTATAGTCGTCTACCATTTTTTTTACATGATTGGACATTTTATATGTGCCGCCTTTTGGACAAATAATTACTGCAAGAGATTTGTCTTTTGTTCGGTATATTGTCTGTTTGTCTCTTTTAAGATATTTGTTATTTTTTGATAATTTTACTTTTTTTATTGTATAACTATTTAGCCCTGAACAGTAAATATTTTTGAGTGTTGAAGGGAGTGTAACAGAAGTACATTTTAGCCTTTCAAACACACATGGAGTCAAGTATTTCACACCCTTCGGTACCACTATTTTTTTGCTCTTATTAAATATGACAATTAAATTTCCTTTTTTGTCAATAATGCACTTATTTTTTATCTTTAAATATTTATTATTTTTAGAAATATTAATAGTTTTTAATTTAGGGCATCTGTTGAAGCAGTCCCCTGCAATCTTTTTGAGCTTTGTTGAAATATTAACTTTTGTCAATTTATTGCACCCATAAAAAGTACATCCCTCTAATTCTTTAAGATTCTTTGGAAGGTTTATGGATTTGATATTAAGCCCGCTAAATGAAGTATAATAAATTTTATATATACTATCGGGCAAAATTATCTTGGTAATATGATTTGTAGTTTCATCGGAAGCCGAGCAACCATGGGCAATTTCCGCTATAATTCCAAACATATTTGCAGAAAAATCTTCCGTCTCCATACCACCTAACTCAACTACTTTCATGCCGTCTATCTTCCCCGGAACTTTGAAGGTTTTGTCCTTATTAGAACCTATTGAGATATCGGTGATCCAGCATGTCTTGTCGCTCTCATTCATTTTTCCTTTGAAGGTGCTTCCGTTAATTATCTTACTGAAAGTTTTTGCATTTTTCCATTTGTTCGGTGTTTTAGCACTTATATTATTGATATTTACTGTAAGTGAAAATGTCAATAAAAGTAGGAAAAATGCGATGATTGATAAATTATTTTTGGTTTGCTTCATTTATATGTCTCCTTTCGTTTAAAAAACAAACAAAATCTTACTATAAATCTTAACTTACGCTTTTTTACTTTTCACGACTTTGAGTTCTCTTTCGAACCATTTTCCGTATTCTTTTTTATTATTTACAATTCTGTACGGACGAATCCTCACATAAAATTTCCCAGGTTTCTTAGCCTCTTTGTACTTGAATTGGGTCGAATATTTCACAGGATTGCAATATTTATCAAAAATCTTCTTTGTGTGTTTTTTATCTTTAAACACTTGCAAGTGAATGCCCTTAGCACCATTTACATCTGTCGCATAAATATCCATCTTAATTTTCGATTTGTTCAGACTAAAGTTTCCGCCAAGCCATGAGAAAGTCTTAGAAAACTCAAATGGAAAATACACCTTTGTAGAACAACTATATGCTATAGCATTTGCGCTCATTTTCGTCGTAGGGCTAAGTATTTTAAGATCAATCTTATTCCAGCGATTACCGCCAAAACATCCATCCTCAATATCTTGAATATGCGCAGGAACGACTATTTCCCCTTTTCCAGCCCCATAAAATGCATTTTTCTCCAAAACTCTCAAATTAGTATTTTGCAATAGCTTGCTTACATTCAATGTGCTGCAATTCTCAAATGCCCCCTCAGATATCCTTGTGACAGCCTTAGGCAACTCCACTTCCTCCAGGTCAAAACAATTTCTAAACATATATCGAGGCAAAACATCAAACGAATTTTCAAATTTGACCTTGGTTATTTCGGAGTTAGCAAAAGACTCAACCAAAGTCTTAATAGTAGCAGGTATCACTACTTCTCGAACTTTAGTTTCAGAATACAAACTACAATCAATTTTCTCAACTGACGGTGCAATCTTGATATCCTCAAGTCCCCAACCATTCCACATACTCTCTAAATATGTGACATTGTCCGGAATACTTATCTTCGTTTCCTTGCCGTAGTATCCCCTGACAACATTGCCATCAGGTGTATATTCAAAGTTTTTGCCACTATACTTGCCACACAATAATCCACTTTTGAGTTTTACATAACCCGCATCTATCATCCCCTGTATAAAATTTGTATTATTGTGCATCTTATCCACAAGTTTATTAATCAACTCTTGTGACAGAGATTCTGCCTCAAAAACGACCTTGCAATTATGGGAAGCATAACTACCACTCTTAGAGGTTTTAAACATCTTCACATTTGCAGGGAAAACAATCTCAGCGAGATCTTTGCCCTTTATAATTCGCAAATCTTCTCCACCATAGATTCCGTATAAATCAACAACCTCGCACTCCTCAGCTACTTTGAGTTTCTTCACTCCACTAGCTACCATAATTAGTTCTTTGATATCTTTAGAATACACAACTCCATCTCTAAACCGGAATCTCGACTCCTTCTTCGCAAAAGAAAAATGTTCTGAGTCAAACGTATACAATACGTTCTTTTCTACTGGGGTAGTAAATACTGTTCTTTTTACTTTCCCATAACCAATAATAGAATTAGTTCTGTGAAAACCATTGATATACTCGTAATTTCCAGGAACATTTATCTCCTTTAAGCTTTTACATTGAAATGCTGAATCACCAATCGCTTTAACTGATTTTGGAACACTTACTTTCTTTAGTGAGCATTTGTAAAATGCCGCCGGCTTTATTTCTTTCAAGCCTTCTGAAAGCTTTACTGATGTAACCTTGCTACAATTCATAAATGCCTTGGCGGGGATCTTGGTGATTCCCTTTTTTATTACTATTTTCTTAATTCTTTTCTTTTGCGTCTCTGTCGGTGCATCCTTTTTTTTCATTGCACCTCGACCTTCTACATAATAAACACCTTTTTTGAGTGATATTTTGATTGCTGCATCTGCCTTTCTCACTGACATACCAGCACTTGTGATTCCAATTACTGCTAGCGTTAATGCGCTAATTGCTATAATGCTTTTTCTCATTTTGTTTCCTCTCTATTTGTATTATTTTTGTGAAATATCTATTCACAGCTACTATTATATTAGGAATATGTGTCAAAATTACGCGTTTCCCTTCTATTGCATGTAAAAGGTTGCGACACAGAGTGCCGCAACCAATATTCTCACAAACATCTATTTACTTTACTGTTATCTTAACCTTTGCTGTCTTCTTGCCAAGTTTTACTTTCATAACGCCCTTTTTCTTCTTCTTGCCTGCCTTAAAGGTGATGACAACTTTGCCGACCTTCTTAAGCTTTTTCTTGACTTTTCCTAATTTCTTAGGTACCTTGACTTTCAGCTTGTCTGTTGTCTTTTTCTTCTTTTTCTTGGCTGTCACCTTGAAAGTAATCTTAACTTTCTTATTCTTCTTGACAGTTATCTTTTTCTTAACTGCCTTGATTTTCTTAGTAGGATTCTTAGCCACCTTCTTAGCAGTGCTCGCTTTAGCTTTATTAGCCGTAGTCGAAGACGATGAGGATGATGATGATGAAGAAGTAGGTTCCACCGAACCATTCTTCAAAGCCTCTATGTCTTTTTGAAGTTGCTCTATCTTCGCATCTCGCGCAGCATCTTCCTCGACTTTCTTCTTTTCTGCTTCGATTCTAGCTTCATAGGTTGCTGTATCGTCTATGCTTTCAACCTTATATCCATATTGGCTGCTACCGGAGAATAAAAGCTCATACATGATTGCTTCCTCACCAGCAACGGCATTCTCGAAGAATATGATAGCCTTGCTTCCCTTTACTTCTATTGTTTTTCCAGCAATATCAGTAGCTTCAATATCACTTGCATTTTTGTCAGGATATATTGTTTCCTTGCCATCCGGTGTTATGATGTGAACATATCCAAGGATGATATTCTTAGCAGCTGCCATAGAAAATCTAGTTCCAGGAAGAATTAGGCTACACTGATCACTGAATTTAATTCGAAGTGATTTAGCTCCCTTAACTTCATATGCCTGAACATTATTTTCAACCATCGGAAGGATTGAGCTTGGAAGGGTACTTTGACATTCATCCGGAATACTTACAACAGATATCGTTTTACTTGTATGATATTCCTCATAACTGTCCTCGTTTCCACGAGTCACCTGACAACAATATGTATATTCTTTGAATGCGCTATCACCTGTTAACGGAGATTTGACACTGGCATACTTATCTGCCGCATCCGGTTTTGGATTCTTGTCCGTTTTTACCGTGAGAGTCTTGCTATTTGCTCCCTTTACTGCGACCAAATTGCCATCATCATCATAGGTATACCACTGATAATTCCAGTCCTCTCCATTATCTCCAACAATCGCTGTATAGGTAATGCTTCCACCTTCTACTACATAGTTTTTATCTGTCTTAATTCGGATTGCTTTATCCTCCATGGCGCTTTTTAGTTCACCTATGTATTCTATCTGATTTCCACCAGCCTTAACTATACATCTATAGGTTGTACTCATGGTTCGCCAGTTAATATTCTCATCAACTGTGATATCATAAGTTGACAGGTTTTTACCCTCTGCCAAAGTGACATATCGACCCTGTACATTATCATATGCTGACCAAGAATATACAATATCCAAACCTTCAGTTGCCACTGCAGAAGCATCCAAACGTATTTTTTCTCCGCCACTTACCCAGAATATTTCTGACTTTGACGAAATACCCTCATCGTAGTAGTTTTCATCAACAAGTACTGCGTAATTATCATCGGGATCATCATCTTCAACATACTTGAATTGAAGGATTCCATCTGTCTTTCTATAAAGCTCAAATGTTGCAGTAGCTTTACTATAACTATCCGAAACAGTACATCTATAGTAGCCTTGATCACCTGGTTGTGCATTCTTAACTACATATGTGCTGATGTCCTTTTTATCGGTAATCTTGTAAAATGTTTTGTTATTTGACGAATACTCCCATACGTAACTTAGACCATTTGGATCATCTGTTTTAGCAGTAACAGGAAGAGAGACATCCTCTCCGTCTTTGTATCCAACAAAAACTTTATAATCACTCTTTCCGTAATCATATTCCTCGGATTTCATCAAAGGACTAGATAGCGTTAATCCCATACTTCCTTTGAGAGTAAATTCAACACTATCAATTGGCTCCCCATCAACATTGCTAATCTCGCAGGTGTATTTACCGATATCATATGGTTTTACAGCTGCTATCTTGTACTGGGATGATGTAGCACCCATAATTGCAATGTCATTATTGTACCACTGATACTGAACTTCTCCTGTTCCTCTCAGTCGTTCAACTGTAAAGGTCACCGGTTCACCAAACTTTCTGGTGAATTCCGAATAATCATTGAGTGGACCAAATACTCTGATGTTACTCATTTTCCTCACTACATATACTTCATCAAATGCTAATAATCTATCTCCATTTGAATCATAAGAGTTCTTAAAATAAGCTTTCAATGTATAACGCCCAAAATCATTTTCAGTTAAAGTCTTTTCAATCACCGGACTCTTGACATCTAAATATTCGACAGAGAACTCATCAACCGGCAACCCGGTATCTGAATCCACACCTTTTTCAAATGTCCACTGATACAATAGGTCTTCTTCTGAATTAACATTTTCTACACCTATGCGTATCTTGTCACCAACGTTGTTTCGACCATTATCTTCGAAAGCACCGTATTCACCTACAAGATCATAAGTAAAATGTTTCTTGTTAATAGCAGGTTCAACATCAATTGTAACCCACTCTTTTTGTTTGTTCTCTTTGTCGCCATCAATAGTGGCTGTTACTGCACATTTGAATCTTGATTTTTTAAAGTCTTCTGACTTTAATTCCGGCACAGTATATGAACTTTTGTTGGCTCCCTCTATAATCTCATCCACACCGTTGACATTTACATACCACTGGTATTCAAAGTCAAGTTTGTGTGAATTACCATTGACTTGAATTCCAACTTCCATTGTCAGAGGCTTAGAATATTCTCCGGTAACCACTCCACCATCAAGATTTGCTGCAGCTCCCTTGATATATGGATGCCAAAATGCATCAACGTCTACCACGATGAATTGGACCTCTCCAACCTTGGTGCTATCTTCATAAACCGAACAAATATATGCGCCAAAATCTTCAACTTTAATATTCTTCAGCGAGAGAACATTTTTATTATTATCCAACTCACGACCTGCGAAAGTCCACTGATATCTTACATTATTCAATCCCTCCGGTGCTGTCACTTCTACAACTAAGTCTTTGTTCATGCCTTCGTTAACACTGACAAAGTTCGCACTAGGAGTTTTTATAACTATACCGTGGTCTTCTGATACGTAGAATGTTACTGCTTTAGCTTCGATGTATGTACTCATATCATCTGTAGCTTCTGTTCCTGCTGGAGCCGCATAAACATAACATGTATATGTTCCAAAATCCCCCACTGTTGCCGGATTTTTCTCATATACTTGTCCTGTGGATAGCTTTCCGGAAGAATTCTTGATAGCCTTTCCATCGTGATACCATACATATTTGAGTTCGTATTTGCTATCCTCTTCTTTAATTTGTGCATTTACTCCAAGAGAAATCTTATCTCCCACGGCAACTTTTACGCTTTGATCTGTTGTACGACTAGCATTTATCGTCACAAGTGGATTGGCATTTTGGATTTCAAAATATTCAGTTTTATTAATTAATGTCTTTGAAGTATCCTTGTTGACAATCTTAACATTCAACCTGAAATATGGCTCTTTGACATTTCCATTGTCATACTTTTCAACCTTATCCACTCTAAAAGTGTTATCAGCGTCTTCGGAAGATACCTGGATCCAATTTGATGACCCTATTTCGCGATTATAAACCCATCTGTACCAAGTATACTCCACTTTATAATTATCATTAGGTCCAGCATACTTTGATGAGATAATATTTACAGCTGAACCTATCGTAGCTGGAACAGCATATCTGTTGGTATATCCGTTCATTCCAGAAACACCG
The DNA here is from genome assembly GCF_000518685.1 of Eubacterium xylanophilum ATCC 35991. Classification (GTDB taxonomy): domain Bacteria; phylum Bacillota; class Clostridia; order Lachnospirales; family Lachnospiraceae; genus Eubacterium_F; species Eubacterium_F xylanophilum. The sequence goes on along the minus strand of NZ_JAEB01000010.1, from coordinate 100,050 downwards.
GATACGTAGCTGTTAACTATGCGCTCTGCCTGACCTTCTGCATATATTTTCTTTTCTTCAATTTTCTCACCTACATTCCAATAAAAACTATCTCCGTCTACGTAAGTATCCGAATTAGGATTCTTGTATTTGATTGTCAAACTTACATTGTAAGGGTGATTTAAATAACCTTCATCTGTAAGTGTTGCGATGTCATCTAACACAAGTTTATGCTTAAATGAGGATGAAGTATTATCTAGTTTTACGAGTTTACAATATACACCCACATCATAATTTGTATCAGTCTCTGGATCATACGTAACTCTCGTATTATAAATAGTATATCCATCTTTAATATTTGGATTTTGTGATAAATCCTTCAAGCTAAAATACTTATATTCCAGTGTACTCCACTCATACTTAATATCTGCCTTATCATTCAATACTCGTATTTCAGGCTTTGCCTCAAAGGACTCACCAACCGGACAAACATTGGTCTCTTTGTCAAATACCTCATACAGCTCGGCTCCATCGTTTGATATAACCTCATATGGCTTCTCAAGTATGCCTATTTCAAATGTACCACTTGTTTTATAAGCAACTTTCTTTTGGGAATCTCCCTTTTGGCACACAAGAAGAGAAACCGTATACTTTCCTCTATTGGCATTTGTTGCGTCAGGAACAACATATGTGGCACTATTAGCTCCCTCAATGATATTATCCTCATCGACTGAATCTCCCTTATACCACTGATATCCAGCAATTTCGTATCCATCTGACACAGCTGCATTCTCGCCTATTTTTACTTCTAGCGGAATATTTTTCTCGTCTGCATCAACTGATACTTTCTTTCCGTATACATATGCCGGTGCTTTTGGTGCATATATAATCTCATACTCTGTTTTATGTCTTGAAACCTCGGCATTATTCTTTCTGAGAACTGTCACTCGCTGAATATATCTAGTTGTAAGAGCATTGGCAGATGTTACCGAAGCATTGTTAAATATTCCTATTGAGGCAGTATACTTGTTGTCTCCAAGCGCAAGCTTAATTCCCGTCTCTGATTTACCGGTAATCGTAAGCTCTGACTCCGTTGTCAATGTGCCATAACCAAAAGGAATTCTCCTCTCTTCGCCTGTCTTTGGATCGGTAAATGTATAATCATAATATACTTCGTAATCTACTGATTCATCTCTGTTAAATAGTTTTTTTGTATCATATTTAGGCAGCTCCAAATCAGGGACTCCATCATTTTTATATATGTAAAATGTTCTGCTCTCCGGATCAGTATATGACACTGGATCGATCCATTTTACATTAATATCTATATCATTAAGTGCTATATTATCTTTGAGATAATCCTTGGCATCCTCGTATAATTTGAATGCATATTCATTTTCTCCATCCTTTAAGACTTTATCACCTGTCAAAAAGTGTGCATATGGAATATTTCCAACAGTTCCCAAGCTATAACGTCCATAGCCACTACTGGAGTTGGCTTTTACCAAGCCATCTTCCGCAATTAATTGAAAATAATTCATACCTGATTCTTTGAAAAGATCTGAATTGGTAACAAGCATTTCCTGCAAGTCATCAGTTGAATCGACTTCTGATAGTTTGACACCATCTACAGAATTATCGGCATTCTCACTCTTGGCCTTGATTGCCATGTAATAGAAGTTATCACCTTTATAGACCTTATCATAATATACAAAATAGTAGTCATACAAAGCTTTTCCAGATTCATCGCTCTCTGTGGCAAACTTCTCATAGATGAATTTGTTATCACCTTTTACATTTGCACACTTTGCGGTGTATTCGAAGTATTGTTTATATGTATATGACTCACCATCCTCACTTTTGAAGGCATATTCTACATTCAATCTATTGGTTCTATCTAGATTCTCCATGACATCAATGCCATCTTTTATACTTATATCAGCAAAAGAATTAAATACTACTTCTTTTCCATCATTTGCCCATAAGTATTTAAAAGAATTTGTATTGAAATCCTTTGGAGCTGTCGAAGCAAGCTTCACCTTAGGAGCTTTATATATCACGCGTTCGCCTTGACTGCAATTCATAATAAATTTAATATTATTGGTATCAAACTCAATTGGAGATTCGTAGATTACTGAAAGAGTATTTTCTCCTACATATGATTCTTCTAGATTTTTGGGACTTTCACCATCTACAATATCACCCTGATATAGCCCCGCTGTACTTGATAGATTTACTCTGATGGAAAAATCCACATTTTTAGATGAAGCTTTGTTACTTTCATAAAAACTCTCCATATCAAGAATATCATCATATGAAAAACTTGTTGTTTGATATTTGAGATTGTTATATGTTTCACCTTGGGATATTCTGATAACTGCTCCATCAACACTTGCGTTTTCTACAGTAGTAGAGCCCTTGCCTGCCTTCACAAGCTCTGGCGTAAAATTCCTTCCTAAACTAAGTTTTGTTGGATATTGTAAATAAAAAACATTTACTCCATCATTAAAAAGTGGTTTGCTGAGTTTCATTCCCGTTTTGTTGGGTTGTACCTTCTCAGCAGCTTTTACATAACCTTTTTCCTGAAAACTCATCGGCATGCTGAATGAAGATATAGCAAGGGCCACCACCATTGCCCCTGCAACTAATCTGTTGCAAAGTTTTCTTTTCTTCATAATCCTTCTCCTCTCTATTCTAGCTTCCCCTCGGGGAATAAGATGTGAATATTTCTCCTCCCAAAAGCATTCCCACTACATTTCCATTCTAACATAGATTGATACAAAATAAAATAGTCAAAATGCGATTATTGTCTTACGAACGGCAATATAAGAGGAGCTTAACTTAAACAAGCAAAGCTCCTCTTACTATAACTACTAATATACAATATCCTTTATTGTACTCTTTACTACAACATAGTCTCCATCCTCATAACAATCTGCATTTATTTTTTCTATAAACTCTTTTCTCTGCTTCTCTGATGGTAACATGAACTTCATTCCACATGACTTAGCACACGCAGTTGTGGGTTCTGACAGTGATTCCAACGAAAAACTCTTTCCAACATATACTGTCATATATTCTGATGTGTCTACCTTCTCTTCTTTGCTCTTATAGTTAATTAACCCAGCATACTTGAAGCAGTCATCCATGTCAACAACTCCTGAAGTATTAAAATATTCTCCAAGATTGAGTTTAATTTCACTTCTGAACCCAAATCTCTTAAACATACACCTCATAGATTTCATGTTATCACAGTATAGATTTTCTATTCCAAATAAAATCTCATCTGAATCAGCTAGAGTCAAACGACCAATATCAGAAAACAAATAGTCTGAATTAGGATTGGTAATTACTCCACCTTCTTGACCAATATACATCTCATATGCATTATCTTGGTCTTCATCAAGGTACCAAGCCATTACTGATTGATTTTGCTTTTCAGATAAATCGAGGGTTCCAAGCGCATTTTCTGGAATAGATATCTCCCTTTTTATCTCGATTCGTTCAATTCTCGCCCTCTCAATATTAGAACCAAAAAAGTAGCACTCATCATTTCTTATGTCATATAAATCCGGGCCAGTAGGATATTGATTAATTATTCCCCGATCATAATACGGTACAACTTTTGCTGGCTCAGCCATTAACCTGTCATCAGTCGGAATATGTGTTGGTCTTGCTGTTACAACAGGTGATTCTGATGGTTTTGCTGTTACAACAGGTAATTCTGATGGTTTTTCAGTTGTTTGGGCAGGTATTTTGGTACTTGGCACTTCGCTAGCTTTAGGATTTGACGTCGCTTTTACTGCGGGAGTTACCGAATTCTCAGCCTTATTTGACTTTGCAGACTTTACTGTAATTCGACACGCAAGCTTCTTTCCCATAACTTTACATTCAATTTTTGCCTTTCCTGGTTTCTTTCCTGCAACGACCACTTTTTTCTTTTTCTTGGAAAGCTTGAGCTTAACAATTTTCTTACCCGATTTAACTGTCCACCTAGCTTTCTTAGCTTGCCTGTCTGTAACTCCTTTGAGTCTAATGGTCTTTTTTCCTTTCACAGTGATACTTACTTGCTTACTGCTAAGCTTGACACTTCTTGCATCAACGGTTGCTGATGTTGCAATTACTGCTGCCATAGCAAGTATTGCAATTGTTATTTTATAGTTTTTTCCTGTTTTCATGATAGTTCTCCTTATTTATTTAATATTACCATATCATCTTTTGCTTTTCTTTATCAATCATACATTGTTCCCATTGTACAATCAGTCACAAAATTAGTTTGGCAAAACTTATCTCTTGTTGTATTAATAGCAATTGCTGTCCTCAATCCATCTGGCTTGTTGTCATTAATGAGTATTCTCTCTCCCTGTCCGGCATTGAATATAATCTGATCATATCTCACATGGTTTTCCCTTAAAAACTTCAAAGTATGAGCTTTTTCATAATCCATTCTCGCCGTCAATAGTATTATCGTGTCTTTCTCTGGAATACTCTCAAGGAACTCTCTGGCTCCAGGCAAAAACTCATCTCTTCCCATGATAAATGGTCCGTCATGAACAACTAGAGTTCCGTCCAAGTCCAAAATCCAAGTTTTAGGCATTGGTGAAATATGCAATTCTTCTGGTTCTAGCATATTAATTCTCCTATCTCTTTAGATATTCCGATGAAACCGGAAAGTTAAAATACGTATCTGGATAAGGCTCATCTTTCAACGCAAAGTGCCACCATTCACAGTCAATCGGTTCAAAACCATTTCGCACCATAATGTGTTGGAGCATCATTCTATTCTCAAATTGTTCCTCTGTAATCCCCTTGAAATCCGGATGTGAAACATGGCTAAACAAGTCAAATGGTCCGCCCATATCAACCTCCTTACCTGTTTTCATATCAAACAATGTAAGGTCTACTGCACTTCCACGGCTGTGGCTTGATTCCTTGGCAATATAACCCTTGCGGAACATTTCCTGCTTTTCTAAATCGGGATAAAAGTATGGTTTCATCCTGATATCAGTATCCTCAAGCCCCCAAAGCACAAATTGCTTTACAGCTGATGACGGACGATATGCATCAAAAACCTTAAATCGATATCCTAAAACCATTGCCTCGTTACTGGCCGCCTTCAGTGCCCTTGCGGCTTCCTTAGTTAACAGTGCAACAGGCTCCTCATATCCATCAATTCTCTCTCCTATGAAATTATAAGTGGAATGATATCTTATTTCTTGTATAATATGTGGTATATAATCCGCTAATACTACAAAATTTGACGGATCCATTGTTATATCTTTAATTGCCATATTAGTCATCTCTCCTTACATTTAGATTCTTTCCGCCCCATTATATCGTCTTTTATAATAATCCATTGCTCTGTATTCAATAACATCCTTCATATGAATGGCAAAGCTCTCATTGTTAATAATTGCTCTCATCTCCTCACATAAAGCCAAAGCACAACCTTCCTTCGGCACAAAGAAGCCTTTTCCAGATTCTTGCAAAAAATGAACTGGCATCTTGATAATCTTTTTTATGTGTTCTGCATCAGATACCTCTAGATACTTTTCATAAGTCATATTTTTATCGAGATCTCTCCAATTTGTTCCCGTACTGAAAAAGCGTTTCCAAGAGTCAAGAAGCTGTTCTTCCGTAACTTCCATCAGAATATTTCCCTGATTATAAAATGCCATAAGAACCGGCATTTTATAGACCTTAGTCATATTAGTTGTCTCCAGTAGATTGATAAACTCCCTTCCAACACTCTTGTAAAGAACTTCCTCTTCTTCTGTCAATTCACCAAGTTCATGGAGATAATCTATATATCGTTTGAATGGATTGTCCTTTGAATGCTCTATCGACAATTGATATACATCCTCTTCCATATATGTAAACAAATCCATTCGAAGAGGTCTCCTAGCCACTTTCTCCTTAACAAGGTAATACTCATTCTTTATCCTATCTCGCAATTTTAGTTTTTTCTTATCCATTTCGTGAAACAAATCGATAAGCCGCATATCAAAATCAACTATACAATCATCAGGAAGTTGGTCATGGTCTGCAGGATTATACTCCTTATTGTTCTTATTATACCCATCTGTGATATAATACCTAACATTTCCAGCTTTTTCATAATTACCTATGAAATCTAAAACATTCAAATATTCTTTATTCCTATCACGCCTTAATCCTCTTCCAAGCTGCTGAAGAAAAACAACCGGGGATTCTGTAGGTCTTAAAAAAAGTACCATGTCAACTGAAGTTATGTCAACTCCCTCATTAAACATATCCACAGAAAAAATAACTCGTACATCCCCATTTTTAAGGCTTTCTATTGCTTCGCTGCGATCTCTTGAATACTCTCCCGACGCATTGCTATATACTGCTACAGATGATATCCCCCTCTGTGAAAAAGCTCTTGCCATATCCTCCGCATGCGCCCTCGAACAACAAAATCCCAGTGCTCGCTTTGACCCGTACTTACAATAATACTTATATATCAAATTGTATCTTTTTTCGTTATCAATATATCTTTTATTAAGCTCATTTTCGTCAAAATGTCCACGAACAAGGTGAATGCCTTCGTAATCTGTTGTGTCATCGTAAATTCCATAATAGTGAAAAGGAACTAGCATCCCCTTATTAATAGCTTCTTTAAGTGGTAGTTCATATGGAACATTATAATCACATATTTCATATATACTTCTGCCATCCATTCGCTCAGGGGTTGCTGTCAAACCAAGCATAAATTCCGGATCAAAGTATTCAACAACTCTCTTATACTGGTCCGTAACACCATGATGTATTTCATCTATAACTAGATATTGAAAATAGTCTGATTTAAAGTATTTCTCATTCAAATATCTTTCGTTTCCAAGTGTTGAAACAGATGCAAAAATAACTGGTTTGTCTGAACATTTATTATCCCCATTAAAAAAGCCATAATCTCTGACTCCTCTTATATTCTCAAATGTTTTCGCTGCTTGCTTTAATATTTCTTCTCTGTGGGCTACAAATAATATTCTATCATATTTTCTTGAATCAAATGCCGCAAGAGCTGTCTTACCAATTCCAGTTGCTGCCAATACTAATGCTTTAGTCGCACCTTCTAATCGAGTGTTTTCTAGCGCGCACAATGCCTCAATCTGTGCTCCACGTGGTTCAAAAAATGGAATAACATTATAATCATCATTGATTTCAATATCATCATATTTATCTAAATCCTTTGACGCTGCCGGTCTATGCCAATTTTTTGAATACTCTCTTAAACGAGCATCGTCAATTAGTATGGAATGATTTTCAAATAAATCCTCAAATGTCGAATAAAACTTCTCATAATTTAATCTATCCGTCTCACTACTAAACCTATAGTTCCACTCAATGCCTGATGTTAGAGCACTTCTAGAAACATTTGATGAACCAATATAGATTTCACTGTGGTTCTGATAATGGAAAATATATGATTTGGGATGAAATGATCTGCCTTTTTCATTATAAAACTTTAATTCCACTCGATCCCCAAGTTCATGTTTGATAAGATACAGAGCAGATGGCTGGGTAATTCCCAAGTAATTACCCGTTAGTATTCGCACACGTGCCCCTCTGTTCAGAGCATTATTCAATTCTTTTAGAAGCATTCTCACACCAGATTCCATCAAAAAAGAAACGACAATATCTATCTGAACTGCTTCTTTTATACTCCTTATTAGCTGATAATATAGATACATTCGTTTATCTCTATCGCCAGTCATTACATCTGTGCGCGCAATATTTAGGTTTTTATCATCAATATTTTCTGCACTGTTTGATTTAAACATCTTTTCACCTTTTCTTAATCTACTTTCCCCTTTGGAGCGCCTTTCTAAACAATTTAACCATGGTCTTCTTGCCCTTCAAAGTGCTCAGCCCACTCCGATTCCTTAAAGCCGGTAATGACCACATTGTCAGCCACCACCAATGGACGCTTTACCAACATGCCATTAGTCGCAAGCAACTGCAATTGCTCATCTTCGCTCATTGTCTGAAGCTTATCCTTCAGCTTCATCTCCTTGTATAGCATTCCACTGGTATTAAAAAATCTCTTCAGCGGCAGTCCACTTTGAGCATACCATGTTTTTAATTCCTCATAAGTGGGATTTGACTCCACAATATGACGTTCTTCGTATATTATCTTGTTTTCGTCCAACCACTTTTTGGCCTTCTGGCAGGTTGAACATTTGGGATAATGAATAAATAACATATCGCACCTCACTTAGTTATTTTATTAATATGTGTATCTAAATTAACGTTGTATTATTATGATGCCTGGTCAAGGATATCATGAATGTACATCTTCAATCCTTTTTCTGTATCTATACCGTACTTCTGATTCACGGCAATATAATACTGCATAATCCTATCTTTGGGCAATAGTTCACTGGAAGGAATCGTCTTGCCGTAACCTTTTCTAGCTTCCATCCACGGTGTTTCTTGCCTTCTTATATGCCGCATCTGTCAACTTCTCTTTATTATCTACTAGCTTTTGTTTCATATATGCCGGAGAAGCTAAAGCAGCTTTTACAACATCGGAATACTCTTTGGAGGGAATCTGTCCCTCGAGATATCTAGGTATTGTCACTTCCCCAAATCCAAGTGCTAGCGACAATGGAGCTTTTCCAATTTTGTATATCTTCATAAGTTTTTCAATATCATCAATTGACACCAAACCTTCCACTGATCTAAACTGCTCATCAATCTCCTGAATATTTTTATCAAGAAGACCCGGTATACTCATTTTCTCGCCACATTCTTCACATATAGCAACAGTAATTCCAAATGTGTACTCCTTATCTCTAATCACTTTTATAATATTCTGTTTTTCTAAAGAATACTCCGTTTCTTTTCTGCACTCAATGCAAAAATCCCTTCGTCGTGACTCACTCATAGGGTACACCTCTCTTTCAAAAATTATTTAAAATAGTACTTAAACTGTATTATTTATTTCATTTCAGGTGAATACTCTAATCGAACCATTAAACATGCATTAACGGTTGCCACTCTATTTTCATTTCTCTCCTATCTTTCAAACACAAGCGTAAACACAGTTCTGTCTCCACCACCAAGCCCTGTATTTCCGGCCACAGTTGTTGTCATTTGTGAAAGTTTCCACCCATCTGCAGCCATTCTATTTAATGTATTGTCTAGCTGAGACAGATTCTTGGCATCATGTCCAATAAATTTTTCTTTTAATACTACCTGTACTGACTTATATTCCATAATAAAAGACCTCCTTTTTCATACTATTTTCATATCAAATTATTTTACTCCACCCAATAAACTCTTCCGTCTTTCCTTGCCGCAGGCTCAGGATTTTCGCAATCCGCATATCCGATGGCACAGTGTCCAACACCTTCCCAATCTCCTTCGACCCCCAAGTCTTTGAGGAGTTGTTTGTACTCTGGCATCTCAAACTCTTCCTTAGCACGGTGAATCCAGATACTTCCAAGCCCCAGGGAGTGTGCTGCAACCATGAGATTACCCATCACAAGGCTTCCGTCATATATACTAGTCCCACAGTTTTTATCTCTCAAAACAATGAGGATGACCGGCGCACCATAAAATGGATCGAAGTCTTCGCCCCATCCGCCAATCTGGCAATTGGACTTTGATATCTTATCTCTGAGTTCCTTGTTTGTTACTGCAATTATCATTGCACCTTGCTCTCCCCTACCGCTGGCAGCGTACAAACCAGCCTCCACGATAGTTTCAAGATCTTCTTTCTTCGGCATATCCACCTTGAACTTGCGAATACTCCTGCGTTCCATTAGTGATCTAATTGTTTCATTCATATAGTTTATTCCTCCTATTCTTATTAATCTTTTTTAACTTGTTGCCTTAAAACTTAAGTCTATATAATCAAATATTTCATCCAAATCAACAGTCCCATCTAATAGAATCGAAATCCATTTAGTCTTATTCATATGATATCCGCGAAATATTCCTTGCTGCTGAATAAGAACTTCCATTAACATCTCATCATCGATTTTTACATTTAAGATATCTACAACAACATCGCTCTTAAGTCCCAGCTTATCTTTGGATATATCCATTATTACCGCAAACCATTTTCTATTTTCCTTATGCCTCATGATAGCTGTATTAGGAAAATGTTGCCACAAATACTCTGGTTCGCTTTGATACTTCTCTTTTATATATTGGTAAACATTTTCTCTATATGTCATTTTGTCTCATATAATCCAATTGTCTGTGGATTACCGCTCCTCCTATCCATGAACTTATATTATAATTCCCTCAAGGTGGTCACATTCATGCTGTATGATCTGTGCCACATATCCGGAGAATTTTTGCTTTTGTTTTTTAAAGCTCTTATCTAAGTACTCCACCTCTATCTCCCTATAACGTTTAGTTTTACGAACTCCCGACAAGGATAAACACCCTTCCTCCGTCTCGTATTCGCCAGTTTTTTTTCTTATAATCGGATTTATCATAATCACATTGGCAAATCCCATTGATACGATGATAATTCGCTTTTTATAACCAATCATATTGGCAGCCATTCCGACGCAACCACTTGCGTTTGCTCCCAGTGTATCTTCCAAATCCTCTATTATCTGCTGATCTTCCTTCCCCGCCGCCACTGATGGTTGGCTGAGAAACATCTCATCTCTCACAATTTCTCTTATCATATTTTTCTTCCTCTAAAAACTTTTTTATCACAGGTCGAATAGGCGGAGAAATGTTCCGCAACTCCACTTCACATGGCTCGAAGAAACGAAGTTCCGTCAATTCACCGTCTTGCGACTTCGGCGTACCGGACCATTTTCGACAAATATATATAATTTCAACATTGGAAACTTCATCCCCGTTGGGATAGATATAGTGGGTCTCTGGCCCAGAATTAATATAAAAGAATTCGAGCTCTTCCGCCGTCAATCCCATCTCTTCCATCAACTCACGCATCGCACACTCTTCCACGCATTCATCGATTTCTACAGCTCCCCCTGCGTATCCCCACATGTGATTGTCGGAACGTTTTCCTAAGAGAATTCGGCCTTTTTCATCCACAATTATCACACTTGCCGCACACTGGATGATTGTCTCATGTCCAACATATTTTCGCATGTTCTGAATATATCCTGTCATTTCGCCTTTACCCCTTCTTCTGATTTTGTTTTGTGCTAACATCTATATTATAGCATGATTGGAAAGAATAATAAACCATAATTGTCATCGCTCTAATATCATATTATTTCCAGACTATCCGGTTCCACGTGACAAGTGAGAAATAGCACTTCCACACCTACTTTTCTTGCCTTCTCAAGCGCCTCTCCAAACTCAGGATGAGTATCAACATTGGGTCTAACCTCCACAATTCCATCCATCTGAATTACGAATGCAAGCACTGCTCTATAGCCCTCTTTGCGAGCCTTTATCAGTTCTTTTATATGTTTCACACCTCTCTCTGTCGGCGCATCCGGGAAGTACCCCATCCCATCTATCTCAAGCGTGCATCCCTTTACTTCCATGAGAGTTTTTTCCTGTAAAATATTCCTCTCGAGGTAAAAGTCAATTCTAGATGCACCATATGTGTACTCTGGGATTATCTTTTCATAATTCTGTTTTTCCAGCCACTCCTTCACAACTTTATTAGGTGCTTGACTATCTATATTGATTAGCATCCCACTCTGCTTCCTAGCTGCCACCAAATCGTACTTTGTCTTGCGTCCCGGTGTTCCGGGAGCATGAAGCCAAACCTCGCAACCGGGAATGAGTATTTCCTTGCATCTCCCTGTATTCTTCACGTGGACTATTTCAACTTTTCCCTCAATCTCTACCTCAGCGATAAAACGATTGGGCCGATTGATAAACTTTGCCTTTGTTATATTGGAATATTTCACTACCAATCCTCCCCTTCAAAGTCGTCATCAGGTCTCAGGTCAGAATTGAGATAGGCAGTATAACTGGCATTTGCTGCCTCACTTGCCTTTTTCTCTCTCCATCTCTCGATATCGCTGCATATAGCAAGCATCTCATCTATTACAAGTTCTATTTTTTTCGGTTTAACATTAATTAAATATCCGGTCATGCGCCTCATAGCCTTGGGGCTCCCAAGATTAGCAGCAATCGCATCACCTATTTCTGCCGGAAAACCCAGCTCTACCAGAGCTTTTACCATACAATCTTTCTCGTAATTCCATTTGATTTGATTATCTGTCATCCTGCTTCTCCCATTAAAACTAACTTACTTATATTGTTTTACAAACTCAACAATTGCCTCTAAGTCATTTTCATTATTTCTCCTATTCTTCAAACTTACTCCAATGTTTTTCAACAGCCTTAGCTATACCATCCTCATTATTGGAGGCGGTTATGTCATCTGCCACATCCAAGGCTATCTGCTCGGCGTTAGCAACTGCCACACCTAGTCCCACGTATTCCAACATCTCGGCATCATTGCCACTGTCACCAAAAGCCATCATCTCTGATGCTTCTATGTCAAGCTTATCACCAAGCCATTCAAGGGCACTTGCTTTGGAGACGCCACAACGCGTGACTTCTATATTGTTAGTTCCACCGGAAACTGAATTCAGCTCCGGATAGTTATTAAGTATTTCCCAAGTTTCATCATAGCAGATTCTATCGCCATTTTCGTCGGATCCAAAATTAATAGTGATTTTTTGTATGATTTCCTTGGATTCTGCTATATGTCTTGCCACACTATCTACAACGCGACGGGTGCTTCTGATGTACTCACGCATAGGCTCTGAAGTTGCCATCTTGTCAATTAACGGAACATTTTTCTTGCACATATAAGCGCCATCCTTGACGAATGGATCTGCCATAACGGGTAATGTCTCAAGGTCGAGAAGCACCGGGACCGCTTCAATTGGATCTATTCCGTCCTCGAGTAGGATTTCGCCTGTTTTGTTATCATATACTCCACCACCATTGTTGGCGATTATATAGCGCACTCCGGGAAGGTTTCTCACTTCCTCCGGAACTCCCGTAAATACTCGTCCAGTCGCAGGGACTACTTCGATTCCTATATCAACAAGTTTTTTTACAGTTTGCACTGTAGACGGAAGAAGGCACTTGTTGCTGTCAAGTGCCGTTTCATCCAAGTCAAAAGTAACTAGTTTTATCTCTCTCATAACTCAGCTATTATTCTCCAATCTTTTCTTCTAACTTAATTATATCCCATATCACCTCTTGAAGTTTTCTTCCATATACTTCATCATACGGAATGCCTTTCACCTCGTCGTTAGCTATTATTCTTATGGCAACCGCGGGAACATCAAGTTCATTGCAGGTTCTATATACTGCGAAGGACTCCATATCCTCACTAAGATGACCATATTGTTCGTGCAACCACTTGACTCTATCCGCTTCCTTGGTAAAGAAGTCTCCCGAGCCAAGAATTCCCTTATGCACAGTATTGGCTTTTTTTAGTTTCTCATAGAACTCACATACACACTCAGGTCTTGCCGACACACCTCTTTTCATATGGGCTCTCCAATTCTCAGGGTGAGATCCCTCGCCGAGTGACAGATTCGGTGTAGTCATATCATGTATATTATAAGCTTTCTCTCCGACAACTATGTCTCCCACCTTCACACTCTCCGAGTGAGTTCCGGCAGTTCCTTGATTAATTACAATCCGAGGAGCATACTTCTCTATGGCAAGAGTTGTTGCGAGAGTAGCATATACAAGTCCCATATTAGTTTTCTGTACTACTATCCCCATGGGCTCTGATTCATAGAAAACTAGTGATCCAACCTTAACTTCATTAACATTCTCTAACTTGCTAATATAATAATCGATTTCACTGTCAAGAGCACCTTGAATCAATATAATATCCCGCATTTTATTTCCTTTCCACTATTCCTCTAAAAACCTTTGTATAGTAAATGTGGCGTCCCAAATATGGAACACCACAAGTAATTAACTAATCCTTATATACCATTGTCAAAAATAGGGATTATACTCTCTTCAAGTACTCACCTGTTCTTGTATCAATCTGAATAACATCGCCCTGGTTAACGAAGATAGGTACGTTAACTGTAGCACCAGTCTCAACTGTTGCTGGCTTTGTTACATTAGTTGCTGTATCACCTTTTACGCCTGGCTCTGTCTCTGTAACTTCAAGCTCAACGAACATAGGTGGCTCAACTGAGAAAATATTGCCCTTGTATGATACCATCTTAACCATATCATTTTCCTTGACAAATTTCATTGTATCGCCAATCGCCTCATCTGTAAGAGCGATCTGATCATATGTCTCCATATCCATGAAGTTGTACATGTCGCCTTCAGCGTACAAATACTGCATCTCTTTTTTATCAATGTGTGCCTGTGGATACTTATCTGTAGGTCTGAAAGTCTTCTCTACGATTCCTCCATCAACAACATTTTTAAGCTTAGTTCTAACGAATGCAGCACCCTTACCCGGTTTAACGTGCTGAAACTCTAAAATCTGAAAAACAACACCATCAATCTCGATGGTCAATCCATTTTTAAAATCACCTGCTGAAATCATATTGGTTCCTCCTAAACATTTCTATGTTCTATTTTATTATAAGTGAGCTGATTTTTCAAGTAAAATTTTTTGACTTCTGGTTTATTCCCTATTTATTTCCTTAAAATGCCCATCAACCACTCAGGTTCAGGTGCCTCTAATTCCCGGTTTACCGCCATTTCCTCCATGACACCCTGAACCGATGCCCAAAAAATTCTCGCCAATGCTTCAGGGTCTCCTTCCCTAAAAATACCAGCTTTCTGCCCGAGGGCGATTCCCTCTGCAGTATCAGCACCTATCCCATCCACCGAAAATGCAATCTTTCTAGCTTCTTCCGGCATCCCGGCACGCCTCGCTTGTCTCATTAGGATGAACATATTGAATACCCAAGGTTCTTTCTCGGCATAATCAAAAAGCTCTCTCAAAAAACCACCGAGAAACATATCCATCGGAACATTTTCCGGTATCTTCGCACTCTTCGTCCCCTCAGCTCCCATCTTCACCAATTCTATGAGGAGTGCCTCCTTGGACTCAAAGTAGTGAAACATAAGGCCAACGCTCATGGACACCGCCTTCGCAATATCAGCGATTTTGGTCTCATGATACCCCCGCTCAACAAATAATTGTAATGCAGCCATCAGGATGGCCTTTCTGCGCTCTTCTTTTTGCTCTTTTCTTGACATATACCCTCCTAAATTTCGATACTTCTCTTCTGACTTTTTAATATCCTCTGAATTGCAAACTTCCCGCTGGTAACTGCCACCGGCAATCCACCTGTCCCCATTGTCCACTGTCCGGCAACAAACACATTATCAAGCCCCTTCAGTTTTCCCTTCATCCGAAACTGTTTGACTCCCGGTGTGGTGACAAAACTCATATAACTTCCGTGGTAGGCATTGCAATACCTCTCATAGGTAAGTGGTGTCCATGCGTCGAGAAATTCCATCTTTCCCGCCAACTCAGGGTACTCTGACACAAGCCTACGCTGGATTTCACGAACTAATTTCTCCTTCTCTGCTCTATACTCCTCATCTGTCATGGCTTTCCACGACTCGTAATCTCTATCGCGCTGCAAAATGCTTATCTGCATAACTTGTTTTCCGTCTGCACGAAAAATATCATCATAACCATAAAACTTTACAAACATGCGAGATATAGTTGTATTTCCGCACCTAAGTGGTTCTATTTCAAGAAAAATAGTCCGACCAACATCTATCCCGTCTTCTACGGCAAATGCAGCTTGGAAGCCACTTGTCGTAGGATAAGCTTTTTCATCTTCATAGACTCTCGCCAACTCCTTAGGCATATATTCTCTACCTAAAATCCTGTTAAAAAGAGTATATGTATCAATCGCAGGTACGACATAATCGCACGGAACATTTTCCCCGTCCTCTAGAACAATACTTGTGACTTTTTTACGATCCACTTGTACCTTATCAACAGACTTATTATACCATATTTGTCCACCTAGGTCACAATACTTTTTCTCCATTCTAAGCACCATCTGGAGAGAAGCTCCCACGGGAATATCTCCATTTCCATCAACCACCGTGGCATAAGACACAAGCAACGCATAGGTGGCATATTCCTTAGGTAAATAGTCACACATAAGCTTCTGCAAAAGTGGCGACCTGAACCGCTTTGCATACTCCTCAAGAGATATCTTGCCATATTCTTTCATCACCTTTGGAAAGTCCTTCATAGAGGAACCCATCTTGATATAGTCACTTATCCCCCACATTTCCATGGGTTTGTGAGCCGGCACTAAACATTGCTTAGAATACTCCACAGCCTTTATAAACTTTCTTATCTCTTCTTCATCTTCCGGAGAAATAGCAACCAATTCTCTCTCAGTTCTCTCTAGATCAACCCACAGCGTAGCTTCCTGTCCCTCATACCGAGATGAGTAAAACGCATCCATTGGCACGTACTCAGTATCATCACTCAAAGCACCTACTGTCTTCCAAACATCATAAAGTTCAGTACCCTTCTTAGTCCCGGTTAACCAGTGAATGCAGTTATCGATATGAAATCCCTTGCGATTCCACCCCATGCACTCACCACCCGGGACAGCATTCTTCTCTATAATCACAGTATCAAATCCCGCTTTCTTACCATATATTCCTGCAGTAAGTCCTGCAATTCCTCCTCCGATAATCACTAATCTTTTGTTTGAATTCTTTTTCATAGCTTTTCTTCCTTTCATCTTAACATTACTTTGCATATTCTCACACATCACATAATTCCGAGATAGCTTTGCGATTTGTTGAATATTTATTCATTGAATTTATATTCAGTATAATATTTTTTTCTTTGCTTGTCAAGTTTTTTTTATTGTCTTAAGAATTCTTCCCATGTATACGGATGTTTTCTTAAAAATTGACTTTTTTCATCCGTATTTATTTCCCATTTTGGCATGCCCCTTCTCTCTCCTGGGACCTCCTCATTCCACTTTCGGGGCATGCCTATTTTATATTCCCCATTTTGGCATGCCCCTTCTCTCTCCCGGGATCTCCTCATTCCACTTTCGGGGCATGCCTATTTTATATTTCCCATTTTGGCATGCCTATTCTATATTTTTTTCTCCACATCCTCAAGAAATGTCTTACGAACGACGTGAGTAAGACCAGCAATATGCGATTCCGATAATTGTCTTACGACCAAAGGGAGTAAGACCAGCAATAAATGTCTTACGAACGACGTGAGTAAGACTAGCAGTATGCGTTTCCATATGCGTTTCCTCTATATGTCTTACGACCGTAGGGAGTAAGACATTATAAAAAGCCGTCGCCTAGATAGAAGTATCCATCTAGGCGACGGCCCAGTAATCATTCTTATAAAGATAATCTCACAATACCATCTTCGCTCTTATCGATATTATAAGTAACTGTCTTTCCATCAACAGTAATTTCATATTCTCCCTTGAATCCATCAATTTTGAAAATTCCGTTCTCGTCAGTCTTAAGCTCACCCTCTGTGTGCCACTCCTCGTGAATCAGACGATAAAGCTCGTTGTATACCGGCTTTGTCGAGTTATCCTTGCGTATAATTCCACTCGGTGCTCCAAGCCATGCACCGTCTGCAAAATCCCATCCTGTGACTGCCTCTACAAGTGGATGCTCAAAGAGAATTTGATACATTTCAGCCCACTCCTTCTTCTGTCGCTCTTCCCCCTCAGGTGTTGATGGCCATTCATCAACCTGATAATCATTGAGATCCACGATATCAGGAGGCATTATCTCACCTGACAAAAGCGTATTTTCTGTAAAATGAAGTGGAAGGCCAAAGAACGAAAATCTCTCTAGCACATCCTCCAACCACTCGCGCCCCCTGTATCCCTGATGCTGATGGGTCTGGATGCCTATAGCTGAAATCGGAACTCCGGCGTTCAAACATCCATCAATCAGTATTCTATAGCTCTCCGACAAGTTAAAATCATTTATCAGAAGAACTGCATCCGGGTTAGCCGCTTTGGCTGCATCAAATACTTCTTTGACTAATCTTACTCCTTTAGTGTATACATTTATTCCACAGCTCTAATGTCGCGGAATATTTTACTTTTTATTCTTATATCCCATTCCCAAATCTTTTGGAATTATATTATGTTCCAGAACAATGTTGCGTTCTTCGCGAAACTGCTTAAGTTGCTCTGGTGTTATCTCAAACTTTTTTACTAATTCTTCATCTGTTACTTCCGGCAAAAACTCTCTTCTATGGAGCTTTCCAAACCTGACACGATTGTAATTTTTCCAGATAATTAAAATTACAAAAGCCAGCAAAAATGCTATAAGTAAAAATATATAATACAGCCTTGTTTCTTCAATCATTGCTCTATTATAAACCACAAACTCCGGTAAATACCACCCATGATCTATCGCCATATCTCCGTAAATCTCATATACCAAGTAGGATAGCATGAGAATCCATGCAAGGAAAGTTAATATCAACTCTATAACACGCTTCCACTTTTTTTGATGCCCCACTATAAGATGATCGTCTATATTGTAATCAACCTTCTGTTCATGAGGCTTTTCTCTTCCATTTATCTCAGCTTTCATCACAATCACCTTCTACTTTTTAGTGCTATCATTACCGCTTATCCCTCTATCCGGGCTACTCCACTTAGCTAACTTTTTGTTTCTTTTAAATAGTGTTGGAAGTGCCTTGATTACCAAGAATGCATTGATATACCAATACAAAAAAGGATACCAAACTGCTTCCACACTGTACTTAAATAAATGTGGATCATATCGACTGTCAAGCGCAATTGCAACTATGAATTGCAACAAGCACACAGACGATAAAAACAAACTCTTCCACAAATAAGGAAGTTGTATATAAGTATTATTGGTAAATAGATTGAAAATGATTATTATTAACATTAATAACCAACAAAGTGACCATAGTATAGAACACAACTGTTCTAGATATACAGGGAACAGTCGTCTAGATTTCCAAGATTTAAAAATATTAAAATGTCGTCTGAGAATCTCCATTCCTCCCGACGCCCAACGTCCTCTTTGCTTAGCCAGTCCCCTCACTGTCTCCGGAACAAGCATCATGCAAAGTGCTCGCGGTTCATATCTCACATCCCAATACTTCTTCTCCAATTTCCAAGTAACACCGATGTCCTCAGTAATCATGTCTCGGTCCCACAGCTCAGCATCCATAAGCGCTTTCTTCCTAAATGCCACTACTACTCCAGAGACCGTCATGACCTTTCCCCAAACTCTCTGTGTTCTCTTGATAAGACTGATTATACTTGCATATTCACAGAGCTGAATCTTGGCAAGCAAGCTATTGCGATTCCTAACGCGTGGATTACCTGTAACCGCACCCACTCTCTCTCCATTAAATCGGTTTGTAAAGTGCGGAACCATGTAATTTAACGCATCCGGCATAATATATGAATCCGAATCAACACCAACCAGTATCTCTCCATTTGATGCCAAAAGTCCGAGGTACAAGGCATTCGCCTTCCCGGCATTTTCCTTCTGATTGATGAATCTCATCATAGGATATTTGTCAAGAAGACTCTCTGCAACCTCCACCGTATTATCTGTTGATCCGTCATTGATTACAATAATCTCATAATTGGGATACTGTATCTCAGCCAATCTCTCGACAGTATTCTCCAATGTCTCCCCCTCATTATAACAAGGTACAAGAATCGAAACCATAGGTACCTCATACAACGGTATTGGCTTCTTCCTTTCGTTAGAAAAATAAAAAATGATACCCCCGGCCATCCAAAAAACTGCCATCAAAGCCGGATACCAAAACACAAACAACTCAATCGTTCGCAATGTAATATTCATACTAATCCCTTTCCATTCTCGACTTCCTGTCGAAACAAGCCACGCACCGCCACTTTCTCCACTTATTGGCACGCAACTTCACCATCAATCCTTTCTATAATTTTAGCATAAATCCGCCTTTTTTTCAACAAATCACATTATCCGTCAAACGAACTATCTCTCTTGCTATCTCCTCAGCCCCTCGACCATCAGTCTTCACTTCGATGGTAGCCGCCTCCTCATAAAATGGCTCCCTCTTTGCCATTAGTTCAGCTATATACTCTACATTCATATTGCCATTAAGAAGCGGTCTAGTGTTAGAATCCTTAACTCGTTCATATATGGTTTCAGGCTCAGCAGTTAACAGAACCACATCTCCCATATTCTGTAGCTTTTTGACATTGATTTTACGAATTGCCATACCTCCACCACAGGAAAGAATCATCGGCTCCATCCCAGCGAGCTCATCTAAAATCTCTGTCTCTATATCTCGAAAATATTCCTCTCCTTGGGATGCAAAAATATCCGAGATTTTCATACCTTCACGTTTTTCAATATAAACATCTGCATCAACTTCAGGTCTTCCGGTAATTTTGGCAAGCTCAGCTGAAATAGTTGACTTCCCAACCCCCATAAATCCTATAAGACTTATATGCCTGTTCCCGGAAAATATTCCGTCAAACAGCTTATTCACCTCATCTAACTCCACCTGCCCTGGAGCTGAAGCCTTACCAACACAGGCAAAAGTCACCTCAGATCCATAAAGTCCGCCGTATAGACGGGTTCTCTTGCCATACTCACCCATGCTCATTGTTATGATGGGATATTCCTTGTGATCCTTTTTATACTTCTCTGTCGAATCAAGCAGTACATCCACATCCTCAGCGCTCTTAGGCATACATGCAACTTTTCCCACATCTAGGCCATGTTTCCTACACTCATCAAGCTTATTGAAGATAAATTCTTCTGATGGAGTTTCAGAAAAATTGTGATAAGAACCAATAAGTTTGGAATAGTTGCCTCCTACAGTCAGCTTATCTCTTTGTTCTACTAGTGTAGTCACAACATCCTTGTATGCAACCTCAACATCAATAAAATCAGCATACCCATCTTTGAGTATTTCTTCTAAAACACCTTTATAATCAAATCTTGCACCATTTTCTTCGCCGCCCTCCTGAATAGTCCTAATGGTCACAATCAAATCCTTGTCTTTTATGGCTTTCTTCACCGCTCTAACGATTTCAAGTATTTCACTCTCCTCGCCCTCGAAGAAATCAACTCTCCACTCCACTAACTCAGCACGAAGCTCTGCATATTCTTCAGCTTTATCTATAATACTTTCTTTTGTCTTTTCCACAATGGGAATGCAGATTTTTGTACGATTCATAACTACTCCTCTCGTAACTGGTTAAGAAGGAAGAATCATAACTAAACGTCAATTCTTCCTAAATCATCCTATGAAGCTGTGTGTATAAAACTAACTATTCCCCAGCAAACTATAAAACAAATAATAATTGCCAGTAAAACAATGGCTAGCCCAATTAGCAATTTTTTAACCATTAAAACCACTCCTCCTCTTCTCTACTAGATAATCTATTAATCAATCGAATTGTTTTCAAATCATCCTATACTATCTCAATAAGCCCCTTACTTGACTCCGTTATATCCACACACCCATCTTCCTTCACAACCACAACATCTTCAATTCTCACTCCGCCAAAATTTTCTATATAGATTCCCGGTTCCACAGTGATAACCATGTCTGGTTCTATTATATCGTTACAATTAACTGAAAAATTAGGGTTCTCATGGATTTCCAATCCGACGCTGTGACCAAGCGAATGTCCAAAGTAGTCCCCGTAACCCTCGTCTCGGATAATTTTTCTCGCCAATTCATCTATCTCACTTCCGGTCATTCCGGCGTGAAGATTATCTATTGCATGCTGTTGTGCGCGGAGAACGAGGTTATAGATTTTTTTCTGTTTATCACTAGCTCGGCCGTAGACAATTGTTCTAGTCATATCGGAACAATATCCCTCTACCATGCAACCAAAATCCATTGTCACAAAATCTCCATCCTCAATCACTTTATCTGTTGGAACGGCGTGTGGCATTGCAGAATGCAAGCCACTCGCAACAATTGTATCAAAACTTGTCTTATCTGCTCCAAGTTCTTTCATATAGAATTCAATTCTTGCTGATATTTCACGCTCTGTTATCTTTTTCCCTGAAGCTCTTGATTTCTTAAAATATTCCATAATCTTATCAAAAGCCATATCGCCTATCTTCTCTGCCCTTGTGATAATCTCTATTTCTTCTACAGTTTTAACTCTTCTAAATGCGTCAAGTTTTGCTTCAAGCGGGCGAAAACTAATATTACATTTGGGAAAGTTTATCAACGAAAGCATCTTCATTTGATTAAAACTAGACATAGTCATCTTGGTATCTTCAAATCCAATAATAATCTTGGTTCCCTCTGAAAGAATACCACTCTTTTGCGCAGCTATCTTTAGGACAGTTCGCATATATCCCCCACTCATCTCATATACTTCAAAATCTTTTATCTCATTTTTTGCTGCGATGGTATATCTACTATCCGTCACTATAAAGCGCTCGTTCTCCATAAGACATACGAGGCCTTCTCCTGTAAATCCACTGATTTTTCGCATATTAGCCGGTGATGATGCTATAAGCATATATCGCAATTCACTTGCATCTGCATCTTCAGGCTTTTTTATTAATTCTTCTATATCTATTATCACAACTTATCTCCTATGACTATTTTTTTCTCTTTTCACTTGTCGATTTTTTCTCTTTGCCAACTTTTTCTGCTTCTGCAGCCTTCATCGCTGCTACTTTGGCTTTATCCGAAGCCTTCTCGGCTGATATCGCAGCACGCTCTGTCTTAAAAGCCGCCCATCCCTCTGCTCTGTGCACAGCTCTTTCTGCTGAAGCATTAGCTTTTTCCTTCTTAATTGCCGCTTTTTGCTCCGCTTTTTCCTTGAGAATCGCAGCCTTTTGCTCCATCCTCTCGGCCTTTTCAGAGGCACGTTCAGACTTTGCCTCCGCCCTCATAGCAGCGCGCTGTACATTCATGTCAGCCTTCATGACTTTCTTCTCCGCCTTACTTCCTGCCTTTTCTGTAGCTCTCTTCGCTGCTTTCGCCGCTTGCTCTGCCACAAACTCCACTCTCTCGGCCTTTTCAGAGGCGCGCTCTGCAGCCTTCAAAGCTTTTTCCTTTTTCTTCTTTAATTTATATTCACTGAGAACTATATTCTCCAGCTTTCTCTTTAGTACAATCTGTATTTCCTCATGTTTATCAATTGGCTTAACCAAGATATTTCTAATTCCGGTTCTCTTCGCTCCCCAAATATCCGTGAAAAGCTGATCACCGATAAATACTGTATTTTTAAGATTTGTTCCCATTATTTCCATAGCCTCGCGATATCCCCTACGACGAGGTTTATGAGCATTGTAAACAAAGTGAGCTCCAATCTTTTCATTGAACATACTCACTCTCTGTTTTTTATTGTTGGAAATCAGACAAAACTCGAAGCCAATCTCTCGCAATCTCTTGAACAGATTAAGTGCTCTCTGATTTGCCGGTTTTCCATGTTCCACAAGGGTATTGTCGATATCGAACAAAAGCCCCCTATAACCCATGGCATATAAATCTTCATATGCTATGTCATATGTTGACGAGACCGTCTCATCTGGAAAAAATCTTTCAAACATATTTACACAACCTTCCGCTTCTTCGTCCCCTTAGTTACTCCTTCGAACTTATACTAATTATAAACTGCTCCGCAACTCGTCCAGAGTATCCACCGTTTCGTAGGCTCCAAGCATTTGCCTTTAACAAAAGCTCCTTCTCGTCCATGTGAATATCCGGATTTTTCTTCGCCAACTCCAGAACAATATTCTCAAACTCCTTCTTCATAGGCTTTGAGAAATTGATGCTAATTCCGAACCTGGCCACCAGCGAAAGCTTCTCTTGCATGGTATCAGATCGATGCAACTCATCAGCGCTCATATCTGACCTGTCGCTCCATGTCTCTCTAATCAGATGACGTCTGTTGGATGTGGCATATATAAGCACATTATCCGGCTTAATCTCCAGTCCACCCTCGATAATAGCCTTCAAATACTTGTACTCAATTTCGAACTCCTCAAATGACAAATCATCCATATATATGATAAACTTATAATTCCTATTCTTGACAATCTCGATAATTCTCGATAAATCCTGAAATTGGTGCTTATATACTTCTATAAGTCTTAATCCATCAGGATAAAACTTGTTCAAAAGCGCTTTGATACAAGTGGATTTTCCCGTACCACTGTCTCCAAACAAAAGACAATTATTGGCGCGCTTTCCATCCACAAAAGCTTGCGTATTGGCAATCAACATCTCTTTTTGCATCTCATAACCAACCAGATCATCAAAAACCACATCACTTGTATGAGTAATCGGTGACAAGTAACACTGTCCCATTTCATCATGCTTCACTCTAAAAGCCTTATTTAATCCCATACTTCCAACGCCGTATTTTTGGTAAAATGTTCCGATGATTTCAAAAAACTTCTCTCCATCACTTGCGCCATCAAGTGCTCTATATAGTTCATAGACCTTTTCACTCACACTCTTGTTATATGTATGCTCTGACTTTGCAATAGATTTATACGATGTAAGAATATCAAAGGGATTCATGCCCAGCGGAACATTTATCTTGGAAAAATCATAGTTAAATATCTCATAAAAATTCTGCATATCCTGACGAACAATACTTAACGCACTTGCCTCCTCAATATTCTCCGCAAGACCCACTTTTTCACTGATAACACTGAATGGATTCTCATTGGTTGCAAGTATATATGATATATAGCACTTCCACAGATTCTCATTAAATCCATACTTTGTAGAAATATCAAGAAGTCGGTAAACTTGATTGTTGATTTCTCTTATAATATCACTTCTCTTCTCATCTGCCTCTTGTCCGACAGGTAAGCTCTGCAAGTGGTCAATCTCACGAAATACATCCCCAAGTTTCACCAAGATACTATCCTTATCAATATTTCTATACATAATCAAATTGCTAATATAATTATACATGTCAACCTCCGTTCTATAAACTCTCCAAATCCACCATCTCCAGTTTCTCTGAATCCGCTATCCTCTTAACGTCCTCAGAAAAACCGCCCTTACAAAACACATAATAGCGCTCAACAGGTTCCTTAAGTTCTTTACAATCTTCTTTTAACTTTTTAAAGTCCGCAAGGTCAAATCTACCATCTTGCCATAAAGCCCTTCCCACAAGCAAACCTTCCTTTTTGGTGCTTCCTATAATCGAAATTTTATTCTTCTTACCGAAAAATGTTCCGAAGGAATCATATGACACCGGAAGCTTATGATACTTATTCATGAGGCTTATATACTCCATGGCAACTTTCTCAAAAGTGATATTAACATATTCCTCTAATCCTTCTTTGACATATGCATCATAAAACTCATCCGCATCATACCATCCCAACTGGGACAAGTGTGGATAGATAAATTTGTACCAAAAATGAAGCAAGGGATCCTGGATTCCGTATATTCCCTTCATAGTCACATCTTTGGCCTTAGGCTCCCAGGATTTATACTTCCTAGCTATGCCAAGTTGAATCAAATTATTAATATATACACTTATCTTGGCTCTTTTAAATCCAGTCTTCTTAAAAATATAATTTAGTTTTAATTCATCTTCTGCCAGTGCCGTGAGAATAGTATTATAATATGTCAACTCTCTAAAAGACTTTCTCAAAAATCGTTCTACCTCGTTAACAAGTGGTGCCCCTGAAACTAGGAATATTTTCTTGATATTGTCAGAAATACCCTTAGTCATATCCCAATATCTGAGATACTCTGGAACTCCACCCAGAATACTATAGGCTGAGATAATCGATTCCGTCGAAGCATCTGGAAAGAGTTCTACCATTTCCAAAAATGATAATTCCTCAAGCTTTATCTTACATGTCACCAGGTCAACAAAGTCACCCAGTTCATCTCTATCCGTCTCTCTCTGTCCCCAAACAGTACTAGACGACATTAGTAGAATCATCACTTTGCCTGTCCAAGCCAGACCTCTCAGTCGCTTTTCAAACTCCTCAAAAAAGTCTTTATAACCTCTTATCAACAGAGAGACTTCATCCAGAATAAAACATACTCTCTCACCCGAGAGCACCTTGGCGTCCACTTGATCGATTTTCTTATCAAGATGACACATCTGCTCATCTTTCGATAGTTCTCTACACAAGTAGTATACATGTGATTTGTTCTTTATAAACTGCTTCGCTAGCTCAGTCTTGCCAATACCCTCGCGTCCGTAAATGATTGCTACAGGAATTCCACTCCCATTAAAATTCTCCTCAAGAGTGGAAAGTTCCGCTGAACGCCCCACAAACATTCAATCACATCCTTTCAGGTGCATCAAATCCAAGCAAATCAATACACTGCTCCAAAACTCTCTTAACAAGAATCAAGAGCTGAATATATGATTTTTTTCTATTCTCATCATCATTTCCAAGAATCTTGTTCTCATGATAGAAATGATTGAAACTGTCGCTTAACTCATATATAAACTGGCAAATTTTGTGAGGTGCCTTCTCCTCATATGCTGACTGCATTACCTCACCAAACTTGAGGAGCGATAGCTGCAACTTTATCTCGCTGTCACTATCAGCAGGTAATAGTGCGGTAGTATTCTTCTCATCCACAATACCGCCCTCTTCCTGATACTTAGCAAGAAGAGACTTGATACGAACGATTGTATAGAGAATATATGGTCCGGTATTTCCCTCAAAAGATGTAAATCTGCTGATGTCAAAGATATAATCCTTTGAAGCCTGATTGGACAAATCTCCATACTTGATGGCAGCAACTCCAACTTTCTCTGCAATCTGTGTCCCCTCTTCATCTGAGTAATCACGGTTTTCCTTAATCTTTGCAAGAACCTCAGCAGTTACATCTTCGCGCAAATCCTGAAGTCTAAGAACTCCACCATCTCTGGTCTTAAATGGCTTTCCATCCTTGCCATTCATAGTTCCAAATCCGATAAATACTAGGTTTGTGTCCTCGTCAACAAGACCAGACTTCTTAGCAGTTCTGAATACCTGAGTAAAGTACATGGACTGCCTCTTGTCCACAACGTAAATAATTTCATCAGGATTAAACTGCTGCTTTCTATCGACGATTGTGGCAAGATCAGTCGTTGCATAAAGAGTGGCACCATTTGATTTAACCACAATACAAGGTGGTATTTCCTTCTTGTCACTTTCCTCTGCAACATCTACAACAAGTGCACCCTCGCTCTCATGGAGCAATCCCTTATTCTTCATATCATCAATCATCTTAGGAATCAAAGGCTGCACATCACTCTCTTTGTTCCAAATGTCAAATTCAACATTCAACTTATCATAATTCTTTTTAAGGTCGGCAATCGATACATCCAAGATGTGATTCCAGATTGCTTTGAAGCCCGGATCACCGTTCTGGAACTTCGCCGTATTTTCCTGTGCCTCAAGAAGATAATCCTCGTGCTCCTTAGAATATCCACTGGCATATGGATAAATCTCACATAGCTCCTCAATAGTAAACGGAGCTTCCTTAGGATATTCTCCCTCAAAATTGTCATCAAAATATGGCAAATCCGGTTTTCTCTTGCTGAGCTCAGTGATAACAAGTCCTATCTGAAGCCCCCAATCGCCTAGGTGAACATCACCAACAATATCATCACCCATATATCTGAGAATTCTCTTCACACTCTCGCCGATAACTGCCGAACGAAGGTGTCCAACGTGCAGAGACTTGGCAACATTTGGTCCGCCATAATCAATAACAACCTTCTTTCCCTGCTTAGGAAGATTGATTCCAAACTTCTCTTCTGTTGACATCTCACTGATAAAACTGAGAATAAATTTCTCGCTCAAATTTATATTAATAAATCCGGGATTAACTGCCTCAATGCTCTTGAAAGCCTCATTGTCACCAACAGCCTCAAGAACATCATTGGCAATCGCTATAGGAGCTTTCTTGTACTCCTTAGCCGCCGCCATAGCGCCATTACACTGATACTGGCATAAGTCCGGTCTATTGGACACACTCACAAAGCCGTACTTTTTGTCATAACCGGCCTTTTCAAATGACTCCTCCATAATACTTTTAATACTCTCAATAATTGTTAACATAAACATTTTCCTTTCGTTTTTATTAAAACATAATTTAATTTCTTGTATTGTTTTAAAATATTCCGCCAAATCGACTCACATAGTCAACTTATCTGAATCAACGAGTTTGAATTCTACTATGGTAGACTTTTTTAGTTATCCTACATTTTTCGCGGCTCTACTCATGTCGAACAAAAAATACTCTTCATGTCTAATCCACAAAATTCGCCGGAACATTTATCTCGTTCTTCAATATAAAATCATGATTATATGGAAGAACCCTTTTATTATTGTACCACTTATATCTTCATTAAACAATCTAATATTTCAAAATAATTCTCAAAAGTTTTTGAGCAACATTCCGGATTAAGTATGACAACATCTCCTCTGGCAACCCCGAGAACTGCAAATGCCATTGCCATTCTGTGATCATCATATGTTTCGACTTCAGTTGGAACTATCTCACCCGGATAAATATCCATCCCATCTTCTCTTTCGTCAACCTTAATTCCCAGTCGTCTAAGCTCCGATACAATGGCATTGATTCGATCAGACTCCTGACGCCTTATATGCTCCACACCAGAAATACTTATCACACCATCTGAAAAAGGGGCGATGGCTGCAAGAGTCATGGTCTGATCGGAAAAATCGCTCATCCTTATATCAAGCCCTTTGAGCTTGCCCTCTGGTCCCTTAACCTCTATGCCAAGCTCTCCATCGCTTATCTCACATCCCATCTTTTCAAGGACATTCACAAACTTTATATCACCCTGGGTTGAGTCAAAGTGCACATTCTTTACGACAGCCCTTCCGGCGGTCACTGCTGCTAAAGCATAAAAGTAACATGCAGCCGATACATCTGGCTCAACCTGGTACACCATCTCTCTGTATCTTTGCCCTTTTCTTACTCTATATGTATTCTCATCTATCTGCTCAACCTCGGCCCCAAACTCCTTCATCATCTTGGTGGAGATGTAGACATAAGACTTTGCATCTCTTTCTCCCGTGAGCCTAATTGTCAAATCAGCATTTAATACAGGCGCAGATAAAAGCATTGCACTGAGAAACTGACTGCTCGCATCTATGTTAAGATCCACTTCATAACTCTCTTTGTCTGCCCTAAATGGTCGTATATGAAATGGAAATTCATATTCATTCTTCTCATATACAAACTCAACACCCATATCCTCCAAAGCTAAAAGCAAAGCCTTCATTGGGCGCTTTCTCATCTGCTCAGATGACTCTACATAATATGCATTTCCGGAAAAAGCAAGAAGTGCCGTTATGAATCTAGCTGCAGTTCCTGCACTTCCAACATATACATTTACTTCCTCTGATGATCTTGTTGGTTTTCCCTCAATTGTCACAGTATGGTTATCTTCATCAATTTCTACAATATAGCCAATCTCCATCAAGGCACTCATAAACACTCTAGAGTCATCACTAAAAAGAACTCCCTTTATAGTAGATTTTCCATCGGCAAGAGCACCCATCAAAAGCGCTCTATTAGTTATACTCTTAGAACCGGGAACCTCCACAATTATATCCTTTTCTCTAGGAAATTTCTTGCACTTATATCTTGTTTTAACATTTTGGTCAGCCATCTTACTCTGCCTCCAGTATTGTTTTCCACACACGGTGGTTAGTGATTATTCTTTCTTTTATCTAATAAATACAAACACAAAGGGCTGCCCACTAAGAACATGATTAGCGGGCCAACCCCTTGTACTAAATTTTATTCAATTTTCGCTTATGCATTATATCCATTAACCCCAAGATATAACGCATCCCATAACTAACATCTTACACAAACTCCTTTACCTTTGTGTAAATGCTATCTGCATCTAAACCGTACTTCTTAACCAACTCTACTGCTGGTCCCGACTCTCCAAATACATCATTAATTCCGATCTTCATTACCTTTGTTGGGCACTTCTCAGAGAGCACATCACATACAGCACTACCGAGTCCTCCAATCACGGAGTGCTCTTCAACTGTAACAATCTTACCAGTCTCCTTGGCTGCTGCGATAACAAGCTCCTCATCTAGAGGTTTGATTGTGTGGATGTTGATGACCTTAGCATCAATACCATCCTCAGCCAGCTTATCTGCTGCGGCGATACACTCTGATACAGGAAGTCCTGTCGCAATGATTGTTACATCCTTGCCTTCTCTAAGCACAACGCCCTTTCCTAATTCAAATTTATAATCTGAATTATCATTAATCACAGGAACTGCCAATCTTCCAAAGCGAAGGTATACCGGCCCTTTGTGTTCATAAGCTGCACGGACAGCCGCCTTTGCCTCTACATCATCACTTGGATTGATAACAACCATTCCTGGAATACTTCTCATCAAAGCAATGTCCTCGTTACACTGATGCGTTGCTCCGTCCTCTCCTACTGAGATTCCGGCATGTGTAGCACCAATCTTGACATTTAACTGCGGATATGCAATTGAGTTTCTAACCTGCTCAAATGCACGTCCTGCTGCAAACATGGCAAATGAACTAGCAAATGGAACTTTACCTGTTGTAGCAAGTCCAGCTGCAATTCCCATCATGTTGCACTCAGCGATTCCACAATCGATATGACGATCCGGAAAAGCCTTCTTAAATATTCCTGTCTTAGTTGCAGCTGCTAAGTCTGCATCCAAAACAACGAGATTATCAAATTCTGCGCCTAACTCTGCAAGTGCATTACCATAGCTCTCACGAGTAGCAATTTTCTTTACATCACTCACAGGGATTCACCTACTTTCTCCAACTCTTCCATGGCCTGTGCATACTGCTCGTCATTTGGAGCTGTTCCATGCCAACTAGCCTGATTTTCCATAAAGGAAACTCCTTTACCTTTGATACTCTTAGCAATAATTGCTGTAGGTTTACCCTTTGTAGCTCTTGCCTCGTCAAAAGCCTTCTTAAGATCATCAAAATCATGTGCATCTACGTTAATCACATGGAAATTGAACGCCTTAAACTTCTCATCAATTGGATATGGTGAGCATACATCATCAATATTTCCATCTATCTGCAAACCATTATTATCTACTATTGCAACAAAGTTGTCGAGCTTTCTATGTCCAGCGAACATAGCTGCCTCCCAAACCTGGCCTTCCTGGATTTCTCCGTCACCAAGCAATGTATAAACGCGGTAGTCATCTCCGCTCATCTTAGCAGATAATGCCATACCTACTGCAGCTGAAATTCCCTGTCCCAAAGATCCACTTGACATATCAACACCTGGAATATGCTTCTTATCAGGATGT
The DNA here is from genome assembly GCF_000518685.1 of Eubacterium xylanophilum ATCC 35991. Taxonomy (GTDB): domain Bacteria; phylum Bacillota; class Clostridia; order Lachnospirales; family Lachnospiraceae; genus Eubacterium_F; species Eubacterium_F xylanophilum. The sequence continues at coordinate 68,802 of NZ_JAEB01000010.1, read as the reverse complement.
CCCTGAAGATACGATCCTGTGTGTCTAAGTGTCTTCAAATCCTCTACCGGAAAGAACCCTCTGTGGGCAAGTGCAGAATAATATCCCGGTGCCGTATGTCCCTTACTCAATACAAAACGGTCACGATCTGCCTTATCCGGATTAGATGGATCAATATTAAGCTCTTCGAAGAAAAGATATGTATAAATATCTGCAGCTGAAAGTGATCCGCCCGGATGTCCAGACTTTGCACTGTGAACAGCTGTTACAATACCTTTGCGAACTTCGTTAGCTGTTTTCTTAAGTTCTAACGTATTCATTATATAGCTTCTCCTTAATTATGATTTTATTCACCAAATACTTTGATGTAGTCTGCCTGGAACTTTGCAATTCCCTGATCAGTAAGCGGATGCTTAGTCATCTGCTCAATTACGCCATATGGTACTGTAGCGATGTCCGCTCCAGCCAATGCACAATCTGTAACATGAATTGGATTACGAACACTGGCAGCAATAATCTCCGTGTTGATTTCAGGATAATTGTCGAATATAGCCGCGATTGTCTCAATGAGGTCAATTCCTGGCTGTGATATATCATCAAGTCTTCCAAGGAATGGTGATACATATGCTGCTCCTGCCTTTGCTGCAAGCAATGCCTGATTTGCAGTAAAGATAAGAGTTACATTTACCTTGATACCCTCTGAAGCGAGTACCTTAGTAGCCTTCAAACCATCTATAGTCATAGGAATTTTAACAACCATGTTTGGATGCAATGCTGCGATCTCACGACCTTCAGCTATCATTCCCTCAGCGTCGACTGTAGTTGCCTTAACTTCACCACTGATAGGACCATCAACGATTGCTGCGATTTCCTTAAGAATCTCCTCCTGGCTCTTACCGCCCTCTTTAGCGATAAGTGATGGGTTAGTTGTTACCCCACAAATCACACCCATATCGTTGGCTTTCTTGATGTCCTCGATTTTACCTGTGTCAACAAAAAATTTCATTACTATAAACCTCCTAAAATATTTATATTATCAAATGAGCTATCACTCACATGAATTTCGTAATCTAACTCGCTGAAATATCCAGCAAACGTTCAAATTGCTCCATAGGCATAGGCCTTGCATAAAAGTATCCCTGCGCCATATCACAATTAATTCCCTTGAGATAATCTGCTTGTTCTTCAGTCTCAACGCCCTCACATACAACTTTCTTGTCAAGCTCTCTGGACAGCTCAACTGTCTTTCGAATAATGACCTTACTCGTCCTGGATATCTGGGCTTCATCCAAAAAACCTTTGTCTAGCTTAATCACATCAACCGGTAATGACTTAAACAAATTCAGGGAAGAATACCCCGATCCAAAATCATCTATCGACCAGTGGATTCCAAGCTTCTTGACATCCCACATAATTGAGGATATCTCCTCCGGCGCATCCTCAAAAATTCTCTCTGTGAGCTCCAGTTCTATAAATTCCGACGGAATCTCATAGTGCTTAATCACCGAACTTATATCATCGATATATGTCTCACTTTTCAAGAGAACTCGAGATTGATTAACCGATATCGGAATACATGCCTTCTTACTTCCCAACCGGTTATGTATCATCTTACATACCTTGTCCAGAACATAAAAATCCATCTGCTGAATCATCCCATTCTCCTCGAACAGCGGAATAAATTCATCCGGATATATCATGTCACCGTCATCCGGAACCCATCTTGCCAAGGCCTCAGCTCCAACAAGCTTCTTATCTTCAATTCTAAACTTCGGTTGCAAATAGACTTTAAACTCGTCATGAGTTAGGGCATACACCATATGCTTTTCTATCTCTCGATCGTGCATCGCCTTCTTAAATCTCTTCTCATCATAAAAAGCCACATTGCTTTGTTTGACATACCTAAGTTTCTTTCTTGCGCTATTAACTTTTTCTACGATTTCGTTGCAACACTCTTCAACGTCCTCGATTATATATACTCCAACTCCAAGCCTCGGTGCCGCGTCCGGATATCTATCTCTAATCATATAATTGAATCCATCGCAGAACATCTGAAGTCTCTTCTCCAGTATATCCCGGCGTCCATCTTCCACCAATATGAGAAAATGGTCCGCAACGCTTCTACCATAACAAATACCGTTGAAGTTGTTCTGAAATAACTCTTTGGCGAGTAATCTCAGTAATTTATTAGCTGCTTTTCGAGTATATAAATTATTAACTCTCTCGAAATGTGCAATGTCAGTCGATACAATCGCCGCTGTTTCCACACCCTCAATTTTATCAAGATGTTCCTTCATCACTAGCTTGAATGAGTCCAAGTCATAAAACCCCGTCAACTCATCCCTGATAAAACCATTTGATCTATCAATAACATTATCCATAATTGTTATTTCATCTCCTCGGCGCATCCTGTGCCAACATCATTATGGTCCTATCTGTCCCATTTGTCACACAGCGAATTAATCTGGTCTGTGAACTTAGCTGTATCCTTATTACTGAGTCCTTCATTCTTACGGATTACAGCAGCCAAACGCTCTCCTGCCATAACAAGTCTACCAAATACATCCATAGCTCTCTTCTTGGATATCTCTTTCTTCTTAGCATATACCGGCTCGGCAATATGCTCGAACTCGCCTGTTATCAGATCAAACACAGTTCCACTATATGGAGCTACTGCTTCAATGCCATGTTCTTTCTTGACACATTCAGCAAAAGCTTCTGTAACTTTGTCTTCTCCGTGTACAACAAAAACCTTCTTGGGTTTCTGTTCCGTAAAGCCATCAATCCAATCGAGTAAGCCATTCTTATCAGCATGCCCGCTGATACCTGAAATCTTCACAATTTCAGCTTGAATATCAATCTCTTCTCCAAAAAGCTTCACACTGGTAGCTCCATCTAGCAAGCTTCTTCCCAATGTTCCAACAGATTGATATCCTACAAATACTACTGTGCTATCACTCCTCCACAAATTGTGCTTGAGATGATGTCTAATACGACCAGCCTCACACATACCTGAGGCCGATATGATGACTTTAGGATTATTGTTCATATTAATCCCCTTACTGTCATCGCTGGTAATCGATAAGCAAAGCCCCTTAAATCCAATCGGATTAATTCCTTTATTGACAAGCTCCTTAGCCTCTTCGTCAAAACAACGTTCTACATTCTTCCCGAAAATAGTCGTAGCCTCAACAGCCAACGGACTGTCTACATAAACTTCAAAATCAGGATAACTTCTTATCAATTCCCTTTCTTTTATCTGTCTGATAAAATAGAGTAGCTCCTGCGTTCTTCCCACCGCAAAAGCAGGAATGACAACATTACCACCTCTCTCAAAAGTCCGCTCTATAATATCAGCTAATTCACCAACATAATCCGGCTTCTCACCGTGAAGTCTATCACCATAAGTAGACTCCATGATAACATAGTCCGCACTCCTCGTGTAAACCGGATCTCGCAGAATAGGTTTGCTCCTATTACCAAGATCTCCAGAAAAGCAGAGAACACGCGTCTCTCCGTCTTCTGTAGCAAATATCTCAATACTTGAGGAACCGAGCAAGTGTCCTACATCAGTAAATCTTATCTCAATTCCGTCACATATATGTATCGTGCTATCATATTCACATGGAACCAAAAGCCTGATAGCTCCGATAGCATCCTCCATTGTATATAGAGGAACATAAGGCTCTCCACCAGAACGCTGTGCCTTCCTATTGCGCCACTCCGCCTCGAACTGCTGGATGTGGGCACTATCTCTTAACATGATATCACAAAGATCTGCTGTTGCCTTTGTTGCAAATACCTGTCCCCTAAATCCTCTCGCATATAACATAGGAAGAAGGCCAGTATGATCAATATGTGCATGCGTCAACAATATATAGTCTAGTTCCGCTGCATTAACTGGAATTTCCTGACTTTCAAACAGATTTCTCCCCTGTTGCATTCCTATGTCTACACAAAGTCTCTTGTCACCAATCTCAAGATAATGACAGCTTCCGGTGACTTCATGAGCTGCCCCCAAAAATTCAAGCTTCATACGCTGTCTACACCCCCAATTACGAACCAAATCATCTAACTATAATTATAGTCCAAAATCTATGATTTGTCTACCCTAAAAATCATCTCGTCTGGTGCCAATCTTGATGGCAACAATGCTACCAATTCCGAAGAATGACAAGCCGCAGACTATTATCCATAGTATCAAATTCATAGAATCTCCGGACTTTGGAACACTTCCTCCAGAGCCACCTGAACCAGTTGATGAAGAACTTCCTCCAGAGCTACCGGATCCGGTTGAACCTCCGGATACCGATGCCTTATCAGGATTCCCCTCGTTTTCATCGGAGTCATCTTCATCCGATGGCTCTGATGCATCTACAACCGGTTCTTCATTCTCACCATCTCCACTTGGAGCAACCGTTTCCTCTGCCACCTTATCAACATCACCCTTAGGCGCTGCCAACACAACATCTCTATAACATAGCGCATATGTGGAAAATTCTCCACTGTTGATTGTCACAGTTCGCTTTACCATATCCTGATCAGGTAGGAATGCAACGCTTCCCTTGTGAACACAGAGAACTGCGAATTCTCGCTCAATATTCTCATCTTCATTCACAAGCCAATCAGGCAAGTCTATAGTAATTGCTATTTTTCTCTTTAGTTCCGTAAGCTGGTTACTTTCACCGCCTGTGACATTCTTAAACAAAGTCAAATCAAGATACATTCCTATCGTATAACCCTTGAGATTAGCAATCAGCAATTCCTTCTCGGCTTGAGATACGCTTGCATCAATATTTTTAACTTTCAATGTAATATCAGCATTTGCGCCGCCATTTACCTCTTTGAGCTCCTTTTTCGTCAGAACATTTTCAGCCAAATCCTTCTTATCCGTCACAATCTGTCCCGTTGGAGCATTTTGGCCGATAACCGCTTTCTTATTAATTCTTCCCTCGGCATCTGCTTCAAGGCCTGTGTCTTCCTCAACGGCCTCGAAAGTCACCTTTTTCGTAGAACTATGTCCCGCTTTGTCAACAGCTGTAATAACATATACTGCATCTGTCTTAGCGGTTAGTGTAAACTCCGACTTTCCATTTTCGATTGTCTGCGAAACTCCGTTGATAGTAACATTTTCGAGGAAATTGTCCGTCACTGTAACTTTCCTATCCTCTCCGATATATGTTTTACCATCTTCTATTCCTGCAATTTCAGGCGTTGTAGTATCCCTTAGATATGCAATTGCAGTCTTCTTGTAGATCTCGCCTGTCTTCACATCTTGCACATAGAACCGCTCTATTCCATCGTCACTATCCTTGTCTATCCTTATCTCCCCGATTGCCTTCTTATCGTCTTCATCCCTCAGGAATTGATAGCCTTCCGAAGGCTTAATCACAATATCCGATACATACCAACCGTTCTCATTCATCTGCCCGGTCACAGTATACTGACCGTCTCTTCCGGCAACTGCAGTTCTTCTGATAACCGTCAGTGCCTCACCCTGGTACTCGAAATCATAGTTTTCAGCTGCTCCGCCCGTCGGTGTGATAACGACCGTCTCCCTGGCTCTCTCAGGAAGGTTAATCGTCGGAGCCACGTATCCTTCTGCACTATTTTCATTCTCTCCATTTACAAACCCAACAACCTGAATCACATCTTCAGTCTTCGGCCTTGTATTGTACAAGAGAACCTCACCGGCGTATTTTACCGTCAACGTCGCCTTGACAACATTAACCGTGCACTTTGCTGTGGCACTTTTTTGTCCCGTATAATGCACCTTAAACTTCGTGCTATAACTACCTACTTTGAGTCCTTCTCGGGCTTTCAAGTAAAATGTTCCGTCAGGTAACGTGCTAACTTCAAATTCATCTTCATTGTAGACAGTTACATCTGTTATCTTCGCATTGGCATTTCCATTGTCCTTTAATTTAATCGTTTTGCCACTATTAACCTTGTGGCCGTATATTAAATCAGGAAGAGCTATATCCTCTACTGTGGCTTCATAGGTCGCCTTGATAATTCTAAATGTCTTCTTGCTCTTGTTTCCTGCCCTATCCTCTGCAACTACTGTATAAACCGTCTCGTCATCATCTGACGAAATCAGAAAATCACAGGTACTGCTATTGTCATCTATGAACTTTCTCTTGCCATTTCCCGATGTGGTATCAGTTCCCTCATATACTACCACGTCATAGAGATTGGCGTCGGAAACCATGATTCTCCTTGAATCACATGTATACTCTCCACCATCTTCCACGTTAGATATGACAGGTGGTTCGGTATCGAATACCAACTCATCACTTGAGAGATATGTGACCAAACCGGCACCGTTTACGACCTTGGCATATATCGTAAGCTTTGAATTATCCGCAGCTGTGAGAGATAGAGAATCCCCCTCTTCCCAACCTGTTACTCGAGACAATTCATCTCCGGATAATTTACCTTCTGACTTGTAATAATATACGCCCTTAATACCACTCAAATCATCCTCTGCATCTATGTCTACATCTATGTTTTCTGCAAAGAAATTACCAAGTGTAATAGTATTAAGTAATCCCTTAATTGAATTCTTTTCTACATTAATCTTACCTGTAGGCGGCGTCGAATCCTTGGCATATCTAAAAGTAATTTTGTCGCTAATTTCACCTGTCTGAATGTTTTTGAGGAAAAATGTTTCGCTGGAAAGATCTCTGTCTGTCTCTATCGGAATATTTTCCAATGTAAAGCTAGATGGATCATCGCTTTTTGACAATGCAAATCCAGTCTTTGGTTCAATCGTCAACGTAGGACTTGTATACCAATCGACACCATCTTCACCATTATAAGCGTCTCCCTTATTTCCAAGTACATTATAATCGGCGAGAACTCGCTTCTTTACATTAATATATCCCGTTGTATATGCCATATCATAATCCGCTGCTTTTCCACCGCTTATGGTAATCACATGACTTCCAACCGTTGCGGATTGGCCCTCATAGTTATCAACCTTTGGAGCCACGTAATCCTTTGCAGTTTCTGCGGTCTCTCCGTAAACAAATCCAGTGACATTTATCTTACTATCTAATTCAATATTGGTTGTATAATACCATATGTCAGTTTCCGGGAACACTGCATTGAGATGAGCTTTCTTGACATTAAATACACATGTGCTAAGGATCTCTGAATCCGTATTATACGCTATTTTAACCCTTGCTCTATATGTACCAACATGAAGCTTATCTACCGGTGCTATCTTCGTGGAATCAACGATTTTAAACGCCTCAGGTGTTGTCCCCTCTTCATCTAAAATTGTGAGTCCTGTCACAATCGGATCATTTTCCTCATTATATGATCCAGCTCTAGTCAGGTCAAATCCCTTGGCAATTTCTTCGCCACCAGTATATCCATATTCCTTGCTTCCAAAATCGAGCTCAGGTGCGTTGACATCTGTTATTGGATCTACCATAGTAATCTCCACATAAGTTGTATTTCCGCTAGAATCCAATCCTGTTATAAAATACTTATAAACTGAACCGGTGTCCTTCGGAGAAACTATCTCAAATGTGGCATGTTTTTTTCCGTCCTTTTCCTTAATTGTATATGGAATCACCGCATCTGACGCGCTCTCAGCAGATCCAGACTCTGTCAAAGAACGTCTAATATTGACAGTTTCTAAGTTGACATCACTTACATCCACCTGTTTTTTGTATGCTACGCAGCGCTTGGAACCATCTATAGTAGCTCCGTCTAGCGTAATCTCTGGCTTCACAGCATCAATTGTAATATTTTCATTGCTTAGATATCCAACATTTCCAGCATAATCCACAAGTTTTGCATATACATAATAATTGGTGCTATCATTTTCTGTTGGAGCAATATCAAAATCTTTTCCCTCTATCCATGCCGATTCAGGTAGTGCCTTACAATCCACCTTAGAATCTGTTGTATAATAGAGGTGAACGCTCTTAACTCCACTCAGCGAATCACTGGCATTCACTGTACCTGATAATTGTTTACTTGACACAATTGGAGATTCATCCGCCCCATCAATACCAGAAAATACTATTTTTCCTGTTGGAGGTGTTGTGTCTATATTGAATACTTTATCTATACTTATCTTCTCCGATATATAACTCTCCGGAATCTTCTGCAAGTATATACCATCCACATTCTGCTTGCCCTGAGTCAATACAAGTGTTTCCTTGAACTCATTTTCGCTCTTTGAAATAAGGCATCCTGATGGTGGGCGAATTATAACGTCTTTATTGTACCATTCTTTGCCGTCTTTGTCTGTTCCGGCAACTTCTCCCTCTACGGAATATTTTCCATCAGGATTCCAATAACTTACCGTGTAAGTTCCCAGACTTACCTTATCACTCGCAGCAGCATAGTTTCTACTCTCATCAATTGTAACATAAACTTCTCTGGTTCCCACTTGATTTCCCGCCGTAGTCGTTGCAGTATCCGAACCATTAAAAGCATAATAAACATTAACATTTCCTATATTCTTATAATTTTCGGTCTTATTTACGGAAATACCCTGATCTGCACCATTGTAAATCTTGTCACTAATGCTATAATCAAGGACTGAACTTGGATCTGAATTTAATACCGGCTGTAAAGGAGCCTTTTCTATATTGACAGTTATATCATCACTCTTTTTGCTGGCTGTAGCTACTTGCTTTCCCTTCTTTAATGTAGCCACAACTTCACAATAATATCTATATTCTCCAGCCTGTATGTTCTCTGGAAGCACATACTTTGCTTTAGTATTGTCACCAACAACTTTTCCTGCACCCCCATCTGCATTCCTAATATACCATGTATATGAAAGAGTCACACCCTCCGTCTCGTCTCCAGGTGTTGCCTCAACTTCCATCTCGTGATCTGCCATTGCTATTTTTCCGTAAGTGGCTGTGATAGAATCCGTAACAGTACGGACGTTTGGTTTTGCAACCTCAATTGGTTCAGGTGTTTCAGTTGGACGCGGTGTAGAATCACCATCGTCTTTTTCATTGCCATTGCTATCACCATTACCGCTCTCATTGCTACCCTGATTCGAGCCTTGTTCCCCCTGATTTTGGTCATTATTATTGCCATTGTCTTGGTTGTCTTGGTTGTCTTGATTCTCTTTATCATCTTCGTTTCCACTAATAGCGCCACCTGACGCAGTGTTCCCCTCTAAGATGACATTATCATCATTTCCCGGCCCATTGGCTAATGTCGGGTAAATAGCCGTAATAAAAATAAGGGCAAGACTTGTAAGCACGACAAGCGCACGTACTCTTACCCTGTGAGTTCCAGCCTCAAAAAATATCTTTTTAAACAAGTGACTAATCGTCACGCAAATTATATATATACCCAATAACGGATACATAAGTATTTTGCACTTTTTTCCCACCTTCGCTATCAATTCAATCCAATCCATTTTCATACTTATCGCCTCTTTCCATAGACCTCAATTATGTAAAAATGCGTTTCCCATAAAAAAACCGATATACATATTGGGTGCAACACACCTAATATATATATCGGAATATTTTGATTAAATGTTAATTATTTTGCGCTAAAACGATATGTTGTTGTTGTCTGGAATTTTTCTCCAGCCTTAATCACACAAGACTCAAAACTAGGAACATTTACTGAGTTAGGGAAGTACTGAGTTTCGAGGCAAAGGCCTGTTCGCTTCGTGTAAACAGCGCCTTCTTTTCCGTTTTCCTTGTCAATAAAGTTTCCAGTGTAGAACTGCATTCCCGGAAGATCTGTAAACACTTCAACCACACGACCTGTGCTCTTCTCAGAAACTTCACACACCTTTTCCATTGCTCCAATTGGCTTGTCCAAAGCAAAGTTATGATCATATCCACCGGCAATCTTTATTGGCTTGTAATCAGCTTCAATACCATCTCCAATAACCTTCTTCTCTCTGAAGTCCATAGGAGTTCCCTCTACATCTTCCATGCTTCCATCAGGAATCAAATCATCACTTGTGAGAGTAATCTGATTTGCCTTAATCATAATCTCGTGATCTGTAATCATACCACCATTATGTCCCTTGAGATTGAAGTATGAGTGATTTGTAAGATTGCAAAGTGTATCCTTGTCAGAACAGCCTGAATAAGTAATCTTAAGTTCATTGTCATCCGTGAGCTCATATCTTACATTCAATTCAAGGTTTCCTGGATATCCTTGCTCCATATCAGGACTCACACGAGAGAAAGTCACTGCGTTATCTTCAACCTTAGCAGCATACATCACCTTGTGATATCCAGGTGTTCCGCCGTGAAGATTATTCTTACCGTCATTCTTCTCAAGCTGGTACGTCTCGCCATTTAACGTAAACTTAGCATCTCCGATTCTATTTCCGTGACGTCCGATAAATGCTCCGAAGAAGCATCCGTTAACTTCATATGATGCAACATCGTCAAAACCGAGAACAATATCTTCTAGCTTACCATCCCTATCTGCTGTAAACAAACGAACAATTACAGCACCGTAATCGATAACATCCACTTTCATACCATTCTTATTCTCAATTGAAAATAATGTTACTTCATTTCCATCGCTTGTCTTGCCGAATATACTCTTTGTTACACTCATTAGTTTACCTCCTGGTCGTTATTTTTTATTTCAATCCCCAATTCTTCCAACTGACTCTCGTCTACAACGTTTGGCGCATCAGTCAAAAGACAAGACGCATCTTTGGTCTTAGGGAATGCAATTACATCTCTAATACTATCTTCTTTTGCCATAAGCATAACCATTCTATCAAGACCATAAGCAAGTCCTGCATGTGGTGGAACACCGTACTTAAATGCATCCAAGAGGAATCCAAACTGATCATATGCCGCTTCTTTGGTAAATCCAAGACATTCGAACATTTTCTCCTGAATATCATTCTGATGAATTCTCACTGAACCACCGCCGAGCTCTGTTCCATTTAAAACGATGTCATATGCTCTAGCTCTGACTTTGCCGGGATCTGTGTCGATAAGATCAAGATCCTCCTCCATAGGCATTGTAAATGGATGATGCATAGCCTGATAACGTCCCAAATCCTCATTGAACTCAAGGAGTGGGAATTCTGTCACCCAAAGGAAATTATAAACATTCTTATCAAGCATCTCATTCTGTCTTGCAATTTCAAGTCTAAGATTTCCGAGAACATCCCATACAACTTTGTTCTTGTCGGCCGCGAACAGAAGAAGATCTCCCGGCTTACCATCCATAGCCTTTACAATCGAATCCAACTCTTCTTCAGTCATGAACTTGGCGAAGCTGGATTTAAATGTTCCGTCCTCATTTATGCTCATATACGCAAGACCCTTAGCACCAAAATCCTTGGCAAAATCTACAAGCTTATCAATCTTCTTTCGAGGCATATTTCCGAGACCTGAAGCGTTGATTCCTCGAACAGAACCACCATTTTCAATTGCTCCTGTAAATACTCCAAAACCACAACCCTTTACAACTTCTGTGATATCAGTTAACTCCATTCCAAATCTTGTATCAGGTTTGTCTGAACCAAATCTATCCATAGCTTCCTGCCAAGTGAGTCTCTGGAACGGAATCTGAATATCCATATCCATAACTTCTTTGAATAATCTCTTTAGAAGTCGCTCGTTTGTGTCGATTACATCATCCTCATCGACAAATGAGAATTCCATATCTATCTGTGTAAACTCGGGCTGACGATCTGCACGAAGATCCTCATCTCTGAAGCACTTTGCAACCTGATAGTATCTATCATATCCAGAGCACATAAGCAACTGCTTAAAGAGCTGTGGAGACTGTGGCAATGCATAGAAGCTTCCCGGATGCACACGACTTGGCACAAGATAGTCTCTCGCTCCCTCCGGCGTACTCTTGTTGAGTATTGGAGTCTCAATCTCCAAAAATCCCTCTTCATCAAGAAATGCTCTGGTAACATTGGCAACCTTGCTTCTAAGCATCATATTGCGCTGAAGGTCCGGACGACGAAGGTCCAAAAATCTATATTTGAGGCGCAACTCCTCCTTGGTCTTACTATTCTCTTCAACAGGGAACGGTGGAGTTTCACTCTCTGCTAAAATTCGTATAGCATTGGCGCGAACCTCAATATCTCCCGTCGCCAAATTCTCATTTACAGCACCTGATCGTGGCTCAAGATTACCGGTAACTGCCACAACAAATTCTGCGTGAAGCTTGGTTGCTTTCTCAAAAGCTTCTGCTCCACAGTCGCTCTCTTCAAAGATACACTGTATGATTCCGGAGCGATCTCTCACGTCAACGAAAACGATTCCGCCTTTATTTCTACTCTTCTGAACCCATCCCATGATAGTTACTTCCTGTCCTACGTTCGCCTTTGTAAGTTCAGCGCATCGACATGTACGCTTCAAACCTTTCATAGACTCAGCCATTTTTATTTCCTCCTTAGTTTTCCTCTTTATTCTCAACAATCAATTAATCACAGAAAAATTCAACGACATCGGTATAACCGTCTTTTGCCAACTGCTCCTTCTGGAACTTTTTATTTTTCTTCATGATATTGACACTAACATTGACACCTGCTTTTCTCTCCTCATTTGCCTTAGCAAGCACCTCGCTGATGAATTTCTGATCAGCTCTCTTGTCAATGAGATAAGCCTTTTTTTCTCCCTGCTCAGGAATCTCAAAATCTCTCTCCAGAAGGAGAAGCACGATTCTCTCAAATCCTATCGAAAATCCACAAGCCGGAACTTCATTGCCTGTAAATCTCTTGACCATCTCATCATATCTACCGCCACCACCGACAGCAGCTCCAAACTCGTCCATGTAAATCTCAAAAATAGGCCCTGTATAATATCCCATTCCTCTTACGAGTGTTGGATCAAATACAATCTTAAACTCCGCATTTTTCAGCATATCTATTGTCTCTATAATTCCAGCCAGATTCTCACATATTCCATCTTCAACGCAATCACCAAGCATCTCGCCCATCTTGATTACGTCGGCATTTCCATCTGCCATATTTGCAAAAATATCGGAACATTTTTCTATAGAATTCTCTGCAAATCCCTCTTCAGCAAGCTCTGCCTTGATTCCATCCAGACCTATCTTATCCATCTTATCCAGGATGATAAATACCAAATCAAATTTATCTTCAGGAAAACCACAGTACGTAGCAATTGCCTTCAAAATACGTCTGTCGTTAACTCTGATGGTGAAGTTTTTAAAGCCCAATTTGCCAACCAGTGTTGATGTTGCCTGTATGAGCTCAAGCTCGGCAAGACTTGTTGGCTCGCCGAAAATATCGATATCACACTGCATGAACTGGCGAAATCTTCCTCTCTGCGGTCTCTCAGCTCTCCATACATTTCCCATCTGAAGTGCCTTAAATGGCGCACCCAACTCGTTGGCATTATTGGAATAATACCTTGATAGGGGCACAGTCAAGTCATATCTGAGTCCGCTGTCGACCAAATCTGCTTCACACTCAGCTTGGTCGAGTTTCAACTTCTCGCCTCTCTTTAATATCTTGAATATAAGCTTTTCGTTTTCTCCTCCCTGCTTACTAGAAAGGTTCTCGATGTGTTCCACACATGGAGTCTCGATTGAGGAAAATCCGTAAGTCGCATAAGTCTTCTTAATAAGACCGATAACGTAGTCCCTCACTGCCATCTCCTTTGGGAGAATATCCTTCATTCCTGTAACAGGTTTTTTCTTTAGTGCCATTGTTTTCTCAGGGCAAACAAGTTCGCCCCTCCTCCTCTCTTATTTTATTCTCTTTCTATCAATCATTTCGTCTATTCTACTTATGTAGTCTTCAACACTCTTTACATTTTCCACCCTTTCCATCCGCTGAGAGCCATCCTCTGCCTTGTAGACATACTTTGTCGACCCTCCGCTTCCCAGAGCCATGATAGAATGCATCTCCTCCATAATAAAAATATTATAGAGACACTCTTTACCAGGCTTCGCATATGCCACATTTTCCTGATTGGTATTTCTCGTCGTACCGGCCTTGTTCTTCTGCCTGTACATATAATATGGCATATAACCGTGTTTCCGGAGAAAATGTTCCGCCAGATTCTGCATATCTTCGATTGCATCATCCGCATCTACAATCTCACTTCCACTTTCCAAGTGCTCTCTTCTGATTCTAGAAGCTCGCTTGATAACTAGCGTATGAACTGTGACACTATCCGGATCTAGTTCAACAACTTTCTCAAGAGTATCTCTAAACTCATCAACACCCTCATTAGCAAGTCCGACAATCAAATCCATATTGATATTATCAAATCCCAGTTTCCTTGCAAGCTCAAAGGCCTCTACTATTTGCTCTATCGTATGTTTTCTCCCCAAAGCATCCAACGTAGATTGTTGCATACTCTGTGGATTGATTGATATCCTCGTAACTCCATGACTCTTCATGGACATCAATTTTCCCCTAGTAATGGTATCCGGCCTTCCGGCTTCCACCGTATACTCAGGTATCTCATCTAACGGAAAATATTTCTCGACCGCCACCATTAGCCTCTCAAACTGCTCCTCGTTTAAGGATGTCGGGGTTCCGCCTCCTATGTAGAGGCTCCTAATGATCTTTTCGCCCAACAGGTCCTGAACATTTTCCATCTCATATTCTAAGGCCGCAATGTAATCATCAACTCGCTTTTCATACTGCTTGTATGAAAAGGATGAAAAGGAGCAATATGCGCATATACTCGGACAAAATGGTATGCCTATGTAAACACTTATAGAATTGTCATGGTCCATATCTCCCGCCAACTTTTGCTCAATTGTAGCTATATCTGTAGCAAGTTTGATTTTAGACTCTTGACATCTATATTCCTCACGCATTATGCGTTCTACATCTTCTCTTGAGTTTCCATCTTCTATAAGTTTTCTAGGAATCTTGGCCGGTCTAATACCGGTTAAAATCCCCCACGGAAGTTCGATTCCGCTCCTCTCACTCAAAAACTCATAGAGACAATTTTTTATGTCATTTTTTGTATATGGCCTTTTGACACTTGCCTCGAATTCAAGATCCGGTCCGTGTATCCTGAAGATATAATCTTCACTTGCCAAACTCTCATCAAATACAGTTTTATATTGACGCTCAGGATAAAAAGCCATCATAAGCGCTCTCAAATCATATGAGAATTCATTGTCAAATGTTCTGATATATGTAATCTCAGAATTCGTGGTATCACTATGCATATGGATTATTTGCCACCTCGTATTCTATCGTTGTTGAAGGGCCATGTCCGGAAAATGCCTTTACATCACCCGGAAGATCAAGTATTTTTTCTCTAAGAGATGAGATAATCTCTCGATAATTTCCGGTTGGCAAGTCAGTTCTTCCGATAGATTCCATAAACAGAGTATCCCCGCAGAAAAGAACTTTAGCATCCTCTATATAAAAGCAACAACTTCCCTTGGTATGCCCGGGAGTATGTATAACTTTGATATCTAAGTCGGCAATATTATATGTTATTCCATCTCGCATAAGTTCATCCGGCTTTATACCATATCCATTTCCAACCATCGCTGTACAATTTAGATTAGGATCCTCTAAGACTTCCGACTCTTCTTCCAATGCATAAATCTTTGCTTTCATCTCAGATAACAAGTCCGGTATTCCAAGAATATGATCAAAGTGTCCATGAGTCAATAGAATTCCCTCAAGGGTTGCTCCCTTCTCTCTTACATGCTTGGCAATCACGCTGCCACTTGCTCCGGGATCAATAACAACACACTTGTCACTGCCTTCTTTCCTGACAACATAGCAATTTGTACCAACGCTGCCAACAACATATGTATCAATCTCTAGTCCATTAACTAACATTTTAACTCCTTAATTTGAACGTCTCTCAATATCTATAATGCTCTCTACATTCCTTATCTTCTTGACAAGCCTGTTGAGCTGCTCCACTCCGTGAGTCTCAAAACCAACGATTATCGTTGCCTTGTCCTGCTTAGTAGTTCGCACATTCATTGATTTAACATCAATCTTACTCTCCGTAAATATTCTGGAAATATCAAGAAGCACACCGCTTCTGTTGAATGAGTATATGACAATTTCCACAGGATAGTCCTTCTCATTGGTTCTGGCGCTGTCACTCCACTCAGCGTCAATCAGTCTTATGCGCTCTTCCGCCGGAAGATTAACCATATTGACGCAATCAGTTCTATGAATTGACACTCCACGTCCTCTGGTGACAAATCCCACAATCTCATCTCCGGGTACCGGATTACAGCATCTAGAAAATCTAACAGCGATATCATCAAGTCCCTCAACTACGATACTTCCCTTGTTCTTAGCATTGGTATGTCTTGCCTCGCTCTTTTTGTTAGACTCATTCACCTTCTCGATTGCCTTGAGAACATCTGCCTCATTTACAACCTTATTATTTCTCTTATCATATTCGTATTGTAATTTATTGATGATCTGACCTTCTCTCAGGCCGCCATGTCCGATAGCCGCACAGACAGAATCCCAGTCATTAAATCCATATTTTCTCTTACAAGGGCCTGTATACTCGGGCTTAAGAAGAATTGACAAATCAATTCCCTTAGTCTTTGCATATTGATAGAGAAGCTCCTTGCCCTTGGTTATATTCTCTTCTTTGAACTCAGATCGGAACCACTGATTAATCTTATTCTTTGCCTGTGTAGTCTTTACAACTTTCAACCAATCTCTACTAGGTCCCTTACTGTTCTGAGATGTTACTATCTCAACTCTATCACCGTTCTGAATCACATAATCCAGCTTGACGATATTACCATTCACCCTGGCTCCAACCATCTTGTTTCCAACAGCAGAGTGAATCGAATATGCAAAATCAATTGGCGTTGAGCCGGCAGTCAGTGTCTTTACATCTCCCTCAGGAGTGAAGCAGTATACACTGTCTGCAAAAAGATTGAGATCACTCTTTATCAAACTCAAAAATTCCTTGTTGTCCGACATGTCATTATTCCACTCGAGAATCTGTCGCAACCAAGCAATCTTCTCATCATCTCCCTCAACTTTGGAACTCTTGTTGGTTTCCTTGTACTTCCAATGGGCCGCAATACCGTATTCTGCGATCTTATGCATCTCACGAGTTCTAATCTGAATCTCAAAAGGCTGACCGCTTGGCGCAATCAAAGTTGTATGAAGAGACTGGTAATGATTGGACTTTGGCATGGCAATATAGTCCTTAAATCTTCCCGGAATAGGCTTATACATCTCATGGATAATTCCAAGTGCTGTATAGCATTGCTGCTCCGTATCAACTATGATACGAATTGCAAATAAATCATATATCTGATCGAGAGTCTTGTTTTGATTGAGCATCTTTCTATATATACTAAACAAATGCTTAACACGCCCGTCAACTATAGCGGAAATCCCCTCTATCTCGAGAGTATCCTTGACTCTCGCCATGATATCTTTGACAAATACTTCTTTTTTATCTCTCAAGTTGTTGAACTTCTCAGACAAATCCTTATATGCCTCCGGCTCCAAGTACTTAAGAGACAAGTCATCTAACTCTACCTTAACTTTGGAAATACCCAGTCTATCAGCAAGTGGCGCATAGATATCCATAGTCTCTCTCGCCTTTTCCTTCTGCTTCTCCGGTTTCATAAACTCCAAAGTTCTCATATTGTGAAGTCTATCTGCAAGCTTTATAATAATAACTCGTATATCCTTGGCCATAGCAAGGAACATCTTCCTCAAGTTCTCCGCCTGAACATCCAACTTGTCAGCCGAATAATTCAACTGCGTCAACTTAGTAACACCCTCTACCAAGATTGCAATTTCCTTGCTGAACATTTCCACGATATCCTGCTCCGAAAACTCAGTGTCCTCAATCACATCATGGAGAAGTCCTCCCACGATAGCCTCTGTATCCATCTGAATCTGCGTCAAGATAATAGCAACACAAACCGGATGAATCAAATACGGCTCGCCGGACTTTCTCTTCTGCCCTTTGTGAGCTTTCTTCGCCAATTCATAGGCCCTAGCCACCATATCCATGTCAATATCCGGCCTATCCGACTCAATAATCTTTTTAAGCACTTCAAACAAGACATCCGGGTCCGTAAAACTAGGCGGAATTATATCTGTCGAAAGGGCGCCTGTATCAAATTGTTCTATTAATTCTGATCCTTTACTCATAAAAATTACCTCTCTAATTCTACTTAACAAATATGGTGTCATGCTTGATTTCAAGAAAAATGTTCCGCTCCTAGTACTTAGGTCGCTCCATAATATAGCCACCGCCGTAGCAACCGTCCGGTCTTGCAGCCCATTTTTCACAAACACTTACATTTCCATTGTCATCAATATCCGATATGGCATATCCCACGAACATTTCTACGTGATAAATACCCTTATATCGACCATTTTTAGCTCCGGGCTCAAACATAAGATCTCCCGGTCTAAACTTGAGACTCTGCACCTGCTTCTTCGTATACTTGTTGGTAAGCACCTTGCCATTGCTCTTAATATACTTGGCAAGTTCTGCAGCAACCGGCGCATAATTCTTATTTCCAAACTTTATATTTGCAAGGGAATATGACTTCCAAACAAGCGAACTACAGTCGTAGAATCCCTCTGTCATTCGCTTCGGCTGGCTATACTTCCAGTTTCCCCCGATGTACTTTGCCCTCTTGATAACCTTAGTCATCTTGGACTTGACAACAGAGATAACGCTTGCGAAGTACGCATCTCCAAGCTTTCCCTTAATAATAACATTTCCAACTTTCTTGGCCTTAACAACACCTTTTTTGGAAATAGTTGCAACCTTTTTGTTAGATGTGGTCCAAGATGCTTTTTTCTTGGTGCCATTTACTTTGAGTGTAACTTTTCCACCCTTCTTTAGCACCACACTTGTCTTATTTATTGCTATCTCTGTAATATTGACATTTATGACAAATACCTTGCCTCCGATGGTAACTGTCAAAGTTGACTTTCCCCCCGAAGAGGCACTCACATAAAGATTGGTATCATTTATCCAGCAAGACAATCCCATCTTGGTGTTGGTTGATGTAAAGCTAAGTGTCGCATTGTCCAATTCAGCACTCGTAGCTCCTTTGATGGCTATCTGCGCTGTATATATGTCTCCATTTGCCTTGATCCCGGTGATAGCACTTCTCGAAAGTCTGACATTTTCCATGTTGGGATTGACATCTATGTCACAATATCCAACAAAAATGTATGATCCGGAAAAATCATATCCCTGTACCATAATCTCGGCATGACCTGTAGCAATACAAGTATAAGTTCCCTTAGTGGGATCAACTCTTACAACAGCATCATTAGAACTCGAAAAAATCCACTCCGTTATGGCAAGTTTAGTATTGGGATGGATGGTTCCGGCATCACCGACATTGGCGCTAACCTTGGCTGTATCGCCATAGCTCACAGGAACATTTTTCACTACTGCCTCACTCTTTCTGCTTGGAAGCAAGACAAAAGCTAGTAACAATGTCACAATAACACAACTAATTTTCAGTACTCTTCCCATGTAATATCACATCCTTTCGGTGCAAATACTTAGAACTGATCAACCATAGTATGAGTCAAATAATACTTTTCTCTGTCTATCAACCTTTTCTCATATTCTTCACGTGGCATAGCCTCATCAAACCAAAATCCTTGGATGACGGAAACTCCCGCCTCCTGAAGGAAATCAAGCTGATCCTTGGACTCAACGCCCTCAACAACTGACTCCATGTCTAACTCGTTGATCATATTAATAGTATTCTTAACTACTACATCGTTATTTTCATTATCATCAGACAAGTCGTCAACAAAGGACTTGTCAAGTTTAACAACATCCACATTGAAATCTTTTAGCATGTTGAGGGAAGAATATCCGGTTCCAAAATCATCAATAGAAACCTTAATCTTCTCACTCTTCATCGTGCTCACAAAGTCATACAAGCGGTCGTAATCTTCTACAGAGGCTGTCTCTGTCAGCTCGATTTCAATATACTTGCTATCCACTCCATAATTATCCATTGTCTCGAGAATTCTCTCAGCGAAGCTCTTCTCGAAGAGATGGAGTTTAGAGAAATTCACTGATACTCTGACAGGTTCAATCCCCTCTCTCTTCCACTTCTCGATATCCTTGCAAACCTGTTCGAAGACAAAATGGTCCACTTCGCAGATAACATTGCCCTTTTCAAGGTCCGGAATAAAGTCGTCCGGCATGATAATCTCGCCGCCCTTTTTCCATCTGACCAAGGCCTCGGCACCAACTACTTCTCTGTTCTCAACACTAACTTTAGGTTGGTAATAAACTACGAACTCTTTGTTAGTGAGTGCTCTTGTGATGGCCATCGAGAGTTTCTCCACCTGAGCAACCTTCTCCAGGATTTCAGGTTTAAACCAACAGTAATCATCCTTTTGACTGCTCTTGGCTTTCTTCATAGCCGCAGTGGCTTCTCCCATGTTCTTGCCGTGGGGATTGCCCTCGGAATTCCTAGTAATACCGGCTCTAACCGATATCACAAATTCATCATAGTATACCATACCCGTTGCAGGATTCCTATACTCTGCATTTACAGGAACTCCATTCAAGAATCCCAAAAGAGTCTCTGTAAATGGTCGTCTAACCACAACTACAAAGTTGTCTCCACCAACTCTGGCAGCGAGACCGCTCATGGAAACATACTCCTTAAGTCTCTCTCCAAATGCTCTGAGAATATTGTTAGCTCTCTCCGGTCCAACCTGCTGGTTGATATAACCAAAACTCTTAATATTAAAGAATATTGTATTATACTGATGTAACTTACCTTCCGCTAACAATTTATTGGCTTCAATCTCGATTCCATTGGCATTATATAATCCGGTGAGCATATCGAGCATCCTAACTCTCTCAATTGTATTAGACGCTCTGGTCTTTCCCAGTATCACATGAATTGTCTCAAATACAAATTCCAATTCACCCTTGTACTCATCAGACCACTTTTCTCCTTCATATGGTGAAGCATGAATTTCAAAAAGACTTCCGCTGTTTTCATCCAATTTGAGAATAAGCATATCATCCTCATTGCCGACCACCCATCTTGGTCTCTCCGGGATACTTAGAATCTTAGTTCCTCCCGCCTTGTAATCATAACCTATAATTATTCTTTCTGTGTTTCCTTCACCTTTCATAGTCCCCGTTGAATCCGCCTGAATAAGACAATATCCAACATTTAATATCTTGGCAATCTCAGGAATCACATCCATGAGATCATAGTAAAAATCAAGTCCTTCTCCCTTGACATTACTCATTTTGCGAAAAATCTTTTTATAATCTTCGCTGACAAATTGCTCATTCATAATTATTCATTCCTTTTTCAAAAACAGAATGTACGCTTTTTTACATTTAAGCACACGTACTCAAAGATAATTTTACCACAAAATAGACCATTTATCAATAACTAAAATGTCCCTTATCACAAATGACAAGGGACATTTTGAGTTTCTAATATATTTAATTAGCTTTAATGAAATTAGTCTACTCCAATTCCATACATAACGAACTGTTTTTCTTCGTCTCCGCTCTTCATTCTAATCTTGAGATTGTGGTCTGCTGCCTCATCCTCTTCAAGGATGCTAACAGTTCCTGCTTGGTTCCATCCACCACTCTCGTAACCTTTGACAGTCTTAACTACCTTATCGTCAACGAGAACCTCTACAGTTCCAAAACTTGCGTTGTTTGCGATATTATATGCAAGCAAAATATTCTTACAGTGGAGATTTGCTTCAAATACAGCATCTCCATCTCCTTTGTCATGCATCCAGTTAGTAGCAAACTTCTGTCTCTTCTGGTTGAAATGATATACACCAGAATTTCCAAAAGTACTTACAAAGCTACCTCTGTCAACTGACTTGAAGATATCTGAATGATTCTCAAGACAATCCTGCAATGTAGCTGGCTCAAGATTCACGATGTCAGCATATGTAGGTGTCTTATATGCTGGGAAATTGTCAATATCTGCAAGATTATCTGCTTCTGGAGCTTCTTTGTCAATGGCATCAATAAGATTGATAATTGATCTAGCCATCAACTCATGTCCTGCAGTTTTTGGATGATATGCATCATTGTAATACCAGTCAGTGAACTCTGTTTCTGTATAGTAATCCTCGATACCATCGGCAACACTTACAACCGGAAGGTCATAGTGCGCACCAATCTTCTTGTACTCATTTCCAAGAACTACATTGTGAGCCTTGAATACTGACATCACGAGAACTACTGCTGAACCGGCCTTGATAGCACGTCTGATGAGTCCATCCATAGCTCCACCTTTTGTACACTCACCGCTGTCATTAACGGCGAACTCGATAAAGAGAATATCTGGAGTCTTGCCATCATTTCTCTTGATAACATCGTTGTCATATCTAATGATACCAAGTGCTGATGGAGTACCACTCTGTCCTGCATTGATGAATTTTACATTATTTCCTGTTCCATATTTAGAAGCGAAGAAAGATGCTGACAACTGTGCATAGCAAAAATCATTAGTTGGTTTTGCACCCTCTCCCTCAGTGATAGAACCACCGATATAAGCAAGTGTAACATCCTGTCCTGCTCTTGCTTTGTCGATAACAGACTTAACTCTTGCATTGTTTCCTGTAGATACAAGTGACGCACTAATCATATTCTCCCAGTCTGTTGCTGTTGGCTGGAATTCGATGTCTGGGTTATTTGGAGCATACTCTGAAGTCATCTCCTTATATACACGAAATGCAGCAGATGTATCAGGGTTGATAGTCTCATTGGCAATTACCTTCTCTGTTGGAGCAGCTGTAGGTGCAACTGTTGGCTCGACAGAAGGTACTACACTTGCAGTAGCTGTAGGCGCAACTGTAGGTGCAACTGTAGGTGCTTCGCTTGTCTTAGCAGCCGGTGTAGTAGAGACTGGAGTAGCTGTCTCTGCTGCCTTTGCACTAGCATTAGACTTTACTACAACCTTTACTGTTCCAATTGACTTTTTCTTGCTACCTTTCTTCTCCGTTACCTTGATCTTAGCTGTTCCTTTTTTTACAGCCTTAATCAATCCCTTTTTAGATACTGTAGCCACTTTTTTGTTACTGGATTTGAAAGAGTACTTAGCTTTTTTAACCTTATTCTTGATTACTATAGCTTTCTTCTTTCCCACCTTGAGAGTGACTTTTTTTGTTTTGAGTTTAGCTTTTTTTGCAGCATTCACTTCCGGGGCTGTAACACTTGTCACAACCATAGCTAACGCCAAAGCTCCAGCCAAACCATTTTTAAGATTTTTGTTCATTTTACCTGCGGCTATTGCCGCCCTCCTTTGTTTATTTGCAACAAATGTCGCATATTTTATCCTTAAAATATCAGGTGAGAACTAGCCCCACCTGATATTTACATAAGATTCTATTGTAAATAATATGATTACTTATTAATTCCAAGAGCCAACAAAGTAAACTCCTTAGACTCGTTTCCTTCTGCCATTCTAACTTCTACAGTATGCTCTTTTGCTGTATCCTCGTTGAATGCAAGTACAGTTGTCGCATTGTTCCAACCATCTGTAGCATAACCATTCATGTCACATTTCTTAACACCATCAACATAGAGCTCTGCAGCACCTGTTGCTGTACTGTTAGAAAGCTTATAAACTACCAACAAGTTCTTACATGTGGTCTTGAATGTGAGCGGCTCACTTCCGCTAGTAGCCGTATGCTTCCAGTTTGTTGGGAACTTCTGGCTAGAGCTGTCGAAGAGGAATGTTCCTGTGGCAGTATCCTTTTCGCTAAATCCACCTGCTTTAAAGTCTGTAGTTGAAGCTTCTACTCTGTCAGGGCTAACAAGATATGTATTCTCGTAAGCGTCTGTAATCTTTGGCTCATCCGGTACGGCAGGTCCATCAATTGCTTCATTTTTCTCTGTCTCAGCGAACATTTTCATGATACACTGTGCTGTAAGCTCATAACCATTATTACTTGGATGAAGTGAATCTGAGAAGTACCAATCCTGGAATCCGATAATATCCATGAATTTGTCTCCGCTCACCGGATCCTTAGAATCAACTGCATTTTTCATGCTTACCATTGGAAGACCATAGTACTCTCCAAGTGGGATATATGTCTGCTGCATATTCCAATCACTTGCAAATACAGAGAACATGAGAACTACAGCTGTTCCTTCTTTCATTGCTCTTCTGATGATACCCTCATAAGCACCACCATTAGTACATTCACCACTATCATTTACCGCAAACTCCAAGAAGAGAATATCAGGGCTTTTTCCTTCATTCTTGTCGAGTACATCTCTCTCATATCTAACAACTCCGAGAGATGAAGGAGTTCCGCTCATACCGGCATTGATATACTTGACATTATCGCCGGTACCGTATTTATCAGCAAAGGCTTTGCATGAAACAGCTGCATAACACTTATTATTAGGTGTTGCATTTGCTCCCTCTGTCACAGAACCACCAAGGTATGCGATAGTGACATCTTCACCTTTTTTAGCTTTTTCAATAACTCTCTTTACAGCATCACCTCTACCTGATGAGATGAAAGATGACTCAACCATCTCTGCTGTCTGAGTTTCATTTGGTGCAAATTTAACAATCTCAACTGCTCCAGGATATGCAATCTCGAGACTCTTGATAGTAAGTTCCTCAATATTCTCGCCATATGTATATCCCTTAAAGAGAATTGTTGATGACTCTTGCTTAGCAGTAAATGCATAGACAGCCTCAAAATCTCCTACAGTATAATCGCTGTTATCTTCTGCATCCTGTGTGAATTTATAAATATTTGATGTCGCACTGTCTACACCAGGACAGAGATATGCTCTAAATCCGTTGGCACCTGAATTTGTACCCTTGATTCGAACAGTTACTGTCTCTCCAGTCTGAACTTTCTGAGGAAGTGTAAATGTGAAAATCTTCTGGTCTCTTGCAATGAATTCATTTACATTAGTATCCCAGATACAATTATCAGCTTCACTCAGTGTTCCATGACTTGTCATGCTAACATCCATAAATGAAGGTGCTTTTGCTACTTCAATGCTTGAAATAACCAAGTCTTTGATTTGCTCTCCATAAGTATATGCCTTAATGGTGATAGCTTCGCACTCCTTCTTGGCTGTTATCTTAAATGACTGCTCAAACTCGCCGGTCTTGAATCCATCCGGACATCCTTCCTTTGTGAAGAGAGCCTGATCTGAATTAGCATTACCTGCAGCATCACCATACCATGCTCTAAATCCATTAGGATCATTGTTTATACCTTTGATCTTGATATAAACTGTTTCACCGGCTGCAATCTTGCCGATTGGTGAAGACAAGCAGAAATATTCCTGATTCTTTACAACAATATTTCCCTCTGCATCAAGGCTCACGCCGCTTCCTCCGCCAGGAGTTGTAATCGTGTCCTTAGGAACTTCTTCGTAAGTAACAAACTTCTCCATCTCATCAACAAAACCATCATTAGGCTTGCTTGATGGTGTGGCATCCGGAGTAGCAACTGGCTCCTTAGATGGTTCCACACTTGGCGCCGCACTTGGTACCGCACTTGGCACCTGAGTTGGAGCAACACTTGGAGCTTCACTTGATACATTCGCACTTGGCACTGCACTAGGTGCACTGCTTGGAACACCACTTGCTTTCGCGCTGGCAGCTGCAGTAGGTACTGTACTTGCTATTGCAGTTGCCTTAGCTGGAGCTGCAGTGTTAGTAACCTTCTTGCTCTTCTTCTTTACTGTTACTTTTACCTTTCCAAGTTTTCTCTTTTTCCCATTGAGTTTCTCGGTTACAGTAATCTTCGCTGTTCCGGCCTTCTTTGCCTTGACAACACCCTTCTTGTTTACCGTTGCCACTTTCTTTTTACTTGACTTGAAAGTGTACTTAGCTTTCTTGACCTTGTTCTTAATCTTAACTGTCTTCTTTTTCCCCACAGTAATTGTAAGTTTTTTCTTGGCCAACTTTGCTTTTTTTGCAGCATTTGCATCTGCTGATCCAAGTGGAGCCGCTGTAACTACAAGCGCCAACGCCAAGGCCGCACTTAGACCCTTCTTAAATGTTTTTTTCATTTGTAAATACCTCCAAAATAGTTAATTTTTTCTTACTATTCTATTTTATAACATTTTGGAGTTTTGGTCTAATAAAACTTGTATTATACTTACAGCTATCCCTATAATTACATAATTATAATCTATTCTTTAATTTATTCGCCTGTTCCTTCATCTCTCTTGCATTTGATATGACTGTTTCAGTAATCGTCGCACCCCCCAGCATTCTAGCCAGTTCTTCCTCAATCTGATTGTCATCTATTCTCTCAATGCAAGTCTTGGTATCATCACTTGTGACATTCTTTTGAATGATAAAGTGTGTATCCGCCATTGCCGCAATCTGCGCCAAGTGAGTAATACATAACACTTGATGCTTACTTGCAATAGCAGCCATCTTTTCAGACACCTTTTGAGCAGTTCGTCCACTGATTCCCGTGTCAATCTCGTCGAAAATCAGAGTTCCGATATTATCAACACCGGCGAATACCGACTTAATAGCTAACATTATCCTCGACAATTCTCCTCCGGAGGCAACCTTTGCCAAAGGATTAAGGCTTGTACCCGGATTCGGCGCAACCAAGAATTCAACTTCTTCGCGCCCCTTTGATGTAAATGAATCCAGTCTATTAATGGCAATCTCAAATCTAACTTTCTCAAAGTTCAAATCCTCAAGAGTATCTATGATTTCGACTTCCAATTTCCCAGCCGAAGCATGTCTCAACTCGCTCAGCCTATCGCACAATCGATCTAGCTTCTGTTCAATCTCATCCCTTTGATCTTTTAGCTCCTGTCTATATACTTCAAAGTCTTCATACTTCTTGATTTTATCACACAAATCATCGTAGTATTGCTTGATTTCTACATAAGTAGAACCGTACTTTCTCTGACAGCTTCTTATTAGATCAAGTCTCTGTTCCTTTTCTCTGATTTCAGACTCGTCATAGATAACAGAATCCATATAATCCTTAAGAGAGTGATCAAAACCAACTATCAAGTCCTCGATTTCACAGAGTTCTTCCCGAAGTAAACCTATCTTATCATCTATATCCGCAATCTCTGTTATTTCGCGGAGAGCCCTACCAACATAATCTTCACAACTATCTGAACTGCCACATATCAGCTCTCTAACGGAAGAAAGATTCTCCATAATCCTAGCCGAATAAGATAACTTTCTTACTTCCTCAGCCAGCTCTTCTTCCTCGCCTTGTTGTATGTTGGCATTTTCAATTTCATCTCTCTCATAGATCATAAAGGACAGCTGTCTCTCGCGCTCCTCCGGAGTCAGATTATCTGAGTCAAGTTCTCGCTGAATCGCGGAATATTTTCCATAAAGAACCTTGATCTCATCTTTGATTTCCCCGGCTTCGTCCCCTATGTATCTATCTAATACTTCCATATGGTATTCTTTTTTGAGTAGAGACTGGTGCTCATGCTGGCCGTGTATATCAATCAGATAAGCCGCAACCTTCTTGATAGTACTAACAGACACGCTCTCGCCATTAATCTTATTGACACTTCTATTGGCAGTGATTCTCCTTGAAATCACGATTTGCCCATCCTCTGTCTCGACTCCCAACTCCTCAAGTGCAGCTATGACAGAATCATCTTCCACTTGAAATACCAATTCAACCATGGCATTGTCGCCATTATTTCCTATCATCTCGGATGAAACTCTTCCACCCAAAGCTATATTAATCGATCCGATAATGATGGATTTTCCGGCACCGGTCTCGCCGGTAAGAATATTGAGACGGTCCCCGAAATCCACATCAATCTCATCTATAATCGCAAAATTCTTTACATGTAAATTTACTAACATGATACCTCCCTGAACTTGTTAAGTCATCGCACGTCCTAGTCTATTATAACCCGCGAACTGTAACTTTACAAGACATTTTCAACCCACGAACCTTAGCATATATTCTGCAGGTTCCCTTGCGCTTAGCCGTAACCAAACCACTTGCAGTCACTGATGCTATTGAAGGATTAGAAGAATACCATGTGATTCCCTCTTTGATCTCATCAACGCTCAGCTGCTCTTTGTCATACAGGCGAAGCGGAAGTTTGGTTCTATTCATGCCAACAACCAATACATCCACATGACCCTGCATTCCATTGGATGTCACGCCGTAGATAGTCGCCTGACCACGTCTCTTGGCATATATCTTACCATTGCTATTCACAGTTGCAACTCTCTTATTATCTGAGTAGTAGCTAATTCCATCAGAAGAGTTAAATGGTTCGATAGTTATGCCGGACTGAATATGTCTGCCCTTTGTGACAATCACTTCTTGATTAGAAACTGTAACCCCTGTGGCCGGCACAGGTTCAACTACATTCACAAGGCAAACTGCACTTTTGTTAGACCCATCCTTGCTCTTGGCGCGAATCTTGCAAAGTCCCGGACTTATTCCCTGGATTCTTCCTGTGGAATCCACTGTTGCCACCGCATTGTCACTCGAGCTCCAGCTGAGACTTCTAATTGTGGCATTCCTTGGCGTAATCTTGGCACTCAGTTTAAATGTTCGCCCAACAAGGACTTTGACATTATATCTACTTAGTTTTATCTTTTTAACTTTATTAATTACCTTAACCTTGCAGGTAGCTTTTACCTTGGAGCCATCCTGAGCCATACAAGTTATTGTGGCTGTTCCAACCTTCTTGGCTGTTACTCTTCCCTTAGAATTAACCTTTGCCACAGACTTTTTAGAGCTCTTCCATTTGAGTTTTTTCTTGGAAGAGGCTGTCTTATACTTGGCTTTGATGGTAAACTTTTTACCCTTTTGTATAGTTTTTTTCTTAGGAGTTAGCTTTAATGTTGTGACAACCTTGGTCTTTTCCGTAACTGTCACAAGGCAACTAACTACAAATCCTCCGGACTTTGAAACTCCCTTCACAAGGGCTGTTCCACCCTTAGCACCGGTCACTACAATATCCGACACACTTCCGTTTGATGGCTTAGTAAGCTTTACAACTGCCCCATCAGAAGTTGTCCAAGTCACTGTCTTGTCATGAGTTTCCTTTGGAGTAAATTCCGGTGACAAAGTTATACTCTGTCCCACTTTCAAATCCGCTTTCTCAGGATTGAGCTTTAACCCTGTTGCAGCTTCCTTAACATTTACCTGAATAACCGCCACTTGCCCTGTCGAAGTACTGGCTTGAATAAATGTTGTTCCGGTTTTCTTACCGGTAATCACTCCAGTAGCTGAATCCACAGTTGCCACTGCCGTATTATAAGATGAAAAGGTAATTGTATCTGTTCCATCTGCTGGTGTCTTTACGATGGTTGGCTTAAATGTTTCTCCAGCCAAAATCTCACACGTAGTAGGAGAAAAAGACAGCTTGGTAATCGGCTGCTTGACGTGAATCTTAAGCTGAGCAGCCGGTCCCTCAGAACTCTTCACGAATAAAATAGTCTCTCCCGCTTTCTTTCCCACAATTGTCGCCTGATTGGTATCCTTATCATAATTCACAGAAGCCACTGAATTATCAGTAAACTCCCAACTAAGCGTCGTCTCGCATCCAACCGGCAGTAAAGATACCTTGACCACCTTGTTTGTTCCGGCATTTATAGTCACATCCGCATCTGACAAACTGAGTTCTTCACAGCCAGATGTAACCTTAACAGGAATCTGAACATAAACTCCATTTGGATTATACTTTGGCGCCACCATGATAAATGTAGCACCCGGGCCCTTACCCGTAAGCGTTCCATACTCATCAACCGTCACAATTCCGGTGTCAAGTGATGACCAACTTATATCCGTCATAGTTACATTTTTTGGTGTAAAACTATCAATCTTAAGTTGCTGCGTAGCTCCCGACTTCATCTCCACACTTTCTTTGTTGAGCTTTATTGATTCATACGGAGCATTTATCTTGACCGTACATACTTCCTGTTCTTTGTTGAGAGAATTGACAACTGTGACAGTTACGGACCCTCCGTCAGCCGGCACTGCCTTGGCTGTGATAGTCGCCGTCTTATTATCTGATGTTAGCGTATAGGAAAGAGCACTTTCATCAGAAATATACCAATCATATGGCGCTATAGCCACTTCAGGATTAGCCTTTACATTGAGCACAATACTCTCTCCAACATTCATAACCGCCGAAGTCTGTGAAATAGTCAGATTGGCAGCAGTTGTAATAACCTTAACCTTACATGTTGCAATATACTCTCTACCACCATTTCCGTTGGAATTATTGGTATATGATGCCCTTATCGTCACGTCTTCACTTGTCACCTTTACTCCCTTTATCATTCCTGTGGCATCTACCGTGACAAGACTCGGATCACTGGAACTCCAACTAACATCCGTATTTGGTATTCCCGATCCGTTAAACATGGAATTCAATGACACACTCTGTCCCACATACATAGTTATATAGGTCTGATCCAGAGTGAATGTATCTCCAATGGTAAGAGATATTCTAAACTTGGAACTATCAAGTTCTGCTGCCTTCTCCGGATTCGTCAACTCTCTTATTAAGTTTCTATACTCCGATTTTGTGATAACATCGGCATAAACTATAGTTGTTCCGTCCACATTGGTATCCTTGGCATGAATAACTGCACCCTCGTTTAACTTATCCGCATAGGTCTGCCAAGCTCCTGCATTGGAACTCATAGTCACATTAAAATATTTATTAAACTCATCTACTGTTATATTAAAAGCATCTGCAATGCTAAAATTCGAATCCACCGGGATAGTCTCTGCATAGTCAGAAAAGCTTGCATAGATTGTCAAATTCAACACAGTTGGGGCAAAAACATCATTTGATATATTATCCGACTCGCTCTCATAAGCACCTCTTGGATAAAAGTATATGCGGTAAACTCCGGCTTTTCCGGTCACTCTCAATTGATTAGATCTACTAGAAATCGGCGTCACACTTATGAGATCAGACTGTTTTCCAAAGGAATCTGCTATTAACTCCTCGCCTCCGGAGGCAGTATCCTTCTTAATCGCCCATACAACTTTATTGCTGAGCGCTTCTGTATTATTGGAAAAATCTGCATCAACATAAACGCTAGATCCGTTGTCAATACCGAATTCTGCGTTCTTCATAAATCCACTGTTTTTATTGCTAACTGAAGGGTAAACATATGCATCAACCGACGTTGTATACGATGTTTCCGGGCTATCTTCAGGCGTATATGTAGCCGTTATCTTGGCCTTACCTGCTCCGACAGGTTTCACAACTCCGTTTGAAGAAACTTCCACAACTTCGCTGTTAGAGCTCGTCCATTGGGCATCAGCGGCCTCTCCGTAATTAAGTGCAAGCGGAACATTTTCATCTCCCACATGCATGAACATGGACTTTGAAGAGTCTCCCTGATGAGCGTACTTAAAAACATTGTCATTAATACTTGTATCTACAGAAAATACCACTCTGAGTTTGCAAGTCACGCTACCGATAGTTGTTCCAATCTCGTCCCCTGTCTTATTGTAAACCGTAGCGGACACAGTCACTTCCCCCGGCGCCTTGGCCGTAATAATTCCATATATTTGCGCGCTTCCTTCTTCAATGGTGGCAATATCTCTACCTGTCTCAATACTCCACTGGACTTCATAAAGGGTCTTGTCCTCATACATAGTCTCAGAGTCAGACTGAAGAATCAGCTGCACCTGTTTGTTCTTAACCTCTCTGGCAGTACTTGGCGTCAATACTTCTCCATCACAAGTGATATGAAGATCATTGGCAGCCAGGGCATTGTATCTAAAATACTGAAAAACCCCCAGTACAGCAAGAATCGTTATTATCAATGTAAGTAAAATCTTTCTGCTCTTTTGCATATCAAACCCTCCTCGTCAAATGTTCACAAAATATATCGTCTATATACGTATTATTCTAAAGCAAATTTATGTCAGAAATCGCACAAAAAAGCCTAGATATCCACGACATGCAATAGGCATCCCTAATATCTAGGCATAGTTTTTAAAGTGAATTAATTATTGTCATAATCTCACTCTTGTCTTTGTATCCAACAAAGGAATCAGCAACTTTTCCCTCTTTGAAGAAAAATACCGTAGGAATACTCTCAATATCATATTCCATTGCCAAGTCTCTCGCTTCATCAACATTAACTTTGCCAACCTTAATCTTTCCCTGGCACTCCTCAGCAATCTCTGAGATTACAGGGCCAAGCATCTGGCATGGACCACACCAAGTCGCCCAAAAGTCTACCAATACCGGAATATCACTTCCTAGCACCTCTTGTTTAAAATTCTCCGCTGTAAGAACAACTTCTGCCATAATGTTTTCCTCCTTTTACTTCTCTTTGTAATACAACCTGCAATGGCAATATCCCTCAAAATCCGGATCAGCTATCTGCTGACGAAACTCCTCGCAGATACACTTGTACTCCGGTTTTTGCTGAAGTCTGCATGGACAATATCCATCATTCTTTGCCAGGCCTTCTTTGATTGTCTTAACCACACTTTCATCTTCATTTAATCTTACCGCCATAGAATAACCTCCTTAATCTTCTTCCTCCATAAGGAGTAATTTCTCCGACAAAAGCTGAGAAAACCCCCCAATCATGGCTGACGTGATAATCAAGTCATTAGTACGTCTTGTAGCATCCTCCACTGTGAGCTCCTCCTTGAAAAATGGTCTGGCAAGAATCCTAGCCTGTCTCACAAAATAAGTAGATGCAAGTTCATGTTGATTTACGAAAGATACATAAAACTTCTCTAACTCCGCGTCTGTCAAGTTATCCGGAATTAGTTTTTGTATCAATGCAATACTAAGAGAATGCTTGAGTGTTAGGATGATAATCAAGTATGCAATATGCTTTCTATAGTATCTTTTCTTAACCGGAACAGGCATTATCTTCTTGCGAACATAATTATTGATTGTAGCCGCAGTGATAAACTGTTCCTCTCTCAGCTCCGGTGGCAAATAGTCGAGGTATTGCTGCAACAAAACCAATACCTGCTCCATATAGAGTCCGAGGTTTGGTATATTGTCCCAGGCCGGAAGATTGTAATTCTCCATATACTTCTCCCATCTCTCCAGTTTTGATGCAACATACTTTCCTTCGTATTCCACAATCATATCCTCCATGAACGAAAATCTTATATAAATTTTACCATTCTTATGCAAATTTCTCAACAAATATTTTTTACATCTTTTTTCAAAAAACAGTTGACATGATATATCTCATGTGTTAATCTAATATCGTAGATTAGATGAGTTGATTCATTTAACTACATCCTTTTATGTGTATGCGTTAAATGCTCTTCTATCATTTACTATACGTCATACACACATAGTATAAGCAGTAGCATAAGCCCTCTTTGCTACTTGCAAGATTTGTCTGGCTCATAACGTTTTGCTTACCACCACAAACTTACCTCTCTCTTACATAAGTTTGTAGTTGCTGGTTATGAGCTTTTTTTTTGCATTTTTTTAGAATACTAAGATTTTTACTCCGATTAGAATAAGGATAATTCCACCTGCAACTTGAGCATAGCTTGTAAATCTCTCTCCAAGTTTTTTCCCAATACTGATTCCGATATAACAAATAACTAATGTAACAATACCAATAATGCTGCTTTCCAACAGTGATTCCTCTAAGTTGAGAAGCGTCAGAGACACTCCCACAGAGAGAGCATCCAACGCAGTAGCGCACCCTTCGGCCATGAGCTTAAAAGGTTTAATAATGCCATTCGATACTGCAACTTTATCATCATCACCAGAAAAGTTATCCCCTCTTTTCCCTTCAAGGATAGCACTTATGAGCATATGTCCCCCAACTATAAGCAAGAGCACAAATGATACAATAGGAATATACTTTGCATATTCTATATGATTTTCTATATATAAATGTCCCAAAAAATATCCTGCAAATGTGAACAAAAACTGACAGAATCCAAAAGTTGATGCGATTATCACCTTCTGGATTCTCCTTATGTTAATGTTGCACAATCCGTAAACAACAGATACCGAAAAAGCATCCATTGCAAGGCTCACACCGGCAATAATGGAGCCCAAAATCAACAACATAATACTATTCATATTTCTTAAAAATCACACTCGAATTCTGTCCACCAAATCCAAATGAATTACTCATTGCTACGTTTACTTGTTTCTCTACAGCCTTATTAGGAGCATAATTAAGCTTCTCGCACTTTTCATCGAGATTATCGAGATTGATAGTCGGTGGTACAATACCAGTCTCTATAGCTTTAATACACGTAATTGCCTCAGTTATTCCTCCTGCTGCCATCATATGTCCCGTAGCTCCCTTAGAAGATGTCACATACATATCTGATGTATGATCGCCAAATACCTTGACAATGGCACTCGTCTCTATCGGATCTCCCACAGGAGTACTCGTTCCATGAGTATTGATATAATCTACATCTTCCGGCTTGATGCCTGCATTTTCCACAGCTTTCTCCATGCAGAATATAGCACCAATTCCCTCTGGGTGAGGACTTGTAACATGATATCCATCAGTGCAATTAGAAAAACCGGCAATCTCCGCAATAATCTTTGCGCCTCGCTTCTTGGCATTCTCTTCTGTCTCAATCACAAGAGCTCCACCGCCTTCACCGATGACAAATCCATCTCTGTCTCTGTCAAATGGTCTGGACGCCTTGGCCGGATCCGGATTAGTAGAGAGCGCATGAGCCGATGTCAATCCAAGTATAAATATAGGCGACAATGCTGACTCGGTTCCCATGGCAACAACTGCATCTGCCTGGCCTGCCTGTATGAGCATACATGCGGTACCGATAGCATCTCCTCCCGAGGAACAAGCTGTACTAACAGTCAAGCTGGGACCTCTATATCCCTTGGCTATGGCAACTTGAGCTGCCGCTTCATTTCCTATAATCTTAGGGACAAACCTAGGACTGACCTTACTGCGAATGCCCTTGCTGAGCACATCCTGAGTTTCTGAAATATGATTAATTCCGCCCAGTGCTGTTCCAACAACAATTCCCATTCTATCAGGTTCTGCTGCCTCACCAGCTTGATCAATCGCCTGCATAGCTGCCGCAAATCCATATTGCATAAAAGGATCCATCTCTCTCGTGAGCTTCTTAGGCATGTGCTCTGAGGGCTCAAAATCCTTGATTTCTCCTGCAACTTTAACGGGAAGCTCGGATGTGTCAAAGCGTGTTATCTCATTGATTCCACACTTTCCGGCAACCAAGTTATCCCAATACTCATCAACTGAATTTCCAAGTGGGGTTATGGCCCCCATACCTGTAATAACTAATCTCATCTCAAAACGGACACTGAGTCCAATCCTCCTTATATATTCTGATGCAAATTCTACTTCTCTGCATCTTCATTCTTCTCTTCATCAGCGACTTCCTCTGCCTTCTTCTCGGCTTCTCTCGCTGAGTCAAGCCTAATTTCTTTCCTTCGAATCTTGCCACTAATAGTCTTAGGCAACTCCTTAGTAAATTCCAATACCTTAGGCCATTTGTATGAAGCAATATTGGCCTTTAGAGACTTCATAATATCATTCTTAAGCTTATCACTTCCATCTACTGAATCAATCAAAACTATGCTAGCCTTAATCGTCTGTCCACGAATAGGATCCGGCACAGGAGTAACTGCACATTCTCTTACATATGGAAGTTTCATAATCTCATTCTC
Organism: Eubacterium xylanophilum ATCC 35991; assembly: GCF_000518685.1. Lineage (GTDB taxonomy): Bacteria > Bacillota > Clostridia > Lachnospirales > Lachnospiraceae > Eubacterium_F > Eubacterium_F xylanophilum. The sequence continues at coordinate 33,241 of NZ_JAEB01000010.1, read as the reverse complement.
TATTTCATAAGGTCCAATGCGATAACCACTTGATTTGATAACATCATCAGCTCTTCCGCAATACCAGAAGTAACCATCTTCATCTATATAAGCTGTATCGCCTGTATGATAATATCCATCATACCAAACCGAATTAGTCTTCTCTTCGTCTTCAAGATATCCCAAGAACAGACCATTTGGCTTTCCATTCTTGGTATTTACCACAATCTCTCCAACCTCACCTGGATCGGCAAATGTTCCGTCATTTCTCATAATCGCTAAATCATAATGAGGCAAAGCCTTGCCCATTGAACCCGGTCTAATCTCTGTTCCCTTTATATTTCCAATCATGAGAGTGGACTCAGACTGTCCAAATCCCTCGTGAATCGTAAGCCCTGTTTTGTTTCTGAACTTCTCCAAAACTTCTGAGTTAAGGGCCTCTCCGGCAGTAGTCACGCTCTTGAGTGATGACAAGTCGTAACCATCCAGCTTCAAATGCACAAGAACACGGTATACCGTAGGTGGCGCACAGAAAGAAGAAATCTTGTAAGTTTCTATCATCTTCAAGATTTCCTTGGCATCGAAGTTGTCAAAGTCATCTGTGAATATAGTTGCCTCGCTCATCCACTGACCATATATCTTGCCCCAGAGAGCCTTAGCCCAACCGGTATCGGCAATTGCAAGATGAACACTCCCCGGTCTTACCTGATGCCAATAATATGCTGTGACAAAGTGACCAAGCGGATATCTAAAATCATGACATGCTATCTTAGGATAAGATGTCGTTCCCGATGTAAAGAACATGACAGATGGATCATCACCATGTATGGCATTTTCCTCCACAGGTCTCTTGTATACATCCGAAAAATACTTAAGTTCTTTGTTAAATAGTCTCCAACCCTTTTTGTTACTTCCAACGAGAATCTTGGCCTTAAGACCATTGTACTTCTTGACAGCCTTATCTATCTCATTAGAAGAGTTTCCTACAGCTGTACATATAACTGCGTCGACTCTCGCCTTCTTAAATCTGTATTCGAAGTCCGACTTAAGGAGCATCTCAGAAGTAGGAATGGCTATTGCGCCTATCTTGTGAAGTGCGAGAATAGCAAACCAAAACTGATAATTTCTCTTCAAAACAAGCATGACACGATCGCCCTTCTTGATTCCCAAAAAAGACAGATAATTCGCTACTTTTGAAGAATATCTCGACATGTCCGAAAAAGTAAATCGGCGAAGTTTACCCCTATTTGATACATGGATCATAGCAAGTTTCTTGGGACACTTCTTGGCCAATTCATCTACTATATCATATGCAAAATTAAAATCTTCATCATTCTTATAAGAAAGATTCTGTAATACTCCCTCAGAATCTTCCTCCACCTCAATATACCTTGATGCAATTAAATTATCAATACTGCTCATTCTATAGCATCCTCCTTAAAAAAATCGCCCTCGAATTATACTTTACCATAAATTATCTCTTTTTACAAGAAAAGTTTAATGCGCATTTTTCACACTCAGGTTCCCTTGCCTTACACACTGCACGGCCGTGATCAACCAGCCTATGACAAAAGTCATTGCTCTTCTCAGGTGGAATGATCTTCCACAATTCTCGCTCCACCTTGGTAGGATCTTTGATTCCATCCACTAAACCCATTCTATTTACCAATCGTATGCAATGAGTATCGGTAACTATTGCCGGCTTTCCATATATATCTCCCATAATTAAGTTGGCACTTTTCCTGCCAACACCTGCTAAACTCATAAGATCGTCAAAATTATCCGGCACTTTACCTCCAAAGTCATGAACGATTTGATTCATGCATTTGTGAATATCTCTGGCCTTACTTTTTCCCAACCCACATGGGCGAACTATCTTTTCAATATCCTCAGGACTTGCTTCGGCCAAAGCCTGTGGAGAATCATACTTCTTATAAAGTTCTTTTACTACTATATTAACTCTCTCATCTGTGCATTGAGCGGCAAGCCTGACGCTCACCAAGAGTTTCCATGGCTCATCAAACTCCAGTGAACATCCGGTATCAGGATACTCTTTTTCTAAAATTTCTATAATAATGCCTGCTCTCTCCTTTTTAGTCATATATCTCTCTTCCTCCATGGCACTCAAATCCATTTAGTTAAATTTTTAACAAAAAGACTTGATTTTTTTTTATTTATCAATTATTATACATATATGGTCATAAAAAATCAAACATTATTCACATTATATCATTGATTATAAAAATCAAAAATGCTATATTGTCAATGATGTGTATACAATGACATCAAGAAATGGAGAAGAAGAAAAATGATAAGTAAAAAGTTAATATCTACGGGGTTGGCGTTGAGCTTATGTGTTACTTCACTTGCAGTTCCATCTGTTTCAGATGCGGCAAAGAAGCCAAGTATCACCAAGAAGCTCACAGTTAATGTTGGTAAGTCTAAGACACTTAAGGTTAAGAAAGCGTCTAAGAAAGCCAAAGTAACTTGGAAATCTACCAAGAAAAAAGTTGCAAAAGTATCTAAAAAAGGTTCTTTGGCAGCAAAAGTAAAAGGTATTTCAACAGGAAAGTGCAAGATTAAGTGTACTGTCAAAGTTGGTAAGAAAAAGTACAAACTTACTTGTGCAGTAACTGTTAAAGGTAACAAAAAGACTAACAAAGCTACTACTGCTCCAGCAGCTAGCAACAAGCCAGTTGAAAGTGCAGCAGCTAATACAAGTTCTGCTCCGGTAGCGACTACTACTCCAGCAGCAACTCCAGTGGCTACACCAAGCTTTGTGACAATGACACCGGCAACTAAACCTCCGGTAACACTTCCACAAAGTTTTAAAAATAATTACAATGGTATATTCGAGCACATTGGAACATGTGCAAATTACTATGGATATGGCAACAAGAAAGACCAGCTTAGAGACGAAGAGCCTATGAACTTTATCAAAGATCAGTTCAACAGCATCACTCTCGAGAATGAGATGAAGCCAGATAGCGTTCTTGGTAATAACAGTACTGTTATCACAGTAGCTCAGGCCAAAGAGCTTGGTTATGTCATTCCGGATAATTATAAAGAAGAAGTTGTTCCACAGCTTAACTTTGAGCCGGCAGATGGCGCTCTTAAGTATTGTAAGGACAACGGTGTTCAGCTCAGAGGTCACACATTGATGTGGCACCAGCAGACTCCTGCTTGGTTCTTCAGAGCTGATTATAACGGCGGAAAGGCTGTAGTTTCAAAAGAAGTTATGGATGCTCGTCTTGAGTTCTATGTTAAGACTTGTATGAAGCACATCTTCGACAAGGAGAAGGAACTCACTGGTGAATACGGTTCACTTTGCTACGCTTGGGATGTTGTAAATGAATATTTACATCACACAAACCAGCCGGGTAGCACAACATGGATCGATGTATACGGCGAACAGGAACTTAGACCTGAGTATGTTAAGAAGGCCTTCCAGTTTGCAAACCAGATGGTTGAGGAGTATAATTGTAAAGACAAAGTAACTCTCTTCTACAATGACTATGATACTTACTTTGAAGTTGAGGATCTTGTAAAATTCGTTAATTTCATTAACGAAGGTGAGAAGACCAACATCTGTCAGGGTATCGGAATGCAGAGTCATATAGATATCGAGAGACCTACTATAGATGAATTCAAGTATGCACTTGAAACATTCATGAATACTGGACTTGAAGTTCAGATTACAGAGCTTGATATTACTATTAACTTCGACACAGACGAGTCTAATGGTAGAGAAGCTAAGTTTGACTATAAGGATGAAGACGAGACTTGGGATGATCAGGCAAAATTCGTTAAAGATTTTATGCATATGATTCTCAATGTCCAGAAGACACGTAACTTGGTTACAGCTCCTAAGGGACTTACAGCAATCACAATTTGGGGATTGTTCGATAAATGTTCTTGGAGAAACAAGTGTGAACCTCTCTTCTTCTCAAATGGAATTGAAATGGATGAAGCAAAACCTGCTTACTATTCATTCCTTGAAGCAGCCGACGAGTGGTATAATTAATTTTATATTAATTATCCTTCCAAATATATAATTTTTTCCTAATTTTACCCCCTGGCGATCTGTCAGGGGGCTCTTTATTGTCTTACGACCGTAGGGAGTAAGACCAGCAATATGCGATTCCATAAATCCTATTATTTTAACTAAATATCACAATTGAGAATTTCTCTTGCGGTACTCCGTAGGAGATATCCCCTCTTCTTTCTTGAACTGCCTGCAAAAATGTTCGAAGCTATTATATCCACATGCAAAACTTATTTGCTGGATATTCTGGTTCGTTTCCTTCAGCAGATATCTGGCTTTCTCCAACCTACTTTCGATCACATCATTCACACATGCTGTTCCAAAGTATGTCTTGTAATACTTTTGTACTGCTCGCACTCCCAGGTTAACTTTACCGGACATCTTCTGCAATGTCCACTGCTCCTCCGGATGCTGATAAATATTCTTTCGCAATTCAACAAAAGTTTCCTTGAGTATATCTCTACTCTCCTCATTTGCATAGTCATGTAATCTATGAAGAATAATATGCATCAATTGATCAATTATATACTCAGAACTCTCATTTTTCCAATAATTCTCATCTGCAACTGATTGCCAGTATCGGACAAAATACTCATACTCCGAACACTGTATAGGCCGATTAAACGGTAGATAAAACTCGTTATACATAGTCTCATCAGAATTATATCTAATCCATGATCCAACTATCAGACCATTTCTCGATATAAAACAAATCTTCTGTCCAGGCTTGTGTATAATGCATGTATTGGGTGGGCAAACCTGCAATTCCCCATCAATTTCAACTTCCACTTCACTCTTGAAAATTGACATTTGATATTCCCCTTCTGGTAATACATACTCTTCTCTAACGTCTCCCTCAAGCCTGTGATTAATCATAGCATACAAAATCTTGAACACTTCTTACACCTCCGTTATAAGTAATCACAGTGCTATTTATTTATTTCTCTATAAATTAATTAATCGTCTAGCTCCCACGCACGACTTTTGTATAAATCTTCCAGTATATCGCCATCAATCTTCCCCTCTGAAACCATATTTCGCATTATCTCAAATGCGGTAGATGGGGTATGTGGCGTCTTATACGGTCTATCCTCCGCCGTAAGTGCATCAAATATATCAAGAATAGTTAACAACCTTGTTTCCCAAGCAAGGTCCTCCGCTTTCAAGCCTTCGGGATAACCAGAACCATCTAAGAACTCATGATGTCTAGATGCCCACTCCGGAACATTTTTATACTGCCCCGTGAAACTCACTGCATCGAGCATGTCCTTGGTATGGGAAACATGTGACTTGATCACTTCCCTCTCCTCCTTAGTCAGAGTTCCATTCTTCAAACTCAAGGCGGATAGCTCGTTCTCTTCTAGGAATTTAATCACGGTTCCGTCGGCTTTCTTGCACTGAATCTTAGCTATTTTAGAAACCTGTTCTATCATCTCATCTGTCAAATGTTCCATCTTATCAATCTTATCAATAAAACGAAATGCAGCATCCAATGACATCAGATACTCTCTGAGCTCAGACTCATCTATCCTATTTTCCAGACAATCAACTTTAGCCACCAACTTGGATACTTCTATTCGATGTCTAATATCATCTATTCCCGCTCCAAGTCTCGTGGATTTGTCCATTATCTCCCTTGGAATAACCAACTTGCCTATATCATGTAACCAAATGCTCATGATAATCGGATCTCTATTTAAACAATGATCCTCTCCCAGGCGTCCCTGCTTTTCCAACCAATCGAGATAATTGCTTGCGTATTGAACCATATTTTTTGTATGGTTAGCATTATAGGGCGTCCTCGTCTCTATCGCAGTTATAAGTACCTTTACAAAGGTATGCATCTGCGTAAGGAATTGATTGTTTTTATCTTCTTTCATCTTGATAATTTCCATTCAATCCGTCCTCTCATTTACTTGTAAATGCGTAATACATCAAAAAAACTTCAACCGAGTTCAATACCATATACTATTTTACCATACTTTTCAAAAAAAAGATAGTTATATATTGTTTTGTTATTGAAGAATTGTCCAATACATACACTTGTCAAGACTTTTATTGTTATGATATAATTACTTTGGGTGCTTTGTTTGCACCCAAGTAAGATAAAATAAAGTGTGATGGAGATTATATAATGATAAAAAAACTATACAAGGAAATGTCAGTTGCACAAATTCTTTCCTCTATGACTGTAATCATATGTCTGCTGATTGACAGCATTATGATAGGTCGTTTCCTGGGAGTTGATTCAATGGCAGCATACGGGTTGGCAAACCCTCTCCTGCTGGTATTCTCAGCTTTGGCAAGCATGCTCTCTTCAGGAATTTCAGTTGTATGTGGAAAAACCATAGGAAAAGGTGATAAGAAGGGAACCAATGGCCACTTTTCAACGGCTATTATTATTTCGTCTATAATACTTGCAATCGGAATTCTTGTGGTTATTATCTTTCGCTCACAGGTAGCCTGTCTTCTGGGAGCAGAACAGGGTACAAAGATTCACGAATTAACAAGTTCATATCTTTTGGGATTTATCATTGGAGCACCCGCATTCTTCTTTGCCATGCTCATGATTCCTTTTGTCCAATTTGCCGGAGAACAAAAGAGGCTAATTCTAGCCGTTGCCATTATGACATTTGGCGACATCTTCTTCGACATTCTCAATGTATTTGTCTTCAAGGGCGGCATGCTTGGCATGGGACTTGCATCAAGTCTTAGCTATTATGCAGCAATCATCGTGGGATTACCATATTTCTTCAACAAGGACTGCATATTTAAATTTTCTCTTAAGAGCTTTTCAAAATCAAGACTTGTTGAGCTTTTGAAAGCGGGTATTCCTACAATAATCAACATGCTCAGCACCGTTATGCTTACATATACCTTTAACCAGATTCTCATAAGAATCTCCGGAAGCAGAGCCGTGGCAGCTTACTCCATCATTGCCACCATCGGAAATCTCTGCTATGCATTCTGCATAGGTTTTGCCGGAGTAATACTCATCCTAGCTGGAGTATACTACTTCGAAGAAGATCGACTTTCATTGGTAGAATTGGTAAAAGTCATGGTAAAGAGTAACACATGGGTTGATTTTATCGTGGCTCTTGTGGCAATTATCTTTGCCCCATTCATCGTCAAATTATTCTTGGGAAATGATCCTACAGCCGCACCTATGGCTGTTATTGGTGTCAGAATATTTGCACTCTCTGTAGTTCCAAGCTCACTCAATACTGCATTCAAACACTTCTATCAGGGAACAGGACGACTCCGAACTACCAAGGCGCTTAGTATTCTTCAAAACTTCGCAGCACCAACGTTTTTTGCCTTTGTCTTAAGTTTCTTTGCAGGAACTAATGGTGTATGGTCCGGATATGTATTTGGTGAATTAACGGTTCTCGCTCTAATATGCATTAACACTTGGCGGTTCAACAAAAAGATCACATTCTCTGCCTCAGCCTTTGCAATGTTAGAAAAAAAGTTTGGCGTGGGGCAAAAAGATACTATGAACATGGAGATTATGACACCACAAGATGTCATCAAAGCCTCCCAAGCATCAACAGATTACTGCATTAACCATGGCAAAACCAACAAAGCAAGTATGTACGTAGGACTCTGTATCGAAGAGCTCTGTAACAATATAATTCAATACGGATTCAACGATGGCAAAAACCATCTAATTGACCTAAAACTATTTGTTAAAAAGGACGAGCTTTTGATAAGAATTAAGGACGATTGCGTATCCTTTGATCCAGTAAATTATCTTAAATCTGAAAACCCAGATGATAAAACTCATCACATAGGAATTAAGATGGTTTCAGATATCGCAAAATCCTTTAATTATACCAATACGATGTCATTAAATAGCATAACAATTACACTTGGATTAGATGACTAATAATTATAGAAAAAAAATACGGATGGTTTGCCCGTTTGGGGCATTTCATCCGCATTCCGCTGGTCTTACTCCCTCCGGTCGTAAGACATTTTGTGAATCGCATATTGCTGGTCTTACTCCTTACAGTCGTAAGACAATTCAATGGAAACGCATTCCGCTGGTCTTACTCCCTCCGGTCGTAAGACATTTTGTGAATCGCATATTGCTGGTCTTACTCCTTACAGTCGTAAGACAATTCAAACGATGGCATCTTCTGGAGTTTAAAGAGATTCAATTCATGAAGCCTATCAATTCTTTCCTTAATCTCCTTAGATGGTTCCTCGCCTTCGCGTATGTAGCGATCTAATTCTTCGTAAGTAAAACCGAGTTTTTCTTCATCAGTTTGTCCACATAATCCATCAATCGGAACCTTATCAACAAGCTTTGACGGCAAGCCAAGTTCCCTTCCTATTGCTCTTACTTCTGTAACAGTTAGATTTGATAGTGGGCTGAAGTCGCCCGCTCCGTCTCCATATCTTGTTGCATATCCGACCCAATCTTCTGAAAGATTACATGTATTAGCTACTCTTCCGTTGTTATTCTGTCCAACGGCATAAAGCACAGACATTCTGATTCTTGGTGGAAGATTGATCTTCGCCTGATCGGAAAAATCCATTACTGAAGATATTTCCTTTGTGACGCCATCAACCGCATCCTTAATATTGATTTCATAACTCTTGATTCCAAGTGTTTCAACCAATAATTTGGCTGCATCAATATCTGATTGAATGCCACATGGCATGAGCACGCCGATTACCCTTTCTTTACCAAGAGCCTCTACACACAGCGCCGCAACTACCGATGAATCTTTTCCACCGGAAATACCAACAATTGCATTACATGTTGGTCCATTTTCCTCGAAAAACTTCTGTATCCATGAAACTAATTCGTCTTTTGTGCTCTTTGCATTAAACTCATAACTATTCATATCTTTCCCTCTAGAGTGATGCTCCGCAGTATTCGCATGTTCCTGCTGCTGTTGGAATTCCTGTTGCCCCGCAGAATGGACATACAATTGTCTTTTTAGGCTCGTTTGCCGAGATAGTTTGTTCACGGACTTCCTCGTGAATGTTTGTCAGTGCTGCCACTATCTCTTCGCCCATATCTTTGTATTTATCATACTCAACCCTGGAGTCACCCTCAACTGAACTACTGTTTAATCTAAATCTAATATCATCAAAATATGGATTATTTACATTTATAATAATTGTAAAATCATATTCATAGCGATATCTTGGGGGATTATAACTCTTTTCATTTCCCTCGTCGTCTGTAAACTTTTCTTCGTACTTATCCTCATCGATATCGAGATGACATCCTGTGACATCTGCAAAAGCTAGCACATCTGGATTGGCCTCTCTAATATTTCCCGCGGATGTTACCATAAAGTTTTTTGCAGCCTCATCGAGGTAAACTTTGGTTCTGTCACCAATTGTTTTTGTCGAGTGAAATCTCTCAACTTTCTCCTTGTTTGCTTCACGATATGCAAGCTGTTCCTTGATACTTGCCACCGTAGAGTGTCTTCTCTCGCTAAACCAAGGGGATAGCTTTGATGCACAACTTTTACATAAATTTCCGTCTTCTAACTTGCGATTTCCCAAAAGCTTGATCTTCTCACCACAGACATCGCAAAATTTCTTGTCAAATAAACCCATAATTGCCCTCCTAACATATGATTTTTTTACTACTAGTTCATTCTATCACTTATGTTGTGCAAATAAATCATATATTAGGACTATATTTATCTAGATTTTAACTAATTGCTTCCTTCATCTTCTTGACATATTCTTCGATGTGAGCAGCTGCCTCCTCGCCATACTCTTGGCAGATTTTGACGATGGCAGATCCAACGATAACACCGTCGGCAAATCGGGACATTTCCCCAGCTTGCTCCGGTGTAGATATGCCAAATCCAACTGCACATGGAATATCAGAGACACTCTTGGCAATGTCTATCATTCCGCCGATATCTGTACTTATCTTGGCGCGAACACCTGTTACCCCAAGACTAGATACACAATACAAAAATCCACTGGCATCTCCGGCAATCATCTTGATTCTGTCGTGACTTGTAGGTGCCACAAGAGAAATCAGATCTAAGCCGTATTTCTTACATGGTTCCTCAAATTCTTCTTTTTCCTCATATGGGATATCCGGAAGGATAAATCCATCTATTCCTACCTCCTTGCTTCTCTTGGCGAATCTCTCGATTCCATATGAGAAAAGCACATTGGCATATGTCATAAATACCATAGGAGTATCAATCTCACTTCTAAGCTCCTCTACCATGGAAAATACTTTGTCAGTAGTTGTTCCAGCATTTAGGGCTCTGAGACTGGCATCCATGATCACTTCACCTTCTGCTGTGGGATCGGAAAAAGGTATCCCAAGCTCGATGAGGTCTGCGCCAGCTCTCACCATTGCCAGAACATTTTTCTTCGTGGCCTCCAGCGATGGGTCACCGCAGGTCAAAAATGGGATAAATGCTTTGCCGTTTGCAAAGGCTTCTCTAATCTTACTCATACAAATTCTCCCCTCTATATCTTGCAATAGCCGCAACGTCCTTATCACCACGTCCCGAAACGTTAATTACAATTATCTTATCTTTATCAAGAGTAGGCGCAAGCTTGATTGCATGGGCAACTGCATGGGCACTCTCAATAGCTGGAATAACTCCCTCGATTCGAGATAGGTACTCAAAAGCATCAACTGCCTCATCATCTGTAACTGCCACATACTCAGCTCGTCCTGTATCATGAAGATTAGCATGCTCCGGCCCGATTCCAGGATAATCCAGTCCTGCAGAAATCGAGTAAACAGGAGCAATCTGTCCGTACTCATCTTGGCAGAAGTATGATTTCATCCCGTGAAATATTCCAAGCTTTCCTGTATTGATAGTAGCAGCGGTTTCAAAGGTATCGATTCCCCTACCTGCTGCCTCGCAACCTATGAGCCTGACATCCTTATCTTCTATAAAGTGGTAAAATGCTCCGATAGCATTTGATCCGCCACCGACGCATGCCATAACCACATCGGGAAGTCGTCCTTCTTTTTCAAGCATTTGCTGCTTTATCTCGCGACTGATAACAGCTTGAAAGCTTCTGACCATTTCCGGAAATGGATATGGTCCCATAACAGATCCGAGAACGTAATGAGTGTCATCTATTCTTCTTGTCCATTCTTTAAATGTCTCTGATACTGCATCCTTGAGAGTCTTAGTTCCCGTCTCAACTGGATGAACTTTGGCACCCAGAAGACGCATTCTATATACATTGAGAGCCTGTCTCTCGCAGTCTTCACTTCCCATGAATATCTCGCATTCCATATTCATCATAGCTGCCACAGTTGCGGTTGCAACACCATGCTGTCCTGCACCTGTCTCTGCGATAACGCGAGTTTTGCCCATCTTCTTGGCCAAAAGCATCTGACCGAGAACATTATTGATCTTATGGGATCCAGTGTGATTAAGATCCTCTCTCTTGAGATAAATCTTCGCTCCGCCCAAATCCTCTGTCATTCTACTTGCATAATAAAGTCGGCTTGGACGGCCTGCATACTCATTGTACAGCTCTGTTAATTCTCTATTAAATTCAGGATCTTCTTTGTATTTATTATATGCTTCCTCAACTTCATTAATAGCATTCATTAGTGTCTCAGGTATATACTGTCCACCGTGAATACCGAATCTTCCTTTACTCATTTTGACCTCCTAATAATATCCATTATCAATTCCATCTTTTCCGGATCCTTGCGACCTTCTGTCTCAAGTCCCGAACTAAGATCAAGGGCATACGCTCCCACGTCCATAGCCTCTTCTACATTATCGGCTGTTAACCCTCCAGCAAGGAAAAATGGTCTGTCAACTTGCTGGCTATATTTCTTCAAGATTTCCCAATTAAAAACCTTGCCGTTTCCACCAGCTCTTGCCTTACTGTAAGCATCAAATAAATAGTAATCCACCTTGTATTTCATAGCATTGATAATATCATCTTCACTTCTCACGGCAAAGGCTTTGATAACTGGCTTTCCCGTCATCTCTTTTAGCTTTTCAACATATTCCAAGTCCTCATTGCCGTGAAGCTGTGCAATATCTATTATACTATTTTTCAGATAATATGCAACTGTCATTATATCTTCATTGACAAATACTCCGACAGTTTGTATCCTTTTGTCAAGCATATCTCTGAACCTTCTCGCTTTCTCTTCAGTTATTTGCCTAGGGGATTCTGCGAATATAAATCCAACATATTCAGGAAGCAACTTGTTGACAACCCTAATATCCTCATCTCTCATCATCCCACAGTACTTGACTCTCATGACATCACAAACCTTTCAATTCATCTAACGCCGCTTTTTTATCAGAACTTCTCATCAAAGTTTCTCCTATTAAAACCGCATTAGTTCCGTTAGCCTCTAGCTTTTCGATGTCACTTCGATTCTTAATTCCGCTCTCGGAAACAAAGACAACATCCTCCGGAACAAGCTTTCTTAGGTTGCCAGAATTATTAACATCCACCTCGAAATTTTTGAGATTTCTGTTATTCACTCCTATTATCTTTGCACCAATCTCCAAGGCCATACCTATTTCTTCAGAGTCGTGCGCTTCTACAAGTGTAGATAAACCTAATTCCTCGGCCAGTAATGCATATTCTTGCAATTGGTTCTTCTCCAGAATCGAACAAATAAGCAACACTGCTGATGCCCCGAGAGCTCTTGCTTCATAGATCATATAAGAATCTACTGTAAAGTCTTTGCGAAGTACCGGTATGCTTACTTCTGCTGCAATCTCTCGCAAGTATTCATCTCTCCCAAGAAAATACTTTGGTTCAGTCAAACATGATATGGCATCGGCTCCGGCTTTTTCGTATTCTCTTGCAATTTCAAGATAAGGAAAATCTTCCGCTATAATTTCCTTCGAAGGTGAAGCTTTCTTCACCTCACAGATAAAGGACAAACTCTCCTTAGAAAGTGCTTTATAAAAGGGAAAATCACTCTTCGCCGGCATGTCAAGCGCTATCCTCTTCATCTCATCCAGAGGTGTTTTTCTCTTGCATTCCTCAACTCTGGTCCTGGTACAATCAGCTATTTCATCTAAAATCATCACCATACTCCTTTGCTTCCAAGATATAAACACAAGTAATCTTTATACTGCAACTGCATTTGTTGCCGCAATAAAACTTGTCAATTGTTCATAAGCTTTTCCTGAATCAATAGCTTCTCTTGCAATCTCAATTCCCTCTTTTATTGAAACGCCTTTCATGATATGGATAGCTGCTCCGGCATTCAGAAGTACCGCATCTCTCTTCGGACCATTTATCTCTCCCTTAACAACTCCAAGAAGAATCCTCGCATTCTCCTCAGGTGTTCCTCCAACAAGCTCATCCTTGGAACATTTTTCCAGACCATAATCCTCCGGATTGATTTCGTACGATGTAATATCTCCATCTCTCAACTCATATACCTTAGTTGGGGCGCTGAGGCTGATTTCATCTAATCCATCCGTTCCATATACAACCATTGCTGCCTTTTGTCCAAGATCCTTAAGTGCGTTGGCAACCGGCTCAAGTAGGCTCTCGTCATAGACACCCAAGAGCTGGTGTGTATTATAAGCTGGATTAGTAAGTGGTCCAAGGATATTAAATACTGTAGGAATTCCGATGGACTTTCTGATTGGTCCCACATATCTCATGGCCGGATGATACTTTTGCGCAAACATAAAGCACATATTTGTATCCTGCAACACCTTGGCATTATCCTCTGGTTCTATCTCAATATTTACACCAAGTTCTTCGAGACAATCTGCTGTACCGCACTTACTTGATGCCGCTCTATTTCCGTGCTTTGCAACCTTCACTCCGCATGCGCTTGTAACAACAGCAGCTGCTGTAGAAATATTGAAGGAATTGGACTTATCTCCGCCAGTTCCAACAATGTCGATAACCTCTGCACCGTGTCTATCTAGTCTTCTTGCAAAACTTCTCATTCCCTCTGCAGAAGCAGATATCTCTTCTACTGTCTCACCCTTCATGTGAAGTGATGTGAGATAAGATGCGGCCTGTGCCTGCTCTGCTTCTCCAGACATAATCTCTGTCATTACTCTTAAAACTTCTTCTCTTTCCAAATCCTGTCCATTAACTAATTTACCTATTGCTTCTTTAATCATAACAATTCCTCCATTCAAAATTAAACTTCAATTATATTATATGGTCTATTTATGCAATCTCTATTGCAAGGAAATTCTCCATAATCTTCCTTCCGTCAGGTGTGAGAATCGACTCCGGATGGAACTGCAATCCATATACAAGACCTTCTTTATTGCTTACAGCCATTATTTCACCATCATCGGCTCTTCCGATAACGCCCAGTTCATCTGGCAGCGTCGATTCATCAACTGCCAAAGAATGATATCTCGCAACTTTTATCTTGCTCTTTAATCCAGAGAAGATAAATGTTCCGTTGTCGATATCTACAACAGACGTTTTACCATGCATAAGCTCCTTAGCATATGTTATCTTGGCACCTAGCGCCTCACATATTCCTTGATGTCCAAGACATACGCCAAGTATCGGTATTCTATTCTTGAATCTTTTAACGACTTCCTCGCATATCCCCGCATTCTCCGGACGTCCGGGACCAGGAGATATTATTATATGACTTGGTTTCATCTCTTCTATCTGATCAACTGTATACTCATCATTTCTAATTACTTTAATATCTGGATTAATTACTCCAACTACTTGGTAAAGATTATAGGAAAATGAGTCATAATTATCTATTAATAATATCATTATAATCCCTCCCTTTCACTTGACATCTCAACTGCTTTTACAACAGCTTTTGCCTTATTAATACACTCTTCGAATTCCTTCTCCGGTTGACTATCTGCCACGATACCAGCTCCGGATCTAACAAAAAGTTTGCCATTTTTCTTATAAGCAATTCTGATTGCTATACAAGTGTCAAGGTTTCCGGTAAAATCAATATATCCTATTGCTCCACCGTAAATTCCTCTCTTATTATTCTCGAGCTCGTTGATTATCTCACATGCTCTTATCTTAGGTGCACCAGACAAAGTTCCCGCCGGTAGAATAGCATCAATTGCCTCTGTGATAGGAATGTCTTTTCTCATAACACCTCTAACAGTTGAGCCGATGTGCATAACGTGAGAATACCTTGACACTGACATATAGTCTTCCATCTCAACAGTTCCAAATTCGCTGACTTTACCCAGATCATTTCTTCCCAAGTCCACTAGCATGTTATGCTCAGCCAACTCTTTCTCATCTTGTAATAGCTCTTCTTCCAACATGGCATCCTCGGCTTCATCCTTTCCTCTCGGTCTAGTTCCCGCCAAAGGATATGTATGTAAGATTCCATCTTCTAACTTTACAAGTGTCTCCGGTGAAGCTCCTGCAACTTCCATATCATCACCGCTAAAATAGAACATATATGGTGATGGATTAAGACTCCTTAGAATTCTATATGCTTCGAAGAGACTACCTTCAAACTTTGCTTCCATTCGATTGGATAGCACCGCCTGGAATATATCTCCCTCAAATATGTAATTCTTGGCTTTCTCAACCATTGAACAAAACTCTTCTTTTTCAAACATTGGTTTGAATTCAGATAGAAGCTTTGGTTCACTGATTTCTGCATCTTCGCCCTTCTCGATAATATCAATTATCTCTTCAATCTTCTTTGCTGCATCATCATAACTTTTATCTAAATCATCCAAAGATGCATTTACAATTATACTGATTTTATTTCGTATATTGTCAAATGCTATCACTTTATCAAACAACATAAGATCCACGTCTCTAAAGTTTTCTTCATCCTTTGCATCAAGATTTAGAGTTGGAAACGCATACTTAATATAGTCAAATGAAAAGTATCCGACCAATCCGCCGGTAAATGAAGGTAACCCCGCAATTCTCGGACTTTTGTGTGAATTAATCACTTCATTTATATATTCCTTGGGATGATTAACTCTCTCTTCTTTGAGAGTATTTCCATTAGAATCAATTACCGTCAACAACCCATTGGTACATGTTATATTGAGCTTTGGATCAAATCCTAAAAAAGTATATCTTCCTGTCTTTTCCAAATTCTCAACGCTCTCCAACAAAAAACAATGATTGCTAACTGCTTTTAGCTTTTTTAACACCTTTATAGGTGTCGTAATGTCTGATAGAATCTCAGCACATACGGGAATATAATTGTATTCTCCTTTAAACTTCTTTGCTGTTTCCTTTTCAGGTATCATATTCACCATCATTCGCCTCCTTACTACTTCTCCGACGTCATGTGTTATACGATATCCTCGATTCCCATTGTATATGCATTATGTCTAGAATTAATCCATATAAACAAAAAAGTCCTTGATGATAAACTTAATTATCATCAAGGACGGTAAATCATAATCAATACCGCGGTGCCACCTTGCTTTGTGGATTACCACACACTTATCAGAGTACCAACATACTCCTTGCAACTCACGTATGCATTCACGTCATGGAATACTCAGCAACTATTGTCACCTTTGACCATGCCCTCAGCGGCCCATTATAATAAGCAACTACTACTGGTTCTCAGCTCCCCAGCTCTCTGTAAGCGTCTCTCTTACCTTTATCCCCGCGTCATCGGTTTCGGTAATATTCAATTACTATCTACGATTATATATCCTAACGGAACATTTGTCAAGAAAAAAAAAGAAGAAATCAATTCTATCAATGAGTAGGATGTGAAGAAAAACCAGAGGGATACCACAGCCACGCCATAATGTGCAGCTATGATATCCCTTAAATCATGTATTATCCTTCAATAGCTATATACTGTTTTTTTGGAAGTTTCTCTGCTTCATTCTTAGGAATTGATAATTTCAAAACTCCATCTTCGAACTTAGCCTTTATATCTTCCTGCTTAACTGCATCTCCTACATAAAAACTTCTCTGCAAAGAACCTGCATAACGTTCCTGACGGATAAGTTTACCCTTCTTATCCTTTTCTTCCTTATCAAGTCCCTTAGCAGCGCTTACTGACAAGTAACCATTTTCAAGTGATAACTTAATCTCGTCCTTCTTAAATCCAGGAAGATCAATATCAAGCTCATACTTGTCATCATGCTCATGCACATCAGTCTTCATAACCTGTGCAGCTCTCTTTCCATAGAGTTTTCGGTCGATATCTCCGAAATCCATCCTTGGAAAATCCATCCAGTCATCCAACAAATTCTCTCCAAAAATACTAGGTAGTAACATAAGTCATTCCTCCTTCTCAAGAAAAATATAATTAAATAAGTTTCATGAGCAAGGGAAGGAGTGTTTGGATTCTTACTTAGAATCTTCTCTATTCCTTTGTTCTGACCATATTATAGCACCAATTGTTAGCACTGTCAAGAGGTGAGTGCTAATTTTTTTTTTGGCAGAAAAAATTATTTCTTACTGGGTTTTATTACAACGTATTTACCACGCCAACAAATACCGGCAATCCAGTCTTGGAATTAACAATTGCGTACACAAATGGTCTATCAAGTACAACTTCCTTTGGGTCAGAATATGCAGATGCTGCTCGCATTGCCACTACCGTAACTGCTGCCGCTTTTGTTCCATTACGGTCAAGCTCTATAAAAGTCTTATGTAAAATATCATCTATAAATATGTTATCATAAAATGTTGCCATGTTAGTAAAGTTTGCTTTTCCACTGTCAAACGCATTCTTGATTCCCATATCCATAAAAACATCTTTCAAAGCAGTTTCATAACTATATTTGAATTCAGGCATTTTGGTATAAACCATACCTCTTTCCTCATTCTTGTATATTTTGGACAAATCATCTTCCTCAAAAGATGCTAACAACTCTGCAGTTGTCATACCCTCTTTAGGCAAAAGAGCCATAAATTCATACCTTCCGCCCTTATATGGTTTTGTAAATCCAGTGAAGTTTTCTCCTGAAACATATCCATATTCAGATCCAACCAACATAGTTGCATCCTTCTCTTTGCCGCTGGCATCCGTAAACTTTTCTCCCTGTTTGACGCTTCCATCTCTGTACTGTTCAGCCCATTCTCCTGTAAATGCAAGTGCATTAATGAGATATGCTCTAGCATCACTAGGAATATTGTCAATAATCTTATCAATCATATTGTCAGTATTCTTTTTTACCCAACTGTTAATTTTTTCAACTGTATTCTTGTCAAATGGTTCGAGAAGAGTTTCAGCATTGTAATATTTTTTCACTACCTCTTTGTAACTATCCTTAATACTAAAACCTTTTTGATCCTTCGCCCATATGGAATTAGCCATGGAAAAATCCACATTTACTGAGGACATCAGGTTATCATTATATGTTGATAAATCCTCATTAAATCCCTTTAATCCGAGCTCTCCGCACAGCGTATTCTCAAACTCCGATAATGTGTCATTTTCTGCTCCATTAGCCGCAAGCATGGAAGCGGTAACTATTGACTCAGGTGATATCAGAATATTTTCATTTGCTTTTGCCTTTTTAGAGACACGTTGAATCAAATCTAATGAAACTTTGGACATCTGCTTGACAAACTTGTCACTAACCGGCTTTTCCTCGCCTTCTTGGCGAATAACTGTTTTATTATTTGCTGTAACTTTTACCTTACATATATATTTCTTCGTAAAAGTCTTCTTGGCTTTTTTCTTCTTCTTATACTTAACCTTTATCGTAATCTTGCAATTTCCCGCTTTAAGAGCTGTAACTTTTCCCTTCTTTCCAACCTTTGCAACAGTTGGCTTGGAGCTCTTGAATTTCTTCGATACTACAAAGCGTCCCTTCACGGAAATCTTCTTTGACTTGCCCTCTTTAAGTTCTATTTTCTTAGTCACTTTCGGTTTAATTGGATTTTTCTTTTTTGCTTCTACTCCTGTAGAAATCACAGATGCAGACAATGCAGCAACAGACATACATACCAACGTCATCTTAGTCAAATCTTTTATTTCAAATCTTCTCATAAAAACTCTCTCCTTTTTTACAGAATAATCCTATATCATGTATTAAACCACATACCTATGGCATAATTTAGTCAATAATTGTCTTACGAGATTCCCAAAAAAAGCGTCGGGCATTAAACCCGACGCGAAACTGCTTATTCACATTATGGCTGGATAGTCTTAATTGTTCCATCCTCATTGTACTCAAGCTCAACGAACTTAACACATCTTCTGTGGTTGATTCCCTTAGATACTTCGCAGTCATGATAGAACAAATACCATTTTCCATGATACTCAATGATTGAGTGGTGAGTTGTCCATCCAATAACTGGCTCAAGGATACGTCCACGATATGTAAATGGTCCCTTAGGATCCTTGCTTGTAGCATATACGATATAGTGTGTTGTACCTGTTGAGTATGAAAGATAGTAAGTATCATTGTACTTATGCATCCATGGTCCCTCAAAGTAACGACGGTCCTCATCACCTGCTCTGAGCTCCTCGCCATTCTCATCCAAAATCTTGATGTGCATTGGCTCTGAAGCAAGCTCCTTGATATTGTCCTTAAGCTCTGCTACCATAGGTCCGATAGCTGGCTCATCTGCAGCTGGCTCCTTGCCATCCGGATCAAACTCTCCAGTCTTCCAGTTCTCCAACTGTCCGCCCCAGAGTCCACCATAGTACATATACACTTTGTCATCATCGTCGTGGAATACAGCAGGATCGATACTGTATGTTCCCTCGATATAGTTTGGTTCTGGTGTAAATGGTCCGACAGGGCTATCACTCTCTGCAACGCCGATACGGAAGATTCCATCCTTATCACGAGCAGGGAATACCAAGTAATATTTTCCATTCTTCTTTACAAGATCCGGTGCCCACATCTGCTTACTTACCCAAGGTACATCCTTCATGTGAAGTGCTTCACCGTTATCAACACACTCTGCATCTATATCATCCATAGAGAGAACATGATAGTCCTCCATAAGATACTCGTCACCATTATCATTGTCCTCACCATCATGTGGAAGGTCATGTGAAGGATAGATATAGATCTTATCATCGAACACATGCGCAGATGGATCTGCTGTAAAAATGTGTGTTACAAGAGCTTTTCTCTGATTACTCATTATCAATTACCTCATTTCTTAGTTTTCTCTTTTTTCTTATGTGTCACATTATAATCCAAACTCATAGTTTATCTCACTGTGACAAATGCCATGTATCATAATTGTAACATAATTCCAGAAAAAAAACACCATATTTTTTCAAAATATGGTGTTTTTTGTATATTCTTATGAAATTATGTTTATTGATTACTTGAATTTGAGAGCAATTCTAAAGGTTTCTGCTGCATTAGGATTGTAGCACTCTTTATCCTCACCTTCAATCCAAACACGTATAATCTTCTTAAGGGCTCCACCGTATCCACCATTGCTTCCATCGGTTGTTCCCTTATAAGAAGCGCCAGTCAAGTCAACAACATTTTCTTTATCATCTCCTGATGAAATAACCTTATCCACGTTTGCCCAACTAGGTGATGTAGCTGATACAGCTTTTGGATCACCACTTCCACCTTGTCTAGAATAATAATTATATGAATCTATTATCGAATCGTTGCCCGTTCCAAATGCTGTTGCTTTCTTCAAATCAACTATACCTTGATTAGCTGAAAGATCCGCATTTAATACAGCTACTCTAGTTGCCTCATATATGTCATCATTTGAATTAGCATCACTTGAATTAGTAACATATCCCTCGACTGTGAGCTTCACTCCAGCAGAATCCGATGTTCTGAACCAAACTGGAATATCAACATAATAACCATCATCATTGGTTGTTGTAAAGTCTAGCGCTGGTTCAGGCGTCCACGAAGGAGTTAGTGCGGTATCAGTTTTTTCTGTGCTAGTATATGCATGTAATTTAGCTACTTGAGAATCTGGGTCTGGTGTCGCAAATACAGCTCCATCTTTAAGAGTTCTTCCTACTCCAGTCGCATCACCTGTGTAAAAGATGTTGGCACCATTTACTGAAGAAGCAGGGAACAATTTACCAAATGAATAGTACTTACTTACATCTGCTTTATTTGACCAATCCGAATCAACTGCTGGATTAGCTGCTGTTGCTCCGGTAATAATACCTTTGCTGTCTGATAGCGCTCCTCCGGTCAGTGCACCAAGAGAAATCTGCACTCCCTTTGGAGTAGCCGCTGTCATCTTGATACCTGTAACCTCAAGCTCCTTACTCATGGTGAACCATGCATATGTTGTCAGTCCAAGCATAAGTGCTGATACTAGCAGCATCGCTGTAGCTGACACAAGTTTCTTTTTATTGCTTATTTTAATTGCCATATTCTTTTCCTTTTTCATAATATAACCTCCTTTTCTAACGTTGCATGATATTACAAACATCGTAGATATAACGTGCCATTTTATCTTTGTTTCTAGAGACTATTTAGCTGCTTTTGTAACTCCGTCATGTGGGAACGAACAGCTGTAATCTCCCCGGTATATTTATTAAACCACTCTACATCGCGCTCATCAGGCGTCTCCTGCAATAGAACGGCCTGTACTAATGCCGACTGTGAACGGGAGCGTTTTCTCTCCATTTCGTTTATCGTCTGCATACAAATCTTAATTTCTTTTTTAAGTTTTCTCTTTTTTGCCCAATCACTCATATCTTTACCTCCTCAGGACAACCTCCATCACTTTCCCATTCTGTCTATCTGGTTGATAATCTCATTTGCTTCATCAAAGCCCTTGTCTAGGTTTTGTGCCAAATCATCGACTGCTTTCTTATATGCCCCCAACTTCTTCTTATCATTCATCTGCTTAGGGTACTTGATGAGGATTGTATTAAGTTCGTTGATTGTGATCTTTTGCTTTTCAGTCAGATTCTCTAGGAGAAAACTAAAACTGTTTGCTGCACTCATGTCGCTAATAATCTTTCTATAGCGAAACTCATAATCACCATCTGCGTTTATATAAGAGTCAAGCGAATCCGAAGTATGATTCAAACATGATACAAATTGTTCTCTATACTTAACTTGAATCCGTCTCGTCTCGTCTATGTATAATCCTATAAATACAATCATTCCGATTGCCATAACGACTGCGAAGATAATCGCAAGATGCATTCGTCTCTTCATGATATCTTCTTGTGTCACCTTACCTATCCTCCTCTGCTAATCTCTTTTTCTCTTCTTCGATAGCAAGCCGCATCCTTTCTTCATAGGATCTTTCTTCCCTAACTTGCTTTCCAAGTCGCATGATAGTTCTAGTTTCGTGCATAGCAATAACAAGTATCACTATCATTATCGACAGAATTGCCAACTTTCTGAAGTCCCCAAAGCCAGAAAGCCACAAAAAAATTCTAGATTTTTTTTCAAACCGGCCAATAACCTGACTTGGCTGAACATTTTCACTGTCTACAGCGGTATTTGCATCTCCTTTCGTGGAAAATGTTCCGTCAGCCTTCACTTCCACAATTCTGTGGGTAATCAGTGCGCCGTCCGTGCTCTCCTCTTGAGACTTATAAACTATGATATCTCCGGCCTTCAATGTTGAAGCATCTACTTTAGTAATGTATATGAAATCATCGACATGAAGTGTCGGTTCCATGCTTCCAGTGGCGATTCTCATCAAACAATGCCCTGCAATCATCGTGGGCTTTCCACGCTTGAGATTCTGCGTTAAGACAAATGCCAAAACGCACAACACAAGGGTTAATACAACAAGAAACACACTTATGATAAAAGTTATACTAGCTTTTTTCTTAGCATTGCCGCCTTTAGGCTGCTTTGTTTCCTGTTTCTCCATCAGTTCCATCTCCATATTTTCTAGTTTGCTCTTCCCACCAGCGTCTTATTCTCTCCACCCTGCTAACATGGTACTCGCGATAGTACTTCTTCATCTGTTCGCGAATTGCCTTCTCCTCTTCAGGAGTTCGCGTAGGTGGTACATATGGCTGCTTTGGCCTATTCTTATCTTGCTTCTTGCGCATGCGTTTGAACTTAGCATCATCTATACTTCTAAGGAATGAATACTTAGCCGAAGTAGCATACTTTCTGTAGTATTTTTCCATAGTCTTCTGCTCTTCCTTGGCACGCTTCTTTGCTTCCTTGGCCGCAGCAATACTGGCTGCCTTGCGCTTCCAATCCGGATTATCAGTATCCGCCGGAATTCTATTGAACAACAAAACCATCAAAGCTGTAAATAGCCTTGGAATGAGATAAATCGGATTATAAGTATACTCTCTGTAAATAGTCTCAAAGGATTTACTTTCATAGTAATTCCTCATTTCCTTGAGTTTGGCCGCTCTCTCTGCTGCGATTCTCTCTTTCTCAAGCTTTTGCTGTTCTATCTTCATCCTTGCAACAACTTCCCTTGGATCCTCGCTTATATCGTCTTCCTCCATATTGGCCTTGACTTCTTCGATTTCTTCCTCAGTTACTTGTGCTAGGACTTCGTCCATCTCCATCTTTTCTTCCTGGTCGTCCGTCACTTCTACATTAATATCAATTCCCTCGGCGTCTCCGAGTTCAGAACGAACCAAGCTCTTCTCTTCTTCAAGACGCTTTCTCTCTGCCTCGATTCTCTCTTGTTCTTCTCGTCTCTTGCGCTCTTCCTCTTCTTTTTTGCGCTTTTCTTCGAGCAGTGCCAATCGCTCCTCTTCTTGGCGCTGTCTTTCTCTCTCTGCCGCTTCCTGCTCTGCTTTTTTCTTGGCGAGCATCTCCTCTAGGCGACGCTGTTCTTCTTCCTTTTTCCTCCGAAGAGCCTCACGTCTTTCCTCGCGCTCTCGCTCGATTCTCTCCCTCTCTTCACGGCGTTTTCTGGCTTCTTCCTCAGCTTGCAACTTCATCAAGCGCTCGTTTTCAAGCTTCTCTCGGTAAGCCTTCTCTATAGTTATGGCTTTGTTTATTTCTTCAAACATTCTTGCAGGATCCGCCGGCATAGTTCTAACAAACTCTTTTTCGCCATCTTCATCTATATAACCTGCAACGCCATCTACAGTAATATCGTAATCAGGTGAAAGCTCTTTGTCAAACTTTTTGACAAATTTGGGTTTCATCCCGGTATAACTCTTCTTTTTGAGAGTTTTAAATGCCTCATCGGCATTTTTTTCATCAACTTGATAGCGGAACAAAACCATCTGCATCAGCGCTAAGCGGTAAAAATTCTCTATATAATCATCTTCAGCTTCTACCGCTGTATCTTCCATATTGATTTCATATCCCGCCTTATCATAGCTTTCTATGTACTGCCATAGAGCCAGACAGGCTTTGAGATCAACATTTTTCATGATGGCATTGGTTCTCATAACAGGGGGGCGAATAAAACTATTACCTAGGGTTGTACATAATTCTGAGCCCTTGTACCCCTCGATAGTACTTTTGAGTTTTTCAACCCTCTGCCATACACTATATCCACTTTCATCATATGATTCAAGGTCTGATACCGTCTCGAGCTTGACATCTATCTTCATCTTGCCACCTTTGCCGTCATCTATTACGGTATTATAGCCAAGAGAAAATGCCTGCTCATCCTTAGTTATCTGGACCAATTTTTCATATCTTGAATTGATAAATATATAAAGCCTGTCAACCAATGTGTTGACGAACTTATTCTCGTACGTTTCAAGAGTTTCCTCTTTGTATACATTTAGTATCTTTGATGGTGTTATCTTCCCGGTCTTGGGATCCACACTCTGTATATAATCTGTATGTTGTGCAAGGTGCTTAATGCTCTCAACTGTAATCTTTTTCGAAAGGGCTATAGGCACAACTTCCTCAACATCTTCTATTGTTCTTCGAGGATTACGAATTACATTATCCACGTGAATCAGACCATTTTCAATAGCCTCCACCCACGAAACATCAATTGCTTTCTGCATCAACTTTCTATTTACCGCAAAGGTATTGCGGCTTCGGTGTAGCGCAGAATTGAGATTTGCAAACAACTCGTCCTCATCCAGGTGTTGGATAATATCATGAAAATCAGTATATAATTGAGCTAGTGATTCTGCCATGACTCCACCCCCTTAGAACAATTTCTGCAAGCGCTCCAAATAAGCAATTGATTCCTTCATGTTGCCCTTACCAAACAACTTGACAAGATAATTGCACAATTCTTTTAGCTCTTCCCTGAGCATAGCTAGGTTCAGCGATTCAAACTTACGGAATATTTTCGTTGCAAGAACATAATCGATTCCATCTAGTTCTTCTCCACCTGCTGCAACATATACCGGAACAAAAAGTCCCATCTGCATCAAAATACGGTTACCAAACGCAACTCTGATTTTCTCGATTACCCAGAGGTCAAGCTGCTGTATCTTCTTCAAATTCTCCTGTGAGATTGGATACATACTGAACGCCTCTTGGAAAAGTTCTGTCAAGTGATCAAATCCCAAGTTGATTGGTGGCGTATCCGGAGCATCAAATGCAATACCCTTGGCATCTAGATTAATTGGCTGCGCACGGTCGTATACCTTATCCGCAATTGAGAATGTTGAGTCATCGTTATTCGCTGTTCCGATATACCATACATTCTGTGGAATCACAAGCTTACCCTTGTCAAGTTTGACAGGGTCAGTGCTCCACACATTAGGAACCAAATCAAGTTCCCACTCATCTGCATTTGGCATTTCAAGGATTGACAACATCTCCGCAAAGTAGTACTCAACGCGGGCGATATTCATCTCGTCCAAAAGAATAAGGTTTACGTCATTGTTGTAGCCAGATGAATAGATTCTCTTCAAAACCTCTGTCTCATTGAAGCTCTTGGTGAACTCGTTGAAATATCCGAAGAGCTCCGTCCTATCTCTCCAAGACGGCTGAACAGAAGCAATAGTTGTATCTACTTGCAAGAATTTTCCAAAAGAATACGGCAAGGATGTCTTACCTGTACCAGATATACCTTGGAGAATCAAAAGCTTAGTGGATGCCATACCGGCTAAAAATAGTCTGATAGTCTTGTGTTCATAGTACAAGTGCATCCTTGAACATGCAAAGTTTCTATATCTATCTACTATCTCTTCGAGAGTTATGTCATTATCATATTCAGGTGGAGTATATGTTTTGTAGAATGTATCAACCTCCATGAGCTTGGAGAATCTCATCTCGGCTGTCTGGATAATACCATCTTCCGTAACTTCATGTTGTTCTACTTCTTCACCCTCGGCATTTTGGAAATCGCCAGTTGTTCCCGGAAGTCCTGTTCCTCCGCCAACTCCCATAGCAGATACTTTCATGGCCATAATCTCGTCCTTTTCTTTGACGAGCTTCATTACCTTCTGTTGTAACAGCGATATCTCCTCCAGCAAGTCCTCATCGCTTACTATGGAGTGTCTAAATCTCAGATATTTACGAATGAACAAAAGAATCATAAATATCAACAAAACATAAACTGCAACCACTAAAATCAGGGCTAAGACCGCAAGAATCCACTCTCCGACACTGAAGCTTCCGCTGTATTTGCGGAATTGCTCCACGTATCCAGGAATGTTAAACACTTGTCTCAACCCTCTGTAAATTCCTATAAATATCTCTCCAAAGCCCTGAAGCATTGATGAGATAAATGCAAAAAACCACTTTAAAAAACTGTTCATATGCACCACCTACTTATGACTCTTCACTGTTCTTGGCGGTGTTCTCTTCCTGTTCTTTCTCTGCAAGATACTCTTCAATAGCACGTCTTTTGATCTCTTCTTCGTCCAAATCACTATTGGTTCCTGCTTTCTTAACTTCCATAACTGCAAAGATGAACTTGTAAAGTTCAAACAAGAAGAATATTGCCATTGGAATCAAAATGCAGATAAAGAATCCCTTCTGAGTCTGCAAGAATCCCATAACAACTCCACCTTTTTTAATACTTTTTTCTGTCCACTTACCCACAATATCACTTTGGAATGCCGGCAAATCATCATCCTTTGGATTGCCATCACCCCTTGTCATAAAGGAAATATTCGTTCCGTCATCGTCAATTCCGGTGATTCTATGGGTATTTAATGCTTTCTTTCCTTCAATGATTGTCCAAAAAGTGATTACATCACCTTTCTTAAGCTGCTTGACATCATCGACCTCACGACATATGATCAAATCTCCCTTTTCAAACGTTGGCTTCATCGAATCTGACTCCACCTTCATCGGGATATATCCCATGAAATTGGATATACCATTGTTCTTATTCGAGGAGAAAACCAACAAGGTCACAACAAATGCCGCAATCAAAATTATCCAAGCTAAAACACTTACAACAACCTTTAATACCTTACTCATTTCCCTGCTCCTTACGTTGTCTCAACTATGCGAAAATCCATTCCAAGTTTGAGAGTACCGCCAATAATCTCATTGGTACAATCCGGATCATTTCCCTCTAGCCAAATTACTACTGTAAACTTATCCTTGGCCTTTGGTGCCATTTTCTCATGCTTGGTTTGCATTACCTTATTTGATGATAAGAATGTACTATCGCAATCCTTCTCACTACCTGAGCCATCTTTCTTGGTTTTTCCATAAATCTTGCGTTCACCATTTATCCAAACACCAATTCTGACGGCATCATCCACACCTTTTGTAATATTTTCCATGTTCAGAACACCCTCATATGAGATTGTATCATCACCGGAATTAATCAAATAAAATGTATAAGCTATATAACTCTCACCATTATGCGGACCATTTATCATATCGATATTTTTTGGCAAATCCTCTCCGCTGATATTAGTCATATCATTGACGACGTCCGCTTGGAGCCTTGAATTTGCCATCGTATAATCTGGTGTCTCTGACAATGTCAATCCCTGTCTAACCATATCATACTTGTTTACACGTATCGTAAATGCGCCATATCGATCATAGAAATACGAAATTGCATATGCTATTGCCACGATTATTATCAGAATAACAATCAACAATGCAACGCTTCGCATAAGCACTCGATATCGCTTTATCTCCTTTGCGGTTCGTCGCAGCTCGAGGACGTCTCTAACTTTTTCGTCCACTGCTGTCAACTCCCTTCAACTTTTTCATCTTTTTCTTTTGGTTTCCTTATGTAGCTTGGATTCATATACTTGCCTGCTAACGGTCCGGCAATATAAGAGCATCCACACTCGTACAACTTTTCAGCTTGACTGGAATCCTTGATTCCATCTGCTATAGCCTCAGCTCCCATCTCACTTACAAACCCAACAATGGAATTTACTGCATTGTCAGCTCGCGTGCTCTGCCCTATATAACGGGTTACATCATGATGCAATAAACAATAGTCCACTTCAAAAGAAGACAATCTCATCATAGGACAATTATCTGCTCCAAATCCCTCAAGCAAAAAGTGAAATCCTCTGTTTCGTAATTTTAAAATATTCTCTGATATCCTTTTGTCATCACTTTTTTCATCTAATATATTTCCCGAGAGAGCAAATGTAATCTTTCCTGTCGGATACTCATTGCTCTCAAATAAACTCAACAATTTTCTCTCTATCCTAGAATCTACTAGAGCTCTTAGGGGCATATAGACTGAAACCCAACGAAAGAAAAAATCCCTCTCCATAAGTCTTTTAGATATATCAATCGCTTGCATAACCTCTAGTTCAAACAGTTCGTTCGCCTGTTCCGTCGCTTCAGCTGTCTCTCTATAAGCTTCTGGCATCAATGTTCCCAAACCCGGTGTATGCAACTGTGTTCGTGATTGAAAAAAAACTACATCTCCACTAGATATCTCGCGAATATTTCTTAAATGCATGTCCACTGCTCTGACTCCATCTACTGTTGTCTGGATTTCTTCAGAATCCGTGGCTGCTTGTAATCCTTTTTCTTCCAAGAAACTACCTCCTGAATAAATACTCCGCTTCTAGTACACATATTTATATGTAGAATTATACCATAATCCACAAATCAAGTCAACGATATGAATACTACGTGTGCATTGTCAAGTAGTGACATTATCGAACATTTACATCTTCTGGTATCGGCATATTAGCTCTTCTCTGCTTATCAACCTCAATCCACTCATCAAGAGACAGAGGCTGATAATCAGAAAACATACAAAAACAATTGATCATCTGACAAGGAATGCTAGTATGCTCATCCGAATTGGCGAGAATCCGCTTCCTCTGCCTCGTTTGTTTTATGAAATCATTTACGATAACCTCGTCATATGTATTATGAACGTGTCCATAGAGCATATATGTCTTGGCCTCACCCTTTTTATTGGTTCTATACTGACCATTGTAACAAAAGATTGGATAATGTGACAGAATAACTTTTCTGCTATTATCATTTAATTCTCTATAATGATGAATCCACTCAAACAAATCGGAGTCAAATGTCCTCTGTTTTATAAATCGGTCATGATTGCCGATTATTAAAGACTTTTTCCCATTTAATTTTTTTATTATTTCTGCAGTCTCCTCTGCCTTTCCTATGCTAAAATCTCCTAGAATAACTACTTCATCCTTCTTTTTGACCTTCTTATTCCACTGCTCGATCATATATAGGTGCATGTCTTCGACAGACTCAAATCCTCTTTCATCCATTCGAAAGTTCAGATTTTTGTGAAAAAAATGTAAATCCGATATATAATATCTCAAAACCATCTCTCCTTAATGCATATATAAACTACATATATTATAATATTAAAAACCCACAAGGTCAACCTGACCTGCGGGTTTTATAAATTCCAAAAATGATCATTAATTATAATTTGGTCTTACATTATACTTTATGCCCCCAACCAAAAGGAATACAAGTCCAATAACAGCCATTATTACCCCATTTTTCGCGTTAAACTCATCTCCGTCCGTATAAATGGATATTTTTTTAAACAAACCAAAAGAGTCAACAACATTTATGCAAAAAGCATATAAACCAACTACAATAAGCCCTATACCAACATTGGAAAGAATATAGTTTAACATAAATGCCAATGAAGATAAGCAAAAACTCTCTAGTGCAACATAAAAAATAATACTAGGATTTATGTGTATTATTAATATATTGATTATGCAATACCCGATAACTATCATAGGGAAAAAGCATCCTTGTAATACTAGATGTGAAAGAGCACTGGAAGATCCAGATATGTATATCCTATATAACTCATTTCCATCATCGTGAATAATATTCTTATTGATTATAAGTACCCACCAAGTCAGCACAATTGGCATCACAGTTTGAAAGAAAGACGAAATGTTAGAAAGTTTTTCTTCATCAGAAAACTCATGTATATCATATACGCTTTTCAGAAATGCAATTATAGAATACACTACAACCACAGGAATCACGTAAACTAATATTCTCTTTATTATACGATTTACCGTCATTTTAATCATTCTATTGCACCATCCATTATTGCAAGATATCCCCTCATCATCGATTTTTCAGAACCTGTTTTCTGGTTTTCCCCGATTATTTGAAGTTCCTCTGCTGTTTTATCGGCAATAATATTGCCATTTTTCATAACAAGGACTCTATCACAGGTCTCTTCTAAATCCTCAATAATATGAGTAGAAATCAGTATCGTTTTTCCTTCCTTAATATCATTTATAAGAGAATTAAATCTCATTCTCTCTTCTGGATCAAGTCCGGCAGTTGGCTCATCAAAAATAATTATATCTGGATTCCCAAGAAGTGCTTGAGCAATACCAACACGCCTTAACATACCTCCGGAAAGATGTCCAACTCGTTTCTTTTCCTCTTCGCCAAGATTGACAAGTTCCAATACACGTTTTATCTCTTGATCACATTCTCCATTTGGAATCCCTTTGGCTCTTGCAAAATATGTCAACGCATCATGTACCGTCAGCTCTCGAAATGCTCCATACTTTTGAGGAAGATAACCAATACACTTTTCAGTAGCAATAGAAATACTGCCTTTCTTGGTTCTATATAATCCCAATATACATCGGATCAATGTGGTTTTCCCAGCACCATTAGGGCCTAGTAAACCATAGCAATTACTATCTAGTTCCACTGTTATTCCTTTTAAAATACTCTTTCTCCAAAATGATTTATTTAGATTGTCTATAGTAATCAATTAACTAACCTCCATTATCTACTTGATTGAATTCAAATACTCAATCTCATCCATCTCACAAGTATCATCAAGAAGATACTTCATGATTTTTTGATTTACTTTCTGAACTCCATATTGTTGCATCTTTTCTATATATAAAGAATACACTTTGTCATATTGCATGTCCTCTTCATCACGTTGAGCGCTATCATCTGATTCATCAGAGTTTTCTAGTTCCTGCAAATCAGTATCCCGACTTGGAGCCACGGAAAGAACAGACTCTCTCAGATTTTCTTTACCGGAATGTTTTTCTAGTTCATTTCTAATCACATCCCAAGCATACAAAGAATTACTCATATAAATGCAATCTCCACAATCATAGAAACAATTCATATTTGAATTAAATCCCAAATTTTCTGGAATTGCAATTACTTTCTTTTCTGAATAATCTAATTTAATATTGGTATCAAGGAACTTGTTTATCTCTTCTAATTCACTGTTCAAATCTTCCGAAGTCAAACAATCAGCTACGTCGTATGAACTTGCATCCAAAGGATATGCAAGAACCTTTATGCCATTCTTAACCCTTTCTTCACATCTTCCCCCAATGAGGCTAAATCCTCTGGCAAATCCATAGAACTGATTGTTCGAGCCTTGTAGATTAGATACACACTTAGGTCCAGAAACCGACACCTTGAATTCAGTTTCATCTTCTAAAAAACTCGACAGTTTTCTGTTTTCATCGTATATACTATGCAGTCCTGCTTTAGGATAAAAAGCAAACATCTGAGGCAAAAAAGCGGACTTTGTGTTAGAATAAAACATCGGACTATTGCCCTTATACTCTACATGAATCTTCTTATTCTTTGTTGCCCCATTCTTAATCACAATATAATCTCCATCGCGATCGTAATTAATGTCATCTCTTCCGTCTGTCAGACTATTTATCTTATAACCTCGATACAAAGTAAATTTTAAATCTTCATCATTCTCACTTGCATCAATATCCATATCAACTACAGCAGTAAGTTCTTTATCCAAATCAAATTTCATATTGTATTTAGTCACACAAAAACTAGCCTTCTCATTTTCCTTACACGAATCATCATCAATATAGTCATTCATGCTCGAGATTGATGAATATGGTGTGTTTCCTGCCACCAAAACACTGCCCTTGTTATAAATATTAAATATACATATTGCTGCCATGACAAGGGCGCAGCTGCTTACAATTATTCGTGATAATCTTCCTTTTAATTCTTGAATAGTATTAATGTATATCATAGAAATCAGCATTAATATCATCGAAAACTTTCTGAATCCCTCAACGGTCAATCCATACAAAGGGTCCAAAACGGCTAAAGAATTACGTGAAATTGGATTTATAAGATCTATCACTGTAAATACAGGAATGCCATACATGCTCTGCAAGTCATTCCAAAATCCGCCAAGTTGAGGAATAATTAATAAAACTATTAACACAATTATAGCATATCCTATAATTCTATTCTTCAATCTTGATATTATCACTCCCAATGCAATTGCACTCAATGACATAATCACAATATCCCAGATAAAAAAAGTTTGTATATCACTTACAGGCAAACCATTATTATTCAGTTTTTTAAAACCAAGATACACATAAGCCCCGACATTCACTGAACTAATAATGCTCATCTGGAACAACACAAACAATTGACTCCCCCACACCACAACTGCCTTCCCGCATTTATATCTAATACTTTCAAGCATATTTACATCGTATGCTTTTCTCATATATTCGAATCCAATAAAAATCCACAAAATGAATGATATAAGGCTCAAAAGGCGAATATCTTCATAGTAATAAAAACTACTCGATACGTAAGAATCAAACTTTAAACTAGCATCTAAAAAAGCATTATAAAGCTTTACAAGAATATAATTATTAACCCCTACCATTATTATATACGCTACAATTACACTTTGAAATTGTCAATATTGGTTGGCAGATTTCTTTGGGAAAATTTATCACTATGCCGCAACGGGCTGTGAATCATAGTATTTCCTGCGTTTAGCTGCAGGAGGGAGTCCTCCGTTAGCAGAGCAGATCCTTCGGTTGTTCCAATAGGACATGAAGTACCTCCAGATAACTGTTTTTAACTCTTTGACAGTCATAGATTTGGTATCATATCTATCGTAGAGAAGCTCCGTTTTGAACCTTGCCCACATACTCTCGCATCGAGCATTATCATGACAGCGACCACCGTCACTATTCATACTTTGAACTACGCCGCATTTTTTGATAGCATCTCGATATTCCTTGCTGGTATATTGACT
>NZ_JAEB01000009.1 GCF_000518685.1 Eubacterium xylanophilum ATCC 35991 | reverse complement strand
TTGTTTTTTTGTTGCCATGTGGCACCTCCTTTGGGTTGTATTATATCACTACAAACTTCCTAAGAAAAGTGCCAACTATTATTATATTACATCAAAAACACTCCAAGTATGGTAGTTCCAACAATACCGAATCCGGTCCACATCGCATATGCTGTTCCTAGCGGCAACTGTTTTAATGCCAAAGCCAAAAACACAGCACTTAGAATGTATCCTATAACTGTTATCGCTGATGGTAACAATACCGTAAAACCATTCGAACTCTTCATAGCAATAGCCCATGTTACTTCAAAGATTCCTGCTAAGATTAATAGTATCCACTGCATAAAAATATCCTCCTAAAAATATAAATCGCCATTTCCTTATCTTCAAAGACCTAACGATAAGAAAATGACGTTTCTCCCTTTACCCGGTGGCAAAGAGCGTCTGTTTTATTCAACTAAGTAAATGTTACAGCAAATATCATAATCTGTCAATCTTCCGGTATAAACTTCTATACCATATGCTTTTCCCTCTATGATTTACTATAGCCGTAGTCAAGAATCAGATCACATAATATACATCCACCGACATATCACTATTATAGACTTCATAAGCTTTGTCGGTAAGATTTATACTGTTCTTATCAGCATATTCTTTTATAACAACATGGGCCTGTCCCACTTTTGAAAAACCCTCTCTGAAGTTTAAGTGGAGACACCTCTCCTCATAAATCTCTTCTATATCTTCTCCGCTGTCGCCTTCTACCGGCAGACATGTTCTCATGGAGAAATCTTCTTTTGAGAGTTCATCATAGATCACAAAGTGACTTCCGTCTGTTTTATATCCTTCACGAGCCGCCTTCTCATAGAGTTTTCCCACAGACATTCCCAAATTTTCCAACTCGGTATTTTCATCTATAAAGAAACATCTGCATCTTTCGAAGGATCTGATATCCGGTTCTCCCGTAGGAATATCGATTTTCTCTTCTGCCTTACTTCCTGCAAGTTCCTTTACTTCCTGCAGCCTGTTGTCCATCTCTTTTATCTTACTGTCGATAAGCTGTGACTCCTCGGCTTTTCCTTCCAGTACTTGTTTTATCTCATACAGTGAAAGCCCGATCTTTCTGAGTCTCTTGATTTTTTCAAGAACCGCCAGCTGATTTTCCTCATAGTAGTGATAACCGTTTTCTTCATTCACAAAAACAGGAACCAGCAGACCTTCTTCATGGTAGATTCTGAGTGCTTTCCTTCCCACTTTTCCTATGATTGCAAATTGACCTCTTGTATACATCATTCACTCACCATCCTTCTCTTCACTCTTCCGAAAATCCTTATAAATCTTACGTGAAGCGGAAGGATTTTATAAAGAAAATAATCATCGTATTTCTCATATCCGTCTCTGTTATAGAATTTTATCACAGCATCACATATCGATTCAACACAATTGCGGTTCAACATCTCGCCGACTTCCTTCGAAGCGAATCTCGGCATTCCCATATGTCCGTATCCTCCCATTGCTGAGAGCTGTTTCTTTTTAGATATCATATCCTTATCAGTGATATTTGAATCAGGTAAGTTCTTATACCCGTCCCTTACATAACTCTCATCGATATCCAGCAGACTCGAGGTTTCAACCCATCCCGCATGAAAATCATTTCCGTATTCCTTTTCCAGTTTTTTCAGTTCATCTGGTTCTTCCGTTCCTTCTCCCATAAAAATAGAACCCATGGGGGATATCGCACACACACCGTACTTTTTATTGATACGCTTTACTGCTTTTTTCACCGCAATCTGATGATCTGGATCCGCGTGGGAAGCTATGATCACAATATTCTTAAATCCCATAAATCGAAGGCTTTCCAAAATCTCGTATCCAACTTCGTAGGTTGTCTTCATGGAAAAATGAATCGAACCGTAAAACTCATTTACAGATGCTGCCGCAATAGGAAATGTAGGAAGGTAAAAACACTCTGCGTGAATGTGCTTTTCAATCTCTTCCATCGCACCTTTGCTCCAGGCCTCTCCTTCTATAAGATCCGTCGCCAGAGGCAGGCACCACCCATGTTCTTCGATGGGTGCCATCACTGCAAACACTATACTGTTTTCTTTATCAGCCTCTTTAATCTCTTTCCATGTCATCATGCTTAAATCTCTCATATCTATCCTCCTTATTCTTAATTTGGACAAATTATATACCCGGCCCCAAGGGCCAGGTCAAGAGAATTTATTCCGATTGAAGAATGCCATGCAATGTACAGTCTTTTATTGCTTTACCGGTTCTGGATTCGAATAACTGGAAAAAAACTCGTTTTTCTCATCATAATATGCATAAAAATATTGTTTTACCCTTATTAACAAACTATTATATGCAGTACATGTAATAGTTAAATGAGCTTCTCCTGATGGACTAACTTCTATCTTTAGTATCTTCAAAGAATTTGGGTATTTTACCTCATTGTAAAGTACATTTTTCGCTTTATTAATAAATGCCTTTCGATTCCGAACATGCACTTTAAATTCATACTTTGCCCCCTTTGCTTTATATATAATTTTAGTGGTTCCTTTTTTGTATCCATACAACCTATCTTTTCGTCCACGACATACTCTTCTATTTTGTGATATCCACTTTGCCTTTTTCTTTCCAGTAATACGTTTAATTAAAGATGATACCTTAAAACCATTACCGCCAGTTAAAATTGTGAATTCATGTCCTTTCCCAACAACAATAATCCATTTGATTGTTTTATTATATTTATTCTTTGCTATGATTGTAACTTTTCCGTATCTTTTTGCGTGAATATCAATCAGCCCCAATTCTTCATCTACATAATCAATCGAGACAATCTTACTATCCAATGTTTTCACCTTATAAAGATATCCTTTACATTTCAAAGTATAATCCTTATCTAAAGCAAAAACTCTTTTCTTCGAACCAATACGTTTCAATGTCTTTGTTGTACTTTTATATACGACACGCTTAGGTTCAGTTGCCACTTCTTTTTTATTATCATTATTAACGATAGCTCGATTATTTTTAGTTGTAGTATTATCAGTAGATTCTTCTTTTACAGAATATAATTCACCAGAAAAATAATCTATTTGTCCTGTCTGAGTATTTTCCAACCATATAGATGTCACTGAGGTTCCAACTGCATAGGATGATTCAAACGGTATAGTCACCCCATTATTTAATTCACTTATTGTACCTACTTTTGAATAATAAGATTTTCCATTAATCAATATTCCTATGTGTAAATTCTCCTCTACACCTCCATTCTGAAAATAATTTATATTAGATACTATTGCTCTATTATGATATATATCTATTTTTGAACCATATGCATACAGGCTACCTTGCAATTTTTCAGTAATTTTTTCACTATAAGATTTGAACTCACATCCTCCATTACAATATTCGTGAACCTCAACAACCTGGTCATTCACATATCTTGTTTCTCCAAAAGAAATCTTATAGCTACCATCACCATTAATTGTACCCTGATAATCTTTTCCACCAATCTTAACAGATACCGTACCTCCATGAATATTCTCATTTTTTCCTTCAAGCCCTAGAGGCCCGACCGTACAATATCCATTCCCCGAGATGCATCTTTCAACTTTTCCTTTTTCACTTATACTCTCATCTCCATCAGGTGTTCTAGCAAAAAATACAATTTCTTGATTTGCTTTTATATTCTTATTAAAATTAATCGTTATATTCTCTTGAGCCACCAAAAGAGTTACCTCTGCAGAACCAATAACCACTGAATTATGAACTGCATATACCATAATCGGCTTATTTAGTAACTCTGTTTTATTTGTCATAATCTTAACCTCTGCCGACTCATGCTTTACATGATTAGGAATAGCTCTTAAATACGAAATCTTAGAGGCTTTAACTTCATCACTCCTCAACCCTAA
This sequence comes from Eubacterium xylanophilum ATCC 35991, assembly GCF_000518685.1. Lineage (GTDB taxonomy): Bacteria > Bacillota > Clostridia > Lachnospirales > Lachnospiraceae > Eubacterium_F > Eubacterium_F xylanophilum. The sequence goes on along the minus strand of NZ_JAEB01000009.1, from coordinate 117,317 downwards.
AGTTGAAAACATAATTAATACTAAAAAGATAAAAGCTGTTCTCTTCATAAATCATCCTCCATTTAATAATTCGTTCAAGTTTTCTAAGCCCTTCCACACTTTAAGCTATTTTTCAACATGCACATTTAACATGTATTTTCCCTTGCCCATTCCATGTACAGGTTTTATTATTTTATTGGTGTTCATAACCTTCAATATTTGTCGTGCCTTTGTAGTCTTACAATCAAGAATTTTCATGACATCTTCAGAATCTATCACTTGCATAATATCAAGTTCACCAACTATCTTTTGGGCATCTGTAGAATCTTTCTCTGATATTTCTTTAGTTTTCTCCTTTTGCATAATAATGTCAATCAACGCAGCCTTATTATTAATCAACGCGTCGTTTCGCTCAATCGACGTGAGATTCGACACATTTTGATAAGAACTACTCATTACTACTGTTTTCAATATAAATGAATTGTTGATAAAGACTGGATCTGGAAGGCCAATACTTTCCAGCTCTTTACACATACGATCAACACCTTCGCCGTATTCTTTTACATAACCATAATCCTTTAAGAATGCTGCAATTTTAGGATTACGCGAAAAATGTGTATAGCGGATATTTTCCTTTTTTACCATCCCTGCAAATGTACCGGGACTATCTACTTCAATTCGATCATCAAACATCTTTATCTGAATATCCGTCCCCTTAATGCCATAATCACGATGAGTAACAGCATTTACTACAATCTCTGTGCGTACAAACTCACTATATTCTTCTTCATTAACAAAAATTCCATCATTTAAACACAAAAAACAGTGACGATATTTAGTTTATGATAGCATTAAACAGCATAATAATTATGCACCTTTAGAACCAGATAACTCTCTAACTTTTTCTATAGGCAATCCTGAATACTCTGCAACTTTCTCAAGATCAAGACCATCTTCTAACATACGCTTAGCATTCTTTATCCTCTCTCGCTCTACAGCTTCATTTCGCATATCTTCCATAGCTTTACACATAGCATTCACTCCTTTCTCGTCTTCTTTAAAATATCTTACCTTATCAGCTAATTGCTTATAATACATATCATCTGGGTTAGTGCAGGAAAAATCATGCATAAGTTTACCTAATTCTGTAGAACTATTCTTATCCGCACCATTTACATATATGATATGTTCACCATCATTAAACGGCTGTCCAATATTAGTTATTTGTCTATCAATAGTATATATCGGCAAATTTCCACCAATTACGTCATTTTCTGTAATGAAAATAACATACGTTTCCGGTAAATCACTAAAATTACCATTTGGCTGCAATAAATGAGCATCAAGAATACTTGAATGATATCTAGCACGCTTACGATCTGCACCTTTGTCCGATCTCTGTATTTCGATATCATATTCTCCATTTTGGCTATCCGATGCATTAATGTCAAGCCAAATATCTCGTCCTAGCAGATTCTTCATAACCTTTTGGGTTCTTACGCTATTCACTATCAAATCTGGCTTGTTTAGAATAATCCGCAAGATTAATTCTGTTCCTTCAATATTCTCATCAAAACATGCATTCATAAAATCATCGTCAATGAGTCTAAAGCCTCTAAGACGCTGCAAATCTTCCTGATGCAATCTTTCACTATCCATACAAAATCTCTCCTTCATAATTCTATAATACTATAATATCTATCTTTTTTCAACCTAAATGGTGGAACCTACATCTCAAGATATCAGTTTAACTTCGTTGTCTCCATCAGATGTAACTGTTATACTAACCTTCACTTGCTTGATAACTTTCTTTAGCTGACTTTCAGGTTTTAACCTTCTGCCACAGACCAAAGAAGCGCCTGGCTCATAATAAAGCTCTTTTTAGAACGTTTACAGTTAACTACATACCATTTAAATATCTTAGCGTAGAAGCCTTATTTCACATCACCGGTATTCTCTGTCCAAGTATGTGTCTCAGTAACCTCATACTTATTGTCGACATGACAGGTTGCTCCTAAATATAGTGTCTTACTGCTTCTTATCTTCCCCTTTACAAGGCGGTAGTCTTATTCTTGTCATCAAATTTTCTTTAAATGCAAAAAAAGGACCGAACATTTTAACAAAAGTGTTAAAACTGTTCGATCCCTTTCAGGATTTCAATTAAATATAAATGTCAACCAACATATCTTCATAATTGCCCAAACGTACCGTAATTCCTGACTTTGCGAGACTTTCTCGACATAAATCTTCGTCTACGTTAATGGACATTAAGTAAAGATATTTCTTATCAGGTTTCCTTACTTTTCTGCAATTGCAGCCTGTGCTGCAGCCAACCTAGCAACAGGAACTCTAAATGGTGAACATGATACATAATCAAGACCAATCTTGTGGCAGAACTCAACTGATGAAGGATCTCCACCGTGCTCACCACAGATACCGCAGTGAAGTGCTGAGTTAACTGGCTTACCAAGTTTGATAGCTGTATCCATAAGCTTACCAACACCTGCCTGGTCAAGCTTAGCAAATGGATCGTTCTCGAAGATCTTAGCATCATAGTAAGCGTCAAGGAACTTACCTGCGTCATCACGAGAGAATCCGAATGTCATCTGTGTAAGGTCGTTAGTACCGAAGCAGAAGAAGTCAGCTTCTTTTGCAATCTCATCAGCTGTAAGAGCAGCACGTGGGATCTCGATCATTGTACCAACTTCATACTTAAGATCTACGCCAGCAGCAGCGATCTCAGCATCAGCTGTCTCTACTACGAACTGCTTAACGTACTTAAGCTCTTTAACTTCACATGTAAGTGGAATCATGATCTCTGGCTTAACATTCCAATCAGGATGAGCTTTCTGAACCTCAATTGCAGCGCGGATAACCGCTTTAGTCTGCATCTTAGCGATTTCAGGGTATGTTACAGCAAGACGACATCCACGGTGACCCATCATAGGGTTGAACTCGTGAAGTGATGCGATAAGAGCCTTGATATCCTCTACGCTCTTGCCCTGTGAATCAGCAAGCTTCTTGATGTCAGCTTCCTCAGTAGGAACGAACTCATGAAGAGGTGGATCAAGGAATCTGATTGTAACTGGGTTACCCTCAAGTGCCTCATAGAGAGCCTTGAAGTCACTCTGCTGATAAGGAAGAATCTTATCAAGTGCAGCTTCTCTCTCCTCTACTGTATCAGAACAGATCATCTCACGGAAAGCAGCAATTCTGTCTTCCTCGAAGAACATATGCTCTGTACGGCAAAGTCCGATACCCTCTGCTCCAAGCTCGCGAGCTTTCTTAGCATCCGCTGGAGTATCTGCATTTGTACGAACCTTAAGAGTTCTGAACTCATCAGCCCAAGCCATGATACGTCCGAACTCACCAGCGATCTTAGCGTCAACTGTTGGGATAAGTCCCTGATAGATGTTACCTGTTGTACCATCGATAGAGATCTCTGATCCCTCTACAAACTCAACACCAGCGAGTGTGAACTTCTTGTTCTCCTCGTCCATGTTGATGTCTCCACAACCAGATACACAGCATGTTCCCATACCACGTGCAACTACGGCTGCGTGACTTGTCATACCACCACGAACTGTGAGGATACCCTGAGCACTCTTCATACCTGTGATATCTTCTGGAGATGTCTCAAGTCTTACAAGAACAACCTTCTCGCCTCTGTTAGCCCACTCTACAGCATCGTCAGCTGTAAATACGACTTTACCACAAGCAGCTCCTGGAGAAGCTCCAAGACCCTTACCAAGTGGTGATGCAGCCTTAAGTGCAGCAGCATCGAACTGTGGGTGAAGAAGTGTATCCAAGTTACGTGGATCGATCATTGCTACAGCCTCTTCTGGAGTCTTATGTCCCTCATCAACGAGGTCACAAGCGATCTTAAGAGCAGCAGGAGCTGTTCTCTTACCATTACGACACTGAAGCATGTAAAGCTTTTTATTCTCAACTGTAAATTCCATATCCTGCATATCATGATAGTGATTCTCAAGAGTATCACATACCTTGAGGAACTCTGCATATGCTTCTGGGAATTTCTCTTCCATCTGTGCAATTGGCATTGGTGTACGAACACCAGCAACTACGTCCTCTCCCTGTGCATTGATGAGGAACTCACCCATGAGCTTGTTCTCACCTGTAGCTGGGTCACGAGTAAATGCAACACCTGTACCTGACTCATTGTTAAGGTTACCAAATACCATAGGCATTACGTTTACAGCTGTACCCCATGAATAAGGGATATCATTGTCACGACGATATACATTAGCACGAGGGTTATCCCATGAACGGAATACTGCCTCGATAGCAAGCTTAAGCTGCTCTACAGGATCTGAAGGGAAGTCCTGTCCTAACTGATTCTTGTACTCAGCCTTGAACTGCTCAGCAAGAGTCTTAAGATCTTCTGCTGTAAGATCTACGTCAAACTCAACGCCCTTCTCTTCCTTCATCTTGTCGATCAACTGCTCAAAATACTTCTTACCAACTTCCATTACTACGTCTGAGAACATCTGAATGAAACGTCTGTAAGAGTCATATACGAAACGCTCGAAAGCTGGATCTGGATTTCCTTCAATCATAGCTTTAACAACCTCGTCATTAAGACCAAGGTTAAGAATTGTGTCCATCATACCAGGCATAGAAGCTCTAGCTCCTGAACGAACTGAAACGAGAAGTGGATTCTTAAGATCTCCAAATTTCTTACCGTTTACTTCCTCCATCCATTTTACGCCTTCCATGGTCTGAGCCATGATCTCATCGTTGATCTTGCGACCATCTTCATAATACTGCGTACAAGCCTCTGTACTAATAGTAAATCCCTGTGGTACTGGAAGACCGATCTCAGTCATCTCAGCAAGGTTAGCACCCTTACCACCGAGCAAGTTACGCATGGTCATGTTACCCTCTTGGAAGTTATAGACCCATTTGTTTGCCATCTTTAATATTCCTCCTAAAATTTGATTTTATTTGCCTGTCAACTCTCTGTCGACAAGTCGCTGTGAATATTATAACATAATAAGACTCAAAAATAAACGACTTTTTTTCCATATTTCAATATTTTTGTTCTTTTTGCAATATTTTTCTTGTTTTAATCTGTGGCTTGTATTAGAATTTACTTGTAAAATACTGCAGATAGGAGGATTTTATGACAAAGATTGATTTGATTACTGGTTTCCTGGGTTCCGGGAAAACTACATTTATAAAAAGATACGTCCACCATTTGCTTTCAAATGGCGAGAAAGTGGGCATAATCGAAAATGATTTTGGCGCCATCAGCGTAGATCTTCTGCTTCTCCACGAAGAATTTGGAGATGACATCGGCCTGGAGATGATAGTCGCCGCCGACAAAGATTGCTACCGCAGGCGCTTCAAGACAAAGCTGATTTCCATGGGAATGCTTGGCTATGACCGCATCATAGTGGAACCGTCGGGGATATATGATGTGGATGAATTCTTTGATATTCTATTCGAATCTCCCCTTGACCGATGGTACCAGCGTGGAAACGTGATCTCAGTTGTCGACAGTAACCTCGGTGATTTGTCGGAAACCAGCAAATACATCCTGGCAGCTCAGCTCTCGGCCTCGGGAATTGTAGTTTTAAGTAAGCTTGACGCCGCTGATTCGGACCTGGCAACCGCCACTAGAGAGCGCATGAACCAAGTCCTGGCCGACTACCACTGCAGGCGCAAGTTAGAAGACAAGGACATCCTGGCGAAGCCATGGAGCGAGCTTGATGACAATGATTATGCCAAGATTCAATCCGCGGGCTACTACTCCGAAAGCTATCAAAAAGAGGACATTTATGACAATAATCACTACGCTTCTCTCTTCTATTACAATGTCCATCTGACCGAAGAGGATATGAGAAAAATGCTCCTCGACCTATTCGCCGACACCGCCGTGGGAAACATCCACAGAATCAAGGGATTCGTTCCCAATGCCGATGGCAGCTGGCTCCAAGTGAACGCAACCTCCACCAATCTGGACATAGCAACAGTCAGCGCCGGTCAGGAAGTCCTGATGGTTATCGGCGAAAATCTGGATGAGACAGAAATCGGTAAAATAGTCGAAGGTCGGAGCACAACCAAGGATATTACAAAGGGAAAAACTGCTCATAGAGAGCATAAATTGTCTTACGACCGTAGGGAGTAAGACCAGCAATATGCGTTTCCAAAAATTGTCTTACGAACGACGTGAGTAAGACCAGCAATATGCGTTTCCAACTAAAAATGTCCGACAAGGGTAACCCTGTCGGACTATTTTACTATACTATAATAATATTAATCTATATGGAAAGATTCAACTGTCTTGCGAAGTGCTTCTACTCTGTTGAGAACGTCCTCCACCTCTTTGGCGGTTTTCTCGGAGTTTACTGAGAACTCCTTGATGTCCTTATTCACAGAGCGAACAGCTTTATCAAGTTCCAATTGGCTTCCCTTGAGAGTGTGAATGTGAGAATTGATATCCACAATCGAGCTGGTGAGCTCCTCAGAACTTGCACCAACTATGTTACTCTCCGTCGCATAGAATCCTGCATCATCCTTGTAGGACTGCGCAAGATTTGCGAGCGTCTCATAATCACGCATGACATCGCTTCCAAGGAAGTCGATAATTCGTGAACTCTCCTCTGCCAGCTTGTGAACACTCTTCATTACCTTGGCGGTGAGAGCATTTACCTTCTCAATCTCATCGCTTGTGGTTGAAGATAAGTTCTTAATCTGATCGGCAACAACGGCAAATCCTCGTCCAGCCTCGCCGGCACGCGCCGATTCGATAGAAGCATTGAGCGCCAGCAGATTGGTCTCATCGGCAATATTCATAATTGTCTCGGAAACCTCCACAATCTTCTCGATAACTCTTGTCTCCTCGATAATTGCCTCGAGTCTGTCTTTGCTCTTCTCTACAATTTCTACTGTCCTATCTCTATTTTCCATGATTTCAGGAAGTGTGCGTTCAATCTCATTGATGATACTCTCTGCCTTTTCCGCCATCTCATGAGTCTCGGCACTGAGGGAGTTCATCGCCTGCTCAATCTCACCGCTCATCTCTGAAATACTTGATATACTCTCTGACTGATTAACAGCATTTTCACTGGTAATCTCCATAGCATTGTTAATATTGCTGATGCTCTCTCCCATTTTGTTGACATTTTTCTGGGCAATCTCCATATTCTTATGAATTTGCTCAGATTCATCCTTGGTTTCTTTGATAGTTGAGAGAAGCCTGCCTTCGAGCTCGTCCAAGAGATAGCCAATTTCCTGACTTTCTGACTTCATCGGCTTGATATTTTCACTGCCGATAACTCTATCTCTTACAAATACTCTCAGCTGTCTAATCTTGCCAAGCTGATTCTTGATAACAAAGCTAATAATGATTGCAGCAATGATCATGATGATAATAGCTATAACAGCATTCTTAACACTTATAAGCAATACAATTTCTCTGATGACTTTCTTGCTCTTAACAACACCGAGTTTCCAGCCTGTCGTCTTAACCTCGCTGGCAGCAACAAACTTATCTTCTCCATCGTAATCCTTGATTGTCTGAACACCATCTTCTCCGAGGTTAATCTTTACTTTATCACTTAAAACTGTATTCGCGTCCTCCGTAGGCATGAACTTTTCGTTCTTATGAGTGATAACCTGTCCTTCTGAGTTGAGCAAGAATCCATATGAATCCTCAGTCTCACTGATTGCTTTCACTTTATTCAGAACCTCTTTGAGGGAGATGTCTGCGAGAATAGCCGCTTTACCATCTTTACACTTAAATGGTATTGCAACAGATATAACCATGCTGCCCGTAGTATAATCTTTATATGGATCTGTATATATCAAATCCCCATTTTCCTGAGCTAATTTCCACCAATCTCTCGACGTCGGATCAAGGTCAGTCGGCTCATGATCTGCTTTATATGCCCTAGTGTCCTTTTCATATGCTGCATAGTACATCATGGCACTCGGATTATCTTTCAGACACTTTTCCAAGTAGTCCTCTATCTCCTTTTTGTTGTTGATATCTTCTTTCTCGAGATAATTTCTCATAAATCTCAGTTGATTTCCCTGACCCTCTAACCATGAATTAATGATTTGGGCATTGTTAAAAGAATCAACCCTGACTTTATCAACAATATTATCAGTCATGTTGGTATTGCCTTCAACAACATTAATAACATCAAGAATGATCACCAATATTGCCATGAGAATCATCGTGAACATCAGCAGTCTATTCCTTATGTACCATAAAAAACCTACTTTTTTTACCTTTTTCATAACCCTGTCTCCTTTGACGTATATTACTCTAGTCTACAAAAACACCTCTACTATTATTTTATAATGATTGACGGCAAATTGCAAGTATATAAGAAAAATGGTCCGCCAATTTTTTTCTTTTTATTATGAAAAAGGGGCTGTCGCACTTACAATTAAAAAATTGTTAGTGCTCAGCTCCTTTTTGTGGCTAAATTAGGGAGATTTTATTAATATTTTTTGTAAGATTAGGTTTTTGGTCATACTTAATTTTACCACAAATCTCAGGTTTTTCGAAGCCTGAGATTTTATTGGAAACATCGGAATCGCATGGCGCTGGTCTTACTCACGTCGTTCGTAAGACAATAAGCGGAATCGCATGGCGCTGGTCTTACTCACGTCGTTCGTAAGACAATAAACGCATATTGCTTGTAAGACAATTATTTTTTGGGAGGAATGTCCGCACTAGATAAGTATAATAATTGTCTTACGAACGACGTGAGTAAGACCAGCAATATGCGATCCCGATAAAAAACAGGAAGAGGCCAACCAGAGAGAGACTTCAATGCGCATACACCTAGTCTCGAGTCGGTTGGACTCTTCCTGTTTTTAGACTGTCTTAGTGCGACAGCTCCTTATTACTCTACTAATCAATAAGATTACTTATAATTTACAACTTTACCGAAGTCAGCCTTGAGTGATGCACCACCGATAAGACCACCATCGATATTAGGCTTAGAAAGAAGTTCTGCAGCATTTCCAGCATTCATAGATCCGCCGTACTGAATTCTTACTGCCTCAGCAGTTGCATCATCATACATCTCTGCGATGCACTCGCGAATTCCCTTGCATACTTCCTCTGCCTGATCAGCTGTAGCTGTCTTTCCGGTTCCGATAGCCCAGATTGGCTCATAAGCGATTACAATTGTCTTAACCTGATCAGCTGTAACGCCCTCGAGATCTGACTTGATCTGAAGTCTAATCCAGTCCATTGTTACGCCGAGTTCTCTCTGCTCAAGAGACTCACCACAGCACAAGATTGGAGTAATACCAGCTTCCAACGCCTTCTTCACTTTCTTGTTTAGAAGTGCATCGTCCTCTTTGAAGTAATCACGTCTCTCTGAATGTCCGATGATTACATACTTAACACCGGCATCAACAAGCATTGCTGCTGAAATCTCACCAGTATAAGCTCCGCTCTCCTCAAAGTACATATTCTCAGCTCCAACTGCCACATTAGTTCCCTTTGTTGCCTCAACTACAGGAACAATATCAATAGCCGGAACACAATATACTACATCAACTTCGTCATTAACAACGAGGTCCTTTAATTCATTAACCAATGCAACTGCCTCACTAGGAGTTTTGTTCATCTTCCAGTTGCCAGCAATTATCTTTTTTCTTGCCATTGTAAAACTTTCCTTTCCAGATTATATAGTTTCAAATACCATTCAAAAATATTCCGACGAATAAAATCGCCTACAAGGCCATCTTACTTGTCATCAGCTGCAGCTACACCTGGCAACTCCTTACCTTCAAGGAACTCAAGTGAAGCTCCACCACCAGTTGAGATGTGAGTCATCTTGTCGCCAAATCCGAGCTGGTTACAAGCTGCTGCACTGTCTCCACCACCGATAATAGTAGTTGCATCTTTAAGATCAGCCATAGCCTTAGCTACTGCAATTGTACCATGTGCGAAGTTTGGCATCTCGAAGCATCCCATAGGTCCGTTCCAAACAACAGTCTTAGCACCTGCAACAGCATCTGCAAAGAGTTCTCTTGTCTTAGGTCCGATATCAAGACCTTCCATATCTGCAGGAATTCCGCCTCTTTCAACAACCTTGTAATTGCAGTCATTAGAAAAGTCATCACCTACTACTGTATCGATTGGGATAAGAAGCTTAACGCCCTTCTCCTCAGCCTTCTTCTCCATATCAAGAGCATACTGCTTGTAATCCTCTTCGAGAAGTGACTTTCCAACTTCCTCACCGTGTGCAGCCATGAATGTATAAGCCATACCACCACCGATGATAAGTGTATCAACTTTGTCAAGCAAGTTCTCGATTACCGGAATCTTAGAAGAAACCTTAGCACCACCAAGGATAGCTACAAATGGTCTCTCAGGATTATTTACTGCATTTCCAAGGAAATCGATTTCCTTCTGCATAAGATATCCAACTACGTTTGTATCTACAAACTCAGTAACACCAACATTAGAGCAGTGTGCTCTGTGTGCTGTACCGAATGCGTCATTTACGAAAACATCACAGAGAGAAGCAAGATCCTTAGAGAAAGCCTCTTCATTCTTAGTCTCCTCTGCACGGTAACGTGTATTCTCAAGGAGTACAACATCTCCGTCCTTCATAGCGGCTACTGCTGCCTTAGCATTCTCGCCAACTACATTAGCATCAGCTGCAAACTTAACTTCCTGTCCGAGAAGTTCAGCAAGTCTCACTGCAACAGGTGCAAGTGAAAGCTCTGGCTTTGGCTCTCCCTTAGGCTTACCAAGGTGTGAGCAAAGGATAACCTTTCCACCGTCAGCGATAAGCTTTTTGATTGTAGGAAGTGCAGCGATAAGACGATTCTCGTCAGTTATTTTTCCATCTATCAATGGAACATTAAAATCACAGCGAACAAGGACTTTCTGTCCTTTTACATTAATATCATCTACAGATTTCTTATTAAGCATTTGATATACCTCATTTCATTTTATTTGATTTTATTTAAAGGAAGGGTCCGGTCCTCTTAAGACCGGACCCTTCCTGGGTTATAGCAGTATCACCTACTACTGATTGATCATTAAATTATGCAAGCTCGCTGAAGTACTTGATTGTACGAACCATCTGGCTTGTGTATGAGTTCTCGTTGTCATACCATGAAACAACCTGAACTTCGTAAAGATCATCTGCTACCTTGTTAACCATTGTCTGAGTAGCATCGAAGAGTGAACCATATCTCATTCCTACGATATCTGAAGATACGATCTCATCCTCATTGTAACCGAATGACTCATTAGCTGCTGCCTTCATAGCTGCGTTAACACCCTCAACAGTTACATCACCCTTACATACAGCTGTAAGAATTGTTGTAGAACCTGTAGGAGTAGGAACACGCTGAGCAGATCCGATGAGCTTACCATTCAACTCAGGGATAACAAGTCCGATTGCCTTAGCAGCACCTGTTGAGTTAGGTACGATATTAACTGCTGCAGCACGTGATCTTCTGAGGTCACCCTTTCTCTGAGGACCATCAAGAGTCATCTGGTCTCCTGTGTAAGCATGAATTGTTACCATGATACCTGACTGAATTGCAGCATACTTGTTAAGAGCGTCTGCCATAGGTGCAAGACAGTTTGTTGTACATGAAGCAGCTGAAATGATGTTATCCTCTGGCTTCAATGTCTCATGGTTTGTATTGTAAACGATAGTTGGGAGATCATTACCAGCTGGAGCTGAGATAACAACCTTACGAGCACCTGCGTTGATGTGTGCCTGTGCTTTTTCTTTAGATGTGTAGAATCCTGAACACTCAAGAACTACATCTACTCCAAGATCACCCCATGGACAATTATTTGCATCTGGTTCTTTATAAATCTTGATAGTCTTACCATCAACTGTGATTGAATCTTCACCAGCTGAAACTGTATCAGCCTTCTCATACTTACCCTGTGAAGAATCATACTTAAGAAGGTGAGCTAGCATCTTAGGGCTTGTCAAGTCGTTGATTGCAACAACCTCATATCCCTCTGCACCAAACATCTGTCTGAATGCAAGTCTACCAATACGTCCAAAACCGTTAATCGCTACTTTTACTGACATTTTAAATATTCCTCCTAAAGAATTATTATTTGTTTGTTAAATCTTAAACAAACATTGCTAGTATCTATATTACATTGATTATCAAAAAAATTCAAGTGCTATACTTAAATTTTTTAATTTTTTATATTTTCATGCCTAGTTCGCCACAACATTTTATAGCAATTGGCACAAATGACCATTTTCGAAATGTTAAATTCTATTATACAACTCAACGTACTTTCTGGCCGAATTGTTCCATGAGAAATCCATGGCCATGCCTCGGTCTATGATCTTGTTCCAATCTCTCTTCTTCTCATAGTATACATACTTTGCATACCTGATTGTGTTGAGCATCTCATGAGCATTGTAATTGGCAAAGGAAAATCCCGTTCCCTTGTTCTCATATTCATTATATGGTTCAACTGTATCTTTGAGACCGCCTGTCTCTCTTACAATCGGAACAGTTCCATACCTCAAACTCATCAGCTGGCTCAGTCCACATGGCTCAAATAGAGATGGCATGAGAAAAGCGTCGCAAGCCGCATAAATCTTATGTGAACGCTCGTTAGAATAATATATGCTGGCCGAAACTCTCTCAGGGTACTTCCATGCAAAGTGCCTGAACAAATGCTCATACTTTTCTTCGCCGGTTCCAAGTACCACAAGCTGTGTATCTTCAGAACAAATCTCCTCAATCACATAGTCGATGAGATCAAAGCCCTTCTGGTCTGTTAGTCTTGATACAACTCCTATCATAAACTTCTTCTCATCTTGTGCAAGTCCCAATTCCTTCTGTAAAGCCTTCTTGTTCTTAACTTTTTCCTTGCGGAACGTCCTTGCATCGTAATTGAACTCTATGAGGGGATCTGTTGAAGGATTGTACTCGTCATAGTCTAAACCATTGACTATTCCCGTAAGGCAACCAGACCTGGCATTAATCAAACCATCTAACTTTTCTCCATAAAATGGAGTCTTGATTTCCTCTGCATAGGTCTCACTTACGGTAGTAATCTGGTCTGCATATACCAATCCACCCTTGAGATAGTTGGCATCTCCATATGCCTCTAACTTATCAGGTGTAAAGTAGTAAGCATCCAATCCCGCTGTATCCATCACTGTCTTCTTGTCCCATATTCCCTGGAACTTGAGATTGTGGATTGTCATAATAGTCTTGATTCCTCGGAAAAACTCATTCTGCTGAAAGGAATCCTTCAGATAAACCGGAACCAACCCGGTCTGCCAATCGTGACAGTGAATGATATCCGGTCTAAAATCAATTATAGGCAAACTGGACAAAGCTGCCTTGTCAAAAAAAGCAAACTTCTCTATATCCTGAAATATCTCCCCATATGGCTTATCACCTGAAAAATAATATTCATTATCTAAGAAATAGTAGGTGATTCCCTGGTATTCCATCTTAAAGATGCCCACATACTGCTTACGCCATGCTAATTCAAGATAGAAGTTTGTAACATACTCCATTTTCTCTTTATACTCTTCTGGAATCGATGTATACTTTGGAATCATAACTCTCACATCGAATTCCTTCTTGTCAAAGTACTTTGGCAGCGATCCCACTACATCTGCCAATCCGCCTGTCTTGATAAAAGGCACTGACTCTGATGCCACAAATAGCACTTTCTTCATTTACGCCTTACCTCCATTCTGTCGAAGGATAAACCTCCATGTTTCCTTGCCTGCTGCTCTCACACAGCACACCCAATTTCTTCTCCAAACATCTCCCTAATATTAACCCGATTCTTCGCACCTATCACCTTTAAGTATACACTATTTTTTCTATATATTAAAGTCTTTTTTCATAAGCCCATCCAAAAAGGATTTACTCTGAAATTCCTTACCTGTGACCCTGTGAAAATATTCCGACACTATACTTTCAAGCTCTTCTCTCACTTCCTCAGTCACAGTAAAGCTAAACAGCTTTTCTACTCTCGTAGTCGATATGTATTGAAGTGTATAAATTGCTGTTGGAGATATCACTCTACAGTCGTAGACTGGGTTCGAATTCTGTCCTCCATGCCCACTCTTCAATTTGTTAAAACATGATTTACATATGGCGCAGTTCCTCTGTCTACTCAAGTAGATAAGTTCTTTATTGTCCCCACAATTGCCACAGCGCATCACGTTCATACCCTCGCCATTTAGCACCACCATCTTATATTCAAAGATGATTTCAACTAAGGTTCTTTCTATCCCCGGGGCATGTAACGCTCGAAGACTTTGATACAAGAGTTTCAGCATATCTCTCGCCTCTAGGTTCTCCCTGGTAAAGAAATCCGCCACCTCGCAGAAGTACATACCGGTGTATATGTCCTCTATATTCTCTCTCAGCTCCGTAAAGTAGTTCTGTACTTCAACTGTAGAAAGAGTGTAGGAGTCCCGCCCGGTGTATAGCCTAAACACGCCAAAAGTAAAGGGTTCCGTGCAAGCCAGAAGTGGGCTCTTGGGGCGTCTGGCTCCTCTGGCAAATGCGGATATCTTACCCCGGTCGAGAGTCAGTATTACCACTCTCTTGTCATTTTCACCTACAGGTGTAGAAGACAGGACAAGTCCCGTAACAACCTCCTGCAAACCCATCACTCCTTGTTATATCCATAATTCTTGAGGAGAAAATCACTATCTCTCCAGTCCTTCTTGACTTTAACCCAGATATTCAAGTTGACCTTTTTGCCTAGGAAATCCTCTATTTCCTTTCTAGACATGGAGCCAATCTTTCGGAGCATTTTTCCTTCTTTTCCGATAATAATACCCTTGTGACTTGACTTTTCACAGATGATGGTGGCCTCAATGTCATACATTCTCTTATTATTGTGACGAAGCTTCATCTGGTCTATCGTAACGGCTATTCCATGTGGAATTTCATCGGACAAGAGACGTAGGGCCTTCTCGCGGATGAGTTCAGCTACAATCTGACGTTCCGGCTGATCGGTAATAGTATCATCATCATAGAATGCAGGTCCCTCCTGAAGGTATTCGAACATACTTGTAATCAAATCCTCCACTCCATCGCCCGTTCTGGCTGAAAGAGGGATAATCTCGGCATACTCGAGTTCGTCCTTGTAAGTATCTATGCATTCCAAAAGCTCATCCTTCTTGATATTGTCAATCTTATTCATAACCAAAATCACTGGAATATCGGCTTTCTTCAGCTGCTCGACGATATGCTTCTCGCCTTTTCCGATATATGTAGTCGCCTCTACTACCCAGAGAATCAAGTCAACTTCCTTGATTGTGCGTTCCGCCATGTCCACCATGTATTCCCCAAGTCTGTTCTTGGCCTTGTGAATTCCCGGTGTGTCAAGAAATATGATTTGTCCGCGCTCATCATGATATACGGTTTGAATCTGATTTCTCGTGGTCTGAGGCTTGTTACTGGTAATGGCAATCTTCTGGCCGATAATTCGATTCATAAGAGTGCTCTTTCCCACATTAGGTCTTCCCACTATAGATACAAATCCTGATTTAAACATCTCTCTCTCCATCAAATACTCCTCACACAGTCAAAAAACTCACTGTTATCATTGATTATTTGCTCTCCTCCAAAAACACACTTGCTCTGGTCTTTGAGCATAGCTTCCACTACATCGGCAGTCTTCCTGATATCTTCTATGGTCACATCTAGGAGCTCTGCTCTTCTCTGGTTTCTGCGCTCATCCGTTTCTCCTGAGATATACACTCGCATGGCCCTTTCTCCCATTTCTGAAGCTGGCTCAGGTGTGTCTATGCCGCTCATAGTTCCGATCACAAACTTTGTCAGCTCTCTCTCATCTACATCAAATGTTCTCAGATACTCCGGTACCGACTCATAAACTTCATCAGTTTCCGTGAGCTTTGGATCTCTATAAGAGCTAAATCTACCATATCCATCCTGGCTGAATCCACATGAAACTCCGTAAGCGCCACCCTTGACTCTAACCTCGTTCCACAGATATCCATATCGAAGAATAGTCTCAAGAACGAATAGATATCCCTTGCTCTCTAGCCCCTTATCGTAGAACTTGCCAACTCTCGCAACATATTGCACCTGGCTTGGGAACTTAATTCCCTCAGTGTAACCTTTTTCACATGGGACAAACGACTCCGAAGGTAGAATGGCATCTAAATCTTGCTCACTCGTCTCACCTGTTTGGGCCTCATAATCTGATACCATGTCAATGAACTTGTCAAAGTCCTTCTCAAAAGAATTATAATCCTCTTTGGAGCATGTAAGGTTCACAGACATATTCTCCACGCGAAATACCTTTTTGATAAATGCTTTAAAAAATGCAATCAAATCATCAATTTTCTCATCAAAATGGTCATTTAGGTCACATATAAAGTCATAATAAGCCACTCCGCGATAGCAATCCTTAATATTTGACAACTCATTAAACTGAGCCTCTGCTCTCAAAGTTGCATATATAGAGCTGGCCGAATTGAGGGCCATGTATACATATGACTTCTCTTCTGCGACTATTTCTCTTATGCGCTCTTTATCAAATACTGTTTTGGAAATCGCCTCCCAGATAAGCGCTAACACCTTCTCTGTATTTCGCGGAAATACCTTAGTTGAAAGCCTAAAGTATGCCACATAGTCCTCCGGCTCATTAATCTTCCTGTATGTCCAACTTGAAAAGTTTACAGAGCCGGCGTTTTTGTGAACTTCATTGAAGTACTCGAGTCTTGTCTTATCCTCTGTATCGAGACGTCCAAGCAACTCCGCAAAAAGTGATATTTGAGCAGGATACTTGGGCAATATATCCCTGATATCAAACATGATAGATATATACTGAATACCACTGGAGAAATAGTCGTGATATAATACCTTAGTATTTCTCACTTCTTTTTCAATATTTGAGAGTTTTATACACTCTCTCCTTATGTCCTCACGGGAAAGCATAGGGATTTTGGCCAAATCCTCCGGTGAAGATGGTTCATCCTGATATTTTTTGAGCTCCTTAGTCTCTTCAATTATCTTTTCAAGTGCCTCCCTTGACAAAGACTTCTTATAAGATGCCAATTTTTCTCTTTCCTTGGCATTCATAACTCCCACAAGCCCCGGCTCCGGAATTGCAAGAACCACAGATGAGTGAGTATTGTCTATAAAGTATTTCTGCAAGATTTCCTCAAAGTATCCCTTGTCCATCTTGCTTCTGATACTCTCAAATACAGCATTATATGCGATATAGATAAATGGTTTTGAATCATCATAAATCCAGCTGTCCATCATGTTCAGCCCGAACATAAGCCCCTTAGGATATGAGCCAAAATTCGCCTCTCTCTTGGAGAATTCCTTGGCATTTAACGTTGCTATAACTGAATCTAGATTTATACCATCTTTGATTATTTTCTTTATCTCTTCCTCGATTATACTTATGAATCTGCCCTTATCTTCCGGATTGGCATTCTTGGCAACTATAGAAAAATATGGTTGCTTCACTGACTCCTCATAAGAAGATAGTATCTCTGTACCTATTCCCGCCTTGATTAGTGCATCCTTTATAGGAGCGCCCTCGCTGTTAATAAGAACACTACTGAGCACGGTAAAGGCTAGCGAGAGCTCTGGATCTAGATCTCCCGGCATACTAAAGTTGAGGCTGAGGTATGTCTTATCTTCTGTTGACTCATCTTCTGCCACTGAATACTTGATTTCTTCCTCCACTCTCTTTTCAAATGCCTGCTGCACCTTAAGCTCTGAGTCCACCTCAAGATAGTCGTAGTTACTTAAATAATTTTCGTCGATAAACTTAAGTTTCTCCTCCATATCCATGTCGCCATATAGATAAATATAGCTGTTAGATGGATGATAGTACTTGCTGTGGAAGTCCAAAAACTCCTGATATGTAAGATCCGGGATGCACTCTGGATCTCCACCTGACTCTAGGGCATATGAAGTATCCGGATACAAGCTCGACATAATCTTTCTCTCCAGGATTTGCTCAGGTGATGAGAATACTCCCTTCATCTCATTGAAGACCACTCCGTTGTAGGTCAGCTCTCCATCCATGTCATCCAATTCATAGTGCCATCCCTCTTGTTGGAATATTTTCTCTTCTTTGTAAATGTTCGGATGAAATACAGCATCGAGATAGACGTGCATCAAGTTCTGGAAATCCTTATCATTACAACTGGCAACAGGATATACAGTCTTATCTGGGTATGTCATCGCATTGAGGAAAGTATTTAGGCTTCCCTTGACAAGTTCCACAAAGGGATCCTTCACCGGAAAAGCATCTGAACCGCAGAGAACAGTATGCTCTACAATATGGGCGATTCCCTTGGAATCCTGTGATGGTGTCCTAAATCCAATTGAAAACACCTTATTTTCATCCTCGCACTCCACTGCCACGATTCTAGCCCTGGTCTTTTCATGCTCTAGGATATAGCCGTCCGCATTTATCTCATCTAATCTTCTCTTCTTAATTATCTCATAACCTTTTACTTCGTTCATATATGAATTGGCTTCTCTAAAGCCTCCCCCTTTCTAGTTACTAAACTCAAATATCTGAATAGCCATAGGTGCCACAGTGATGTCTATTGACTGCTCCATTCCGTCAGCCTTATCTTCCTTGGAATTCTTCACTCTTGGATTCACATTTCCACGTCCTCCGAAGAATATCTCATCACTGTTCCAAATCTCCTTGTATTTTCCCTTATAAGGAACTCCCAACACAAAATTCTCATAACATACAGGCGTAAAGTTGCATACGACTAACAACTTCTCCTTATCGGCTTCTCTCATAAATGCAATTATGCTATGATCTGCATCGAGCATACTCACCCACTTGAATCCCTCCGGATCATAGTCGAGTTCGTGGAGTGCCGGGTGCTTTTTATAGAATCCCCAAAGCTCTTTGGTATAATCTAATAGCAATTTATGATTTGACTTAATCGCCGCAACCTCACCTGTTGTGAGCGTTGCAATTCCGTCCTCGAGAAGCGACCAGTCGAGTTCGCCCTCCTCGTTCCACTCTCTCTGCTGTCCAAAATCCTGTCCCATGAACAAAAGAATCTTTCCTGGGTGCGCTGCCATATATCCATAAGTCAATCTCAGCCCTGCCAGCTTTACATCCGCATTTCCTGGCATCTTGCTGTACATCGAACCCTTGCCGTGCACCACCTCATCATGTGAGAATACCAAAGAAAAATGTTCCGAGTAGTTGTATACCATACTAAATGTAAGCATGCCATGGCGTCCCTTCCTATACAGCGGATCCGTACAGATATACTCTGTATAGTCATTCATCCATCCCATGTTCCACTTCAAGTCAAATCCGAGACTTCCCTCGTTCACATCACCTGTAACCATAGGCCATGCTGTTGACTCCTCTGCAATCATCAAGATGCTCGGATCATTTTCCTTGACTACAGTATTACACTTCTTTAAAAATTCCACGGCTTCTAGGTTTTCCTTGCCACCGAACTCATTGGTAACCCACTCGCCATCTTTGCGTCCGTAGTCCAGGTAAAGCATGGATGCCACCGCGTCAAATCTAAATCCATCCACATGGAATTCCTTCATCCAATACAATAGGTTTGCATATAGGAAGTTCGACACCTGAGGGCGTCCATAATTATAGATAAGTGTTCCCCAATCCGGATGCTCACCCTTGCGCTTGTCGAGGTGCTCATAGAGGCATGTTCCATCGAATCGTCCGAGTCCATGCTCATCCTTAGGAAAATGTGCCGGTACCCAGTCGAGAATTACACCAATTCCCTTGCCATGCAGAATATTTATGAACTCCTTAAATTCCTCTGGCGTTCCATATCTGGAGGTTGGCGCATAGTATCCAGTCACCTGATATCCCCAGGACTTATCATATGGATGCTCCATAATCGGCATGAGCTCGATATGAGTATAACCCATATTGGCACAGTACTCACTGAGTCTCTCCCCCATCTCTCTGTAGGTATAGAATTCTCTGCCATCTCTAGGTCGCATAAATGATCCCATGTGAACCTCTAAAACTACCATAGGATCCTTGGCCTTATCTATCTTCTTTCTCTTGTCCATCCACTTCTTGTCTTTCCACTCAAACTCACCTGATGGACTCCATACCTTGCTGGCCCCAGCCGGTCTCAATTCTGCATGTCTGGCATATGGATCTGCCTTGCAAACCACCTTGCCATCTGCACCGTGAATCTCGTATTTGTATATATCGCCGGGTCTAACACCTGGCACAAAAAGTTCAAATATTCCGGTATTGAGTCTCTTCATCTGATTGTACTTTCCATCCCAATTGTTGAAATCTCCAACTACAGAGACAGATCTCGCTTCAGGCGCCCATACAGCAAAAAAAGCGCCAACAACCCCATTTACTTCAGCCACATGACAACCCAACTTTTCATAGATAGAATCATGTCTTCCCTCTTCGAAAAGCACTTCGTCCATGGCATCCACAAAAGGATCGATGGCATAGGCATCCACCGCCATAACCTTCTTGTCTTCATATTCAACCATATATGTGTATTCCGGAATTTTGCGGCAGTCAAGAAATATTGCAAAGTAGCCGCTTTCATCCATCATTTTCATCTCGACTTCTCTGTGGCCACTTTTTTGATCATAGTGAACCTCAACCCTCTTGGCATCAGGGAAAAAGCATCTGACCAAAACCTTATTGCCTACTTTTACCGCTCCGAGAATCGCAGATGTGTCCTCGCACTCTGCATATTCCAAATCCTCAATCTGCGGCCACTCCATAAAATCGTCCAATACATACTTCATAATTACTCCAAATGCTGTCATCCCACCCACGGTGACGACAGCATTATCCTCCTTTCTATGCGCACTTATCTCTTACTCTTCATACCACTCTAAAATCTCCACACCATTCTCATCAAACTTTCGCTCTTCCTTCTCCGGCAAATACTTCTTCAGTATATGCTCCATTGGGAAAGTATATAAGAATCCCGCTGTTCCGGGAACAAATACAAGAAAAACAGGCATTGCGCCAGTGAATCCAACAAACACACCGAGTCCTGCGGCCACAAGAATGACCAAAAGCGCCAATGTGTGAAGGAAATGTCTAAATGACATATAAAGCGAGAACCTAAGAATCTTCATAGGTTTCATGTCATATCTTGAGAGCAACGGAAAAACATAAGTCATGACAATAAAAGCCAAAACGGCAATTGCAATATATGCACCCGCAAGGTATCCGCCGTACTGGGAAGATTTATCGGTTATTCCCACCATGTTGAGATTAAACCAAAGCAATCCATATAGTGCAGCGTAAAGCAACCAAAGAATTGTTGCAGGTTTAAAGTTGGTCTTAAAGCATGACCAAAACTCGCGCCACACATAACTCCTATTTCTCCTGAGTACCTTGGCACTAACATAATAAAGCGATGTGGTAGCCGCTCCAATCGTCACAACAGGAATACAAAATACCACATAAATAATACTTAGCCATCCAATATCAAATATCTTCGACAAGGCTCTCATAACACCATTGTCAGAATTCAAAAAACGCTCCATATCTACTACCTTTCTTTTTTTTATTTATATCCTATGGATAAATAGTCCGCTTCGAAGCTTAGGCTCGAACCAAGTTGACTTTGGCGGCATGAGAAGCTCATTGTCTGCAACATCAAACAACTCCGTAATAGATGTTGGATACATGGAAAATGAAATCTTCATATCTCCATCAGCTCTCTTCTCTAGCTCTGAAAGTCCTCTGATTCCGCCGATAAAGTCGATTCTGCTATCTGTTCTTGGATCACCAATTCCTAGAATTGGTCCGAGTAAGTTGTCCTGAAGCACTGATACATCAAGACTTCCCACT
Organism: Eubacterium xylanophilum ATCC 35991; assembly: GCF_000518685.1. Taxonomy (GTDB): domain Bacteria; phylum Bacillota; class Clostridia; order Lachnospirales; family Lachnospiraceae; genus Eubacterium_F; species Eubacterium_F xylanophilum. The sequence goes on along the minus strand of NZ_JAEB01000009.1, from coordinate 95,515 downwards.
GCATCTTTCCCTGCAAAAAGCTCATCCTTTGCTCTGAGAAGATACCACTGGCCCTCCACATACATTCCAAAGGTTCCCTTCTCCTGTGGTGAAACCTGAGAATCACTCTTCTCCACTGAAAACTTCTCGCCGACTTTATCAAGAAACTCATCCAAAGTGAGACCATTTAAATCCTTGACTGTTCGATTATAATCCATAATCATTAGCTCGTCATGTGGGAAGAGAACGGACAAGAAGTAATTAAACTCTTCGTCTCCTGTATATCCGGGATTTTCTTCTCTTCTCTTGAGGCCCACCTTAACTGCACTGGCAGCTCTGTGGTGGCCGTCTGCGATGTAGATCTTGTCAATATTTTCGAATGCTTTTTTGATTTTTTCTACATCTGTAGAGTCGTCTATTTTCCACACTCTATGTGTTATTCCATCAACGGCAACAAAATCATATAGTGGGTCTTTCTCCATATTTCTTGCCACTACTTCGTTGATGGTTTCATCCGATCTGTACGCAAGAAAGATCGGACCCGTCTGAGCTGACAATGTGTCTACATGGGTAATTCTATCGATTTCTTTGTCTTCTCTAGTATTCTCATGCTTTTTGATTCTATTGTTGATATAATCATCAACCGATGCACAAGCCACAAGTCCTGTCTGGCTTCTTCCATCCATCACGAGCTGATAAATATAATATGCATTGTCATTATCCTCGACATATATTCCAGCCTCAATGTCCTGCTCAAGAAGTTCCTTGGCCTTCTGATAAACCTCCGGAGCATATGTATCTACCGAATCGTCAAAACTCGTCTCTGCTCGGTCGATCTTGAGGAAGCTGAGGGGTTCTCTCTCAACTTCAACCTTGGCTTCCTGTCTGTTATAGACATCATATGGAAGCGCCGCTACCTGCTTAACATATTTTACATCTGGTCTGATGCAGTTAAATGGTCTGATACTTGACATAATTCTAACCTCACATTGAATCTTCGCAAAGTCAAGCTCTGCGAGTTATTTGTATATCTTTGAGTCTGCCGGCACTGATTCAGTGATAAACGCATTACCACCTATTACCGAATTTGCTCCTATTACCGTCTCTCCACCGAGAATAGAGGCATTGGAGTAAATAGTAACATTGTCCTCAATCGTAGGATGTCTCTTAGTTCCCGAGAGCTTCTGACCACCTCTTGTGGAAAGTCCTCCAAGAGTGACACCCTGATATATCTTTACATTATTTCCAATCACGGTTGTCTCACCAATAACAATTCCCGTTCCGTGATCGATGAAGAAACTCTCGCCTATCTTGGCTCCGGCATGAATGTCGATTCCCGTCTTGGCATGAGCATACTCCGTCATGATTCTCGGAATAAACGGAACATTTCTTATCTGGAACTCATGGGCGATTCTATATACATAGATTGCAAATAGTCCGGGATATGAAAATATAACTTCATCCATGCTATTTGCCGCAGGATCCCCATCATATGCCGCCTTCACGTCTTTGAGTAGCATCCTTTGAACGTTGGGCAATTCCGCAAAAACTTCACTACATATGGTCTCCGCCTTTTCAGAGTATATGCAGTCGCCAAGTCTATTGTCCTCTCTTGCAGGTGCATCGTCTGCATACTCAAGAGCCATGGCAATCTGGCAGCAAAGCGTCTTGTAAATTGTAAATAACTTGTCTCCAACATAGTAGTTGGGAAGTGTTCTGGCTTCCTCCTGGTCGCCAAAATATCCAGGAAATAGAATCAATCTCAAATCCTTAATTGAGTCGATAATATGCTTTCTCTCAGGCATACTCTTGCCCATTCTGGCAGAAAATACCGGCTCTTCTTCATAATTTATCACTATATTTTTAACAACATTTTCTAAGTTATCTCTAATCTTCTGATTCATTTATCTTCAACTCTTTCACAAAATAATCTATGTACTCCCATATTTCCTCTTTGCCCTCTTTTTTCAAAGCTGAGAAAGGAATAATAGGAGTTCCCTCTACGAGTCCAAGTTTCTTTCTGATTGCCTGCATGCTTGCATTTCTCTGGTTCTTGCTGACCTTGTCAGACTTTGTGGCAATAATCAACGGATTAAATCCCTTGCTACATAACAGCTTATATGTCTCCACATCCTTGGCAGACGGATCGTGCCTTATGTCAATCAGCAAAAATACAACTCTCAATGCTTCCGAATTATCGAGATATTTCTCAATCATCTTCATCCACTTAGCTGCAATTTCCTTGGAAACCTTGGCATATCCATATCCAGGTAGGTCTACAAAATAACAAGCATTATTGATATTATAATAATTTATCGTCTGCGTTTTGCCCGGCTGTGATGATATCCTGGCAAAGCTCTTGCGGTTGAGCAATGTGTTAATCAAGGATGATTTTCCCACATTGGAACGTCCCCAAAATGCAAGTTCTATCTTGTCATTCTTAGGAAGTTTGCTCGTTATACCACATACCGTTTCTAACTCCAGTGATTTTATAATCATCTTATCAACGCACCTTCTAATATTGTTTTCACATCTGAGACATAAATGATTTCAAGTCCTTCCTTGATCTCATCTTCAATTTCTGACACCTCCGGAATATTTTCCTCAGGGACAAAAACTTTCTTGATTCCGGCCATCTTGGCTGCCAGGAGCTTTTCCTTTAATCCACCTATGGCGAGAACATTTCCGCGAAGTGTAACTTCTCCCGTCATGGCAACCTTAGGATCCACTTTGATTCCCTCAATAGCTGAGTAAAGTGCCGTTGTCATTGTCACTCCTGCCGATGGACCATCCTTTGGAACTGCTCCTTCCGGCACATGGATGTGAATGTCATTCTTGGCAAAAAACTCAGAATCACGAGATGATATGCTTCTCACATAGCTGAGAGCTATTCTGGCTGACTCCTTCATGACATCTCCAAGTTGGCCTGTAATGATGAGTTCTCCGTCACCTGGCATGATATTTACCTCAATCTCCAGAGTGTCGCCACCCACCTGAGTCCACGCAAGTCCTCTTACTATACCTACATCCGCCTTTTTGTTGGCCTTCTGGTTGGTATACTTTCTCACTCCGAGAATATCCTCAAGGTTTTTGGATGTAACAGTCATCTTGCCCTCATCTTTAATTCTCTTGAGTGCAGCCTTTCGGCAAACCTTGGAAATAGTCCTATCGAGTTCTCTGACACCTGACTCCCTTGTGTAGTATGAGATGATGTCCTTGAGAGCCTTGCTATTTATGGACAAGTCCTTCTTGGTCAGACCATTTTTCTCCAATTGCTTAGAAATCAAGTAGTCCTTTCCAATGTGATACTTTTCATTCTCTGTATAACCAGAAAGATCTATAATTTCCATTCTGTCCAAAAGTGGACCGTCTATGGTATCTGTTGTATTGGCAGTACAAATAAACAATACCTCTGATAGATCAACCGGGAGCTCGACATAGTGGTCGCTGAAAGTCTTGTTCTGCTCCGGATCAAGAACCTCAAGCAGTGATGCACTGGCATCCCCCTTGTAATCAGCTCCAACTTTATCTATCTCGTCGAGAAGAATCAGCGGATTACTTACCTTGGCTTCTTTTAGAGCTTTGATAATTCGTCCCGGCATCGCGCCAATATATGTTCTTCTATGACCTCTGATCTCTGCTTCGTCTCTAACTCCGCCGAGACCTATTCTCACGTACTTCTTGTTGATTGCCGTGGCAACTGATCTGGCAATAGACGTTTTTCCTGTTCCCGGTGGACCAACAAGACATATGATAGGTGCTTCCGCCCCACCGTTTAGCGAGCGCACAGCTATGAATTCGATGATTCTCTCCTTCACCTTCTCAAGGCCATAGTGATCCTTGTCGAGCTGCTTCTTCACCTTGTCCACATCATAGTGGTCTTCTGTCTTGGCATTCCATGGAAGACTGAGCAAAGTCTCTATATAGTCCCTTGATACCCTCTCCTCAGAAGAGCTACTTGGGATTGACTCAAGTCTGTCTATCTCTTCTCGGATAGCATCTTTTATCTCATCGCTTGCATCAAGTTTTTGGAGCCTTGTCTCATAGTCATTCTTGTCATTTGTCTCATCGAGCATTTCCATGATGGTATTCAACTGCATCCGGAGGAACTTTTCTTTGTGGGCATTCTCCACATCCCTCTGGACACTTGATTTGAAGTCATCTCTGTATCCGAATACGGCAATCATAGTCTCGATTTCTGTATCGAGAATCTTTGCTCGAGTTTCCAAATCATGCTCATCAAGTATCGAGATGGTGGTCTCTCTGTCCATAGGAATTACCATAGACAATCTGTCGACAATTTCTTCCAAGCTCTTTCTGTAAATCTCCTGATAAACAGGCTGGTTGTCCGTTGCCACCTCTCTGATATAATTCTTGAAAGTATCCAAGATTTCCATTCTGACAGCTCGCTCAGCGATTTCCGTAAAACCTTTCTTCCTAGTGGTTTCAAACGGCAGAATCTTCGCTCCGATCACTTCGTCATCTTCTGTTTGCCAACTCTCCACAGAAACTCTGGAAATAGTCTGCATGAGAGCTCGCTCGATTCCCCTATTACCCTTGACATATTGCTTGATTTCCGCAATCACTGCGACATCCATTAACTCCGGTTTGGCCCCAAGCAGAGACTCTTCCGGTTCCGTGACAAATGCAAGAACTACCTTGCGCATGCCTCCGTCAACTGCTTCTCTCACTGCTCTTAACATTAACTCATCTGTAATTGTGAGATTAATATATGTCGAAGGAAAGATACACTGTTCCGGGAAAACCACCACTGGATATATTATATTTTCATATTCCATAAGATGTACCTTTCTGTTCCCTTTCTTTTATCCTTTTTAGTTTGCTTTTTTCTCTAAAAACAAATCCAACTCATCACCGGATTCGCTGATCAGGATTGGCTCCTTCTTGTCCGTGATAACATCTCTAGTAATATGACATTCCTTGACATCTTCTCTCGATGGTATCTCGAACATAACATCTGTCATAGCGCCCTCAATAATAGCTCTAAGTCCTCTTGCACCTGTCTTTCTCTCAAGAGACTGCTTTGCTATCTCGCGAACAGAATCCTCTTCAAATACAAGATCTACTCCATCCATCTCCATCAACTTAGCATACTGCTTTGTAATAGCATTTTTTGGCACTGTGAGTATGTCCACCAAGTCGTCCTCGTTCAACAAATCAAGGCTGACTGTCACCGGAACTCTACCAACAAACTCAGGTATGATACCATATTTAATCAAATCCTGAGGCAGTACCTGTGAGAACAACTCACCGATATCTGAATCATTCTTATCTACTATTTCAGCATTAAATCCGATAGATTTTTTGTCTATTCTCGATCCAATAATCTTGTCCAAACCGTCGAATGCTCCGCCACAAATGAACAAGATATTAGTTGTATTAATATGATAAAATTCCTGCTGTGGATGCTTTCTTCCTCCCTGTGGTGGAACACTTGCATCTGTTCCCTCAAGTATCTTGAGGAGAGCCTGCTGTACACCTTCACCGGAAACATCACGAGTGATAGATGTATTCTCGCTCTTCTTGGTAATCTTATCAATTTCGTCAATATATATTATTCCATGCTCTGCCTTGGAGATGTCAAAATCTGCTGCCTGAATTATCTTCAACAGAATATTTTCAACGTCTTCACCCACATATCCTGCCTCTGTTAGTGTGGTGGCATCTGCAATTGCAAATGGCACATTCAAAACCTTGGCAAGGGTCTGAGCAAGGTAAGTCTTTCCTGATCCTGTTGGACCAATCATAAGGATATTGCTCTTCTGAAGCTCGACATCAGAATCATCCTGAACATCTCCCCTCAAAACACGTTTGTAGTGATTATAAACAGCTACAGACAGTGCTCTCTTGGCATTGTCCTGACCAATAACATATTCGTCCAAAACCTCCTTGATTTCCTTTGGTTTAAGGAGGTTGATTTCCTCTTCAATATCACTTTCTACATATCCATCATCGTAGCTTTCCATGAGAATCTCGTCACATAAATCTACGCACTCGTCACAGATAAATATTCCGCTAGGTCCGCCAATAAGCTTTCTAACCTGTCTCTCTGACTTTCCACAAAAAGAACATCTTGGTGCTACTCTCTTGTCATCATCTTTTTTATTTGCCATTTTATTTACCATTTTGCAGGTGTGTTGCCACGAGAACATGTGCACCCGCACACACATTTTCCCGATTTGGAATCAAATCCAACTGATTTTTATTGTCATTATTAGTGTGCAAATCCCCACCTTGGGCAGGTGGGGTTGCATCTTAATTATTCAACTGAATCGTGGTTAACAATAACACGATCGATAAGTCCATATTCCATTGCCTCATCAGCTGACATGAAGTTATCGCGCTCTGTATCTGCAGCAATCTTCTCCACATCCTGTCCTGTGTTGGCAGCCAAAATCTCGTTCAACTTCTTCTTAGTTTTCAAGATATTCTCAGCAACAATCTGAATCTCTGTTGCCTGACCTCTGGCACCGCCTGATGGCTGATGAATCATTATCTCAGAATTAGGAAGAGCAAGTCTCTTTCCCTTAGTTCCGCTTGAGAGCAAGAAAGCTCCCATGCTCGCTGCAAGTCCCATACAAATTGTAGAGACGTCACACTTAATATAATTCATTGTATCATAGATAGCCATTCCCGCTGTGACAGAACCACCCGGACTATTAATATACAAATTAATATCCTTACTTGGATCCTCTGACTCGAGGAAAAGTAACTGAGCGACAACTAGACTCGCTGTCTGATCATTTACCTCGTCTCCAAGAAATACGATTCTCTCGCGCAACAATCTAGAATAGATATCATGCTGACGCTCGCCACCACGGCTTGTCTGCTCTATGACGTAAGGTACTAATGCCATTCTCCAATTTCCTCCATTTCGCTAATTATCAAGTCAAGATAACTGCTGTAATTACTCAGCGTCCTCTTCCTTTACTGGAATCTCCTTAGCTGACTCAACGAGGAGAGCTGCTGCCTTCTTAACCTTAGTATCAGACTCAAGCTGCTTCTTCTCATCCTCACCGAAGAGCTCCTTGATCTTCTCAAGAGTCATATTGTACATTTCTCCGATTGACTCCATCTCTTTGTCAAGCTCTTCCTCTGTTACCTCAAACTTCTCAGCATCTGCTACAGCTTCAAGTACAAGACGACTCTTAATGCGCATCTCAGCATCCGGACGCATCTGAGCCATAAGTGCCTTAGGCTGCATGCCTGTCATCTTGAAATACTGATCAATTGACAATCCCTGCTGTGAAAGTCTTCCGGCAAAATCATTCATCATCTGGTTAACCTGCTCGTCGATCATAGCATCCGGAATTTCCATCTCAGATGTCTCGATAAGCTTCTCGATTGCCTTATTTTCCTTCTCGGCATTGATCTGAGCCTGTTTTCTCTCTTCTATAGACTTCTTAATGCTGTCTTTATACTCAGCCAATGTCTCAAACTCTGATACTTCGCTTGCAAACTCGTCATCGAGTTCAGGAAGCTCCTTAGCTTTAATCTCATTGATTTTTACTTTAAACAAAGCTGGCTTACCCTTCAAAGACTCTTCGTGATACTCTTCTGGGAAAGTTACATTAACATCAACCTCATCTCCTACATTCTTGCCAACAAGCTGGTCTTCGAATGTATCGATGAATGAGTGACTACCAATCTCAAGTGAGTGATTCTCAGCTTTTCCACCTGCAAAAGCCTCACCGTCTACAAATCCCTCAAAGTCGATAATAGCTGTATCACCTACTTCGATTCCGCGGTCTTCTACAGTAAATATTCTAGCATTCTGCTCCAAAGCCTTATTAATCTCAGCATCTACTTCCTCATCAGTTACTACAAGCTCTCTTGTCTCAACTTCCAAGCCTTTGTACTCGCCAAGCTTAACTTCCGGCTTAACAGCAAAAGTTGCTGTGAAGATAAATGTCTTGCCATTTCCAATCTGCTCTACATCTACCTCTGGTCTTGAAACGATATCAAGTCCACTCTCGTCAGCAGCCTTCTCATACGCATCTGGGATGATAAAGTTTGCAGCGTCTTCGTAGAAAATTTCCTCACCGTAAAGCTTCTCGATCATCTTACGAGGTGCCTTACCTTTTCTAAATCCCTGAACGCTGATCTGCTTTTTGTTCTTGTTATAAGACTTAACCATAGCAGCCTCAAACTCTTCTGCACTTACCTCGATAGTAAGCTTTGCCATATTCTTCTCAAGATTCTCAACTTTAAAACTCATTTTTAATTTTCCTCCAAATTATTGATTTACATCTATCTTACCAAACTCTATACTTTCCGCTAAGCGCAAGCAACGCGAATAGATAGAGGCAGTTATCATAGTATCTTCTTCCGCCCTTTCTAAGTGGTGTATTCCAAAATCTCTCAACACACTCCTTAGCATAAGGACCGTCTGCCGCAAGACTAGCCTGGGCGTTTGTAGCGATGATTGCAACCGGATGAAGCGCTGGCTCATCGATTACTGTTCCATCAATCTCATATATCTTAAAATCTTCATCTCGATGTGTCTCCATGAAGAATTTTTGAACTTTGTTATTGTTCTCAACCTGCCACTGATCTTTGCCAAACCACTCATGATCCAAACCGATGTTGGCAATAACTCTATAAGAATCACTGTAATACCAGTCATGACGTCCACCAAATATATCTCTTTCATGAGCATAAGGTGTTCCATCGTAGTTAGCATACTCTGCTGCCAATCCTGTCTCAGGGTGACATGCTTTCTTCAAGTACTCACGACTTGCATCTGCAGCCTTCTTCCAGAATTCCCTGTCCTCTTCATTGGCCCAAAGAGCAAAGAGGTCATAGAAATGTGGGCAGTGATATGAAGGATCACTGAACTTCCTACTTGGAATAAAGCGAATAAGATAATTCTCAGGCTCCATAATAGGTTCTCCCGGCTCATTCTCTCCGTTGTGAATACAAGCACTTAAGATATTCTTAGCTTCCTGTGAGTAGTTAAATATTCCTTCACCATCTCCCCATCTGTGTGATGCAAAGAATAGTGACATTGCGAAGAATTCCTCTCCATCCGGAGCCGGACCCGGATACTCGTCGATTCTTGATCCATCAGTTCTTCTGTGCCAATCAAAATATCCCGCATTGTATCCTTCTTCGATATACATGAATGTTCTCGCCCATTTCCAGACGCGATCAAACTCATTCTTCATATCCATCTGAACGCACATCATCATTGCATATGACATGCCCTCTGTTCTGGCATCAAAGTTTCCAGTGTCCTCAAAGTATCCCATATCATCACCGAACTCGAAGTAGAACTTCTCATCGTCCGGACCGTAGAATACTGTCTGGAAAGCATCTTTGACCTTCTTCTCAATTTCCTCTTCCGAGTATCCGCATTCAGCAAAAACATTGCGGTACTCGTTAGTGTAATATGCACCCTTTTTAGCACCATTCTGCAAATCTGCCATATTTCTTTCCTTTCATTCTTCGTGCCCCTTCGCCTTTAGGACATCAATAATCTTGTATACATTTTCACTACACAATTCGTCCGTCTCAGCCTCGACCATAACTCTTATAAGTGGCTCTGTACCACTCTCCCTAAGCAAGAGTCTTCCCGAGTCGCCCAAACGCTCTGAAACTTCCTCTGCAGCCTTCAGCACATCAGGATCTTCCATAGCGGCAACTTTGTCCTTAACTCTTATATTAACAAGAAGTTGTGGAAAAATTGTGAGCCCCTTAGTTAATTCTGAAAGCTTTTTATCTTCCTCAAGCATAGCCTCCATGATCATGAGTGACGTGAGAACTCCATCTCCGGTCACAGCATTTTCCATGAAAATCACATGTCCTGACTGCTCTCCGCCGAGTGTATATCCGTTTTCCATCATATTGGCACAAACATACTTATCGCCGACAGCCGTCTGTTCATACTTGATACCGGCTTCATCAAATGCCTTGTAAAGTCCCATATTGGACATTACAGTTGTAACAACGACATCATCTTTGAGTCTTCCCTTTTGCTTGAGATATTTACCACAGACATACATAATGTGGTCGCCAGTTATGATATCCCCGTTTTCATCCACTGCCAAGCATCTGTCTGCGTCTCCATCATAAGCAAATCCCACGTCTGCGCCGACTTCCTTGACAAAACTCTGGATCTTTTCTATGTGTGTTGAACCACAATGTCTATTGATATTCATTCCATCCGGCTTATCATATATCTCATGAACTTCAGCACCAAGTCTTCTGAATATGTCTCCAGCAATTCTCGATGCAGATCCATTGGCGAGATCTAATGCCACAACTTTTCCATCAAATGGATGTGTCACCAAATTCTTGAGATAAGCCTTATATATTACTTTACCATCTGTATAATCATAACATCTTCCGAGTTTTTCGCCTGTAGCATATGGGAGCTCACCGATCTTTCCATCGATGTAATCCTCTATCTGCTGTTCTATCTCCTCCTCAAGCTTCTGACCCTGTCCGTTGATTACCTTAATTCCATTGTCCGTATAAGGATTATGGCTGGCTGTAATCATAATACCAAAGTCAAATCTCTCCTGGCGAATCAAGTAAGAGATACTTGGTGTAGATGTGACATGAATCTCATATACATCTACTCCACTGGCAGTAAGGCCCGCCGCCAAGGCTGTTTCATACATATATCCTGACAATCTAGTGTCCTTACCTATGATAACTCGTGTTTTCTTTTTTTCATCGTAAAAATAGTTTCCAAGAAATCTTCCAACTTGGAATGCGTGCTTTGCTGTTAAATCTACATTGGCCTCGCCGCGAAAGCCATCTGTTCCGAAGTACTTCATTCCTTCATCTCATCCTTTCTCTCGTTTTCAGGGCGCACTTCTCCCCCAAAAAACAATGTATCTAATATATACTATCACATCAAGCATATTATTTCAAGGGAAAAATAGTTCCACCACCAAGAACAATTCCATCCTCCGAGTATATAACTGCTGCCTGCCCCGGGGTAGCTGCTCTCTGAGGTTTGTCAAAAGTGATTTCTATCTCATCTTCCCCAATTCTCTTAATTCTACAAGTGTCGCCCGAATGGTTATATCTAATCTTTGCAACCCCTCTAATCTCATCAGATATATCTTCAATCCCCATAAAATTTATATTATTTGCATAAACTTTTTTTCCAAATAAATCTTCATTATCACCGAGAACAACCTCATTGGTCCCGGTCCTTATCTCCGTGACAAATGTTCTCTTCCCAAGACTAATTCCAAGTCCCTTTCTCTGTCCAATGGTATAATGAGAAATTCCCTGATGCTCTCCCAGAACATTTCCATCTAAATCCACAAAGTTTCCCTTTTTCTCCTTCTCACCGGTCTCTCTCTCGATAAATCCGGCATAATTATTATCGGGAACAAAGCATATTTCCTGTGAATCCGGCTTTGCCGCCACCGGAAGCCCCGCTTTCTTGGCAATTTCTCTTATCTCGTCTTTGGAAAACTCTCCGACCGGCATCAAAGTCCTCGTAAGCTGATCCTGAGTCAAGTTGTAAAGGGCATAAGTCTGATCTTTGGCAGCTGTAACAGAATTCTTGATTGCATATCTGCCATTTGGCAGCTGTACAATCCTGGCATAATGACCCGTGGCAATATAATCAGCTCCAATCTCCAAACTCCTCTGAAGAAGAGATTCCCACTTTACATATCTATTGCATGCAATGCATGGATTGGGTGTCCGACCATTTTTATACTCTCTAATAAAATAGTCTATGACATTCTCTCTGAATTCTTTCTTGAAATTCATAACATAATATCTGATTCCAAGGGCATCCGCCACTCGCCTTGCATCATCAACTGCGCTTATACCGCAACATCCGTCTGGGTTCTCCTGGGCGTCGTCCTGCCAAATCTGCATAGTCACGCCGATAACTTCATACCCCTGCTCCTTCAAGAGATATGCAGCCACAGAGGAATCCACACCTCCGGACATACCTACTACTACTTTTTTTGCCATTTAGCATCTCCTATTTAACATTCATAAACCCCTGCCAAGCGAGGCTTGTCACCTGTGGCAGGGGCAATTAATTGCATTATAAATAATTATTTCTTGATGAGAAGTGACTCACCTGTCATCTCGGCCGGCTTCTCATATCCCATCATCTCGATAAGAGTTGGAGCGATATCCGCAAGACATCCGCCCTCTCTAAGTGTATAAGAATCATCGTAGTTTACAAGGATGAATGGAACAGGATTTGTTGTATGAGCTGTATATGGCTCGCCTGTCTCATAATCCATGAGCTGCTCTGCATTTCCGTGGTCTGCACAGATAAACATCTGTCCGTCAACTTCCAAAAGGGCATCTACAGCCTTTCCTACACACTCATCAACTGCCTCAACTGCCTTGATTGCAGCACTCTCAACACCTGTATGACCAACCATATCAGGGTTTGCAAAGTTGATAATAATAACGTCATATTTGTCTGACTTGATTGCATCAACAAGTCCATCACAAACCTTGTAAGCGCTCATCTCCGGCTGCAAGTCGTAAGTTGCAACCTTCGGAGAGTTTACAAGAAGTCTGTCCTCGCCTTCATTTGGCTCCTCAACTCCTGCATTGAAGAAAAATGTTACGTGAGCATACTTCTCAGTCTCAGCAGTACGGAGCTGCTTGAGACCATTTTTAGCCAAAAACTCGCCAAATGTGTTGTTGATTTCTACCTTGTGGAAAGCAACAATCTTGTTAGGAATTGTCACGTCGTACTCAGTAAATACAACATATGTAAGTGGGAAGAATCCCTTTGCTCTCTCAAATCCATCAAACTTGTCATCACAGAAAGCTCTTGTGATCTCTCTTGCACGGTCTGGTCTGAAGTTATAGAAAATAACTGAATCATTTTCCTTAACTGTCGCACGTGGCTTGCCATCTTCAACTACAACAGTTGGAAGAACGAACTCATCTGTATCTCCTCTGTCATATGACTTCACAACTGCATCAACACCTGACTCTGCCACTTCACCTTCACCGAGAACAAGGGCATCATAGGCCTTCTGCACGCGCTCCCAACGATTATCTCGGTCCATTACATAGTAACGACCCATAACTGTTGCAACTTTTCCAACACCGATTTCCTTCATCTTATCTTCTGCTTCCTGGACAAAATCCTTTCCTGAAGCAGGTGGAGTATCACGTCCATCGAGGAAGGCATGAAGGTATACATTTTCAATACCATTTCTCTTGGCAAGCTCCAAAAGTGCATACATATGTGTGTTGTGACTGTGCACACCACCATCTGAAAGAAGTCCGAAGAGATGCAAATCTCCTCCCTTCTCCTGGCAATTCTTGATTGCCTCAAGCAAAGCCTCGTTCTCGAAAAATACTCCGTCTTCGATTTCCTTAGTGATTCTTGTAAGCTCCTGATAAACAATTCTTCCGGCGCCCATATTAATGTGACCAACCTCTGAATTTCCCATCTGACCATCAGGAAGACCAACTGCAAGACCTGAAGCATTACCCTTTACAAAAGGATAATCCGCCATCAACTTGTCCATAACCGGTGTGTTACCAAGGGCAACTGCATTGGCTTCAGTCCTGTCATTGAGACCATAGCCATCCAAAATCATCAATACTGTAGGTTTCTTACTCATTTTTGTTTTCTCCTTAAAATATTCTCTATGCGGCATAATTGCCAAAGTCGTAAAAACGACAAACTAAACTTATCCAACTCCCAAGTCCCCTAGTTCAAGGTACTTAAGATATGCTCCATATGTCATGGTCACGGCATCCTCACCACTTCCAATCACAACGCGAACTTCCTCAAGGTCCTTCTCGGTTGCCTTAACTGCGCTCGCTTGGACATCTTGCTTTTGCGGAACATCAACTTTCTTTTCTTCTGTCACCTCTTTGTGTTCAGGTGCTTCACCCTTTACTATCTTACCACTCAATTTGTTCGGTGTCACCCTAATCTTTTTTGTAGGTGCCTTAACCCCCTGCTCCATATATGCGGCGATCTTCTTTACATAATTCTGAGTTTCTCTGTAAGGCGGAACACCTCCATACTTCTTTACCGCTCCGCTCCCTGCATTGTATGCCGCAGCAGCAAGTGTCTTATCCCCATCAAATTTCTTTAGATGAGCTGCCAATAACTTGGCAGATGCCATGATATTCTGCTCAGGATCATATACATCATCAACCCCTAAGTCTCTGACTTCATAGGGCATAAGTTGCATAACCCCCTTCGCACCTGCGCTTGACACGCACTTGGGATTAAAATCCGACTCCGCCTTCGCCACCGCCACAAGATACTGATAAGACACTCCATACTTCTTCGATGCCCTCTTGAAAATATCATCCATTGTGGTAGTCATCGTCCCATCTTTACCAACATAGACAGTGTCCGATGTAGGCTTCGTCGTATGTGTTTTCTCAACCTTCGGAACATTTTTCTCTATTTTGTTCTCATTCTCTTGAACCTTAGGGCTATAAACCACTTTCTCGAGAACCTCCTTAAATGGAGTCACCGTGGTTTGCGGCTGAGAATTCACGCCGTTCAAAGCCGTCTGAATTTGACTATTGTTTCCATATTCAACTCTCAAACTCATAAACATCATCCTTCTTCAACTTGTTCCACCTGCGGAACCGGTTTCAAATCTAATCTATAATAATAGATAACCGTAACTATAAGTACAATCATAGAGGCAAAACCAAAAAGAATTGTCAAAATCCCTTGGATTTCCTCAGGCAATCCCAACTGATTTCTTATTTGTTCGAATATATAATTGAATGAATTATATGTAATATGCATCACTATACTCGGCAGCACCGAGTTGGTCTTCTCAAACACCAATGCAAGAACAAATCCAAATATCGCCGTATATATCCCCTGCACAAGCTGCTCATGATAGATTCCAAAGAGAATTCCCGATATAATCATTGCTGCCACCGCAGGAAGCCCTTTGCGAAGAGTCCTATAAATCATTCCTCTGAATACCAACTCTTCCCCAATCGGCCCAATAATGCAAACAACAAGAATCAAAATAGCCGGCTGAACATTGTCCATATCCATCCCCTGCATCGTATCATTATAACTCTCGATAACCCCCGGCGAAACCATCACCACCGCCAAAATAATCACAACAGTGGCAAACTGGGCAAGCACACCCATGAGTACATTTATCAGCAAGGGCTTTGCCGCCAAAGACTTGTCATATGAAACCGGCAACATGTCCTTCTTTTTTCTAATATAATAATACCACAGTCCAAATCCAACTACAATTATCAAATCAATCATTCCGGTCAAATAAATGTTGATTGTATAATCGTCAACATACTTGGTAATCATCTGATCGTAAAGGTTCATATTGTGCCTTTGAAAAGAAACCACCAATGCCTGTCCCGCAAAAAGAAATGTAATATATATGCGAAACACATATATGATACCCACATAAATCCCCGCAAACAACAGAGATTTGAATTTTTCCATCCATGCTCACCTACCTCTACAAATCCATATGGTTTATAATACCACAAAACAATGGGGATTGTAAATTTTTTTCTTGCGAATGATTTCTCCCCAGCCATCCCCATCAAATTTTAACTCTACACGCATTTCCCCTTTACTTTGCCCACTCACATATGCTATACTAATAATTTGTGGGGTATGACAATACCCATTCCAAGCAAAAGCAAAGCGCTTTTCAGGCGAGATTTAGAAAGGAAGTTGAAGATGAGAACTACAAGAGACGATATTAGAAATATTGCAATTATCGCGCATGTAGACCACGGTAAGACTACAATTGTTGATGAGCTTCTTAAGCAGAGTGGTGTTTTCCGCGAAAATCAGGAAGTGGCTGAGCGTGTCATGGATTCCAATGACATCGAACGTGAAAGAGGAATAACTATTCTATCCAAAAACACAGCAATTCACTACAATGATATCAAGATTAATATTATTGATACTCCGGGGCATGCCGACTTTGGTGGCGAAGTTGAGCGAGTGCTCAAAATGGTTAATGGTGTTGTTCTTGTGGTGGATGCTTTTGAGGGAGCTATGCCACAGACCAAGTTTGTTTTGAAAAAAGCATTGGAACTTTCGCTTCCTGTAGTTGTTTGTGTCAACAAGATTGACCGTCCAGAAGCTCGACCAGAAGAGGTTGTGGATGAGATTCTCGAGTTATTTATAGATTTGGAGGCTGACGAAGAGCAGCTTGATTGCCCATTTATCTTTGCTTCAGCAAAAGAAGGAAAAGCTTCTAATAGCATGGATGTAGAGGGAACCGATATGAAGCCTCTATTTGATGCTATTATTGATTACATCCCTGCCCCAACAGGTGACCCAGAGGCGGATACACAGGTACTTATTAGTACAATTGACTACAATGAATACGTTGGACGTATCGGTGTTGGAAAAGTGGATAACGGCTCCGTTCGCGTAAACCAGGACGTGGTTATCGTAAACGCACACGATCCTGAGAAAAATGAAAAAGTCAAGATTAGTAAGCTCTATGAGTTCGAGGGACTTGAAAGAGTTGAGGTTGAAGAAGCTAAGATTGGATCAATTGTTGCTATTTCAGGTATTTCGGATATTCACATCGGAGATACGATTTGCTCACCTGAGAATCCTGAGGCAATTCCTTTCCAGAGAATTAGCGAACCTACTATCAGTATGGATTTTATCGTAAATGACAGTCCACTCGCGGGACAGGAAGGAAAATTTGTGACTTCACGTCATTTGCGCGATAGATTGTATAAAATGCTCAACACCGACGTAAGTTTGCGAGTTGAGGATACAGAGAGCACAGAGTGCTATAAGGTTTCAGGTAGAGGTGAACTTCATCTCTCAGTTTTGATTGAAAACATGCGCCGTGAAGGTTACGAGTTCGCAGTTAGTAAGCCGGAAGTTCTCTACAAGACAGATGAGAACGGCAAGAAACTCGAGCCACTTGAGAAGGCATTGGTGGATGTGCCGGATGAATTTACCGGAACAGTAATAGACAAGCTCAGCCAGAGAAAGGGCGAGCTTCAGGCCATGAATCCTCTAAATGCGGGAACTACAAGACTTGAATTCTTAATTCCATCCAGAGGCTTGATTGGATACAGAGGCGAGTTTATGACAGACACCAAGGGAAATGGTGTTATTAATACTGAGTTTTACGGTTATGGACCATATAAGGGAGATATTTCTTATAGAAAACAGGGATCATTGATTGCCTTTGAATCCGGTGAGGCCATTGTCTACGGACTATTTAACGCACAGGAAAGAGGAACGCTCTTCGTTGGACCTGGCGAAAAAGTTTACGGTGGAATGGTAGTTGGGCAGAATGGAAAGACCGATGACATCGAGGTAAATGTCTGCAAGAAGAAGCATTTGACCAACACTCGTTCATCAGGTTCTGATGAAGCTTTGAGGCTTTCACCAAAGGTTGAGCTAAGCCTCGAAGAAGCCATTGACTTCATCGACACAGATGAGCTTCTCGAAGTCACTCCGGAAAATCTCAGAATCCGCAAGAAGATTCTCGACGGAACTGAGAGATATAGAGCAAAGAGAAATGCAGGAAAATAATCCGAAGAAAATTGTCTTACGAACGACGTGAGTAAGACCAGCAATATGCGATTCCACAAAAACAAGCCGGCCCTAGGTTATTCACCTAGGTGCTGGCTTTACTAATCTCTGTAAATATTCATATTCTTCCGGAGTATTACATCCCCGAACCAGTATTTCTTCACCGAAAAAAGGGACTTCTTCATACCCCACCTCTTCTAAAAGTGACATCACTTTTCTCTTATTATCTGTGAGAATTCTCTCGCAGTTTTTCGCCAAGGATTTATCATATATCCCAAGCAAAGGTTGAATTCGCCGTTCACACGAAGCCACTGTCACAAGCCCACTTCTCTCTTCATGAATTTGGCACAATTTCTCCAGAAATTCCACAGGGACCAAGGGCGCATCTTCGGCGATAACTATGACGCTGTCATGCGAAGCTGCTTCTAAGCCTGCGTGGATCCCCGCCAAGGGGCCCTGCCCTTCAAACCTATCCTTGACATATCTCGTTTTTTCGCAGGGTTTCGCAAATCCCGATAGAATTATATCTTCTATGCCAAGTTTAAGCAGCTTATCTCTTATGATCTGGACAAATCCTCTGCCTTCAATTTTCAACAGAGCTTTCTTCTGCCCCATTCGCCTGCTCTTGCCACCTGCAAGAATTATCGCGGAATACTCTGTCATTTCACTTCAATCCTCACCACATTTTTTACTGCTCTCTTAGAATCGGAATCGCCGAACACTATTAGTCTTGCCTTGCCAGATTCTATTTGGATCCAGGCATTTGCAGTATCTGCAGGCTTTACAACGGCATTATATTCGTCGTCGGCCACAACTCTTGCCTCCGTGAAACCTGAATCACCGATGAGCTTATCAATTCTAATGCCCTTTCCGCTTACTTCCTTGGACTGTCCCTTTCCATTGACGACAGTTCCACTGAAGGACTCAAGACTCAGGGTTGAAAAATCAACCACTGTATTTTTCCCTTCTCTTTCTATAACCAGAGAGTTCGGTGGAGTTGACTGTCTCCCCTGCAGGTAGAAGAAAGTAATCCCCGTACTGACCATCACAATTAATGTGAATAATATACAAATTATTATGCTGTTTTTTTTCATTTGATTTCTCCTTTATTCTTTATAATTCCTGTGACAAAACCTGCCATAATACCGCATGTTGCACCTGTAACTGCCGACAGACAAACATATACGAGCAATACCATAATCGGAAGATGAAATACCACAAGATTTGCAAACAAAGCTGCCGCTATTGATGCCAGTGTGTTGGCCAAAAACATACCAATTCGCCTGTCAATTGGCATGAGCATTACGAGGTCAATCACGACACCGGGAATCAGGTAGGCAAAGGACATCAGTGGTCCCATACTTCCCATCATGCCAATAGCTAGTGCTGTAATTCCCTGCGTTAGCCCCATGAAAGTTGCGGACCATTTTTTTTCTGTAACTCCATATGCCGTCACAAGAAACATGAGGGAAACTGATGTCGATATACCGCCGGGAACGTGAAGAATCCCAGTAATTATATTGCACATGGGGTTGATTAAGTGCTTGACAAATATTCCGACGATGCTGCAGGCAACAAGAATGATTATACTAATTGTCATCCGCCTACTATCAACAACATTTACATTCTTTTCATACATAAATCAGACCACCTCTCTATTCATATAAATCATATTTATCCGGATATGCTCTGCAAACGAGCTTCAATTTATACCGCCCCGCTAGCTCTATAGCTTTATCGCTTGGAACAGCCTTGGAAATCAACACAGGAATTCCTGCAAAAAGCACTTTTCTGACTGCTAATTCTGATACTCTTCCCGATGTAAACAGAATCGTATCACTCATCTCTAATCCCTGTAAAACACCGTATCCTATGGCTTTATCAATAGAATTATATCGACTAATATCTTCACATGAAAACAGGATATTTCCGCTTTGGTCAGAAAGGAAACAGCAATGTGTTCCCTGAGTATGGCTGTGAATTGGCAAATCGTATGAAAATACTTTTGCAAGACAAAATACAACTTTATTATCCAGCACAATGTCAGGGAAAACAGTAGGTTCCGGCTTTTTATTAGTTTGAACTTTCACCTCTGCAATTACATGCTTTTCATCAATTTCCAGTGACAATATATCGTCCTTATTTGCTATGAATCCGTCTGTAAACAGTCTTCCAGCAATCAACTCCGGCAAATTGTTATCTGAGCAAGTAAGATTTAACTTAGCTTCCCCATTAACTCGAACTAGTATACTATGCTCTCTTGCCACAAAAGCATCTTCACGCTCTCCGCTTCCGCTAGATGTAACTGTTATTCTTGACTTACTGATCATATACTTCTCCTTATCAGATCTTCGAGATATTTACTGCGCATACTTTATACTCCGGAATCCTGGCAAAATCATCAAGCGCCGCATTAGTCAGAACATTTACAGGCGAATCTTCAAAGTGAAACGGCATCCATGTTTCTCCCTGAGAAACTTTTCTCCCCACTCTCGCCGTAGCTGTTATCTCGCCTCGTCGACTAGAAACTTTGATTCTCTCACCGTTAGAAATCCCGAGTTTATCCGCATCTCTATAATTAATCTCAATAAAGCCCTCTCCGGAAATATCCATTAATCCAGGTGAACGCTTTGTCATAGCCGCCGCATTGTAATGATAGAGAATTCTACCAGTGGTTAGCATATACGGATATTCCTCATCTGGGAGTTCATCCGATGCCTTATACTCCGCTGGATACAGAAGTACTCTTCCCCTAACCGGTCCCCCCACGTGCATTATCGGTGTTCCCGGGTGATTTTCGTCTGGACATGGCCACTGGAGGCTCTCTCCTGAGTCAAGTCTCTTATAACTTATCCCACCAAAGCTTGGTGTTAAGCTCGATATCTCATCCATAATCTCCGAAGGTGTGAGATATTCTTGCTTGTAGCCCATGGCATTCATGAGATCAAAGATTATCTCTGTATCAGGGCGCATATCCCCGTCTAACTCTACGGCCTTTCGTATGCGCTGAACTCTTCTCTCTGTATTGGTAAATGTTCCGTCCTTTTCGGCATATCCAACTCCCGGCAAAACAACATCAGCGTATCTGGCAGTCTTGGTCATAAACAAATCCTGAACTACCAAAAATTCCAAGTTTTTTAGAGCCATCTCTATGTGATGTGTGTCCGGATCGGATACTATAGGATCTTCACCGCAAATATAGAGACCTTTGATAGTACCTTCTATCGCCGCAGGGAAGACTTCCGTAGCCTTTAGTCCCGGTTTGGAGCTTAATTTGACGCCCCAGGCTTTCTCAAACTTTTCCACGACTTCAGGATTATCCACTTTTTGATATCCCGGAAAATCTGTTGGTTGAGCACCCATATCACACGCACCCTGTACATTATTCTGTCCACGGAGCGGATTTACTCCACATCCGCTTTTTCCTATTTTTCCGCAAATAGCGGCCATATTGGACATGCACATAACTCCCTCAGTTCCTGTAGAATGTTCCGTTACTCCAAGGCAATATATGATAGGCGCCTTTTCTGCAGTTGCATACATTCTTGCAGCCTCTCTGAGTTTATCAGGATCTATGTGACATATTTCACCCACCTTTTCAGGTGTATAATCCTCGACAAGCTTTTTTAGTTCTTCATATCCTTCTGTGAAATCCCTTATATAATCGTGATCTACGAGATCCTCTTCTATCATGACATGCATCATTCCATTGGCGAAGGCCACGTTGGTTCCCGGTCGTAATTTCAAGTGAATATCTGCATATTTAGTTAGACCTATTTCGCGGGGATCTACTACTATTAATCTTGTTCCACTCTTTACTGCTCTTCTTATCTGCATTCCCACTACCGGATGTGCTTCCTCCGGATTAGAACCAATTAATAGGATGCAATTAACATCCGAAGTTATATCGGAAATAGGATTAGTCATGGCGCCTGAGCCAAGTGTTTTAGCCAGTCCTGCCACCGTAGCAGAGTGGCAAACTCTGGCACAATTATCCGTATTATTGGTTCCAAAACATGTACGGACCATTTTCTGAACCATATAGATATCCTCATTCGCAGACCTAGAACATGCAAATCCGGCAAGAGAATCACCGCCGTATTTATTCTTAATTTTCATCAGTTGATCCGCAGTGAATTGTATAGCTTCCTCCCAGGAAACCTCTCTAAATTCGCCTGTCTGGCGGTCTTTAATAAGTGGTTTTCTAAGCCTATCCTCAGCATGTACAAAATCAAAACTTCCAGACTTACCCTTAACACATAGCCTGTTCTTATTTGATGGGCCGTCTGCCGGCGCTACATCAACTATTTTATTATCTTTTACCACCAAGTAGAATTGACAGCCGGTTGCACAATGCGGACAAGTAGTTAAAACCTTTTTAATTTCCCAACTCCTATAGGAATTCTGCCTCTTCATGGTAAGCGCACCTGTAGGACATACGTTGGCACAGTTTCCACAGGACTCACAAGAAGTAGTCTTATAATTCTTTCCAAATGGGGCGAGAATCATGGTTTTATTACCGGATCTTCCAAAATCTAGGACGCCGTTTCCAGCCACCTTGTCACAAGCATTTATACATCGCATACATTGGATGCACTTGCTTGGATCAAAGCAAATATATGGATTATCATCAACAAGTTTTATTTCACCGGTTTTGTCCCGACTAAATCCACTATAATCTGAATGTTTAACATCATATTCATTGCATAATTTCTGTAATTCGCATATTCCATTGGCCGGGCAACTCATGCAGTCTTGGTTGTGATTTGCAAGTATTAATTGGAGAATATTTTTTCTATAATTTAATATCTTTTCTCCTTTAGTAACAATCACCATGCCATCTTCACATTTAGTTCTGCAAGCCGGTAAAAAGTTATCGTGACCTTCCACTTCAACCATACATAATCTGCACATTCCCACATCCGATACTCCCTCAAGATAACATAGAGTTGGAATATAAATATTATTTTCTCTCGCTGCCTTGAGAATAGTATAATCAGAGGGCACCAAAATCTCCTTATCGTCAATGGTTATGCCTACATTAATATCTTTATTCATCTCCACTCCCCCCTTTCATAACTCCACAACCATAGTGATCACAACGCAGACATCTCGACGACTCTCGCATCGCCTCCTCATAGGTCATAGGGAGTTCGACAAAATCAAATCCAGCTCTTCTCTCATATGGATCTTTTTCCTCGATTTCCGCTCTTCCTGTAGGAATACACGGGTTTGGAAGTGGATTTGGGATTTCCACATCACATGGAATCTTGTGATGGTACCCCAGATATTCATCTATATTATATGCCGCAACCTGACCTGCATCAATGGCATTAATCGCCGTGGATGGACCAGTCACGCAGTCTCCTCCCGAGAACACACCGGCCATCCCGTCGACTTCGCACATTTCATTCGAAGCAATTCGCCCTCTAATGGTCGGAACGCCCGCCTCCTCAAAACTGGCAACATCACTTCTCTGTCCCACCGCAAGTATCAAGTAGTCGCACTTGAATCGATATGGATAATTGGTAGAATGTTCCGTCGTCATCATGCCATATTCATCATACTCTCCCACTATCTCAGGTTGAAGCCATACTGCTCTAACTTCATTGGTATCATTGTCTGCTTCAATATTCAAAAAACTGAGGAGCGTTCTAAATCTCACACCCTCTTGCATTGCGCCTACTATCTCCTCTTCAAGAGCTGTATAATCATCTCTTTTTCTCGTAAATACGTGAACTGTCTCAGCCTTCAGTCTAACAGCTGTCCTAGCAGCATCCATGGCAACATTTCCGCCGCCGATAAGTGCCACTCTCTTTCCCGTCAAATCCGGCAACTCTCCCTTAGCAGCCAATTGGAGAAAATCTGCCGCCGGAATGACATTCTTTGCATCAGCGCCATCCACAGGCATTCTGTTGCCAAGTTGAGCACCGATACCAATATAAACCGCATCAGACTCACTTCGAATCTCATCAAATGAAATATCAACACCGACCTTGGTATTGCATTTTACATCAATGTCCTCTACATTTAAAATCGCTCTTATATCTTTGTCTAATTCATCTTTTGGAAGACGATACTCCGGAATTCCATATCTCAGCATACCTCCGAGGTTTTCATGCTCTTCATATACAGTGACAGAATGTCCCATTAGTGCAAGAAAATATGCCGCTGTAAGTCCGGATGGTCCAGCACCGATAATTGATATCTTCTTTCCCGTCGGAACATTTTTCCTTGGATTATCTATTGAATCTGCCGGAGTCGTATCAACTGCATACTTTTTTAACCCGCGAATATTGATAGGTGCATCTACCAAACGACGGCGGCACTTGCGTTCGCACGGATGCTCGCAAACCATGGCGCAAGCCGTCGGAAAAGGATTGCGATCACGAATCAGCTTTATCGCTCCTGCATAATCCTCCGCCTTAATCAGAGAAATATATCCGGGAACATTTACATGTGCAGGACACAGACTTACACAAGGTGTTGTCTGCTTATGCCCGGCAATACAGCTGTGATTCCTAATATGACTTTCGTATTCATCTTCAAATTGATTTAAACTATCGAGAATAAGATTAGCTGCAGATATTCCCACTGCACAGTCCGATGTTGCTGCTATCATCTGGCACATCTGCTCTAATTGTTCTAATATATCATCGCCTGCTATCCCTTGCAATATGCTTTGCAACATTTTGTCAACTTCAACAAGACCATCGCGACATGGAACGCATTTTCCACATGATTGGTTCATAGATATTTGGAGAAGGGATCTGTATAAAGAAATAGGACACATCCCCGGTGGATAGGCACTCATCCTTGAACGAAATTTGTGCAATACTGTATCAATTCTTTCGTTCATATCGCCTCTTTTAACTAATTTTCTCAAGTGGAGTCACCTCCGCATCTTCCTTAATTCATACTTTAATCTACATACTTATTCGTAACAAACAATCATAAATACATTATATCATGTCTTAGTGAAAATTCATAGTTCTTAATTGTCGAAAAAAGCCTCACTCCAAGCATCCCTGGAATGAGGCTAACTATATTCACAAAATATATATTTGATTAAAATTCAAACTTCTCTTCAAAGTATGACTTGAGATCTGCAATAGCAATTCTCTCCTGCTCCATTGTATCACGATCTCTGACAGTAACTTTTCCATCTTCTTCTGAGTCAAAGTCATATGTAATACAGAAAGGAGTTCCAATCTCGTCCTGTCTTCTATATCTCTTACCGATATTTCCTCTGTCATCATACTCGCAGTTGTAGTATTTGCTGAGTTCATCGAATACTTTCTCTGCGCCTTCATTAAGCTTCTTTGAAAGTGGAAGTACACCGATTTTAACAGGAGCAAGTGCTGGATGGAAATGCATAACCGTTCTTGTATCGCCGCCCTCAAGCTCTTCCTCGTCATAAGCACTGCAGAGGAATGCAAGTGTAACACGGTCAGCACCGAGCGATGGCTCGATAACATATGGCACGTATTTTTCTTTCTTCTCATCATCGAAGTACTCCATTGACTCTCCGGAAGTCTCCTGATGTCTAGTAAGGTCATAATCTGTTCTATCAGCAATTCCCCAAAGCTCTCCCCAACCAAATGGGAACAAGAACTCAAGGTCTGTAGTCGCCTTACTGTAGAAAGACAATTCCTCTTTATCATGATCGCGGGCTCTGAGCTCATCTTCCTTGATTCCAAGATTCTTGAGCCAATCAAGACAGAACTGTCTCCAGTATTCGAACCACTCAAGGTCTGTATCTGGCTCACAGAAGAACTCAAGCTCCATCTGCTCGAACTCACGAGTTCTAAAGGTAAAGTTACCTGGTGTAATCTCGTTACGGAATGACTTACCAATCTGTCCGATTCCAAATGGAACTTTCTTTCTAGATGTTCTCTGAACATTTTTGAAGTTTACGAAAATTCCCTGTGCTGTCTCTGGACGAAGATAAACTGTATTCTTAGCATCCTCTGTTACACCCTGGAATGTCTTAAACATAAGATTAAATTGACGTATATCCGTAAAGTTGTGCTTACCACAGCTTGGGCACACAATTCCCTTCTCTGCGATGAAATTCTGCATCTGCTCATTGGTCCAACCGTCAACTGAACCTTCGAGCTCTATGCCGTTCTCACCGGCATAATCCTCGATAAGCTGATCGGCACGAAATCTCTCGTGACACTCTTTACAATCCATAAGAGGATCGGAAAAACCACCGAGATGCCCTGATGCAACCCATGTCTGAGGGTTCATAAGAATTGCACAGTCAACTCCTACGTTGTACTTGTTTTCCTGAATAAACTTTTTCCACCAAGCCCTCTTAACATTATTCTTAAGCTCTACTCCGAGATTTCCGTAGTCCCATGTATTAGCAAGACCACCGTAAATCTCAGAACCAGGATAGATAAATCCTCTACCCTTTGCGAGTGCAACAATTTTCTCCATTGTTTTTTCCATAATCATAGCCTCCATAATATTTATCCGTTTTATATGTGACCCTAAAACAAATCACTCATTCTATTGTACTAGTTTTTGGTAAAAAAGTAAAGAAAAAAATGCCCGAACCGCCTAAAAAAGCGAATCGGGCAACCATTATCACTACTTCCCGTCAGGAAAACTTGTGAATACATTTCTTTCCTCTTCCGGAAGTCCATACTTCTCCTTGGCATCTGCAATAGCTCTTATCATAAATGTCATGTTTCTGGCAAGGTTCCTCATAGTCTGAAGTCCCTCAAGATCCTTCTTGACATCCTCTGCCGTAAAGCCATGAACCATGTTCCAATAGGTACTTGGTGCAACCGCCATGCCTGTACCTGCAAGATACTTGTTAAGCACATCATAAGTTGCAGTATTACCACCTCTTCTACAGCTGACAACCGCAGCTCCGACTTTCATATGCTTAGTAAATTTTGTACTGTAGAATACTCTGTCAAGTAGAGCTAGCAAAGTTCCATTTGGTGAGCTATAATAAACTGGACTACCGATTACAAGACCATCAGCTTCTTCAAACTTTTCCGCAACTGAATTGACTAAATCATCATCAAAAACACACTTTCCATGTTCACCGCAATAGCCACATGCCACGCAGCCCCTAACCGCCTTACTTCCAACTTGAATAATTTCGAAGTCGACTTGCTCCTTTTCAAAAATCCTCGCCATCTCTTCTAGTGCTGTCGCCGTGCAACCACTTGCATGAGGGCTTCCGTTGAGCATCAATACTTTCGCCATACTAACATCTCCTAGCTTAATTTTACATCCCACTTATGATAAATATAGCATTTTTATTTACTTGATGCAACAACTTTTACGTTAGATACTTTCTTAAAGTCCTTTTTAGCTTTTGCAACACTGTTCTTCGGAACGTGAATTTTTACTATATACCCTGCCTCAAGCTCTTTTATATTTTGGAACTTAACCTTGGAATATTTTGCTACATAAATATCCTCCAAATAAGATCCTGAAACCACTGAGCCAAATGGCAAATATTTACAGTTAACTTTCTTAATATTCTTGTTGAGACGAAGTGTGTTTACACCGCTTCTCCAACTTGTCTTCTTGGTTATTTTTTTGATGACATTAGGAAGTTTATAATCTCCTTTAAAGCCGGCGTAATAGAGCATTTCACCTGTCTTTTTAAGATAAATGTTCTGATTCTTACATCCAAACACCTTGTTTTTCTTGCTGACCTTGACATTTCTATCACCAACTAATTCCCCGAGGAAATTAATCTTCTTCTTGTTATCAACATCGACAATTCTTTTGACTTTTTTGTCAATTGTAAAACTGCCACTTTCTTTTCCAAGAATGAAATGCTTGTGATATGCTTGGACAAGAACCGATTGCTCCAGCCAAAACTCCTATTGATAAAAATGTTGCACAAATTTTCTTTACTCTCATAATTAGTCTCCTCTCTTAATAATCAGCCGCCATTCGCTTTGCTTCCTCCTCCATCAGTTTCTTGCTATCAATAATCTCTCCCGCACTTTCACCTAGCGCTTCCATATTCATATCACCGACCAATGAATCATCTGCATAATTCTGAAATAGCATTGCTTTTTCCTTTAATATATCCATAATTCTTTCATCTATTGATGATCTAATTAATAGGCGGTGGACCATTACAGTCTCCGTCTGTCCCATTCGATATGCCCTCGCAATTGCCTGGGTTTCGATAGATGGTTTGAGCTGTGGCTCGCAGAATACTATCACACTTGCCGCCTGTATATTTAGTCCCACACCGGCAGCCTGCACTTGGCACACAAGCACGTCTCCGGTCTCATCGGAGGAATATTTATCTATAATTTTCTGTCTATCTTCACTTGATACACTTCCATCAATTATACCTGCGCATCTTTCTCCAAGCATTTCTGCCACAGTATTAAGTGTATTTTTGAAGAAAGAAAATACAATTATCTTTCTGCCTGACGAGATCATCTCATCGCATATTTCCATCAATCTTTCAGCTTTGGTAGATTGACTCATATCTCCTATATGCCAAGAAAGCTGCCTCGCAGCCATAAAATTATTCTCCAGAATAGCCGCTTTATAAAATTCCAATTCTTTGGAGTTCATATTTCCCCATTCCTCTTTTTCGATAAGAGGAGGAAGCTCCTTTAGCACATCTTCCTTTACTCGCCTGAGATAAACAGGCGCAATTGTCTTCTTGTATTGCTTCGTATCTTCAGTCAGTCTGTCAGCCACATCTTGTTGCAACAAACTAACCAGAAAAACCATCTCAGATACCTTATTTTCGAGAGGGGTACCTGTCATAAACAACACTCTCTCTGCATTAGAAATCGCACCCATTACAGACTGTGTTCTCTGAGCCTTGGGATTTTTAACATAATGCGCCTCATCTACAACCATCATATCTATAGCTGTTCCCTCAGGAACAGGCACCTTATTGAGCGTTTCAAAAGTCGTAATTCCAACGCCACCTTCCCTGACCCATTGCTGCATTTCCTCGTCTCTTCCCTTGCTATAAATTTCTATAACATTCAGGTCAGTAAACTTCTCTATTTCTCTCGTCCAGTTGACCACAACGCTCAATGGACATACAACAAGAAAATGGTCCGCGCCTTCACTCGCTAGGTGTGTAAATGCTGCAAGTGCTTGCATGGTCTTGCCAAGTCCCATCTCATCCCCAAGCAGAACATTTTTCTGGTGTATTATATACTGAGTTCCAAAGAACTGATAGCGTCTCAAATTGGCATGAAGTCCCTCAAGATGAAGTTCTACCGACTCGATACTTGTCATCAATTCGTCAGAAATATATGTAGTCTTCGTGTTTTTCGCACTGACATCAGCCTTATCTTCCTTGATGCTATCAAGTAGGGAATAGTATGCAGCCGAATTAGCTCTGAAGTCCTCCCATGGGCTTCCGGCAGAAAAAGAATGCTTTCTCTTATATTCCGCCAACAACTCTTCTGCTTCGCTTGCATAGTCACCCTGCTCTAATTGCGATAATTTTTCATATGCTTCTGCTGCTAATTCTTTATCTTTTGCACTTGAAAATAAAGAACTTAGCCCTCCCATAAGTGCCTTAGTTCTCGGAACATTTTCCTCTATAATAGAATGTGATTCTTCATATATCCTCGCCACATTCACAAGCAATTCCTGCTCTTTTCTATATGTATTTAACTGGCGAACAAGCAGAGTTGCATCTAATGTCTCATCTGTAATTGGTATCGTGACCTTAGATGCAGTGTTTCTTATATCCTGCTCCGCCTTCTTTTTTCCTGCCACAAGCCTACTCAACTCATTGTCTAGACTTGAAAGCTTATTAACCATCTTCTTGACTTTACTTGAATCAATCTTTCCCATGCTTAATACCTTCTATTATCTTCTGTCTGGCCCAGAGGACCTTCTCCTTATCAAACGGTTCCAAATCTCCTAGAGGATACGATATGCCCATTTCTTCGTATTTTTTTATACCCATTTTGTGATATGGTAGTACCTCAAGTTCCTTGAGGGTTCTGAACTGACTTATTAGTTTCCCCACAGCCATCAAGCTCTCCTCAGAATCAGTGATTCCAGGAACAACCACATGTCTAATTCTCAGTGGAGTGCCCATCTCACTAACTAGCTTAGCAAACTCAACCACCGCCCCCATATCCTGCCCTGTAAGCTCCTTATGCCCATCAGCATAAGGGGATTTGATATCAAGCATGACGAGGTCCACTGATTTCAGTAGACGCTCAAATTCAGCTCTTTTCTCGCTTGTATAGCATATACCGGATGTATCGAGACATGTGTTGACACCATTGGCCTTAAAGCATTCAAAGAGTTCCGTCAAGAACTCAAGCTGGACAAGTGGCTCTCCTCCTGTCGCGGTTATGCCACCATTTTTGTAAAATGCTCTGTTACGATCAAACTTTTCATATATTTCTTCCACAGACATCTCTGTTCCGCCATCATACTTCCATGTGTCCGGATTGTGACAGAACTTGCATCTCATAGGACATCCCTGAAAAAATACCACAAATCTTACGCCTGGTCCATCCACTGTTCCAAAAGTTTCTATTGAATGAATTTTACCCATAATAATCACCATTACCCATTTATTCGTTTCTTCTAAAATTTAAATATTTAAAAAGGGCACCTCAATACAAGGTGCCCAAAATTGTTACCTTAAATTAGAATGATTCATGGAATGTTCTTGAAATAACCTCATCCTGCTGCTCCTTTGTGAGCTTATTAAAATTAACTGCATATCCTGAAACTCTAATTGTGAGCTGTGGATACTTCTCTGGATGCTTCTGTGCATCAAGCAAAGTCTCCTTTGTAAAAACGTTAACATTGAGATGATGTCCACCCTTTTCAGCGTATCCATCAAGC
Organism: Eubacterium xylanophilum ATCC 35991; assembly: GCF_000518685.1. Taxonomy (GTDB): domain Bacteria; phylum Bacillota; class Clostridia; order Lachnospirales; family Lachnospiraceae; genus Eubacterium_F; species Eubacterium_F xylanophilum. The sequence continues at coordinate 65,184 of NZ_JAEB01000009.1, read as the reverse complement.
AAGTCAACCATGTTATCTATTTGTGCTTCTGTAGCCATATTAATTACCTCCTTAAATCATTAATTGATTCTGAGTGCCAAGTTTATATTAGCACTCTGCACATCCTGGGTCAAGTTCTACTGCCAAGTCACCCATAACAACACCATTTGACAAATCGCCCTTACCAAGTGCATCAGGGATGATAGAGAATGTATTAGAAATACCATCCTGTGAGTACTTGAATGGAAGCTTTGATACTGAGCTAAGGCTGGCAACTGCTCCAGACTTATCTCTGTTGTGCATTGGGTTTGCACCTGGTGCAAATGGCTCACCCTTCTTTCTTCCGTCAGGTGTAGCTCCTGTAGCACGACCATATACAACATTTGATGTAATTGTAAGAATAGAAGTTGTTGCAATACTTCCACGATATGTATGATTTCCTCTTACATATCTCATGAAAGTCTTAACAAGCTTGTAAGCAATCTCATCTACTCTATCATCATCATTACCATATTTAGGGAAATCACCCTCAACTTCATAGTCTACAACGATTCCCTGCTCATTACGTATTGTCTTAACCTTTGCATATTTAATAGCAGAAAGAGAATCTACAACTACTGAAAGTCCAGCAATACCGGTAGCAAACCATCTTGTTACCTTTCTATCATGAAGTGCCATCTGAAGGCTTTCATAACTATATTTATCGTGCATATAATGAATGATATTAAGTGCATTTACATATACACCTGCAAGCCATTTCATCATATCTTTGTATTTATCTACAACTTCATCATAGTCAAGGTACTCAGATGTGATTGGTCTGTACTTAGGTCCAACCTGCTTGAATGATACCTCGTCAACACCACCATTGATAGCGTAAAGAAGACACTTAGCAAGGTTTGCTCTAGCTCCGAAGAACTGCATCTCTTTACCAACGCGCATTGAAGATACGCAACATGCGATAGCATAGTCATCACCATGTGTTACTCTCATGAGATCATCGTTCTCATACTGAACTGATGAAGACTCTATACTTGTCTTAGCACAGAATTTCTTAAAGTTACGTGGAAGCCTTGTTGACCAAAGAACTGTAAGGTTTGGCTCTGGTGCAGTACCAAGGTTTGATAATGTATGAAGATAACGGAATGACATCTTTGTAACAAGTGTTCTGCCGTCGATACCCATACCACCGATTGACTCAGTAACCCATGTAGGATCTCCTGAGAAAATATCGTTGTATTCAGGTGTTCTAGCAAATCTAACAAGACGAAGCTTCATAACGAAGTGGTCTACGAACTCCTGAATCTGCTCCTCTGTAAATGTTCCATCTGCCAAGTCTCTCTCAGCATAGATATCAATAAATGTTGAAGTTCTACCAAGTGACATAGCAGCACCATTCTGCTGTTTAACAGCAGCAAGATAACCAAAGTATGTCCACTGAATAGCTTCCTGAACATTTTCAGCTGGCTTAGAAATATCAATTCCATAAATCTCAGCCATCTTTTTGAGATCATGAAGCGCTCTAATCTGCTCAGATAACTCCTCACGCTCTCTAATTACATCAGAGTACATAGTTGTTCTTGTTGACTCTTTCTGATGCTCCTTATCCTCAATAAGTCTGTCAACTCCATAAAGAGCTACTCTACGGTAGTCTCCAATGATACGTCCTCTTCCATAAGCATCTGGCAATCCTGTAATAACATGGCTTGAACGACATCTTCTGATCTCAGGTGTATATGCGTCAAATACTCCTGCATTGTGTGTCTTTCTGTGAATTGTAAAAAACTCTTCTACTTCAGGATCAAGCTCATATCCATTATCAGCACATGCCTGCTTTGCCATTCTGATTCCACCATATGGCTGAAGTGATCTCTTAAATGGCTTATCTGTCTGCATTCCAACAATCTTCTCAAGGCTTTTGTCAAAATATCCCGCTCCATGGCTTGTAAGGGTAGAAATAACCTTTGTGTCCATGTCGAGAACTCCGCCTGCTTCTCTCTCCTTCTGATAGAGATCCATAAACATATCCCAGAGTTTTGTAGTATTCTCTGTAGGACCTGCCAAGAAACTATCATCACCTTCATATGGTGTATAGTTCTTCTGGATGAAGTCTCTTACATTAATCTCCTTGTTCCATGCTCCTTTTTTGAAGCCTTTCCATGCTTTTGAATTGTCCATTTGTAACCTCTTTTCCGTGTAAAATTTAATAGTTTCATATATTTAGACAAGGAAAGCCGCTTAAATTAAGCAGCCATCCATAATCTTCTTAAATATTAATGTGTGTGTATTACTCTACACCTTTGCTCTTAAGGAACTCAATCACATCGCCTACTGTGTTAATGCTCTCAAGATCATCTGTAGGAATCTCTACTCCGTACTCATCCTCCAAAGCCATAATGAGTTCATAAAGATCCAATGAATCTGCTCCAAGGTCATCTTTGAATGAAGCACTTTCTGTGATGCTATCTGCATCTACACTCAACTGATCAGCAATAAGTTCTTGCATTTTCTCTAACATATTTCATTTCTCCTTTTTTGTATCTCTTGTCATATTATCCACAAGATATTGTATTCAATTCCTCACACCCACTAGACACATTTTACATTATATGCATATGTTTGTCAACACCAAATGGAGTAATTTTTTTTAAAATATTGATAAACTTTTCTTTACATAAAAAAGAATTGCGGAGGCAGTCAAAACCGCCCCCACAACATACATTGCAAATAATCTTTAATACTCACCTGTTCTATATGGAATCTGGGCCTCATAAATCGCCTTATTGTTGATTCCAGAAGGAGTAGTTTCATAGTCAAAAAGTGTTGTATGAAGATCTGAAATCTTGAAGTCAGGTACATCCTGTCCAAGATACTTCTCTTTGTAATACTTAGCAAGTACATCAACATCCGCTGGGACTACGGCATGGCTCATAGATGTATCGTGCAAGAATATAATCAAGTTATCACTAAGTCCAAGCATATCAAAAGTTGGCTTAGCTTTCTGGAATACATACCAAAGACCTGGTGCGTTCTGCCATATATCCCAGTTAAATCCGGTCACAAGCATAAGCGTACGACCTTCCTGCGCAAACAGCGATGCAAGCATATACTGATCAAATACTGTATTTTCTATACGAATTCGCTTAAAGTTCTCATTGAACCAACCAGATTCATCGCCTACGTGAAGAGCTCCAATCTTCTCACATCCACCTTTGCTGAATGTAGCTGTATCCTCAAAACCGAGACTTGATACATCATAGGTCTGTGTCACATCTCCACCCGGATTGTAAAGGAATGATCCCATTCCACCGGCTCCGGAGCAAGCAGGAATAGTAATTTTAAATCTCTTGTCAAATGCTCCGGCCACAGCTGTTGCCTTACCATATCTAGACACACCTGCTACCATAGGGAAGTTCTTATTAAGCTTATATTGCTCACCGGCACCCTGCTCAATAACATCGACAATCTTACTTGCGCCCCATGCCCATGAAATCAAGGCTCCACTTTGCTCTTCCCAGTCTTCCTTATTATATGGATATAAGTCATAGAACTTTCCTTCATGCTTAGCATTATCACTGCCGAGTTCTCCACAGCTAAAGTTTACTATGGCAAATCCATTGTCGAGAGCATTTTGCTCATCCTGAAGACTGCTGATGCAAACGAAGAATGGCCAACCACCTTCAGGTGCCTCTCCATTAGGAACTTTTACAGATGCGCTGAATGAGATATCGCCATCACTCACCTGGCCTTTGACAGAACCATCAGTCTTAACATTGATATTAATGTTATTGCCACTATTATCATATGTTACTGTCTCGCCCTTTCCATCGCGCCACATTCCATACATATAGTACTGATACATCTGTCTGATTTCCTCTGCTCTGTAATTCCACTTTTCAAATGTTACAGGGGATCCGTCTAGGAATGTCATTATCTCTGGCACGCCTACAACTTCATCGCTCAACTTATTAGGACTCACAAATGTTTGAAATGGATAGTTTGTTGGTAATGGCTCTGGAGTAGGAGCTACTGTCGGTGCATCCGTTGGTGCTACTGTCGGAGCTTCTGTTGGCGCTTTTGTAGCAACCTCTGTCGCCGCTACAGTTGATACCGCAGTTGCCGCCGGTGCTGCTGTCGCCTTGCTTGTTTCCTTGTTGTTGTCACTGCTCTTCACAACATCCTTAACTGTTACCTTGAGAGTCAACTTAGTCTTCTTCCCCTTCACTTTACATGTCAGCTTAATGGTGGCTTTTCCGGCCTTTTTTCCTTTTACCTTGAGATAGCCCTTGGTGCCCTTGAACTTCTTGGTTACGCTTACCACCTTCTTGCTGCTTACCTTGACTGCAACTTTACCACTCTTAGTTCCATTCTTAAGCGATACCTTTGCCGTCTTTCCTACTTTAACTTCTACCTTTTTCGTAGATAGTTTCAACTTCTTTGCCGCATCAGCCTGTCCCCCGGACATAGCAGACACAGCCACCGCACTGACAACCGCCATTGCGATAAACTTCTTACTTCTTTGCAACATATTATCCTCCTCGTCTCGTGGCAATCTTTGTCCCACGTGCCACTTTTATAATTCTTTACTATGTGAAAACACACAGCTTTTCCATAAAATATTGTATCATACTTGTGCATTTTCCACAATAATAATAACCTATTTTACTATTAGAATTAATAATAAAATAAGACCCTAACTATTATATAATAGTTATATGGGCCTTGTCTAAATCTCACATAATTCTTTTATCACTTCAGATGCTATGATAAGCCCTGCAACCGATGGTGTGAAAGCATTGGATCCCGGGGCACCTATATCAACCTTCGGCTTTTTTACTTCTTCCTTGGAGTACAGGCACTTCAAACGCCTAACTCCCCTTTTCTTCAACTCTCTTCTCATTACCTTTGCAAGGGGACACATGCTAGTCTTGTATATGTCTGCAACCTCAAATTCCATGGGATTCCACTTGTTTCCGGTTCCCATAGAGCTTATTATCGGCACACCGGCCTTATTTGCCGTCATGACTATTTCAATCTTAGCAGTGACAGTATCCACTGCATCTACTACATAATCATACTGACTAAAGTCAAATTCATGACTGTTTTCAGGCAAGAAAAATGTTCGCCTCTTAACAACTATACAATCAGGATTGATATCCTTTATTCGCTCTTCCATGACATCAACTTTATCTCGCCCGATAGTAGAATGAAGTGCTACTATCTGACGATTGATATTGGTTATATCTACCTTGTCATGATCGACTATTTCGATATAACCCACTCCGGATCGAGCCAAAGCTTCTACCACATGACCGCCGACGCCGCCAATGCCAAACACAATCACTCTCTTGGACTCCAACTTCTTAAAATTCTCTTCTCCGAAGAGAATCTCCGTTCTCATAAACTCTTTCATAAGTTCACCTACTTTGAAAAACCGGCTTTAGCATCAAGCCACTCACTTCCATATTTAACTACAATCTGGTATTTATCACTCTTCAAGCCACTGAGCGGTATAGCTATATTGTAAGTCTGATTAGCTTTTGACTTCATGCCTTTTCCCGCCTTGGAGTAATCCACCACATAGTTGTACTTATCACCCTGAAATCTCACTTTTGAAATCGCATGGTCACTTGTATGCATATAGAGGATTTCCCCTATGATTTTGAAGCTTACATTGGCATCACTCAACTTACCATCTGCCTTCTTAATTGATTCTACTTTTGTAGGCGCTTGAAGGGTACCCTTGAGGATGTTATCTCCAATTTTCGCTGTTCTACTTAAGTCGTCCCAGTCGATAACCATTTCATATCCGCGATAAAAATACTTGGAAGTGGAATATTGGTTTATCACGGCTCCCGTCTTGTAATCAAACTCATAAATCATACCCTTGCGATTGTCTATCAAAGGATATAGATAACCACCAAATGAAAACATATGCCTTGACTTCTTATCATACATACAATTGGACGTTATAATAGACCTAACCCCCGGGAACACCTTGTCTTGGCGAACTACACCTGTAGACTCATTCACAGTATAAACCATGACATAACTCTGCTCTCTTCCATCAAAGAAATCAACTTTGCGCTTGGTCTGCCAGTGATTATCATAGAGCATTATATGAATTGTATCCTTATCCCCATCAAGATCATAAGGAATCTCATACACGCTATGCTGCTGAAAATGCCATATTATATTCCCCTGTGGCTTTAACACTTTGCTCTCCTGCTTTGTCCCTTTAAACATCTGAGGATTGGCTATAATCCACTTGATTTCATCGGTCTTCCAATCCACCTTTACTGCTGCGTGAACATTTCTCGGAGACAGAAGAATCGAGTTGTCCTTCTCATTATATGACACGGTATTTAGGTGGGCCCAGTCCGTTTTGTCTACGTATGTAGAATCAAAGATTTTACGCATGTCCAGCTCTTTGACTGTCTTGCCGGTTTCTCTATCAATCTCCAAGACAACATCCTCTATATGACCATCTATAGAACTTGAGAGCACTAGTAAATTTCCGCCCTTTGTTTTCTCAATCACCTCGTGGTGAATTCCATTTTTTACAAAGTATATTTGGTATATTCTACCCATGTAGTCCATTTCCCACATCTCAGTAGCCTGTGCCTTTTCCTCTGTCGGCGTTAGACTCGCATCAGTTTGATAGATCAATCTGTTGTTGCTTAACGGGAAGATTCCATATGAACCGGTTGTTTCAGATACAAACCATCTTATATCCCCGTTGCAATCATAGGCAAAAGGATACTTGGTATTCTGTCCTGATACTATCGTCAAGTTGTATGCCGAGCTCTTTCCACCTTTTTCAAGTCTAATAGCATTATCCAAGCACTTTGGAAGCGCTTCTGTCTTCACATCAACTACTGTCGACTTTACCTTTTTCTTCTTGGAATCTGTGATTTCCAACTTGACTTTATTAGTCTTTCCGGGATATAAACCAACTACGGGCACGCGAAAATAGTCCTTTCCGCTTATCTCACCCTTAACATCCGCATTCTCTGTCTTCCCGGGCACAGTGATTTTTACCTTATACTCACCCTTAAGACTAAACATAATATACGCACTTAGAGGAGCGTCACCATATGGATTTACAACCACATATGGCTTACTCACGGAATATTTTCCTTCTTCAAGTTTTTTTACGTATTTTTCTTCAAATTTCTTGATTTTCTGAGGCTTGTAATCTTCTATCTTGATATTGTCGGAAGTTATCTTTGGCGCCTCTCCGATCGCGCCATAACTGATAACTTCTGTGGCATTCTCAGTAACCTCTGTATCTGCGTCCTTTTCACCAGTATTTCCACAAGCTGTCAGCGCAATTCCAAGACAAGTAGCAATCGCGCACAGCATAATTCTCTTTTTCATAGCATGCTCCCTTACTTTATAAAATAAAGGGTGCCAAGAGACACCCTCATAGTTTCAGCTCTCTATCGGACTTGAACCGACGACCTTCTCATTACGAGTGAGACGCACTACCAACTGTGCTAAGAGAGCTAATCAACAAACATTATTATATCGAAAATCCGCCTATTTGTAAAGGAGAAAATCCGCCATCATAACTTTTTTTTGATTTTTCTGAGCCAAAATGGCATATAAATCACCCCTAAAAATGTTCCGATGCCATAGCTTAGGTGAAGGAAAAAGAACATAAAAGGCAAAAGCAGGTCTCTGAACCCACCGCCTTCATTCTTTATAGCCATTGCCGCCATAAGGATTGCCAATAGCCAATATGCTGCCCACATAATAACAGCCAGCACCGGGAATCCAACTGCTGCCAGAATGCTTGTCAAGATAATCCCCAGTACGAAGACAAATGGCACAAAATGATAAATCTTCAAGCAGCCCGGGCAATATCCAAGTGTCAGACCTACCCAATAACCGTTGCCATACTTCTGTTTGCACATCTTCCCAAAACTCGGACGAATCTTCTGATAAGATGATATGGTCGGAAATTTGCAAATCTTATATCCTGCCTGTCTCACTCTGTAGTGAAACTCATTGTCCTCTGTTCTTCCCAGTTCTTCGTTAAAAAATCCAACCTCGTCTAAAACCTTTTTCCTATAGCACCCATGAAACAGTGAACTTACATATTCCTTGGCACTGTCTCTGCGATATCCAGCTATACTACTTCCGAACATGGAATTCTCGGCTCGAAGAAGAACCTCCTGCCACTTGGTCTGATCATATGCCACTGTAGGACGAACTCCTCCCACTACATCTTCACCGCTCTCGAGTGCCAGAACATTTTCCTTCACAAAGTCAGCTGGAATCCTGGCATGGGCATCTACCCTAATCAGAGCTTCCGTTGAAAATGTTCCGATTACTAGGTTCCATCCCGCACTCTGGATCTTCTTGGTATTATCTAAAATCCGGATTCGAAGATACTTGTCCTTCTCCGCTTCCATAAATTCATTCATTATCTTCAATGTTGCATCCGTCGATCCACCGTCCACAAGGATAATCTCCGTCTTTTCTTTGGGATAATCCTGTTTGCGTATGTCATCTAACAATTCCGGGAGATTCCCCTCCTCATTATATGCAACGACACCTACTGTAATATTCAAAAAATCTTCCTTTCCTGTTGATATTCCCCTATAATTATAATACGTTTTTGGGGGTATGACAATCTTTTTTGTCGATTTGGCCGCAATCGCCCTATAAAAGGTATTTTTCATCAGGTTATACTTTTTTTATAGTTTTTTCATTATATTAACATTTCTTTTTTCATAATATTAGTATATAATAAACAAAGTGAAATAAGAAAAAGTTATAGAATTGACGTTTCAATGACCATAGAAAGCCATTGTTAAAGCGTATTCAAAAGGAGGCTTTCCTTTATGGGAAAAAATGATATGACACAACCGGGAAAATATTCCCTTAAGTATGGTTTTAGTCAGATGAGTATGTGGGAAAAGATTTCATACTTTCTTCGACTTATATTACCTATTCTGATATTAGCAAGTGTTTTTATGGGTATATACGGCGTTATCCCCAGTAAAGCATCTAATATAATTTCATTGGTGTTACTTTTTGTCACACTTATACTTTTTGGAATCAACTTGCTGAAGAGTAAATTCTTGTTTGCGGTAGTTTACTTTGGCGCATCCGTGGTTGTACTGATTATTTTGGCAATGATTTGTTTTTTTAGATAGCACAAAAGTCCTTAACTCAGTGAGTTAAGGACTTTTGTGTTGAATTGGAAACGCATATTGCTGGTCTTACTCACGTCGTTCGTAAGACAATAAACGCATACTGTTGGTCTTATTTATTTCATTACTGTATAATATCATTATCATCAAATGGATCTGCACACTCTGGACAGAACTTAGGTGGATTATGAGGATCCTCTGGTTCCCATCCACACTTGTCACATCTGTAAAGTGGTGCTCCTGCTGGCTTTGGCTTTCCACACTCCATACAGAACTTTCCTTTGTTAATTGCTCCACATGAACATGTCCATCCAACTGTATCTGTAGGTCTTGGTTTACCACATTCTTCACAGAATTTACCTGAATTAACTTTGCCACATGAGCATGTCCAACCTGCTGCCGCAGCTGCCGGCTGACTAGCTGGCTGTGCAGCTCCCTGCTGTCCCTGTTGATTCTGCTGATTCTGAGCCATCTGGAAAAGTCCCTGGGCATTCATACCACCTGCCTGAGCAGCCATACCCATTCCCATGAATCCCATCATAGCACCATTTTCATTAGAAGCCGCTGCACGCATCGCATCTGCCTGAGCACCTGTTAGAGTAGCTGCTGCCATAGATGGATCGCGATAAATAGAAGTTCTCTGAGCTTCCTTGAGAAGTTCTGCATCCTCATCTGAAAGAGTGATAGGATTGAGGGCAATTGATACGATTGCAAGACCTCTGAGCTCTTTCCACTGCGCAGTAAGCTTCTCATTCATCGCTGCACACAAATCATCTACATGTGATGGCAATGCTGTAGGTCTAACTCCCTCTTCTGAAATCTTTCCAATTGCAGGCTGCAAAGCATTGATAAACTCTGTCTTCAGCTGATTGTCAATCTCATCTCTCTTATAAATTGACTCAACATTCGCACATACATTGGTATAGAAAAGAAGTGGATCAACAATCTTATATGAATAGATACCATTACATCTGATTGACAAGTCAATGTCAAGATTGATATTCCTATCAACTACTCTAAATGGAATAGGTGTAGGTGTTCCAAACTTGTTGTCCATAAGCTCTTTGGTATTGAAATAGTATACGCGCTGATCCTTTGCTGTATCACCGCCATATGTAAATCTCTTACCTATAGTCTTAAATGTGTTTTTAATTCCCTCTCCAAGTCCACCTGCAAAGATACTTGGCTCTGTTGAGGAATCATATGTAAACTCTCCTGGTTCAGCACAAACCTCAACAATTTTGCCCTGCTCCACGATAATCATACACTGTCCATCTGCAACCGCAATACCAGATCCATTGGAAATAATATTGTCATTGCCATGTGTGTTGGATGATCTTCCACCAACTCTCTTCTGACCTTTGACTACCAAAACGTCCTTCTCAAGGGAGTCGCAGTAGAAAAACTCCTTCCACTGGTCTGCCATTGTGCCACCGGCAGCTCCAACTAATGCTTTTATAAGTCCCATAAATATTCTCCTTTCAGTTTTGATCTCTAGATAATCCTTGTCATACAAAAAGAGATCATTGTATACATTACTATTATACACAATAATCTCTCTAAATGCACTATATTTTTTCTTTTTTTGTCGCTAAGTGTTTTTTATATTTTTTTCTTAACAACCTCTTTTTTCTGATATACGGAAAAAATTTTTAAAATCAGAATTTTTGCCGTATGTTGATCGCATCGTCATTAGTTCGTACAAGCATTTTTATAACAAATACGGAAATATTGATTATAATCCATAAATTAGCCGTACTATGGTAACTAATCTCCAAACAAGTTATACATTATTCGATGGCAAGTACGGCTAATATTCTTGTTTTCTCAATTCTAGCCGTATTCCCCTCCAAATTACCGTAACAAAACTCCATCCACCTTCTAACAATACGGCTAGAATTCCAATTTATGCCAATCTAGCCGTATTCCCGCCCAAAAAAGCTGGACACAAACTAATAATATCATATTTTAATAAATTCCAATCACAAAAGCAGTATTTGTCTCTTCAGAAACAAATACTGCTTAATTCTCTATATCTCACACTATTACTTCTTTGCTAACATTGACATAATCTCATTACTTCTCAGGATAAACTCGCTCATTTTCTCTGGAGCAAGTGGTCTGTTGCTGATAAGTGCCAAGTCATACAATTGCTTGCAGAACAAATCTGCGTTTTCTGACTTCTTATTGTCTAGCAAATACTTAACCAACTCATTGTTCAAGTTGAGGACAAGTGTCTCTCCGCCCATGTCAGGCATCTCTCCCATTCCACCTACAGAATACATTCTCATCATATCCTGCATTCTTCTGGTCTCCTCTGACATGGTAATCATTGATGCGATCTTCTCATCTTTGAGCTTCTCAACCTTAACTTCTAATTTGTCATTGTCAAGAGCCTTTTTGAAGAGTTTGGAGAGGCTTTCTCCGTCTTTCTTGATCTCTTCTTCATCGACTTCTTCTTTGAAATCCTCAGTAACCTCAGCATCAATTCTCATAAACTTGATTGGGTCGTCTCCCATTTCAAGGCTTGAGATAAACGGCTGGTCTATGCTACTTGTCATGACAAATGCATTCTTGCCCTGTTCACGGAACATCTTTACATATTGTCCTTGCTGAACCATATCAGTTACATAGTAGATTGTAGCTTTTGGTGGTTCTGCTGCCTCAGCATTTTCCGCATTGTCGTCCTTGCTCTCCTCTGCCTTTTCTGGCTCAGGGAGATCGATAGTCTCGAGGTACTCTTTCATTGTCATATACTTGTCATCAAGGTCCTTGAAAAGTACATACTCACGTACTTTCTCTCTGAACTTATCATCCTTTAGACAACCATATTTGATAAATGGGCTGATGTCATCCCAGTATTTCTCGAAATTTTCACGCTCAACTTTGCACATACCGGTAAGCTTATCTGCCACTTTCTTTGTGATGTAATCAGAAATTTTTGTGACAAATCCATCATTCTGCAAAGCACTACGTGACACGTTAAGTGGCAAATCCGGACAATCAATAACACCCTTCAAGAGCATCAAGAATTCAGGAATTACCTCCTTGATATTGTCGGCAATAAATACCTGATTATTGTAGAGCTTAATCACGCCCTCAGCGTTTTCATACTCAAGATTTACCTTAGGGAAATAGAGAATTCCCTTCAGATTGAATGGATAGTCCATATTGAGGTGAATCCAGAAAAGAGGCTCCTTGTAGTCATTGAAGACTTTTCTGTAGAACTCCTTGTACTCATCTTCGGTACACTCATTGGGATGCTTCGCCCACAGAGGATTGGTATCATTAATTGCTTCAGGCTCCTTAACCTCTTTTTCCTCGCCTTCTTTTGGCTCCTCTGGTTTTTGATTCTCATTGATGAGATAAATCTCGATAGGCATGAATGAGCAATACTTATTGAGTACCTCTCTAACTCTGTACTCATTGGAAAACTCATAGCTATCTTCATTTAGGTGAAGGATAATCTGAGTTCCATTGTCCTCTTTGTCACATTCGTCCATCTCAAACTCTGTACCACTCTCAGATTCCCAGTGAACTGCCGCCTCGTCTTCTTTGTAGGATTTTGTATTAATCTCAACGCGATCAGCCACCATAAATGCCGAGTAGAATCCCAAACCAAAATGTCCGATAATCTGATCTTCACTTGACTTATCCTTGTACTTCTCTATAAAGTCAGTCGCTCCGGAAAATGCAATCTGGTTGATGTACTCCTTAACTTCATCCTTGGTCATTCCAAGTCCATTGTCTGTAAATGTTATAGTCTTCTTTTCCGCATTTATTGACACATCAACTCGCGCCTTATAATCATCTGGGAAGTCATACTCTCCCATAATATCTAGTTTTTTTAGCTTAGTAATTGCATCACATGCGTTACTTACAAGCTCTCTGATAAAAATGTCGTGGTCAGAATACAACCACTTTTTTATTATCGGAAATATATTATCCGAATCAATTGCTAAGTTTCCCTGTTCTTTAGCCACAATAATCACTCTCCTAAATTTTCTCTTTTCTTTTGGGCATTTTTACACCCTGATATCATCATAATACTTCTTTTTTGACTTGTCAAGAATTTTTTAGCACTCAAGGAGATTGAGTGCTAATAATCTTCTTTATGAAATTTTCTACATTTTCATCCCAAAGTCTCTCAGCCGTCTTATCAAGCGAAAATTCTCTTGGAGTATACGTGCTCATGACGCTGAGATTGCCATCCTCAAACTGGATTCGCAGTCCTCTCGAGCCCCCGGCACTGTCGTGACTTACAAACTGGATTCGCAACAATTCCGGAGTATTTTCCCCTTTTATAAGCGAGAATATAACTTGTCTTATATCTCTCCAGTATACAAACTCCTCTTCAGCATAGGCCTCTTTTGCCACGTCATCCAGCCATCCTGCGTTGACTTTACCATTTATTGAATACGAAATCAAAGTCTTTATATCAATGTCGGCAACGCAAAACTTGTCAAAAGTCTCCGCCCAAAACAGGTTTTTCATGAAAACTCTGACTTCATCAACTTCTATCAATTTCATAGCTAAATGCTCCTAATCTTAATCATGCTCAAATACCACTATAGACCGTGGCTCCACATCATATGTCTTCTTGGCGGAAATCGAGCCTTTTTTCTCCTCAGTGCTCATAAGCACCTTCCAATCGCCCTTTCCAATCTCCGGCAAGTAGAATTCATGGCTGTCCCAGTGGAAATTAAACAAGATATATATGCTCTTGCCCTCGTAGTAACTTCCGTAAAAAAGCACCCCCAACTCTCTGCTGTAATACGAAAAATCTGTAACCCAAGGCTCTCGTCCGTGATTTGATATCCCCGGCAAACCAACGCCCTTTGAATCAAGGGTTGTCAGCTCATCACAGTAAAATACTCCGCACTGCTTCCTAAAGGCAATCAACTTCTTTACAAACTCAAATGTCTCCACATTCTTCTCAAGACCACTCCAGTCAACCCAAGTCGTGGTATTGTCAAGGCAGTATGCATTATTATTTCCTTTTTGCGTTCTACCAAACTCATCTCCCGCCAAAATCATAGGTGTTGCTAGTCCAAGCAATAACATTGAAAAAGCATTCTTTGTCTGCTTAAAGCGCATCTTCTGCACAACTTTCTTGCGGCTCGGTCCTTCCTGACCACAGTTCCAACTGTAATTATACTCTGTTCCATCGTAGTTTTTCTCACCGTTGGAATCATTGTGCTTAACATCATAGGAAACCAAATCTCTTAGGGTAAATCCACTCTTCTGTGTGATATAGTGAACAATTGATACATCTCCTGCCTTTTGCTTAAACTCATTGAAAAAGTCGTAGACCTGCCCCTCATCACTCTTCAAAAATCTTCTAGATATCGTGAGAAACTCATCATTGTAATTTGCAAATATCTCACTGCTCGCCTTTCCACCTGACGTATTCCAGTAGTTCCCCAAAAACTTGCAATGCCTGAGTATCGGATCATTTTCAACTAAATCCGCTTTAATAATATTGGTATCAACCAAAAAGCCATCTATGTGATATTCGATGGCATAAAATCTAAGACATTCCGTGATAAACTCCACAGTCTTGTCGGCCAGATGCATATCGAGGATAACATTAAAACCATTCATATGGAGTGCTTTTATCATCTCTTTGCACTCTGTTACAGCCTCCTCAGGATTCGAAGCATAGGAGGCCTTAGGTGCAAAGTAGCATGCATCTTTCGTATATCCCCAAAAATTAATCTTTTTTTCTTTGCTCTTTGCTTCTTCAGCCGTCATAATCTCATTGAAATCGTAGATTGGGAGAAATATAATTGTATTCACCCCAAGCTCTTTGAGATATGAGATTTTTTCTTTGAAGCCCAAAAATGTTCCGGGGTGCTTTACTCCCGAACTGGAGTGCTTGGTAAATCCTCTCAGGTGACACTGGTACATGATCATTTCCTTGAAGGGAATATGCTTCCTTCTCTCGCCAGACCAATTGAAATCGTCAAACACAAAGCATCCCCTGATATCTTTGCCCTTCTTGCCGAACTTCTGGCGACCACTTATGAGCCTTGGATATTGATCCACAAAATGCACTCTGTCAGATTCAAAATTATAGGTCACGCCCTCTAGTTCTCCTCGAATGTCACTAGCTTCAAGTCGCACACTAAAAAAATCTGTCGCGCCGAAGCTCTTCCCAGAAAACATCTTTATCTTCTCTATGCACTTGTTGTCCTTGTACAGGCAAAGATTGCAACGCTTTGCATCTTTTCTCCAAACTGCGAACTGAACATATCCGAATTTTTCTGACAAATCTATGCCTTCCCGCATCATATCTGATTCAGAAATTTTAAAGTTTTTTAGATTCATTAGTTATCCTCCAAGCTACTAAAATTGTGCTATCCTTACCCATTTTACCATAAATTTTCAATCCTCTCAACAAAAAGAATTCATATTTATTTACAAAAACACTTGCAAAATCCCGTATTTTTAGTAAAATAGTAGGAGAATTCAAAATTATGTGAGGAGATAAAAATGATTCAAGCAAGTAACGTTACACTTAGATTTGGTAAAAAAGCACTTTTTGAAGAAGTGAATATTAAATTTACAGAAGGTAACTGCTATGGCATCATCGGTGCCAACGGTGCAGGAAAATCCACATTTCTCAAGATTTTATCAGGAGAATTGGAGCCTACACAGGGTGAAATCTCTATGACACCCGGGCAGAGATTGTCTGTATTGGAACAGGATCACTTTAAATACGATGACAATATTGTCCTCGATACAGTAATCATGGGAAACCAGAGACTCTACGACATCATGAAGGAAAAGGATGCCATCTATGCCAAGGAAGATTTTAGCGAGGAAGACGGTATCCGCGCCAGTGAATTAGAGGCAGAGTTTGCTACCATGAACGGATGGGAAGCAGAGTCAGATGCTGCAACTCTTCTCAATGGTCTTAATATCGAGACCGAGTTGCACTACAAAAAGATGAGTGAATTAGCCGATCCCGATAAGGTAAAGGTTCTTCTCGCAAGAGCGCTTTTCGGAAATCCAGATATTCTTCTTCTCGACGAGCCAACTAACCACCTCGACCTTGACGCTATCAGATGGTTAGAAGAGTTCCTCATAGACTTCGACAATACCATCATCGTCGTATCCCATGACAGATACTTCCTGAATAAGGTATGTACACATACTGTTGATATCGACTATGCTAAGATGCAGCTCTATGCCGGAAACTATGACTTCTGGTATGAGTCAAGTCAGCTGATGATCAAGCAGATGAAGGAAGCAAACAAGAAAAAGGAAGAAAAAATCAAGGAACTCCAGGAGTTTATCCAGAGGTTTAGCGCCAATGCTTCCAAGTCAAAACAGGCTACATCTAGAAAGAGAGCTCTCGAAAAAATCGAGCTTGATGAGCTCAGACCTTCTAGTAGAAAGTATCCTTATGTGGACTTTAAGCCTGATCGTGAGATCGGAAACGAGGTACTCACAGTTACAAATCTTTCAAAGACAATTGATGGCGAGAAAGTACTTGATAACATATCATTTACTGTTGGCCATGACGATAAAATCGCATTTGTTGGTTCCTATGGGATTGCAGCAACTACACTCTTCCAGATTCTCTCAGGAGAGATGGAGCCGGATGAAGGCGATTACAAATGGGGAATCACAACTAGCCAGGCATATTTTCCTAAGGACAACACCAAGGACTTTGACAGCACAGATACAATTGTAGATTGGCTTATGCCATACTCACCTGAAAAGGATGCCACATATGTACGTGGTTTCCTCGGAAGAATGCTCTTCAGAGGTGAAGATGGACTCAAGAAGGTAAATGTTCTCTCAGGAGGAGAGAAAGTTCGTGTAATGCTTTCAAAGATGATGATGCTTGGGGCAAACTGCCTCATGTTGGATGAGCCTACAAACCACTTGGACATGGAGTCAATCACTTCTGTCAACAATGGTTTGATTAAGTTCCCTGGTATTGTACTTTTCACATCCCAGGACCACCAGTTCATCCAGACAATTGCTAACCGAATTATCGAGATTACTCCTAACGGGATGATTGACAAGGTTTCCACCTATGATGAGTACCTTGACAGCGATGAGATGGCTAGAAAGCGTCAGGCATTGAACTAATTTTTGTTGTAATATATTTATTATTTTGATTGGAGTGATAATTTTTGGGGCCCAGTGACACGATAACTGCAATAATTATAGTTTTGTTACTTGTATTATCGGGATTCTTTTCATCGGCAGAAACTGCCTTGACAACAGCAAACAGCCTAAAACTTAGGTCGCTTGCTGACAACGGCAATAAATCTGCCAAAACCGTATTGAAACTCAGGGAAAAATCGGCGAAGATGTTGAGCGCAATACTTATTTGCAATAATATTGTAAACCTCAGCGCTTCATCTCTCGTGACATCTTTTGCATATAGAATATGCAATAACCTGGGTATTGAACGCAATACAAGTCTTGTAGTCGGAATCTCTACCGGAGTTCTTACGCTGCTTGTTCTCATCTTTGGGGAAATAACTCCAAAGACAACTGCCGCACTATATCCGGAGAAGTTATCCTTGCGCTACGGGAGAGTCATATTATTTATAACCAGAGTTTTAACTCCTATTATTTTTATAGTCAATACGCTGACAAAGGCAGTTCTCTTTATCTTGAGAATAGATCCTAATAATTCTCATCAAAAGATAACAGAGGACGAGTTGAAAACCTTTGTGGATGTCAGTCACGAGGAAGGTGTAATCGAAAGCGAAGAGCGCGAGATGATTACAAATATCGTGGAATTCGGTGATACAATTGCCAAGGATGTCATGATTCCTCGACTGGACATCAACATGGTCGAAGCATCCATCACATATCAGGATTTGGAGGAGGAATTCAACGAGTGCAAATTTGCTCGAATGCCTGTTTACTCTGAATCAATTGATAATATTATCGGAATTATCAATCTCAAGGACTTCTTCTTCTACGACGGAGACCAAGATAGCTTTGATATAAATAGTCTCATCAGAGAGGCAAACTTTACATACGAGTACAAGAACGTATCAGAATTGTTTATGGAGATGAGAAAAGACTCTATCCCTATGACAATCGTTCTCGATGAGTATGGTGCTCTTTCAGGTCTTATAACCATGGAAGATCTCGTAGAAGAGATCGTCGGAGAAATTCGAGATGAGTATGATGAGGACGAGGAAGACGAGATTCAAAAGATAAACGAAAACGAGTATATCGTGCTCGGATCCGCGCCTACAGACGATCTCAATGAAACTCTCGGCCTTCCAATCGACTCAGATGAATACGATTCTATCTCCGGTCATGTCATAAAGCTTCTCGAGCATTTTCCTGATCCGGGAGAAAGTGCCGAGGATGAATATGCAACATATACGGTTATCGAAGCTGAGAAAAATCGTATTGATAAGGTGCATATATTGCTAAAATCACCGGAGACTAGCGAAGATGATTAATAAATCTTTAGAACCACTGTCTATTGCGCAGTGGTTCTTGTTTTACGAGAAACACATACTGCTGGCTCCCATATCCGATAAACTCAACTTGACAGTATAATATTTCCCAAAACATGTCCAATAATTAACATATTCACTTACCTCCAATACCATCCCCTTTCCCTGCTCTTTCTCAAGCAGCCTGATCTTAATGTGAGACTCCTCCGCACTTAGAAGGTATTCTTCCATGAAAAAAGCCATAAACTCATTGCTGCCATCCAGCACATCTTTTCCAATCTTTTCCAGCTCAACCAGTGCATAGGCACTTGCTCTATTAACTCTCCCCTCCACTTCTCTCTGAACCCTGTAATAGCCATAACAAGCGCAAACTAGCATAGATGAGCTCATAAGCAGCGCCAATACTAGACAAACCTTACCATGCATCTTCTATATTTTCCCTTCATAGTACATTTCCTCACCTAAAATATTCTTTCCCGCATCAAGAGATACTACATAGCTCTCTGCCCCCGAGACTCTCTGTATATGCACTTCATATCCCTTTTCTCTGGATTTACTGATACAGGACTCAATCACTCCCTCTTCCGCCCCTTTTAGGCAGAGATTTTCCTGAATTTTATAGAGTTCCAGCCTGGCATTTTCCTTCTGTATCTGACTATAATTAGTCACTAAAACGATCCCCATAGTCCCGGAGAATATCAAGACAAATATTCCAACAAGAATCTTAGACACAAGCCTTTTTACCACGCTTTGTCGACTTGAATTACCTGTCTTTTTATATCTTAACAAATTGTTAATTTCATTTTCCAATTCGCTTGTCGAAACCACTATTCTTTTATCAACAGAATACAACCACATGACCATGTCTTTGATATAATTTTTCCACCCGCTGCTTTCCAGATACTTTCTCTGAATATTTGACAGAAAATTATCATAGGGTAGAAATTCATCCGGGAAATCACAAATATCATCTATAAAACACTCTATATCTCGCTTCACTAGACTCTCCTGGTCAGCTATCAATCCACATCTAAAGGCATCCAGCTTTCTATAACCAAGACCAAGATAATAGATAGTTCTAAGATACCAGCGAAGAAGATATCTCTCTTCTTCATTTCCCTCTTTCAACATTCTCTCCATCTCATCATAACTCTCTGACAAAGTGACAAATAACTCAAAGCAGGTATCGTATTTACATACATATCGCTGACAATCTGTAAGGACCTGGTGAATATCCGTCACAATCGGCGAGTTAAAGAGCTTTTCCACCCATTCAAGCACCTCTTCTTCACACGATATATCATGACAATTTTCATCCTGATATCTGGCAAATATTCCGGCTATACGAATCCCTGTATTCTCTCTGTCAACATACGTATAATATGCTTCTATGGCTTTCATTATACTCTTATGAACTCTAAAAAACCTTGTTATACTGGCAATATATAACGAAACATTCACTTTGTGGTTCCCACCACTATTCATAATAGTTCACCTTCCCTTCATTCTCACTGTGATAATCTCTGATAACTTTAATCCTGGCATCATATATATCATCCATGCTATATTCCTTATCGACAGCCCTTTGATTTGACGGATTAATTGGCTTTTTAATTGGCTTTATTGATGGCTTTATATTTTCGCTGATTGATGGTGTCGGTGCGCTTGAAACCTTTACTATTTTCTTACTCGGTCTAACAGTTGGACGTACTGTAGGTCGTACTGTAGGTCGTACTGTGGGCATTATTGTCGTTTTTGCCGCAGGTTCCCTCGTTGGCGCAATCGTAGGTAGCGTCTTTGTCCTTATCCTAGGAGTCGGCACTATTCGTTCCCTTGCCTTGGGTGTAGATGTTGGTATTGCTCTGGCCTTCTTCTTCTTAAAACCTCTGATTTCCACACCAACATCCAAATCATTTTTGGGACCATGAGAGATAAATATACTATCTTTTTCACAAAAAATATTGTTGGTATGAACGGATCTTGAAGCCTTAGAGCCAATCATCCTGATAATATTCTTCTCAATTTTCCCGGAATTATATACTAGTTTCCCCTTAGAATATATGCCTCCCCCGCGACGTTTTTTCGAAGATAATATGGCATTATCTGTCACAAAACATCTGTCTAATATTGCCACTCCACCTGAATTAATCTTAAGACCAGCTCCATTTTCAGATGACATATTATCCTTGATAATTCCGGAAGTAATTATGAGTTTTCCTCCTCTCATAACTTCAATTCCACCACCACCGGATGTAAGGTTATAACAATAATTCTCCTTTATTGTAGAATTATCTGTCAAAGATAATACACCTGACATAACTCTAATAACCCTTGATATCCTTCCTCGGTATCCATCCAGCTTCTTCCCCGCTCCGTTCAATGTAAGACGACGAAGACCTAAGTATTCTCCGGAAGCAACAATGCAATTTCCGGTAAAACCCTTTCCCCCGTCAATCTTTCTTATAAGCGAATATCTTCCATCGCCGTCTACAACCTTCTTTCCCCTAGCTGTAAGTGTTCTGCCTATATAAATATTTGACCCAAGAGATATAGATATAGTTTTCTCGGAAGCAAGAGCACTGTGAAGTTCCTCTTCAGTATAAACCGTACAGGAATTGGTACTAGTAAGCGAGCTGTGCTGCACTTGGGAAAAAACCGTTATAGCTATTAATGCCAATGCCAATGTCCATCTCTTCACTATTGTCATATTCCTCCATTCCACTGAGTTTTAACTCCACGCTGTTGGCATACTTCCAAACAGCCTCCGCAGAGGCCTTGATACTCCTATAAAACTTGGTATTTTCATTGATATTAAGTAAAAAATCGCGCAATTCACCCTCTGAATATGCGTCCATAAACCTTGCATTATAGGGTACCACACCGATTCTGTTGGAATCAATGGAATATTTTTTCTTGATATATTCTTTTGTAAATTTGGATCTATCATCGTATTTTCCGATGAGTATAAAAGACTTCTTCTGTATCTCCGAGAAGTTTTTAATAAATTGTGAGATTGCCAGATTGTTCTGATATAGATTAACTACTACCATGTCCGCTCTTTGTAGTATAATCCTCGAACTCTCCAAATTTGTAGAGGAGAGATCAATATATATGTTTGAAAAATAGTCTTCCAGTTCATTTAACAGAGTATTGGCGAGCCCCTTAAGTCTATACTCAAGGAGTTCATAATTATTGCCCCCCATGGGCAGGTAAAATAGTTTGTCCTCATATATCTCAATACATGAGTTCTTTACAATTGGTTGGCTCAACCTGCTTGTCTGGTTGAACTTACTGAGCATACAACTAAGTCCATTCTCAGCGAAGTACTTCCACTTTCTGTTGTAACTCAGCGATAGTTCCGGCGAAATTGCCGAGTTGCCTATGTTGTTAATATTGGGATGATTCTCCATCAATAAAACTCTTTCGTTTCTCGATATGGCATTCAACAATCCCAAAGAAATAGTATTACTTGTAACTCCGGCCTTACCCGGAGCATTCCCCCAAAACGCTATTATCAAATTCATATTCCCCCTTATTATAAATAATCGCCCCTTGTAATTATCCTATGGCATCCTGCCATTCCCTCTTGGGAACAATAATTACTAGGAACGATTTTAATATTATCATCTTTTGGAGACAATGTAAATTGTCATTATTTCACAAATAATAATTTTGAATTTTATAACGTATTACATAGTTGTTTTTTCATCAGCTCCGCCAATCCAACCATTTTTATCACGAAGTTTGCGCTCTTTGAACTTGATGATTTCACTCTGCCCTATGTATTCTCTCGTCTTAATTAGATTATAAGCAACGATAATTGCTATCCCAATTAAGAAACCTTTGTAAATATATGCCACGGTAAAATGGCCTACAAATGTCAATAAAACAATAAATACTCTAGCTCCGACTCCTATCCACCAACAGAAGAGAATTCTAGTATTAGTTCCTCTATTTACATGAACATCTGTGCTAATTATGGTCGAATAAAGAATGATATACTCCAATAACACCTTTGCCGCAAATAAGCCAAAGTATGACAGGAAAATCCATATAACAAGCCAAGGCCCCTGCTCAAAGTATCCGGAAAACCTCAGGCATACAAGAGCTGCAACTGCCGCAATCCACACAGGAATGGCATAAAAGTATTGCTTGTTATGCTTAATAACAAGAATAACTCCTACGAGCAACAGCGCCAGTCCAATCACATCGGAGAATATATCGAATCTAATAGATGTTCCGAGAATATTTTCCACTGTATACTTTTGTATAGATGGACTGAGTGCAAATTTTCCAACATCACCATTGACATTAAAAGCCGGGTAAGCTACGGTCGATGCCACATTGATGTCCACCATCGTTAATATTAATCCAACAGCTATTAATATTATTCCCATATTGATTCCACATTATCCTTTCTAAAAATGGTTACTGAATAACCAACTTGATTTTCTTTTTTGTATATTTATTCTTAGCGGTAATAGTGCAAACACCCGCTTTTTTCGCCACTACAATACCCTTCTTGGTAACCTTTGCAACAGATTTATTACTTGATTTCCAAGTAACTCTCTGCGTCAGAACGTATGGCCAAACTGAAGCTTTAAATGCTCGTCTGGTTCCCGCTTTGAATCCTATAGGATTGCAGATAAGCGATATCTTGGCAATTGCCTTGAGCATGTTCTTGACTTCCTTTTTTGACGACTTCAAGAACAAATTATCAAAGGCAAACAGTGAGTATCCGTTAAGCTTAGCTTTTCTTGTTTTCTTGATTTGATTGGCAATATTCTTACTCGACTTCTTCCAACCGCGGTCAAGAGAATCATAGATTCCGGTTTTATATACACCAAGACCTATCACAAGTTTTACATTTGGAGTCTTGCGAAGTTTCTTCCACTGCTTTAGCCTTTTGCTGAACATTTTCACATTCTTCTTGCCAACTCTATAGGTGTCAGACCAATAGATCTGAGGAATGATATAATCAACATATCCATCATTTGCCATCCAGGTCTTCACGTCAGCACCTATGGATTCACACAATTCTACATTTCCCGCAGGACTTATTCCAAACTTTATGTTTGAATCAAAGTTTTTGATAACGCCCCTAACCCTCTTAACCATGTTGTTGACATAGATCTTTTTAACTGTTTTGGAAATACCTTTGTACTTTTTGTACTGCTTGTGAGAAGAATATGGGAAAAAATAGTCATCAAACTGAATTCCGTCAACATCGTATTCCTGTATCACTTCATTAACTGCCTTCACAATTCTATCCTGAGTTGACTGAAGTGTGGGATTCAATATCTTCTTTTGAGTAACTCTATACGGATTGAACCACGCATGAAAAGCGAGCTTGTACTTATGAGCACGCTCTACCAATATTGACAGTGGGTCATATGATAGTCGCTTTGTCGCAATATAGGAACTCATCTTAAAAGTATCCGATTGCCATACAGCATCATCAAAAGACCTTACGTGAAAGAATACAGTATTGCATCCGTTATTACGTATTTTTTTCATCATCTTGTCTGCATTCAGACGAAACTGAGTCTCTGATTTATTCTTGAGATGATATTTGTCAAAATCATAAAAACAAACCCAAACTCCCCTCATCTCTCCTGTGGGATTATAGTATGTTCTTCCCGGTCTATTATTACTCCCGGAGAATGCATCAGAATCAAATATAGTCAAAGCCTTTGCTTCTCTATAACCTATACTTTCGCCGCTATATAACGATATTACAAGAGCAAATATCATTACATAACATATCATTTTTTTCATTTATTTTCTACCTCGATTTACTAAAATATCATTGCTTAATAGTCTTTTAAATGTCTAATATATGTGAATGTCTTGCGCTCACCTTTCTCCTTTAACATCTTGAGTAATTTCTCCAACAATGCCGCAGTCTCAGGGTGAATCTTCCTGCAATACTTACCCTTCTCAAAGTAGGCCAGAGGCATATCCTCTGTATACTTATCTCCGTAGTAAATCTTGCTGGCCGCCAGACGGTCGCAGAACATTTCCTTGACATACTTAAGAGGCATCTTCACCGGCTCCTTAAACCTAGTCTTGGGATCATAATCCTGCCAATATTCAAAATGATGTTTGTTGCGTCCTTGATGGTGCAACCAAGCTTTAGAATAGCCATTGGCTCTTCGCTCGCCCACGTTGGGACTCTTATCACCAGCATAATAAATTGCGCCGGGAATAAACTCTGTAGGCGTGTACTTCGAAAGATCGTGAAGCAAGCCTTGCCAGAGAATTCCAGCGTAAAAACAATGCTTAATTACATAGTGACGGTGTTTTGTAATTGTACAAAAATGTTTTATGGGATGCATTTATAACTCCTTTAATATACGATATCTGATTTTATCTTTGCAGCGACGTCACTTGAAACTAGCTGTCCTATAATTGCAAGGGCAAAGTCAATAGCTGTTCCAACGCCGCGACTTGTAATAACATTGCCATCAATTACAACCTTATCAGTGAGATATTCCGCACATTGAATGTCATCACCGGTTCCGGGATAAGAAGTAACTTTCTTGTCCTTAACGATTCCCAGATAACCAAATACAGTAGGTGCTGCACATATGGCGGCAACAATCTTGCCGGCAGCATACATGTCTTTGATAAATGTTCCGACAAACTCACTTGCCTTGAGATTTGGAGTTCCCGGAATACCACCCGGCAGAAGCGCCGCATCCATGTCTTTCACGCTTACGTCGCCCATCTTGGCATTCATCTGAACACCTATTCCATGTGACCCCTTTACAATCTCAGAATCCGCAATTGAAACTAGTTGCACATCAACTCCGGCTCTTATTAACAAATCAACTGTCGTGAGAGCCTCAACTTCCTCAAAACCCTCAGCAAAAAACATAACTGCTTTCTTCATCAATAGTCCTCCTTTGAAAAGTCTATCGCCTATCCCATAATCTTCATATCTTGCGGAATCTCCGCATAAAACACCTTTTCAGAAAGAGCTGCAAATTCTCCATCCATCTCAGGAAATTTGAGTGAATATGAATGTAACAACTGCCTTCTGGCCCCACCGTTTCCATACTTAACATCCCCAACCACAGGATGTCCGATACTAGCCATATGACTCCTGATTTGGTGTGTTCTACCGGTATATAGGTGAATCTTAAGCATGGTATATCTATCACTTACTTTAAGGGGCTCATACCCTGTTCTCGAGTACTTACTCCCCTTTACTTCACTGTCATAAAGGACAACTTTGTTATTCTCTCGGTCCTTAATCATCCACTTTTCAACTTCTCCCGGTTCGCGGATTTTCCCCTCGACAATCGCAATATAATCCTTCTCCAGTCTCCTCTCCTTGATGAGCTCAGACATTGTCTGAAGCCCGAGAAGACTCTTCCCTGCCACAACAAGACCACTTGTATTTCTATCAAGTCTGTTGCATATGGAGGGCGTAAATCCAACTTCCGTTCTACCGATGTAGTCCGCAACAAAACCATTTAAGGAATATTCTCCCTTTTTACTTGCCTGAGAGAGCATACCCGCTGGTTTGTCGAGCACCAATATGTGCTCATCTTCATATACAATATCTATTTTGATACATTCTTTTTGCAATTTTGTGTCATTTTGAATATTTTTTTCTCTAGATCTCATGCTTGAAAACTTGTCAAAAGTCTCATCCGCCAGATATATCTTGATATTATCGTTTTTTTCAAGCATTTCTCTGCCTTCAGCTTTTTTGTCATTGAGCTTAATATTTTTCTTTCTAAGCATCTTGTAGATAAAGCTGTTTGGCGCCTTGTCCAATACTTTTTTCAGCAATTTATCAAGCCTTTGGCCGGCCTGATTACCTGTGATATTTATCTCTACCATCTTTATACCGCCAAGATTTTGAGTTGCTCTACCACCTTTTCTTGATCAGCTTCCGCCTTTTTCCCTGTCGCCTTTTGGTAGAAATTCTCAAATTTCTCATCATTTTCAAATATTTTAACGCTATAGCTGTCAGATATTTTACTAACAGTTTCCGACAGATATTGCTTCATATATGCCTCGTCGCATCCGCGTTGGCTCTTTACTCCCATAATTTGCTTTCCTGAAACAACCACATAGTCCAAGCTCAACAGCTTGTCTCGCGATGAAAATACATAGTCAAGTAACAATACATCTTCACTTCCAAGTAAAGCAGACAAATGTTCCGCTCTATCCTTAGAAACTGATTTATTCGGAACCATTACAACCAGAGAGACAACTCTCTTGGCTGCCGGCAAAACCGTGAGGATACTTATAACTGTATAGATATTAGCGCGGGTGTGTGTGATCATGAGACCTGCAAAGAAAACCAATAATGCAAATACCACAAACAAAACCAGCACAATTGCATGAAATTTCTTCTGCTTATTTATGTAATTGAATTCACACTTTTTACCGCTGTATTTTTCTAGATTAATCACAACATCCTCCTTGAATTCCGAATCAATAAGATTCTATATCTATGATCTTTGCCCCTTTTACCGGACAAGTTAGAACATCGTTGGCAAATGAGATGAATTTCTCATCTCCGTCGCTGACATAATAGTCATATGTTGGCTCAGCCTCCTGATCATTGAGCAGATCATGGGAAGCAAGCATAGCTTTCAGCGCTTTGGCCGTCTCATATGCCGGATTGACGAGAGTCACACCCTCCCCCATTTCTCTTGCAATAGTTCTGCGAAGCATTGGATAGTGGGTACATCCCAAGATAAGGGAGTCTATCTCATACTCCTTTAATTCATGCAAATACCGTCCGGCGATATCCTCTGTCACTCTATCTTCCCAGAGCCCTTCTTCCACGAGCGGGCAAAAGAGAGGACAAGCCTTACTTACCACAGTTATATCTGGGTCAATCTTTCTCAAAAACTTGTCGTAGATACCACTCTTTATAGTACTCTCTGTTCCTATGATTCCTATACTCTTGGTCTTTGTTGTATTGGCAGCCATAATGGCTCCGGGTTCCACAACACCAATTATCGGAATATCGATAAGACTCTTGAGCTCATCTAGTGCCAAAGCACTTGCTGTATTACATGCAACCACAATCGCCTTCACGTTTTTCGTCTGCAAAAATCTCACAATCTGTCGACTGTACTTGCATATTGTGCTCTTAGATTTACTTCCATATGGGACTCTGGCTGTATCACCAAAGTAGACGAGGCTCTCCCTAGGGAGTTGCCTCATCACTTCGCGTACTACAGTCAATCCGCCGACACCAGAGTCAAAAATTCCTATCGGAGCTTTAGTTTCCTGCATCATTTGGATTTTCTCTCCTTATTGTACTTTTTCCTGTTGATTGCAGCATAGATACATGGCACTACAAACAAAGTCAAAAGTGTTCCGTATATCAATCCACCAATTGTAACTATAGCCATTGGTCTAACCATATCTGAACCATTTTGCTGACTTACAACCATTGGTACAAGTCCAAGGATTGTAGTGATCGCCGTCATAAGAATTGGGCGAAGACGTGTCACTCCGGCTTCTACGATGGCATCGATCTTTGATTTTCCGGCTTCTCTCAACTGATTGATGTAATCTACCAACACGATACCATTATTAACTATGATACCTGATAGCATTACAAAACCAATCATGGCGATTACGCTGACCTCGCTTCCTGATATCCATAATCCCATAAATCCACCAGTAAAGGCAAGTGGTATGGTGAAGAGGATGATAAATGGCGAGAGCAATGACTGGAATTGAGCAACCATGATCAAATACATGAATAACACTCCACAGACCATCATGAGTCCCACCTGTTCCATAGACTCATTAATTGTCTTATCCTCTCCTGTAAACTCGTACTTATATCCATCAGGAGCCTTGTAGTCTTCAAGCGCCTTCTTAAGATCTGCACTTACAAGACCTATATTACTATCTTCATCAAGTTTTACTGTCACTTCCATATATCTCGTCTGATCTTTACGATTGATTGAAGACGGTGCATCAACAACCTCAAAAGTAGCAATCTTACTTAGCTTAACTTTCTTGGTCTTCTGCGTCATTGTATCTGTATACTCGATCTTCATGTTCTTGAGATCCTTCTGAGACATAGATGAATCTGACGCATGACTTACATATACATCCAAGTCATCAAGATCTGTGGAAATAGTCGTAGCAGACGTAGCTTCCTTGATCTTTTCATTAATCTTTTGGAATACCTGGGCAACTGTGAGCGTATGCTCCATAGCCTTAGCCTTATTAACAGTGATGCGGTACTCCTTTTGTCCTATTTCAAGGCCGTTAGAAACCTCTGCAACACCCTTTACGCCTTGGATTTTATCCATGATTTCTTCAGTCATCAGCTTTAGTTTGTCAAGGTCCTTACCTTTGACCTCTATAGTAACTCCGCTTCCGAATGCTGAACCCATGCTAATAGCTGAATCCTGAACATCAACCTTACACTTAAAATTCTTGGTCTTGTCATCGATTTCGCTCTTTATCTCCTTAGTAGTTCTCTTGGTAGTTTCATCCAACAAGATATACATTGATACAGATGCACCACCACTACTTGACATGGACATTACACTTGCACCACCGGAGAAAGCTCCAACAGTCTGAACGCCGTTAATATCCTCAACTACCTTGATAACTTCTTTAGATATCTTGTTCAATTCGTCTGAATCCATTCCCTTGTTGTCATCAGGTGGTGAGATTGTGGCTGTCATCTGTGTTCCGCCCATCTCAGGCATAAATGCAGTACCATTGGCAACTGCAAGCGCAATAAACAATACCAACAAACCAATAGAAACGATAAATACTATCGGCTTAAATCTAATCATCGGTCTGAGAAGCTTAGCATATACTTTCTGAAGCTTGTCGATAAAGAATACTCTTCCCTCTTTCTTCTTTCTGAGCATTCCCTGTGACATAGCCGGCACCAAAGTTAAACTTACAATCAGGCTGGCAAGCAATGAATATGCAAGCGTCAATGCCAAGTCTGCAAAAAGCTGCCTTGTTATACCCTCTGTAAACACGATAGGGGCAAATACACAAACTGTTGTAAGAGTTGATGCCAAGATAGCTCCTGCCACCTGTCTCGCTCCCTCGATAGACGCTTGCTTCATACTATATCCTTCCTCATTTCTGAGTCGGAAAATATTCTCTATAACAACTACCGAGTTATCCACCAACATTCCTACACCTAGGGCGAGTCCTGAAAGTGAGATGATATTCAGTGTTACTCCTGAGAAATACATTGCCACAATCGCTGCAACCACACTCAAAGGAATGGAGCATGCTACAATGATTGTCGGTCTGATATCCCAGAGGAACAAAAGCAATATGATAATTGCAAGTCCACCACCGATGAGAAGGTTTTCCATGACAGAGTCAACAACCATGTCAATGTACACACCCTGATCCATAAGTGGAGTGAATGAAAGCCCTTTGTTAGCTTTCTCCAATTCATCAAATTTCTTCTTAATGTTCTTAGATACGTCACCTGTAGAATATCCTGTGGACTTCTCTGCAACAATAGCAATACCAGGGTTTCCGTTGATAATTGTAAATACATCTTTTGAGTTGTCTGATACAACAACATCAGCCACATCCGACAACTTGATTGGATCTAGATCATCGAGACCCATATCCACAATTACCATATCTCCAAGATCTTTGTCTGACTCAACTTTTTCTCCAACCTTGACAAGATAAGATGTCTTGTCCTCCGTGATGGTTCCCGCTGGCATCTCAAAGTTCTCAGCAGTAAGGATTCCCTCAACCATTGACTTAGTAATAATCTTACCTAGGTCAGATTTCTCCTTGGTTGTCTTCTTTGTATCTTTGAATGTCTTGAGAGCATCGTTAATCTTTGCTTCTCCGGACTTAATATCTGATTCTGCAACACTGAGCTTAATAGTAGCTAAGACTTTCTGCTTTCTGAGAGTATTATTGGCATCATTAATGCTAATCTGACCCTGCTCGAGCTTTTTCTTAGTCATATACAGCTTGTTCTTGCCGGCAATTATCTTCTTCTTACCTGTCTCAATCTGAGTCAAAGTCTTGTTGAGCTTTGTCTCCTGAGTCTCGATTGCCTTCTTACCTTTGTTGGCCTGCGCCAATCCCTTGGTCACTTCTGTGAGCTTAGCTCCAAGATCAGCAACGCTCATTCCCTGCTCCTTGAGCTTTCCTTCGATCACTCCGATCTGAGCATTTACTGTATTGAGCTGATTTCTGATATCAGTTGTCTCGCCTGTGGCATCTCTCTGTGCCTCAAGACCTTCCTTGAGCTTGACGAGCTTATCATAGGAGTCCTTGGTTGACTTCAAGGTCGCCTGAGTAGTCGTCAGAGTCTTGATTGTTGCAAGCAACTTTGTCTTCTCAGTCTTGATCTTAACCAATCCCGCTTTGACCTTCTTTTCAGAATCCAATACTTTCTTTTCCTGGTCCTTAACCTGAGTAATTCCAGCATTGATTTTCTCCAAAGTATCTTTAATCTTAGCGGATGATTTTTCTAACTTTTCCTCTCCTTGGGCAAACTTCTCGGCAGTTTTTTCCTGCTGCTCCGAGATGGTATCCTTTCCATCTTTTATCTTCTCTTTACCCTTATCGAGTTTCTTGCCGGCTTTCTCCATCTTTCCTTCGATGGCATCCTCAACCTTCTTGTTGATGGCATCGATTTTGTCCTGTTGGATAATAACCTTGATTTCCTTGTCAACCTGACCTGATACGTTGAGACTGGCTACACCTTCCACGCTTTCAAGCTCCGGAATAATGTCCTTCTTAGCCTTGTCTGTCAACTGCACTCGATCCATTCCCTCGATATCAAGTGCCGCAACCATGATTGGCATCATGTCCGGGCTAATCTTCATAATCGTAGGATTTCCGATGGCATCGTCCCACTGTGCACTTACCTGATCAAGTTTCTCTCGCATATCGATTGTGGCTGTGTCCATATCAGCTCCGTCATTAAACTCCATAATAACGACAGAGTAATTGCTATTGGACATAGACCTGACTTGCTTAACATTGGTAATACTTGCCATTC
Organism: Eubacterium xylanophilum ATCC 35991; assembly: GCF_000518685.1. Taxonomy (GTDB): domain Bacteria; phylum Bacillota; class Clostridia; order Lachnospirales; family Lachnospiraceae; genus Eubacterium_F; species Eubacterium_F xylanophilum. The sequence goes on along the minus strand of NZ_JAEB01000009.1, from coordinate 33,589 downwards.
CCTGTTCCACAGGTCTGGTAACTGAATTTTCTATTTCCTCCGGACTGGCACCTGGATAAGTTGTCATAACTATCGCATACGGCAAATCCATATCAGGCAATAAATCAGTACTCATATTCCTGAACGACAAGTATCCTAGAGTGATAATTAGTACAACCGCAACTAAGACAGTATACGGTTTCTTAACACTTAGTTTAGATAACATTTCTACCTCCTGTAATCTTATGCTCTTCTCTTACGAAAAGTTTTCCTCTTGCTTCTCTTAAACTGATAGTCTCCTTCAATCAGTCTGTAATCTCTTTTTCATCCTAAACTATTCCTTTTTTCAATGCTTTCTCTTTACTTCACATTCTCCTTCCTGCTTGTTTCGTAAAAACGCACCATATTCTGGCTCATTTTCACATCATCTTTCTTGCTTTTTTTATAGTGATATGTTGGGACGATTTTCGCCACTATCTCCTTCATGTCACAAACCTCATTGTATGCTGCCTTGTACAGATCATCTAGACCATCGAAAAATGCTTCCTCATCAAATTCAATCGGTCTTCCAATATGTATAAGCTCATTTTCTGTCTGCTTGAGGTTTTCCTCGTCCATCAACATTTCCTCATATAGTTTCTCTCCTGGCCTAAGTCCAGTGTAAACTATCTCGATATCCTCATCCGGAACATAACCTGACAATCTGATAAGATTTCTTGCCAAATCATCAATCTTAACAGGTTCTCCCATATCTAGGACAAATATTTCGCCACCCTTGGCATACACGCCCGCTTGGAGCACTAGTGAAACCGCCTCCGGGATGGTCATAAAATATCTTATAATTCTCTTGTCAGTAACAGTCACAGGGCCTCCCGCTTCAATCTGCTTTTTGAAAAGCGGAATTACACTTCCGTTACTTCCAAGCACATTACCAAATCTAACTGCCACATAATCTGTGTTTGATCTCTTGTCGAGCCCCTGAATAATCATCTCGCATATTCTCTTTGAAGCTCCCATGATATTAGTCGGATTAACCGCCTTATCAGTGGATATGAGAACAAACTTGCTAGCATTGTACTTTCCTGCTGCAAGAGCAACTTTATATGTTCCAAAGACATTGTTCTTGATAGCTTCGTTGGGACTGTCCTCCATGAGAGGCACGTGTTTGTGCGCTGCCGCATGGTAAACTATCTCCGGCTTAAATGTCTTGAATACATCATCAATTCTACTTGTATTTCTAACTGATCCTATGAGAACCTCAAGGTGCATGTTAGGATACTTTGAAAGTAGCTCCTGCTGGATATCATAGGCATTATTCTCATAAATATCGAAAATAATCAGAAGTTTTGGCTTGTTAGCTGCTATCTGCCTACACAACTCACTTCCGATAGAACCACCACCACCGGTTACGAGAACTACTTTATTCTTAACATATGACATGACTGACTCGAGATTGGTCTTAACCGGCTCTCTTCCAAGCAAATCTTCGATTTCTACGTGGCGGAGCTTCTCCACTACAGCTTCTCCGGTTACAAACTGATATACTCCCGGAAGAATCTTGATCTGAGCTACAGAGACCTCTTGGCATATCTCAATAATCTCCTTGATATCTTTCTTAGGAGCACTTGGCATGGCAATGATAATCTCGTTGATATTATACTTTTTCACAGCATCAGCTATGCACTCACGTCCTCCTATAACCTTGACGCCCTTAATGTATGTCTTATGCTTTGCCTTGTTATCATCGATGATACAGCAAATATTGCTATCTAGGTTGGTGCTCATCTTGAGCTCGTTGATCACCACATTGCCGGCCTCGCCGGCACCGATAATCATAGTATTTCTCATACCCACACCGTGTACCCTGGAATTGTACAGCTGCCTCAAAAACCGGTATGAAAAACGAGATGCCACCGTAAAACACAATAGCAAAAATGCATAAATAACAAAATAAGATCTAGGGAGCCTTCTATAGGTTCCGAAAATCAGAAGAAAGTATGCAGCCGTGGACAAAAACACCGATATCATGATATTGATAAACTCGTTGATACTTGCATATCTCCACAAACTGTTATACATTCTAAATAGCGCAAAAATCGCTAGCGCAATAATGGTATTGAACAATGCAATCTCCTTGATTGTAGCAACATAACCCATTGTATAGTCCGCAGCGATTCCACTCTTGAGAAACCTCTCCCAGTTTAATTCATATCTTATAAATAATGCCAAAAAGGCGCACAGATTCACACAGCAAGCATCTAGAACCACCAAAAATATTCTATATACTGCTGACATCCTGCCCTTTTCAATTGATTTTTTCAACCAATTCATATCGTTTTTCTCCTTGAATATGCCCACTTTCTATTATTATTCATAGAATGTATAATAACGTATTTTAACTAATATGTCAATCACGGAAAGAAAATTCCTTCATATTCTTTGTAGCCTTTCTCCACATCGACACAAAGTCCGTCATGACTTGGAACTCTCTTATCTTCCGGAGGCATTTCCATATAATCTCCAAATGCCATCTTCAAGTACTCATCGTACCCCACCGGTATAGGTAATTCCGTATTCTCAAACTTTCTCATCACGGCACTCTCAAAGGCTTCCTTGGGATATTCATTGACCATATAATTATATCGTACGCAAAGCTCCGTAATCTTACTGCACTCAGCAATAGGATACTTCGTCATCTGCCTCTCGCAAAGCATGGCCATCCTATATCGCATCCTCCATCCCGGCGCCAAAGCCAACATAACCTTTCCTATAAAAAGCAATATCGGTCCCTTGCTTGTAGGGGGCTCTTGATTAATGTAAATCTGATATGCCAGTCCCCACAAAAGCTGGATTTTCCTCTTTAATCTCGAGTCCGGGCACCCATCTAGCGGAAGAACTTCTAGCCTTATTCCATGAGCCACTCTCAAGTTTTTCTGTCTCTCCTTGACAAAAGTGGTCTCCTCATCGGTGATAGCTGTCAACTGAGATTTTTCAAAATGTTCCGCATCAGTTCTACTTAACTTGTACTTTTTCTCATCCATCTCCTTGTGCCAGAGTTCGCACATTTTTTCATAATCATCCCTAGGCATAAATACATCTATATCATCATCCCAAGGTATGAAACCACCATGCCTCAAAGCCCCTATACATCCGCCACCACACAAGTAGAATAAAAGTCCGTGTCTCTCACAAAACTCCTTAAATACCTCCGTGATTTCGAGGCACTTCATCTGAACTTTCCTGAGTTCCTCTCCGTCCAATACACATGGCTTATCCAGGTCCAGATAGAGACAATCGTGGTGAGCAACTCTCTTCTCCACCGGAGGAAGCTCCATATAATCGCCAAATGCCTCTCTCAAATATCCGTCATATCCCACAGGAATCGGCATCTTCCTGTCTTCAAACTCCACAAAGCTGGCCTTTGCAAACCATTCACTCTTATACTTTTTCTTCATATAAAATGGTCCGCTACAGAGCTCTGTAATATAATCGCAATCCGAGATGGCATACTTTGTCATTCTCGCCTTGGCCTTTTTCCAGATTTTTTCTCTTCTCTTCTTGCTTCTGACAATTCCTAACAAAATCTTACTTCCAAGCGCCAAGATTCCCCCGTGTTTCTCAGGGACTGTCTGCGCTCTAAAAAGAGAATAGATAAGCGCATTCACGCATTGTATCTTCCTCTGAAACTTGCCCTTAGGATAACCATCTAGTGGAATGACATCCAGTGCAACGCCATGCGGCACCATTATATCCTTCTGATAAGGCTTCACCTGAGTCGTCTTTGAATCTCTCAGGGTTGCAAAATTATTTCTATCATTGTAGTCTCCATCAGAGTCGGACAATATATATCTTTTCCCTTTTTCGTAGGAATTCCAGCGTTCTACAAATGTCTCATAATCTTTTCTGGGCATGAAAAAATCGAGGTCATCATCCCAAGGAATGAACCCCTTATGCCTTATCGCTCCAATACAACCACCGCCGCATAGGTAGCACAACAGATTATTTTCATTGCAAAAATCCACGAACACACTTGCCATCTCTAGGCTGATTTCGTGGAGCCTTGCCAATTCGACATCGGAATATTTTTCTGGTACTTTTTGAATATTGTCCATGTTAATCATCTCTCCAATGATACTTTTTGTTCTTATTTAAACAACACAACCTAAATTATAATTCAATATAATCAAAAATTCAACATTTACTTGCTTAAATTTCCAAGAAATATTATACTATATAATGTATTAAAATTTTGAAGAGGAGTCAGCAATGGCGAGTTATCTAAAACATATTTCCATTGTCATTCCAGCCCTCAATCCCGACGAGAGGCTAGTTAAGCTTGTCAAGGAACTAAGGCAGGCTGGTTTTGAGAGCATAATTCTTGTAGACGATGGAAGTGAGATTAAGAACAGAAAATATTTTAAGACTTGCAAGAAAGAATACGGGTGCAAGTTAATTAGGCATACCGTTAACTTCGGCAAGGGCATGGCTTTGAAGTCGGCATTTAATCATATTTTGAAGAACTGTGATGACATAATCGGCACAGTTACCGTTGACTGCGACGGCCAGCATGTTGTAAAGGATATTATAACATGTGCCAAGCTTGTGGAGGTACACCAAGACAGCCTTATCCTCGGTTGCAGAACATTTGACGACAAGAAGATTCCACTCAGAAGTCGCTTTGGAAATGTGCTAACCAGAAAGCTCATCAATCTCCTTTGCGGCATCAAGGTGTCAGATACCCAGACAGGACTTCGCGGCATTCCAAGGAGTCTTCTCAAGGAACACTTTGCCAATACCAAGGGCGAGCGCTTTGAGTACGAGATGAACATGCTGATTTGCGCCAACGAACAGAATATCCCGATAATCGAATTTGGAATAGAGACTATATATCTGGCCAATAACGAGAGTTCCCACTTCAATCCTTTTCTTGATTCCATAAGGATTTACAAGACTTTTTTGAAGTTTATGCTAAGCTCTCTGTCGAGTTTTATAATCGACATTATCCTTTTCTACATCATGGGAGCGATATTTAGATTCTTTATTGGAGATAAGGCATCCCTCCTCCTGCTGGGAATTCAGATTCCTTGGGTAACCTTCCTGAGAAGTGTTACTTCGAGATTGGGTTCGTCGCTGTTTAATTTTACCATGAATAAGAGGCGAGTATTTACCAATGAATCAAGTGATAGGAGCATCATTGTAAAGTACTATATTCTTTGCATCACACAGCTTCTCATATCAACTGTGTTGGTGGAATACGCATTTACATTCATATTTGCCAGAACCATCAGAAAGTGTATTATAGACACAATTCTCTTTGTTGTAAGTTTCCAGATACAGAGAGAATGGGTTTTCAAAAAAAAATAATCGTAGGACAATCCGTAATATATCAAAAAACATGGCACAAAGCATTGCTCTGTGCCATGTTTTTCTATATAATAGATGTTTACTTTTCCAAAATCTTCTCTATTGCATACTTAGGCCTTCCCTTGGTCTCCATATATACCTTGCCTATGTATTCTCCGATTATCCCGATTGCGAGGAGCTGCAATCCCCCCAAAGCCCAGACAGATACAATCAGACTACTCCATCCGGGAACAGTATATCCAACTAAGTACTGCACAACTGAGTAGAGAAGCATAATCAAGCTTATGATAAATATTATGAAACCGAGCCATACAATAAACCTAATGGGCTTAATGCTAAAAGAGGATATTCCATCAAAGGCGAATGCCAACATCTTCTTCAGCGGATACTTGCTCTCACCGGCAAACCTCTCGTTCCTCTCATAGTAAACAACATCTGACGGATAGCCTATCAGCGGAATCATGCCGCGCAAAAACAAGTGAACCTCCTTGTACTCCCCTAACTGTTCCAGCACTCTCCTACTCATCAAGCGATAGTCTGCGTGGTTAAATACGATATCAACCCCCATCCACTTCATGAGCTTGTAGAAGCCCTCGGCTGTTGTCTTCTTGAAGAAAGTGTCCTTCTTTCTCGAACTTCTCACTCCATAGACAACATCATTACCCGCATAATATTTATCTACCATCTCATCTATTGCATTAATATCATCTTGCAAGTCTGCATCCATGGAAATTGCAAAATCAGCTTTTTCCTTGGCATACATAAGCCCTGCCAAAACAGCATTCTGGTGCCCTCTATTTCTCGAAAGATTAATGCCGCAAACCAGAGGATTATCTTGAAATAGTCTGTTAATAATCATCCAAGTCTGATCCTTGGAGCCGTCATTTACATACAGGACGCGACTTTTCCCATCAATCTTACCACTGGCTATAAGCGTATTTAATTTCTCACAAACGCGTTTTGTAGTCTCATCCAGCACCTCTTCTTCATTGTAACAAGGCACCACAAGATACAAAATCTCTGGTTTATTCATCTATTGCTAACCTCCAATTATCTTGCTTTTTACACACTTTATAATTTTATCATTTTGTAGCACATGCTGTCAATACTTGCAACTCTAGCATTAAATGTGGTATACTTACTACGTATGCATTCTTGCGTCAGTCATGGTCTATACCATATCTGAATGGCAGATGTGCAATTAATGGATAGAGAGGGCCTCGTTGATAACCATGAAAGAACGAACAAAGTATAGGATTATGCAGGATTTGTCCTGCGGAAAAAACCGAATAAAGTTCAAGTTGTGTCGCTTTATATATACAACACAGGACAAGATGATTATGTTCGAATCATACCACGGCAAACGCTACGCTGACAGCGTGAGAGCTATATATGAGTACATGGTCAATGATGATTATTATAGAGATTATATATTTATCTGGGCATTTGTCGAACCCGAGGACTACAAGTTCTTAGCCGACAATCCCCACACAATCCTGGTAAAAAAGGGTAGTTTTGACTACTTTAAGTACTATTCCGCAGCTAGGTTTTGGATTAACAATGTCAGCATTCCTGACTTTCTCATCCCTAGCAAGGATCAGATATATATCGAGACCTGGCATGGCACACCGCTAAAAAAGCTGGGCTGCGACATAGAAAATGACGAGGATCCAAGGCAGTCACGCGAACGAATGCACAAGCGTTACAAGATTAAGGGCAAGAGAATTACCTATCTCATCACCCCATCCGACTACTTTATGGAAAAGATGAAATCCGCGTTTGCCATTCCCGACAAGGACAGCCACAAATTCTTTGAGTGCGGCTATCCCCGCAACGATCAGCTCTTCCATTACACCGATGAACAGATTCTGGACATCAAGAAGTCATTTGGTATCACTGAGGAACAGAAGGTCATCCTCTATACTCCAACTTGGAGAGATAATGACTTCAATCCCAAGGAAGGATTTCAATACAACAAAAATGTGGATTTGAAAGCTATCGCGGACTATTTACCTGATAACTATGTGATGCTGTTCCGAGCACATCACCAGATAGGAACTAAGCAAATCATCAAGGACCACGCCAAGATAATCGATGTGACATATGTTGATAATATCAACGACTTGTTTATCATTAGCGATCTGATGATTACCGATTACTCTTCCACCATGTTTGATTATAGCATATTAAAAAGGCCTATGATCTTTCATATGTATGATTTGGAAGAATATATGAATAATATTCGTGGTTTTTACTTTGATATCAGCGAGCTTCCGGGGCCTATAACCCGCACAGAGAAGGAACTTTCAGATGCTATTATCAATGAAATAGAACATTTTAACTATGATAATAACAGTGCATATAAGGCTTTTTGTGAAAAATTCAATTCCAACGATAACGGGTTTGCCAGCAAAACTTTGGCGGATAATATCATCAATATACCGCCTCACAAAAAACACCCATTGGAACTCCTTGTGCTGACATCCAAAAAAATGTTCAACCGCGCAAAGATTGTGTCCTCTATAATTAATTACAATCTAGAGGGCATCCTCAGTAAACACGGTTTGCTTGTCAACAATAACACAAGAAGACTTATTGCCATGAAGGATATACACAAGGGGGAAAGATGTTTTCTAATCGGAAATGGTCCGAGCCTGAGCCCGGATGACCTAAATATGCTAAAAGACGAGTATACATTTGGAACAAATATGGTCTATAAGATTTTTGATAGAACCTCTTGGAGACCTAGTTACCACTGTGTTTCTGATAATATTTATGCCAGAAAGCTCCGTGATGAGCTATATAACAATGTCAAAAGCCCTCTATTTACTGTAGAGGAAACATATAGAAAGATGACCAAGAGAACCCTGGACACCACCTATGTTCACACTATTCCAAGTGAACGCTACAAGGTCAAGGGCAATCTCTATTCCTACTGCATGGTTAAGGCCACCGTGCTCTCCCTTGCCTTTGAATTCGCTTTTCACATGGGGTTCAAGGAAATTTATCTTCTGGGAGTTGACTGCACAAACCCTCATGCAGCTAACGGACATTTTTCCGAAAACTACACAACCAGAGACATCGCCCTGACGGATATTTCCCGTATCAAAGAGCGAATGAATAAGGAAAATGTTACGACAGAGCAGATCGGTGCTCATATCATAGACCGTTCATTGGAAGTATACCAGCTTATCAAGGAATACGCTGATAAGCACGGAATTAAGGTTTACAATGCCACTCGAGGCGGTAATCTAGAGATTTTCCCTAGAGTAAAGCTCGAGGATGTGCTTGCAAATAAAACTGAAGAACAAGAAAGAAGGAAATAATAATGAAGATAATTGGAGTAATACCAGCAAGATACAAATCAAGCCGCTTTCCGGGAAAGCCATTAGTAAATATCTGTGATAAACCTATGATTTGGTGGGTTTATCAGCAGGCGCTCAAAGTTCCTGAGTTAGATGAAGTTTACGTTGCAACAGACGACGATAGAATCAAGGCAGCTTGCGAAGAATATGACATGAATGTTGTCATGACAAGCGACAAGCACGAGACTGGTTCAGACAGAGTTGCAGAAGTGGCAGAAAAGGTTGAAGGAGACTTGTTTATTAATATCCAGGGGGATGAGCCTGTGATTAATCCAGAGATGATCTCCGAAGTAATTAGCATCTTCTTCGAAGATGAGAGTGTATACTTTGGAAGTCTCAAAAAGGAAATCACAGATCCCGATGAAATTGCAGCGACAAGTACAGTAAAAGTAGTTACCGACAGAAAAGGAGATGCTATGTACTTCTCCCGTTCTGTAATTCCATCTAATCTCAAGGACGGAAAATTGGCTAGAGTTTTCCGACACGTTGGAATATATGCCTACAAGAGAGATTTTCTGAAAGAATTCTCGCAGATGACTCAGACAGAACTCGAACTCGGCGAAGGAATAGAGCCACTCAGAGCCATGGAGCGAGGATATACTATGAGACTCAAGGAGACAAAACACTCTTCTATCGGTGTTGATCTTCCTGAACATATCGAGAAGGTTGAAAGAGTAATTAAAGGAATAGACAAATTAGATTAATTATTTGTAAGGAGGCACATATGAAACGAGTACAAATACTAGACTGCACTCTTAGAGATGGCGGTTATCTCGTAGATGCCAAGTTTGGCAACACCGTCATAAAAGGAATTATCAAGGGCCTTGCAGACAGCGGAATCGACGTTATCGAGTGTGGATTCTTAAAAGACGAGCCCCATGAAAATGGCAGTACTATTTTCAACAACGCAGCACAAATTCGTCCATACATGCCAGAGGAGCGCAAGGGTGCTTCTTACGTATGTTTGGCAGATTATAGCAGATATTCCATCGACAACTTGGAGGACTTCGACGGCACAAGTATAGATGGTGTCAGAGCCTGCTTCTTCAAGCACGAGAGATATGATGTCATCGAATTCTGCAAAGAAATAGTCAAAAAAGGCTACAAGCTCTATGTTCAGCCCGTGGATGTCCTTGGTTATACCGATGCCGAGCTCCTAGAGCTCATCGACATGATCAATCCTATTGAGCCATATGCCTTTTCTATTGTTGATACATTTGGTTCCATGTACAAGGAAGACCTACACAGAGTTTTCCACCTTATACATCACAACCTCAACTCTGCATCAAGAATCGGATTCCATTCCCACAACAATCTGCAGATGTCATTTTCTCTATCCCAGGAGTTCATCGACATGACACAGGGATTGAGAAAAGTCACTATCGACGGAACTATGGCAGGTATGGGCCGTGGAGCAGGTAATACCAATACAGAGCTCATCATGCAATATATGAACAGAAAGTATAGTGCAGGATATGATATCGATACAGTCCTAGATCTCATAGATAACTACATCGATAGCATCCGCAATACCTGCACTTGGGGGTATTCAACTCACTACTTCCTGGCAGGTTCATATAGCGCTCATGTCAATAATATATCCTACCTCACCAAGAAGGCCGGAATCTCAAGTCGAGATATCAACTTCATCTTGAATCGAATCGGGCCGGAGGCGAGAAAGAGATACGATTATCCTCTATTGGAGCAGACCTATATCGACTACAACAAGTCTACAAGAGATGACTCCGAGGACATCATGAATTTGAAGAAGATTATGTCAGGTAAAAATATTCTGATGCTTCTTCCCGGACATAGTATCGTAGAATTCAAAGATGATATACTTAAGTATATTAACGAGAACAAGGCCATCGTCATAAGCGTAAACCTTCTCTCCCACGATTATCCAATTAACTATGTTTACTTCAGCAACAAGAAAAGATATAATTACTGGAAAACGGCAAGTCATTTCAACGAGTACAAGAAGATTGTCACTTCAAACGTTGTAAACAATGACATGCCAAACCACTATAATATCAGTTTTGGACGACTGATAAAGTGCGGATGGGACCAGCTTGACAACTCTGGAATTATGCTTTTGAGATTACTTGATGAACTCAATGTAAACTCGATTGCCATCGCCGGATTCGATGGATATAGTCACGAGGCAACTCAGACAAACTATATGCACAAGGAGATGGAAAAACCTAGAAATACTGCCAATGCTGACGAAGCAAACCGCGATGTGCAAAGCATGATTGAAGACTATATGAACACAAGAGTTTCTGATTGTCCAATCAGTATTCTCACACCTTCAAGATTTGACTTTGGCGTTAATAAATAATAAACTTAGGAGATATAAATGTTCGATTTATCAAAGATCAGACTATTTGCCATGGACGTAGACGGAACTCTAACCGATGGCAAAATATACATGGGAAATGACGGTGAAATGATGAAGGCCTTCAATGTAAAGGACGGCCTTGGAATCAAGCTTCTCAGAGATATGGGAATTATCCCGGCAATTATCACCGGAAGAAAGTCGGAAATCGTCAAAAACCGTTGCAAGGAGCTTGGACTCACAGAGCTTCACCAGGGAGTTACAGACAAGGCTTCAAAGCTCACTGAAATCATGGAGAAATACAATCTTTCAAGAGATGAAGTCGCATATATCGGAGATGACATGAATGATCTTAGCGCATTTAAGACGGCTGGCGTAACCTTTGCCCCAGCTGACTGCGCTGTCCAACTTATCCCTTATGCTGACATCATTCTAAAGAAATCCTCCGGGGACGCCCCTGTCAGGGAAGCTATTGATATGATTATAGGTGATCGCTATGATTTTAGTAACTTTCTAGATGTAAAATAAATAAGTCTTTTCTAAGACCAGCAGTATGTCAAAAAGAGGCCGCCTATCATATTTAGGCAACCTCTTTTTTTAATATATGGATTGTTACAGACTATTTTTTTACATTAAATGCTTTGATTCCTGGATAAACAGCCGAATCACCCAACTGCTCCTCAATTCTGAGAAGCTGATTGTATTTTGCGACTCTCTCACTTCTACTTGGAGCACCTGTCTTTATCTGACAAGTATTCAAGGCAACTGCCAAATCTGCAATAGTTGTATCTGCTGTTTCTCCGGAACGATGTGAGGATATTGCTGTATATCCAGCTTTATGAGCCATCTTGATTGCCTCTAAGGTTTCTGAAACAGAACCAATCTGATTCAATTTGATGAGGATAGAGTTACCTGCACCAAGCTCGATACCCTTAGAAAGTCTCTCAGTGTTGGTAACGAAAAGATCATCTCCAACAAGCTGAACTCTGTCACCAATCTTCTCAGTCATCTTCTGCCAACCTTCCCAATCTTCTTCATCGAGACCATCCTCAATTGAGATAATAGGATATTTATCAATAAGGCTCTCCCAGTGAGCAATCAACTCATCAGAAGTAAACTCCTTGCCAGACTTTGGCTGCTTATAAAAGCCTTTGCCCTTTTCACTCTTCCACTCTGATGACGCTGCATCCATAGCAATCATGAAGTCTTTGCCCGGTTCATAACCTGCTGCCTTAACCGCCTCTAATATAGTCTCAATTGTTTCCTCGTCCGATGACAAGTTTGGTGCAAATCCACCTTCGTCACCAACCGAAGTTGCGAGACCTCTTTCTTTTAAAATTTTCGCAAGAGCATGGAATACTTCAGCACACCAGCGAAGCGCTTCTTTGAAAGATGGTGCCCCCACAGGCATAATCATAAACTCCTGTGTATCCACAGTATTTGTAGCATGCGCTCCACCATTTAGAATGTTCATCATAGGTACCGGAAGTCTGTTACCCTGAGCACCACCTAAAAATCTATATAGCGGAATTCCCAGCGACTGCGCTGCTGCTCTTGCCACTGCGATTGAAACTGCCAAAATAGCATTGGCACCTAATTTTGACTTGTCTTTCGTTCCGTCAGCTTTAATCATGGCTGCATCTATGGCATATGTATCAGAAGCATCCATTCCAGTTATAACATTACTTATGGTACTATTTATATTGTCTACAGCCTTTTCTACTCCCTTGCCAAGGTATCTTGAGCTATCTCCATCTCTCAACTCAAGTGCCTCAAATTCGCCAGTTGACGCACCACTTGGCGCAGTTCCATATGCAACTGTACCATCTGCAAGGAAAACCTGCGCTTCAACTGTAGGATTTCCTCTTGAATCAAGAATTTCTCTTCCGACAACTTTTTCGATTTTTAAATTAGACATCTCTTATACTCTCCTTATGATTTTTTAAAATTCTCCCTCATATCAGATTTAACGGATGACACGTGAAATGAGGGAGAACTATATAATTTACTCAATTGTTAGTATATACTAACTGCAGGTAGCTGTCAATAACTTTTTTTAAAAATGATTCGGTACTGTTTTCCATTTCAATAAGTATCAGCGAACAAAAAGCCCCTAAAATAGGGACTTTTCGGTATTAGTTAATTATTCCATATTCCATCTCGACTCTAACAACCTATTATCATCCTACAGGCCTCTTATAATACTTAGATAATCCTTTCTTTGGTCTACAACTGCATATACTTCAAGCCTTCCCCTCCTTAAGAAAACTCCTTAAATCATCAAATGTATTTTTCATAGGTGCAACTCTTCCATACTTAACATCTTCATCAGCTTCTGCGAGAATCTCCAAAAGATCAATCCTTGCTTTCATTCTTTTATACTCTTCATATGCGAGAGTGACCGTATCTCCCCGTCCATTTACCGTAATAATAACAGCTTCATTATCCTCACGGCACTGTCTGGATATTTCGTTATAATGATTTCGTAAATCTGCAGATGGTCTGATTACTTCTTGCAGGGCAAACATAATTATCATCTCCGTTTTAATATAAACATATTGTATCATGATTTGTCTATGCCGGCAATATCTTAATGTACTTTCATTGAATCCAATTATGCTCATCTACTCTTACAGCACCATTGTTCCAAACACAATTCTTTTCATACGTCCTCCTAAGCAAAAAAATTAAGCAGTTTATAGACTTGCTTAGGTCTGTATAACACTAATGGCACTTTGCTTTATGATTAGCTAATGTCGTTCCTGCTTTGCTTTTAGACTGTTTACTTGATAATTTACTAGCAAGAGTCTTTCCAGCTTTGCCGACTTTTCCACCATGGTGTACTGCCATATCACTATACCTTCTTTGCAAAATCACCTTGCGAAAGAAGCTATACTTTGGTATTATTATTTTTCGAGAACAATAAGTCAAAGTTCATCTTTGACAAATGAATCAGCCAGAGTTTAAGCTCTGGCTTTTTCTATGTAAAGATTTTAACCCTATACATTCTTAAACTATTAAATTGTCACTCCCAAGGCTTTATACAAAGGAGCTATCTGTTCTTTAACTGACTCTGATATTTTATCAATATCAAGTTTTTCAACCATCCCATTACTCTTCATCCCTTTGTAATAAACTTTGTTTGCCATCTTATACAGACGCATTAACTTATCGCAACCAGTGCTACCAGTGATTTTTGTTCCTTTTTTTAATCTCAAGAAAGAAACTATGCTATCAGCATCGTACAGAAACCAGTCTTCTATAGAATGTTTAGCCTTAACAGTTATTACTTTTGATGCCCCATTTTGAATCATATCTTTTCTCACCTCATCCCATTTAACAGGTGGTTTTTGAGATAATTCAAAAACATCAGTATCACTACATAACACAACTGTAAAAATACAATCTTCGTCGTATTTTGGCTTGATTTCTTTAACAAATTTTCTTAATGCAATATTCTTAAATCCACCAACCCCATTAACATTCCGACATTCTATAGATGTATCAAATCTTCTATCTGGCCGTTTGTCCCGTGCATTAGCAATTACTTTTTTATAGAATTCAACCTCTGTATCACCTTCTACAAATAAAACAAGGCATTTACTCATAGACATCACACTCCAAGTAATCGCTGACACTATCAACATCATCTGAAAGCAAAGAGAATAAGTAATCACCCATACTCATGTTGAATTGGACGGCATCCTGCTGAAGCTGTTTCTGTCCAGTCTTCTTAAATGAGAAAAACTCTGCTATACCTGGTGTTTTATTTATTCCTACATGAATCCAAGCAGGATCAAGATAACTGATAATATAAGGTGAATGACTTGTTATAATAACTTTACAATCATCCAGCAATTGACTAATTATTCTTATATATGCTTGAAACAAACCTGGATGTACTGAATTCTCTGGTTCCTCAATCGCTATCAACGAAACATTACTTACACTTGATACAATTATCTTCGTGAGGATCATAAACACACGTTTAGCACCATCTGACATGGCTGCAAAATTAATCGGATTTGCTAAATTCTTATCCTTTACAAATAAAACATGGATATGATTTGTAAATACAAAAGGAACATCCTGTGGAAGTTGCTCATTATCAGCAGCATTTATTTTAATCTCCTTTACAATAACATCCTCTATATCAGGAAATAATTGAGCATAAACATCTTTAAGCAACTCAAATTTTGCTTTGTTTTGCTCTTTTAGATTAAAGATAATTCGCGGAAGATTACCAGCATTTATCATTTCATTTTCAAAACCCTTCCTTATAATAGGGTCTGGCTGATAAAAACTCTTAGCATCCAAGTTATTCTCCATATATATTTTCATACTATTTAGTTTTTTTATTAAATCCGCATAGTATAACTCATCATAAGCTCTTAACTTATTTGCTACCAATTCAGTATCTTCCACTTTTATTTTTGATGAACATCTTCCAGTTACAGAGCTCTTGTACAAAGAAGAATCTACTGTTCTATTGATCAGCTGCGTATACTTCTGACCTTTTTCATTAAGTTTAATCTTCAATGATTCTGAAACAATCATCGGTTCTGCATCTTCTGTATTCTTCCAATTGAATTCAAACCCGTATTGAGCAATATACTCTTGTTCATTAAATTCAGTAAGAACTTCCATCT
The DNA here is from genome assembly GCF_000518685.1 of Eubacterium xylanophilum ATCC 35991. Taxonomy (GTDB): domain Bacteria; phylum Bacillota; class Clostridia; order Lachnospirales; family Lachnospiraceae; genus Eubacterium_F; species Eubacterium_F xylanophilum. The sequence goes on along the minus strand of NZ_JAEB01000009.1, from coordinate 17,894 downwards.
CATACCTATAATTTCTTCCTATCATGTTGCTATTAATAGGAATGAGATTAGAATTAGCCATCATTTCTCTTTTATCTTCAATTGTGGCTTTTATAAACGCCAAACCAAAATCAATTCCAGAAAGAACATTTGATTTTCCAAAATTATTCAAAGCAACAAGTGCTGTGATATTATCAAAGGAGATTCTAACATTTGATAAATTCTTGAAACCATCAATTAAAACAGCTTGAATCTTCATAATGACACATCCTTTCCTTAACTTTGTATTTATAGTATATCATCTTTCACTTTGAAATGCAATCTTTTTTTGCTTATGATTCTATATATATTGTTGTATGGACACATTTCCGTATCTATGTGTTATGAATCTTTGCGCATTTTGCTATCCGGTAGCGTTCGTGTATAATCAAAAATATAGCAACCGATTTTTTGCACATTGTGCACGCTGTGCATATTTTCATAAAAACATCAAAAAACATGCTGACCCTTACACAATTTGCATGATATCAGCATTTATTCTTTCGAGCATTCTTAAAAAACTTATCTGAATGAACAGGATGCAATTTCCCACAAAGAGTATTATTTGCATAATTCATATTATAGAACAATAAAAGTCCAGGACTTTCTTTATGCCATAATATAGACTATCATTTCAAAATATATTTTAGCTCATTCTCATCAATATCGTAGTCCAATATCTCTTTGTATAATATCAAATAAGAGCAGTACTTGAATGTTTTCACAATGCTATACAGCCATAAATAATCCATATCTTTATAATATAAAAATTCACGTTTTCTGCCCTTTACCTCAAACCTATTATCTTGAAAATAATACCCCTCATGTACAAAATAATTTCTCAAACTGTTCAATTCATTTTTGAATGTATCTATATCTGTAAAATCTTCTCCTTCTTTAAAGTACGAAATGTACTTATCTACAAATCCACTTAGTCTTGCGTAGTTACTATTGTTTTTATTCTCTTCCCTGAATTTTTTCCCCATATATAGATCAATAAATCTAAAATAGAATGTATACTGATCTTCCAGAGACGTTGGTCTCTTAAAGTCAAGCAAAATGAATTCGTTTCGACTATTAGTATTTCTATAATTTATTTTTTTATATACATCTTCAATGTATTTTTCAAATTCTACATTTAAGGGTTTGTGATTTGGACGCTTTATCCTTTTATCTTCAGATAAATATCTATGAATCAGTTTAAACTCTCCCCCATCGACAACCTTAACGTATGTCTCATATGAATGTATTTTCACAAATGTATATGAACCTATCATAACATCTAGTTCATTTATATAGGCGATTAGTTCTTGATAATTTACAGGCTCAACTAAATAAAGTCTCGCATAATTTTCAGTATCAATATTAACAGAATAGTAATCGTTTTTATGCGTCCAAGTTGCACTTGTATTAATCTCAATCTTTTCTAAATTGTTAATACCTAGAGGAATTATCTTTGCTTCGGGTTTTCTATTAATCTTATAATTCATCTCATCTTCTTTGAAAGATATTTCAAGTGCTGCATTCTTAAAACAATGGCACAATGCTGCATTATAAGCCTTAATTTCAGTGAATCTCATATCACTGGAGAAATGTTCTATTGCTTCGTGATTGCTTGTCTCAAAAAAGAAATCTGTTTTGTATTTTTCAGATTGAACTAATCCATACAATAGCCCGCAATTATAGAAAAGATTCGAATACATATACCTCTTATTACTAAAATCAAGAATCATTATATTCCTATATGTAACATCCGAGCCAATTGTCATTGAATTAAGCTCCATGCCATTATAATTAAATATTTCTACTATTAAAATATTATCATCTACTTCATATTGGCCTTCGTATTTATCTGAAGTTTCATCGACATATACTTCACATTTTGTCATTACTGGTTTTTCTCCTTTTCTTTAATCTCTGGATAATGTACACAATATGCACATCTTGCCCTAACTAGTTGTAATCATTTGTCGGATATATCTCCTCATCTTTAGGGCTTTTTTGATGAATCGTATACTGCACAATTATTAGTATTCTCTTATGAACGTTGTGCACGATGTGCATGATTTTGCAAAACCCTATAATAGTATTATATCGTCAAAATAAGGCTGACCCTTACACAATTCCAAAAACAAGTATTCCTTCAGAACCTAACTTGCAAAAATACGAAACATGGTCGCCTGCTTACTGTTTACTCTATAACCAACCGATAAAATTGCATCCAAATTGTAAAATTGTGTATTATACTTTTTCCCATTACTGGCAGTATGTTCAATTTTTGCACATACTGAATCTTTTACCAATTCACCACTTTTAAATATATTTCCCAAATGCTTCGTGATAACCGTTCTGTCTACGCCAAAAAGCTGTGCCATCCCGCTCCTGCGTCAGCCACAAAGTTTCATCTTGTACTAGAATTTATATATTTACAGTACCATCTTCCCTTTTATACATAATAATATCGGATAATGGATTTTATACCTCTTCTGCCATTTTTGCTCCCTTCTCTTTGTATTCAAAAAACTCATCTTCACCTATTATCTATTTCAAAATAGAAATATCATTCTCTCCGCCAAACGTCATCTCCATCAGTTCGGCTGCGATTTCCCTACTGCACACCCGCATCAGATTATCCTCCACATCTTCTCTTCCTAAAAAGTTCATGCTTCCATACCAGATAATTTCATCATCAATCACTGCATATCTCTCGCAGAACTCCTCTGCCTGCTGAACCACAAATCCAGCCTGTCTCATTTCTTCCTGCAATGCACACCATACACCGGAATCTCCAAATCCATAAGCATCCGGGCTCCATGTCACGATTGTTACACTCACACCGGCTATCTGCCTGTCTTTCAGCAATCCAGTCATCTCCTTAATCTTGTCTCTGCAGATCACCGGACTGGAAATCACAACACTCTTATCCGCATGAACCAAATCTTTCTCAAAAGCAGCATGATAACTCTCGTAATCATAAATCGCATTACTCTGCCCATTCTCCTTTGAAGATTCTGATTCGGTTCCTTTACCTTCAGAATTAAAATCCTCTATACTCGCTACAAGCTCATAACCGATCTTTTTATATGCTTTCAGCCTTTTGGCATACATAGTATCAAACTCTCTAATATGCCAATCCACATAATCGTAAATGATGACATTTTCCTTGCCCTCATAATCCCTGTGCAGACGCCCGGCATACTGGTCCACAATCTGTTCTCCTGACACTGGCGTTGCCAAAAATAAGGTATCCAACCGGGGCATATCAAACCCTTCCCCGATCAATTGTCCTGTTGCAACAAGAATGATACTCTCTTCTGCCGGAATTTCCAATAGCTCTTTTCGGATCGTCTTATGTTCTTTTTTATTATTCCCCGTCATAATGAAAACATGATCCGCATAACCTTTTAACCTTTCATAAAATCTTTCCGACAAATCCTTATATCTGGATAATATGACTGGTGTTCTCTCCATCTTTACTGCCTTTTCTATATCTGAAATAATCAAGTCTTCCCTGACGGCATTATTCCGAATGATTTCATAAGCCTCATTGATGTGCTTCCGTTCCTCTGCCCCTCTTGTCGCTACTGTCTTGGTAAATCTCGGATAGACCAGATGTCGGATGCCCTGTGCGAGTGCACGCTCCTTAGATGTATAATGGAACCGGACAGGACCTAAAAGCATCTCATTAATCTTCTCCAGACCATCCCCTCTCTTTGGCGTTGCCGTCACGCCATACACATACTTTGCCCTGACTTCACTGAGAACTTTGATAATCGTATCAGAAGCGGCATGGTGACATTCATCCAGAATACAGCATCCGTATTCAGCCAGTCTTTCATGAAATTCTCCCTTTTTGCATAAAGAGCCAACCATAGCAATATCTATAATCCCAGTCGAGGAATCATGTGCTCCATGTATCCTCCCGACCAGGCTTTTCCTTACCCTTACACGACCGGTCTTTGTTTTGTAAGTCGGCATTTCTTCCTCTATGTTTAAAAATTTTTCTATCGCCTCCATCCATTGGTCAATCAGAGCAGAAGATTCCAGTAATATCAGCGTATTCACTTTCTTCTCTGCTATCAAAGCACAGCATACGACCGTTTTTCCAAAAGCTGTCGCTGCATGCAGGATTCCATTGTCATATCCCGACAGGGTTTCTGCCGCCTTTTTTTGTTCTTCCCGCAGTTCTCCCTGAAATTCCACATGAATTTCTGTTCCCGTCTGCCTGTTATCCGATATCTCATATTTGATTCCGGATTCCTTGCACTTTTCTGTCAATGTCCCTAATAGGCCTCTGGGCAGTTTGATATATCCGTCTTCATCTTCGCCAAGATAAATCCTGCTCGGTGTATCAAAGTTTTCCCTTCCCATGTTCCTGTTTTTATAATACTGCGGATTGGATACAAGTGCCAGCCTCCTAATCTGGTTCTGTAGTCTTATCTTTATATTAATCGTATCCACATAAATGCATTCTGAAATCGTAAGAAACAGTTTTCCCGAAGCATCCGATTTTCTATATTTTTTTCCTGTTTTCCATGGTTCTAAACGCTCTCCATTTTCATCAAATAATATCTTGCCAATCTGTGCCTCTCCTGCACCGGCACTCCATTCGCTGATTTTTTCTTCTATCTCTTTCTGAGATAATGCCGGAATACTGAACAAGTGTCGCCACTGATTCGGATAAGCATTCCAGTTCTCATCAACAAAAGCACTGTTCCCTTCTCTCAGAGCTTTCCCTTGTAACGGTAATGCGATCAGATTTCCCACACCGCCCTCCGGCGCATGATTCTGTGCCGGTAGCATCCGGTCATAATACTTGAACGATTTAAGATTGACTTCCTCCGATCCTTTTTCAAGTAGAGCAAAACCAAATCTGCGTGCCAAAGACGCAGGAACAGGTTCCTGAAAGAAAATCCACAGATGTGCCCCTCTTCCAGATCTTGACCGTTCTACCAGAGGGGTAATACCGTTCTTCTCGCAGATCTGGCACATTCCATCCACTTCTTCTCTCCACTCGTCATCCTCATTCGCAAAATCCTTTCCAGATGCCTCCACAGAGTGGTTATCAAAATCAAAGACAAGAAATCGACACATATCATTTTGCAATAAAGGATAGACACCGACCACATCCGAAGCATTATACTTTCTTCCCTGGAGATGTGCCAAAATATGTCCAATTTCTAAACGGATAAAATCCTTGTGCATACATTCCTGGCATTTCTGCTTTTTCCTTTGTTGTTTCGGACAAACCGCATCGTTCCATCTGTTATGACACTGCAAAGCATAGCCGGACTTTCCGGTATTTTTGCTCTCATACCGCAAAGCAAAAACATCTTCCCTGCCCCAGAATCTTGCATAAAAATGGACCGCCATCTTTTCTGTGATGACAGACGGATGAATGATTCTGGCACCCTGGTTTGGATCAAATTGCTCCGATTCCCGGTAAGAGCTTTCAGGGGCATATTCCTTGAAAGAAATGTGATTACGCTTCAGCAGTTCTTTTAATATTCGGTTTTCTTCCCGCAGGTCAGCAATCTGCTGCCTGAGTTCGTCTATTTCTTCCATTCTAATACCTCACTTTTTGATATGGCTTTCATATATCCAACAGAACACCTCATATACTCCATACTCTCCCAGTTCATTATATATACTTTTCCTATTACTTTAATAAGCCTATTACAACTTCTCTTACCTGATTTTGAAGTACTTTTTTTGCGCTCGTGTAGCATAAGCTTTAGCTTACCTTTTTTCTCGGTCTGGCCCGAAAGGCTTTCATTTTGTCATAATCTATAATTACAAATCTATAACAATTTCCTCACTGACAAACCCTGCTTACCTGATGCCCCATACGAAAACGATACTATCTTCATTACAATATGGGCACTCTACTTCGCCATCCTTATCAAAGTCCCCCGTGTGCCATATAGCCGCTTATTAGTTTATTCATTCCTCTTCTTGATCATCGCTTCTATCATTTACAGTTTCAATGAGACCTGTAACTAAATCCTGCAATTGTGCTGCATTTTTACTCGTGATCACAGGTTTTCCGGTTCTCTTTTCCACCGCCAAACGTGCTTCTCCTGCGGCTTCTCCGCCTTCAATTGCGACCATTCGATTTTCCTCAAAGGTTTCCAGTTGTTTTTGCTTAGAGATTTCTGTAGTGGTAGCCTCAGCAAGCATATTTAGCACCAGCTCCAACGTTGACATGTTGTCCCGGAGGTTTTCCTTTTTTAAACCTTTATGATTTTTATACTGCCGTGTTGTCATTCCGGACCAGGCTTTCGTTATCTCATCTGTCAGAATTGCGTATTCTACACCTTTCTTGACGCCACGTTTATCCCACTCATCTGTAAGTTCTTTTCTTACCTGAATTGCCTGCAGGCGCTGATTGATCCATTCTCGTGAATAACCTTTTTTAGCATAGGTCTCAAGAGCCCTCTCGATAGTCAGTTCCGGGTCTATCACTTCCTCTATTCGATCACGACCTACCTGGGCCAGCCACATTTTGAAAGGTTCTGCCTTTTTTGATGGGATTGATTGAATCAAGCGAAGCAACTGCTCGGTGTTGGCTACGTCAGTATTATATCTTTTTCCATCCTTCGGTGATCTCATTTTCAGTTGGTTACAATTTGTAACCAACTGACTACCTTCTTCTTTAAGCCTGTTTTTCAGTACTTTCCAATAATTTCTTGCACCATCAATATCCGGTTGCTCAGTCAGCACGCCAACCACATCCACAATCGAAAAATACCACTCTTCTTCATCCGGGACCCACGCCGTCCTAATTGGCTGGTCTTCAAATAACTGAACTCTATCATTTGCCATCTGCATGTTTCCCCCTTTTCGATTCTTCATCATTTATTTGCACCTCTTCCTCAAGCTGCATAATATACGACATCATTCTGACCAAATATTCCGGAGGAGCGCTTATCCCCTGTTCCCATTGCTGAAGAGTTCTTACAGGTATCCCGAATTTAGCGGAAAACTTGCTTTGTGATAATCCGGTTTTCTTTCGTAATTCTTTTATTCTAGCTGAAATTTCCATATCGTCATCTCCGAATCTTTTTTATACTTTATTAAAGTATAAATCATTCTTTATACGTTGTCAACGTATTATTTCTAGATCGGGTACAATAACATTTCCCAATAATGAAACTGCAGGTAAACACAAGGATTACCTGCAATCTATTAACAATCTATTAACAATCAATTAACACTATATGTACCACACGGACTGTATAAGCTAATGTTATCACGGGAGTGTTATCACACTACCTTTACTTGCCTTTTTCGCTTGCAATTTCTCCCAACATATATTTGGTATAATCCTTTGCAAGATACGTATCATAAAAAATATTTCTATCCTCTGCATATTCTATCAGAGCATCTTGTATCAGACTATGATATCTTTCATGAACATTGTTCAATGCCCATTCGCCGCCCTCTTTCTTGGAAAGCACAAGCCCGTCCTTAATATATGCAAGCACTCTTGCCAGATTCAATATAATATACATTGGATTATCTGTGATTTCCTCTTCCGCTTCAGCAATATCATTCCAGATAGAGTCAATGTAATCCTGTACCGGTATGTCAGCAAAAATATCTTTAATAGAAGCGCCATATAGACACTTGCCCCTATGGTTTATGATTGTAAAATGCGCAGCAAGGTCTTTATCCTCGCCCTTCATTTTCGAAATATAATCATCAGGATTCTTTCCGTACCAATCAAGATGTGCAACAGAAAAATGTAGTTCAAAGGGAGTAGGGTAAACAAATGGCTTACAAGCACTTTGCTTTACAATACTCATTTCAATTCCTTTTGCAGGTCCCTTACTGTTTAATTCCACCACCATGTCCATAAAGGCTCTCTTAACACTATCCTCTATAGAATCCTTCACCACTATGATTAAATCTATATCGCTCTTTGCCGGATTATAACATCCCATGACTGCTGAGCCATGGAGATATACTCCAACCAGATTATCCTTTAGTATTTCTTTTGACTGTTCTACAAAACAGTTTATAACTGTATCCATTTTTCTCACCTCATCCCAACAAACACAATACTCAAAGATATTCTTTCAGCGCTCTCTGTTTTTTACAAACTCATATACCTTTTCTGACCAGCACCAGATATCCTTACAATCATTTTCTAAATAAAATGTCCTACTCTTCAGCCCATATGGAACGATTGCTTCAAACACTTCAATCACCTCTATAATAATTATTAAAATCCGATATATTTCTCTTTATTCTCCTCTATATTGGACATCATATATAGCATATATAATCTTTTATATATACAATATATCGTGTTAATTATACCATTTCATCCATATTTTATAAAAAAATACGAATTTAGGCTAACATCTATTGCTTTGATTACTAGCAATTCCTACGACATCAAGACAAAAAATTTCCACGTCAATCTTTAAATCATTAAAAACAAGACTACTTACGTTAATTAACTCTCACAAGAACACATGTATGTTTTTCTTTCGCCGTTGTCATTATTGTAATCAAGCAATTAAGTACATCTGCAGTTTCATTATACGAAAATGACTGATTTTGGTAAAGCGTTAAATCCTTTAAATACTCTTCTACTTCAACAGCGCATTCAATACAATCATCCTCAAAAGCATTAATGAACTCATTATAATCACGAGTAAATCCTATCCACCCACTTTCTGTTGATTGAGGATTCCCAAAAATATCCTCAAAATAGCCATCCCAAAAATGATACACTATATCAGGTAAAGAAATAACAATCTCTTTTTCACCTTCATATCCTTCATAATATTTATAATCATCTTTATGCTTTCCAATGTCCATAATCTAACATCTCCTTCTGCTTTTTAGTGCATGTACCATGGTTCCGTGCATATATAGCAGCATCCCACACCTTTTTATCGACCCATATATTTCTGCCACGAATACTTTACCTGGTCATATCCTTGCTTTTGTTCTTCCTTTATCGTTGCCGTTTTGGGCATATTCCTGCTGTTCTATAGTAGTTTGTGGAGAACCACTTGTTCCATTTGCTTGTCCGCTATTTAATCCGCGCATTCTAAGCACCACTCTTTCTAGCTAAGCATGGTATCAAGCGATACAATCATATTAGCAGTAGGTTTTCCCTTGCTCATTTCATCTGCTCAACAACATCAAGCGGATTGGTGATTCCTCCGTTCCAGAAACTCTCCCATAAACTATCAATCTTATTACCAAGTTCTCCGCTCATTATCGTTCTCCTTTATTCCTTATCTCTGTTCCAAACGTATTTTGTATATCTACCGCCACCGATCTTTATAATACTTTCCGATGACAGCAATTCAGACAATGCTCTTTCTACCGTTATACGGCTGATGTCAGGGCATTTCTCCATGATCTGCGACTTCGTGATCTCTCCATAAGTGTTCTTAATCAGTTCAGCCACTCGCTCAGGCTTTGAAAGTCCGCTTGTAACCAATGTTTTTACCCTGTCAGAGAAATCTCTGTATGCAGCAACAACAACACCGAGCGTATACTGTACAAACGGAATATAATTATTCTCTTCCTCATGCCAGTTAAGAGAGCTTTCCTGAAGGCACTCATAATATGATGTCTTAGTCTTTTCTATCAGATGTTCAATACTGATATACTTACCTACGATGTATCCAGCTCTGTATAACATCAGCAGCGTAAGCAGTCTGCTCATTCTACCGTTACCATCATTAAAAGGATGGATGCACAGGAAATCCAGTATAAACATCGGTATCAGAAGAAGCGGATCTATTATCCCGGTTCCGAGAGCTTTGTCAAATTCATTACAAAGATTCTCGATTGCCTCGGGCGTTTCCCATGCAGGGACCGGTCTGAATCTTACAAACTTGTTGCCCTGTTCGTCCTCTTCCTCAATGATGTTATCCGCTGCTTTATACTTTCCGCCGATATCATAACCTTCAAACTTATATAAATCTCTGTGAAGCTGAAGGATCATATTCGGTCTTATCGAGATGTAATCATGACTCTCATGGATTGTATTAAGTACATCCCTGTATCCGGCAATCTCTCGCTCGTTCCTCGTCTTAGGCGTGATCTTATCCTTTACAAGTGCCTTCAATCTTGCATCGGAAGTGTAGATGCCTTCAATCTTGTTTGAAGCCTCAGTACTTTGAATCTTGGCAATCTCTACAAGCCTTGTCAATGCATCTGCTTTAGCTTCAACAAACAAAGCCTGCTCTCCTTTATATTCATGAATTTGCGTAAGCAGAGCCACTATATCAGGCGTTAAAAGTTTTTCCCATCCATTACTATAATCAAATGCTCTCATTTTTATATCCTCACTTATACAACAATTTACTCAAAATTATGAATATGATGCAATTAAATGTTATCATTCATTATACTCATTGTCAATGTCAATTGCATCATTCGTCCGAAAATGATGTAATTGGTTCCTCGGTGATGCAATTAAAATCTACATAAACTATCTGTGTACATTTTTTTCTGAATATAAAAAACTGCAAGTAATCACGCGGATTACCTGCAATCATTTATCACTATATGTACCAGATGAACGAGATAACACAAATGTATTATTCAAACTCTACAATTTCATCTTGTTAATGGATATTCTAAGCTATTTTTACTATAAAAATATGCTCTTTTGTATCCAATTTATTTCAAAAATTCTGAGTATCAGATTTTTTTGTATCATACAGGTATCACAGGGGATAGTTCTATATCTACCCAAAATTCTTCATCCTAAGACAATTAAGTTAGCCTGACCATTTCTCTGCTGCACTCAGCTTTCACTCCCTCCTTCCACGAAGAATTAATAAAAGCTTCTACCGAGGAGAAATTATTCTGTAACTCATATCCCTTATGTATTACTATATCCTCAGAAAACCATACAGCTTTTTCAAATGCTATTTGATGATCACCAAGTTCAATGATTATTCCTCTTGTAACCCATACATCATATAATTGCTCTGCATTATTACGCAATCTTTGGTTTTCATTCACTAGAACTATACCTGTTATTTCTTCGTTAACTGGAACGTCAACAAAGCATTTATCTTTAATTAACGGATACTCTTTTTCTTCAATTGACCATACTGCCACATCTTCTTCCGATCCATAATAATCTTGAGGTTCAGAAAAACTATACAAGAAAAATTCTTTTTCTCCCATAGAAATCTTAACAGCTTGCAATGATGTGTTAGTAAACATAAACGGATCATGAGAAATGCTTAACAACCTATCGCCAATCGAATTCTTTAAGAATTCAACTTCATTTTTGTTTAGTCTTAAATCTATCTTTTTCATTACTACGTCACCTCTTTACAAAATGTATTTTTTGAGTTACTAAGTCTCCATGGTCATCGCTAAACTGAACATCAATATCAACGGCAGATGACCTATCGGCTGATGAATCTTCCCCTCGTCTTCTACGCCTAGATATAAACTTCCACCTTTGGTATTTGCCATACCAACAATTTCATCTATTAAGTCATTATCCGGACATCTCTTTAAATCACTTTTAAATTCAGTGATCAAATCCTCTTTATACGGAATTGTTCGCATCTTTAACTCCTCTTTCTTAATATGGGTTTAACTCGATTGTAACTCCGTATAGCATTTTTGTCGAGTTAAAAAAGAAAAAAGGCCTTGCTAAGCTGTTCATTAGCTTAACAAGACCTTTTTTAGTCTTTACTGAAACCTCACCTGCTAACCTTTTGCATTACACATAAATATGACATTATTCGAACCTTGTAAATTACTCAAGTTCGATTAGATATACCGCATTTTGTATCTATTGATTCCAAAATATACAGTATATTGTGTGATAATTACATCTATTCCATGTAATATTATGAGTTTTGTGAATTTTAGTTACAAAGTGGTTACATTGCTTAGAATTCTTCACCATCAAGCTTGAGCGTATCAAAATCAATGCTACTTATATCAAAATCATTTATCCATGAATTGTCTTTCATAGTATCTATAAACTCATCTGGAAGCTTCAGTTTATAGTTTTTCACATAATAAGCTAAATCACCTGACCAAACCCATTTTCCATCTGTGTACAAGCTTGGTGTGCCAGAATTACCCTTTTCAGGATTTATCACATCTTGTACAACTCCAGGACTAACTATAAATGCCTCATTCATAGAAAGATAATTACAGATTTCATCGATATACTCAACCTGTTTACCTATATAATCCTTTATAGATATCTGTGCACCACCATTATGTGGCATTTCTTTGTAAAAACCAACACTTATCAAGTTCATTCAAATCACCTCTTCTTTCCTTGTGGATAATAATCAATCCATTTTCCAGTATTATGTCTCGCATCTGGTCCAATTACCATACGACCATTGGGATATATAAACAAAGTATCTGATGGTGCTCTTACAACAACCCCCATTTTATTTGCTAAATTTTGAGCAAAACTTCCACTTTCACTACCTGTCTTACATGATAACAGCCTTATTTTACCGCCCGAATACCCTTTGTCACTCTTTAGAAACTTTGCAAGATTTCTATGATTAAGGGTTATTTCTCTCTCTCTGTCACCATCCCTTATCATAAATGAAATAGAATTAGGTGATCCATGAACGGCCACATCTGTAAATCCAGGTTCTTTTTTTACAATTTCAGAAGCTTTTTTCAACTCAAATCCTCTGCCATTTCCAACCAATGTGGAATCAGCAGCTACCACATGCGTAGCACCCTTAGTGCTGCCAAAGCCCCCATGCATTCCTGCTCCCATTACACCACCTCCTTGTGAGAAGTGGCAAATGAGCTATCGAATTGATACACTTTAATGCCTTGTTCTTTATATGTACTAAATATATAGTCAGGCGCACTTCCATAAACAATTATAGCTATAGGTTTCAATCTTTTTACAACTACATCTAATCCTGCTGTAAAATATTCCCTATCTTTCTTGTTTTTTATTGTGCCATGTGTTCCAACAGCTATCACACATCCTTTGGCTATGCCATCACAACAATATTTATATGTTCTTGCATCTCCATACCTAAGATTCGGAATAACTTTAATTCCATTTGTCTGTAGCCAACATCCTATCGCTCTACTTCGATAAATATTCCATAACTGCATGACAAATGGCATGTCTCGATATAGACTGAAGTCAGGCAAAATTACACCATTGTATCTTTTTAATACTTCAAGATACTTTTTGGGGCTACGCCATAATCTTTCAAACAGGTAATCATCTTCATAAAAATGCACCCATGCATCATAATTATTTGATGATATACATTTAGAAAAAGCTACTAACTTATTAGGTATATCATACGTAGGCTTGATAACTGGAAATTCAAATATACCTGCGTAGCGGGACAACTCTACCAAGAATGCATTAAATACATCCTTGCATCCCTTTCTAAGTTTATTTAATTTATTACTCATATAAATGCCTCCTTTCGAGGTTACAACTGAAGCCGAGTAAAAGCATCAGAGGTAATTCCTCGGGCACTTCATATGAATTGTTCAGATTCGAGTTGAAGTACTCGATTTGCACTAAAATAATTGCTCCAACAATTGTTTTAGTGCTTTTTTATTTATTCATAACATCACCATCCTTCTTGATAAAATCACATAAACACTCCTGCTATGTTTTTTTACGTTATAATAATATGCTTTGAGATAAAAACGTTTATACGACTCCATTTCCGAATTGATTAGCACAACATCATCTTTGATACATACTTCCATATTCTCGGTTTTCCTAAAAAGCAATTCCCATTCCGTAGATTTGTTCATTTTAAGCATGGTATCAAGCGATACAATCATATAATTGCTAATATCTGCACCCTCTGGAAGATACTGCATCTCCACGGTCGGATTATCCTGCTCATCAACTGGCATATCTTTGAACAGAAAATCCTGAAAGAAAATCTTTTCTTCACTCATTTAGAAAAAGCACCCCACACATGTATTGACTTCGATTGCCCTCAGAACAAGGTTTCGGAACTCCTTCGCCAGTTCAAGAAATTCCTCATTATCCGAATTGTTAATCATACGGTCAGTTATCTCAAGTGTTTTTTGCAAGTTTTCTCCTTCTATCCACTCCTCTTCATACATGTTAATTAACAGATTACATTCTGCATCAATAAAATTAAAAAGGTATTTTTCCATGAGCAAGTAGGTGTCTTCGTGAAATTTCATAAACCAATAACAATCTCGAACATCCCCTTTTTCATCATCCCAAACTTTATAATCACACATTTCATTGTATGCATTCTGATTTTTAGGAACAACCACACAATACCAGCTTGTTAAATCGAGGTATTTTACATACCGAGTACCATCTACAATACGTTCTTCTTTACCCTGAAAAAAATCTGTCATATCACACCGTTCCTTTCTTATAAGTCATTCTGAAGTGTGTCAATCTGAAGTACTCAGCTCTTCTTGCAACTCCTTGAAATATACCCGGTATGCTCGGATCCTTTAAATCAAGTGTAAGATATCTCTTAATCCTGCCATCTGAGCGCACTTCACCGACACGAAAATACTTACCGCCAATCGCTGTTACAATTGCGTACTGCCTTCCATCCTTAAAGAATGTAATTTTACGCATGTTGTTATTAAAGCTGTTTGAGACATTACTAATTCCAAATTTAGATACATACTCATCTAAATTTACAGCTTTCCAGCCACTTGAGAACTTACGATATTCATCCCTGTCATGTAACACACCTCTTATTTTTTCTATATCTTTTGTTATTATGAGTTGATGAATAGTTTTACGCCTTTCATCAGTATAAATAGCTTTTGCTCCCATTATGTTGTCCTCCTTTTCGCTGCGTCTGCATAGAATTCTTTAAAGATTTCATCTTTGGACAAATAATAATGATAGCTACGGCTATTATTTCTTACTCTGTTTCGACGATCCGGAAATGAAATAATCTCAAATCCATGCTGCCTGATTAAGCGTGTAGCTTCCTTCTTAAAGATTGAACCATATACAAATAAAATTGGCGGTTTCTTCTTCTGAAGCACTATATCAAGCTGATATTCGCCATAAGCCTTAAATCCATTATTTGTACATCCAAGGTTGCCGACAATAAACGAACATTCATCCGGAAAAAAATCTGCCGCACATATGGTTCCGAAGTCTCCCGCTCTATAATTGGGAAGTATTCTTATCCCCTTGCTACCCAAATAACACGCATGAATCGCATTCACTAGAATGCTAAGTCTCTGTCTTGGTCTTAACATCCCTATGCTCGGGCTGAGATCAAATCCGCTGACACCTCCATAGTCCTTAAGTATTTCGATATCATCATCAATCTTCACCAATCTTGGCCAAAGTTTATCCTCAAACATAAAATATGTGAGAAGAGCATTCGCTTTTGCCGCCTCAGGAATGTCGTTTCGGTAAGCAAATGTTGAAACAGCACTCGGTGTACCTGTATAGGTATATTCAGTTGGAAGTTGCGGGATTCCCTTCTTAAAAGTTATTCCCTGTTCTTTAAGGTACGATATCTTATCATCGCACCATCTCAAAATATTAAATTTCATCATATTATAGCCTTTCCGAAAGCATATTTTACTTTCTGCCAATGTCTGAAAGTTACATTTTTTGTAGACACCTAAAAGGAAATATGATACAATTATTCTACGAGAAAGGATATGTATCATATCCTGAAAGCACTCTTTTACGCTACGCCAATAGCACAATAATAGAGTGCTTTTCCTTTTAGGGAAATAAATCTTTCAACTTGACCACCTCCCTTTCAAGTAATTTTTATCAGCAAATTATTCTTAACGAATAATATCTAATAATCCATAATATATATATTTCTTATTTCTCTGTTTACCGTCAGTTATAAGAATATTTTCGTTAACCATCATCTTCAAAAGTCTGTTAACACTCGTCATCGGAAGCTTTGTTTTTTCAACAATCTGCTTGGATGTTGTGATTGGATATTGATATAACATGTTAATAACCGGCACCACATTAGACGATTTTGTAAAATTACATGCAATACTCATATGTAAATCATGCAGCTTGTTTATTGCCGTAACAATACTGATATACTTATCACATTGTTTTGTAACTGTAGCAAGAAAGAATTTAATCCACTCGTTCCAATCGTCTTTCTGCCTTATATTGTTTAAGAGGTTATAATATCTCAATTTATCATGTTCGAGTGCCTCACTAATAAAAAAACAAGGAAGTTCTATTTGTTTTGTATAATACAAATACAACGGAATAAGCATTCTTCCAACACGCCCGTTTCCATCCATAAATGGATGTACAGTCTCAAATTGAGCATGTATGACAGCTATTCTTACTAAAGGCTTTAGCACATCAGAGGGCTCATTGATATAAGAGATTAAATTATCCATTAGCTCTGGTACTTTCTCGGGGGCTGGAGGAGTAAATGTAATCGCATGTGTTCCGTCATTTCTCCCTATATAGTTTTGTTCTGTTCTGTATTTTCCAATAACTTCAGGTTTTCTCACATTCCCATTCATCAAAATAGAATGTAGCTCACAAAAGAATTCATTCGAAAAATCTTCTCTCCCCAAAATATTAATGCCTTTTTTCGAAGCATTAAAATAATTGAGAACTTCGTTAATATTCTGATCAGAATCATTCGGTTCTGCCTGATTTGTAAGTACTCCATCAAGTGTTGCCTGGGTTCCTTCTAGCAAAGACGAAGCTAGCGCTTCTTTTTGCTGTAATGTCGGCATGAACCAGTTGCTTTCCAACTTGCTATCAGCAATCTTCTCTTTATACACCTCAAGTTTGGCAGTTGCATCTATCAATTCATCCAAAAAATACGAATAGTGAATACTTCCATTACTTAAAGGTAAAAAACTTGCGTTATAAGCCTGCACCTTACTCATATGTTCACCTCCATAACAAATATAGCACAATTAAAACCAAAAGTCAATAGTTTTGGTTTTAATTGTGCTGTTAATTCCAAAATCCACTGATTTGACAGTCGATTATTTAAGGTTTTTTTCGCTGAATTCTTACTATTCGCTATATCTAGATATATTTCTTTATCAGACAACAACACCTAGCGTTTTGTTGTCTGAAATAGTAAGAATCAATAAAACCATATTTGGTTTTTAGGGCTTCTCTCCATCTTTAGAACAAGTTTTGCAATGCCATAAAAAGAAAAGCCCCAATTTTAAGAGCTTTTCAACATTAATTTATTCAAGTTCTATATTTGATACAGTATTCTGTGTGCGTGATTTATTTCACATACAATATCTAGTATTATTTTTTCAGTTTTCTCTATATTTTTCAAAAAAATCAAGAAAAAAGCTGACATTTTACTGACGAGAGATGTCAGCTTTTTTCTTGTACTTAAAATCAATGTATTCGTTACTTGAGACGAAATAATTCTTGGGAACAGCGTAAGTTGGGAGATATAGCAGATTCCTACTCTGGTGGAACACCTACAGCAGGAAAAGCAGAGTACTATGGAGGTAGTATTCCATTTATCAGATCAGCAGAAGTTAATAGTGATACAACGGAGTTGTATTTAACTGACGAAGGGTTGAAAAACTCTTCTGCAAAGATGGTCAGAAAAGGGGATATTCTATATGCGTTGTACGGAGCTACAAGTGGTGAAGTTGGGCTTGCAAGGCTTGATGGAGCTATAAATCAGGCGATTTTGGATATTAGACCTCACAAGAATTTTGATGCCCCATTTATTATGCAATGGCTTAAAAAAAGTAAGGAAAATATCATTGGTACTTTCCTTCAAGGAGGTCAGGGAAATCTTTCGGGAACTATAGTTACTTCACTCATGGTGGATTGTCCAGATTATAGTGAGCAGAAGAAAATAGGAGAGTTCTTTGTTAATCTCGACAACCTTATCACCCTTCATCAGCGA
>NZ_KI912472.1:22627-174742 GCF_000518685.1 Eubacterium xylanophilum ATCC 35991 | reverse complement strand
GACTTCGTATGTGTATTTGGAAGCATTGGAAAACTCCGCAGAATAGAGCTAAGAATTTGATGAAGCTGGACGTACCAAGATGGGCAGCGTATAAAATCGCCTATTGTGGAGACAGATATGCAAGACTCGCTCACAATGGATGGGTACAAAAGGCTATAAGTAAAAAGAGACTAACCTCATTTGGATTAGTCTCAATGTTAGATTACTACACCGAAAGGTGTGTTACTTGTTAAGTTGATTGAACCGCCGTGTACGGAACCGTACGCACGGTGGTGTGAGAGGTCGGGGGATTATTCAAATCTCCCTCCTACTCGATTTGCTGGTCTTACTCCCTGCGATCGTAAGACAATTTGTGAAACGCATATTGCTGGTCTTACTCCCTACGGTCGTAAGACAATTAATCGGAAACGCATATTGCTGGTCTTACTCCTTTCAGTCGTAAGACAATTTTCCCTTTACTTTTTTGCTAAAAAATGATAGAATCAATATGATGCGACAGTAGTAGATTTTTTTAAATGCTGCAACCTAGCATGATATTATGGAGGTAAAGATGATATCTAATCAAATTTTGCAAAACACTATTGAGGGAATACATAAGATTATCAAAGGGCATTTGTGTGTGCTTGACACAGAAGGGAATGTTCTTGCGTCAACTTCTAAGGAATTGCCGGACATATCTGTACACGCCAAGGCTTTTGTTGAGTCACCGGCGGAGAGTCAGGTTATTAATGGATATAATTTTTTCAAGATAATTGATGATAATCAAGTTCAATACATGGTAGTTGTACAAGGCGACTCCGAAGAGATATATACAATTGGTAAGTTGATAGTCTTTCAATTTGAGGGATTGTTGCGCGCATACAAGGAAAGATATGATAAGGATAATTTTATCAAGAATTTGTTGCTTGACAACCTGCTTCTCATTGATATTTTCAATCGCGCCAAGAAGCTTCACATTGAGACCAATGCTTCAAGGGTTGTCTTCATTGTAGAAACTACAAAGAGCAAGGACAATGGTGTTCTTGAGACAGTGAGAAATCTCTTTGCCAATCAAGCAAAGGACTTTATCACAGCAGTTGATGAGCAGAATATTATCATTGTCAAAGAAGTCAATGAGAACGAAGGGGTCAATGAACTTGAGAAGACAGCCAGCGTAATCGTTGATATGCTCAATACTGAGAATATGATAAATGTTAGAGTATCATTTGGTACTGTTATCAGAGAACTCAAGGAAGTATCTAAATCATATAAAGAGGCGAAGCTCGCTATGGATGTAGGAAAGATTTTCTACAGTGACAAGAAAGTAGTTGCCTATAGCAAACTTGGAATAGGACGTCTTATATATCAGCTTCCTATGCCACTTTGCAAGATGTTTATCAAGGAAATATTCGGCGACAATGCACCGGATAAGTTTGAGGATGACACACTTGAGACAATCAATCAGTTCTTCAAGAACAACCTCAACGTGTCCAGAACGGCCGAGGTTCTGTATATTCATAGAAATACCTTGGTATATCGTCTCGACAGGTTAGTTAAGATAACTGGTCTTGATATTAGAAAGTTTGAGGATGCTATAACATTTAAGATAGCATTGATGGTAGTTAAGTACATGAAGTACTTAGAGACAATAGATTATTAGAAGAAAAGAGAAAAGAAGGTAGTTGTATGGCGGTTGATAATAAACGACCAATCATTGCGATGGATAATGTGAGCAAGCAATATCAGACAGGTGTTGATGCTCTCAAGAGAGTTACTCTTCGCATTGAAAAAGGAGAATTTGTATTTGTAGTTGGTAAGAGTGGTTCGGGAAAGTCCACATTTATCAAGCTTTTGTTGAGGGAGTTAGACCCTTCAGAGGGAAAGATTTACATTGCGGGAAGACTTGTCAACAACATGAAGCGCAAGCAGGTTCCACTGTACAGAAGAAATATTGGAGTGGTATTCCAGGACTTTAGATTGCTAAAGGACAAGACTGTATTTGAGAATGTAGCATTTGCGCAGAGGATAATCGGAAGAACCAAGAAGGAGATTATCAGAAATGTTACGACTATGTTGACGATAGTTGGACTCAATGACAAGGCGGATGTATATCCTGATGAGTTGTCAGGTGGAGAACAGCAGAGAGTTGCCATTGCCAGGGCATTGGTAAATCAGCCACCTATATTGCTGGCGGACGAGCCTACGGGTAACCTTGATCCTCAGACAGCGAAGAGCATTATGGTTTTGCTCAATCAGCTCAACAAAATGGGAACAACAGTAGTTGTGGTAACTCACAATGATGAGTTGGTTGATATGCTGAAGAAGAGAGTTATTCGTCTTGATGGCGGAGCTGTGGTTAATGACAAAGAAAAAGGTGGATATTACGATGAGGGGAATTAGTGTATTTTCATATTGTTTCAACCAGGGAATTAAAAGCCTAAAGCGCAATAGGATGTTTACGCTGGCTTCAGTGGGAACGATATCTGCATGTTTGTTGCTATTCGGAGTATTTTACTTCATAACAAGCAACTTCCAAAACATGATTTCTGAGATAGAGTCGACAGTGGGATTGACAGTTTTCTTTGAGGAAGGTGCTTCAAAGGGGCAGATTGATTCTATCGGAAATGCAATTAAGCTGAGAAAAGAAGTTGACAATGTCAAGTTTATTTCAGCTGAAGAGGCATGGGAAAAGTTTTCAGAAGAGAATTTCAAAGATAACAAAGAGCTATTAGATAGTTTTAGTGGAGACAATCCGCTAGAGGATTCGGCATCATATCAGGTTTCTCTGAAAAATGTTGCCACCCAGGAAGAAGTTGCAAAGTATATCGAAACCATAGAGGGCGTCAGGTCTGTAAAGCGTTCTGAGGATACTGCTAAGGGACTTGAAAATGCCAACAAGATGGTTAGTTATGTATCGGTTGTACTTATTGTGATTCTTCTGTTGGTATCTATATTCCTCATCAATTCGACTATTTCAGCCGGTATCGAAGTGAGAAGGCAGGAAATAGAAATCATGAGACTCATGGGTGCGTCAGACTTTTTTATCAGAGCACCATTTATGGTTGAGGGAATTGTTATCGGATTTATCGGTGCAATAGCGCCGGTTATAGTATTGCTCATTGCATATAAGGCAGTGACTGCATATCTCTTGAGTAAGTATGAAGGACTTCTCAAGTGGTTGTCATTCCTCAGTATGGGCGAGGTGTTTAGTATATTGATACCAGTTTGCTTTTTGATTGGTGTCGGAATTGGTTTTTTGGGAAGCTATATTACTGTTAGAAGACATATTAGTGTTTGATAAGGGAAGTGAGAAGTGATGTTTAAGAGAATTGTTGCAACATCTATGTTGTGTTCTATTTTAACTTCATATACGCTGGCAGGAGTGGGGGATTACTCATATGCCAAGAGTAATGTTCTCTATGCGCCAACAAAGACAGCGGCTGACTTTGAGACCAAGGAGTTCGATGAGGCTATCAAGAAGGCTGAGAAGATTAAGAAAGTTGCGCAAGAGCATATCGATGAACTGAAATCAGATATTAAGATATTAAAAACCAGCAAAAAGGGTATCCTCAAGTATATTACTGCAGTTGACAAGAAAACTGAGAAAATCAGTGATACACTTGACAAGGTTAAGAGCCAGGTAAAGGAAACCAGAAAGCAGGTTGGAGAAGCTGAGAAAAAGTACAGATTGGCTTCTAAGGTGGCAGAAGAGAAGTATGATGCCATGAAGAAGCGAATCAAGTATATGTATGAAAATGACAATGCAACTTACTTTGATGTACTATTTAATGCAGATAGTTTGTCAGAGTTGTTGAATAGATCAGAGTATATCAAGAAAATATCAGAGTTTGACTCTAAGATGTTTGAGAAGTATGCTACAGCAAGAAATAATGCTGAGAACAAAAGAGTAATCATGGAAACTCAGATTACTCAGATTACTTCCTTGCAAGGAGAAGTTAAGGAAGAAAAGGCGGCTTTAAAGGAACTTAAGAAGAGCAAGAAAACTCAGATTAAGCAGCTCAACAAAGTCATTTCAAGCCGCGGTGGAAGAATGAAGACTTTCACAACTAAGACAGCCAAACTTGAGGATAAGATTAACAACTTACTTCTTCGTAAGCAGAGAGTAATAGAGAAAAGAGAAGCAGAGAAGAAGAGAAAGCTTCAAGTCCAAGCTGCAGCATCTAATCGCGGTGGAGGCGGAGGTGCTAATATAAATGCAGCTACTAATCCGGATGCGTTTAAGGTAAATGCCAACGGACTCAGATGGCCACTTGATTTCAAGACTAGGATTTCGTCTAGGTTCGGTGCGAGAACAGCTCCTACGCGCGGTGCCAGCACATATCACAAGGGAATCGATTTGAAAGCTGTAACCGGAGCCAAGATCAAGGCTGCAGGAGATGGAGAGGTAGTAACAGCAACCTATAGTGCCACAGCCGGAAACTATGTCATGATTTATCATGGAAATAGTATGTATACAGTTTACATGCATGCATCAAAGCTTAAATGCAGAGTTGGTGATACTGTTAAGGCAGGGCAGACTATTGCCCTTGTTGGAAGCACAGGTATCTCCACAGGATCACATCTCCACTTTGGTATATCTGTAAATGGAGCTTATGTGGATCCGCTAAATTACATTAAACCGCCAAAGAAGTAGGAATTAAGTCATGAGATTTAAAGCATTTTTGAAGAAATATAAGGATTATTTGATTGGAGTATTCACAGGAATTACATTCTGTGTGGCAGTTTACGTTATTCTCCTTATGTTTGGAATTTTTCCCTTTGAGGGGAAGGTTGTGGGAGGCATCCACAACAAGACTAGGATTATCTCCGATTGCATAGAGAAATACTATCAGGGCGAGTACGACGAGCAGAAGCTGATTGACGGTGCTGCAAGTGGTATGGTTGATGCCTTGGGAGATAAATACTCTTGTTATTATTCAAAAAGCGAGTACAAAGATAAGAAAGATCAGATCAATGGTCAGTATGTCGGAATCGGCGTAACTATGCAACAGAAGGATAACGAGAGAATAAAAGTTGTCAGTGTTAATGAAAATGGTCCGGCGGCAAAAGCCGGAATGCAGGTTGGCGATGTCATCTTAAAACTAGATGGGGTTGACTATACTAGCAAAAAAATCAAAGACCTGACAGATGTTATTAAAAATGATAAGAATAAGAATAAGACTTTCGTCATCACTGTGGAGAGAACAGGAGAAGATGGAAAGGCTCAAAACATTGATATCAAGGTTGTCACAGATACAGTTAAAGTAGTAAGTGTAGCTAGTGAGATGATTGATGGATATGGATATATTCGCATTGCAACATTTGACAATGAGACAGATGATCAGTTTAAGAAGAAAGTTGATGATTTGGAAAAGCAGGGCGCCAAGGGGCTGCTCATTGATTTGAGAGACAATGGTGGTGGAATCGTGGATTCCGCAATTAATATGCTCAACAGACTTCTTCCCAAGGGAAAACTGATTACAGAGAAGAGCAAGCGAGGCGAAGATGTGGAGTATACTTCAGACGATGAGCAAAAGTATGATAAACCTATTGTAGTGCTCGTCAATGGAAATTCTGCATCGGCTTCAGAGATATTTGCAGGCTCTCTCAGAGATAGAGCAGGAGTCAAGCTGGTTGGAACCAAGACTTATGGCAAGGGCGTAGTTCAGTCTGTTATCAGTCTTGAGGATTCCTGTGGTGGCGGACTTAAGTTGACGACATCGGAATATTTTTTACCTAATGGTGAAACTATTCATAAAAAGGGTTTAACACCCGATATAGTAGAGGAGTACAAAAAACAAAGTGAAGGTGCGTACTCCAAAGATCAAGATAGTGTTCTGCAGAAGGGACTTGAGGTTCTCAAGGCACAGTAGGGCATAAAGGCGGCGTCCCAGAGGCGCTGCGACTGACCTTCATAGACATACGGGCTAGTACTGGTTTCGACAGGCTGGCTGAAGGTGGAGAAGCTATCCGTGGACCGTGACCACGTAAAAACATGGAACTAAATATAAACGCTGATAATAAAACATTAGCTGCTGCCTAAGCATAGGCAGTTGTCTGACCTGATGCACCTACACGTCGGGACCCAGGCATCAAACATGTAGGAAACGGCACATATTAAGCTTTGCGTATGTGGACGTATCATGAAGCTACTAAAGTGCGAAGAATGTTCATTTTCGTCGCATAGAGGGAATGTCAAATAATGAACTATGATAGTAGAAGTACATTGGATCCCAGTTTGGACGCGGGTTCGATTCCCGCCTGGTCCACTAAGTGTGCTGAGTTGACTCGGAGGGGTTCTCAGTGCAAAGCAAGTGACGTAGGTCCCTCATCGTAGATGGGGGCCAAAATTTTAAAGGAATAAATAAGGTGTGAAAATATGAGCAAGAAAAAGATGAACTCAAGAAGGAAAGAGAATATCAATTCACTTATAATAATGCTGGTTGTAATACTGGTACTTGTGGGATTTGGTGTTGGAGTATACTTTACAGCAAAGGACAATGAAAAGTACGATGAGTCCGAGGTAAATGGTACAACGGCGAGAGTTACCAAGAAAGTGGAGTTGGCCGATGGAGAGCTCTGTGATTTCCAAACCAAAGGAAATATTAAGCTTGCAAATTATAAGGGATTAAAGGTCAAAGTGGAGCCCGAAGAATCTGATGTCATATCAGAGATTGTAGATAGGTCCTCTGATGAAGGCGATTCTAAGTCCAAGATTGTCGAGAATGGCGACATGGTTTGTGTCACATATAAAGCCAAGAAAGATGGTCAGGAAATCGAGGAGGCCTCCTCAGAAGATGATTATATCTGGCTTGGACGAGGTGACTACATAGACGGATTTGAAAGTGGTATAGTGGGAGCTACAGTTGGAAAGAAGAAAAAGTTTAAATGCAAATTCCCAAAAGATTATAATGATGAGGATCTTGCAGGACAAACTGTAGATTATACTGTTGAAGTGTCAGCAAAGTGTGGTGTCAAAGATGTGGAGAAGATGAGCGACAACAAGTATCACACTTTGGCGGAATATTTTTCTTTTGAACACGACGAACAATTAAAGGATAATAGGGAAAATAAAGGCGATTTGGTCTGGGAGGATTATAAGGAAAAATGTGAGATTGTGTCGATCCCTAAGAATATTTTGAATGACGCAGTGGAGAGCACAAGGACAATGTATGAAAACTTTGCCAAGGTATCGGATATGACCCTTGAAGAGACTTTGGGACAGTTTGGAATGGACGAGAATAGTATCGGTGAAGTTGGCGAGGAGACTGCACAGGATATCTTGATTTCAAAGACTATTCTTGCGAAGGAAAACTATACGGTCACTGATGAAGAGTATGTCGAGTGCATCAATTCTGCGCTCGGATACGAGGGGAAAGACAAGAAGACAGATTTAGAGGCGTTGATTAAAGAGTACAAGGAACTCCAGGGCCTTAGACCCAAGGATGAGACATTGGTCGACATTGCCAAGAAGGTTATTGGAAAGTATGCAGTAGAGAAGAAGTAAGAAAAAGGAGTAGGATGTTATATGGCAAATCCTTATGTAGTTGATAGCTTTGAATTTGACAGTAAAATAGTCTATGACAGGGCGGTCAAGGAGACGGAAGTTATCAAAACTCTGACGGAGAAGTACGATGTTTCCAACGGGAAAGTTGCATATAAGATTTACAAGAAAGCCTGTAATGAAAGGGTTTTTTCCACTGTTGTTGGATACTCTTTTATGAACAAGCTTCGCGCCACCATAGTGGAGACCGGCACGGCGAGTCCCTTGGATTTGAAGCCGGTTTATGTTCCGTCAAAAAATGTGGATACCCTTGTGGGAATGCGCGGAGAAGAAAAGTATCAAAAACTCTATGGCGGTCAGAAAATTCTCAACAAGAAATTGAAAATAGCAGTATTTGCGCTAATCGTTGTTATTGCGGCATTTGTGATAATTGATTATAAGACAGAGTACTCTGTATTTACGTATTTTACCAATTATAAGGAGAATATGGAGAACGAATTAGTGGATAAGTATGAGAAGTGGGATTCTGAGTTGACAGAGAGAGAGGAAGCTGTGAAGATCAAGGAACAGGAATTGGGGATTAACACAGACGGAGAGTCTGCGACTTCCGAAAGTGCAGAGAGATAGCAAAGGAGCAAAACTATGGAACAGAAAATTTTGGTTGTAGATGATGAACAGAGAATGAGAAAATTGGTAAAGGATTTCCTCGTAAAGGAAGATTTTATCGTATTTGAAGCGGCTGACGGTGAGGAGGCAGTAGATATTTTTTTGAAAGAGAATAATATTGATTTGGTAATTCTCGATGTTATGATGCCAAAGATGGATGGATGGGAAGTTTGCAAAGAGATAAGATATTATTCCAAGGTGCCGATTATCATGCTAACAGCCCGCGGAACAGAGGATGATGAGCTCCTGGGATTTAAGCTTGGCGTTGACGAATATATATCAAAGCCGTTTAGTCCCAAGATTCTGGTGGCAAGAGTTAAGGCGATACTTAGGAGATCAAGTGCGGCGACGGAGGATGTGCTGGAATATGGAGACTTGGTGCTCAACAGATCTGCCCATCAGGTGTTTGTTGAGGGAAAACCGATAGAACTCAGTTTCAAGGAATTCGAGCTTTTGGCGTATTTTATGGAGAATAAGGACATAGCGTTATCCAGAGAGAAGATATTGAACCACGTCTGGGCCTATGATTATGTGGGGGAAGATAGAACGATTGACACCCATGTGAAGAAATTGAGAAGCAAAATGGGTGAAAAATGTGGAAAATACATCAAGACCATATGGGGAATGGGTTATAAGTTTGAAGTGTAGGTGAGATTTTGACATGATGAAATCAATGAGAACAAGGCTGGTTTGCATAAGTACAATGATGATAGTTCTTAGTATTGTACTTTTTCTTGTTATGAACATTTGCCTACTTCCTCGTTTCTATGAATATTCAAAAAAACATCAAATGAATAATGTTTATTCACAGGTTTGCAAGGTTTTTGAAGAAAACAGTTGGGATGAAAATGACACTGAAAAGCAGATTGACATCTATGACAGCGTGGATAAAATCAGAGAGAACTCGGGTGTATCTCTATATGTGATGCAGATAAAGGCCAATGTCAACAATGGAGACATAAGTGAGGTAACATATCTCTATCCAAGTATGAGTGGACGAATGCAGGATTTGAACCTTGAGCTTTTGCGCAAGTATGTGCAGTTCAAGCAAATTGGGTCCGTGAATGATGAAAACTATGAAGTGTTGGAGGGCAATGACCAATATGAAATGTTCCGCGTTTACGATAAGCGCGTGGACTCCAGATACATCGATTTGGTGGGCGGTCTCCAGGATAAATACTGGATTTATATCAGAAATAGTTATTCAAGTATCAACGAAAGCGCATATATATCCAACAAGTTTATCATTTATGTGGGAGTTTTTGTGACGATTTTGTTCATTGCAATTATGGTATTTGTCAGCGCTGGATATACAAAGCCGATTCTACGCCTGGCAAAGATTGCAAGGCAGATGGAAAAGCTTGAGTTTGACGTAAGATATACAGACGACAGGAAAGACGAGATAGGAGTCCTTGGCCATAGTATGAATTCTCTGTCGGATAAACTCGAGGAAACCATATCTGAACTAAAAACAGCCAATAACGAGCTTCAAAAAGACCTTGAAAAACGTTCCGAGCAAGAGGAGATGCGCAAGGAGTTTATAGCTAACGTATCCCATGAGCTGAAGACGCCTATAGCGCTGATCCAGGGCTATGCTGAGGGCCTCAAGGAAAATATCAACGATGACAGTGAGAGCAGAGATTTTTACTGTGAAGTTATAATGGATGAGGCGGAGAAAATGAGCAAGATGGTGAAGAACCTTCTTGAATTAAATCAGTTGGAGTTTGGTAATGGCGTGATTCAGTTGGAACATTTTGACATACAAGAAGTCGTAAGTGCAGCGGTAAATTCTGTGGATATAATAGTTAAGCAGAAGAATGTTAAGCTCTTATACGAGAAAAATGATCCGATTTATGTATGGGCAGACGAATACATGATAGCGGATGTTATAACAAACTATATAAGCAATGCGTTAAATCACGTTTCCGGTGAGAATGTCATCGAAGTGAAGGTCGTGGATGGTGAAGAAAAGGTCAGAGTCAGTGTATTTAACACAGGCGAGAAGATACCGAGAGAAGATATAGGCAAGATATGGGAAAAGTTCTATAAAGTTGACAAGGCCAGGACGAGAGAGTATGGCGGCAATGGAATAGGACTCTCCATAGTTAAGGCTGTTATGGAAGCTCTAAATCAAGAATATGGAGTTGAAAACTACGACAATGGCGTAGAGTTTTGGTTTGAACTTGACAAGACCAACGGCGATTAAAATCGGAAATTTGATTTGAAGTTTAGGGGTACTTGTGATAAAATTGAATTAGGTATATTGTCTATCAGAACATTTATGAAATCCTACAAAGGAGAGCAACTATGAAAAGATTATTTAACAATAGATTTCTCTTTGCCATGATGGCTATAAGCTGTCTTATATTTACTGGATGTGAGACCAAAAAGCTGTCAGAGGAACAGGAGAATAGTATAGCTGCTTATTCGGCACATGTTCTGTTGCAGCATTCACAGGGATTTGATAAGAAGTTAGTGAAGAATGCCGAAGTGACGGAGGCTCCGGTACGACAGGAAGTTAAAGCTACGGCGGCGCCTACAAAGGCACCGGTGGCTTCCCAAAACCAGTCCACTGATAATGGGGAGACGGCAGCAGATCCTAATGCGACACCAGCGCCGAAGGAAGTAGATATCAATGCTATATATAATATTAGCGGAGTTGATATTAAATATATAAACTATATGGTTGGAAGAGCATATCCCAAGGAATCCAATGAATATCAATTGACTGCACAAAAGGGTGATAAGTTGTTGGTTATGGAATTTGACTTGAAGAATCAATCAGGGACGACTAAAAAGATTAATCTCATGAAGTCGGGTATTACTTACAAGTTGTCATTGGACGGCGAAGAGTACTCGCCTACTATAGTCATTTTAGAGAATGGTGGCCTGAACTATCTCAAAACCAAGTTGAAGGCTGGTGGGACTGAGAGAGCGATTCTATCCTTTGAGGTTCCGGATGCTTCGGCCAAATTCAAAGAGGGAAGCCTTAAAATCGCGAAGAATAATAGCGTTTCGACAATAACGCTCAAATAATATAAGCACAAAGGAGATTAAGATGGACGAATATGTAGAGAAGAAAAGATGGTTGTTTTTGGGACTTCCATTTACATTTACAACATATACAATCAACAAGAAAAAGATTAATATTAGAAAAGGTTTGTTGAATACAACAGAAGATGACACCCTGTTATATAGAGTGACTGATGTTAAGCTAGTAAGAAGTTTATTTGAGAAGATGGCCGGTCTCGGAACAGTGGTTTGCTACTCGGCGGATAGCACTGATCCGGCTTTGCATCTAACACATATCAAGAACTCAAGCGCCATAAAGGAATTTATCCTTGAGGAGTCAGAGGAAGAGAGAAGAAGAATCAGAACACTTCACACCATGGGACTCAATTCTCCTGCGGGTGATGTGGATGATGTTGATGGCGTAGATATGTTCTAGGTGGTAAGAAGTACGAAAAGGGGGAATAGGTATGGCAAATGATATTAGCAAAACAGGAATATTGCTGGAGAGTGGAACTAACGAATTAGAACTCCTAGAGTTCGTAGTTGGTGGACAGCACTTTGGAATCAATGTTGCCAAGATAAGAGAATTATGTAATTATGAAACTCCAACTCCTATTCCAAATTCACATGAGTATATCGAGGGTATATATATGCCCAAGGACATGTTGATTACAGCGATTAATCTGGCAAAGGCACTTGGAATTCCCAAGGAAGACAATCCATCTACGGATATGTATATCGTGACAAATTTCAACAGGGTATATACAGCATTTCACGTAGATCAGGTGGTTGGTATTCACAGATTGTCATGGGAAGATATGGTCAAACCGGATACGACTATGTCATCAGCTGCAAATGCCAGCGCAATAGGTGTTGTAAAGATTAATGGCAAGGTGATATTGGTACTTGACTTTGAAAAGATTCTGTCAGAGATTAATCCTGAGTCAGGACTCAGGGTTTCTGAGATAGATATGTTGGGTGAGCGTGATAGAAGTGATGTCAAGATTCTTCTGGCTGAGGATTCGGCTATGCTTCTGGAGATGATGAAGGATTGCCTGAGCAAAGCCGGATATGTAAATCTCATTCCAACGTCTAATGGACTTGAAGCCTGGAAGGAACTCAACAAAATCATAGATGATGGCGGCAAGATAGGAGAGGATATTTCCTGCGTAATTACAGATATTGAGATGCCACAGATGGATGGTCACAGGCTTTTGAAGTTGATTAAGGATGACAGGAGATTTAATAAACTACCTGTTATCATATTCTCATCTCTTGTAAATGAGGAAATGAGGATTAAAGGCAAATCACTTGGGGCGGACGCACAGTTGTCCAAACCTGAAATTGGTAATTTAGTAAAGATGATAGATTCATTGATTGGAAAATAAGAGTAAAAGGATAAAGGTCATGGCAGATAACAAGACTTCAGCAGAATCAATGTTTGACCAGCTTCTAGATGAGGCGAATACTGGTTCTGAAGAATTGAATTCAATTGAAGATGTAGACGAAAGCATGTCTAAGGAGGAAGTAGTCGGTATTATCAATAAGCTGATTGATATCGATGAGGAAGACTCCTTGGAGAATGAATTTGATGATGAATTATCTAGGCTTCAGAAGGAGGACTCTTCTTCTTTTGAAGCTGTTTTTGATACAGAAAATGTGGAGAACCAGATGATGGACATTGCAGAAGAAGACAAGGAAGATGCGGAAATGTTCAGTATCTTAGAGGAACTAAACGAGGGCAAGAAGCCGGAGCCAGAGCCAGAGCCGGAAGCCGAACCAGAACCGGAACCAGAAGCAGAGCCGGAACCGGAACCGGAAGCAGAACTAGAACCGGAAGCAGAACCGGAGCCAGAACCAGAACCAGAACCAGAAGCAGAGCCGGAACCGGAGCTAGAGCCGGAACCGGAACCGGAGCCGGAAGCTGAACCAGAATCGGAAGCAGAAGCATCGGCGGAAGCGGAGCCGGTATCAGTTGATGACATTTTCAATGATGCTTTATCAGCTGTTGCATATAGTGAGGGAGAAGATGATGATGAGGATATGGCTGCCCTTGAGGCGATGCTAGCTCAGGATAGGGAAGAAAAACCAGCCAAGAAGGAGAAGAAAAAGAAAGAAAAGAATAAAAAAGTCAAAGGCGAGAAAAAGGGCTTTTTTGCCAGAATATTTGGCAATATAATCACTGAGGAAACTGCAGAGGAAGAGGAGAGAGAGAGGCAACTTGAGGTATTAGCTCAGCTTGACAAAGAGGAGCAGAAGAAGGTTGCCAAAGAAAAAAAGGCTGCAGAAAAGGAAGAGAAGGAAAAGAACGCCGAGGCTGCAAGGCAGAAGAAAGAACAGGAGAAGGCAGCAGCTGCTGCGGCTAAGCAGGCTGCCAAAGAGGAGAAAAAGCGACTCAAAGAAGAGAGGGCCGCAGAAGAGGCCAAGGAACCTGTTGGAAAGATCAATCCTATCGGCGCAACTATAGTGATTTTGTTCTTTGTTACAATTGGAGTCGTTGTGATTCTCGGCATAACTATATATAGCCGTAAGAAGACTCTCGACAATGCGGAAGCGCTTTTTAACAGTGAAAAGTATGTTGAAGCATATACTGAGATCAACAAACTGAGCATAGGTGAATCAGAGCAAACTTTGTATGACAAGATTGCCCTTTGCTCGAGAATTCAGAACCAGGTGATCTCATATGAGAGCTTCAAGAAGCTTGATCAGAACCTCGAGGGGATTGATTCGCTTATGAAGGGGCTAAAGGTATATGATTCCAATGTTGCAAAGGCAAATCAAGTTGGAGTTATAGGGCGAGTTAACAGCCTCGAGAGTAAGATAGCTGGCTATCTATATAATGATTTTGGGTTGTCTGAGTCGGAGGCGAGACGAATCAATGACAGCGCTGACAAGGTTCAGTATGCCAATGAACTCGAGAAATACGTTGAAAAATACAAAGACAAACAGAGAGACAAGTAGGCCCAGAGAAGAAAGAGAGGAACAACATGAGTCAGAATATCGTAATTGTAGATTATGATGCCGGAAATATCAAAAGCGTAGAAAAGGCAGTCCAATTCCTAGGATTTGATTGCAATGTAACGAGAGATTTGGAGCAAATCAAAAAGGCAGATAAGATTATTATTCCGGGCGTGGGATCTTTTGGCGACGCGATGGAAAAAATGAGACAGTACAACTTAGTGGACGTACTGAGAGATATAGCGGCAAAGGGAAATGTTCCGATGTTGGGAATTTGCCTTGGACTTCAGATTCTGTTTTCAGATAGCGAGGAGACTACCGGTGTAGAAGGACTCTCTCTATTGCCGGGACATATTGTGAAATTCCCAGATACTCCAGGTTTTAAGATTCCTCATATGGGTTGGAATTCGATTAAGATTAACAGTAATTCAAAATTATTTAAGGGAATAGAAGAAGATTCTTATGTCTATTTTGTTCATTCTTATTATTTGAAGGCCTCTAGAGAAGAGGATGTGGCAGCTACATCTGATTATATCCATCCATTTCACGCGGCTGTGGAGAGTGGCAATATCTTTGCGACGCAGTTTCATCCAGAGAAGAGTGGCGAAGTTGGATTGAAAATTCTAAGGAATTTTATTGAATTGTAGTTTGGATACAATTTAGCTATGGAGGAATGCTATGTTTACTAAGAGAATTATTCCATGTTTGGATGTAAATAACGGAAGAGTGGTTAAGGGAGTTAATTTTGTTAATCTAATAGATGCCGGGGATCCGGTTACAACAGGAGCCGCTTACGGAGAGGCCGGAGCGGATGAGTTGGTTTTTCTTGACATCACAGCTTCAAGTGATGCCAGAGAAATCAAGGCGAACATGGTTCGCAAGGTTGCTGAGACCGTTTTCATACCATTTACCGTTGGTGGTGGTATAAGAACTATAGATGATTTTAGAATGATACTGCGTGAAGGGGCGGATAAAGTTGCTGTAAACTCTGCGGCGATTATGAATCCCGACCTTGTTTCCGATGCGGCAGATAAGTTTGGTAGCCAGTGTGTAGTAGTTGCCATCGATGCGAAGCGGCGCGAAGATGGAAGTGGCTGGTCTATTTACAAAAATGGCGGCCGAGTGGATATGAATATAGACGCAGTGGAGTGGGCTATGAAAGCAGAGCGTTTGGGAGCGGGGGAAATCCTCCTCACAAGTATGGACTGCGATGGTACAAAAGATGGATATGACATCGAGCTCACTCGGACTATTTCTGAGAATACAGGAATTCCGGTTATTGCTTCTGGCGGCGCCGGAACGAAGGAACATTTTTATGATGCATTAGAAAATGGAAAAGCGGATGCGGTCTTAGCTGCGAGTTTGTTTCACTTCAATGAACTTCAGATTATGGACTTAAAGAAGTATCTAAGAGAGCGCGGAGTAAGCGTGAGAATATAATTATGTAAAGGTGATTGGAATGGCTGCGATAGACGGATTGTGGAAGGAAGTATTAAAGGAGGAGTTTGCAAAGGATTACTACAGAGATCTGTATGAATTTGTAAAAAAAGAGTATTCTACAAAGGTAGTATACCCTCCTGCTTCGAATATTTTTCAGGCATTGCACAAGACGCCATTAGACAAAGTCAAGGTGGTTATCTTGGGGCAGGATCCATATCACAATCCGGGCCAAGCTCACGGCTTGTGCTTTTCTGTGCAAAAGGGAGTGGAGATTCCACCATCCCTTGTAAATATATATAAAGAATTAAGCGATGATCTTGGAGTTGCGATTCCATCACATGGATATCTAGAAAAATGGGCGGATCAGGGGGTGCTTCTCCTGAATACTGTGCTCACTGTGGAGGCACATAAACCGATGTCACACAGAGGCAGGGGATGGGAAGATTTTACAGATGCAATTATAAGAGCTATATGCGCTCAGGACAGACCGATTGTATTTATACTTTGGGGCAAACCGGCGCAGAGCAAAGAGAAGATGATTCATAATCCCGAACATCTTGTATTAAAGGCTCCTCATCCGAGCCCGCTTTCAGCTTACAGAGGTTTTTTTGGAAGCAAACCTTTTAGCAAGACCAACGAATACTTGGTAAGCAAGGGAATTGAACCTATCGATTGGACGATTCCGGAATAATATAGATGTGGAGGATCATATAGTAATTTATGGGCAAACAATTGTTTATTGCAGAGAAACCTAGCGTTGCGCAGGAGTTCGCAAAAGTACTTAAGATGTCAGGGCGCAGAGGCGATGGTTTTATAGAATCTGAAAAGTATGTAGTAACTTGGTGTGTTGGCCATTTGGTCACAATGAGTTATCCGGACAAATACGATGAAAATCTCAAAAAATGGAGTTTTGACACAATTCCATTTATTCCAGAAAAATTCAAATATGAAATTATATCTGATGTAAAAAAACAATTCAATACGGTTAAATCTCTTCTGTTGCGAGATGATGTAGAGGCTATATATGTATGTACTGACTCGGGACGCGAAGGAGAGTATATATATCGATTGGTGGATATGATGGCAGGAGTGCCTGATTCCAAGGCAAAGTACAGAGTGTGGATTGATTCTCAGACTGAGGAGGAAATTCTCAGAGGAATCAGAGAGGCGAAAAGCTTGTCAGAGTATGATAACATAAGTGCCTCGGCCTATCTGCGCGCCAAGGAAGATTATCTTATGGGGATTAATTTTTCCAGGGCCTTATCCATAAAGTATGGAAATTGGCTTAACAAATCCTTGGATGATGGAAAGTGGACATCTGTGTCTGTGGGACGTGTTATGACCTGTGTTCTTGGCATGGTTGTCAGCCGGGAGTGGGAAATCAGAAACTTCCAAAAGACACCATTTTATCGTGTGATAGCTGACTTTGGCATAGAGGATAAAGTCTTCTCCGGAGAGTGGAAGGTGACACCTGAGTCCAAGTATCATATGTCCCCGGCACTCTATAAGGACAATGGATTCAAGGACAAAGAAAATGCTCTGGGACTCGTGGATGAGGTAAAAAACTCTGAGGATCAGTGCATCATTCAAAGTGTCAATAAGAAAAAAGAGAAGAAAAATCCTCCGCTACTTTTTAACCTGGCGGAGCTTCAAAATATCTCGTCAAAGCTTTTTAAGATTAGTCCGGATGAGACCTTGGGTGTTGTTCAGGAGCTATATGAGAAGAAACTTGTGACATACCCGAGAACAGATGCAAGAGTGCTTAGTACCGCTGTTGCAAAGGAGATAACCAACAATCTTAAGGGACTTCAGAACTATCCAATGGCTTTGCCTATAGTCAAGAAGATAGCTGAGATGAAGAGTTATGAGAATCTTGCCAAGACAAGGTATGTGGATGATAAAAAAATAACGGATCACTATGCCATTATACCTACGGGACAGGGGCTAAATGCCCTCAATTCTCTAAAGCCTATTCATGTCAAGATGTATGAAGTTATCATGAGAAGATTTCTCAGTATTTTCTTCCCGCCTGCGGAGTATCAGAAGGTGAATATAGATATATCCAAGGGAGCAGAACATTTTTTCACTTCTACGAAAGTGTTGGTGGAGGAAGGTTTTTTGCCGGTGAGCAAGTACTCGTTTGTCAACCGCAAGGAGGACGATGAGGATAAGAAATCAGAGGATGAGGAATTTGAGTCAGTCGACTTGAAGGATATATTGGATTTGTTGAAGAAGGGCACTGTGCTTGATCTCAAGAATTGCGATATCAAGGAAGGAGCTACGACTCCCCCTAAGAGATACAAATCCGGTACTATGATTCTTGCCATGGAGAATGCGGGGCAGCTCATAGAAGACGAGGAGTTGAGAGCTCAGATTAAGGGAAGTGGAATAGGAACTAGCGCCACTAGAGCGGAGATTCTCAAAAAACTGGTTAAAATCGGCTATATGAAACTTGAGAAAAAGACCCAGACCATATCGCCAACTCTAAAAGGTGAGTTGGTTTACTGCATAGTTAGATATTCTATGCCGGCCATGTTATCGCCGGAACTTACAGCGAGTTGGGAAAAAGGTCTAAATGGTGTGGCCGAGGGGAATATCACAGAAGATGAGTATATGTCAAAGCTCTCACAATATGTAAAGAAACTTGTGGGAGATGCTAAAAATATGAATAATCTCGGACAACTGGCATCGTATCAGCGACTAGTTGTGCCATATTATAATAATGGAGGAAAGAAGAATGCAAAGAATAAAAAATAGCGAATTATTCGATTTTTCGAAAACGATTGCCGCGGAGGTGTTTGATGGCACTATTTATCCGTATGAAGTATTAGGTAAAATAAGCGACTTCATAGTCAAGTTGGGAGAGAGTTTACCATTGGATAAATTTGACAAAAAGGGGGATAATATATGGATTGCCAAGAGCGCTAAAGTCGCTCCCACAGCCTTTATAGGAGGACCTGCAATAATAGATGAGGAAGCTGAAGTAAGGCATTGTGCCTTTATTAGAGGGAATGCAATTGTGGGAAAAAACTCCGTTGTCGGAAACTCGACAGAACTGAAAAACGTCTTGCTTTTTGATAATGTTCAGGTTCCGCACTATAATTACGTCGGAGATTCAATTCTTGGATATAAGAGTCATATGGGGGCTGGATCTATTACATCCAATGTAAAGTCGGACAAAACACTTGTGAAAATCAAGGTAGGAGACCAAACTGTGGAGACAGGACTCAAGAAGATGGGGGCAATCCTTGGAAACGAGGTCGAGGTTGGATGTGGAAGTATATTGAATCCCGGAACTATCATTGGATCCCATACGAATATTTATCCGCTGTCTTCTGTGAGAGGCTTTGTACCTGAAAAAAGCATCTACAAAAACCAAAATGAAGTGGTAAACAAATACTAAAATAAGTCATAAATATGTCAACTTTAATTTGTAAGAAAAATATTCCGCAATTGTCGTCGAAATGTGGCGAAATTGCTAGTATTTTAAGCAAAACAAAGTTGACATAATTTTTTTATTGTGATAAAATTTTAAACGTAGATGTATATTTGTATACAAAGATACTAAAAAAATTGTAGAAAAGGAGAAGATTTATGAACAACAAAAAATTAGTTGCAACTTCTTTGGCGTTCGCTCTTGCAGCTTCACTTGTATCTGTTAATCCAGATGTGGCTGATGCAGCAAAGAAGGTTAAGCTTGCTAAGAAGACTGTTACCGTAAAAGTTGGTAAGAGTAAGACTGTTAAGCTTAAAAACGTAAAGAAGAAAAAAGTCAAAAAGGTAAAGATTAAGCAGACAAAGAAGTCAAAGAAGATTGCCAAAGTTAGTTGGTCTAAGAAAAAACCATTGAACATTAAAGTCAAAGGTAAGAAAAAGGGCACTACTAAGGTGACAATCAGAGTTAAAGTTAAAGGTAAGAAAAAGTATACTAAACTTAAACTCAAGGTAAAGGTTAAGAAGGTTACAAAGGCAGCTACGAAGACAGCAGCACCTGCATCAAGTGCAGCGGCTTCAGCAGCAGCTTCAAGTGCAGCACCTTCAGCAGCAGCAAGCGCAGCAGCTTCAGCAGCAGCTTCAAGTGCAGCAACAGCAGCTCCAACTGCAGTAACTACACCTGTAGCAACTCCAACGGCTACTGTAGCCCCAACACCAGAGGGAAGCAAGCCACCAGCCGTAACAGCAGCACCTAAAGTTGAATTGACAAAGGATAATGTCGTTACATTTGGAAAGGAGACAACAGGTGATTATGGACAGGTTTCATTCAACGAGGATGGAACTGTTAACTTCAAGACAGATAAGCCAGCTGATGAAGAGGGAGTAGTTACAGGTTCTGTATTTAACAACGGATGTGTATTCTACCTTTCACCAGATAAGAAGAAGGTAAGTCTTGAGGGATATAAGTATGTTAAGCTTAAAATTAAGCTCAGTGAGACTTCAATCAACTCTGAAAATAAGCCTATGGAAGTATCTATGATTACATTCTCAGGTGGAGAAGATCCAGGAAATTACTGGGATAAGCATGATACATGGGGAACAATGGTTGAAGCTAGAGAGAACGAGGATGGAACCACAACATACATCTACCCAG
The DNA here is from genome assembly GCF_000518685.1 of Eubacterium xylanophilum ATCC 35991. Classification (GTDB taxonomy): domain Bacteria; phylum Bacillota; class Clostridia; order Lachnospirales; family Lachnospiraceae; genus Eubacterium_F; species Eubacterium_F xylanophilum. Next base: position 154,595 of record NZ_KI912472.1, on the reverse strand, counting down.
TGGACGATAATACATTCTCAGCTCTTAAGAAGGCTACAGCAGTAGGATTCCTTATTAAGGCAACAGACTATGTTGGTGATTATACAGGTGAAGAGCCATACAAGCCAGCTGAAGCTACACTTTATAGCATCAAATTCAGCAACAGTCTTGAAGATGAGCCAGAAGAGACAGAGACTCCTACACCAGCACCTTCTTCAGAGACAATGGCTCCTGTTACAGATGGAGACTACACATTCAATGTTGCAGCTGCAGCAGATATTGCAGGATTTACTGCAGTTAAGAAAGTTGATGGTGGTATCAGACCTGACTTTACAGGAAATTATCAGAGAGTTATCTACAAACTTCCTGATGACTTCAATATCAACGATTACGAAAAAGTAGAGATGGTTGCAAATGTTCCAAATCAGTTGTCATTCTCTATCTTCAATGCAGATATTGATTTGACAGATCCTGACTATTGGCAGAATTCTCTCTACGACAACTATCCATTCTATAATGGTTCATTCACAGACAGAGAGCCAGGTGGAGTTGGTACAATTAAGGGCGAAGAAACTTTAGTTATGGATCTTAGCAAAATAAAACCAGCAACACTTAAGGGTGGTTATGTAACATTTGGAGTAAATGGCAAGCCTGAAGGAATCTATGATGAGAATGCTGGTCCTATTGATGAAGAAACTGGGGAACCAGAAGGTGCAGATGATTGGTCTAAGGTAGATTATGTAATCAAGAGCATCAAGTTCATCAAGAAAGAGAACATCGTTACACCAGCTCCAGATGACATTAAGCCACAGGAGATGGGAGTTGCAATCCCTACACCTGTTGTAGGCGGTGTGACAACTAATGATGTTGAAGCATCTGCCCTTATCGAAGGACCTAAGCCAAATTACAATGGATGGGCACCACTTTCAGGTATCGATTTCAGTAAACTTGATGTTAAACCAGGTACAGTTACTAAGATTGCCTTGTTCGGAACATTTACTGGAAATACAAAGACTAAGGGCCCAGATGATTGGGGTACAGCTCAGGCTGTAGTTACCTATAATGGTGAAACTGTTGCAAGTAAGTACAATGTTAGAAATGCAGCACTTACTTCTGCAGATGGCTTTGTAATTGATATTGCAAAGGAAAAAGGTGTTGTAGACCTAAGCAAGATTCAGATCGTCCTTCAGAACAGTGAAGAAATGGTTGATGGCAACAAGCTCACACTCAATGTAAACAAGATTGCGATCGAGACAGTTGTAGACAATGCTGGTCCAGCAATTGAGCCAGAAGTAACTGGTGATTTTATAGCTCTATACGAACTCAAGGAGTCAGCTGATGCAATCGGAATGAACTTTGACATTGATGGAACAAGAGTGACTCTTGATGATACACAGCTTTCATCACTTGAGGGTGTGGCAAATGTCAAGAATCCTGATGAGTTCTATGATAAATGGGTTGCAATTGATACTAGAGAAGTCGCTAACATGGGCGGATTCTATGTCAAGGTAACTAATAATACTAATGATAAGTCAGGTCAGACAAAGAATGTTTACATCAAGAAGACTGGTGACGTTACTGCTCTTGAGCATGATTATTCAGGATACTATGTAGTAACAGTTAAGAAGACTGACACAGAGAATACATACAATGTTAATATTAACAAGTATTCAGTGTCAGAGACAGATTCTGAAGTTAAACCTGTTCAACTTGAGTCTACAGAGAAGTATGACGCTACATTTGAAAAGGTTGAGGATATGTATGCATCAAATATCAAGTTTGATGGTACAGAGTTTAATATTGCAGTTGGTGGAGGAGCAGTCCAGTTCTCCAATGATCCATCTGTAGTTTACGCATATGTAGCTCCAAATAAGAGTAATCCAGCATACTTCTATGTAATGACAAAAGATAGTGATGTAGCTAAGTTAATTGCAGACAAGAAGATTTCAGTATCTGAGGCTAGATAAATATTTGTAACTAGTAGAGTCTTCAACTAGACTTATTATATACAGTGGCTCATGGCTATGCCATGCGCCACTGTGTTTTGATAACAGACAATCTATATGACATGACTAAGTATGATAATGGAGAATTATGATGACAAGAGAACTTTCTTTAAAGCTTTCGTATAAGATGACGACAGCGTTGTGTTTGGCGTCGCTTGCAGTCTCGTCTGTGGCGGGAAATGTAAGTGCTGCATCCAATAATAAGATAAATAATAAGAATATAAGTATTTACAAGGGATCAAAATATAAGATAGATATAAATAAACCAAAGAAGTATTCATTTAAAACTTCCAATAAGAAAATTGCTGTTGTAAGCAAAAAAGGAATTGTAAAAGCCAAGAAGTGTGGAAAGGCCATAATTACCGTTAAGAAAAAGAAAAAGACGGTGGCTAGGTACAAGATTAAAGTTGGCTGTTATATGAAAAATTTGAAAGTGACATCAGCGAGTGTAGTTACCCTTTCCAAGGGGAATACATCGATAATTAAGTATAGAGTATCGCCGGGCAATGTTTTATATGGTGGAGCGAAGTTTAAATCCGCCAATCCTAATGTTGCATCTGTCGATAAAAATGGAAAAATCACAGCGAAAGCAAAAGGCGAAACGACAATTAGCGTTACATCAAAAGCTACAACTTCCAGTGGTAAGAAAAAGACCAAAAAAGTTGTTGTAGTTGTTACAGAACAGCTAGTCGTGAAGCAGCCGGAATATGTAATAGCAGATCAACAGAGTACTGCAACCCCAGGGCACAGTACACCAAAACCCGATACTGACTCTTCTGAATCGGGAGTTGGCGGTAAGGAAGAGAATAAGGTTGAGATCCCTGCTTCAGTTCCGGATACTCAGTCAGTGGCTACAGTATTTCTTGTTACAGACAAAGATACCGGAAAGCTTGGAACTGCTTATCTAATCAACAGATCTGCAGTTTGTACATCTTCATTAATATATGATGGAAGAGTTTTTCAGTCCAATGACAAGGTGAAGACTATGCTTGTTGGTTTATCAAGCACAGATAAAGGTCTCAAACAATCTTCCGGAGACAAAAGGATAACTGTTGTTAAGGAGATGGGTACTAATATAACAACAATTACAGATAATTTGAAAGGCATAACATATACGCTGAGAGCGTATTTTAAAGATCCATATTTTGGTTCAAATTATGGATTAATAGTATTCGAAGGAGATACTAGAGATATATTTAGTATTACATAGAAATGAGTGGAAATATGAAAAAAGGATATAGAATAATAGTAATTATTATTTTTGCTTTTGTCTCATTATTCATTCCCTCTGATATTTCTATATTTGCTGCAGGAAATATTAATAGTGAAGAAGAAAGAGTTATATCAGCAGCTAGTGGTTCGTTTGAATATGAGGGTGTGACATATAAGGCTAAGGCGGAATATTTGTCAAAACTTCGCGCCAAGCTCTCTGAAGATAAAGTGGATTTAGATGCAAGCCAGGCATCTGAGGCTATAGATAATATATATTCCAATGTTAAGACAGGAGTGGATGAAGGATATCTGGAGCCTGTCGATGGCGAGGGAGCATCGGTCAAGCCTAAGAAGAAAAAAAGTGGGATATCACTTGATGATATTCTGAATGAGGATAGTGAAGATAATAAGGATAGTGAGAATCAGAAAGCCCAGCAATCTGATAACAATAAAGGCAGTGGTGGCTTAGGAGATGAGGATAGCTCTACAGCTTCCAATACATCGGAGCCTGAAAAGCAGGATTTAAGCACTGAGAAACCGAAGTCTGAGGTTTCAATTGTTACAGATTCGCCCGGGAAAGAGGATTCGGAAAAACCTTATGTCAATCCGGAACCGACAGATTCGCCTGTCATGGATCCGGTGGGGCCGGCAGTGGATCCTGTGATAATAGGTATTGTGATTTTAATACTATTGATTATTGCGATTATTGTCATATGGAGGTATTTCTCTAGGACTAAGAGAGATAAAACCGTGAATTCAGAGCAAATCATACAAGACATATGTAGTGCAATCGGGGGATTCAGTGACGTACATTCTCATATGCTGCCGGGAGTTGATGATGGTGCACAGAGTATGGGTGAAGCTATATCTCTCATCACTATGGCATATGAAAAAGGTTTTAGAAAGATATTCCTGACACCGCATTATATACCCGGAAGAAACAAGTGCAACGCAGAGGAGTTGCAGACTATTTTCAAGGATTTAAAGAAAAAAGTTATGGATAAATTCGGTGATGACATAACATTATATCTCGGAAATGAGATTCTCTACAGAGAGGGTGTTGTGAGAGAGGTAAATGAAGGCAAAGCCCTTACTATGGGAGATAGTCGTTATGTTTTAGTTGAATTTAATATCAATGTATCTTATAATGAATTGTATAATGCTTTAAAGCAGTTTGTACAAAATTCATATATTCCAATTCTTGCTCACTATGAGAGATATGAATGTCTCTTATTTAAAGAGGAGAGAGTGAGAGAAATCCATGGTTTGGGTGTTGGAATGCAGATTAATTATTCATCTTTTATTGGGGCAGACAAGCGAGCAAGATTTTGTCGAAAGATGGTTAGATTACATCTTGTACATTTCTTAGGAACGGACGCCCATGACACGAAGAGGAGAGTCCCTAATATCCATCATGCATTATCTGAGATGCTTGAGGATGGAGTGACTGAGCACCGAGTTAGAATGATAACTCATAGGAATTTTGATAAGATTATCAATGATAAGGTTCTATAGAACACATAATAAATAGCATGAAAGGATTAGATAAACATGAGTGATAATACTAATGAAGAAATTGAAATTGATTTAATGGAGATTTTCTTTCTTCTTAAATCGAGAGCAGTGATAATCATTGCATTGGCAGTTATTGCGGCCATCGGAACATTTTGCGTGAGTAAGTTTTGTTTGACGGAGCAGTTTGCATCGACATCTAAGCTGTATGTATTGTCTAAGTCAACTTCAATTACAAGTATTGCAGATCTTCAGATTGGAACATCTCTTACAACTGATTATATGGAACTTATTAACAGCAGACCGGTTGTAGAAAAGGTTATAGATAACCTTGGACTTGATAAGGAGCCTTATTCGGAAACTTATGAGTCTTTGCTTCCTAAGATTGCTGTAGAAAATCCAACAGATACGCGAATCCTGGCAATCACTGTGACATATACATCACCTGAAATGGCAAAGAAGATAGTAGATGAAATAGCTAAGGTGGCACAGACCAGTATATCCAAGGTAATGGCACAGGATGAACCTAATATAATTGAAAAAGGTTATGCCAATCCTATTAAGATTGCGCCAAGCAATGTTAAAAATGCAGCGATTGGCGGTATAATCATGTTTGTTCTTGTATGTGGATTCTTTATAGTGAGATTTATAATGGATGATACCATTAAGTCTTCTGAGGACATTGAGAAATACTTAGGAATCAATACACTTGCAACAATCCCATATAAGGAGGAAACAGTAGATGAGAATTAAGTTTGAAAAAGTTACAAAGCTTGACTATGCTTTGAGAGAAAGTTACAATACATTGAGAACTAATCTTCAGTTTTGTGGAGATGACATAAAGGTAGTAATGCTTACAAGCTGCACACCTAATGAAGGAAAGAGTACCATTGGCTTCAATCTTTGCAGACTTTTAGCGGAAGATGAGAAGAGGGTTCTTTTTCTCGATGCAGACATAAGAAAGTCAGTGCTTCTGGGAAGACATGGAGTAAGTATTCAGGAAAATAATAAAAATAAGAAAAAGCAAGAGATACTCGGACTTAGTCACTATTTGACGGGTCAGGCATCCCTTGAGGATGTAATCTGTGAAACAGATATAGAGAGATTTGATATAGTTTTTTCAGGTCCTGTTGTACCAAATCCGACAGAGCTTCTCGGCAACAAGTACTTTGAAGATATGGTTTCAAAGTGTCGCGCTTCCTATGACTATATTATCATTGATGCACCTCCTCTTGGAAGTGTTATTGATGGCGCTATTGTATCTACAGTATGTGATGGAGCGGTTGTAATTATCGAGAATAATAAGATTAGTTATAAGTTCGCGCAAAGTGTCAAGAAACAGCTTGAAACTGCCGAGTGCAGGATTCTCGGAACTGTACTTAATAAAGTCCCTGTTGGAACCGGTAAGGGCTATGGATATGGCAAATACAAAGGTTATTACAAGGGATATTACAAAGGATATTACTCCAATTATGGAGATTATTATAGCAGTGATAAGAACAAAGATAAGAGTGCTAAGAAGAAAAAGTTTTTCGCGAGAAAACAGGAAGGTTAAGGTAAATAGTATTTATGAAAGGTATTATACTTGCGGGAGGATCCGGTACGAGATTGTATCCGCTGACTATGGTGACATCAAAACAGTTGTTGCCTATATATGATAAACCTATGATTTACTATCCGCTTTCAGTATTTATGAAAGCCGGAATAAGAGATATTTTGATAATATCAACTCCACAGGATACTCCTAGATTTGAGGAGTTATTGGGAGATGGACATCAGTTTGGTATCTCCCTTAGTTATAAGGTTCAGGAGAGCCCAGATGGACTTGCTCAGGCCTTTATAATAGGTGAGGATTTTGTGGGCGATGATTCTGTTGCCATGATCCTCGGAGACAATATTTTTGATGGAAGTGGACTTGCAAAGCGCCTTGAGAATGCCATCGAGAATGCTGAAACTGGCAAAGGTGCTACAGTATTTGGCTACTATGTCGATGATCCGGAGAGATTTGGTATAGTTGAGTTTGATGAGAATGGTAAGGCTATATCCATAGAGGAGAAACCGGAACATCCTAAAAGCAATTACTGCGTGACCGGAATTTACTTTTACGACAATGATGTTGTTGAGTATGCCAAGAATTTAAAGCCAAGTGCCAGAGGTGAGCTTGAAATCACGGACATCAATAAGATTTATCTCGAAAAGGATAAACTCAATGTTGAGATTCTCGGGCAGGGATTTACATGGCTTGACACAGGTACACATGACAGCTTGGTGGAGGCAACGAACTTTGTCAGTACAATCGAGAATCATCAGCATAGAAAAATTGCTTGTTTGGAGGAAATTGCTTACCTCAAGGGGTGGATTTCCAAAGAGGAAATTCTCGAAGTATATGAATTGTTGAAGAAGAATCAATATGGCCAATATTTAAAGGACGTAATTGATGGAAAATATCAGGAATAGGCGGTGCAAAATATGATAAGAGTAGTAACAGGTGGGGCAGGTTTTATTGGTAGTAATTTTATATTTCATATGATGGATAAGTACCCTGATGACAGACTTGTATGCATTGATAGTCTTACTTATGCGGGAAATTTGTCTACTTTAAAATCTGTAATGGACAAGGAAAATTTTAGATTTGAAAAAATAGATATTAGAGATAGAGATGCGGTTTATAAGCTGTTTGAGGAGGAGAAACCGGATGTTGTAATCAACTTTGCGGCAGAGAGTCATGTTGACAGATCTATTGAGAATCCAAGCATCTTCCTCGAGACCAATATCATGGGAACTTCAATTCTCATGGATGCTTGTATCAAGTACAATGTAGGCAGATATCATCAGGTTTCAACAGACGAAGTATATGGTGATTTGCCACTTGACAGACCGGATCTTTTCTTTACGGAGGAGACTCCAATTCACACAAGTAGTCCATATAGCTCATCAAAGGCAGGGGCTGATTTGTTGGTTTTGGCATATCATAGAACTTATGGCTTACCTGTGACTATCAGTCGTTGTTCTAATAACTATGGACCATATCACTTCCCGGAGAAGTTGATACCTTTGATGATTATCAACGCTCTCCATGACAAGGATTTGCCTGTATATGGAGCTGGTGAGAATGTCAGAGATTGGCTATATGTGGAGGATCACTGCAAAGCTATCGATCTGATTTTACAGAAGGGTAGAATTGGAGAAGTCTATAATATCGGTGGTCACAATGAGAAGAAAAATATCGATATTGTAAAGATTATATGCGCAGAGCTTGGAAAGCCGGAGAGCTTGATAAAGCATGTTACTGACAGAAAAGGACATGACATGAGATATGCCATTGATCCAACCAAGATTCACAGCGAGCTTGGATGGTTGCCTGAGACGAAGTTTGAAGATGGAATCAAGAAGACTATTAAGTGGTACTTAGACAATGAAGATTGGTGGAAAGATATCATCAGTGGTGAGTATCAAAAGTATTATGAGGAGATGTACTCCAATAGATAAATTTGTGCCTTGTGCACCAGAAAGAGATGAAAGATTTTGAAAATATTTGTTACCGGAGTTGCGGGACAGCTAGGAAATGATATATTAAAAGTTTTGGATAGACGAGGAGATATTGCCGTAGGATCTGATATTGTGGAGACATGTGAAAATATTCCGACAAGTGCCAGTTATGTGGCATTAGATATCACGGATGCAGATCAGGTGCGGAATACGCTACTTGAGCATAAGCCAGATGCTATAATTCATTGTGCTGCATGGACTGCAGTTGATGCAGCAGAAGATGAAGAAAACAGAGAAATGGTCTATGCAATCAATGCGGGAGGAACCGAGAATATTGCGGTTGTTGCCAGGGAGATTGGTGCCAAGATGCTCTATATAAGTACGGATTATGTATTTGATGGTGAGGGAACCAAACCTTGGGACCCGGACGATAAGAATTACAATCCACTCTGTGTATACGGCGATAGCAAGCTGAAGGGCGAACTGGCTGTGGCAGAAAATGTGGAGAAGTTTTTTGTGACCAGAATTAGTTGGGTTTTTGGTGCCAACGGAAATAACTTTGTAAAGACGATGTTGAATGTGGGAGAGAGATTTGACACCTTGAAGGTAGTAGATGATCAAATCGGATTGCCTACATATACACCGGACTTATCAGAGTTGTTGGTAGACATGATTAAGAGCGACAAATACGGGTATTATCATGTATCTAATGAAGGGGATTACATAAGTTGGTATGATTTTGCCAAGGAGATATTTAAGGTGGCATGCGAGATGGGGCATAGCAATTATTCTCCGGAGAGGCTTACTGTCAATGCAGTGAGTACGGAGGAATACGGTGTTTCCAAGGCGAAGAGACCATTTAACTCAAGACTTGACAAGAGTAAGCTTGTGAAAAATGGATTCAAGTTGTTACCGGATTGGAAAGATGCCCTAAGAAGATATATGGAGGAATATTATGGGACAGATAACTGTTGAAAAAAATGTCGGAGGAATTGAGGGATTGTGCATTATCACACCCAAGGTTCACGGCGATGCAAGAGGCTACTTTGTAGAGACATATAACAAGAGAGATATGCTGGAGGCTGGGCTTGATCTTGACTTTGTTCAGGACAATCAGTCGAGTTCCACAAAGGGAGTTTTGAGAGGATTGCACTATCAAATCGAACATGCCCAAGGAAAACTTGTCCGAGTGGTAAAGGGAGAGGTTTTTGATGTGGCTGTTGATATGAGAGCGGGCAGTGTAACTTATGGAAAATGGTTCGGCGTGAAACTGTCTGCCGAGAATTTCAAACAATTCTACATTCCAAAAGGTTTTGCACATGGTTTTTTGGTTCTCTCAGAGACAGCAGAATTTTGTTATAAGTGCACAGATTTCTATCATCCGGGTGATGAGGGAGGAATCGCGTGGAATGACCCAGAAGTGGGAATTGAGTGGCCAGATGTAGTTGGAGAGTACTCCGGAAGTGCTTCGAGCGAAGGATATGAGATGTCAGACGGAACACCTCTAAATCTTAGTGAGAGAGACGTACTTTGGGGAAAATTAAGCGAAAAATAAAGATGTTATATAGATGGATCACTCTTTTTGTACTTGACATAAAGAGTGATTTTGCATTATACTAAAAAAGTTAAGAATTTTTTATTGCTGATAATAAGAATTGTAAAACATAAAGGAGGACAGATATGAATTGTAATATTGCAGTTATTCCAGGTGATGGAATAGGACCAGAGATCGTGAGAGAAGCTAGAAAGGTGCTAGATAAAGTCGGTGAAGTGTACGGACATACATTCAATTATGAGGAGCTTGATATGGGCGGATGCTCGATTGACAAGTATGGTGAACCACTTACTGATGAAACTCTCGAGAAAGCAAAGAAAAGCGATTCTGTTCTTCTTGGTGCGGTAGGTGGAAATGTAGGTCAGAGCCATTGGTATGAGCTTCCACCTGACAAGAGACCAGAAGCTGGTTTGTTGAAGATTAGAAAAGGCCTTGGACTTTTTTGCAATTTGCGTCCGGCTGTATTGTTTGACGAGCTCAGCGGAGCGTGCCCTCTTAAGGAAGAATTGACTGAGGGTGGTTTTGATTTCGTTGTCACACGAGAATTGACTGGTGGATTGTATTTTGGAGATAGATATACAAAGGAAGTAGACGGCGTTATGACAGCTGTCGATACCCTTACATATAATGAAGAAGAGATAAGACGAATTGCAAAGTGGGGATTTGAGATCGCCAGCAAGCGCTCTAAGAAGGTCTGCAGTGTAGATAAAGCCAATGTTCTTGATTCATCAAGGCTTTGGAGAAAAGTTGTAAAGGAAGTCAGCGCTGACTATCCGGATGTAGAACTCACAGACATGCTCGTCGATAACTGTGCTATGCAGATTGTCAAGGATCCTAAGCAATTTGATGTCATCTTGACTGAGAACATGTTTGGAGATATCTTATCAGATGAAGCGAGTATGGTCACAGGTTCGATTGGAATGTTGTCATCAGCGAGTCTGGGAGAGGGAACCCTAGGATTGTATGAGCCAAGTCATGGTTCAGCTCCTGATATTGCCGGACAGAATAAGGCAAATCCTATTGCGACTATTTTATCAGCAGCAATGATGCTCAAGTATTCATTCAACATGTTAGAGGAATCAGATGCCATCGAGAATGCTGTCAAGGCTGTATTGAAGAAGGGCCTTAGAACTATAGATATTATGGACGAGGGCAAGACTTGTCTTGGAACAATTGAGATGGGAGATGCCATCTGTGCTGAGATTAAGTAGGATGGTTGCCTTTGTGAGATATAAGAAGATTTGAATATATGACGAAAGGACTTGATATTATGAAGAGTGATTCAGTAAAAAAAGGTATGGCGACAGCTCCACAGCGTTCACTTTTTAATGCGCTTGGAATGACAAAAGAAGAGTTATCAAAGCCACTTGTTGGTATTGTTAGTTCATATAATGAGATTGTACCTGGACATATGAACATAGATAAGATTGTTGAAGCTGTAAAGCTTGGCGTTGCTATGGCAGGCGGTACACCTATCGTATTTCCGGCTATCGCAGTTTGTGATGGAATTGCAATGGGACATGTGGGAATGAAGTATTCCCTCGTTACCAGAGACTTGATTGCAGACTCAACAGAGTGTATGGCACTTGCACATGCTTTTGATGCATTGGTTATGGTACCTAACTGTGACAAGAACGTGCCTGGACTTCTCATGGCAGCTGCAAGGGTAAATGTTCCGACAGTTTTCGTGAGCGGTGGTCCTATGCTCGCAGGTCATGTAAAGGGCAAGAAAACAAGTTTGTCAAGCATGTTCGAGGCAGTTGGCGCATATTCTGCCGGTAAGATGACAGAAGATGACGTAGATGAATTTGTAAGCCATGCATGTCCAACTTGCGGATCATGTTCCGGAATGTATACAGCCAACAGTATGAATTGCCTTACAGAGGCCATCGGTATGGGACTCAAGGGCAATGGAACAATTCCTGCAGTTTATTCTGAGAGAATCAAGCTCGCAAAGCATGCGGGAATGAAGGTCATGGAATTATATGAGAAAAATATTCGCCCAAGAGATATCATGACTGAGAAGGCATTTCTCAATGCATTGACAGTAGATATGGCTCTTGGATGCTCCACTAACAGTATGTTGCACCTTCCTGCAATTGCCCACGAGGCAGGAGTTGATCTCAACCTTGATTTGGCCAATGATATAAGTGCTAAGACACCTAACTTGTGTCACCTTGCACCGGCAGGTCACACATACATGGAAGACCTCAATGAGGCAGGTGGTGTATATGCAGTAATGAATGAGCTCAACAAGAAGGGACTTCTATATACAGACATTATCACTGCTACAGGAAAGACTGTAGGAGAGAATATAGAGAATTGTATTAACAAAGACCCAGAGGTCATCAGACCTTTGGATAATCCATACAGCGAGACAGGTGGAATAGCTGTACTCAAGGGTAATATTGCACCGGATTCAGCAGTTGTCAAGAGATCAGCTGTAGTAGAAGAGATGATGGTTCATGAGGGACCGGCTAGAGTTTTTGATTGTGAAGAGGACGCAATTGCAGCAATCAGAGGCGGAAAGATTGTGGCAGGCGATGTAGTTGTAATCAGATACGAGGGACCTAAGGGTGGTCCGGGAATGCGTGAGATGCTCAATCCTACATCTGCAATTGCAGGTATGGGACTTGGATCATCTGTGGCACTTATCACAGACGGAAGATTTTCAGGAGCAAGCCGTGGAGCTTCAATCGGACATGTATCTCCTGAAGCAGCTGTTGGAGGACCAATTGCACTTATCGAGGAAGGGGATATCATCAAGATCGATATTCCTGCCAATACTCTTAACGTGGATGTCAGCGATGAAGTTCTCGAGGAGAGAAGAAAGAATTGGACACCACGTGAGCCTAAGGTTAAAACAGGATACCTTGCAAGATATGCTAATCTTGTTACATCCGGTAACACTGGGGCTGTATTAAAGAATGAATTGAATTAATTGAGAAAGAGGTGCGGATTTATGCAATTAAATGGATCTCAGATTATATTAGAATGTTTACTCGAGCAGGGTGTTGATACTATATTTGGCTATCCGGGTGGAACTATTTTGAATGTCTATGACGAATTGTATCACTATCAGGACAGGATCAGACATATTCTCACATCACATGAGCAGGGAGCTGCCCATGCAGCTGATGGATATGCCCGTTCTACCGGAAAAGTCGGAGTTTGTATGGCCACAAGTGGTCCGGGAGCAACAAACCTTGTAACCGGAATAGCAACAGCTTACATGGATTCAGTTCCTATGGTTGCCATAACTTGTAACGTTGCACTTCCTGCCCTTGGAAAGGATTCTTTCCAGGAAGTAGATATCGCCGGTGTGACAATGCCTATCACAAAGCATAGTTTTATCGTAAAGAATATTGATGATTTGGCGGATACTATGCGCCGTGCATTTGTCATTGCTCAGACAGGAAGACCGGGACCTGTACTTGTAGATGTGACTAAGGATGTTACAGCTGCAATGACAGACTTTACACCGCAGACACCGAATCTCATAACTAGACAGACGGATACAATTAACGAGGACGATATAGAGGCGGTTGTCAATGCAATACGTCAGTCTGAGAAGCCAATGATATTTGTGGGCGGAGGAAATATTCTGTCAGAGGATTCGGCAGAACTCCATGAATTCGTAAAGAAAGTAGATGCACCGGTTACAGATTCCCTCATGGGAAAAGGTGCTTTTGATAATACAGATGATTATTATGTTGGAATGCTTGGAATGCATGGCACAAAGACAGCTAATCTAAGCGTAACTGAGTGTGACTTGTTGATTGCACTGGGAACCAGATTCTCAGACCGTGTAATCGGAAATGCAAGAAAATTTGCATACAATGCAAAGATTGTACACATCGATATCGATGCGGCTGAGGTAAATAAGAATATAAGAGCTGATTACTCTATTATTGGAGATTTGAAAGCTATTCTTGAGATATTAAACAAGAAACTTGAAAATCAGTATCACAAGCCTTGGATTGACAAGGTTATGGCGAGAAAAGAAGCTCTTAAGATGTCTTACAAAGAAGACGGATTGACCGGACCATTTATCATCCAGTCAATCAATGAGATTACAGGTGGTGACGCAATCATCACAACCGATGTAGGACAGCATCAGATGTGGGCTGCACAGTACTTTGAGTACAAGGCTCCGAGAACATTTATCTCATCTGGTGGTATGGGAACTATGGGATACGGACTTGGCGCTTGTATAGGAGCTAAGGTAGGAAATCCTGATAAGCATGTTTTCAATATTGCCGGAGACGGATGTTTTAGAATGAATCTCAACGAGTTGGCAACAGCATCTAGATATGATATACCAATTATTCAGGTGGTTGTTGATAATAACGCACTTGGAATGGTTCGTCAGTGGCAGACATTGTTCTATGGCAAGAGATATTCACAGACAATTCTTAAGGATAAGGTTAACTATGAGTTAGTATCTGAGGGACTTGGAGCGAAGGCGATTAAGGTTGAGAAGAGAGAAGACCTTAAGCCGGCATTAGAAGAAGCCATGAAAGCTGATGGACCGGTAGTAATACATTGTATAATTGAGTCAGATGACAAAGTTTGGCCAATGGTTAAGCCAGGCGGAGCTATCGAAGAGGCATTTGACGAGGATGACCTCAAGAAAAACAAGTAAACATTTTCTCGCAATTATGTGAGAAATAATATATAACAAATTCAATTTAAATCTAAGGAGGAATTTAAAGTGGCTAGAGTTTATAATTTTTCAGCCGGACCGGCCGTATTGCCGGAGGAGGTTTTAAAGGAAGCAGCAGATGAGATGCTTGATTACAATGGAACAGGTATGTCTGTGATGGAGATGAGCCACAGATCCAAAGCATATGATGAGATTATTAAGACTGCAGAGAAGGACTTGAGAGACCTTATGAACATTCCTGATAATTACAAGGTATTGTTCCTTCAGGGCGGAGCTTCACAGCAGTTTGCAATGATTCCTATGAATCTTAAGAAGAATGGCGTTGCTGATTATATCGTAACAGGTCAGTGGGCTAAGAAGGCTTTCCAGGAGGCAGGAAAGTATGTTAAGGCCAATAAGATTGCTTCATCAGAGGATGAGACATTCTCATATATCCCTGATTGTTCAGATCTTCCAATCAGCGATGACGCAGATTATGTATATATTTGTGAGAACAATACAATCTATGGAACAAAGTACAAGACTCTTCCAAATACTAAGGGCAAGACTCTCGTAGCTGATGTATCATCATGCTTTTTGTCAGAGCCAGTAGATGTTGAGAAGTACGGAGTTATCTATGGTGGAGTTCAGAAGAACATCGGACCAGCCGGAGTAGTTATAGTTATCATCAGAGAAGATCTCATTCCTGAGTCAGTAGATGAGAGCGTTCCTACAATGCTTCAGTACAAGATTCACGCAGATGCTCAGAGTTTGTACAACACACCACCAGCATATGGTATCTATATCTGTGGTAAAGTATTCAAGTGGATCAAGAAGATGGGCGGTCTTGAAGTAATGAAGCAGAGAAATGAAGAGAAGGCAAAAATTCTCTATGACTTCCTTGACTCAAGCAAGTTGTTCAAGGGAACAGTTAGAAAAGAAGATCGTTCACTTATGAATGTTCCATTTGTAACAGGAGATGCTGATCTCGATGCTAAGTTTGTCGCTGAAGCTAAGGAAGCTGGACTTGAGAACCTCAAGGGTCACCGTACAGTTGGCGGTATGCGCGCTAGTATATACAATGCTATGCCTAAGGAAGGCGTAGAGAAACTCGTAGAGTTCATGAAGAAGTTCGAAGAGCAGAACTCATAATAGTATAGAAAAATATTTAGGAGGAAGAAGATTAATGAGCAAGAAAGTAAGTTGCCTTAATCCTATTGCCCTTTGTGGATTGAATCTTTTGGGCGATAATTATGAAATAATTGAAGATAACAATGATGCTGATGCAATTCTCGTCAGAAGCGCTCAGATGCATGATATGGAACTCTCAGACAAGCTTCTCGCTGTAGCAAGAGCAGGTGCCGGAGTTAATAATATTCCACTTGACAAATGTGCTGAGAAGGGTATCGTTGTATTTAACACACCTGGTGCAAATGCCAATGGTGTTAAGGAGCTTGTAATGGCTTCAATGATTCTCGCTTCACGTGATATCGTAGGTGGAATCGAGTGGGTCAAGGACAATGTTGCAGATGAGAACGTTGCCAAGGATGCAGAGAAAGCTAAGAAGGCTTTTGCTGGTACAGAGATTGCCGGCAAGAAGCTTGGTATCATCGGTCTTGGTGCGATCGGAGTTTTGGTTGCAAATGCAGCTAATAGACTTGGAATGGAAGTATATGGCTGCGATCCATTTATTTCTGTAAAGAATGCTCTTAATATGTCAAGAGATATTACGCTTGTAAACTCTTATGATGAGCTCTACGCAAAGTGTGACTATATCACAGTTCACGTACCATTGCTTGATGCTACTAGGGGTCTTCTCAACAAAGAAGCTTTCTCTAAGATGAAGGACGGAGTTATTCTTCTCAACTTCTCAAGAGATACTGTTTGTGAGGCAGATGCTATCAGAGAAGCTCTCGAGAGTGGTAAGGTTAAGAAGTATGTAGTTGACTTCCCAACACCTGAGACAGTTACACTTCCAAATACAATTGTAACTCCACACCTTGGAGCATCAACACAGGAGTCAGAGGACAACTGTGCTATCATGGCAGTTAATGAAATCAAAGACTTTATCGAGAACGGTAATATCATCAATTCAGTTAACTTCCCACAGTGCGATGCAGGTGTATGCGATACAAAGGGAAGAATTACAATTTGCCACAAGAATGTTCACTCAATCATCTCTAAGTTCACAGGAATCTTCGGTGATGCTGCGATGAACATTGAAAACATGGTTAACAAGAGCCGTGGAGACTATGCTTATACAGTTCTTGACACATCAGATGCCACAAATCCTGAGATCGTAGAGAAACTCAAGGAGATTGAGGGCGTAATTCGTGTAAGAATTGTCAAGTAATATTTTCAAGTATTAATTTAATGAGTATCAAAGCAGGTGTATATCAGTTTTTGTTGTTATCCACCTGCTTTTTTTGGAAACATTGGAATCGCATACTGCTGGTCTTACTCCCCGTGGTCGTAAGACAATAAACGCATATTGCTGGTCTTACTCACGTCGTTCGTAAGACAATTTTTTAAGGAAAACTATGAGAGAACTAAGTGAAATCAAGCTGGGATTGGAATCAATCAAAGAGCTTCTCAGGGTCAATGATAATCCAGAGAGAGAGCAAAGAATAATTCATATAGCCGGAACTAACGGTAAGGGCTCCGTATTGGCTTTTTTAGAGGAGATATTGGTCACAGCCGGGTACAAGGTAGGAAAATTCGTTTCACCTGCTGTATTCGACGATATGGAGATTATACAGTATAGGGATACTAAGACTAGGAAAAACATTCCGCGAAGTGATTATGATAGAATAAAAGATAAAATTCTAGATTCTATAGGTGAGATGAACCCTGATATAAGGAGACCGACGGATTTTGAGATAGACACAGCCGTGGCCTTTGTGTATTTTGGGGAGATTAAACCTGATTTTATTCTCTTGGAAGTAGGTATGGGAGGAAGACTTGATTCTACAAATGTAGTCAAAAATCCCCTGATGACAATAATAACTCCGGTTTCCCTTGATCATACAGGTTTTCTCGGGGATACTGTTGAAAAAATAGCATATAATAAAGCGGGAATTATAAAGAAAGATTCTCCACTTGTCACATATCAACCTTTTGCTGAGGCCGAAAAAGTGATAATAGATGAGTATAGAGCCGTTAATACTAAGCTGCCGGTTGTTGTAAATGAAGAGGATATAAGCATAGAAAGCATGACTCTTGACGGAACATTTTTCTGCTATAAAGGTGAGGATTATAAGATAAAAGCTCTTGGCAAATATCAGGTTTACAATGCATGTATCGCCATCGAAGCCGCCAGAGAATTTGCGGGTTTACATGATATTAAAGTTGGACTGGAAAATATGATTTGGCCGGGAAGGTTTCAAAAGATTCAAGAAAATCCCTTGGTTATTGTGGATGGAGCTCATAACATATCAGCAGTTAGGATGCTCCATGAGACGGTCAGGACTTATTTTTCCGGGAAGCTGGTTGGAGTAATGGGCGTATTTGCAGATAAGGATTACAGGGAGATGCTTGATATAATGGAGGAGGACTTTGATGCACTTGTGACAGTTACGCCACCCATGCCGAGGGGGCTTGATGCAGAGAAGTTAAAGGCGGAGATTGAGCGAGAAAACCTGGAAGTTTTTGCATTTCAGAGTGTCAAAGAGGGATTTGAATATGCTAAGAAGCTTGCGGGAAGGGATGGAAGTGTATTGGTGTTTGGAAGCTTATCAAATCTGAAGGAAGTGTGTGATGATAAAAGCGGCGATATTTGACTTGGATGGAACTCTACTGGATTCCCTCTATGTGTGGGCTAGAGTTGACTTTGATTTTCTCGGCAAGAGGGGTTTTGAGGTTCCTGACGATTATGGGAAGATAATTGCATCTATGGGATTTAGAGAAGTTGCAATCTATACCAATGAGAGGTTCGGCCTTGGGGAGGACATAGACGACATTTTGGCGGAGTGGAATGAGCTGGCCAGGGACAAATACCACAATGAAGTAAAGCTCAAACCCGGGGTAAAGGAGCTTCTTGAGAGATTTAAGAAAAATGGTCTGCTACTTGGAATTGCCACATCTTCCAACCATGAGTTGTATGGGAAGTGTTTGGAAAACAATGGGGTGGCGGAATATTTTCACTCTATTACTGAGACCAAGGAAGTGGGAAAGGGCAAAAAGTTTGCCGACGTATATTTGAGAGAAGCCGAAAAAATGGGAGTTTTGCCGGAGGAGTGCATAGTTTTTGAGGATTTAGGAGAGGGATTAGTGGCGGCAAGAGATGCCGGTTTTAAAACGGCAGTGGTTTATGACAGTGAGAGTGCGGCTGATTTCTTGCGTTTAGAAGAGCAGATGGATTATGCTATTAGGGACTTTTCCATTGACGCAAAAAAGATTATATTGTAAAATAATAAGTGGTGGTTTTTGACTAAATCATTATGAATTATTATAATCGTTTATGAAATGAGGATTTTTATGAGTACAAAGAATCATGTTGCCGTTATAATCAATGGTAAACAGTACAATCTCAGCGGAGTTGAGAGCCCTGAGTATTTACAAAAGATTGCATCTTATCTCAATGAAAAATTCGCGCAGTTAAAGTCTCAAGATTATTATTATACTTTGGACATGGAATTGCGGGATATTTTTCTGACTCTTAATATAGCAGATGATTATTTCAAGGAACGAGATGCTAGAATAGCTATGGTTCGTGATAATGAGAGAAAAGACGAGATCGTGCTGAACATGAAGCATGAGATTCTTGAAAGCAAGAGTAACTCAGATGGACTTGATAAGAATGTCAATGAGTTGCGAAGGCAGTTAGAAGAGGCAAAAGCCATGAACTTGAAGCTCTCAGCTGTTCGCGATGAGAATAAAGCGAAGATTAAGGAGTTAGAGGAGCAGTTAAAGCAGGCCGAGGCGGAGAGCAGTTCCAACGCCACAAAGCTTGATATAGAAATTAAGAAGTCCGAAGGATTGCAAAAGGATAAGGACAGATTGAATGTCAAAGTCAGTGAGCTGAAAGCGGGATATGAGTATGAAATCGCTGAGCTCAAGGAAAAGCTGGCCGAAGCGGAGACTAAGCGAGACGAGTTCAGCGCTCAAATCGAGGAAATGAATTCTAAGGTTACCAAAGCAGACAAGGCAGCTGCAGAAGCTGACAAGGCTTTGGAGAAGAAGACCAAGGACGATGAGCGCAAGATTAAGACATTGGAAACCAAGCTTAAGCGCGCTGAGGATAAAGCTAAGAAGGCTGTGGAAGATAGTAAGAATACCAAGGAGGATCTCCTGAAGCAGTTTGAGGAGGCCAAGGCGGATCTTGTGAAGAAGCAGCAGGCGGCCAATCTCAAGATGAAGGAGCACTTCGAGGAAGAGAAGATTAAGGCCGAGGAGAAGTATAAGGAAGAGAATAAGGAATATCAAGAGTTGGTAGATATTCTTGAGCAGGAGATAGATGATCTCAAGAATAAAACCGAAGAGGGTGGAAGAAATAAGAAATCTCGAAGAGGGAGAAATAACTAGAATTCAAATATTGGGGAACAGTTCGTCTGTTTCCCATTTGTATATGTTAAAAATTATGCATGAAAGAAGGTGACACAGGGCTATGCGCCGAGGGCGAAAGGCTCAGAATTATGAGAAATAGAGAAGTAGAAATACTCGCACCGGGGGGATCGGTGGAGGGAATATATAGCGCATTTGCGGCGGGAGCTGATGCTGTGTACACCGGAACCAGTAAGTTTTCTGCCAGAGCATATGCCAAGAATCCGTCAGTGGAGGAATTGTGTGATCTTTTAGATTATGCGCATTTTTGTGATAAGAAGATATATCTCACCCTTAATACACTCCTAAATGACACTGAAATAGGGCAGATTGAAAACCTTGTAGCGCCGCTTTATGAGTACGGTTTGGATGGTATAATAGTGCAGGATTTTGGAGTTGTTAACTATTTGGCGGAACATTTTCCTGATTTAAATATTCATGGAAGCACGCAGATGACGGTGCTAAACGGAGAGGCGTGTCAGGTCCTCCATCCGGCTATAACCCGTATTGTTCCATCCAGAGAGTTGACTATCGAGGAAATTCGAGCCTTCAGAAAGGCGACGGACCTGGAGTTGGAGGTATTTGTCCACGGAGCACTTTGTTATTGCTACTCAGGACAATGCAGGATGAGTGAAGTAATCGGTGGCAGAAGTGGAAACAGAGGGATGTGCGCTCAGCCTTGCAGGCTACCTATGGTTGCAGATGGCAGGAGGGGACATCTTCTCAGCACGAGAGATTTGTGTGGCCTTGCGGATATAGGTCAGTTAATCGATGCGGGGGTATGCTCTTTTAAGATAGAAGGACGTATGAAGAGCCCGACTTATGCGGCGCTTGCATCATATATGTATCGAAAATATTCCGACATCCATCTCGCGGGAGAAAAGCCCAACAAGGTTGAGATGGCAGATGATATGAGAAAACTTGCAGATGTATACAATAGAGGCGAGTTTACCAAGGGATTTTTGTTCGGTGGAAAAGATATTAAGAAGAGCCTTGTATATCCCAAGGTGAATGGGCACTTCGGCGTGAAAGTTGGAAAAGTTACCAAGGTTTCTGAAGGAAAGAATCTGGCAACTATAAAGCTTG
This sequence comes from Eubacterium xylanophilum ATCC 35991, assembly GCF_000518685.1. GTDB lineage: Bacteria > Bacillota > Clostridia > Lachnospirales > Lachnospiraceae > Eubacterium_F > Eubacterium_F xylanophilum. The sequence continues at coordinate 133,570 of NZ_KI912472.1, read as the reverse complement.
AAAAAGATGTATATCCTCAGGATGTACTCGAATTAAGAGATGATGCTCAGAACAAGGAGTATGATTATACTCTCGGCGCGGGAAGTAAAGCGGGAGAGGAAATCAATGCCAGATTTACTAAGGGACTTAGAGTTAGAGCAGGAATGGGAGTTTATAGAACCAAGAATAATAGCTTGATTGACGAAGTGACTACAGCTGTAGAAAATGCAAGAACCAAGAAGCTTGCAGAAGTCAAGGTAACTTCCAAGGTTGGAGAAGAGGTCAGAGTGGAGTTTTCTTGCGGAGAAAAGAGTGTTGTGGAAACCGGCCAGATTGTGGAGGTTGCCGGCAAGAGACCTGTTACAGCTGAAGATATAGAAAAGCGAATCAGAAAGACCGGAGAAACCAAGTTTGAGATTGGAGAGGCTGAGTTTGACGTGGAGTCAGGCATCTTTCTTCCCCTCGGTGAGATCAACAAGCTTCGCAGGAAGGGGCTTGAAGAGCTGGAAAAGCTAATCGTGTCAGATTATCACAGAGAATTACCGGAAGGTAAAGAAGATGAAGTGGCAGAGTTATTAGAGGGCGAGTTCGTGATGGTTTCTTTTAAGAAGATGGCTCAATACGAGGAATTTGCGGATTCCCTGAGAGAGGATATAAAAGTTTGTATATATCTTGATGATTTTCCTAATTCCGGTGAATGGGGAAAACTTGGCGATATTCTAAGAGACAGGGAGTATTATGTGGCATTTCCAAGAATACTCAAGGGAGATAATAGGGAAAAATTTATGCGAGAATGGAGATCTCAAGGACATGCATTTGATGGTAAATCAGGAGTAATCGCCTCGACTATTCAAGGCCTGGAATTGTATCAAAATCTGGGAGAAAAGGGCGAACTTGTTATTGGAAGCGGATTATATGTTACAAACCGCAGGGCTTGGGAAACATATGCCAAACTTGGAGCAAAAAAGCACAGTTTTATAGCATATGGCAAAAGACCAGTAATGCTCACCGAAGGGTGTCTTTTTGCCACATTAAGTGAATCCTGTGGTGGGGAGAATCGCTGTAAGGAGATAGAACTTCCCAAGAGAGATAGATTTATCGTGGAGAGAAATTGTAAGTATTGTTATAATATTATATACGAGAGAGAATCAGAGGAATATGAGACAGATGAAATCTGCAATATGTCAGAGTTGCAGTTTACATTTGAGAGTGATGAGGAGATAAGAAAGGTATTGAACAGATGGAATTGTTTATAGTTGAGAGCCTTAGATATGTGATAGTGCTGCTTTTTGCAGTATATACATTCTATTGTTTTTTTGGGCTTCGTTATACCAATCCGGAGAAGCAAAATGGTGTTTATACAACTCAGCAGGTGTTTACCGTTTTACTTCATTTGGTTATGAGTGTAATCCTAATTATGGAGAATAAAAGCATAAAATATATAATTATTTGGATAATTGGATTATTGTTCTACTTCGTATTTTTGTTCTTGTATCAAGTGTGTTACAAGGGCTTATCTAGGCTTGTATTCAACAATATGATGATGTGCATGATGGTTGGATTTGTTATGTTAGCCAGACTATCTTATGACTATGCCCTTCATCAGATAATCATGGCTTCCATAGCCCTGGGAATATGTATATTTGTTCCTGTGATAATAGAAAAGCTGAAGATTTTGGAGAAAATGGGCTGGCAGTATGCAATGGTTGGCATCGCCTTTCTCATGCTGGTTTTTATCATAGGTGTGGAAAAATATGGATCTAGAAACTGGATAAGTTTTGGTGGAATTGCGATTCAGCCTTCCGAGTTTGTAAAGATAATATTTGTATTTTTCATAGCTTCCCTGCTCTCCAGAAAGCTCAGCCTCAAAAAGATTGCAATAGTCAGTGGAGTTGCGGCAGTTCACGTCATTATCTTAGTCTTGGAAAAGGACCTAGGAGCTGCCCTCATATATTTCTTTACATACATTATGGTGCTCTACGTGGCAACCACTAGAATTGCCTATGTATTTCTCGGTGCCATTGGTGGAACAGGAGCTGCGCTTGTGGCTTACAGACTATTTTCACATGTGAGAAATCGAGTAATTGCTTGGCAGGATCCATTTGGACATATTACGACATCCGGATATCAGGTTTCCCAGTCATTATTTGCCATAGGAACGGGTGGTTTTATAGGACTTGGGCTTGGAAAGGGACTTCCTACCAGTGTGCCGGTGGTGGAAAGCGATTTTATATTTGCGGCTATCTCAGAGGAGTTAGGAGGGGCTTTTGCAATATGCCTTCTGCTTGTATATCTTAGCAGTTTTATCATGTTTATGAATATAGCTATGAAAATGAAGAATCGTTTTCACAAGTTAACTGCCTTTGGACTTAGTGTAATATTTATTGTTCAGGTATTTATATGCGTCGGGGGAGTAACCAAATTCATTCCGTCAACGGGAGTGACCCTGCCTCTGATTAGTTACGGAGGAAGTTCGATAATGAGTACGATTGCCCTGTTTAGTATTATTCAGGGAATGTATGTTATTAACAGTAAAGGGGAGGGGGACAAATATGAAGAGAAGTGAGAGTGAACGCATCCAAGAGGGGGTTCGTTCAGCGAGAAATAGAAAAAAGAACAAAGAACAGCCATTACAAAGTCCAAAACCTAAGAAAAAGAAAAAACAAAAGCAAGACACTCAGAGTTTTCAGGAGACAACGCTAATAGCGCTGAACAAAAAAAGCAATAGAGAAATTGCAGTAGTGACCTATATTTTCTTGTTTTTGTTTGTATTTATGACGGGATATGTTATGTTTTTCTTGTCAAAGGACAAGGATCAAATTCTCAATAATCCGCAAAACAGAAGACAAGATTTATTGGCAGAGAGAGTGATAAAGGGAAGTATTCAGTCGGCAGACGGAACAGTTCTCGCCAAAACTGTCACCGGATCGGATGGCAAGGAAAGGCGTGAGTATCCATTTGACGGACTATTTGCCCATGTGGTAGGAAGAACATCTCATGGAAGAACGGGGATAGAGGCATCGGAGAGTTTTACATTATTAAACTCAAGCATTAATCCGGTAACAGCTGTCGTAAATAGTCTGAAGGGCAAGAAAAATCCCGGGGATAACGTGGTTACCACCCTTAATGTCGATTTGACAAGAATAGCAAGTGAGGCTTTGGGCAATAGAAAAGGTGCAGTTGTGGTAATGGATCCAAGTGACGGATCGATTCTCACCATGGTTTCAAAGCCAACATATAATCCCAATTATATTGCAGAAAGATGGGAGAAGTTGATAAATTCAGTGGACAGTTCATCACTTTACAATAGAGCTACTCAGGGCTTGTATCCGCCGGGATCTACATTTAAACTCTATACATTGCTTGAGTATATGAGGGAAAACAAGGATTATAAGAAGTTTACGTATAATTGTAAGGGCAAGATTGGAACGGATTCTGAATCCATTCACTGTTACGGAAATACTGTGCATGGAAAGCTTGATCTTGATACTGCCTTTGCCAAGTCCTGTAATTCAGCATTTGCTGAAATAGGTAAGGGTTTAAGCACATCCAGTTGGACCAAGCTCTGCGAGAAGTTCTACTACAACAAGACAATGCCTATTTCTGAGGTTGAGCAAAAGAGTGCAAGATTTGATCTTAGTGGACTTGGGACTGGAGATATCATGCAAGCTTCTATCGGCCAGGGCGATGTGTTGACATCCCCGCTTCAGAACATTTTTCTTGTGAATGCGGTGATGAACAATGGGACACTTGTAAAACCGCGATTGGTAGACCATATAAGTGACACTTATGGAAATGTTATTTCTAAGAGAGAGCCGGAAGAACTTTCTGCATCAATTAGCAAGAAAGAAGTGAAGGCACTTAAAGAGGCCATGAGTGCTACGGTTTCGCGGGGAACTGCTACGGCGCTCCAATCCTCAAATTACTCTGCAGGCGGCAAGACCGGATCCGCAGAGTTCAAGGAGGGTTCAAATGATTCACATGCGTGGTTTGTAGGCTATGCCAAGCAGGGCAAGAAGTGCCTGACAATTAGTGTGATTGTAGAGGGAGCCGGAACCGGTGGGGCGCATGCTGTGCCTATCGCCAGACGTATATTTGATGCTTATTTCCTATAATTGATTAAGGCCACCGACTGATCGGTGGCCTTTTACTAGCTATTTATAAATTTATTTGTATTCATAGAATCCTTTTCCGCTGTTGATTCCCGTTTCGCCTTTGTCGATTTTTTCTTTGAGAAGCTTTCCGATTTTGTATGTCGTACTTGTTTCATCAGCCGCTTCAGGCTTCATCTGGTTGATATTATAAGCTGTTTCAAGTCCAACAATATCAAGTATCTGAAATGGTCCGGCTGGTGCTCCCGTGGCTAGTCTCCATGTGAGATCGATTGTCTCAGGGTCAGAAACTTCATTAGCCCACAGAGATTGGGCTGCTGTGAGGAATGGAACAAGCATGGAATTGAGTATATACCCAGGCTGTTCCTTGTGAAGTTTGAGTGGAACCATGTTGATTTCATCGGCGAATTCGACAACTTTATTATAGACATTTGCGTCAGTTCCAGGGTGCCCCATTACTTCAGCTGTGTTATTCTTCCATATTGTGTTTGCAAAATGAAGAGCGCAATACTTATCCGGTCTTCCTGTATACTCTGCGAATGTGCTTGGAAGCATAGTAGAAGAGTTTGTACAAAGAATTGTATCGGGATCCAATAAATCCTTCATCGCCTCATATACACCAATCTTAGCTTTTGGATCCTCAGACATGGATTCTATAACAATATCCGCTCCGGAGAGAGCCTTTGCCATGTCGATTTCGATTGTTATATTATTCTTCAGTGCTTCAGCACCGTCTTTGACGAGTTGATCAATTTTCTCGGCTGTGATTCCATCCCAGCTTCTGATAAGTCCTCTAGGATAAAGCATTCCGCCAATGGGATTTCCGACAAGATTTTTTGCGGCCTCAAGATCCTGTAACATCATTTCTGTGTAACGAGCAATCTTAGGTTCTGTTCTCCCGATAGAAGCTTCACTTCTCAACCAAAATGTCACCTTATGTCCCGTATATGCACACATCAAACCTATCTGAGTTCCCAGTACACCGCCTCCAGCTACTACAACATTTTTAAAGTTCATTAATACATCCTCCTTATACTTTAATTATAATTGTAAACCTTAATTATAATATACCATATCTTTTGATATATCTGCAAGAAAAAACCTGACGAAGAACCCTTCGCCAGGTTGTATTAGAAAAATATTCCGCAAATTATTTACTCGCCTTTTGCTTCCTTTGCAGCTGCGATAAGTCCATCAAATGCTGGTTTCTTATCAGCAATAGTCAAACCAAAGAGTGTAGGATAGTAGTTTGGTCTCCAAGATACAGCATCGCAAATATTCCAAACTGTTATAGATGTGATATTTGCACCTTCCTTTTTGGCTTTGATAATTCCATCAAACAAAGATTTGTAGAATGCACCCTGTGTATTGAGAACATAGTTCTTATAATCGTTGTAGTTTTCGATTACTTCTTTGTTCTTTGTCTTGATATCTTCGATGTCAGTTCCGCCAGATGTCTCAGTGATAACTTCATAGTATGGATTTCCATTTTCATCTGTTGCGATTGGAAGATCATACTTTGTTCTCTCTGGATAGTGATCAACATCTGTTACATCCATCTCTGTGAGCTGGATTTCAAAATTCTTAGCTGCAAATTTCTTAACAGCCGTGATAAATGTTTCAACTGATCCTGATGGGTCATTGAAGTGACTCTGCATTCCTACACCGTCGCAAACCTTACCAATCTTGTTGTATTGATCAACAGTGTTGATATGCTCGATGAGCTCGATGATGTTGGCTGTTGCAGATGACTCATAAGTATTATAGTCGTTGTAGATAAGTGAGATATCATCTCTCTCATACTTCATACACTGCTCTTTGGCCCATACAAATCCACATTTAACATATTCGCAGTCTTTGCGGTAAGAAGTACCGAATGCATCTTTCCAATAGTTGGAGAATGCTGCGTTCTGCATATGTACATACTCGTTAGCTACGTCGATTGTATAAAGTGCGCTTGCATATGGACTTGTGAGTGCATAATCAAGTACATTGTGGATATACATCTCTTCACGGCAGAGAAGAAGTTCCTTGCTCTTACTAAGGCCTTTTGATGTGTCATAGTTAGGGCAGAAGAAGTACTTAGGCATCTGTGATTGCCATAGGAGAGTATGGAAACGAACTCCAATACCATTATCCTTACAAATCTTCAAAATTTTGTCGATTCTCTCGAAGTTTGCTTTATTGAACTCAGGGACGATGAGATTTCCATCTGCGTCCTTGTTTTCATCAAATGAAGCATAGTTTTCAGGAACCCAAACTTCTTTTGTTCCGATCTTAGCCTCGGAGAGTTTTTCTGTGCTATCCTCAACCATAAGGGCATCTGGCTTCATCTCGTTAGTCATTGTAATTGTATTGCAATGATGAGCGATGAATGCACATGTTGTATCTTTTGCGAGGAGCTCATCATAAGTCACACCGAATCCAACACGTGGAATAAGTCCATCGAATTCTTTGCATAGACTTGGAAGAGTGAGATCTGGCTGAGCAGATAAATGAGCATTTCCTGTTGTGTCAATTGAGAAATCTGCATTTGCAGGAAGTGGGGTTCTCGCATATGCTGGATAAGTCTCAGTTGGTTCTTCGCTAACTACCGGAGTTGCTGTGGCAGCTGAAGCTGTAGGAGCAACTGTTGAAGCTGGCTTTTCAGAAGCCTTGGCTGCAGGTGCTGCAGTAGCAACGTTCTGATTTGCAGGAGCTTTAGCTCCGGTTACCTTGACCTTGACAGTCAAAGTGTAGGATTTCTTACCGGCAATCTTTTTCTTGAGTTTTACTTTTGCAGTGACTTTTGTGCTACCGGCTGAAATACCTTTAATTGCAATAGTAGTCTTTTTACTTACCTTTGCAGTTGCAACCTTTTTGTTCTTGACTTTTGCAGTTAGCTTCTTTACTTGTGATGCCTTGGCATTTTTGAGTTTAACTTTCTTTGTTTTAGCAATTGCTAAACTGACGGATTTACTGCTTAATACTACTTTCTTTTGTTTTGCTGCCACCTCAGGCGCAGTAATTGAGGTAGCTACCAAAGCTGCTGTTAAAGCAAATGTGACCGCTTTGGATACTTGTGATTTTTTAATCATATCTATCTCCTTTGTTAATAGTTGCGTGTTTGTCGTCGGATTAAATAATGTGGAATCGATCCCATAGCAAGTAAATTCAACGACAAAAGTTTATAAGTTTCTCCAATACAATATTATACAACAAAACTGTTATTATGTCACGGGCTTTAGTAAAAAATGCACAAAAAACCCCGATTTATTTCTTAAAGGGAAATAATCGGGGAATGCACATATAAAAGGTTATTTGAGTGATTCTCTCAGTATATCCAAGTTGGACTTCATAACATTGAGGTATGTCTCGCCCTTGTTGATGTCATCTGATGTCACTGACTGCATAGAGTCTAATACGACAATCTTTTGATCTTTGGATTTTGTATTTTGCTTTACTGTATCGGCGATTTTTCCATCACTTTTCTCAATGGTGAAAATTGTGGATAGACCGAGCTCGTCCACCTTTTTGGCAAGGAAGGATACAGTCTCAAAACTTGCATTCGTCTCAGAAGAGCAGCCCACAAAAGCTGCATAGTAATCTAACTTGTAATCCTCTATCATGTAGCGGAACGGAAATCTATCTGCAAAGAGAAGAGTTTTCTTGTCAGAAGAATTCACAGTATCCTGATAACTCTTGTCTAGAGCGTCTAATTCCTTGTTATACTTTGCTAAGTTTTTATCGTATTTTCCGGCATTTGCAGCATCGATTTTTTTCATTGAATCAGCAATCTTAGAGCAAATAACTTTAGCATTTTTTAGAGAAAGCCATACGTGTTCGTCATTTTCGACTTCTTCTTCCTCGGCTTCTTCGTGTTCATGTTCTTCAGCCTGCATTCCTTCCTTTACTTCTTCTGCCTTCACACTATCTCCGAGAACATCGAGAAGATTGATAACAATCATATTTTTATTGGTCGCCTGTGCAAGAGCATCTGTCACCCATCCGTCAGACTCACCGCCGACATAGATGAACAAATCACATGTTGAAATTTTTTTGATATCTTCTATAGAAGGCTGGTAGCTGTGAAGATCGACGCCCTTGTCAAGTAGCATAGTTATGTCTGCTTTCCCCGGAGTCTCGCCAATAACATTTTTAGCCCAATCATAAGCTGGGAAAATAGTAGTCACAATGTGATACTTAGAGTTACCTGATTCTTGATTTAGATTTGTGGAAGCGGATTTTTCTTGATTACCGCATCCAACGGATACAAGTGCCGCGATCATTATGCAACACAGTACAGATACAAATTTTTTTGTTTTCATATTTCATGCTCCTTTCCTGAATATGAGAACTGTTTTCAAATTTAATTTGAGAACGATTTTCATTTTAGCACAACTAGAATGACATGTCAAGAGAATTGGGATTGGAAATGGAAAGTGGAAGGGTAGAGAGAGGGGGATAGACTTGATTGATAAGTAGTGAGGGGCATGCCTATTTGAAAAAAGAGGATTTGGCATGCCCCGAGAAGGGGAGAGACTTGATTGATAAGTAGTGAGGGGCATGCCTATTTGAAAAAAGAGGATTTGGCATGCCCCGAGAGGGGGATAGACTTGATTGATAAGTAGTGAGGGGCATGCCTATTTGAAAAAAGAGGATTTGGCATGCCCCGAGAAGGGGAGAGACTTGATTGATAAGTAGTGAGGGGCATGCCTATTCGACCCCAAAAGCACTGTGACATATCCAATTTGCAAATATTCCAACAATATGATAGAATTGAAGAGACTTTTGTCAAATACTAAAGAACATTACGGAGGATTATTATGTGGACAAGAAGTGAGTTGAAAGACAGAGCCAAAGACGCATACAGAAGATGTAAATGGGGACTTATAGTTGTTTCTATTATCATTGGCGTCATAGCAGGAGGAGGAGCCGGTGGCTCATGGAGCAATATTGGAAAAATTTTTGATGACAAGAGCGGAAAACGCCCCAAATTTAGTGGTGGGCATATGAGTCAAGATGAGATGGCAGTGCTTATAGCTGTAATTCTTGCAGTTCTTGCTGTTGTAGCTGTTGCTATTCTATTCGGCACAGCACTGGGTATTTTTCTTAAAAATCCGCTTATGGTTGGATGTAAGAGATACTTTGTCGACTGTACAACAGAGGATTTGACGGTATCAGAGATAAGTCGAATCATGAGCCCTTTCAAAAAGGGAGCATACGGAAACACAGTTAAGACTATGTTCCTAATGCAGTTGTTCATTTTTCTGTGGTCTATGTTATTCTGGATTCCTGGAATTGTGAAGTCATATGAATATAGAATGATTCCTTATATCATGGCAGAACATCCAGAGCTTAGTTATAAGGAAGCATTTAGAATGAGTAAGGAGATGATGCAGGGTAATAAATGGTCTGCATTTGTACTTGACTTATCATTCCTCGGATGGCATATTCTTGGCATCATGACACTTGGAATTCTTGAGATTTTTTATGTGGCCCCATATGTGGCGATGACAGATGCATATCTGTATAAGACTTTGAAGAATTATTAATGAAAATACTACGAGTCTACTAGGTAAATCCTAGTGGACTCGGCTTTTTTTGAATGTGAAGTTTTTTTTGGATTTGCTTTACATTTTTTGGCATTGGTGCTAAAATATAAGTTAGCGAATAAAAAATTTTTTTAAGGAGGATTCGAACAAATGGCTAGAGTAAAACAATCAATGGACGGAAATACAGCAGCAGCTCATGTTGCATACGCATACACAGAAGTTGCAGGTATCTATCCAATTACTCCATCAAGCCCAATGGCAGATACAGTAGATCAGTGGTCTGCTGCAGGACAGAAGAATATTTTTGGAAACACTGTTAAAGTTGTAGAGATGCAGTCTGAGGCTGGTGCAGCCGGAACGGTTCACGGCTCACTTGCTACTGGAGCTCTTACAACAACATTTACAGCATCACAGGGACTTTTGCTTATGATCCCTAATATGTATAAGATTGCTGCTGAGCAGCTCCCTTGTGTATTTGATGTTTCTGCACGTACAGTTTCTACACAATCACTTAATATCTTTGGTGATCATAGTGACGTATATGCATGTCGTCAGACTGGTTTTGCCATGTTGGCAGAGACTAATCCACAGGAAGTTATGGATCTTAGCCCTGTAGCACATCTTGCTGCATTGGAGGGTAAAGTACCATTCATCAACTTCTTCGATGGATTCCGTACATCACATGAAATCCAGAAGATTGAGAAATGGGATTATGAGGATCTCAAAGAGATGTGCCCAATGGATGCAGTTGAGGCATTCCGTGCACATGCATTGAATCCTGAAAAGCCAGCCATGCGTGGTTCTCACGAGAATGGTGACGTATTCTTCCAGCATCGTGAAGCTTGTAACACAGTATATGATGAGTTACCAGCTGTTGTTGAAAAATACATGAAGAAAATTAATGACAAACTTGGAACAAACTATGATTTGTTTAACTACTATGGTGCAGAGGATGCTGATAGAGTTATTATCGCTATGGGATCTATCTGTGACGTAGCAGAAGAAGTTATCGACTACTTGACAGCTAAGGGTGAGAAGGTTGGACTTATCAAAGTTCGTTTGTACCGCCCATGGTCTTCTAAGAGCCTTTTGAAGGTTATTCCTAAGACAGCTAAGAAGATTGCTGTTCTTGATAGAACAAAAGAGCCAGGATCACTTGGTGAGCCACTTTATCTTGATGTGGCTTCAACACTTCGTGAGGCTGGTTTGAATGATATTATCCTTACAGGTGGACGTTATGGTCTTGGATCAAAGGATACACCACCTTCATCAGTATTTGCTATTTATACTGAGCTCGCTAAGGATGCGCCTAAGGCTAGATTTACAATTGGTATCGTGGATGATGTAACAAATCTTTCACTTCCAGAGGTTAAGCCAGCTCCTATCACATCTGCTCCAGGAACAAAAGAGTGTAAGTTCTGGGGACTTGGTGGAGACGGTACTGTTGGTGCTAACAAGAACTCAACAAAGATTATCGGTGACCACACAGATAAATTTATCCAGGCATACTTCCAGTATGACTCAAAGAAGACTGGTGGTATCACAATTTCTCACTTGAGATTTGGTGACAACCCAATCAAGAGTCCATACTACATCAATCAGGCTGACTTTGTAGCATGCCACAACCCATCATATGTTGTTAAGGGATATAAGATGGTTCAGGATGTTAAGCCTGGCGGAATATTTATGATTAACTGTCAGTGGTCGGATGAAGAGCTTGACAAGCATATGCCTGCTGAGTCTAAGAAGTATATCGCTGACAACAATATTCAGTTGTATACAATCAATGCTATTGACAAGGCTATCGAGATTGGTATGGGTAAACGTACTAATACAATTCTTCAGTCTGCATTCTTCAAGCTTGCAGATATCATGCCTATCGATGAGGCCGTTGAATATATGAAAGCTGCTGCTAAGAAGTCATACTCAAAGAAGGGTGACGCAGTAGTAGAGATGAACTACAAAGCAATCGATGCTGGTGTAGATGCTGTACATAAGGTAGAGGTTCCTGCATCATGGGCTAATCCAGAAGCTGATGCTCCTAAGAAGGCTTATGAGGGAAGACCAGAGGTTGTCAAGATGGTTACAGAGCTTCTTGATCCTATCGCACTTATGGATGGTGACAATCTTCCTGTATCTGCATTCAAGGATATCGCAGATGGACAGTTTGAGATTGGTGCATCTCAGTATGAGAAGCGTGGAACAGCAGTTATGGTTCCTGAGTGGGATCCTAACACATGTGTTCAGTGTAACAGCTGTGCATTCGTATGTTCACATGCAACTATCAGACCATTTATCTTGGATGCTGACGAAGTTAAGAATGCTCCATCAAACATCAAGCTTGCTGATTCTAAGCATGCAACAGGTGAGGGAATGAAGTTCACAATGAGCGTTTCTCCACTTGATTGTATGGGATGTGGCGAGTGTGTTACTGTTTGTCCGGCAGCTGCTAAGGGCGCACTCAAGATGGTTCCACAGGAGACTCAGGCAGATGAGCAACCAGTATTTGATTATGTAGTAGCTACAGTTGGTAAGAAAGATATTAAGCCTGCATTTACTGATGCAACTCCTATCGGATCACAGTACAATCAGCCACTTCTCGAGTTCTCAGGAAGTTGTGCAGGATGTGCTGAGACAAGTTATGCAAGACTTGTTACACAGCTCTTCGGTGAGCAGATGTATATCTCTAATGCAACAGGATGTTCTTCAATCTGGGGCGGTCCTGCAGCTACATCACCATATACTGTAAACAAAGACTCAAAGCAGGGTCCTGCTTGGTCAAACTCATTGTTCGAGGACAACGCAGAGCATGGTTTGGGTATGTACATCGGACAGAAGTATCTCCGTGACAATGCAATTGCAGAGCTTGAGGAGCTTGCTGCTTCAGATAAGGCATCAGCTGAACTCAAGGATGCTATCGCTAAGTTCATCGAGACTAAGGATGATACAAAGGCTAACACACCAGCAACTAAGGCTATGATTGCAGAGCTTGAGAAGATTGCTGATAAGTGTGATAAGACAAAGGCTATTCTTGCTAAGAAACAGTACCTCGCTAAGAAGTCTGTATGGATCTTCGGTGGTGACGGTTGGGCATACGATATCGGATTCGGTGGTCTTGATCACGTACTTGCATCTGGTGAGAATGTCAATGTTATGGTATTCGATACAGAGATGTATTCTAATACAGGTGGACAGGCATCTAAGGCTTCAAACATTGGAGAAGTTTGTCAGTTCGCTGCAGCTGGTAAAGAGGTTGGTAAGAAGAGTCTTGCTGAAATCGCTATGAGTTATGGATATGTATATGTTGCTCAGATTGCTCTTGGAGCAAATCCTGCACAGGCTGTTAAGGCTATTGCAGAGGCAGAGGCATACAATGGTCCATCACTTATCATCGGATATGCACCTTGCGAGCTCCACGGAATCGCTAAGGGCGGAATGAATCACTGCCAGGATGAGATGAAAGCAGCAGTTAAGGCTGGTTACTGGAATCTCTTCAGCTTCAATCCAGAGCTTAAGGCAGAGGGCAAGAATCCATTTACTCTTGTATCAAAAGCAGGAGACGGTTCTTACCAAGACTTCCTCAACAACGAGGCACGTTATACACGTCTTATCAAACCATTCCCAGAGAGAGCAGAGAGACTCTTCAAGGAATCAGAGGAAGCAGCAAAGGCTCGTTTCGAGCACTTAGAGAAGCTTGTTGAATTATACAAATAATCTACGGATTATAATATAGAGCTATGATATTCCCACAAGGTTAGGCATGTTTCAAGGATTCATCCTTTCCTTGTGGGATGTTTTAAAATAGTTATTGATGCGATAAAACTAAACACTTGTGAAACACTATTGAAAAGGTGGTGAAATAATGTTAGGCAAACTGGATAAGGGTGTGTTGTCAATACTCGTGATACTTTCCATTCTCATAGGAATATTTTCCTCGAGCGTAGCGAGTGAGGCGGCTTCTGTAAAAAAGCCGGAAAAGGTCGTGGTTACCAAGATAACTAAGGTTGATACGGGCTTTAATATCTTCTGGAAAAAGTTGTCCAAGAAGTGCGATGGCTTTGAACTTCAGCTGGCAAACAACTCATCATTTACCAAGGGCGTTTGGACTTGCAGTATCGATAATTCCGATGCAACCAAGACGGGTGCGAGAAAGTTGAAACAAGGAAACACGTATTATGTTAGGTTGAGAGCATATGTTCTCGACGGAGAATCAAAAGTTTTTGGTTCGTGGAGCAAGAAGAAAAGTATTATTATAGGAGAGTTGGTTTCATCTTCTTCTACAGCCGCTAAAAGTAGCAAAAAAAATTCATCTAAGGCTACAAAAAAGAGTACAAAAGTAACAAAGAAGGCTGGCAAAAAAGCAAATAAGAAAAAGGTAAAACTAAAAGAAAGCGTCGTATATTTTGACGTTGGACAGAAGAAGACATTAAAGCTTATGAATGCACCGGCTTCAAAAGTGAAGTGGGTAGTGGCAAACAAGGATGACAGAAAGTGGATTAAAGTAAGTAAAAAAGGAGTGGTTTCGGCGAAACTCCGAGCACCTTACAAAATCTACGCGCAGTACAAGGGCAAGAAATATTATTGCACTGTTTACGTGGTAGGCTTCGATCCTGTAGGATATAAGAAGCTTACGTATTACAACAAGACGACTACAAAGAATAAAGCCAAACCTATAGATTTTCAGGGTTTGAATACCAAGGATTATGCCAATGTAAAGTGGAAAAATTCTAATCCTGGAGTCGTATCTATGAAGGTAAATGCCAATAACTCCGGAATTACAGTTGTTCCGACGGGCGTTGGCAATGCAACAATTACAGTCACCTTCAAAAAGAAGAGTTTTAAAGTCACTGTCAGCATCGCCATGCAGGAGGACAACAGCTCAGAGGAGAAGGACGACAAAAATTGACAATATGTAAAAGATTTTATTTACTCTAAACACCCTTTTCGGCAGAATGCTCTGACGAAGAGGGTGTTTTGGTGCATAAAATTGACTTTATAGTAAAAACATAGTAAAATACTGTTGTGACTATTTATATTTATTGTATGGAGGAAGTTAAGATGAATTACAACACAAAACGTTCTAGAATCCTTGCGGTGATTCTTGCATTTGTAATGCTTGTCACTGTGATTCCGGAATTGGGAAACAATACCCGAGAAGTAAGTGCAGCGGGTAGCACAGAAGTGGGTTATATTGACCTGGGAAGTTCGACTACTGTGAGTAAGGCACAGGGAACTTATCGATTTAATAATCCAACTATTGAGTATACGGGAAAAGATAACAATGATAAGCTAACTGTATATTCTATAAGAGTTAACAGTGGATACTTTACGCCAACATCTCCTGACAATGTTACTGGAAGTGGCATCAAGTTTAAGGGAGTTACTGACAAGTCAGATTATGTGGAAAAATATTCAAATTCTGACAGATATAAGGCTATTACAATTACAGGTAGTAATATCACTACAGAGACAATAGTTCAGTATATCAAAAATATTGTATTTACACAGGCATCTGCCACAACACCACAGACCGTCTATGCGGCTATCAGTTCAGTAAATGTTGAGAACTTAGCTGTTATGGTTGGTGAAGATGGAAAGTTGCATTTTTACGAATTTGTTAGATATAGAACAGAGAACAATAATGCAGATAATGGTAATACATGGCAGAATGCATATGCAGCTGCTAAGATGAAGTCTTTTAATGGAATGAAAGGCTATCTTGCGACCATCACAAGCACTGAGGAGCAAGAGTTTGTTGTTAGTGCTCTTGGAACAGTAGAGGGATGGATTGGTGCAACACGTTATGTATATATGGATGGAATTGGTGTTACACATGACAACACATCTTCAGCGGGCGATGATGCAGATACATATAAGATTATGAATGAAGTAAGAACTCAGAATGTTACTTCTAAAGCTCCGGATAATATTGCTGCAATTACCAACAATATGCAGACTTGGTACTGGGTTGACGGACCGGAGGCAGGAGAGGCATTTTACAAGGGACTTACAGGAACAGCTATCAATGATGAGTTCAATAAGAGCCATTTTAGCAATTGGAATCTTGGAAGTGTTCAGGAGCCTAATAATTATAACAATCGTGAGATGTTTGCTACATATGCCTATAATGGTGCAGCAAATGGAGGATGGAACGATTGGGCCAATAGAAATACAACAGTTAACGTGAACAGTGTGGGAGCCCACGGCTATTATATTGAGTATAGTCCATATGACAAAGGAATGGTTAATCCGGAAACTAATCCGGGAGATGATACTGTCTTATTGATGGACGATGAAAAAACTGTTAATGTATCAAGTTCAGCTATAAATATTAAGATAACCAAGAATGATACAGCTGTTGATTTGATGCCAAATTTCAACGGAGAAGAGAGAACAATCTCATCTCCATATGTGGCAACTGTTACAAGTGATAAGGGAAGAGAGTATGTGGATTTCCTTACCAGCTATACAGATAATGCATACAAAGAGACTTATCTCTATAAAACTAACAGTGCGGGAAATAAAACTCTCAAACTTGACAGCTTTAAGGATGTTGAAGTAGTAAAGGGAAATAACTATTTCCAAGTGGTTTATGTAGATAATAAAGGTGATGAGCACACATATACATTTAATATTTTTGTTGACTCAGATGTAGAGCCATCTACACCAACACCAAAGCCAACAGCTACGCCAACAGTTAAGCCAACAGAGTCACCAACTGCAACACCGACAATTAAGCCAACGGCAACACCGGTTGTAACACCGGAGCCAGCCAGCAATACTATTACATCAGCTCAGCTCAATAGAACCTCTATTGCAGCAGGTGATGATGTAAGCGTAATCAAGATTATGTCAGGAAGTGAAAATGTTCCGGTAAATGATCAGAATGCCAAGTTTGAGTGGCAACTGTATGCCGGGGAGACCAATGGATGGGTGCCATTGCCTGGAGCAACTTCTTCGATTTATGTTGTAGAGCCACAGTATACAATGGCTTATATACGCTGTAAAGTGACAGGAAGTGGTGAATATAACGGAACAGTTTATGTTGATGCCACCGGATCTTACGCAGTGACGCCAGGTGTTTCGGATGATTTTGTCAAGAAGGCTGTGCCTGGTGATACTGATCCAAGCATAGATGGACTTGACGGATCAAGAGTGCAGATAACTACAAAGGATATTACTTTTGCACAATTGGATAAAAAGGAAGTAAATATCGGAGAAACTATAAAACTCAGTGAACTCAGAGCTGGAGCAGAGGATGTGGCAATAAATGATTTAAATGCCAACTATCAGTGGCAGGTATTTAATTCTACAACCAACAAATGGGAGGATATTCCTGGTGCAACAGATAGGAGTTACACAGCAGGCAGTGAAGTTGCAGCAAAGAAAATCAGACTTAAGGTAACTGGAAAGAATTCTTATTCCGGAACAGTTTATGTTGATGCTGAGGGATATAAGATTCAAGGTAAGACCGAGAGTGATGATGATGCTAATAATGTTAAGCCATATGACGATATTGAGGGAGAGAATGGTTCATCGGTGAAGATGCCAATCAATGGAAATCCTAGAATTATCAACGATGAGAAGGATAGCCATGGGCAGGACGTTATCAATGTCGGAACTGTGTTAAAAGCAGATATTAGTGGCGTTGGTCCAGAGGACGTAAGAAATGGTGACAAGTTAGACTATCAGTGGTATATCGTACTTGATAATGGTTCACTTATGCCTATAGCAGGAGCCAAGTCTCCAACGCTGACAGTTAACGATGATATCATTGATGAGAAGGTTGTTGTCAGGGTAACCGGTAAGGATCCATATTATGGAACAGTGGAGTCTGCACCATATGAGTTAAAGCGTACAGTTGCAGATATTGACATTAATCCTCAGCCGGAGGAGACAGGTAAGCCGGAGAAAATTGTGATTAAGGTCAAGCCTACGGACGAAGATACAATCTATGCAATATTTGACAAAGTGGGAAATCAGCTTACAAACCTGCCTACAAAGCGCGACGGTGTGACAGTTGATGCTCCTGATGCCAACAATCCGGAGCACCCTGGATATTACAAGGGAACAAAGAATGGAATCATCGAATTTACGGTAGATCCGGGTTCATATATTATTTCAGCTATAAAAGTTGCTGAGACGATTAAGTATATCACAACTCCAAGCAAGGATATAAAGACAGAGTATAATGATAATAATACACCGGAAGATAAGAATGATGATACAGGCAATATAGTAGTTGAGCCTGCAGATAAGGATGTAGTATACTCGGTTATGGAGCAGGATCCTGAGACCAAAGAGTACAAGGTAGTTACAATTTCCAAGGATCCTACAACAGGAGAGTATAAGAGTGATCCAAAGTCATCAGACAAGTGGACAACCGGTGGAGATGATGTGATTAAGTTCTCAGGCCTTGAGCCGGGAATGACATATAAGATTGTAGCAGTTTCAACCAAAGATTCAAGTGTTAATCCACTTGCAGTTGGTGGAGGTACAGTTGTAAGTACTCCAACAGAAGGGCCAAAAGCTTCACCGACACCATCCGGACTGCCAAATGCGCCTGGAAATGATGCAAAGCCAAAAGCCACTCCGGAACATTTTGGCCGTCAGGGCGAGAGACTTAATGCCAAGACTGTAGAGCTAAATATTCCGACAATTGTCATGAAGAAGATTATGGGACGCAAGATGAAATTCAAGATTAAGCTTCTCAACTTTAAGAAGGCAAAAGTCAGATGTAGTTCAAGTAATAAAAAGATTGCAACGATTAATAAAAAAGGTCTTGTTAAGACCAAGAAGAAGCTTGGAAAAGCTAAGCTTATAATCAATGCAACAAAGGGCAAACGCCAGATTCAGTATATTGTAAATCTCAAGGTTCGCAAGAATCTCAAGAAGAATTACAGCTTATACAAGTACAAGACTAAGTACAAAGCTCCAAGTGTGGCACTTTATAAGCTTATTCCAACTAATAAGTCATATAAAGTCAGATTTAAACACTTGAGCAAGAAAGCAAAGGTTAAGTACAAGTCAAGTAAGAAGAAGATTGCCAAGGTGACGAAAAAAGGCAAGGTTAAACCTAAGAAGATAGGACGTACTGACGTGACAATCTCTATCAAGCAGGGTGGCGTCAAGTATAAGTACTTTGTCGTATGTCGTGTGGCCAAGAAGGGCAAAGAGTCAAATACTTCTTACCTGAAAGTAATTAAATAAGATGCCTTATTGTGGGCTTTTTTGGGCGCCGAGTAATCGGCGTCCATAGAAGTAAATTATATCTCGTAGAT
Source organism: Eubacterium xylanophilum ATCC 35991 (assembly GCF_000518685.1). Lineage (GTDB taxonomy): Bacteria > Bacillota > Clostridia > Lachnospirales > Lachnospiraceae > Eubacterium_F > Eubacterium_F xylanophilum. The sequence goes on along the minus strand of NZ_KI912472.1, from coordinate 114,664 downwards.
ATATACTTGCTCGACAAAGAGCATAGGTGGAGGAGGAGTCGACAGTGAAGGTTAGAAAAAAGTGTGGGAAAATATTCCGAGGGATTAGCTGTATAATGATACTAGGTCTTATGTGTTCTTTCTCTATGGTTCGTTCCGAAAGAGAAGTCAGTGCAATAAGTGGACTTAGCCATAGCAAGGCGGCTAACAGCCTTGATTTATCTGTAAAGGGGGCTGGATATACTAGTATTTTATACGATAATAGCAATGGTCTTTCTACATCAGAAGCCAATGCGGTAGCTCAAACATCTGATGGATTTATATGGGTTGGTGCCTATAGTGGTCTTATGAGATATGATGGTAAAGATTTTTTTACCTATGATTCTTCTTATGGCATTTCTAGTGTAGTGAGTTTGTTCGTGGATTCAAAGGACAGACTTTGGGTTGGAACCAATGAGAGTGGAGTATTGGTTTACGAAAATGGAAAGTTTAAGAAATTTGATAAAGCCGAGGGCATGCAATCTATGTCTATTCGCTCTATTGCAGAGGATGACAAGGGAAATATTCTCCTGGCCACAACAAGCGGAATGGCATATGTGTCTTCTGAAGACTCCAAGTTGCATGCTATAGACGATCCTCAGGTAAATAATGAATATGTCAACGAGTTAAAGATTGGTGAGAATGGAGTTATCTACGGAGATACTGCCAGCGGATCATTTTTCATAATCAAAGAGCTTAGAGTTCATGGGTTTTATAATGGAGCCGAGCATGGAATAGGAATGGTAAAATGTGTGGAGCCGGATGTCGCTAATCCGGATTGTGTATATATAGGCACGCGTAATTCAGAAATCATACATTGCGACTTGTCCAATGGTGTCAAGGTAAAGTCAAAAAATAGCAATTTACCTGTTCAGACCATTAATTTTCTCAAGTATATTGAGGGAAAACTTTGGATTTGCTCTGATAATGGTATTTCTTATATTGATAAAAATGGTAAATGTAGTAAAATAGAAGATGTGCAAATGAATAATTCTGTGGATTCCGTCATGGCAGATTATGAGGGGAATCTATGGTTTGTGTCCTCTAGACAGGGAGTATTAAAGATTGTGGCCAACCAGTTTGATGACGTCAGTGATATGGCTGAACTCGAAAATATGGTTGTTAATACCACATGTATGTATGAGGGCAGATTGTATATTGGAACTGACGAGGGTTTGGAATTACTTGACAAGAATTATAATAAAGTAGAGAATAAGCTTACCCGTCAGTTGAAAAATATTAGAATTAGAGCAATTAAGACAGACTCTGCTAACAATCTTTGGATCTGTACATATGGCGACCAAGGGCTTGTTAAGTATAATGAAAAAAAGGGAACTTATAAGAATATCACCGTTAAAGATGGATTGTCATCTGTCAAATTGCGAACTATAATAGAACTCAACAATGGGGATATAGGTGTTGCTGAGAGCGGTGGTTTTGATATTATCTCCAACGATAAAGTGGTAAAGAGTTTCAATCAAAAAAATGGAGTGGCAAATCCCGAGATTTTGGGCGTTTGTCAGGATAAGGATGGAGCTATTTATCTGGGAAGTGATGGAGATGGAATTTATAAAATTGTAGATGGTAGTGTGAATCGAATTGGAATGCAAGATGGCCTCAAATCAGAAGTAGTTCTGCGAGTAAAGAAAGATCCTGATTCAGATATTATATGGATTATTACCAGTAATTCTCTTGCATATATGGATAATGGGAAAGTTAAGACAATCTCTAATTTCCCATATTCCAACAATTTTGATTTATTCTGTGATAAATTGAATAGAGTTTGGGTCATGAGTAGCCATGGTATATATGTTGTAAGCAAGGATGACTTGTTGAAAAATAAGAAAAATATGAATTATACTCTATATGACAGGAACAGTGGGCTTGAATATGTTACAACGGCCAATTCTAGAAGTTATATTGGAGCCAGCGGAAACTTATATATCTGTGGATCCACCGGTGTTGCATCTGTAAATATCAATGATAATGTGGAAGATGTAAGTAAGTTAAAGATAAGTGTTCCATTTATTGTTGTTGATGACAAGGAGATTTATGTCGGCGATAAGAAGACTATAACTATTCCTTCAGATGCCAAGCGTCTCACTATATATAGCTTTGTTCATACCAATTCTCTTATTAATCCCAATGTTAATTATATGCTGAAGGGATTTGATTCGAGAAAGATTTATTCTACCAAACAGCAATTAAAACCTGTCAGTTATACAAATCTAGCCGGTGGAAAGTATACATTCCACTTTGGAATTAATAGCAGTACAACTAATAAGGAATTTAACAGCATTGACCTACAAATAGTGAAGAAAAAAGCTATTTATGAGAGTATATGGTTTATGCTTCTCTCGCTTTTTATCATGATTTCCATAGTTGTAGGAATTGTTTACTTGATATTTAGGCGAAAGACTAGAGCCCTGGAGAAAAAGAAAGAAGAAGACAGAGTATTTATCAATCAAATTATTCAGGCATTTGCGAAGTGCATAGATATGAAGGACAAATACACCAATGGTCATTCTTTCCGAGTAGCCAAGTATACGAAAATGTTTGCTGAGAAAATGGGATATAGTGGAGATGAGTTGGAGACTATTTACAACACAGCTTTGCTCCATGATATAGGTAAGATCAGTATTCCGGATGATATCTTAGGAAAGCCTGGAAGACTGACAGATGAGGAATTTGCGATAATTAAGAGCCATGCCAGCAATGGATTCGAGATTCTCAGAGGAGTTGAGCTTTTGCCGGGACTTGCGCTCGGTGCAGGATGCCATCATGAAAAGATTGATGGAACAGGATATCCTAGAGGATTAAAAGACGAGGAAATTCCAAAGGTGGCCAAGATTATTGCAGTTGCGGACACTTTTGACGCGATGTACTCTAACAGACCATACCGAAAGCAGATGCTTTTGAGCGATGTTGTAAAGGAGGTCAAGAGAGTAGCAGGAACACAGCTCAGTCCGGAGGTCGTGGAAGTTTTTGTCGAACTTGCGGAATCTGGCGTGTTTGATGATGTACGATTTGAAACTGCAGAAGATGCAGAAAATGAATAATATTTTTTTGGAGGAAAACATGGAACAGAAAGTTTATTTACACAACACATTGACGAAAAAGGTTGAGGAGTTTATCCCCAATGTACCTGGAAAGGTTGCTATGTATACTTGTGGTCCTACAGTTTACCACTATGCTCACATAGGTAACCTCAGAAGTTATATCATGGAGGATGTATTGGAGAAATACCTCCGATTTGTCGGCTATGATGTAAAGAGAGTAATGAATATTACTGATGTGGGTCACTTGTCAAGCGATGGCGATACCGGTGAGGATAAGATGCTCGCAGGTGCAAAGCGCGAGAATAAGACGGTTATGGATATTGCCAAGTTTTATACAGATGCTTTTTTTGAGGATTGCAAAAAGCTCAATATCAAGACACCGGATGTGGTTGAGCCTGCGACAAATTGTATAGATAGCTTTATCGAAATGATAGAGAAACTCCTTGAGAAGGGGTATGCTTATGTGGCAGGAGACAATGTCTACTTTGATACATCGAAGTTGGATGATTACTATGTTCTCTCTTCACAGAATGAAGATGATCTTCAGGTTGGAGTTAGGGATGATGTAGAAGAAGACACAAACAAGAAGAACAAGACTGATTTCGTTCTTTGGTTTACAAAGTCTAAGTTTGACAATCAAGAACTTAAATGGGACAGCCCATGGGGCGTAGGGTATCCGGGATGGCACATCGAGTGCTCATGCATTGCTTTGAAACATTTGGGCGAGTATATGGATATTCACTGTGGAGGAGTTGATAACATCTTCCCACATCATACCAATGAAATAGCTCAGAGTGAGAGCTATATAGGCCACAAGTGGTGTAATTATTGGGTACATGTCAACCACTTGAATACAAAGTCAGGTAAGATGAGTAAGTCTAAAGGTGGCTTTCTTACTGTGACAAAACTTCAAGAAGATGGATATGATCCGATGGTATATAGAATGTTCTGCCTGCAGTCGCATTACAGAAAGCCACTTGAGTTTTCAGAGGAAGGCCTAGACAATGTGGCTAGAACCTACGAGAAGCTTCTTAATAGAGTGAAAAAGCTCACAGGCGAAGGAGAAGTGGATGCCGAACAATTAGAGGCATATAAGGCCAAATTTGCGGCTTCAATGAGCAATGATATTAATACATCTATGGGAATCACTGTTCTATATGATCTTTTAAAGGAAGATTATAACGATGCGACAAAGCGAGCAATCATAGAGGAAATTGATTATGTTCTCTCTCTGGGACTTGCAAAGGCATGGGAAAAGACAGAAGACAATGCCGGTGGCGATGATGAATTGGTAGCATATATAGAAGCCAAGATAGAAGAGCGCGCCCAAGCTAAAAAGAACAAGGACTTTGCCAGAGCTGATGCAATTCGCGATGAGTTGAAGGATAAGGGAATCATCATCAAGGATACACGTGAGGGCGTAGTTTGGACAATAGAAGAATAATTGTCTTACGAACGACGTGAGTAAGACCAGCAGAATGCGTTTCCGATAAAAAAAACAGGGAGAGGCCAACCGACTCGAGACTAGGTGTATGCGCATTGAAGTCTCTCTCTGGTTGGCCTCTTCCTGTTTTATTGGAAATGCATATTGCTGGTCTTACAAGCTTTGCTTGTAAGACAATTTATTCATTAGCTGATGCTTTCTTTGAAACAGCTTTCTTTGCTTTCTCGTTGTCAATATTCTTGATTACGCCCATAGGATCTTTGATAAGGAAGTAAACTGTCCATATTACAAGACCTAATACCAATACAGAGAAACCAAGAAATGCATCATTAATCATATCTGCTGTTGCAGGTGTGAAGAATTCAGCTCTTAACTCGATATACTCATAGATTGAGTCAACCAACCACATAAGTGAAGCTCCCCAATATAAATAGCAGAGCATACCAACTTTAAGTGTTCTAGCTTTTTCTGAAGTATACCAAACAACGGTTGATATTACAGCAGCTAGCATGACGATAGCTAATAGCATATTATTCACGCTCCTTTATGTCAGAAGAAACACTAACTTCCTGTGTAACCCTTTTCTTAATCTTAACATCAACAAAAGTCATAATTCCCCAAACTGCTGTGATAAGAACGGCCATCGAAACTCCAACAGTTGACATTTCATGTAACATCTCTGAGAGAGTTGCAGGGTTCTCTGCAGCTGTAAGAAATGGGAAGAATGGTGCAACTTCACCGTGCCAAACATGCTCAAATGCGAGAAGAGCAGAACCACCCCATAAAAACTTTGTAAGAGTGTTCAATCTTTTAGCAATTGAATTGTGTTTAGCAACTACTTCTGAATTGGCAGTGCCATTCTCTTTCTTTTCCATTGATTTGCTGACTACCTTAGTTACAATCGCCTCTGTTGCAGGAACTAAAAAACAAGCCATGTCAAATCCCTCCTTTAAAAATCTTAATCTGTTGTATCACAACACTTTATAATTTTATCATATATCAATTTTAAAGTAAAGCAATTAGTGCAATAATAATGATTTAAAATCAAACTTGCAGCCAGGTAAGAAGATTATGTTGATATCATAATCCCCTTCGAGATTCTCTATGTCAAATTCAAGTTCAGTGTCCCCATCCGTGTGTGGATACTGAATTGTATTGCTTATTACATCACCACTTCCATCGGATGGAGAGAATCTAAGGTAAAATGTATTGATTTCATTATGAGAAAAACCTGCAATTTTTGCCTTTGAAACTTCCCCTGATTTGAAGTGCATATCCTTGAATTCTATTGTGACATTGTTTCCTATCTCGCGGATGTAATCACCGTCAATCACATAGGCATCACCTGAAACTGTGTCGGCATCCGATCCGAGTAGAAGGGCAGTCTCGCGTCTGATTTTTTCAAAGTAGAATCCCTGTAGGGACATTTTTACAGACGGTGTCACGACAATAGTTATGTCATGAAGCCCCTTTAGCCTCTTTGGGAGGTTGAAAATGTTCTCCTGATAGTGATTATACCAACTTTTGGCCCGGTAAGTGTCCTTGACCAGACATTCTTCCTCGGCCCATACCTCTACCGGCACTTCATCTTCAAAAGAGAAAATAGGCAAATGAATCTTATCTGATCCGTATCTACCAAAATCAACACCCTCAAAAGTTACGGTGGTACACTGGTTTGAGGTTATATATATACCGCCCTTAAAGCTTAGAATCAAGTTGTCATCGCTAGAAGAGGAGTAGTCAATGCCGGAAATCAGTTCATATGGATTCAAATAAGCACTTCCGAGTCCGGTTACGCTGAATTCAAGCTCAGATATTACCTCCACGTGGTCAAGCCCGTTGCACGCCTGGCAACATAGCCTAAAATCTCCATCGCCTATAGCTGTTATAGTTGCCACATTGGTCTTAGGATCCGCATCTATGACAACGGAATTGCTGGTTGTTCCGTTGAGGGTGACAGCCTTAAAAATCAAATCACTATAACTTGCATTCTCAGGCCATATCTTTGCCTCTACAACGGTTGAATTGCAATCTTTGTTTAACTCATTTGGTCCGCTGTTGATGAGTTCTATCTTGCGGATTGGAATTTCATTTTCCCTGTCTCCTATAGGATATGGTTTATTTTCCATAATGCATGACATTCCCTCAGGCATTTGTCCCGGTAGTGCCTTTAGTGTGAGGCTCTCGCTCGGAAGATCTGGACTTGTCACCTTTACATTTATATCTCCGGAGACGTCTTTGGCTGCGATAATAGCTAAGAGTTTTCCGGAAAATAGTCTGCGGCTGGTGCCCTTGTATTGGTCCATATCGGTGCTGTCGCCATTGTCTAGACCGATTAATCGTCCACACCCGGTCACAGAGACATTCATGCGATTTCTGGCATTTTCAACGATATGTCCATCCTTGTCAACCGTCTCAATTGTGAGGAAGATTAAATCGCTTCCATCGGCAATCAACTGAGTTTTGTCCGGGGTGAGCTTTATCCTTGCAGGATCCCCAAAGGAATATTTTTCTTCGTCGGCGATAATATGGCCTTCCTCGTCATATGCTATTGCGTGTAAAGTCCCGGGTTCATAGGAGAGCTGCCAATTTCCCGAGAGATTATCGCCATCCACATGGTTTATCTGTTGTTTTCCAAGGCTATTTCCATTGAGGAAAAGCTCCACAACAGGGGCATTGGAGTATACGCGAACGTCTATTAGCTGGCCCTTGTTAAAATCCCAGTAGGGAAGAATATGAATCATAGGATTGTCCTTATAGCTTGTCCAAGCTGACTGGTACATGTAGAAGGAATCCTTGGGAAAGCCCGCTGTATCCACTTGCCCGAAGTATGAATTTTTCGTATAGTATGGTGTTGGTTCACCTATGTAGTCGAATCCGGTCCAGATATACTGGCCAAAGCAGTAATCTCTGTCTCTGTGGGCTTTGATGGTATGCTCTGAGTTTGGTGCCCCCCAGTTGGTTGTACAATTTCCGAGAGCAGAGCACTGGTTGTCATCAAAAGTTAGCAGACGGTTGCTCAGAGGGAAGTGGTAGATACCTCGACTTTGAAGAGTGGAAGCGGTCTCTGAACCGTATATAATCCAATCTTTATGCTCTTTATGATGTTCATCATAGAATTTGTCAAGGTAATTATATCCCACCAAATCGACGATTTCGGCGCATTTTCTGGAGCCCTCTGAATCCATATTGTTGGAGGCGAGAGTGGTAAATGCATTCTGCCTGTAGTCGAGGGAGCGCACTGCATCATGAAGCATTTTGGTCACTTCAAGCCCTCTGTCGAAGCAGGTGTCATAGATTTCATTGCCGATGCTCCAGATGAATACGCAGGGATGATTTCTATCCTGGCGAACCCAACTCTCGAGATCTCTTTTCCACCATTCCGGGAAATCCTTGGCATAGTCGTAGTCTGTTTTTGGTTTTTCCCACATATCGAAGGCCTCGGTGTCAAGGAGAATTCCCATCTTATCGCAGAGGTCTAGGGTTTCCTCAGGAGGCATGTTGTGGGCATTTCTGATGGAGTTTACTCCCATTTTTTTCAAAATCTCAAATTGTCTTTTTAGGGCAGTTTTATTCATTGCAGCCCCAAGTGAGCCGAGAACATGATGCTCGCAAGTTCCTTGGATTTTAAGGGGATTTCCGTTGAGGAAAAGTCCCCTGTCGGCATCAAATTCTATAGTTCTAAATCCTAAGTTCTGTGTGATAGAGTCCACTACTTGTCCGTCAACTTCCAGCTCTGTGGTAATCTGATAGAGGTTTGGATTTTCTGTGTCCCAGAGCAGTGGGTCAATCACAGTGAGAACTTGTTTATCAATCTGAATTTCTGGCATAATATTAACCTTATTTTCCCCACACGTTACGGCGTTTCCGTCTTGATCTATAATGGTATTTCTTATTGTTGCCGGAACATTTTTCTTGACTGGGTCTGTAGAAGGTTTTCCGAGAAAATATTCCGCGTCGATGAATACTTCCCAAGTTTTTCCTAACTGTTTGGTGGAAATATAAGTGCCATTGTGAGCAAACTGGGGAGATTTTTTGAGTTCCAGCCAGACATTCCTGTAAATTCCCGAACCGGGATACCAACGGCTGTTGGGAAGATGATACTCGTTTCTGACCATCAGAGTGTTGATTCCATCTGTGAGATGATCTGTCAAATCAACTACAAACTGAGAGTAGCCGTGCTTCCACTTGAATATTTCTTCTTCATTGAGATAAATAGTTGTATCCATATATACCCCATCAAATATAACTCGAATATTGTCATAATCCTCAAGGGGGAGAGTGGACTTATCGATATCTAGTTTATAGCAACTTATGGCTTCTTCGTATAAGTTTTTGGAGTCATATATCATCCAATCATGGGGGATATCGACCTGTTCCCATGACTCGTGAGAAAATATAGTCTCCATAGGAGTTTCAAGGGGGAATTTGCAGAATAACCATCCCTTGCATAGTAATTTTTTCATAACTTTTCCTTTCTGATTTTGAATTTGACACATATATGATAATTATATTATACTTGTAAGGGATATTCAATACATAAGGAGAAAATATGAAGCGAGGAAAGAAAATAATCCTCAATGTTTTGCTCGTATGCTTTTCTCTGATATTTCTTGGGAGCGCATTTGTTCTGGGAAGGTACTTTTTTCAGGCGCATCAGACGTCCAGTGACATCAAGGCGTTGCAGGAAATGAAGGAGAGCACGGAGGAACCATCTGAGGAAGAAAAAAAGATTATCAAAGAGCATGGGCTTTTGAAAAAGTTTGCCAAGCTGTATAAGAAGAATTCTGATATTGCGGGTTGGATAAAGATTGACGGGACGGAGATTGACTATCCCGTTATGCATACAAGTGATGATGAGCAGTTCTATATTCACAGAAATTTTAACAAGGATGATGATAGCAATGGACTGCCTTTTTTGGCGGGGAACTGTGATATCAGTATCAAAAATTCCAACTTTCTCATATATGGACATCATATGCGAAGTGGCCTGATGTTCACGGGGATAATGGATTATCAGGATGAGAGTTTTTATAAAAAGCATCCAACATTTAGCTTTGATACTTTGTATGAAAATGGCGAATACAAGGTGTTGGCGGCTTTTTTTACGGAAGTTTCAAGCAATTCCGGGGCCTTTGATTTTTACAATTGGTCGGGAGAATTAGACGAGGAACGTTTTAATAAATATGTGAAAGAAGCTGAGAAAAGATCCCTTTACAAGACGGGGGAGAAAGCGAAGTTTGGCCGGAGTTTAGTAACGCTTGTGACCTGTAGTTATCATGTAAATAATGGAAGATTTGTTGTTATTGGCGTGAAGAAAGACTAGATTGGAGCTGAGTTAATGAATCAGAAGATTATCAATGACTTTTTTGATGTATTCAAGGAATATATGATAAAAGAGTTTAATTTTATTATAAAGATAGATATGCGCACCAGGAGGTATATCCTGGCATATTCCAATTTTGAGGACACCCATCCGTATCCGGAAGAGGGAAAATATGATGACTTTATCAGATGGTGGACAGATACTTTCGTAGTTGGCAAGGATGAAACTATCGCAAGTCTCGGCTTTGATCTTGAGAATATGATAAGTGTTTTGAGGTCCGGCGAGGTAAAAGGACAGAAGTTCTGTACTGTCAAGGGACCAAATAATAAGCAAATGCATATCATCTGCACATATTGTTTCTATGGCAATGACCTCAATAGTATTCTTTTCTTCTCCAAAGAAGTGGGAAAGATTAAGGAGGAGGAAATAGAGCGAGAAAATCTCAGTCAGCGCCTTCTCTATGATGCTTTCGAGGAGATTAAGAGAACTAAGGAGAATCAGTCGCAACTTCTAGAGCACATAGTAAATGAGTTAGAAGAGCCTATCAGCACCATCAGAGAGTTGTTTGTTCAGGATCGAAGTCATGCCACTAGAGCTATGATTAATCATACTCTCGATTATTTGGTGGAATCTATTCGAAGCATAAAGGAATACAATCGAATTAATAATATTCAGCTTGTCACCAATCAGGATGTAAATCTCTATGATTTTTGCTATGAGTTGAGCCAAGAGTTTCGCAATCTTTGCAGCACTCTTAAGATTAATTTAAAATGGGATATTAAGATACCCAAAGATCAAAAATACGATTTTTCTGATTACAGAGTAAGAGAAATAATCAGAAATGTCATGGGAAATGCGATTAAGTATACGCCTATAGGTTCAACGATTATAATTGACTTTAGAGAGCTGATTGCGTCCGATGGAAGCACTTTTTTGGACTTATATATCGAAGATGGCGGACCATTTATCCAAGATAATACATTTGTAAGAGCCAATACTCTGGCAGACCAGGATTTTGCCAAGAAAGTATTTGTTATTGACAATATGGGGGATTCGCTGATGCTAGCCAATAGAATTGCCGGTATGATTGAAGGAAATATCGTTTTCAGAAAAGGAACAAAGGATAATAGCATCATAATGATCAAGATTCCGATTGTAAAGTCAAGTGAAAATGCGGATAAGGACATTCCTAAGCCACAAGAACAGCTCAAGGAAATGATAGGAAGAAGTATCTTGGTTGTCGAACACGGCGATGTGAGTTCCAGTTCGACAGTCGCCCTGCTTCACGCTAACGGAGCAAAGGTATATGATGCCGCCACAGGGCGACAAGCGTTAATGCTCTTGGAAAAATTCTCTACGGGCGTGATATCAGCGGTTCTAGTGGATAGGGAGCTTGAAGATATGACTGCAATTGAGTTTGCAACAGCTCTCAGGTCCAACAGCAAATTTAGATTAATGAAAAATGTTCCGATTATAGAGATGGTGGGGAAGACCCAGGCGGTCAGCATAAAGTCTGTCATCTCAGGAGGAATAAATGCGATTATAGAAAAACCGGTAAACCTCAAAAAACTTGCTAGAATTATACAGGGCTTTGGGGACAACTGGGAATAGGAGGAAAACGACAATGGCAGTAGATTTGAATGGCAAGAAGACATCGTTAGATGACAATGCATCAATCTATGACAAAAGAGATGACAATATGTCTGAAAAAGAAAAGTGGCAGAAGATGAGCATAACTGAAAAGAAAGATCACTTTTTCGGATATTACTTTATCTATATTGTGGCGGGAATTGCTATTCTATCAGTAATAGGATTTTTTGTTTACAAGGATGTTATTGCCAAGAAAGATGTGTATTTTGATGTGGCACTTATAAATGAGATGGCCATGGATGGTCCGATAGAGGAGATGGCAGACAAGTTCACTACAAGTATAGGACTTGATCCCGGGAAGAAACTGGCATCCTTCCATATGTACTTTACGAATTCCAAAGTTGCAGAGAAGGTTGGAGCCTCAGTAGCATCTGACTTGACAACCGTTTCATCCAAAGCCTTCGCAGGTATGCTTGACGGAATGATTCTCGGACATGAGGACTTAGAGGGGTATCAAGAGAGGAAACTCTATATGGATCTGACTAAGGTCTTCTCAGAGAACGAACTAAAGTATTTCGAGGACAATGGTCTGCTGTATTATCCGGAGAAGAATAACGAGAGTAAGCACCCTTATGGAATTAATCTAATCAAGTCAAGGGAATATGATCAGATATTCTCCATGGGTGGAGGAATTGTCAAAGATCCGTATTTTGTAGTTATGTTTAATTCTAAAAATGTAGGAGTTGCAGAAAAACTTATGCATTTTATGTACCCCGATATGCCGGCAGAGTAAATAATATATTAGTTATCTGACACTTCACCAAGGATAAGTCCTTCGTTGCGCTCCAATGCTGTCTGGATGCTCCATGGATGCGTGAAGAGCAGTAGAGGATTGCCTTTGAAATCCTTGACCTTCTTGGTGTCACTTGTTACTGAAAGTGCAGAAACATCGATATCCTCGTTTTCTATCCATCGCACATGCTCATATGGAAGTTGCTCCATGCGGATTTCGACATTATACTCATTCTGAAGTCTGTACTGGAGAACTTCAAATTGAAGTATTCCAACTACACCGACGATGATTTCTTCCATACCTGTATTAAACTCTTGGAAAATCTGGATTGCACCTTCAAGTGCGATCTGCTCGATTCCCTTCATAAACTGCTTGCGCTTCATTGTGTCCACCTGGCGAACCCTTGCAAAGTGCTCAGGTGCAAATGTTGGAATGCCGGCGTACTTCACCTTATTAGAGGCAGTGCAAAGAGTGTCTCCTATAGAGAAGATGCCCGGGTCAAATATTCCGATAATATCACCTGCATAGGCTTCTTCTACATGCTTTCGCTCCTGGGCCATCATCTGCTGTGGCTGTGAGAGTCGAATCTTCTTGTTACCCTGGACATGGAATGCCTCCATTCCGGCATTAAACTTGCCGGAACATATGCGCATAAATGCAATACGGTCGCGGTGTGCTTTATTCATATTTGCCTGTATCTTGAAGACAAAGGCTGAAAAATCTTCTGAAAATGGATCGACTTCAACATCTCCTGATTTTCTGGCGAGTGGAGAAGTGGTCATCTCCAAAAAGTGCTGAAGAAATGTCTCAACACCGAAGTTTGTGAGGGCTGATCCGAAGAAAATAGGAGAGAGTTTACCTGCTCTAACTTTCTCAAGGTCAAATTCATCACTGGCGCCGTCTAAGAGCTCTATGTCATCCACCAATTGATCGTGAAATTCCTTGGTAATAAGGTCGTCTAAGTTGGAGTCCCCGAGCTTTGCCTCTACAGATTCGATTTTATGTCCGTTATCTGAGGCGATAAAACGTGAGATTGTCTCGGTATTGCGGTCATATACGCCCTTAAAATTCTTACCCGATCCAATAGGCCAGTTGATTGGACAAGTTCTGATTCCCAGAACATTTTCGATTTCATCAACCAATTCAAATGGGTCTCTGGCCTCGCGGTCCATCTTGTTGACGAAAGTGAAGATAGGAATACCTCTCATGACGCAGACTTTAAACAATTTGATAGTCTGAGCCTCCACACCCTTGGAACCATCGATAACCATTACTGCAGAGTCGGCAGCCATAAGTGTTCTATATGTATCCTCTGAGAAGTCCTGATGTCCGGGAGTATCTAGAATATTGATACAAAATCCATCATAATTAAACTGAAGAACAGAGGAGGTGACGCTGATTCCACGTTCCTTTTCTATCTCCATCCAGTCTGATACTGCATGCTTGGCAGCCTTGCGCCCCTTGACTGATCCCGCGAGGTTAATGGCTCCTCCATACAAGAGAAACTTCTCGGTAAGAGTAGTTTTACCCGCATCGGGGTGGGAGATAATCGCAAATGTTCTTCTTTTTTTTACTTCTTCTATAGTATTGCCCATTGAATTCACTCATTTCTAATTTGTATATTATTAATGCCTATACTCTTGTGGAAATCCACTGAAGATTATAGGCATAAAAAAAACTGGGCTACTAGGATTCGAACCTAGAAATGCTGGAGTCAGAGTCCAGTGCCTTACCATTTGGCGATAGCCCAATTCAAACACAAGCATTATTATACACGAAAACTAATTCAAATGTCAAGAACTTTTTTGAAAAAAATTTAAGAAATTTTTAAATATTCCGATGTGCTATGGGATATAACGGAATATTTATACTTATATATGAAAAATCTTTTTACAATTTTTCAAATACACCTTGACTTTTTAGGCTCAATTAGATAGAATATTTTTTAATTATAAAAAATAGTTTCAAAAAAACCAATGAATATTTTTACAAGGAAAGGACGGTATTAAGAAATGGGAAAGATTATTGGTGAGGGAATCACATTCGATGACGTATTGTTGGTTCCACAGTATTCAGAAGTTATTCCTAATGAAGTTTCTCTTAAGACACATTTGACAAAAGATATTGAGCTGAACATTCCTATGATGAGTGCTGGAATGGATACAGTAACAGAGCATCGCATGGCGATTGCAATGGCAAGACAGGGTGGTATAGGAATTATACACAAGAATATGTCTATTGAGAAGCAGGCAGAAGAGGTTGACCAGGTTAAAAGATCTGAGAACGGAGTAATTACAGACCCATTTTACCTTTCACCTGAACATACATTGGCAGACGCAGATGAGCTCATGGCGAAGTTCAGAATTTCAGGAGTACCTATTACAGAAGGCAGAAAAATTGTTGGTATTATCACAAATCGTGATCTCAAATTCGAAACAGACTATACAAGGAAGATTAAGGAGTGTATGACATCTGAGGGTCTTATCACAGCAGAGAGTGGCATAACTCTTGAAGAGGCTAAGAAGATTCTCGCTAAGGCGCGCAAAGAAAAGCTTCCTTTGGTTGATAAAGAAGGAAATCTCACAGGTCTTATTACAATCAAGGATATTGAAAAGCAGATTAAGTATCCAAATTCAGCAAAGGATTCACAGGGAAGATTGCTTTGTGGAGCAGGTGTTGGTATTACAGCCAATATCATGGATCGTGTTGAAGCTCTTGTTAAGGCAAAAGTTGATGTATTGGTTATTGATACGGCTCACGGTCACTCTGCAAACGTATTGAGAGTTGTTAAGATGGTTAGAGATGCATATCCGGATCTCGGAATCATAGCCGGTAATGTTGCCACAGGAGAGGCTACAAAAGCTCTTATCGAGTCAGGCGTAGATGCTGTAAAGGTTGGTATTGGACCGGGATCTATCTGTACAACACGTGTTGTTGCAGGTATCGGAGTACCACAGGTTACAGCAATTATGAATTGCTACAATGTTGCTAAGGAGTATGGAATTCCAATCATCGCCGATGGTGGAATCAAGTACTCAGGAGATATGACCAAGGCTATTGCAGCTGGAGCAAATGTATGTATGATGGGAAGTATATTTGCCGGTTGTGATGAGAGTCCTGGAACATTTGAGTTATTCCAGGGAAGAAAGTATAAAGTTTACCGTGGAATGGGATCTATTGCAGCTATGGAAAATGGTAGCAAAGATAGATACTTCCAGGAGAATGCCAAGAAGCTTGTACCGGAAGGTGTAGAGGGAAGAGTGGCATATAAGGGAACTTTGGAAGATACAGTATTCCAGCTTATCGGCGGAATCAGATCCGGTATGGGATATTGTGGTGCTAAGGATATTGAAACACTCAAGACTGAGGCACAGTTTGTTAAGATTTCAGCTGCTTCATTGAAGGAAAGTCATCCACATGATATCCATATCACAAAGGAAGCACCAAACTACAGTGTCGAGTAATAGACGTAGATATAGAAAAAGTCATATAAAGTTCGTGAGAGCGACTATAAATATTAAAAGGAAGAATAAGCCTCGAAAGCGGCGGTATTCTAGGCTTAAAAGGCCAAGAATATTAGATAAGCAGATCATTATTTGCTCAGTATTCTTCCTTTTATTTATTGGAATCATTGCTTGGAATATTTTTGGTAAAAGAGATGAGCCAGAGAGAGTGGTTGTGACAGAGTCTGTCTCTGACGACGAATTAGACATCAAGAAGGAGTTTATACCTGTCAACCCATATTCTAGACCTGGAATTAAAATAGACAAAATAAACGGGGTTGTAGTGCATTATACGGCCAATCCGGGCGCCGATGCCATGTCCAACAGAGATTATTTTTCAAATCTCAGATATACTCATACCACTAAGGCAAGCAGTCACTATATAGTGGATTTAGACGGAACCATCGTTCAGTGTATACCTTTGACAGAGATGGCATATGCCTCTAATAATCGAAACAGTGATACTATTGCTATAGAGTGTTGTCACAAGAAGAAAAATGGTCAGTTCACCAAAAAGACTTATGAAGCTTTGGTTAAGTTGGTTGTCATGTTATGCAAAAAGTATAAACTAAAAGCAAATGATGTCATAAGGCATTATGATGTTACGGGGAAGATTTGCCCCAAATACTTTGTAGAACATGAGGATGAGTGGAAGAAGTTCTTGTTGAGAGTTTCCAAACAATTAAATAGAAAGCAGCAATAAGCCGATTGCATGATGCAATCGGCTTATTATGGTAATGTATGATAATAATATAAGGAGTAAAATACAAACTATAACAATTATCTTGTCTTAAAAATGCTAATTGCTTCACCGAGACTATTTGCCCTTGTCATGAGCTGTGATGAAGCATGATCAAGTTTGGCAAGTGCTTCTGTCTGTTTGTCAGTTACATTTGCAATACTTGATACTGCAGCCAAAGTCTCTTCGAGTACGGCTGAAATATTCTCCATGGAGTGAAGGGTAGTAGAACCGGATTGTTCCATGGATTTTGAATTTCCTTGGATACTC
Organism: Eubacterium xylanophilum ATCC 35991; assembly: GCF_000518685.1. Classification (GTDB taxonomy): domain Bacteria; phylum Bacillota; class Clostridia; order Lachnospirales; family Lachnospiraceae; genus Eubacterium_F; species Eubacterium_F xylanophilum. The sequence goes on along the minus strand of NZ_KI912472.1, from coordinate 97,922 downwards.
TCGATATACTCTGTGAGTTTCCCGATTGTATCGCTTAGCATCTGGAATGATCTAGCAGAGTTGGCAACTGCGTCAACCTGCTCGTAAACTATCTGCTCTGCGCTTTCTGCAGTGGTAACTGCATTGTTTGTCGCTGTCTTTATCTCTTCGAGCAACTGCTCAATCTTGGAAGATGAGATGATGCTCTGATCTGCAAGTTTTCTAATCTGATTAGCTACAACTGAGAATCCCTTTCCTGCGGCTCCGGCTCTTGCGGCCTCTATAGAAGCATTGAGGGAGAGGAGGTTGGTTTCCTCGGCAATATCATTGATTGTATTGACAATCTGACCGATATTGTTGGAGTATTTAGAGAGAATCTCAATAGTTGAAATCACGTTATTGGTGATATCAGTTGTGGAGCTAGTCTTGTCATTCAAAATAGCAACTGTCTTGAGTCCATCTGTGGCGGACTGCTTAGTTGTTGAAGCAATATTACTAATCTCAATAGTACTTTCATTAACGCTATTTATCTTGTTGAACAAGTTGTCCATCTCGCCGAGACACTCGTTGGCGCTTTCTGTCTGGTCTCCAACGCCCAACTCAACTTCGTGAATTGATTGCTGAATATTTTTCGTCGTCTCAGAGAAGACGATGGAAGAGCTGTTAACTGATTCCAGTGACTCTGATACGGCTGCATATACGGATTCAACCTCTCGAAGGAGATTCCTCATGTTTTTCAACATGTCATTACAGCTTCCGTAGAGGAGTGCGAATTCATCTCTTCTCGATGTTCTGAATTCAACTGTAAGATCTCCCTTTGCAACTCGATTGAGTTTCTTGAGCGAGTTGTTAATAACGTTACTGAATCCCTTTGAAAGCCCTGTTGCAATGACTAAGGCTATAATTACTGAGAGAAGAACGATAACAACTGTTACAACTCGAATTGAATTGGCCTGGGCAACAATCGTTGCCTCCGGTACCAAGCTACAAAGAAGAATTCCTGTTGTTCCAAGCTTGGCATATGTGAAGAGGTAGGAAGTGCCTTCAAAAGTGACATACTTTGAAGCTGACTCCTCCTCGGATTCTATGGCCTCTTTGTAAAATGGTTGGTCAACATATACTTTTTTCTTTGTTATTTTAGCTTTATTTGCATCTTTGTTTTCATCGCCGTCGCCTGAGAGAGAGGCTCCCTCAATAGTTGTCTCGGTATTATCTGCGGAAACAATACCGAGATAACTTCCTTCACCTAAGTTGATATTATTGAGGATATCGAGGATAGAATCCTTACTTATATCTACTATAACGACTGCATCACTGGTAGTTGGCAAATCATGTCCTACTCGGAAGATATAGTCGTCAGCATTGGTGAGGAGAATCTTGTCCAGGGCAGGTGATGAAGATGTCCAGTGAAATGCGGACGGATCGCTCATTACTTGCTTTCCGATATTTGAATCCTGGTAAGCTTTCCAAAGTCCGAGAGATTCTGTAGTGGTATCTTCGGCAGCGGCATCACTTGACTTGCTGTCATCTGCACTTCGGCTGTTATTAGCAGTTCTTCGAATTTTTGGCTGAGAACTGAATATAACATCCTTGTCTTTGAAGATATAAATATTTCCAATAAACTTGTTGGAAGCCGCCTTTGTACTTATTGACTGGTTAATGGATTTATATGCATTGTTATAATTATTTTCGGCATTTGTAAATATTCTGTCAGCATCAATCTGATCTTGTCTCTTGGCAAGAAAATCACTATAAAACTTATAGTACTCTTTAGTGCCTTCTTTGGTTGCAAGGTACTTTTGTTCAAGTGCATCTGTCTCTTTGTTAATCTTTTCTCGATTTTTCTTCTGAGCTTCGTTGGTTGAAAACTGGCCTGTATAGAATGCCTCCAAATCCTTGTCACCAAGGTAGGTATTCATATCAGACTCGATGTTCGAAAATGCAAAATCAAAGTAGTCTTTTGCAGTAGACATGGTCTGTGATACGGCTCCCTCGTAGTTTCCGATAAGGGCAGAAGATGCACTTATGTATGAAACGATACCGAGAACTATGATCAAGATAATTGGAACAGAATAAGCTGCAATAAGCTTTGTCTGAATGCAAAACTGAGGAAGAACTTTGAAGGAGCTGTCCAAAAGCGGAGCATTTTCATCCTCTTTGTTGGGAATAAGAGTAGGTATGAGCTTGCAAAGTCCTACTATCTTCGAACCTACCGTCGTAAGAACTTCCTTGAACTTGGCCTTAGTTTTTGGAGACGTTTTACTGTCTTTAACTTTTGTTTCAGGCGCTTGGCTTTTTTTTGTTTTTTTGTCTTTTTTTGTAAATGGCCCTAGCTTTTTCATGATAATCCTCCATTCATATTATGACAATTGACTCAAGTTTTTTTAAAGATTCAGATGGACTTCCCTGTCCTTAAATTCATATTTTCGGTAGTTGATACCGACTGAATCCATCATCCTTTTGGCGGCGACAACACTGGCAGTAGTCGCATACTTGTCATCCATATATATGACATTTTTAATTCCTGCTTGAATCAAAGCTTTTGTACATTCGTTGCATGGGAAGAGAGTAGTATAAATGCTTGCTCCTTTGAGGTCTGTTCCCGAATAGTTGAGAAGGGAGTTAAGCTCCGCATGACAAACATACAAGTACTTTGTCTGCAATTCTTCTCCGGTATTTCCCCAAGGATATTCATCGTCTGAGCATCCTCTTGGCATACCATTGTATCCCACAGAGAGAATGCGATTATCAGAGTCTACGATACAAGCTCCTACTTGAGTGTGAGGATCTTTGCTTCTCTGCGCGGAGAGAAGAGCAATACCCATAAAATATTGATCCCATGATAAATAATTCTGATTTTTCATTATTGCAAAAACCTCCAATGAAATTTTGTGAAAATTATAGTGCCCCACACTCTTTAATTTTACCATTTAATCGCCGATTTGTAAAGTGTTTATAATGTTTTGTAGCACTGAAAAAACCCCACCAAATCAATGGTGAGGTTGATATATCATTATGACGGGTAGAATTGTAGTTGCAGTACGACTGCCCTCTACATAACTCTCATAAAATTAGAGTTTGTTAACAGCTAATGTCAAGCGAGATACTTTTCTAGCTGCATTGTTCTTGTGATAAACGCCCTTCTGAGCTGCTTTATCTATATCTTTAATTGCAACCTTCAAAGCTTCCTCAGCAGCTGCCTTATCCTTTGCAGCTACAGCAGCCTCTACCTTCTTGATAGAAGTCTTAACCTTAGAGCGGATAGACTTATTGATTGCAGTCTTCTTCTGTGATACGAGAATACGTTTCTTTGCAGATTTGATATTTGCCAATTCTAACACCTCCATTTAATCGATTATTTGTTATGTATACTTTGTAAGACACGGTAAATAACAAAGCATACTCGATAATAATAGTATATTATCCGGATTTTGTCAAGAGCAAAATAAAAAAATAATATTTTTTCAAAAAAAACTTTATTTTTCCTCTTAAATAAGTTAAAATAAAAAATAGTGTCGATTTATGCGTGCTCTTCATACAGGAAAGGGACCTGTTAAAGCGGATGACAGAGTTTGTGTGGGCACAAATACTAAACATAGGAGGGGAGAATCGTTGGTAGATCGATTCAATTCAGAAGTTGGAAGAAGAATCCGGGAGATTCGACGTTTTCTTGATATTTCAGTTGAGGACATGTGTCAAGATCTTGAAGTGAGCGAGAGACAGTTGTACCGGATTGAGCGTGGGGAATGCTCAGTGAGCGTTTATGGACTTATGAGATTCCATGAGCGCCATGGTGTTGATCTGAACTATCTATTGACAGGTGTCATGATGGGTAATGACATTATAACGAGAATAGTGGACTCAACACTAAAGGAAAAAGCCTTTATAATATGTTTATTGGCTGATGCGTATAACAAAGAAGTTACATTGAGATGTAAAAAGAGGGAGGAAGAAAATCGTGGGGAAAATTAATAACAATGATGGTAAATTAATCATCAAGAATGGCACTAGGATTTCCAGAGTGAATTTAAGCGATGTTCTCTATGTAGAATACAGAGATAGAGCAGCTTATCTCAAGACCAAAGATAAGGCGACATATGTGGTGGAATATATCTCGCTTTCAGATGTTCACTTGGCCTTAGGCAGCAGAGTTTTTGCAAGGTGCCATAAGTCATTTTTGGTTAACAAGGATGAAGTTAAGGCTATCCTCAGGATGGAAAATGCTGTATTGATGGGAGAAGGCGGTATTAGAATTGCGTTGGGGCGCAAGTATAAGCAACAGTTCTATAAAGATATGGGATTATAGATTTAGAAGAAAGTTTTCACGGAGGGATTTTAATGAGTGAAACTAAAGTAGATAATCAAGAACCACAGGTTCAAGAGAACAAGATGGGAGTCATGCCTGTCAAGAAATTGATAGTGACCATGTCACTTCCGATGATGTTGTCAATGTTGGTTCAGGCGCTTTATAATATTGTCGACAGTATCTTTGTGTCGAGAATCAACGAATCTGCCCTTTCAGCAACTAGTTTGGCCTTTCCAGCCCAGATGTTGATGATTGCCATAGGAGCGGGAACCGGCGTAGGTATTAATGCAATACTATCCAAAAGCCTTGGAGCCAAGAAGTTTAATGATGTCAATAAGGCGGCAAATACCGGTTTGTTCTTGATTTTTATCAGCTATATCGTATTGATGGTATTATCGCTGTTTGCAGTCAAGCCGTTTGTAGCTTCACAGATCAAAGAGGGCACAGAGAATGCCGCGCTAATTATGCAGTACAGTACAGATTATCTGTCAATCTGCTATATCTTGTCATTTGGAATTTTCTTCGAGATGACCTTTGAGAGATTGTTGCAGTCTACCGGAAAGACTTTCTATACCATGATTACTCAGTCGGTTGGAGCAGTGATTAATATGATTCTCGATCCGATTCTCATCTTTGGACTCCTTGGAGCTCCTAAGCTTGGAATTAAGGGTGCGGCTATCGCGACAGTGGTCGGTCAGACAGTGGCGATGGCGATGGCGCTATACTTCAATATCAAGAAGAATCATGAGATTACATTGTCATTAGGTAAAATATTCCGACCGGATATAAAGACAATTAAGAATATTTATATCATCGCTGTTCCGACTATTATTATGCAGGCTATCGGTTCTGTAATGACATTTGCAATGAATAAGATAATTGCTCCGTTTTCTATGACAGCAGTAGCGGTATTTGGAGTATATTTTAAGCTCAACAGCTTTATATTCATGCCTATTTTCGGGCTTAACAATGGATTGATTCCGATTATTGCATATAATTATGGTGCGAGAAATAAAAAGAGAATTACAGAGGGAATGAAGTTCAGTCTTGTAATCTCAGTTAGTTTGATGGTGATTGGAATGCTTATATTCTTTGCTGTTCCGGACAAATTGCTCATGCTATTTAATGCTTCACCTCAGATGATAGATATTGGATCAAAGGCACTTAGAACGATAGCTATCCACTTCCCGATAGCGGGATGTTGTATTATCTTTATGGCGACATTCCAGGCTTTTGGAGAGGGCTTTGTAAGTCTCATCGTATCACTGGCGAGACAGCTTTGCGTCTTGGTCCCTGCGGCATATATTCTTTCAAGAATAGCAGGGCTTGACGCCGTATGGTTCGCATTCCCGATTGCGGAGCTTAGCTCAGTTATCATAAGCGGACTATTTTTCAGGAACTTGTATATTAAGAAAATTAAGAATTTATAATATAGGAGGCGTTCTTATAATGAAACTCGATAAATTAGTTGGAGAAAGATTTAAGGAGAGACCATCGGAGTGTGCTGTAGATAGCCATGCGTTTATGGTGCGCGGTGGATATATGAAGAATATGGCTAACGGAATATTTTCCCAGTATCCACCTCTTAAGAGAATTACAACTAAGATAGAAAATATTATCCGCAAGGAAATGGATGCAATTGACGGACAGGAAGTTCTTTTTCCTGTGGCTTTACCGGCTAGTCTCTGGGAGGAGTCAGGAAGATACGAGAGTGTTGGAAGTGAGCTCTTGAGATTTGAGGACCGCAACAAGTCCCCTATGGTGCTTGGAATGACTCATGAAGAGGCTGCAGTTCATCTCGTCAGAGAGTATGGAAACAGTTATACTAAGTATCCGTTCATGATTTATCAGATACAGACCAAATTCAGAGACGAGGCAAGACCTCGTGCGGGTATGATAAGAGTTCGTGAGTTTACTATGAAGGACGCGTATTCATTCCATACTTCCATGGAGGATTTGGAAGAGTATTATGACAAGTGCTATAAAGCATATCAGAGGATTTTTGCCAGGGCGGGAATCCCTGAGGTAGTTGTGGTTGCTTCTGATTCAGGTATGATGGGTGGAAGCATTTCTCACGAGTATATGCTTCTGGCTGACGCAGGAGAGGATTCGATTGTTATCTGCGATGAGTGTGATTACAGTGCCAATATGGAGGCAGCCAAGAATATCATCGAAAACGAGGCAGGTCCAAGTGCTGAAGATTTGAAGAAAGTTGAGACAGGTGACAATCATACAATTGAAGAAGTATGTGAATTCTTGGGTTATCCGGTAGAGCGCGCTTGTAAGGCGGTAGTATACCAGAAGAATGAAGATGATTCCTATGTGGTATTGTTTACACGCGGCGACATGGAAGCCAATGAGACCAAGATTACCAATGTTGTTGGTGCTATTCATCCTGCAGTTATCGAGGATGACTCCGTACTCGTTGCGGGATGCATTGGCCCATATGGAATAAGTGACAAAGTTACTGTTCTCTACGATTCATCATTGAAGGGCATAGAGAATCTCTGCTGCGGTGCCAATGAAGCAGATAAGCATTATACAGGGTTAAATATTCCGCGTGATCTTGGAGAAGTAGAGTTCGGTGACTACTCTAAGGCCGTAGAGGGCGGTATATGTCCTAAGTGTGGAAAGCATTCACTTGGAATTGCCCGTGGTATTGAGGTAGGTAATATCTTCCAGCTTGGAACAAAGTATACAAAGTCAATGGGAATGGAGTACCTTGACGCAGAGGGCAAGGCGCATAATCCTATCATGGGATGCTACGGAATTGGTGTTGGAAGACTTGCTGCTTCTGTATGTGAGGTCAAGCATGATGATTATGGTCCAATCTGGCCAATAACAATTGCTCCTTGGGAAGTGCATCTTTGCTGCATGAGAGCAGATGATGAGGAGTGCAAGGCTTTTGCGGACGATTTGTATGACAAGCTTCAAAAAGACGGACTTGAAGTTATATATGATGACAGAAATGTAAGAGCCGGTGCTATGTTCTCCGATGCTGATTTGCTCGGTGTGCCGGTGAGAGTTGTTGTCAGCCCAAGAAATATGAAAAATGCATGTATAGAGCTTTCAACAAGAGACAAGTCAGTTCAGGAGCAGGTTCCTCTTGATGAGGCCTTTGACACAATCAAGAAATTGGTTGCCAAGCTCTATGCTGATATCGAAGATGGAGTAAAAGAATATGAATAATACTGCAGTAGATGTGATTATCCCGGTTTACAAGCCTGATGGGAAACTCGAAAAGTTAATAGATAGACTTAACAACCAGTCAGTGACACCCGGGAAAATCATCTTCATGCAGACCATGTTAGATGACGAGGAGAATGACAGAGTAAAGAGTATCCTTGTCAAGGCCAATAATAGTGAGATTCATCCCGTGGAGGCTATTGACTTCGATCACGGCGGAACCAGAAATAAGGGGGCATCTCTGTCGAGTGCAGACTATATGCTCTTCATGACTCAGGATGCCGTGCCGGTAGACAATTATCTTGTGGAGAAACTCCTTGCGAGTTTTGAGAAAGATTCAGAAGTCGCCGTTGCCTATGGTAGGCAGATTGCCGGGGATGATGTGGGTGTTATAGAGAATTATACCAGAGAGTTTAATTACCCGGACAGATCTATAATTAAGTCGGCTGAGGATATAGAGACCCTTGGAATCAAGACATTTTTCTGTTCGAATGTATGCGCCATGTATAAAAAGGCCATATATGAGCAGCTTGGAGGTTTTGTCACTCAGACCATTTTTAATGAGGATATGATAATGGCTGCCAGTGTGATAGACAATGGTTTTAAGATTGCCTATGCCGCAGATGCAGTAGTTGTTCATGCGCATAAGTACACCTACAGGCAGCAGTTGTCGAGAAACTTTGATATGGCGGTCTCACAGGAGCAGTACCATGAAATATTTGACAGAGTGAAGTCGGAGTCCGAGGGAATAAAGCTTGTGAAGGATACTTCGGGGTATCTTGTCAGGACGGGCCGATGGTACATGGTTCCTGACCTAATTATGCAGAGTGGATTTAAGTTTATAGGTTATAAGCTTGGACGCAAGTATGAGAAGCTTCCGAGAAAGATAGTTCAGAAAATCAGTATGAACAAGAGATATTGGAAGGAGAGAGAGGATGTCTAAAGTTCATGTAGTAGTGCCTACTTACAATGGAGAGAGATATTTGAAGGCTCTTTTGGATTCTGTAATTGCAAATGATTACAATGATTTTGACATAGAGATATGCGATGATTGTTCTACGGATGGAACGGTTGCTATCGCAGAGGAATATGTCAGGGAGTATGACAATATAACCCTTCATAAGAACAAGAAAAATCTAGGGTATACAAAGAACTTTTTGAGCGCAATTAAGAGGAGCGAAAGCCCTTATATCATGCTCTGTGATCAAGATGACATCTGGCATAAGAATAAAATCAGAGTGACTGCGGAACGCATGAAGAAGGTGGAGAAAAAGTGGCCTGATCAACCGGTACTTGTATTTACCGATGCGATGAATTACGACAGCGACAGCAAGATGGAACTCGGATCATTTTTCCGCAACAGCCATATGGATCCGAGAGACAGTGGACTTGCAAAACTTCTCATGGAGAATAAGGTTATTGGGTGTACTGTGATGATTAATAGACAGGTTCTCGATTATCTCGATGTGATTCCGGAGGGGATTAAGGTTCACGATTGGTGGCTTGCTCTCATATGTAGGTGCTTTGGAAAAATTTCATATATTGACAATATGACGTTGCACTATCGTCAACACAGTGGTAATATGATAGGTGGGGCGAGTTTTGGAGCCTACTTTGTAAACAGGCTTGTGAATATCGTCAAGCAGAGGAATGCTATCAGGGCAAATGTTCGACAGGGCAAGGCGTTCTACAATTTGTTCAAGGATAGATTGAGAGACAAGGACAGATATGTGCTCAGACATTTTGCCAGACTTTATGATATAAATCCCATTAAGAGAAAATATGAGATTGTCAAGTTTGGATTTAAGAAGAGCGGGATTATCAGAAATCTTATGCTTATTATAATAGCGTAAATAAAGAGTTTGGGAATCATAGGAGGAATGGAATGGAAAGCAAGAGAAGAAGAGGCCGTATGGTCAGAAGAGTACTCTTCGTAATTGGACTTTTGCTGAGCGGGGCAGCAGGATGTGTTGCGGCTACCCTCAGTCATAGAATGGATTCAAGCCTTGGAATGCTGAATTATGATAAGGATAATGCATTGGAAAAGGTGGATATATCAAAGTATGATACAGTTAGTGACAATGAAGTTGTAAATATTCTGTTAGTTGGAGCGGATAAGGATGAAAATGAGCAGAATGTCAAGGGAGTTTCGAGGCGTTCGGATTCCATGATGATTGCAACTCTTGACATGAAGCACAAAAAACTCAAAGTAACATCCCTTATGCGAGACATGTATCTTGAGATTCCGGGACATGGCAAGAATAAGTTCAATTCTGCCTATCAAAATGGTGGAATCAAGTTGTTGTATGAGACTATAGCATCTAACTTCGGTATCAAGTTAGATGGGTATGCCGAAGTAAACTTCGATGCCTTTGTTGAGGTTATCAATAAGGTCGGCGGTATACAAGTTGATGTCACAGAGTCTGAGGCCAAACACCTCAATACTACTAACTATATCAAGAGAAAGAAGAATAGAAATCTCAAACCCGGTAAGCAAGTGCTAAATGGCTATCAGGCCTTGGGTTACAGTAGAATTCGTCATGGTAAGAGAGTTAACGGTGTGACTCCGCCGGTTTACTCTGCATCCGGAAAAGCTGATGATTATGGAAGAACAGAGAGACAGAGAAATGTTATTCAGGCCTTGTTAACCAAGGTTAAATCAATGTCAGTGGACCAGTGGTTAGATTTGATTGATGTTGTCATGCCAAATGTCAAGACGGATTTGTCTAAGGACGACATATATTCTTACATGGTGGCGATAGCAAAGCTTGGAACTACGAAGCTTGATCAGTATAGAGTTCCTGCGGACAATACATTTACATCGCCGACAATCAATGGAAGTTCGGTTTTGGATATCGATCTTGAGAAGAATAAAAATGGTCTGCACAACTTCATATTCAAGAAGTAGTATTTGACAATTTAAGGATGAATTGCTATAATTAAAATTTGATAGACACTTTTAGATAAAACATAAAGTAAGGAGTGAGAAGATATGAGAAATATGGTATTATCTATATTGATGGACAATACTCCAGGTGCCTTGTCTAGAGTTGTAGGACTTTTCAGTCGAAGAGGATACAATATTGACAGCCTTACAGTAGGAGAAACCGAGAATTCTGAAGTATCTAGGATGACAGTGTCAGTTTCGGGTGAGGACAGTGTGCTCGAGCAGATTGAGAAGCAGATTCTCAAGTTGGAGAATGTTAGAAAAGTTACAGAATTGGGAAGCAGCGTATCTGTTTGTAGAGAGCTGATTCTCGTTAAGATAAATGTAAATCAGGAAGATAGACCTGCGATTAGTGCTATCGTGGATATTTTCCGAGCTAAGATTGTTGATGTGACAAGCGATACTATGATGATTGAGCTGACAGGTAATGCATCTAAGATTAATGCATTTATCAAGTTGCTCGATGGTTATGAGATCAATGAGTTTGTGAGAACCGGTACAACCGGACTTCTTAGAGGAAACTAAGTTTGATAATATACTGTCAATGACAGATATTATATATTTAATTAAATTAATTTAATAATTTAGGAGGACAATAAAATGGCAGATGCAAAGATTTATTATGAAAGTGATTGCAATATCGGACTTTTGGACGGAAAGACAATTGCAGTTATCGGCTACGGAAGTCAGGGACATGCTCATGCGTTGAACGCAAAAGAGAGCGGATGTAATGTAATTATTGGTTTGTATGAGGGATCTAAGTCCTGGAAGAGAGCAGAGGAGCAGGGATTTGAAGTATATACTGCTGCTGAAGCTGCAAAGAAAGCCGATATCATTATGATCTTGATTAATGATGAGTTGCAGGCAAAACTTTATAAAGAGTCAATTGAGCCAAACCTTGAAGCTGGTAATATGCTTATGTTTGCTCATGGATTTAACATTCACTTTGGTCAGATCGTGGCTCCTAAGGATGTTGATGTAACTATGATCGCACCTAAGGGACCAGGACATACTGTACGTAGTGAGTATCAGGCAGGTAAGGGTGTTCCTTGTCTTGTTGCTGTACATCAGGATGCTACAGGAAAGGCTCAGGATATTGCACTTGCTTACGCACTTGCAATTGGTGGAGCAAGAGCTGGAGTTCTTGAGACAACATTCAGAACAGAGACAGAGACAGACCTTTTCGGTGAGCAGGCAGTACTTTGCGGTGGTGTTTGTGCACTTATGCAGGCTGGTTTTGAGACATTGGTTGAGGCTGGATATGATCCAAGAAATGCATACTTCGAGTGTATCCACGAGATGAAGCTTATCGTAGATCTTATCTACCAGAGTGGATTTGCCGGAATGCGTTATTCAATCTCAAACACAGCAGAGTATGGTGATTATATTACAGGACCTAAGATCATCACAGAGGATACTAAGAAGGCTATGAAGAAAGTTCTTAGTGACATCCAGGATGGTACATTTGCCAAGGAATTCCTTCTTGACATGTCAGAGGCCGGTGGACAGGTTCACTTCAAAGCTATGAGAAAGCTTGCTGCTGAGCACCCAGCTGAGGTAATCGGTGAGGACATCAGAAAGCTTTACAGCTGGAATGGTGAGGATAAGTTGATCAACAACTAATCTCTACCGAAGATTATGAATTATAATTGCTTTGCACTCTAGAGATAGAGTGCAGGGCTTTGTAGCTTTTATACCCCCCACCTTTTGATGGGGGTTATAACTGTTTTTAGAGAATGGAGCGATGCTTTTGTCTTTCAGAGAGGAACTTGAGCTAAGAGAACATCAGAATTTTTCCGAGTTTGCGGCCTTTAGTGACCAGTCCTTGGGAAGGGACAGAGAAGAGCCGCCTTGTGACATGCGGACTATTTATCAGAGAGATAGGGATAGGATTCTGCACTCAAAGTCATTTAGACGATTGAAGGGCAAGACACAAGTCTTTTTGGCGCCTGAAGGCGATCATTATCGCACTAGACTTACACATACACTGGAGGTTGCCCAGACCGCCAGAAGTATAGCAAAGGCACTTTTATTGAACGAAGACTTGACAGAGGCAATAGCTCTGGGCCATGATTTGGGTCATACTCCTTTTGGACATGCCGGAGAGAGAGCCCTGAATGAGGTGTGTGCAGGTGGATTTAAGCATCAGATGCAGAGCATACGCGTGGTGGAGTTACTTGAGAAAGACGGAAAGGGACTGAATCTCACCAAAGAGGTTAGAGACGGGATTCTCAACCATTCTACAGCGGGTAATCCTCACACATTGGAGGGCAAGATAGTCAGAATTTGTGACAAAATTGCATATGTGAATTCTGATATAGATGATGCAATCAGGGGAAAGATTATCAGCGATGAAGATTTGCCGATAAACTGCATCAAGATTCTTGGCAAGACTCTGAGAGAGAGGTTAAATACTCTTTTACATGATATTGTAGTAAATAGCAGGGGACTTAATGACATAGTAATGTCAGACGAGATTAGAGATGCTTTAGTTGAATTGAGAAAGTTTATGTTCGAGAACGTCTATGTGGCTTCCGAGGCGAAGAAGGAAGAAGGCAAGGCAGGATATATGCTCAAGGCGCTCTATGAATACTATTTAAAAAATCCTGATAAGTTGCCTGAATTCTATAGAAATATGTACGAAAGAGACGGCGAGGAATTGTCTAGAGTAATATGTGACTATATAGCAGGTATGACAGACCATTATGCAGTGCTTACGTACAAAGATTTGATGATCCCACGTGCATGGCAAATTCTATAAGGGATCAAAGGGGAGTCTAGATGTATTATCCTAACGAGCTAGTTGAAGAAATCAGAGAAAAGAATGACATTGTCGACGTGATTTCAAGCTATGTCAGCTTAAAAAAAACTGGAAGCAATTACGTTGGGTTATGCCCGTTTCACAGGGAGAAGACGGGTTCTTTTTCGGTGTCACAAACGAAGCAGATATACCACTGCTTTGGATGCGGTGTCGGAGGTAATGTATATACATTCTTGATGGAATATGAGAATATAACATTTCCTGAAGCTGTGCAGATGTTGGCTGAGAGAGCCGGTATACAATTGAGCGGCGAGACACTGACAGAGGAAGATAAGAGAAGATATAGAGACAAAGAAGTTATATATGATATACACAGAGAGGCGGCTGTGTACTTCGTCAAGAGATTAATGTCGGATCGCGGTAAGGATGCATTTAAGTATCTGACTGACCGTGGAATAGATGTGGAAGTGATTAAGCATTTTGGACTCGGTTATTCAGACAAATATTCCGACGATCTGTACAAATACCTTAAGAGCAAGGGGTATAATGACGATATATTAAAAAGGACCGGCCTCATAAAATTCGATGAAAAAAGGGGAGCTTATGACAAGTTTAATAACCGTGTCATGTACCCTATTATGAATAAAATGGGCAAAGTAGTTGCCTTTGGCGGCCGTGTGATGGGAGATGCCAAACCAAAGTATCTAAATTCCCCGGACACGGAGATTTTTGACAAGAGTCAAAATTTATATGGTATAAGTCTCATAAAGGGAAATCTCGGGGACGGTATCATATTATGCGAGGGATATATGGATGTTATCGCACTTCACAAAGTGGGGATAACCAATGCTGTTGCGACCCTCGGAACAGCACTCACAGAAAAGCAATGTGACATTATAAGCAGAATGTTGAAGAACAACAAGAATTTGGTTTATCTGTGTTATGACAGTGATGGCGCAGGTGTCAAGGCGGCACAAAGAGCCATACCGATGCTAAATGCTGTGGGATTACAAGTGAAAATCATTAATTTGCGTCCGTATAAGGATCCGGATGAATTTATAAATGGTCTGAACAAAGATGAATTTATGAAAAGAGTTGAGGAAGCTGAGAGCAGTTTCTTCTTCAGTGTGTCATTGCTAGAACAGACATTTAATATCAATGATCCGGAGGAAAAGACGCAGTTTATGAATAAAGTTGCTGATAGATGCACGGAGTTTGAGAATGAGATAGAAAGAACCAACTACATCGAAGCTTTTTGTAGGAGATACGGTGTCAGAGTTGATGACTTTAAGAAACTCGTGGGCATCAGAGCATCAGTAAAAGTCGGCAAAGATTATGAGAAAATCAAACGCGAAAAAGCAAGGCGTCAAGATGACAAGAAAGAAAATCTTGCATCAAGCGCGGAAGCTTACCTGCTTACTTGGCTGTCTTCGGACATAAGTTTATTTGAAGTTATTGATGGAATAGTTGGTCCGGAGGACTTTACTAACCAGCCTTTTACAGATGTGGCGAAGATGCTATTTGAGCAAGCGGAAGAGGGAAAAATCATTCCGGCAAAGATCATAAGTTGTTATGACAATGTTGAGGAACAGTCATTAGTTGCCAGAATATTTGACAGTGAATTAAGGCAAGTGGAAAGTGACAGTGAGCGTGAGAGAGCGTTCAACGAGCTTGTAAAGAAGATTAAGAAGGAATCACTGGATCAAAGATTGAAGACTAATACTGATCTAGGCTTGTTGCCAGAACTTATGAAAGAAATGAACAAAATTGATAGTCTTAACATAAGGTTAAAAGAGAGGAAAGTATAAAATGAGTGAGAATAACAACAAAGATGTCAAAGAAGAAGTTGATGAGATTGCGATTTTTAACGAGGGATTGAAGAACTTGTTAAAGCTTGCCAAGAAGAAAGAAGGAATCATTGATTTCTCTGACATTAATAAGCAGTTCAAGAAGATTGATTTGGACGATGACAAGACAGAGAAAATTCTCGACTATTTGGAGCAGAATGGTATTGTTACCATGATGCCGGAAGATGATAACGAAGATGATATGGTTTTGGATTTCCAGGACGAGCCAACTGAAGAAGAACTTGAGAATATAGAGCTCTCAGTTCCAGATGGAATTAGCATCGAGGATCCTGTGAGAATGTATCTCAAGGAGATTGGTAAAGTGCCTTTGCTTTCAGCAGACAGAGAAGTAGAGCTTGCCAAGAAAATGGAAGAAGGCGGACCAGAGGGTGAGGCTGCAAAGAAAGAACTTGCTGAGGCCAACCTTCGACTCGTTGTAAGTATTGCCAAGAGATATGTGGGAAGAGGAATGCTTTTCCTCGACTTGATTCAGGAGGGTAATCTTGGACTTATCAAAGCTGTTGAGAAGTTCGATTACAAAAAAGGATATAAGTTTAGTACATATGCAACTTGGTGGATTAGACAGGCGATTACAAGAGCCATCGCTGACCAGGCGAGAACTATCAGAATACCGGTTCATATGGTTGAGACTATTAATAAACTTATAAGAGTGCAGAGACAGCTTTTGCAGGAGCTTGGCAGAGAGCCACAGCCTAAGGAAATTGCAGAGCTTATGGGACTCTCTCCAGAGAGAGTTAGAGAAATTCAGAAGATTTCACAGGAACCTGTATCTCTTGAAACACCAATCGGTGAAGAGGAAGATAGTCACCTTGGAGACTTTATTCAGGACGATAATGTGCCGGTACCGGCGGAAGCTGCAGCGTTCACACTCCTCAAGGAGCAGTTGGATGACGTATTAAATGGTCTGGCAGACAGAGAGCAGAAAGTGCTCAGACTCAGATTTGGTCTTGATGACGGAAGAGCCAGAACACTCGAGGAAGTGGGAAAAGAGTTCAATGTCACAAGAGAGAGAATCAGACAGATTGAGGCAAAGGCACTTCGCAAGCTTAGACACCCAAGTCGAAGCAGAAAGCTGAGAGATTATCTAGAGTAATGAAGTTATCTAATAGACTATTAATAAATTTATCGCTAGTACCGAAAGGTACTAGCGTTGCTGATATTGGATGTGATCATGCTTATTGTTCTATATATCTAATTGAGCAAGATTTGTCTAATAAAGTAATTGCAATGGATATCAACAAAGGACCTCTTGAGAGAGCTAAGGCTCATATCGAGGAAGCGGGAATGGAAGATAGAATCCAGTGCAGACTTAGCGATGGAATGGAAAAGCTGATTCCTGGAGAAGTGGACACGGCAGTCATATCCGGTCTTGGAGGCAATCTTATGATTAGGATTCTGTCTGCATATCCCTATGTCACAGATGAGCTAAAATACCTTGTATTACAGCCTCAGTCGGACATTGGTTTGGTAAGAAGGTTTGTACAAGAGATTGGATTTCACATCGAGAGAGAGCTTGCTTGCAAAGAGGGAAAATTCTACTTTTCTTTTCTATGTGCCAAGGGAAAGGAAGAGGAAAAATGGTCCGAAGAGGATTATCTCTATGGCAAGAAGTTGATTGAGAGTAAAGACGAAACATTGAAAGAATTCTTGAACGATAAAAAAAGAACACTTCAAGATATTGTTGACAAGCTCGACGAGGATAACCCGGAAGTTTCGAATCTCAGAGAGAAGATTCACACAATAGATAAGGCATTAATAAGGATGGAGTAGAATATAGTGGGGATAGAGAAGAAAGGTAAGGTGTAGCCTATGGAGATGATTTCAGTAACCGTTCAGGGAATGAAAATGACCTGCAATGAAGGTATGAGTCTCTATGATTTGGAAAAGGAAGTAAAAGCCAAGATAGGCCGTGAGGACGCTATAGTTGCTAAGGTAAACGGATTGGTCAAGGAATTGTTTCACGAGGTTGAGCCAGATTCAAATGTGGAATTTTGTTACTATGACTCAGATCTTGGCAAAGATACATATGAGCGCGGTTTGACCATGGTTATGTTGAGAGCTTTGTACAAAGAGCTCCCACGCAAGGATTTTCAGAAGATAACAGTAGAGTATTGTATTGATACCGGATATTATTGTACTCTCAATGACAGAACGCCTATGGATGACGAGTTGATAGAGCGAATTGAGCGTCGAATGCACGAATATGTGGAAGATGATAGAAGATTCATCAAGGAAACTATGAGTGTAGACAGAGCTATTGCATTGTTCAATGAGAGAAAAATGTTCGATAAGAGTAATCTTATTCGATATAGAACATCTTCGAGGGTCAATGTATATTGGCTTGGAAAAGTTGCGGACTATTTTTATGGACCAATGCCTTATTCCACCGGAGTTTTAAAGCTATTCAGGTTGGAGAAGTTTGACGACGGATTTGTATTTATTATTCCTAAGAAGGATGCCATGGATGTATTGCCTGAGTTTAATCCAAGTATGAAACTCCACAGAACTCTCAAGGAAACGGCTGATTGGGGAGTTCGGATTGGCTCGGAGAATGTGGGCAAACTCAATGATATAATTGTAAACAATGGAATGAGAGAGATGATTCTCGTTCAGGAGGCCTTCCATGAGAAGAGAATAGGCGACATCGCAGAAGAGATTGCCAGCAGAGAGAATGTAAAGGTGGTGACAATCGCCGGTCCGTCTTCATCTGGAAAGACCACATTTTCCTATAGATTATCAGCCCAATTAAAGACTTTGGGGCTAAGGCCGCATCCGATTGGTTTGGATGATTACTTTGTCAATAGAGTTGATACGCCATTGGATGAAGATGGAAAGTGTGATTATGAATGTATTGATGCCATTGATACTAAGCTCTTTAATGAAGACCTTACAAAGCTATTAAATGGCGAGGAAGTACAGCTACCTACATATAACTTCATAACCGGAGAGAGGGAGTATAATAAGCCAATTATGAAGTTGGAAGAGGACGAGATTCTCGTGATTGAGGGAATTCACGGACTCAATGACAAGTTGACAGAAAAGATTGAAGATAAGTATAAATTTAAGATATATATTAGCGCATTGACGGCTTTGAATGTGGATTATCACAACAGGATTTCCACAACTGATGGGCGACTTATCAGGCGAATTGCCAGAGATGCCAGAACGAGAGGACATAGTGCTCAAAAAACGTTAGAGATGTGGGCGTCCGTAAGACGTGGTGAGAATAATAATATTTTCCCATTTCAGGAAAAAGCAGATGCTGTATTTAATTCATCTCTTGTATATGAGACGCCGGTTCTCAAGACATTTGTGGAGCCTTTGCTTCACAGAGTGCCAAGGGATTGCCCAGAGTATGTAGAGGCAAGGAGATTGTTGAAGTTTTTGGACTATTTCCTCGCCATCAATCCACAGGAAGTTCCGCTGAATTCTATTGTTAGGGAATTCATCGGAGGAGGGGTAATTCTCGATTAAAAGGATATATGAGTAGCACAGATGATCGCAGCTGCAAGTGCCGAAAGGCCGCAGGTGAGGAAAGTCCGAGCTTCACAGGGCAGGATGCCGGATAACGTCCGGTGGAGGTGACTCCCAGGAAAGTGCAACAGAAATTAAACCGCCACTTTTGTGGTAAGGATGAAATGGCGAGGTAAGAGCTCACCGCAGGCTTGGTAACAAGCCTGGCATGTGTAAACCCCATCCGAAGCAAGACCGAACAGAAAGCTACACGGTTGCCCGCCGTGCTTTCGGGTAGGTCGCTAGAGCTTATTGGCAACAATAAGTCAAGATAGATGATCATCCAATGACAGAACTCGGCTTACCGTGCTACTCATTTACTTTATTGATTAATACGCAGGTGTGAGATACATAGGAGAGGTGAAATGCAAGAGAGATTTGAATTGAGCAGAGACAGAATCAAGGAAATAACAACAGAAAAGATTGACGGTCAGTACGGTGAGTATCTGAGCGTTTTGTCAAGGACTTTATACGAGTCCACCAAAGTGTTGGAGCAGGTTTGTGGCGATGGAATAGAGAATGTTGATTTGCCGCAACTCAAAGCTTGGAACACTTTTTTTTATGGAGAATTAAGAGAAGAAAACTATGAAAAATGCTTTGGTAATCCAGATTTTACCCATGACCAATTTGGCGAGGAAGAGGGAAAACTGCTTTGTTATCTTTATGCAAGATTGAGAAATGCCATTCAGGCTGCATATGAGGGAGATATAGAATGTCTGACCATTTATCTGGAATTATATTTGATGGTATATAATATACTTCAAAATGAGGAAGAGAAAAGCCGTTGGCTAAAGGAGACAATATACTATTTTGTTCATGATTACTCTGAATTCTTTGCAGAAAAATCTGTGAAAAGAGCTATAGATCCAAGCCAGGATAGATATGTTAGGATAGTAAATGAGAGTGATTTAAAGGATGAAAAGTATCTCTATTACTATGGACAAAATATAACAGATAATGAGATTAATACAGCGCGTTTTTTGGCAAATCTTGATGAAGAGAAGATTAATACAATTGCAAAAGCCTATACAAATGGCTACAAAGTAGGCTTTGAGGTGGCAGGAATAGATCTTTCGAAGAAGGAAACAGTCAATATTCGATACAATATTGGCTTTGAGAGAATTGTCAAGACTTCAATTGAGATGTTTGCCGATATGGGATTAAAACCGGTAATTTATATGGTTGGAAATACGAGAAACTTTGGAGTTTCCACGACCCAAGCAAACCCTCAGTATGAATATGATCACAGATTTGATGATAGTATATATCTGAATCAGGCTATTGTCAATGAGGACTTAAAGCATATCAAAAATGCGTTTGAAGATAATAAGGATCTTGCTGCAGTTCACGCAGGACCGGCTGTTATCGAGGTTTTTGGAGAGAAAATATTTAAGCCGATATCTAAGAACAGCAGTCCGAGATATGATGAAGAGCAGGAAAAGCTATTCATACAAAAATCACAAAAGAATGCTATTATTCAAAGTGAGTATATCAAGCCGGATGAAAGAAGCTTTACTATCATTGCCTTCCCAATTCCTGAGATAGGCGGAGATTTTGAGAAAATTTTCGATGAGACTATTCGCATCAATACTCTTGATGTTGACATGTACAGAGAGGTTCATCAAAAGCTCATCGATTGCCTTGACAAGGGAGACAGTGTACGTGTAACCGGTCGAGGTGCTAATAAGACTGATATTACAGTCAAGCTCCATAAGCTTGACAAGCCAGATGAGCAAACAAACTTTGAAAATTGTCTGGCAGATGTCAATATTCCTGTGGGGGAAGTATTTACATCGCCGGTGCTTAAGGGGACCAATGGCACGCTTCATGTGACAAAGGTTTATCTCAACAAGCTTAGATATGATGATTTGAAGATTGAATTCAAAGATGGTATGATTGACGATTATACTTGTGGAAACTTTGAGAATGAAGAGGAGTCTAAGAAGTATATCAAAGAAAATATCATGAAGAATAGAGAAACACTTCCTATAGGAGAATTTGCCATCGGAACTAATACTGCTGCATATAAGATGGGAAGAGAGTTTCAAATAGAAGAGAAATTGCCAATCCTAATTGCCGAGAAGACCGGTCCACACTTCGCTGTTGGAGATACATGCTATTCTATGAGCGAAGATGTAGTTCTCAGAAATCCCGATGGCAAGGAAATCATAGCCAAGGAAAATGAGATTTCGGCTCTTCGCAAAGAGGACATGGAGAAGGCGTATTTTAATTGTCATACGGATATAACAATTCCTTATGATGAACTCGGAGATATTGTAGTAAATACACTTGATGGCGAGAAAATTACGATTATCAAAGACGGTGATTTCGTCTTGCCAGGCACGGAAATCCTCAATAAATACAAGACTAAATAGTGGTTATTAGGAATAGTGCCAACTCGTTGAGTGTTTTGACTATTTCAGGTGGAAGAGTGGTCTCAGACTCAAACTCCTGAAGAGGTAGATATAGGTCCTTACTCTTGTATTCAGGAGTGAATATGAGTTGCTTTATCGAAGGTTTAAAGTTTTGTGGAATACGGATAAATGTTCCGCTATATTTATTATAACAATTAGATGCCTTTGCCTGCTGGCGAAGATGTGGGTCCATGTACTGAGCCACACTTTTGTGAATAGCGATATCTTCGGCAGGAAGGTAGAAGTAGTGCTTGTAATCCTCAAAAAAGTGATACAAAACTCCCTTTTTGATGCGAGTCCGGAGATACAGTGTGTTGTTCGAGAAAGTTAAAGTATATCCGTTGGTCTCGAAGGAGTCATTTTGAGGATAGATAAATTTATTGGAAAACTTGACATTTATATGGTTAGTTGAGAAGCGAACGCGCTCGGTTTCCGGCATGATTAGATATGACAAGAAAAGCGCACTTTGGTATGTTCCGATTATGTCTTCCATATTGTGGAAGAGAAGCTGATCCCTAAGGTCATTGGACTTTGGAACATTGAGAATCTTGGCCTGCATATATTCGGTATACAGACCAATGCACTCTCTGCCGGAGAGCTCATGCTGTCTGCGAAATCCCACGAGTTTTTCCACAGTGGCAAGCTTTAGATTCTTGCTTTTGATGATATTTTTAAGATGGCGAATTTTGCCATAGACATCAATTGTTTTTAAATCATCAAAAGGTGAAGCCAACTTGTGAGTTTTGTATTTTTTTTGTAAATACGGGATGTCGAAGGTATCACCATTGTATGTGACAACAGTATTAAATCTGCCGAGAAATGTGGCAACACTCAGCAAGATGTCTTTCTCGCTTTCGTAATCGTCGGCAAACCATTGCCTGGTGGACACAGTCTTATCTCCTGCCAGGTTATACCAGAGAATCCCCACCATGTAAAGCGAAGAGATAGAGGCAGAAAGTCCGGTAGTCTCGATGTCGAGTACACAATAAGACTCCTTTGAGTTGCCACCAAATTGGCTGAGAATATCAAATATTTCAGTTGTTAAGAAAATAGAGTTATTGATAATTCGCATAGTATACCATAAACAAGTGTGGTGATCGGATGCAAGGCACTTGTAACATTTGCATTCGGGAATTGATCCGTTAGTAGTTGCTAATTTGTATATAATATATATTAGCACACTTTAATTGATTTTTGAAGAGGTATGTTGAGATGTCAGATAAAGGTATTACAAAAGTTAAGAGTAGTAGGAGTGGCGGGGCAAGAGCTACTATCGTAGCTATACTTGTAATTGTTCAATGTCTAGTAGTTATTATTCCCACTCTATTCTTAAGGGAATATGGAACGATAGCCTTTGTTGTTCTCGAGATATGCAATGTTTTGGGAATAATATTATTATCAATAGATAATCGAAGTTTGTCATATAAATTTTCATGGATGAGTGCCATGCTTATCTTTCCAATTTCCGGATTGATTATGTTTATGCTTTGGGGACATAGGAGAAAGCAGGTTAAGCTCAATGCCAAGATAGCAGAAAAATCCATCAAGAATGATAAATATCAGGATTATGACAGACAACTGTTAGATAGGTTTTCCGAGATGCATCCTGTCAGCTCGAGGATGACAAGATATATGTATGCCATGGGTTCACCACTCTATGCCAACAATGATGTCAAGTATTATAGCACCGGAGAGAGTGTGATAGACGCTATGATAGAGGATCTAGAGCAGGCAAAGGACTTTATCCTCATGGAGTTCTTTATTGTGGCCGAAGGTGAAGTGTGGAATAGAGTTCATGAAATTCTTGTTAGAAAAGCCAGAGAGGGAGTTGAAGTAAATCTAATTGTAGATGATTTTGGAAGCATGTTCAGGACATCTGTGGATTTTGCGGAGCGACTTGAGGAAGAGGGGATTAATATCAGAATATTTAACCCGATTCATAAGTACTTCCATAACTTTTATATGAATTTTAGAACTCATGAAAAAATAGTAGTTATAGATGGAACTGTGGCATATACAGGTGGATTTAACCTGGCAGATGAGTATGCCAACCTAATTGAGCGATTTGGATATTGGAAAGATGCCGGTATTAGAGTCAAGGGAGATGTGGTAAAAAGCGTTGTATTGACTTTTATGGACATGTGGATGGCCATGAATGACAATGACATCGATGTGACTAGATATTTGAAAGATGATATGGGATATTGCGGTGAGAAATACTGCCATGCTTTGAAGGATGGACCCGCTTATAGAACCTATAGTTATGTGGAAAATGTCTATGAGCAGATGATTAATTATGCAGGTAGCAAGCTATATATCATGACACCATATCTGATTTTGCCGGAGAAAATCATGCAAGATTTGATCGAGGCGAGAATTAGGGGAGTTGATGTTAGAATTATAACTCCCGGAATACCGGATAAAAAGTATGTAAAGCGGTTTACAGAGTATAATTATGGAAACCTACTCAAGGCGGGAATCAGAGTTTTTGAGTACGAACAGGGATTTGTTCACTCGAAGGTGATTATGAATGAACACTGTGCAGTAGTTGGCTCGATTAATATGGATTACCGCAGTTTCTATCTGCATTTTGAAAATGGAATATGGGTATATGACAAGGAGTTTACGGCAGAGGTAAATGAAGATATTGAAAATACATTTGGAAAATGCAGAGAGATAAGTTATGAGCAGTGGTTGCAAAGACCAATTAAACACAAAGCTTATCAGGCGTTCTTCAACATATTGTCACCGCTAATATAGTAAAGATTGGAGAGATTAAATTGATTTCACATATACGGGGAATACTGGATTCCTTCGATGAAACCAGTATAGTAATAGAATCAAATAATATTGGCTTTGAGATAATGGTGCCTACAAGTACAATCCAGGAGTTGCCCCACGTCGGGTCAGAAGTGAAAATATATACATATATGTCTGTGCGAGAAGATGACATATCACTATATGGATTTATTACAAGAGATGACCTGGAAATGTTCAAACTCTTGATAAAGGTCAGTGGGATTGGACCAAAGGTGGCAGTTGGTATACTGTCAACACTTGATATAGATACTCTTAGAATGGCAATTTTATCAGATGACGCTGCTGCAATTGCCAAGGCACCGGGAATTGGCAAGAAGACTGCGGGAAAACTTGTACTGGAGCTCAAAGATAGAATACAATTAGATGAGTCGATAGAGAAGATGTTGGACCGCGGTGAGATGCGAGCAATTGTTGGTAGTGCAGATGACAAGAGCGATGTGAGAGAAGCATTAGAAGCACTTACAAGCCTTGGCTTCTCACAAAATGAGGCCAAGAAAGCCATAAGTGGAATAGAAGAGATAGAGACTATGGATGTGGAGGCGATCATCAAGGAAGCCTTGAAAAAACTGTAAACCGGAGGAGAATTAAGTGGAAAAAAGAGTGATTTCTACGGAGATAATTGAAGAAGATTATAAAATTGAAAATTCTTTGCGTCCTAAGCTTCTCAGCAGTTATATAGGACAGTCTAAGGCGAAGGAGAACTTGAAAGTATTTATAGAGGCAGCCAAAAAGAGAGGTGAGTCTCTGGATCATGTTTTGCTATATGGTCCGCCGGGGCTTGGAAAGACAACTCTCGCTGGGATTATAGCCAATGAGATGGATGTAAATATCAAGATTACAAGTGGTCCGGCAATTGAAAAGCCGGGAGAGATTGCAGCTATTCTCAACAATTTACAAGATGGAGACTTGTTGTTTATCGATGAGATTCACAGATTAAATAGACAAGTTGAAGAGGTATTATATCCGGCAATGGAGGATTATGCCATAGATATTATGGTTGGAAAGGGTGCTTCGGCAAGAAGTATAAGACTTGATCTTCCACGATTTACTCTAGTGGGTGCAACTACGAGAGCAGGTATGCTTACAGCACCGCTCAGAGACAGATTTGGCGTTGTGAATAAGTTGGAATTCTATACAGTGGAGGAACTATCTACAATCGTAGAACGTTCGGCCGATGTGTTCAAAGTCAGGATAGATCCAGAGGGGTCCGATGAGATAGCACGAAGATCCAGAGGAACCCCAAGACTTGCCAATAGACTTTTGAAGCGAGTCAGGGACTTTGCTGAAGTGGAATTTGATGGGCGCATCACGGGAGAGGTTGCTAATATCGCCCTTGACAGACTGGATGTTGACAAGTTTGGACTCGATAATATGGACCGAGAGATTTTGTTAAATATGATTCATAAATTTGACGGTGGTCCGGTTGGAATCGAAACTTTGGCAGTTGCAATAGGAGAAGATCCTGGCACAATAGAAGATGTATATGAGCCATATCTGATTAAGAGTGGATTTGTTGCAAGAACCCCTAGAGGAAGAGTTGTTCTTGATTCAGCATATAGACATCTCGGAATAATAAATTCAAAAGAAAGGAAAGTATGACAGTCATACTAGGTAGTAAATATGGGAAATACAAATGCAGTTAAGGATCCAAAAAATGGAGTGATATCTTGTTGGGTATGCACAGGAGTTATGATAGCTGTTGATTTGGTTAGATATTTTCTTCTCCTCATGAAGGGGACAGGAATCAGCATTGTCATGAATGGATTAGTCCTTGTTTGGGTTATAATATCAATTGTTGAAACAGTCAAATATGTCAATAATAAGAAGAAAAACGGGTGATTAATTGTGAGAAAATTTTTTGAGGCCTATAATAAGTTTATGTACGGAAGATATGGCCAAGATGAGTTGGGAAAGGCGCTTGTTATCTTGTATTTGATTGTAATGGTTTTGAATCTTGTATTCAGGAGGATAACACTTGTCTTTTGGGGAATAGAAGTAGTTATATTGATTTTATGGGCACTTAGATACTTTTCAAGGCAGCTATATAAGAGACAACAAGAGAATCAAAAGTATCTAAAATTCAGAGGTGGCATAAAG
Source organism: Eubacterium xylanophilum ATCC 35991 (assembly GCF_000518685.1). GTDB lineage: Bacteria > Bacillota > Clostridia > Lachnospirales > Lachnospiraceae > Eubacterium_F > Eubacterium_F xylanophilum. Next base: position 72,031 of record NZ_KI912472.1, on the reverse strand, counting down.
AGCTATTTTAATTATCTTAAGCTTGCGCATATGGAGAAAAAGGGCGTAAATAGACTTTTTAGATGTCCTAAGTGCCATCAAATTATCAGAGTGCCAAAGGGACGAGGCAAGATTGCCATCAAGTGTCCTAAATGCAGTTTCCAGTTTATCAAGAGAACTTGACAGTGAGAAAAAGGTGATTTATGTTCGGATATGTAACGGTCAATAAACCGGAATTAAAGATTAAGGAATTTGGAAAATACAGAAGTTATTATTGTGGCTTGTGCAAAACACTTGGGAAGAACAATGGTATTTTGAGTAGAGCCACTCTTTCTTATGATATGACTTTCTTGGTGATTCTTCTGACGTCTCTCTACGAGCCAAGGAATGAGATTAAACACGAATACTGTGGCCTTCATCCCACGAAGAAACAGGTGATAATACAGAACAGCATCATGGAGTATGCCGCAGATATCAATGTTATTCTGTCCTATTATCACTTGCTCGATGATTTTCACGATGAGAAAAAGGTTCGGGGATTGATAGGTGCTTCTGTTCTAAGAAACAGAGTTAGGAGAATAGAAGATAAATATTCCGAAAAGGCAAAGTTTATAAGAAGAAAGCTAAAGGAACTATCAGTGCTTGAAAAAGATAATTGTCAAGATATAGATAGGATAAGTCGTCCTTTTGGAGAGATACTTGGCTGTATTTTTTCTTATCGAGATGATGCTTTTAAGGAAATACTTGAGAAAATGGGATTCTATCTCGGAAAGTATATATATCTATTAGATGCTCTGATAGATCTTAAAAAGGATCAAAAGACCGGTGCCTATAATGTATTAAAGTACAAGGATTTTGACGAGAAATTAATAAAAAATGATCTGGAGTATACAGCTAGATTAGCTATAATTGAATTTGAAAAACTCCCTTTGGAGAGGGATTTGAACCTCTTGCGGAACATTTTATACGAGGGAATGAAAGTACAATTATGGAAGTATGATTCCAAAGAAAAGGGGAGAAAACATGTATTATAATCCATATGAGGTATTGGGCGTCAGCAGTGATGCGTCTGATGCTGAGATAAAAAAAGCATACAAGAGGATGAGTAGGAAATATCATCCCGACTCATATATTGGCAAATCTGAACAGGAGCAAAATGCAGCAGCAGAGAAGTTCAAACAAGTTCAGGAGGCATATAAGCAGATAGTTGACATCAGGTCTGGAAAAACAGGAAGTTATGGTGGACAAACCTATGGACAAAATCAGAGCTATAATGAAGATGATGCCCATCATATGGCGGCATTTAACTATATCAGAAGTGGTGCTTATAACCAAGCTATAAATGTTCTGAATAGCATGAGTGACAGAAATGCCAGATGGTATTACTTTAGTGCAATTGCCAATATGGGGCTTGGAAATAATATTATAGCAAGAGATTATTCTAAGCGAGCCGTCGAAATGGAACCGGGAAATGCAGAGTATATGCAGCTGTATCAGCAGATATCCAATGGATATAATGCCAATCCGTATTCCGGTGGTTACGGAGGAAACCCCTTTGGAGGGGGTTTTGGAGGCGGAAATGCTTATTATACTAACACATCCGGTGGCAGCGGAGTTTACTGTTGTCCATGTGGCGGAAATAGCCTTTGCCTTGATTACGCATGTTGCAGCTGCTTAAGCTGCCTGTGTTGACAGAATATTTACATATAATATGAAAAAAATATCTTTACAAAAGTATTAAATCATATTACAATATTTTTAAGCGCTAAAATAGCGTAAGATTCAAAAGATTATTTAATGAGGTGATAAAAGATGGGAATGACAATGACGCAAAAGATCCTTGCAGCACATGCAGGACTCGAATCGGTAAAGGCAGGGCAGCTTATAGAGGCTAATCTTGATCTTGTTTTGGCAAATGATATTACTGGACCTGTGGCAATTCACGAGGTTGAAAAGCTGAACAAGAAGACAGTCTTTCACAAGGATAAGGTGGCTTTGGTACCGGATCATTTTACTCCCAATAAAGATATAAAGTCAGCAGAGCACTGCAAGTGTGTTCGCGAGTATGCCAAGGCACAGGGAATTACAAACTATTTTGAAGTTGGCGAGATGGGTATCGAGCATGCACTTTTGCCGGAAAAAGGTTTGATTGTGGCTGGTGAGACATGTATTGGTGCTGACTCTCATACATGTACATATGGAGCTCTCGGTGCATTTTCAACAGGTGTTGGAAGTACAGATATGGGAGCCGGTATGATAACCGGACAGGCTTGGTTTAAGGTTCCATCTGCAATTAAGGTTGTTGTGACAGGAAAGCTTAAGCCATGGGTAAGCGGAAAAGATGTAATTCTTCACCTGATTGGAAAGATTGGTGTAGATGGTGCGCTCTATCGCTCACTGGAGTTCGTGGGAGATGGAATTGCAAACTTGTCTATGGATGATAGATTTACAATTGCCAATATGGCAATTGAGGCAGGTGCCAAGAATGGTATTTTCCCAGTTGATGAGAAGACGATTGCTTATATGGAAGAGCATTCAAATAAAGAATATAAGGTATATGAGGCAGATGAGGATGCTGAGTACGATGAGGAGATTGTTATCGACCTTGATAAACTCGATTCTACTGTGGCATTTCCACATCTTCCAGAGAATACTAAGACAGTAAAGGAAGCAGGCGAGGTTACAATCGATCAGGTTGTTATCGGTTCTTGTACAAATGGACGAATCGAAGACCTTCGCGTAGCTGCTAAGATTCTTGAGAACAACAAGGTTAAGAAGGGAATTAGATGTATTATCATTCCTGCAACCCAGAAGATTTATCTTCAGGCAATGGAAGAGGGCTTGTTGAAGACATTCATCGAGGCCGGTGCCATTGTCAGCACTCCTACATGTGGTCCATGTCTTGGTGGTCATATGGGTATTCTTGCTGCTGGTGAGAGAGCAGTTGCAACTACTAACAGAAACTTTGTCGGAAGAATGGGTGATGTCACATCAGAGATTTACCTTGCAAGTCCGGCAGTCGCAGCAGCTAGTGCAGTTACCGGTAAGATTTCTGAGCCATCAGAGCTTGGAATGTAACTTGAGAAGGAGGAAGAGAAGATGAAAGCTTTAGGTAAAGTATTTAAGTACGGCGACAATGTAGATACGGATGTTATCATCCCAGCTAGATATCTGAATTCATCAGATCCTGCTGAGTTGGCGACACACTGTATGGAAGATATAGACAAGGATTTTGCAAAAAATGTTCAGAAGGGTGATATTATCGTGGCAACAAAGAACTTTGGTTGCGGATCATCAAGAGAGCATGCTCCAATTTCTATTAAGGCGTCAGGTGTTAGTTGCGTAATTGCAGAGACATTTGCGAGAATTTTTTATAGAAATGCTATTAATATCGGTCTTCCAATTATTGAATGTAAAGAAGCTGCAGAGAATATTGACGCAGGTGACTCTGTGGAAATAGACTTTGACTCAGGTATAATTTACAACAAAACTAAGGGTGAAAGCTATCAAGGACAGGCTTTCCCAGAGTTTATGCAGAAGATTATTAAGGCCGAAGGACTTATGAATTATATTAATTCAAAGAATGCATAAGTTTCGGAATATTTTAATATAAAAAAACATATTGTAATTTGGATAATTAGTTGGTACAATGTTATTATGCATCTGGATAATTCTTCGGAATGGAGATATTATTGAAAACTAATAACAAAAATATTATTCTGATTATTCTATTCGCTGTTATCCTTGGCATTGTTTGGTTTGTCTATGAAAAACCTATGTCAGGGAATAGCGACGATTCTTTTTTGGAAGCGGGGGAAGTGGCTTATGCTGGTGGAACTCACCGGGAGTTCTCTGAATCAAGCCCAAGCCCTGCTAGGGCAAGTTTTTCCAAAAACAAAGAAATGATATACATCCACGTGGTCGGTGCAGTTAAGAGACCTGATGTATATATATTTGACCATAAACCTCGAATAGTTGATGTCATTAAGAAAGCTGGGGGCTTTAAGAAGAATGCAGCAAAGAATACGATAAATATGGCTGAATCCCTAGACGATGGCATGCAATTAGTTATTCCAACCAAGTCCGAGGTCAACAAGTTAGAGAAGCAAAGAAAAGCTGATTCCGGTAATGAGAGTTTAGCAGAGGGCATAAAGGTTGACCTGAACAAGGCTACGAGGGACGAACTCATGACTTTAAGCGGTGTGGGTGAGTCAAAGGCCGATGCTATAATAGAGTATAGGGAGAGTACTGGTAAGTTCAAAAAAATAGAGGATTTGATGAACATACCGGGCATAAAAGAAGGAGTTTTTAACAAAATTAAGGACAAAATATCAATTGGTTGATAGGAGAAATGGAACATGGCGAGGAAAGTGTTAGTCGTAGATGATGAAAAGTTAATTGTTAAGGGATTAAAGTTTAGTTTAGAACAAGATGGATTAGAAGTCGATGTGGCTTATGATGGAGAAGAAGCTCTTGCTGCAATCAAGGAGAATAATTATGATACTATTCTTCTTGATGTTATGCTTCCAAAGTTGACTGGTTTTGAGGTATGCCAGCAGGTGAGAGAGTTTTCAAATGTGCCTATTATCATGTTAACTGCCAAGGGCGAGGATATGGATAAGATTCTTGGACTTGAGTATGGAGCTGATGATTATATCACTAAGCCTTTTAATATTCTTGAAGTTAAAGCTAGGATTAAAGCTGTTATGCGACGTGCAACAGGAGCTAAGGAGCAAGTGCCTTCAGCTGAACATGTATATGGTGACTTGAGAATTAATTTTGAGAGTCGACGTGTATTTGAGAAGGACAGAGAGATTAAGCTCACTGCCAAGGAATTTGATCTCTTGGAGTTGTTTGCAACAAATGCAGATAAAGTATTTAGTCGAGAGAAACTTCTCAATGATATTTGGGGATATGAGTATCTGGGAGATGTTAGAACCGTAGATGTTCATGTCCGCCGTTTGAGAGAGAAGATTGAGGTCACACCGAGTGATCCAAAGTATATTCATACCAAATGGGGTGTTGGCTATTTTTTCCGTGCATAGAGTAAAGAGAGGAATATTCAAAAGTCTCAAGATAAAGTCACTTGTTATCTTGATTCTTTTTGGACTTATTCCTCTTATATGTTTTTCTATATTTTATATCGATTTGAACCGAAGTAAATCTGTTTCTCAGAGAACTTCGGAAGTTTTAGTGCGCGGAAATATTATATCTAATCTTATTGTAAATTCAGGATATTTTTCAACTGAAAATATACATGATGTTGATGCTGAAATATCTCAGGTTTCAGATATGTATGACGGTCGTATACTAATCGTGGATCAAAATTATACTGTCGTTAAGGACACATATCGACTTGAAGAGGGAAGTACTGCTATCATGCCGGAAGTCCTTGAGTGCTTTGAGGGAAACACCAATCAGATTGTCAATCAGAGTTCAGAGGGTGTAAAGATTCTTCTTCCTGTGCGAAGTGTAGAGGACTCCAAGGTCAAGGGCGTTGTCATTATGAACTTTTCATTTCAGTCCATTAATACCCATTATGACAGCATCGCCTCGATTACAATTTCTGTAATTGTCGTAATCGCTTTGGTTGTCATCCTTCTTGCATGGCTTAATTCTCAGAAGTTGATTGAGCCTATGAAACACTTAAATCAGGAGATTAATGCCATCACTGAGAGTAATTTTGGTATTAAGATGGACGTTAAGGATTATACGGAGATGGAGGTTCTAAGTGATTCTATCAACAGCATGTTGGACAATGTGCAGCGCTTGGAGGAATCCCGTGAAGAATTCGTATCCAATGTGTCTCATGAGTTGAAAACACCTATTACGTCAATGAAGGTTTTGGCGGATTCTCTCACGACTGCTGAAGATATGCCGGTTGAACTCTACAAGGAATTTATGGTGGATATCAACGACGAGTTGGATCGCATGAATAAGATTGTAAATGACTTGTTGAGCCTTGTTAAGATGGATAAGAACGCCTCTCAGCTTGCTATTGAAGAGGTAAATATCAACGAGTTCATAGAAAATATTATGAAGAGCATAAAGCCAATCGCGGAAGAGAGAAATATCGAGATTGTATTCGAGAGTACGAGACCTGTAAATGCGCAGATTGATCCGGTGAAATTGGGCATGGCAATATCAAATCTCATAGAGAATGCTGTAAAGTATAATTATGACAATGGATGGGTTAATGTTGCTCTCAATGCCGATCACAAGTTTATGTATATCAAGATATCAGATTCTGGTGTTGGAATTCCGGATGATGAAAAAGAACATATCTTTGATAGATTTTACCGCGTTGACAAGGCGAGATCCCGTGAGACAGGGGGAAATGGTCTGGGACTGTCAATTACCAGAAATGCTATTTTGCTTCACAAGGGATCTATAAAAGTACACAGTTTGGAAAACCATGGAACGGTATTTGCCGTGAGAATTCCACTTATATACACGGAGTGATAAGATATGATAGATAAATTGAGCAGAGCATTACTTGTGCTTATATTTGCCTGTCTCCTTGGAGGCTGTGGAAGTGCTGAAGAGCCGACAGTAGAGGGAGATTATACAGTCTACGTGGTGAGAGATGATTTGCGTGGACTTGAGTCAGCTCAGTATAAATGTAAGACAAAGTCAGAAGATGTTATAGCGAGAATTCAAGAACTTTTGGACCAATATGACAAGGTGGAAGTTACAGAATTCATGCTTCAGGAGAACCAGTTGACAGTGAGATTTACTCCTGCATATAGAAATCTAGATAGAGTAGAGGAAATTCTCATCAGGTCAGCTATCGTTAAGACACTTTGTCAGGTTAAGGGTGTTGAGTATGTAGAGTTTTACATTGACAAAGACAAATTGACTATTAACGGAGAAGAAGTTGGGGTAATGAATGAATTGTCCTTTATGGATTCTCTAGGTGGAGATGGAAAAACTCAGGATAAGTCAACTATTATGTACTTTGCAAATCAGAACAATGACGGTTTGCTTGAAATCAATACAAAGATTTCCTATGACAGAAAAGTTCCTTTTGGAAAATTGATTATAGAAAAACTGATTGAGGGGCCAAGTGAAGAGGATAGATTGGAGAATCCAGGCATTCTTGCCACTGTGCCTGAGGGTACAACTCTCAATTCCATGACAATCAGAGATAATATATGCTACGTGGATTTTTCCACAGAGTTTCTCAACAAGAGAACTGACGTCAGCGGAAAGATTACAGTATATAGTATAGTTAATTCTCTTTGTGAGTTGGCAGATGTCAACAAGGTCAAATTCACTGTTGACGGCGAGACAGTGAAGAACTATGGAGATGTGGAGGATTTCACAGTACCTTTTGAGAGGAATCTAGACATAATTAAGGAGAGTTTGGAAGAATAGGGGGATGAAGTTTACTTGAAAAACAGACCATTGGTAATCCTTTGGCTTCTGTTGATGGCTGCAATTATCATATGGTTTCAATTCATATATGATATTGATTCTTCGGTGATTGCCTGCCAAGAGGGAATATTTACGGGAAAAGTGACTCGTATAACAAGTGGGAAGCTGGGGGTAAACTATGTCTTAGAAGACACCCTGTTGCAAGGGGAGAAAAAAGTGCGAGTTGGAAAAATGCTCTGCACCACAAAAGATAGCGAAAAATACGATGTTAAGGTGGGAAATATTGTCCGCATAAAGGGGACATATTCTAATTTCTCAAAGCCGACTAATCCAGGTGGATTCCATGAGCAATTATATTACAAAAGTCAGGATTATGTCGGAAAAATCCAAATACAAGATATTATAATAGTAAATAATAAATATGACAGACTTCCGGAATATTTGCGCGAGTTGAGGGATTTTTTTTCAGCTAGACTTAGCAAAGTTATGAACAGTGAAGATGCGGGAATTATGAGTGCAATGATTTTGGGGGATAAGACACTCCTTGATAAGGATATCAAGGAGCTTTTTGAGAGCGCTGGAATATCACATATTTTGGCGATTTCCGGTCTTCATATCTCACTCATAGGCATGGGTCTTTTCAATTTCCTGAGAAAATATCTGATTAAGATGCAGTATGCAGCCATATTCACTGTGACATTTCTTCTCCTGTATGGAGAACTCACAGGTTTTCCGGTTGCCACCACTCGAGCAGTGCTCATGATGGTAATTGCGATGCTTGGGAAAACTGTGGGAAAGTACTATGATCCCCTGTCGGCCATTGCTCTAAGCGGAATATTCACCCTGATAAATGAGCCGTTACAGCTGTTTCAATGTGGGTTTCAATTGAGTTATGCGTCGGTTCTTGGAATCCTTCTCTTTGACGAGGCGATTAAGAGATTGGAAATTGAGAATATAATTGCCAAAACGATTATCCAGGGCCTTGCATTGTTCCTGACAACATTTCCCATAATATGTTGGTATTACTTTGAAATATGTCCCTATAGCGTGATAATTAATATGTTAGTACTTCCACTTATGTCATTATTGGTTGGAGTGGGATTTATCGGATGTATATGTTTGATATTCAATTCTATGTTGGCAGAGTTCATCCTTTCTACGGCGCATTTTATACTGAAGTATTATAAATTAATATGTCATGGTGTGAATTATTTGCCATATAATAAGATAATTATTGGAAGGCCAAACGTAGTATTTATGGTTATTTATTATGGCCTAATATTAGCTGTGATAGGTGTATTTCTTGTGGATTATAATAGAAAAAAACTTTCGGGTCTAGCGGGACTTGCGATATTAATATTCTTTTTTGCAAAACCAAAATATGGATTCGTGTATATTCAGGGAGATGTTGGACAGGGAGATATGGAAGTTATAATATGCGACAACAGAACATTTTTAATTGACGGAGGGAGTACGTCTAAGAAAAACATTGCTGAAAATGTAATTGAGCCGGTTCTCAAGTTCTATGGGAGAGATAGGATAGATGAAGTATTTATAACTCATGGTGATGAGGACCATACCAGTGGCTTGATTGAGATGCTTGATAAGGGGGAGAAGCGAGATATAAGGATATGTCGGGTGGGGCTTCCCGGGATAGAGAATAAGGACAAGAACTATTTGGCGTTAGAAGAGAAGATAAGGAGAGAGAATATCAGCATTGACTACATTTGTAGAAAAGACACTCTCAGAATATCAGACCAATTAACCTTTGATTGTCTACATCCTAGGATTGACTTTCCATGGAAAGAGCCCAATGACTACTCCTTGACCTTTATGATAAATTATAAGAATTATAGGATTTTGACAACGGGAGATCTCGAGGTGAATGGGGAGGAGGATGTGTTGGAGTCGATGGAAAATAGTCCTATGAGCGTGGATATTCTCAAGGTAGGACATCACGGTTCCAAGTCATCTACTTCTGATGCTTTTTTAGCATATTTTTCTCCCAAGTATGCATTTGCTTCTGCCGGGGTTAATAATAGATATGGTCATCCTGCAAGAGATGTGGTTGATAGAATCAAGTCTTTCGGAACATTTTTCTTAAATACTGCGGAGAGCGGTGCTATAATTGTTTCTGAGGAAAATAGAAGACTTAATATCAAGACTATGTTAGAAAAATAGGCATAAAAAAACGGAGACGGTGGGATTCGAACCCACGTGCCCTTGCGGACAACTCGATTTCGAGTCGAGCTCGTTATGACCTCTTCGATACGTCTCCATAAAAAACAACCAAGTAAATTTATACCATTTTTTTAGCAATTTGTCAATGCTCTGATAAAAAACATTTCCACGGAAAGCTCGTCTTTCATCTGGCCTGTTTTGAAGAGTTCTTCGCTTTCTGTGATATTTTCCAGCATGTGGATAAGTTCGCTTCGCTTGAAGCCGTTTGCCTGTTGCTTATACTTCCCAATGGCAAAGGTAGGTATCTTCAATTCGTTGGCGATAATCTTATCTGCCTTGGATCTTGATAATTCCTTAACCTGTATGAGAATGTTGATGTGCCTTTGAAATAGTCGGACCAGAACGGGAGCTGGCTCTCTCAGTTCCTGTAAATCGCGGTAGAGCTTGTAAACTAGGGTGCTGTTTCCGGTCATAACTGCGTCAATCATATCGAAGACCTTGTCCACAACCTGACCACTGCAGATGGCATCTATGTCCTGAGTGGTAACTGAATTGGCATCTCCGATGTAGCCAATCAGTTTATCCATCTCGGTGGAGAGAGTGTTCATGGAGAAACCGACTTTGGAAATTAGATAACTAATCTCTCTTCGGGGGATTGTCTTGCCGTATCGCTTTAGATATCCGGCTATCCATCCGGCTAATTCGTGCTCATTTTTTTGCTTGCACTCGGTGACGCATCCGTTTTTCTTCATCCACTTTACCAGGGAGTTTCGTCCGTCAATCTTGTCCTCGACAAAAAGAACGTAGGTGCTATCAGGGAAGGAATCGAGGATGGAAGTCATCTCGCTTGATTTGCCAAAAAGGCCACTTCTCTTGACTACCATCAATCTGTTCTCAGCAAAAAAAGGAAGAGTGTTCCCAAGGGAATCAAAATCTTCCAGATTAAGGGTTTCGCCCTCATAAAATGTTGTATTGACGGTGTCACCCTCAGTAGAGAGCTTAGAAATGATCTGCCTTGAGTAGTAGGTGACCATGTACTTTTCCTCACCGTATACAAGATGAAAGCGAGATAAATTGTTGGTTTTTAGCTGGTTATCGATGGTTTGCATTTCGTCCTCCTATCCTCTATTAAGTATATACTAAGTCGGGAAATAATACAAGTAGTGTGGATTGACTATATTTTAAAAATATTGTACAATATAATCTGCGGGGTTTATAACCTTTTTTGGGTTATAAGTAAAAAGGATTTAGAAGGGAAGCTCAAAATGAACAAGAAAAAAATATTGGTGCCGATAGTGGCAGTGGCTTTTGTTGCTATTGTAGTAGGTTGCTTGTACGGGGCAGGTGTGTTCTCGCCATCCGGAGAGGAGTCAAGCAGTGCGGAGCCAAGTAAGAAGAGGAAAGTTGTCAATATGAATATTAATGGAGAAATCAAGGAGATTGATTTTTCTTCGACGGTTGTTGACAGTGGTATGGATTTAGATGCAGTTAAGTATATAGTTGAGAACAATGTTCCGCAGGGAGAGAAAAAACCAAAGAATGCATATTATGACAAGGGGTTTAATCTTATTCCCGAGAAAAAGGGTGATATAGTTGATAATGACAAGCTGGCAGGAGATATTCTCACCCAATTAGCCGGAAATGATAGCGCATCTATAAATCTCGATGATTATTACAAAGAAGCTAAGATTACTACTGAGAGCAAAGAGATTAAAAAGATTGGAAAAGCTATTAATAGATATGAGGACATGAGGATTACTTATAAATTTGGCAAGCAGAAGGAAGTTCTCGATTGGACCAAACTTAAGAAACATGTCAAGTATAAGAAGAAAAAGGCAAAACTTGTAATAGACAAGAAGTGGCCGGAACAATTTGTCAAGCATCTCGCCAAGAAGTATAATACTTTTGGTAAGACTAGAAAATTCAAAACTACCAAAGATGGTGTCAAGAAGATACACGGAGGAATTCTTGGATGGTGGATTGATGAACCGGCGACGGTTACTAAACTGAATAAGTTGCTTAGGAAGGGAAAGTCAAAGACTGTAGAGCCTGTATATAAGAACCAGGCAGTTAAGCATGGAAAAGATGATATCGGTGATACATACGTTGAAGTAAGCATCAGCAGACAGCATTGCTGGTTTTACAAGAAAGGTAAGCTCAAGATGCAGTCCAATGTGGTTTCAGGACTGGATACACCTGCAAGAAGAACTACTAAGGGTGCGCATAGAATATATGCTATGCAGAGAGAGCGATACCTGGGAACTATGGCAGTTCAGGGATATCATACATTGGTCCACTATTGGATGCCATTCAACTGGGATGGACAGGGACTTCATGATGCCACTTGGCGCGGAAGATTTGGAGGTAATATATACAGATACAGTGGTTCACATGGCTGTGTCAACCTCCCATATAGCTTTGCGAGAGAGTTGTATTCAAAAGTAAAAGTTGGAACACCGGTAATTGTTTACTAGATAAATGATCTAGAAAGGGATGAATGATGGCTAGATTTTGGGCAGTCGTTGCTCTCGGAATATTTTTTATAATACTTCTGGTGCTCACGGCATTTGTATTTATCAAATACTTTCAACTTTGGAAGCGACTTGGGTGGAATAAAGTGATATATTGGGTAATTCATGGAGTGTTTTTTGTCAATTTTATAGGCGGAGTTGCAGGATACTTCGGATATGACAATGACTTGATAAAGAATATTTTGCTTCGAATTGCCGGAATATATATGGTCGTATTTATTTATTCGCTGATTTTTCTTGGAATAAGACAGCTGATAATAGCAATAGGGACCAGAATTGAAGCGGATAATAAGATATATAAGTTTATCAAAAGCACGAGAAAAGGCATCACGTGCATACTTGTATTTACTATAATCTGTGGTGTTTTGTCGGTGATTAATATGAGATGGTATCAGGTTACGGAGTACAAGGTATCTATCAATAAGCATTTAGATGTTGATGACACCGGTAAGAGTGAGAACAAAGACAGCATGAGAATTGCCATGATTAGCGATGTTCACATGGGATCGGGTGTTCTTGGAAGCGATATTACGCGAGTAGTCGACAAGATAAATGAGACCAAACCTGATATAGTAGTACTCGATGGAGATTTTGTAGATCAGTCCACGACTGAGAGCCAGATTGAGTTGATGATACAGGCTTTTAAGAAGATAAATGCTCCGTATGGGGTGTTTTACGTTGAGGGAAATCACGAAGTCTATCTCAGTAAAGATGTGACACATTACTTCAGAAATGCCGGAATTACTGTCCTTATGGATCAGATAACCACCCTTGCCAATGGAGTGCAGATTGTGGGACGCAAGGACTTTTCGGATATTTCAATAGAAAACGATGTGGCAAAGCTTCTTGAGGGTGTTGATAAAACTAAGCCGGTGGTTGTGTTGAGTCATCAGCCTCACCAGTTTCTTGAAGTGAGTAAGGCGGGAGGAGACCTGGTTATGAGTGGTCACACTCATGGCGGTCAGTTGTTTGGCAATTTCCTTACCTACCTAGCCAATGATATGAACTATGGAATGAAAAAATATGGCGATACATATGCCATTACATCTTCTGGAATAGGGGGATGGGGAGTGCCTGTTAAGCTTGGCGTTCCAAGCGAAGTTGTAGTGATTGATATGAAATTTAGCAAATAAAAATGGGGCTGTCGCACTAAGACAGTCTAAAAACAGGAAGAGTCCAACCAGAGAGAGACTTCAATGCGCATGCATTGCGTCTCGAGTCGGTTGGCCTCTTCCTGTTTTTTTTATCGGAATCGCATAGCGCTGGTCTTACTATTCAACTGTTACTGATTTGGCAAGGTTTCGTGGCTGATCCACATTGAGTCCCTTTTCCACAGCAACATAATATGCTAAGTATTGTAAGATGACCACTGACAAGAACGGTGTAAATATCGGAGAAGTCTCCGGCAATACTATCTGATGATCACATAGGCTTGCATCTACAGATGCGTCTGAATCCGTGATGAGGATTACTTTGGCACCACGTGAGCGAACTTCCTGAACGTTGGAAATAACCTTTGCATATACATCCGGCTGAGTGGCTAGGGCGATGACAGGAACATTATCAGTGATAAGTGAGATGGTTCCGTGCTTTAACTCGCCGGCCGCATAGGCTTCAGAGTGAATATAGCTGATTTCCTTGAGCTTAAGTGAGCCCTCGCATGAGAGCATATAATCAAGTCCACGGCCTATGAAGAAGATGTCTTCAGCTTTTGCAAGTCTCTTTGCAATATTTTCTGACTGATTGTCATAAGAGAGGGTTTCCTCTACCTTGTTGGCGATATCAGCAAACTCTGCAGTATACTCTCTGATTTTGTTCTCCGAAACATTACCTGTGATAAGGGCAAGTTTGAATGCGAGAAGATACATAACTGACAACTGAACTGAGTATGCCTTGGTACTTGCAACGGCAACCTCAGGACCTGCATGAGTGTAGAGCACGTAGTCACTTTCTCTTGCGATAGATGACTGCTTGACATTTACCACTGATAAAGTCTTGCAGCCGTGTTCTTTGGCTAGGGCAATAGCTGCCAATGTGTCTGCAGTTTCGCCAGACTGTGAAATTGTGATAATCAATGTCTTCTCATTGATTATAGGATTCTGATATCTAAACTCTGATGCAATCTCCACTGTAACAGGGATTCTTGCGAGTCGTTCGATCATATTCTTTCCGATGAGACCAGCGTGCATAGCAGTTCCGCATGCTGTGATGACGATTTTGTCAATTCCCTCGAAGAGTGAATCTGGAACACCGTCATCTGTAAAATCAGGAAGTCCATTGATGAATCTAGGTTTGATTGTATTTCGGAGGGATTCCGGCTGCTCGTGAATTTCCTTCATCATGAAGTAGTCATATCCACCTTTCTTGGCAGCTCCAACATCCCAACTGATGTGATGAATTGTAGGACCGTAGATATCGCCGAACTCGTCCTTGACGATGATCTCATCCTTGGTAATCTTAGCCAAGTGACCTTCTTTTAATACAAAGTACTGCTTTGTATAACTTACAAGAGCAACCATATCGGAAGCGATGAGACTTCCCTTCTCCGTATGAGCGGCAACGAGTGGACTACCACTTCTAATTGCATAGATTGTATCCGGGATATCTTCGAACATGATACAAAAACCATATGCTCCTTTGAGTTTCGCAGTACCAAGGCGGATAGCTTCCTCCGGATTGCCATCGTACAAGTCATTGATAACCATAGCGGCAATCTCTGAGTCTGTCTGAGATACCGGGAAAACACCTTTCTCGGCCAATTCATCCTGTAATTCCTTGTAATTTTCTATAATACCATTGTGAATCAATGTTACTTTTCCGGCGGTATGAGGGTGTGAGTTTGTATCGGAAACTCCACCGTGTGTTGCCCAGCGAGTATGTCCAATTCCGCAGTGTGATTCCATATCACTGGCACTGGCCTTGACATTTTCTCTGAGATTTGAAACTTTTCCAACTTTTTTAATTGTCTTAATCTTGTTATCTGTGAAAAATGATATGCCTGCGCTGTCATATCCACGATATTCAAGAGTTTGTAGTCCGTCGACAAGAGCTTTTTTGGCATCTTGTGTGCCTACATAACCTATTATTCCACACATATTCTAACTCCTTCTAAAAAAAATATCTCTAAACAAATAATATTATATAGTTTTTTGCTGGTAAAAGCAAGAAAAATGTGATATTATCAGTATTGTAGTTTTTTACAGAGAAAATTCATCAGGAGGGATACGCAATGTCAGTATTTAATGTTGAATTAAAGAAGATTGTTGACGATTCATATGAGGTTGAGATAGGCATCAATCTCATGGATAAACTAATAGAGGATATTAAAAATGGTCTGGTAGGCGGAATTAACAAGTTTGCCATCATTACAGATGACATTGTTGAACCGCTATATGCCACCCGGATTTATGACAAGGTGAAAGCATGTGGATACAAGAGTGATTTGTTTGTCTTTCCGGCGGGAGAGAAGAGCAAAGTCCGAGCGGTGAAGGAGCAACTTGAAGATGCAATGCTAGCTAGAGAGTATAGGCGTGATTGTTGTGTTATTGCCGTCGGTGGAGGAGTTGTATCGGACCTGGCGGGTTTTGTCGCCGGAACATTTGGCAGGGGTGTGCCTTTTATCAACTATGCCACAACACATCTTGCAGCTGCAGATGCGTCAATCGGTGGGAAAACTGCAGTTGACACTGATCTTGCCACAAATCTCATAGGCCTTATCTATCAGCCAAAGAAGGTTTATGTAGATGTAAAAACATGGGAGACACTTCCTATGGCACATAGAATCAATGGAATGGCAGAGACTATTAAACACGCTTGTCTCGCTGATTATGAGCTGTTTGAGTATCTGGAAAACAATTTCCAAAAGGTTCTTGATTGTGACGAAGAGGCCTGTATCTACATATCTGAGCACAATTGCAATGTCAAGTATCAGGTTGTCATGAAAGACGAGAAGGAGAAGAGCCTTCGAGAAATCTTGAACCTTGGCCATACAGTTGGTCGTGCTGTAGAGACAGTCAGTGATTATAGACTTCTTCACGGTGAGGCAGTGTCCATAGGACTTGTGGCACAGGCTATGCTTGGATGCAAGTTGGGATTTTTGACCCAGGAAGAGTGTGATAGAACAATCGCTCTGCTGAAAAGTGTAGGACTTCCTGTGGCGATTCCTGATTATATAGACAGGGAAGAACTTGTGAAGAAACTCTACACAGACAAGAAGGTCAGAGATGGAAAACTCAGGTTTGTATTCCAAAAGGGTATTGGAGATGTCATGCAATTTGGCGATGATGTATATGCAAGGCCGACAGCTGAGGATGAAATACGCGAGATTATAGAAAAACTTTAGGGAGGAGAAAGTGTATAATAAGCGGAAAATCGGAGATTTTTATGAAGACAGGGCAGTGAAGTACTTAGAGGAGCGAGGATATGATATCCTGGACAGGAACTTTTACAGTCGATATGGTGAACTGGATGTAGTAGCTCGCAAGGGCGAGTATCTGGTAATCGTTGAAATTAAGTACAGAGCAGAAGGAACCATGGTTTCGCCCGGGGAAAGTGTAAACTATTCCAAGCAGAGAAAGATATGTCTGACAACTAAGTACTATCTTTCTAAGCGGAGAATTAGTCCCTCGTGTGGAATAAGATTTGATGTCATTCTATTTGAAGGACAGAATCTGGAACACATAGAAAATGCCTTTGAATTCGTGGATTAAGATGCAAGAAAAAGGAGCTGTATACCATTGAGGTACCAGCTCCTTTACTAACTCAATTTGAATTGTACAGATAAATCAAACAGATATATCAAAATTGCCACCTACACTCGGATTGACTGATCTCTCCATCATCTTGGTAAGTTGGTCACCCATTTGCTGCTCGTTGTCTAGCGACTTATCTAGCATGGCAATGCTTATATCCCTCATAACTTCATTCTTTGTCCTATCTGTAGAATAATTGGCAAGATTGATTCCGCCTGAAATCTCCATCTAGATTCGCCTCCTTTCCAACACATTGTCATGAAATGTATATACACTTTTCATTATTGTAACACAATTCATCTTCAAAATCAAGATGTTTTTAGGACTTACAGATGGTTAAATATTCCTTGATTTTGATATTGTTTTCTAGTACAATATAACTTGTAAAAGTTTGCAAATATATAGATTTATCAAAGGGGAAGAAAGATGAGTAAACCTATTGTTGCCATAGTTGGACGCCCTAATGTGGGAAAGTCTACGCTTTTTAATACGTTGGCAGGAGAGAAGATTTCAATTGTAAAGGATTATCCCGGAGTGACAAGGGATAGGATATATGCTGATATCAATTGGCTGGACAAGAGTATGTCGTTAATTGATACCGGTGGTATAGATATGGATACGAAGGATGCCATGCTGTCTCATATGCGTGAGCAAGCAAATATCGCCATAGACACAGCTGATGTTATTCTGTTTGTCACAGATGTTCGTCAGGGAGTTGTGGATATGGATTTCAAAGTAGCTGATATGCTCAGAAAATCACATAAGCCTGTTGTATTAGTTGTCAACAAAGTTGATAATTTTGACAAGCTCATGCCTGATGTATATGAGTTTTATAACCTTGGTATCGGAGATCCTCATCCGGTATCTGCATCATCAAAGCTTGGACTTGGAGATTTGTTGGATGCAGTTCTGGAGCACATAGATCCGGATTTGTTTGAAGAGGAGGAAGATGACACTCCAAAGATTGCAGTTGTAGGAAAACCCAATGCTGGGAAATCCTCCCTTATCAACAAGCTTCTCGGTGAGAATAGAGTTATAGTATCGGATATTGCCGGTACTACGAGAGATGCCATCGATACTACAATTGTAAAGGATGATAAGGAGTATATCTTTATAGATACAGCCGGACTCAGAAGAAAGAATAAAATCAAAGAGGACCTAGAAAAGTACAGCATCATTCGTACTGTGGCCGCCATAGAGCGAGCTGATGTGGTGATTATGATGATTGATGCAGATGAAGGCGTCACAGAGCAGGATGCTAAGATCGCGGGGATTGCTCATGACAGGGGGCGAGGATTAATAATTGCAGTTAATAAGTGGGATCTCATAGAAAAGGACAATCACTCTGTTAAGAATTATACCAACAAAGTCAGGGAGATTCTATCTTTTGTGCCATATGCGGAGATTATCTTTATATCGGCCAAGACCGGACAGAGAACAGTGAAGCTTTTTGACATGATTGAAAAGGTAATTCAGTTCCACTCATTCCGTGTGCAGACCGGTGTTTTGAATGAGATTTTGACGGAGGCAGTAGCTATGCAACAGCCGCCATCAGATAAGGGCAAGAGGCTTCGCATATATTATATGACTCAGGTGAGCACAAAGCCGCCGACCTTTGTCATGTTTGTCAACAGCAAAGAGTTGATGCATTTTTCGTATCAACGATATATAGAAAACAGAATTCGCGAGACATTTGGATTTACAGGGACTCCAATTCGAATGATAGTGCGTGAGCGAAAGGAGAAATAAGAATTGGATATTGTTATAAAGGCAGTTATATTGCTTGTCATAGGATATTTGTTTGGATGTATACCAACGGGATACTTGGTTGGAAAGGCCAAGGGTATTAATATACAGGCAGAGGGAAGTGGAAATATTGGAGCGACCAATGCGCTTCGCTCTCTGGGAAAAGGTGCAGCGGCCATAACATTCATTGGCGATCTTTTGAAGGCCTTTATACCTATGACGATTGTTAAGTTTGTATATTGTATACATATTTATCATTTTTCGGCGGACTGGACATATCTCTGTACACTTTGTACGGGATTTGGCGTGGTTTTGGGCCACAATTTTCCTGTCACATTAAAGTTTAAAGGTGGAAAAGGTATATCAGTTTCTGCCGCTGTCATAATTATGTCAACACTTGATCCTATATTTATAGGTATAGGACTTGCGATATTTATATTGGCAGTTGCCATTACCAGATATGTATCAGTGGGATCACTGATAGTTGTATGTTATATTCCGATTTATTCAATAATGCATTATAGAAGTTGTAGCGACTTTCCGCTTATTTTGTGCGTGAGCCTTTTGTTTACTTTATTGGCTTATATTAAGCACGGAGCGAATATCAAGCGTTTGATGAATGGAACCGAGAATAAGATTGGAGGAAAAAAAGAATGAGAAATATTGCTTTCTTAGGAGCAGGAAGCTGGGGTACAGCTCTTGCAATTCTATGTGCTAACAATGGACATAAGGTTACAATTTGGTCAAAGATCAAGGAAGAGACAGATATGCTCAGAGAGAAAAGAGAACATGTTCACAGACTTCCGGGAGCTAAGTTGCCAGATTCTATAGAGATAGAGGACGATCTTGAAAAAGCATGTGAGGACAAAGATATTATCGTTATTTCTGTTGCATCACCATTTATCAGACAGACTGCGGCATCTATCAAAGATTTTATCAAGCAAGATCAGATTATCGTAAATGTTGCAAAGGGTATCGAAGATTCTACACTCATGACTCTTTGTGAAGTGATTCAAGATGAGATTCCACAGGCAAATGTGGGTGTGTTGTCAGGTCCTAGTCACGCTGAAGAGGTGTCAAAGGGAGTGCCTACTACAGTTGTAGTTGGAGCCAAAACAGAAAAGACAGCAAGTTTTATCCAGGATATTTTTATGTCTAAAAACTTTAGAGTATATACTAGTCCTGACATTATTGGTATCGAGTTGGGAGGAGCTCTCAAGAATGTTATCGCCCTAGCGGCGGGAATTCTCGACGGTATGGGACTTGGAGATAATACTAAGGCGGCTCTCATGACCAGAGGAATCGCTGAGATTTCACGACTTGGAATCGAACTCGGTGGCAAGATGGAGACATTTTGTGGTTTGTCCGGAATAGGAGATCTTATAGTTACTTGTACCAGTACTCACAGTAGAAATCACAACTGTGGCTATCTTCTCGGAAAGGGCAAGAGTTTGGACGAGGCGAAGGCTGAGATTAACCAAGCTATTGAGGGTGTCAATACAGCCAGAGCTGCTATGGCACTTGCCAACAAACATCATGTAACTATGCCGATTGTAGAGCAGATTAATGCTGTATTGTTTGACAACAGATCGGCAGAGGAGGCACTTGACCTTCTATATCTGAGAGATAAAGTAAATGAGTATAGTGCATTGACTTGGGAGAATTAGAAAATGTTCAAAAAAATAGAAAAAAAATATATATCACACAACCTGCTTTCTGCGCTTGATAGGCGAATGGTTCTTGCCATGGCAACTGTGACAATTGCAGGAGGCTTTGGTATGTGTATTGGCAATGACGTTAGTGCTGCAGAGAATCCAGCATATACTATCGTAAAGGGAAAATCTGCAACTATTAATACAATTATCAAGAAAAACCCGCTTACAGCGGAAAATTTTACAAAGATAAAAGCCTGGAAACTTCAGTGGAAGGCCGCTAAAAAGAAGATAGTTAAGGTGATTAGCAACAAGAAGATAAAGGGCTTAAAAAAAGGCATATCCTACGTCTATGGATACAAAGGCAAGACCAAGAAAGTCAAGCTAAAAGTTACGGTAGGTAAGAAAGTTACCGCTATTAAGGTTACAAGTACGAAGGTAAGCATTGTGCCGGGAGAGACTGTCAGTCTCGGAGCCAGCGTATCACCTAGCAGTGCCAGTAACAAGAAAATGTTCTTTGTATCAAGTAATCCCAGAGTTGTCACTGCGACTAAGAGTGGCAAGATTAAGGGGATTAGCAGTGGAAGTGCAACGGTCAAAGTAATTTCTAAGGACGGAAGAAAGACTAAGACTGTCAAAGTAACAGTTCAATCAGAACTGGTCAAGAAGACTTCCAAGGGATATGTAAAGGGCATAGAGAATGTAAATTATGGAATTCTAAGTTGGTACGGCGTCCCTTATGGGGCAGACACGTCGGGAAAGAACAGATGGAGAGCACCTCAGGAAGTTTCCGCTTGGTCCGGAATCAAAGACGCGACAAAGGAACGCGAGGGGGCGGCTCAGTACTGCGATGGAACCACATATACGGGGACAGAAGATTGTCTGTATGTAAATATTCAGAGGCCCAATACCAACAAGACCAATTTGCCTGTATTGGTATTTCTTCACGGGGGTGGCAATGCGTCCGGTGATGCCAATACACCATTTGATAGCTTTGTAGATACAGCGAATTGCGTTGTTGTATCTGTGGAATACAGGCTTGGTGCTTTCGGATATCTCAGTCATCCCGCACTCAGAGATGGCACTGCTGAGGAGAACAGCGGAAACTTCGCACTTCTCGATATCAAAGCAGCTCTGAAGTGGGTACAAGATGAGATTGGAAACTTCGGAGGAAATAAGAACAACGTCACCTTGTCTGGTTTCTCGGCGGGAGGTCGCAATGCTTTATTGGCGACAATATCACCTATCATGAAGGGATTATTTCACAAGGTAATAATTTTTAATGGTGGTTGCAATATATGTACCAATGATGAGGGTGATGAATCCTGTGAGGGAAAACTTGCCAATGTTTTGGTGAATAGAGGTCAGTATGAGACAAAGTCCGAGGCCAAGACATATCTTAAGAGCCTCAGTAATGGACAAATCAGAGAAATATTCGACAGCCTTACAACTGCTGAAATTGCCAATATGTACAGGTCACCGGCTCTGAAACTCACATCATTTCCACATGGCTTTAATGATGGAGTAGTTATTCCCAAGGATGGTTTCGAGGTTATCGAAAAAGGGGATTATATAAATGTTCCAATGCTTCTTGGAAGCGATGCAAGTGAGTTTTCTTCATATGCTTGGAGTGGAAGCCTTACCAGTGGAAATCTCAGCGATTTGGCGGAGATCACATCATCTGATCAGATGTTTGGAGTGATAAAAAAAGGCGTAAAGTACGGTAGTATGCTCCAATCAGAGCACTATATAGAAAAAGTTGCCAATCAGTATTACAAGAATTCGAAGCATGCCAATCTCTATGCATATAGGTTTAAATGGGGAACTGATGCCGGATTAGTGGGAAGTGTTTATTCGGATTGTTATGGCGCTTATCATGGAATGTCTAAGGATTTTCTCAGGGGCAAATACTTCAATAACTTCAAGAGTATGGTTCCCGACTTATATCCAAGTAGCAATAAGGCAGGACGTGTAGCCCTCACAACACTTATGCAAAAGTACATAGGTAACTTTGTGAAGAGTGGAAATCCCAATGCAACAGGGCTTGCCAATTGGGGAACTTGGAACAGCGCAAACAATTCCAACAAGATTATGATTTTTAATTCGAATGCGACAAAATCAACATCTGCCATGAGCAGTGAGATGTATTCTTCCGGCGGAACATTTTCGCTGATGAAGAGCGGTTGCACGAAAGCAGAATATAATATACTTATCAATTCGTTATTCAAGGACAGATTTTTCATGCCGGAGACGGTACCGAGCTACGAATAGAGGGGATGCTTGGGGAGATGTTCAAAGGAGGAGGTAGCGATGAGGTACAAGATTTTATTGGTGGGAAGTTATGACGTAGTTGTCGATGAGTTTTTTCAATCCATGGGTAATTCATTTGAATGTCTTAGCTCGTCGGCTAACGTAGATGATGTTATGGGGCATATCAGGTATTTTAAGCCGGATGCAATAGTGCTTTGTCTGCTGAACGAAACAAGGCA
This sequence comes from Eubacterium xylanophilum ATCC 35991, assembly GCF_000518685.1. Lineage (GTDB taxonomy): Bacteria > Bacillota > Clostridia > Lachnospirales > Lachnospiraceae > Eubacterium_F > Eubacterium_F xylanophilum. The sequence continues at coordinate 49,325 of NZ_KI912472.1, read as the reverse complement.
GCAGGTGCTTGATTTGGCAACTCTCAAATATAAGATTTCATCTAATCCGATTCCGTTTATGGCTATCGGAGATCAGGAGACCTGCCAAGAAGTTAGAGCGTGGGCTCCCAAACTAGTTGAGATTTATCTCATTAGACCGCTTACTGCCAGCGTGATTAAGGAGCGAATAATTGCATATTTCCTCGAGAAAGAGCGAATCCAGAGGGAAGAGGAGGAGCGAAGAAGGCTGGAGGAAAAGAGGCAGCAGGAGGCGGCTTTGATAGAAAAGCGCAAAGAGCAGCTCAAGGAGAAGGAAAGTGAGAGAGCTCAAAAGCGCAATGATGAGAATTTTGTATCGAGAAACGAGATTTTTGGGCACAAGAAAGAGGCTGGAAACAAAAAGCATATATTGGTTGTGGATGATGATCCGCTCATGCTGAGAACTGTGAAGAGATATCTGGGAGATGATTATGAGGTGGCGACGGCCATCAGTGGAAAGATTGCCAGGAAATTCTTGGAGAAGAGGGCCACTGATTTGATTCTTCTTGACTACGAGATGCCGGAGGAGACGGGAAGTCAGACTCTAAAAAAGATTAGGGAGAATCCAACTTGGGCCAAGATTCCAGTTATATTTTTAACCGGAGTTGACGACGCGGCCAAGGTTAGAGAGATTATTCTTCTCAAACCACAGGGATATATTCTCAAACCAATTGATAGAAATAAGTTGTTGGATACGGTGGCAACTTTCTTAAAGTAGTTTCATAGTTGAGGATGAGAGTACTATGTGCTAATTATATGGGGGAAATAGTATGGGGAAAAAGGATACGAAGCTTCTAGACTTATTTAGTTTAGAGGAATTAGATAATTTACAGAGCATGTTCTATAATCTCACGGGGCTTTCTTGTGGAATATCTGATATAGATGGTGTGGCATTGACTAAGCATATCAGCTTTAATCCATTTTGCGACAAATACATAAAGGCCAGTCCCAAGGGATTAAAAATGTGTGAAAAATGTGATAGAGAGGGAACTCAAAAAGCTTTTGAAACAGGCAAAATCCAGGTATACAAGTGCCATGCCGGATTGTATGATTTTGCAATTCCCATAGTTATTCATGGTAAACTTTTTGGCGCTTTCTTAAGTGGACAGGTGTCGGACCATTTTCTACCGAGAGAAAAAATCGAAAAACTTGCTGAGGAGTGCGACCTTGATGACGTCGAACTCTTGGAGGCTTCGAGAAAAGTCAGGATCATGACTGCCGAGGAATTGATGACCCATGCCAATATGATGAAGACGATATTAGACATATTGACGAATTCTGCATATACGAGATATGAGATTTTGCAAGAGAGTGAGGAGACAGAGCGTGTTGCCAACATGAAGTCCGATTTTCTAGCCAATATGAGTCATGAAATCAGAACACCGATGAATGCGGTTATAGGAATGGCGCAGATGGCTTTGAGAGAGGATTTGCCGCCGGTGGCGAGAGGTTATATCAATCAGATTATTTCCTCCGGAACCACGCTGTTAACCATCATCAATGACATACTTGACTTTTCCAAGATAGAGTCAGGAAAAATGCAGTTGAGTCCGGTGGAGTATGAGCCAATAGCTATGATTAACGATGTGGCAAGTATCATTCTAAGTAGAATTGGAAACAAGGACGTGGAGCTGATACTAGATGTATCGCCAAATGTTCCGACAGTTCTCTACGGTGACAACATAAGAATCAAGCAGATTCTCATAAATCTAGCCAATAATGCGGTGAAATTTACGGAATCCGGGCAAGTTTTGATTAGAGTTGTTCCGCAAAAGTACCATGACGATATGGTGGATATAGAGATTTCTGTGCAGGATACGGGAATCGGAATCAAGCAAGATCACATCGACAGACTATTTAGCTCCTTTTATCAAGTGGACAGCAAGAGAAATAGAAATATAGAGGGAAATGGTTTGGGGCTAGCCATATGTGAGAGATTGGCAAAGCAGATGAATGGTCAGATTGGCGTTGAAAGTGTATATGGAGAGGGAAGTCTCTTTTATGTAAATATTCCGCAGAAGATAGTTGATTCTACGCCTGTAGTTGAAATAGGTGTGGATGATGGTATAAAAGTACTTTCAATTATAGAAAATGAATATATCAGAACCCAGCTTGACAGGGATTTGGATAGGCTTGGAATAGAAAACTCCTATCTCTATGATGAAGAGATGCTTTTTGACTATGAGAATGATGAGAGTCTATATGTATTTATCGAGGAAAACAAGTTTGGTGATAGAATACGAGAGTACTTTGAGACGAATCCTAACGTGACAGGAATTCTGCTTGTTGATTATGATACCATGGTTCAAGTGGATCTTGACAATGTGCTGATAGTCAAAAAGCCTATATATATCTTAAATATTGCAGCGATTTTAAGAGATGAGGACTATCAGTCCCATATAGCTAATGTTGAGGTGGCTGATTTTGATTTTATCGCACCAAAAGCCAAAGTGCTGATTGTGGATGACAATGCAATTAATCTCACAGTATCTGAAGGATTGTTAAAACCTCTCAGGATGAAGATAGATACAGCTCTCAGCGGCAAAGAGGCCATAGAAAAGATTACAGTTGACAAGTATGATATGATTTTTATGGATCACATGATGCCGGAGCTTGATGGGGTGGAAACGACTCATATAATCAGGCGGTTTCACAGAGATTATAAAGATGTTCCGATAGTGGCATTGACGGCCAATGCAGTGGATGGCATGAGAGAGAAGTTCTTGGCAGAGGGATTCAACGAGTTTGTGCCCAAACCAATTGAGATGAAGGTGATATCTAAGGTAATCAAGAACAGTTTACCGCCGGAGAAGATTGAGCGAGCAAGCAAAAGCGATTTGCCGCCTTCCATGGAGATCATGCAGAAAAATATGGCAGAACAGGGGCTTGATATACATGGCTTAAATGTTGGCGCAGCCATGAAACTTCTTGGCAATACAGATCTTCTGAAGGCAGTTATCAAGGATTACTATAATGCTATAGAGAAGAAGAGCGAGATAATCAAGAAGTATGAGACGGAAGAGGATTGGAAGAACTATACTATAGAGGTTCATGCTCTTAAGAGTGCATCAAGGCAGATCGGGGCGGAAGAGTTGGCTGATATGGCTGCCGACCTTGAAAAAGCGGGAAATAATGAGGACGCTGCCACAATACATGATCTCACGCCGGCGATGCTTGATTTGTACTTGTCTTATATCGATAAGCTCAAAGACTATTGTGAGGAAAAAGTGGTTGGGGAGAAGAAGACTCCGACTAAGGATTTTCTCATGGATTGTTTTTTGGTTATGCGCTCAGCTATAGAGAATTTGGACCCAGACCAGATGGACAGCGTAATAGAAGAAATGGCCGGCTACAAGTATCCTGAGGAACAAGAAGATATGTTTGAGTACCTCAAAGACGCTGTCAATTCACTTGATATGGAGACATGTGAACAGGTGATAATATCCTGGGAGGAAATGTTAAAATCAAGTGAATAAGCATAAAAATCGAAAATACACTTTATTTTTCCGAGTTTTTATGATACAATATAAAAGGTTATCTTGTCTTTGATTGTAGGACAAGTTGATCAAATAAAATAAAACAAAAAAGCCAATTTATGGCGCTAGGAGGAAACAAAATTGAAGAAGAGTACAGTAATCCTAAGTACATTACTTATTTCATCTATTTTGGTAACAGGATGTTCTTGGGGGGATGTTAAAAACAAGTTTACAGGCGAGGATACAGCTAGTGGAAGCGCAGTAAGCGGTTCAGCTGTTATCGAGATTGAAGATTACAATCCGGAAGAATGCGTGACTCTACCTGAGTACAAAGGCGTAGAAGTTGATTGTACTGTTAAGGCAGATGAGATCAAAGCTGATATCGATTCAGATCTGGGCTCTCACAGCAAGGAGAAGAAAATCAAAGATCGCGCTTGTAAGAGTGGCGACACTGTTAACATCGACTATGAAGGAAAGGCGGATGGCAAAGCATTTGACGGCGGAACTGCTAAGGAGCAGGATTTGGTTCTTGGATCCGGATCAATGATTCCTGGATTTGAAGATGGAATCGTTGGCATGAAGCCGGGAGAGCAAAAAGACGTCAAGGTGACTTTCCCTAAAGACTATAACACTAAGGAGTTAGCTGGAAAAGATGCCGTATTTACAATCAAGCTCAACTTCATCAAGAAGACTATTATTCCAAAGCTCACAGAGGAATATGTAAAGAAGAATACAGATCATAAGTCAATTGATGAGTACAAGAAGAGTGTCGAGGAAAAACTTGCAAAGCAGAAGAAGGACAGTGCACCATCTAATGCATTTGGAAAGGTTTTGGAAAAAGTTGAAGTTAAGAAGTATCCTAAGGGTCTAAAGGAAGTATATATTGAGCAGCTCAAGACATACTATGCAAGCATGGCAAAGAGCTATGGTGCAAGTGACCTCAAGGGATTTGCAGAAATGCAGGGAATGACTGAGCAGCAGTTTATCGAAAGCTCAATCACTCCTGGAGCTGAGAATATGGCTAAGCAGCATTTGGCAGCTGAAGCTATTGCAGCTAAGGAAGGCATCGATGTATCAGATGATGATGTTAAGACTGAAATTGACAAGATTGTTAAACAGCAGAATGTTGAAGTTAGCAAACTTGAGGAAAATTATAAATCAATGTATGGATCATCAATGAGCTTGAATGATTACTTTAAGATCATGCTTAAGCAGAACAAAGTTGTAGAGCTTGTTGGTAAGAATGCAAAGATTAAAGAGTAGAAAAAAGTTTTCAACCTGTGCTATATACAGCATGGGTTGAAGTTGTAAATGAAAGGAAGGTTAAGAATGACAAACAAACGTATTTCTAATCGGATTACACGTAAGATTACAGGTGCTGTCTTGACATTAGCTTTGGTTGCATCTGCAGTTGGTGTTAATCCGGTGGTGCCAACAGTTACGGAGTCAGAGGCATATTCTGCCGACGAAGCGATTAGCGATCAGGCATTATTGGACAATTCATATGTTCCTGACAGCAATCTTTTGAATTTCTATAAGATTATAGCAAATATTCAGAAGAAGGGTGAAGCGAAATCTATCACCGGTATGAACGCTGGTCAGATTATTTCAGCATATGGAAGCAATAGTGACTATACTGGAAATGTTACAGTTGCCCATCTTACTGAGTTTGAGGGAGATTTGGATTTCACAGGATTGGCAATATCAGACATTTCAGGTGTCGGACTTGCAAGAAGTGCAAGTTCAATTGATATCAGCGGTGCTACAGGTGTTGGATCAATTACTAAGATTGCCAATGATGAATTTGCATTGTGTACAAATGCTGAGAAGATTGTTCTTCCGGGTAGTGTAACTGAGATTGGAAATAGAGCTTTTAATAAATGTTCAAAGCTTACTACACTCGGTATCGGAAGTGCAAGTAAGAATCTTATAGATCTTTCTAAGGTTAAGAAGATTGGAAATGAAGCATTTGCTTCTTGTTCATCAGTGGAAAATGTGGATTTGGGATCTTATGATGCCAATAATGAACTTGTAATAGGTGACCAGGCATTTACGTCATGTTCTTCATTGAAGGCTATAGAGATTCCTATCAAGACAACAAAGAACCTTGGTATTGGAGCATTCCAGTCATGTTCAAATCTTGAAGAAGTTGGTTTGTACAATGACCTTACATATATCAACAACAGTTTGTTCTACGGAGTTGGTGAAAAGACTTTGGCGGGAACAAAGTTCTATATAATCGGAGATAATACTAAGGATTACTCAGTTCTTCCTTCCAATATAACTTATATTGGAGAGTATGCTTTCCAGCATGCCGGAATCTATAAGATGGATTTGTCAGGCTGTACTAAGCTTACAAGTATCAAAGTATATGGTATGGCTGGAGCAGATTTTGTAGATACATTTTCTGATGGACAGGGCTTGATTCTTCCTGATTCATTGGAGACTTTGGAGGAGCTTGCATTTAATGCTGCATATGATCCGTATCTAAAATTGCCGGATAAGTGTGTAAATCTTGCTAGAGCTGCATTTATGGATTCACTTATTCCGAAAATTGATATTCCGGCTGGAGTTAAAGTGTTTAATAAAGACTTGTTTAGAGGATCATATATAACAGATGAGCTAAACATTCCTTCAAACTCACAGCTTACAGAGATCAAGGATTATGCTTTTGCAGAGTGTCATACTCTCGAGAGTACAAAATTCCTCAAGGATCTTAAGAATTTGACAACTATCGGTGATTATGCTTTTTCAGCTTGTTCATATGCAATCAAGAGTGTCAATGATGTATATGGTGAGCAGATGTATGTTTCAACAGGACTTAAGGATGTAGTACTTCCAAACAGTGTAATGACAATTGGAAAAGAGTGCTTCTCTGAGAACTATTGGCTCAATAGTGTTAATCTCGGTTCCGGAGTTACAGTTGTTCCTGAAAAAGCTTTTTATAACAAGAACCAGAAGGGTTCAAAACTTAGAACTGTTGTATTATCAAATAAGTTGACTGATATCGAGGCATATGCCTTTGGAAATCAGGAAAAACTCTCAACTATTGGTACAACAGATGGATCATCAGAGTCAGTCAAGGAAGGCGTTGCCAACTTCTCAGGAAACTTGACTAAAATCGGTGAGCATGCATTTGATGGTTGTGGATCATCACTTGGTATGAATGTATCAGGTGCATTCATCTGTGTAGAAGAGGATGGTATCAGCACAGAGCCGTATTCTGGAGCTATTGATGTTTTGGCATATGAGCTTGGAGAGAAAGATCCTAAGAAATTATACATTGATCCATCAAGCATGATCGAAATGACAGGTATTTCTTATGAGACTGTCCCTGAGAATTACAAAATGCTTTATGTTGAGGCTGTTCATTATAATTATGATGAGTCAATGATTAAGAGTAAAAAAGAAAATGGTGACATTTCAACTAAGATGTATGATTTGTATCCTGGCTTTGAAGACAAGGATGTGTTATATGGAAACCAGAGTGTTACTATGAGCTCTGCGCTTCTAGGTAATTCAGGATCTGAGTCTGCTTGGTTTGCACCTACAAAAGAAATGTTCCCTGAGAATAAAGCTACAATTAAGTCTTTCAAAAACATGGCAGTATTCGGTTTGAAGGATGTCAATCTTCCTAACTCAATGGTGGGAGATGTTTTGGGAGCATATGCATTTAATAAGTGTGTAAATCTTAATAATGTTGTATTATCAAAGAATATCACCAAGATCAATGCCAATACATTTGCTAATTGTGGTGATGAATATGTGAACTTTGAGAATAGCTCAAATAAGCTTTATGACTACTTTGGATTGAAGATATTTACTGTTCCAGAGGAACTTGATACAATTGGCGACAATGCATTCAACAGTTGTTATAACTTGAGAATGAAAGTTTCCGGAGGATCAAGTTTTGGTTCAAAGCTTAAGACTATTGGAAAATCAGCATTTACAAAGTGTTATTCACTGAGTGAGATTGCTTTCCCATCAACACTTGAGTCTATCGGAGAATCTGCATTTGAAAATGCCAGTGTTCTCGATGATAAAACATATAAGGTAATGAAAACTGATGGCTCAGAGTATTCATACAAGAGAACCTTTGAAAAATATGGTGTTATTGAGCCTAAGACAGGTCTTAACAGTGTAGATTTCAAGGCAGCATCTAAGTTGACTACTCTTGGAAAGAATGCATTTAAATCAACTAATATTACAGATGTTACATTTGCTAAATCACCAGTTGTGGATATTCCAACCGGTTTGTTCGAGCAGTGTACACAGCTTAGAAATGTGGCATTCCATGATAAGACAGAGTCTATTGCAGACAAGGTATTGAAAGATAACATCTACTTGAATTCAGTAACACTTCCTGCACAGACTACAATTAAGCAGAATTCAATCTGTGGATATTTTAATTCATCAGCTTCACTTACAACTAACAATGGAACTGGTGGAAATACTGTATCTATTCCAATTGGAGGAACTAAGGTGCTTCCAATCAACCTTTTGAACAAAGATACAGCAAACAGTAATGTGACAGTATCTGTTGTTGATGGCGGTCAGGAATTTGTTCTTCTCAAGAAGGAGAATGGACAGGTTAAGACTGATAATCAGAATACATTTGGCATCTCAGCAGAGTATGATGAGACAACTAATCCATTCCAGATTAAGTTGAATGGACTTAACTATACAACAAAAGATCTTACCGTTAAGGTAGAAGCCGGTGTTGCATTCCCTATTGCGGAATCTTCATCAAACTGGATTCAGTCAGTAGCACTTACATACAATGTAAGCGTAACTGATATTGGAACAGAAGAAGTTGATATTTCAGCAGCAGATGATACTTATGTTAAGAGAAGACCTGATATGTATTCTGAGACCAATACAAGCAAAGATTTGTATTTCTCAATTAAAGATACTAATGCTGTTAAGCTTACAGCAGCAATCTTGCCCAAGGAGACAACTTCTGATGTAGAGTGGTCAAGTGATAATACAAGAGTTGCGATTGTATCAGATGCAGAGTATACAAAGGGTTCAGGTGTTTCAACTGCAAATGTCAAGATTACTGGTATGGGAGATACAACAATAACATGTAAATCAGGACTTGTAACTGATACAGTCAAAGTACATGGAGTTGTTCCACTTGCTAGCAACGGTATTTCAGCTAAGTCTTCAGGCGAATTCCTTCCGGCAGAGCTTACCAAAGGAAAGGAATATAGCTTAGTTGTTGGAGATTCTGACAAAGTAACAACATCACTTGACTATGGTACTACAGATTACTCTGAGAGTGAGTTGAGTGTATATGGAGAGAAGATTAAGTATACATCATCTAATCCTGATGTTCTCTCAGTATCAGCAGATGGTACAGTTAAGGCTGTCAGCGAAGGTAAAGCACAGCTCATCATCGTTGGTCAGACAGGTGCTGTTAAGAATACATATACAATCAATGTAACTGGTCAGGCCAACTATACAGTAGCAGGTGTGAAGATCAACTCAACAGTTGAGAGACTTGGTGTAGGCGACTCAATTCAGCTTAGTGCTGTTGTATCACCAACTAAGGCTGTTCAGACAGTAAAATGGTCCGTGACAAGTGGATCATCATATGCTACAGTCGACGAAAGTACAGGAATTGTTAAAGCAATTGCTCCTGGTACAGTTAAGATTAAAGCTACAAGTACAGAGAATTCTAATGTTTATGATGTATATTCTATCAAGATTGATAACCCTGTTAAACTTCTCAAGTTTGAGCATGGTACACAGTTGTCAATCAATGTAAATAAGTCATATACATTTAGCGTTCAGGAAGATAGTACTAGAACTTCTTCAGATACAAGCAGAAGTTATGTATATATTACTCCAAAGCATACAGATAAGCTTGAGTGGACATCAAGTAACGAGAACATCGTTAAGATTTCAAGCTCAGGATCATCAAGTGCTTATATCAAGACGCTTAAGGAAGGCGAGGCTGTTCTCACAGTTAAGGCTTCAAGCGGAATGTCAGCAAGTATTGTTGTTAAGGTATATGCTGAAGGTGTTGACGTATCAAATATGGACAAGATTAATGATTTATCATCAGATGTAAATAATAATAACAATGTAACAGCTGACAACCCATCAAGTTCTAAATCATCTAAGGTTAAGGTTGGAAAAGTTAAGATTAAGAAGGCCAAGAATGTCAAGAAGAAAGCAATCAAGCTTAAGTGGAAGAAGGTATCCGGTGCCAAGGGTTACCAGATTTCATACTCCTTGAAGAAGAAGCCTGCCAAGGGCAAGAAGAAGACCACTAAGAAACTTAGCTTCAAGATCAAGAAACTCAAGAAGAAGAAGAAATACAACGTATGGGTTCGTGCATTCAAGATTTCCAACGGCAAGAAAGTCTATGGAGCTTGGAGTAAGAAGAAGAGAGTTAAGATTAAGAAGTAATTAACTTAGAGATATATACCGGAGAGAATTATATTTCTCTCCGGTATTTTGCAATGAAACGCATACCGCTGGTCTTACTCACGTCGTTCGTAAGACAATTAGGAGATAATATCGTGGAAGATACTAATGAAAAAGAAACTAAGATATTAAAAAACAGAATATTTTTATATATAACAGAGTTTTTTGCCGGAATGGCTGTTATGGCAGTAGAGCTTGGGGCTAGCCGACTTTTGGCTCCCTACTTTTCCTCGTCTCAGATAGTTTGGACCATAATTATTGGAACGATTATGATTGCTATGGCTGCGGGAAACCTCTATGGCGGGCGCAGCGCAGACAAGGATCCAAATCCTGATAAATTATATATGAGGATTGTCATTGCTGCCATATGGATAGCCGTGATACCGGTACTTGGTAAATATATAATTGTATTTATATCGGGGGCATTGGTGTTGACAATTAACACCGGATTTTTGGTTATAGCCGCTTTTATAGCCTGCATGGTTATATTTGTATTTCCGCTGTTCTTACTTGGAACAGTTACGCCTTCTCTTGTTAAGTATACTACCAGCAATTTGGAGGACAATGGAAAGGTAGTGGGAACTCTCGGAGCCGCCAATACCATTGGAAGCATTATCGGAACATTTTTACCGACCTTCGTGACAATCCCTGCTGTGGGTACAGCCGTTACATTTCTGGTATTTTCGGGAATTATACTTCTCATAGGAATTATTTATTTTGTCTGTGTGAGAAGAAATATGGTTCGTTTGGCTGTATTTTTGATTGTATTTGTTCTTTGTGCTATTTTGGGCAATAAGAGTAACTTTGCTTTTTGGGAGAAAAATCTCGTATATGAAGGGGAGTCAATCTACAATTACACTCAGGTCAAGGAAGATGAGAATTCTGTGAGTCTGTCGACCAATGTTATGTTTGGAGTTCAGTCCGTCGCGCTCAAGAAAGCCGGATTGACAGGCATGTACTATGATTATGCCATGGCAGCACCGGTAGCTGCAGGTGTAGATGAAAAAAAGTGTGATGTTTTGGTGCTTGGTATGGGTACCGGAACATTTGCCAAGCAGTGTAACTACTTTTTTGGCTCCGATAAGCTTAATATAAGGGGTGTGGAGATTGATGACAAGATTAGCGGCCTTGCGGAAAAGTACTTTGGTGCCAAGGGAAATGCTGAGGTTACGACTTATGACGGGAGGGCGTTTATTAAGGTTGATAAGGAGAAGTATGATGTCATTATGGTTGATGCATATCAGGATATCACAATTCCCTTTCAGATGTCATCCAGAGAGTTCTTTGAGGAGGTCTATGCTCACTTGAAGGAGGACGGCGTAATGGTTGTCAACCTCAACATGAGAGCGGAGGGTGCCAAAGACAGCATCAATGATTATATGTGCGACACGATAGCCAGCGTTTTCCCGGATGTTCAGACTGTGGATGTAAAGTACTCCACCAACAGAGAGTTGTTTGCGACGAAGAAGAAGGGGAGCTTTGAGGGGAGGTTTGGATCCGGTATATCTAAGATAAATGTTCCGCAGTTGAGGGAGTTTATGTCTATGATTGAATATGATATAACGCCCTACAAAAAAGGAGATAAGCTTCTCACTGATGATCAGGCGCCGGTTGAGTTACTTGGAATGAGAGAGATTGATCTGATTATCAAGAAGGAATTGGAATACTATAAAAAAGTATATGAGGAAAAGGGCTTGAACGGACTCTTAAATAGCATGTAAATAAGGGGACTTGACATAAAGGATAAGAATTGTTATAATTAAAATCGTGTAACAAATTTGTAACAATTCCGAGAGGAATCATAAAACTAAAAAAGGTGATATTTTGAAGAATATTAAAGATGTTTTTGTTAAGAAAAACATAAAGTGGTTTGCCATTGGTGCGATTGCAGTTGTCGTAGCTGCAATTCCTATAAGAGCGGCTATGGTCGCAAGAGAGACACCTATGGCGGGAACCGATGTCGTTGTAAATAAGTACTGCGAGAATGTTGCCAATGGCAGCATCACTCCATCAGCAGTTGTGGCAGTTCCGGAGACAGCAACAGTAGAGGTGGAGACAGCAGTTACAGAGATTGGCGAGGCAATCACAGAAGATGGACATGTTAAGCTCAATCTCAATTACTCTAGACTTGGTATTGCAAGTAAGGTTGATACATATCTCAACGTGAGAAGCAAGCCAAGCAAGAAAGGTCGTATAATCGGTAAGATGACTAAGAATTCCGGTTGTCACGTTTATAAGATCAAGGGTGGATGGGCTAAGATTATATCCGGTAAAGTAAAGGGATATGTTAAGTCCAAGTATTTGGTGACTGACAAGGCGGCTGAGAAGCTGGCACCGAAGGTTGGTAGAGATTGTGTAGAGGTTGGAGCAGACTCACTTAGAGTTAGGGCGCTTCCTTCTATGACAGCACCTATTTATACAATTATAGAGGCAGAAGAGGAGTTCCAGATTTGCAAGGAAAACCTCAATATGGCATTTATCGAGAAGATTATCAAGAAGCAGAAGATCTCTAAGAAAGCTGTTAAGAGATCAGGTGGAATGGAAGAGATAGAGAAGAATCTCGATGCTTGGATCTGTATCATGGTCGATGACGACTATGCATTTGTCTCCAAGGAATTTGTAACCGCTGAGTACTCGCTTAAGAGAGCTGTCAAAGTCAAGAAAGTTTCTGCTAGCAAGTCAAGTGGAGTTAGTAGTGGACAAGCTTCCATTGTAGAGTATGCCAAGAAGTTCCTCGGCAACAGATATGTATGGGGCGGATCAAGTCTTACAGGTGGTACAGATTGCTCTGGATTTACCATGAGTTTGTATGCTAGATATGGTCACTCACTTCCTCACAACGCTGCGGCACAAGCAGGTTGTACTAGAAGCGTATCAAGCCCTAAGCCGGGAGACTTGTTCTTCTATAGCAACGGAAGCAGAATCAATCACGTTGCCATGTATATAGGTGGCGGAATGGTTATTCATGCAAGTAATCCAACAGATGGAATCAAGATTTCAACAGCATATTACAGACATCCTGTCAAGATAGGACGAGTTATGAATTAATGTCTTACAAGCAAAGCTTGTAAGACCAGCAGTATGCGTTTCCAATTAGATTTATGCAGACATGCTTAAGGGCATGTCTGTTTAAATATTTTAGAGATTAGTGGAGAATCACAATGTCAGATAAGGTTATTATCATAGGCGGTGGAGCATCAGGCTTGTTATGTGCATATCTGATTGCTCAAAGCGGCATAGATACAACAATTATTGAAAAGAACAAGATGGTGGGAAGGAAGCTTCTATCCACGGGAAATGGAAGATGCAACTTTACCAATTCCAGCATGGATATTGGAAAATATGAAAGTTGTGATGGTGACACTACATTTGTAGAAAATGTTCTCAGAGAATATAATTACCAGAGAATTATTGACTTATTTTCTAAGCTAGGAATCCCATCTCGTGACAGAGAGGGATACTATTATCCATATAATAATCAGGCAATTACATTTAGAGATAGGTTACAGGAAATCTGCGAGAAAAAAGGTGTAAATATAATTACGGATGTAACGGCCAATAGAATTAGTTGTAAGAATGGTAAGTTTTTAGTCTATGGAGATAAGGAGTATGAATGTGATAAGCTCATACTGGCCACTGGTGGAAAAGCGGGGCCCGATGTAGGCGGAAGTGGTTTGGGTTATAAATTGGCTAGAAGTCTTGGACATAAGATTTCTAAGGTTTATCCAAGCCTAACAGGACTTGTCTCCAAAGAAAATTTCATAGAGGATGTTGCCGGCGTCAGGATGCAGGGGACAGCAAAACTTGAGATAGATGGAAAGATTCTCGGAGAAGAGTACGGCGAAATCCAGATGGTCAAGGATGGAATCTCAGGAATTCCTATATTCCAATTGTCCGGTAGGGCCGGAAAGGCTATTGATGAGGGGAAAAGTGTCAATATTCTGATAGACTTCTTGCCGGAAAAGAAAGAAGAACAACTTGCCAAGTGGCTTGAAAATGTTGACAATCCATTGACATGTCTCGTAAATAATAAGTGGCAGAGAGTGATGAACAAATTACACCGAGAGGGTCACAGTTATGAGGAGCTTTTGAAGCGATTTAGCGTGCCTGTTTGCGGAACATTTGGCTTTGAGAGATCCCAGGTCACACACGGCGGAGTGCTCATCTCGGAAGTGGATATGAGCAATATGGAGTCCAAAGTAGCTCCCGGACTTTATCTTCTCGGCGAGCTATTAGATGTGGATGGAAAATGTGGAGGATACAATCTTCACTTTGCATTTGCCACAGCTGCAATATGTGCCCAGAGTATCAGTGGAGGAAAAGTAAGTGATATCTTGTCAGATTAGAATTAGATATGATAAGGTTCGAGGGGATCTTATCTCTGTAATAAAAGACAAAATCGAAAAAAAGTATAGAGTTAGAATTAGAGATATTAAGATTCTCAAAAAGAGCATTGATGCAAGAAAGAAACCGGAAATATTCTATCAGATCAATGCTTCGTTTTCGTGCGACAATGAGCCTGAATTGCTGAAAAGGAAGCGGGAACTGAGCACATATAAAGAGAATAAGTTGGTAGATGAATTCATAAGAGATCACAAAGGAAAATATGAAAAAAATATTCTGATAATAGGTGCGGGACCGGCTGGAGTTATGTGCGCATATTTTCTCGCCAAGTGCGGCTATAAACCTATAATAGTTGAGAGAGGTTCTGACGTAGATAAGCGAGTAGAGGCGGTTAATAGGTTTTGGCAGGAGGGAAAACTGGATCCCGATACCAATGTTTCCTTTGGTGAGGGAGGCGCCGGAACATTTTCCGATGGAAAACTCAATACCAATATCAAGGACAAGACCGGCAAGAATCAGTGGGTTTTGCGGGTATTTGTGGAAAATGGTGCGCCAGAGGAGATTCTCTATCAAGCCAAGCCACATATCGGCACTGATAACCTGAGATTTGTCATGAAAAATATTCGAGAGAAGATAGAGGCCATGGGCGGCGAATATATGTTTAATACGAAGATGACGGGTTTTTGTGTTGAAGACAATAGGATTACCGGAGTTGAGGTTGTGTATGGTGATGGTTCGACAGACCGGATTCCGGCGGAATCAGTAGTTTTGGCTATTGGTCATAGCGCCAGAGATACATTTGAATACATATCCCAAACTCGCATTCCGATGGAGCGAAAACCCTTCGCCATGGGAGTTAGAGTCCAACACCTTCAAAGTCATATTGATAAGTCCCAGTACGGCGTCACCGACAGCGGTTTACCACCGGCAGATTACAAGTTGACAGGTAAAACTAGCGATGGCCGAGGCGTATATAGTTTTTGCATGTGTCCCGGCGGATATGTGGTCAATGCCTCAAGTGAAAATGGTCGGCTCGTGGTCAACGGAATGAGCGATTTTAAGAGAGATTCAGGCTTTGCCAACAGTGCAATCCTAGTGTCAGTGGAGCCTGAAGACTTTGGAGACGAGGAAAATGTTCTCGCCGGCATGGAACTTCAGAGAAGTATAGAAAAAAAAGCCTTCGAATTGGCAGATGGCAAAATCCCGGTTCAGAGATTTGGAGACTTCAAGGTGGAAGGTACCGGTGACAAAGTTTCTCCGATTGTGCCATGTGTCAAAGGAAAGTATTCTTATGCCGATGTGAGAAAAGCATTGCCTTCATTTATCGCAAATGGTATTATAGAAGGGATGGAACAATTTGGCCATAAGATAGATGGCTTTGACGATGATGATACGCTTGTGATTGGCACAGAGACAAGAAGCTCGTCCCCTGTTAGAATCATAAGAGATGAGAACCTTGTCAGCCCCGCCGCTAAGGGTCTATATCCCTGTGGTGAGGGAGCTGGATACGCAGGTGGAATAATGTCTGCGGCAATGGATGGAATAAGAGTGGCAATGCAAATTGTCCTGAGCATATAATCAATAGAATGGAGGAGCGATTAAATCGCGCAAATACAATGATTAGAGATACATTTAAGGATAAGAAAAGAATCGTATTTAAAGTGGGTTCATCCACTATCACACATGAGGAAACGGGTGCCCTCAACTTGATAAAATTGGAGAGATTTGTGAGAATCTTGACAGACCTTCACAACCAGGGAAAAGACATTATTGTCGTTTCATCCGGGGCTGTGGCCGTAGGCAGAAAAGCCCTTGGACTGGAGAAGAGACCCGAGACAACTGAACAAAAGCAGGCATGCGCTGCAGTAGGACAGAGTCGCCTCATGACAGTCTACCAAAAGCTCTTCCAAGAGTATAACCAGAAAACTGCACAGGTACTTATGACAAAGTATACTATTGTCGATGATCAGTGCAGACACAATGCCAGAAGAACATTTGAAGAACTTCTAAAGTATGGAACAATTCCAATCGTAAATGAAAATGATACAGTTGCCACAGATGAGATCGAGTTCGGAGACAATGACACCCTCTCAGCTATAGTTGCAGCTGTCTCTGGAGCAGATTTACTGGTCCTACTAAGCGATATCGACGGCCTATATACAGATGATCCAAATCAAAATCCAGACGCAAAGTTTGTGCCTTATGTGGAGAGTATAAGCGATGAATTCGTCGAAATGGCAAAAGGACCATCCTCAGACGTGGGTACAGGCGGGATGAGCTCCAAGATCTTCGCCGGCGGTATCGCCAACGACGGCGGAACCGACATGGCCATCATCAACGGCGATGATGTAAATAATATCCTAAGTCTCCTAGAAGGCGAAGAAATCGGAACTGTTTTCAAGGCCCACAAGACCAAACATTTCCACCTAAAAAATTATTTAGAAAAGAGAGAGAATAAAAATGACTGATGAAAAGATTAAGAGAATCAATGAATTGTACAAAAAGAAAAAAGAAGGAACAATTACCGAAGTGGAGCTAGCTGAACAACAAAAGCTTCGCCAGGAGTACGTCGCATCAATCAGGAGAAACCTCCGTGCCTCCCTAGACAACGTATCAATCCAGGAAAAGGATGGCACAATCAGACCACTTAAACCTAGGAGCCAAAGGCAATATGAATAAATCTGATATTAGAAAAAATGCTCTGGCAGCAAGAGACAAACTCTCCGTTGATGATCGCTGCAACAAATCATCAACAATATTGAATAAAGTTCTCAATTCAAAACAATATCTGAACTCAGATATTGTTTTGTCATATTGTTCTTTTCGTTCTGAAGTAAATACAGCTGCTCTAAATGAATCTATACTCCGAGATGGAAAAAGACTCTTTCTTCCCAAAACATACTCCGAAGAGAAGGTTATGCGATTTTATGAAGTGACAGATTTATCCTCTCTGAACCCAGGCTATATGGGAATAATGGAACCAACGGGTGGAGTTGACTTTGAATCACTTGATCTTGAAGATTTGTTTGGTTCAAATCTCCTCAAAAGGGTTTTGATGCTTCTCCCGGGCGTTGCCTTTGATAACCAGGGAAACCGCATCGGCTATGGTGGCGGATACTACGACCGCTTCCTCGAACAATACGGCTCATATATGATGAAATACATGCTGGCATTTGAGGAGCAAAGAGTTGAAATAATCCCCGGGGAAGAGTTTGATATAGAGGTAGATGGGGTTGTAATTGGGTGAGGAAGACATGTAAGGAAACGCATATTGCTGGTCTTACTCCCTACGGTCGTAAGACATGGCTTGCATTAATTTCGCCAATGTGGTACAATTAAGAGTAAATTTTTTGAAGGAGGAATTCTCATGGATTTGAATTTGATAGGTGCAAATGCCAAGACAGCAGCATCATTGATGAATAAGCTTGGTGTTTTGGATAAGAATAAAGGACTTGAGGCGGTTGCCAAGGCTATCGCGGATAATAAGAATAAGATTATTGAAGCCAATAACAAGGATATTGAAGTTGCCAGACAGAATGGGATGGCAGAGTCATTGGTGGATAGACTTACGCTCACTGATGAGAGAATTAGTGGAATTATTGAGGGGGTTAATCAGGTTATCTCGCTGGAGGATCCAATCGGAGAGATAATTTCTATGAAGACTAGTCCAAATGGCCTTCAAATCGGACAGAGAAGAGTTCCAATTGGAGTTATTGGTATTATTTATGAGTCTAGACCAAATGTTACAGTAGATGCATTTGCGCTTTGCTTTAAGACTGGAAATGCTTGTATTCTCAAGGGAGGCAGTGATGCCATCAATTCCAATATGGCTATAGTTGCAACCATTAGAGAGGCGCTTAAGTCAGCAGGTTTACCTGAGGATGCTTGTCAGTTGATTGAGGATACATCTAGAGAGACTGCAACAAAGCTTATGCAGTTGAATGAGTATATTGATGTGCTCATACCTAGAGGAGGAGCTGGGCTTATAAAGGCGGTTGTAAATAATAGTACAGTACCTGTTATAGAGACGGGTACGGGCAACTGTCATGTGTATGTAGATGAGTTTGCCGATGTTGATATGGCTGTGCCTATTATTGTAAATAGCAAGACTCAGAGACTTGGTGTATGCAATGCTTGCGAGTCACTTGTCATACACAGTAAGATTGCCGAGAAGGCTATTCCGGCAATATGTAAGGCTCTTTATGCGAAGGGAACAGAGATTCGCGGAGATGAGAGAGCGAGAAAATACGATGACAAGATGCTAGAAGCTACCGAAGAAGATTTTGGGACAGAGTATCTTGATAATATTATTTCAGTTAAGGTTGTTGATAGTATTGATGAGGCGATTGCTCATATCAACAAGTATAATACAGGACATTCGGAGGCAATTGTGACTGCAGATTATGCCAATTCGCAGAAGTTCTTGAATGATATTGATGCGGCGGCTGTTTATGTAAATGCCTCTACGAGATTTACAGATGGTTTTGAGTTTGGATTTGGTGCAGAGATTGGAATCAGCACTCAGAAGCTTCACGCCAGAGGACCAATGGGGCTTTTGGCATTGACCAGTACAAAGTTTATTATTCTTGGAAATGGTCAGATAAGAGAATAGATAAATACGAAAGGAATGAATATAGATTATGAAACCATATGGATTAAATGAATTGAGAAAGATGTATCTTGAGTTTTTTGAGAGCAAGGATCACTTGGCGATGAAGAGTTTTTCTCTTATTCCTCAAAATGACAAAAGTTTACTTCTTATCAATGCAGGAATGGCTCCATTGAAGCCTTACTTTACAGGAGAGGAGATTCCACCTAAGAAGAGAGTTACAACATGTCAGAAGTGTATCAGAACTGGTGATATCGAAAATGTCGGCAAGACTGCTAGACACGGAACATTTTTCGAGATGCTTGGAAACTTTTCCTTTGGTGACTACTTCAAGAAAGAGGCTATCGCTTGGTCATGGGAGTTTTTGACCAAGGTTTTGGAGATTCCGGAAGATTTGCTATATCCTTCGGTTTATCAAGATGATGACGAGGCTTTTGATATTTGGAACAAAGAGATTGGCGTTGACAAAGATCGCATATATAGATTTGGCAAGGAAGACAATTTCTGGGAGCACGGTGCAGGACCATGTGGACCTTGTTCAGAGATTTACTTTGACCGCGGGGAGAAGTATGGTTGTGGAAAGCCGGATTGCAAAGTTGGTTGTGAATGCGATAGATATATAGAGATTTGGAACAACGTATTTACTCAGTTCGAAAATGATGGTAATGGAAATTACAAAGAACTTGAGAACAAGAATATTGACACGGGAATGGGTCTTGAGAGACTTGCGACAGTTATGCAGGGAGTTGACTCGATTTTCGATGTTGATACCATCAAAGCCATAAGAGATGAAGTTTGCAAATATGCCAATGTAGAGTACGGCAAGGACGATGCAAAGGATGTTTCTATCCGCGTAATTACCGATCATATCCGTTCTGTTACATTTATGGTATCTGATGGCATCATGCCTTCTAACGAAGGTCGTGGATACGTCTTGAGACGTCTTCTCAGAAGAGCTGCCAGACACGGAAAGCTTTTGGGAATCAAGGAGCAGTTCCTCGCCAAAATCAGTGAGGTTGTTATCAGAGAGTCCAAGGGCGGTTATCCTGAGTTAGTGGAAAAGAAAGAATACATCCTCAAGCTCATCACTACTGAGGAAGAGAATTTCAATAGGACAATTGATCAGGGACTCAGCATCTTGTCTGACATGATGGATGAGATGAAGAAGTCAGGTGAAAATGTTCTGTCAGGCGCCAACACTTTTAAGCTCTATGACACATATGGATTCCCTGTTGATCTTACAACAGAGATTCTCGAAGAGCAGGGATTTAGTGCTGATGAAGAAGGCTTCAAGAAAGCCATGGAGATTCAGAGACAGACTGCAAGAGATGCCAGAGAAGAGACCAATTACATGGGCAAGGATGCAACTGTATATGATGAGATAGATCCTGAGATTGGTTCTACATTTGTAGGATATGATAGATTAGAGCATGATAGTGAGATACTTGTGATGACAAGAGATGAGGTTGATGATTCTAAGAGACTTCCTTCAAGTATCGAAGATAAGATAAATGCAGGCGAGTACGGCACAATTATCGTGGCTGAGACTCCATTTTATGCTACTATGGGTGGTCAGATGGCTGATACCGGCGTTATTACATGTGGAGATGCTTCATTCGAGGTTGAGGATACAATCAAGCTTCAGGGAACGAAGATTGCACATGTAGGTAAGGTTGTCAGCGGAACATTTTCAAAGGGCGATAAGGTTAGATTGAGCGTTGATAAATCAAGACGTGATCTCACAGCGAACAATCACAGTGCAACTCACTTGATGCAGAAAGCGCTTAGAATTGTTCTCGGAAACCATGTTGAGCAGGCAGGTTCCCTTGTGGATAAGGACAAGCTTAGATTTGACTTCACGCATTTCTCACCTATGACAGATGAGGAAATTGCTGAGGTGGAGAGAATTGTCAATGAGCAGATAAATTGTGGCCTCGACGTGGAGACCAATGAGATGACATTGGACGAAGCCAAGAAGACAGGTGCCATGGCATTGTTTGGCGAGAAGTACGGCGAGAAGGTTAGAGTTGTCCAGATGGGTGAGTTTAGTTCAGAGCTCTGTGGTGGTACACATGTTGCTAATACAAGTTTGATCGGAGCATTTAAGATTATCTCCGAGGGCGGTGTTGCAGCGGGAGTTCGAAGAATCGAGGCTCTTACAGGTGCCGGACTTATCAAGTATTATGATGATATGGACAAGCAGTTTAGAACTGTTGCGGGAATGCTCAAGGTTTCACCGGCAGATGTTGCCAAGAGAGTTGCAGCACTTCAGGATGAATTAAAGGCGCTCACAAAGGAAAATGACAAGCTGAAGAATAAGATTGCCAAGGCTGCGGCTGGCGATATGACCAGTGATGCCACAGAAATCAATGGAATTAAGGTTCTCATCAAAGAGTTGAGCGACGTTGATATGAACGGAATGAGAGATCTCGGTGATGAGGCTAAGAATAAACTTGGAGATGCATTTGTTGTATATGCTGTGAACAATGGCGGTAAGGTAAATCTTATGGCTACAGCAACTGATAGTGCTATGGCAAAGGGAGCTCACGCAGGAAATCTTATCAAGGAAATTGCCTCTATCGTAGGAGGAGGCGGCGGAGGTCGTCCAAACATGGCTCAGGCCGGAGGTAAGAATCCTGATAAAATCGGAGAAGCTCTTGAAAAGGCACTTGAAGTAGTCAAGACACAGTTATCATAATCAATTATTGGATTTTTTTGCAAAAAAATTATTCAATTTTCTCTAAAAAGGTTGACGAATGGGAAAATTGTGATATAATTATTGTTAGTGCGAAAAATACCCAAACAGTTGAGTTATGCACAAACTTTACAACTGGAGGGAGGTTAGGTGTGATACTATGTCAAATGTTATCGTAAAAGAAAACGAATCATTGGATAGTGCTTTGCGTCGTTTCAAGAGAAACTGTGCTAAAGCTGGTATTCAGCAAGAGATTCGAAAGAGAGAGCATTATGAAAAGCCAAGTGTTAGACGCAAGAAGAAGTCTGAGGCTGCTCGTAAAAGAAAATACAAATAACCCATTGTGGTTTAAAGCTATAGTACAGATGCCCATACAGTGTATGGGTGTCTGTACTGTTTTTCATTATAAGGAAGGATGGCATCGGGTTTAGTGGAACAGATAGTAGTGGATATTCCATCAGAACATTTGAGTAATATCTTTGGTGGATTGGATAGTCATATAAAGAAGATAGAGAAGAATCTTGATGTTCGCGTGATATCAAGAGATGGTGTGGTCAAGGTCGAAGGTGAGAGTGGCAAATTAGAACTTGCCAAGAGAGTCTTCGATGAGATGCTGACATTGAGTTTGTCAGGAGAGACTATCACAGATCAAAATGTCAATTACATTCTCTCGATTTCCAAGGAACGCTCCGACGTTTCCCTTGCGCAAATAGAGAAAGATATCATAGCTTATACAGTCCAGGGCAAGCCGGTCAAACCCAAGACTTTGGGACAGAAGAAGTATGTTGATAACATACGCGATAAGATGATGGTGTTCGGAGTTGGTCCCGCTGGTACAGGTAAGACGTATCTGGCTATGGCCATGGCTATACAAGCATTTAAGCAAAATGAAGTTGAAAAGATTATACTGACCAGACCTGCTATAGAAGCGGGGGAGAACCTAGGATTCCTTCCGGGTGATTTGCAAAGCAAGATCGACCCTTATCTAAGGCCTCTGTATGATGCCCTGTATCAGATTATGGGGGCAGAGAGTTTTATCAAGAATTCGGAAAAAGGACTTATCGAGGTGGCACCTCTGGCATACATGAGAGGTCGAACACTGGATAATGCATATATAATTCTAGACGAGGCGCAGAATACGACTCCGTCTCAGATGAAAATGTTCCTAACCCGTATCGGCTTTGGCTCCAAGGTTGTCATAACCGGAGACCTCTCCCAGAAAGACTTGAAGTATAACGAGTTATCGGGACTTGAGCAGGCATTGACAGTCCTCAAATCAGTTGAGGAGATAGGAGTGTCATATCTGTCCAATAAGGACGTTGTGCGACATCCTTTGGTACAGAAGATTGTCCATGCTTACGAGAAGTTCGAAGCGAAGGAGCAGTACAAGGAAAAGTACAAGAAGCAACATAAGAAGAATGAAGGAAGATAGTCTTGAATATTGAGTATATCAATGATACAGATTTAGAATTTGATTTTGACATCGAAGAAAAGCTGGAACAGGTTATTGCCTGCGTCAGTAAATATGTCGGATGTACATATGATTTGCTTGTGAGCGTCACCCTTGTGGACAAGGAGACGATTAGGCAGATAAATAGTGAGCATAGGGATATAGATAGAGTGACGGATGTCCTCAGCTTCCCTATGATGGAGTACGATGAACCCGGAGATTTTGAGGGTGAGAGCTTTCAGATGTCAAAAAGCATTATACCGGAGACGGAGACGCTGGTGCTCGGTGATATTGTCTTATGCGGCCAGGTGGTCAAAGAACAGGCTGCAGAGTACGGACACTCGGAGCTCAGAGAATTTTGTTTTTTGGTAGTACACAGTATGCTCCATCTATTCGGTTATGATCATATCGAAGATGACGAGAGAAGAGTTATGGAAGAGGAACAGAGAAAGATTATGGACATCCTCGGAATAACACGAGATTGTTAGAAAGTGGTGAATTATGGATAAGAAGAAAATGACAGCTTTGATTTCACTCGGAGCTGTGACAATTATTGCTATTGTTGTTGGCGTCATTGCGGTTCTCTCAAGTATGAAAAATATTGAGACACCAAAGCCGGTCCAAGTTTCTACGGCCACACCTGAGCCTGTGCCTACACCTGAGCCAACAGAGGCTCCTGTTGATCACGGAGATAAGGTGAAGAGCCGTCTCACGGGAGAGTATATTTCTAAGAAAGTTGCGGCTGAGAGACCATTTTCCATTATGATAAATAATATAGAATATGCCAATCTTCGCCAGCGAGGAACTTCCAAGTTAGATATCGTATACGAGGCCCTTGCAGAGGGTGGTATTACGCGTATGCTTGGGGTTTTCCAGGGCGTGAAGAAGATTAAGACCCTTGGATCCGTGCGAAGTGCCAGACACTATTATGTCAGCTTCTCAGACGAGTGGGATTCCATATTCTGCCACTTCGGCCAAACTAAATATGCCATATCAAAGATGAAAGAGCTTAAGACCAACAATCTGAGCGGCCTTTCGGCCATTGGTGGCGTTGTCTATAGACGAGATAATTCTGTCAAGCCGCCACATAATGTTTATACGGATGGCAAGAAGATTCTCAAGGGAGCTAAAAAACTCAAGTATAGAACTAAGATCAAAGAGAGCAAGATGGCAGAACATTTTGATTTCTATGAGGAAGATACTGATCTCGAAAGTGGAGATAATTGTAAATATGTCTATCTGCCATTTTCATACTACTCAATATGCTACTTGAAGTACGATTCTAAGGCAAAGGTGTATAAGAAATTTGAGTACAAGAAAAAGCATATGGATCATAAATACAACAAGCAGCTTCAATTCAAGAATGTAATTATACAGCTTGTCAAGGAGAAAAATATTGACAAGAACGGATATCAGCATTTGAGCCTTCATAGAGCCCACGGAAAGGGCTACTATATCTCCAATGGAAAATGTACCAAGATTACATGGAGAAAGAGCGAAGAGGATGGTGAAATGTGCTACTATAACGAGGATGGCGATAAGCTCACCATCAACCCGGGAAAGACTTATATTGCAGCATATCCAAAGAATAGAGCAAAGCTTATTAAGCTCAAGAAGAAGAAATAGGTGGAAAACATGACGGAAGGACACTTCTAAATGGATAATAACAAGAAAACATCTAGCGATTTCCTGAAGCAAGGTAGTATCTTGGCTGCCGCTTCGTTAATTGTTAGATTTATCGGAATGATTTATAGAATCCCCATGTCAAATATTCTTGGGGAGGAGGGCAATGGTATCTACGCCGTTGCTTTCGATATCTATGATATTGTATTGATTGTATCTTCGTATAGTTTGCCTTTGGCGCTGTCAAAGATCATATCAATGCAGAATATAAAAAGAGAATATAAAAATATAGGCAAGACATTTAAGCTGGCTATGATATTTGGCGTGGTATCAGGTGGCTTATTTGGACTATTGTTATTCATATTATCTGGTTGGATAGAGGAGAATATTTATCCTGACTATGCAGGTGTTAGAATACCACTTAGAATTCTCGCGCCGACTATATTTATAGTTGCAGTTTTGGGTGTATTTCGAGGTTTCTTCCAGGGTAAGAAAACCATGATTCCAACTGCAGTTTCCCAGGTTTTAGAGCAAATCGTAAATGCTGTCGTAAGTATCTGGGCTGCATATAGCTTCATCAAGTGGAATGCAGATTCCTTTGAGAAGAGCGCATGGGGCGCCGCAGGAGGTACCTTGGGAACATGTATGGGCGCTTTATTTGCCCTGTTTTTGGTGGCCTTTGTTTATATTGTTTATCACCCTGTTCAGAAGAAACTTGAGAGTAAGGATAGAAGAAGAAGGTTGTATTCTGCCAAACATATTTATGGCATTCTATTCCTCACAATACTCCCTGTAATACTCAGCCAGACCGTATACCAGATCAGCGGCTTGATTGACTATTATATATTCGGAAATGTTCTGGGAAATAAGGGATATACAACCGTAGCCATCAAGTCTTTGACAGGTATTTATAGCTCGAAATATAGACTGCTCACGAGTGTGCCGATAGCAATATCCACCTCGGTGGCTTCATCTATGATACCAAGTGCAGTAGCCGCCTATACACAGCATGATTTCAAAACTCTAGGTGACAATATCAAGTCAGGTATCAAATTCAATATGCTCATAGCATTTCCATGTGCCATTGGCTACACTGTATTGGGACAGGCAATTGTAAGATTGTTGTTCCCTTCATCAGATTATGTGCTCGGTGGACATCTTATGCTAGCTGGCTCAACTGCAGTTATTTTTTATGCTATTTCAAATGTGACAGGCGGCGCATTACAGAGTATAGACCGCATGGCCCTTCCTGTAATTCACTCGGCTATTTCCCTTGTATTACACGTTGGCGTAGTGTTTGTCTGCCTTTCATATACTGATATCGGTGTATACTCATTGATAATCGGTAATATCACATTCCCGATTGTCGTAAGTATCTTCAACCTGATTGCGATCAAGAGAAATGTCAGACATATTAATTTAGAACTTATCAAGACGCTATCAAAGCCATTTATGGCATCTGTCATCATGGCAGTTATTGTATGGCCTTGTTATACACTCCTTGATATGTTGTTAGAGAAAGCCGTCAGTGGTTATATTGCCAATGCCATATCTCTCATGTTTGCGCTTTTGATTGCCGTTGTGACGTATTTTGTGGCATTCTTCTTGCTCAAAGGAATGACCAAGGAAGAAGTATACAATTTACCATGTGGAGTCAGAATATATAAGATTGCCAAGAGATTTAAGTTGATAGAGTAGTAGGGGTGGAAATAGAAATTTGTGATTTGTAGTTGTGGGAAGTTCTTATGGAAGTATAAATACGGATGAAACCTAGGAAAAGAGGGTCTCATCCGTATTTTCCGTATTAGCAGGAAGAAAAGGAGCCATTCCAGAAGCTCCAATTTTGATTAATTACAAATCCAGCCGTACTCGATCTCAACAAATCGGTGACAAAGCATAGATATCATTCCATTGACGGGCTTCTCTGGAATTTTGACTTGATTGATAAGAGTGAGGGGCATGCCTATTTGAAAAAGAAGGATTTGGCATGCCCCGAGAGGGGAAAAGACTAGATTGATAAGGAGTGAGGGGCATGCCTATTTGAAAAA
>NZ_KI912472.1:22021-22272 GCF_000518685.1 Eubacterium xylanophilum ATCC 35991 | reverse complement strand
GTGAGGGGCATGCCTATTTGAAAAAAGAGGATTTGGCATGCCCCGAGAGGAGGGAGAGAAACTTGTTCGAGAAAGAGTGAGGGATACAAGAAACATCCGTATTTCTTGAAGCTTGAAGAGTTGCCCTAAGCCGGGAAATACGGATGAAATTGAAGAAATCATGACCACCGGCTTAGCCGGTGGTTTGTTCTGCGGCTATAAGCCGCTGTTCCCTGCTTGCGTCTAAAGACGCACTGAACAGTCCGCCAACC
>NZ_KI912472.1:0-21391 GCF_000518685.1 Eubacterium xylanophilum ATCC 35991 | reverse complement strand
GATCCCTCCTATGTTATTGATAGTATGGTTGGCGAACCATTTCTATTATAACATAGGAGTTTTTTCTTGAAGCTGAAGCTTATGTGGGTCACACCAGCATAGCTGGTGGTTTATTTTTATTGCTATACAAAAAGGATGCCCCACTAATCCCTAGTGGGGCATCCTGTCATATTTACTATACATATCCCACTAATTCCTAGTGGGGAACCCTATCACATATCTATCATATTATCTATACCTCAAACAACATATCTCCATATGATGGTACAGGCCATATTTCCTTGTCTACAAGCATCTCTAGCTCATCGATAGGAGAGCGGAGAGCATTCATAGCAGTGAAGACAGTGTCTCTGTAGTATTCTGCCTGTTCTTTGCCCTCTGGCATTGAAGATCCTATATTGGATACTTCGATGAGAGTTGTCAATGCGTTCTGTGTCTTTGCGAGAAGGTCAGAACACTTTTTGAGAAGTTCGGTCTGAACTGATGTGTTGGCTTCTGGGCAAGCTGTGTTGATGCTATTGATGGAACCGGCAAGTTTTGTGACGTACTTGATAATTGCAGGTACATACTGCTTTGATGCCATCTCTATCATAGTCTTGGCTTCGATATTGATAACTTTTGAGTATGCCTCGTAGTTGATCTCAGCTCTAGACTCTAGCTCTGTGAGGGAGAGGACATTTTGTCTCTCGAAAATCTTTATGGTCTTTGGATCGAGGAATGATGCAGTTGCATCAACCATGTTGGTGACAATTGGAAGATTTCTTCTATGTGCTTCCTCAACCCAGTCTTCAGAGTAGCCGTTTCCGTTGAAGATTACACGACTATGCTCCTTGAGAGTTCTCTGGATAAGATGATCGAGAGCTGAGTCAAAGTCTTCAGCTGCATCAAGTTCATCAGCCATATCCTGTAATACGTCTGCAACAGTTGTATTTAGGACTGTATTAGCTCCGGCAATTGACATCGAGGATGCAACCATGCGGAATTCAAACTTATTACCTGTAAAGGCAAATGGTGATGTCCTATTGCGGTCAGAGGCGTCCTTTTTAACGGATGGGAGAGTGTTTACTCCGATATCCATGCGCTCTGACTTGATACTGTGTGTTGCCACACCATTTTCTATAATCTGTTCTACTATGTCTTCTAGCTGTTCGCCAAGGAAGATTGAAACGATGCTAGGTGGTGCCTCGTCGGCTCCGAATCTGAGGTCATTTCCCGGATTTGAAGCTGACATTCTGAGGAATGCAGCGTTTTCATCGACCGCCTTGATTACAGCAGACAAGAATAGTAGGAATTGTTTATTTTTATGTGGTGATGAGCCGGGACTGAGAAGGTTTTTGCCGGTGTCGGTGACAATTGACCAGTTATTGTGTTTACCGGATCCATTGACACCCGCAAATGGCTTCTCGTGGAGAAGACATTCGAGATTGTGTCTTCTGGCCACTTTCTTCATAGTCTCCATAACAAGCTGATTGTGGTCAGTTGCTATGTTGGCGGTATCATATATAGGTGCCATCTCGTGCTGAGCTGGGGCAACCTCGTTATGCTGTGTCTTTGAAAGGATTCCAAGTTTCCAAAGTTCGATGTTGAGTTCGTTCATGAATTTGGCCTGGCGCTCACGGATGCTTCCAAAGTAGTGATCCTCCATTTCCTGACCCTTTGGTGGCATGCAACCGAAGAGAGTACGACCGGTAAAGATGAGGTCATCACGTTTCATGAACATATCTCTGTCAACGAGAAAATATTCCTGCTCGGCACCAACAGAACAGTCGATTTTGGTTACATCTTTTTCATCAAAGTGCTTGAGAATTCGAAGAACCTGAGTGTTCAATGCTTCGATAGAGCGAAGAAGAGGAGTCTTCTTGTCCAATGCTTCGCCTGTATATGAGCAGAATGCAGTAGGAATGCAAAGTGTAACTCCCAAAGCATCTTCTCTGAGGAAGGCTGGAGATGTGCAATCCCATGCTGTATATCCTCTCGCCTCAAATGTGGCTCTTAGACCGCCTGAAGGGAAGGAAGAAGCATCTGGTTCACCTTTGATAAGCTCTTTTCCGTTGAACTCGAGAACCGCTCTTGAATCAGATTCTGCGCTTATGAAGGAATCATGCTTTTCTGCAGTGATACCGGTCATAGGCTGGAACCAGTGAGTATAGTGAGTGGCTCCGTTAGCCAACGCCCACTCCTTCATACCATGTGCGACGATATTAGCTACTTCAGGAGAGAGTTCTTCTCCGTTTTCGATTGTTGATTTGAGTCCTTGGTAAGTCTTCTTTGGGAGATATTCTCTCATGACGTCGTCATTGAAGACTTTGGTTCCAAATACATCAGCAATAATATTCTTTTCCATTTAGCAATGTGCAGGTTTTTGATACCCGCGCCTCCTTATAAAAAATGTTGGTGATTACCGCAATGAAGTGTAGAAAAAACCGCCTCATTAAAAAAATAATCACATAATATATGTTATCATTTATGACGAAAAAGTAAAGTTTTTTTTGAAATAATTACATTTTTAAGTTTGCACGGGTCAAAAGTTTAGTAAAAAAAGTCACGGGCGGAAAATTTTATAGATTTTTTTAGAAAAATATATTGAAATAATTCAGTAAAAAAGTTACAATTATAATCGGATAAAATTTTGAAAAGTGGAGGACTGCAGAATGAGTAATTCATCAAAAATGTCGGCAAAACAGCGAATTGAAGCACTTGTCGACGCTAACAGTTTTGTTGAAATTGGCGGAAACGTTACAAAGCGTAATACTGATTTTAACATGCAAGAGCAGACTGTACCAGCAGATGGAGTCATAACCGGATATGGAGTTATTGATTCTGAGCTTGTATATGTGTACAGCCAGGACGTTACAGCAATGAATGGTTCAATCGGTGAGATGCATGCCGGTAAGATAGCTAGACTTTATGATATGGCTATGAAGGCAGGCGCACCAGTGATTGGTCTTATTGATTGCGCAGGAGTCAGAGTCCAGGAGGCGGTTGACGCTTTGGCTGGATTCGGTCAAGTTTATATGAGCAAGGTTAAAGCTAGTGGAGTTATACCGCAGATTAGTGCAGTGCTTGGAGCATGTGGTGGTGGTTCTGCAGTATCTTCTTTGTTGAGTGATTTTACATTCATGGATGCAAGCAATGGTAGACTGTTTGTAAACTCACCTAATGCTATAGATGCTAATAATATTGACAAATGTGATACTTCATTGGGAGAATTTCAGGCTAAAGCGGGAAATGTTGATTTCTTATGTGAGAATGAAGCGGAAGTTTTAACAGGAATTCGTTCACTTATCAGTGTGCTTCCTGCAAACTTTGACGATTATGCCGGAATGGAGAATGATGATGACATGAACAGAGTTATTTCTGGTTTTGATGTCAAGAATCCAGCAGCAAGTCTTGCTGAAATCGCTGATAACAATAATTTCATTGAAGTTAAGAAGAATCATGCAACAGATATGATTTGCGGACTTATGACACTCAATGGTGTGACTGTAGGTGCTGTTGCCAACGGCGCAGATGCAGTATTTACAACAGCGGGATGTAAGAAAGCTGAGAAGTTCGTATACTTCTGTGATGCATTTGGAATTCCTGTGATTACATTTACCAATGTTAAGACATATGCTTCATCTAAGGAAGAGGAGATGACTATTGGACAGGCAGTAGCTGATCTTACTTGCGCATTTGCAAGTGCAGAGGTTGCCAAGGTTAATGTCATTACCGGAGAGGCCTTTGGAAGCGCATATATCGCTATGAACTCACGTCATATCGGCGCTGATCTGGTTATCGCACTTGAAGGTGCTAAGGTTGGTGTTATGGACGCTGAGAACGCAGTTAAGATTATGTATGATGATATCAAAGATTCAAGCGAGCTTGATGAGAAAGTCAAGGAGTTTGATGCTATGCAGTGCGATGCAAACAATGCTGCAAAGCGCGGTTATGTAGACAATATTGTCGAGGCATCAGAACTCAGAAAACAGCTTATCTATGCAATGCAGATGTTTGGAATGAGGTGAGTTGAATGACGAATGTAGCTAATGCACCGATGACAAGTGATGTGACTACTATACCTCAGGCTCTCGTTAATACAGTTGTGGCTATGGCTGTTGTATTTGCGGTACTCATATTCATAGCACTCGTGATTTCTTTGTTCAAGTTCATCCCTATGCTCATGCAGAAGAAGTCAATGGAGATTTCCAATGCGGCCAAGGCTGAGCGCGAGAAGAACAAGAAGCCGGAGGAGTCAGTTGAGGCGCCGGCACCGGTTGCCACTCAGACAGATGACAGTCAGATAGTTGCTGTTATCATGGCGGCAGTTTATGCGGCGATGGAAGAAGAGGGAACACCGATTCCAGCTGAGGGTTTGGTAATTAGATCAATAAAAAAACGTTAATATAATTAGGAGGACTATACTCATGAAAAGTTATACAATAAGGGTTAATGGAGTTGCGTACGATGTTGAAGTTGAGGAAAGAGGAGCAGGAGCAAGTGCTGTAAGTGCACCTGTACCGGTTACAAGAGTTGAGCCATCTGCGCCAGCACCAGCACCAGCTGAAGCGCCTAAGAAGTCTAGTGGTGGAGCAGGCGGAACTAAGGTTACTGCGCCAATGCCAGGTAAGATTCTTGCAATTAAGGCCAATGAAGGCGCAAGTGTCAAGAAGGGAGATGTAATTCTTCTTCTTGAGGCTATGAAGATGGAAAACGAAGTTGTTGCACCAAAAGATGGTACAATTGCTAGTATAGATGTTAACTCCGGTGATATGGTTGAGGCCGGCGATTTGTTAGCGACTTTGGACTAATATCACAAATGGAGGTGTAAAGTAGATGGATGTATTAAATAATCTTCTCCATCAAACAGCATTTGCCAATGGTTCGCTTGATTGGCGTAGTTATGTCATGATTTTGGTTGCATTTGTATTCTTATACTTGGCAATCAAAAAGGGTTATGAACCATTGTTGCTTGTACCAATTGCATTTGGAATGTTGCTTGTTAATATCTACCCACCAATTATGGAGAAAAATGGTCTCTTGAGTTTTTTCTTCCAGTTGGATGAGTGGAGTATCTTGCCATCGTTGATTTTCCTTGGAGTAGGAGCGATGACAGACTTTGGACCGCTTATAGCAAATCCGAAGAGTTTCCTCTTGGGAGCGGCGGCACAGTTTGGTATATTTGGAGCCTATTTGTTGGCTATTATCATGGGATTCAACGGCAAAGCAGCTGCCGCAATCTCTATTATCGGTGGTGCAGACGGCCCTACATCAATCTTCCTTGCCGGTAAGCTCGGACAGGTTGACCTCATGGGACCTATCGCAGTAGCGGCATATTCTTATATGTCACTTGTACCAATTATTCAGCCACCTATCATGAAACTTCTTACAACAGAAAAAGAGCGTAAGGTCAAGATGGAGCAGCTCAGACCGGTTTCTAAGCTTGAGAGAATCTTGTTCCCAATCGTTGTTACAACTGTTGTATGTATGATTCTTCCAAGTACAGCACCACTTGTAGGTATGCTTATGCTTGGTAACTTGTTCAAGGAGTCAGGTGTTGTTGGACAGCTTGCAGAGACTGCTTCTAATGCACTTATGTACATTGTAGTTATCTTGCTCGGTACATCAGTAGGAGCTAAGACAAGTGGAGCGAACTTCCTCAATGTAGATACATTGAAGATTGTTGTGCTCGGCTTGTGTGCATTTGCAGTTGGAACAGCATCCGGAGTATTGCTTGGAAAAGTTATGTGTAAATTATCCGGCGGTAAGATTAACCCACTTATAGGATCAGCGGGAGTATCGGCTGTACCTATGGCGGCTCGTGTATCGCAGAAGGTTGGTTCAGAGGCAGACCCTACAAACTTCCTTCTCATGCATGCTATGGGACCTAACGTGGCAGGAGTTATCGGAACAGCTGTTGCGGCCGGTGTATTCATGGCAATCTTTGGTATATTCTAATTAAGTGACTATTAATACTGCCAAGTCAATTTGGCAGATATTCGATAAATGGAGGCAAATTATGGCAAATAAAAAAGTTGAAAAAAAGCCCGTTAAGATTACGGAAACGGTACTTCGAGATGCCCATCAGTCATTGATTGCTACTCGTATGACAACAGAGCAGATGTTACCTATCGTTGATAAGATGGATAAGGTCGGTTATCATGCAGTAGAGTGTTGGGGTGGAGCTACATTCGATGCATCACTTAGATTTTTGAAGGAAGATCCATGGGAGAGACTTCGTAAGCTCAGAGATGGATTTAAGAATACAAAACTTCAGATGTTGTTTAGAGGACAGAATATCCTCGGTTACAATCACTACGCAGATGACGTAGTAGAATACTTCGTTCAGAAGTCATTGGCAAATGGTATTGATATCATCAGAATATTTGACTGTTTGAATGATATCCGCAACCTTGAAACTGCAGTAAATGCAGCAAATAAAGAGGGCGGACATGCTCAGGTCGCACTTTCCTATACACTTGGTGATGCATATACACTCAAGTATTGGGAAGATATTGCGAAGAAGATTGAGGACATGGGTGCTAAGTCACTTTGTATCAAGGACATGGCTGGACTCCTCACTCCTTACAAGGCAACAGAGCTTGTTACAACACTTAAGAAGGCAGTATCAATTCCTATTGACTTGCACACCCATTACACTTCAGGTGTTGCATCGATGACGTATCTGAAGGCAGTAGAGGCTGGATGTGATATCATTGATACAGCTATGAGTCCATTTGCGCTTGGAACAAGTCAGCCGGCTACAGAAGTTATGGTAGAGACATTCCGTGGAACAGAGTATGATACAGAACTTGATCAGGATCTCTTGTCTGAAATTGCAGACTACTTCCGCCCAATGCGTGAGCAGGCTCTTGAAAGTGGACTTATGAGTACTAAGGTTCTCGGAGTTAATATCAATACACTTCGCTATCAGGTTCCTGGAGGAATGCTTAGTAATCTCGTGTCTCAGCTCAAGGAGATGGGACAGGAAGACAAGTTCCGCGAAGTGCTTGAGGAAGTTCCACGAGTTAGAAAAGACTTTGGTGAGCCACCACTGGTAACTCCATCATCACAGATTGTAGGAACTCAGGCAGTTCTTAATGTGGTATCAGGTGAGCGTTACAAGATGGTTACCAAGGAGTCCAAGAAACTTCTCAGCGGTGAGTTTGGTCAGACTGTTAAGCCTTTCAACAAAGAGGTTCAGAAGAAGTGCATCGGCGATGTCAAGCCTATCACTTGTAGACCAGCTGATCTCATCGAGCCACAGCTCGAGTCTTTGGAGAAAGAGATGGAACAGTGGAAAGAGCAGGATGAGGACGTATTGTCT
The DNA here is from genome assembly GCF_000518685.1 of Eubacterium xylanophilum ATCC 35991. Lineage (GTDB taxonomy): Bacteria > Bacillota > Clostridia > Lachnospirales > Lachnospiraceae > Eubacterium_F > Eubacterium_F xylanophilum. The sequence goes on along the minus strand of NZ_KI912472.1, from coordinate 14,085 downwards.
TATGCGCTTTTCCCACAGGTTGCAACAGACTTCTTCAAGTATCGTGAGACACAGAAAACTAAGATTGATCCAACTCTTGCAGACAAGGACAATCAGGTTTATCCTGTTTAATTAGAATTAACTACAGATATTATTTATCCCTCGACAGACCTGCCGGGGGATAATTTATGTAAACAAGCTAGGAGATAGTAAATGAACGATTTGCAGAAAATATTGGATGCTGAGCTAGGGGAAACTCTCCAAAAAATCATTATAAGTAATCCCAAGGCCAAGGGGAGCGTAAGCAAGGTGGTTGTCAGACCATTTTTGCAAAAAGATGAAGTCTGTTTTCAAGCAGAGAGCTTTAAAAACAATCAGGCTTTTCACAAGAATTATAGCAAGGAAGATGTAATGAAATATGTGATGAAGCTTATGGTTGATGACTTTAAGCAGTGTGAGATATTCGCTGAACAGAACATTTATAGAGTTCTTGTCAGCAAAAAAGGAAAGGTGAATATCAAGAAGAAAGTCAATTCTGAGGCGGGGCTTAGCACCAAGTATACCATGACTCACAATCGGCAAAAAAAGTATATACTGGATGCCACGGAGAATGTGATTCCGTTCTTAGTTGACCTTGGTGTGCAGGCTCAGGATGGAAAAATTATCGATAAGAAGTACAAAAAATACAAGCAAATCAACAGATTTCTCGAGTATATTAGGGATGTATTGCCATATCTTGACAAGAGCAGGGAGATTACGATAGTTGATTTTGGTTGTGGCAAATCCTATCTGACATTTGCGATTTACTATTACCTGACGGTGCAGAATGATTTTAAAGTGAATATGGTTGGCTTGGACCTCAAGGAGGATGTTATCGAGCATTGCAATAAGCTTGCAGAGCAGTACGGCTACGATAAACTCAAGTTCTATGTGGGAGATATAGCTGATTTTGAGGGCAAGAAAAGAGTGGATATGGTGATTACACTCCACGCCTGCGATACAGCCACAGATTATGCTCTCGAGAAAGCAGTCAAATGGTCCGCCAAAGTTATTCTCTCAGTACCTTGTTGCCAACATGAGCTTAATAAACAAATCAAGGCAGAGGAGTTGTCGCCGATTCTAAAGCATGGAATTCTCAAAGAGAGATTTGCCGCCCTTGCGACGGATGCTATTCGTGCGGAAATCCTTGAATCCAAGGGATATGATACAGATATTCTGGAGTTTATCGACATGGCACATACACCCAAAAATTTGCTGATCAGAGCTGTTAAGAAGGGCAAAGATAAAGGCGAGATAGATGCCAAAACTTCAAACATGTGCGATATGTTAAATGCTCATTTGACATTGGAAAAACTACTTGGCTAAAGGTGTAAATAATCGGACTATTTGTCCGATATAATATATAAGAAACATAGATGAATTCATTGTGTGTAACCCTTTTATAACAACTCTACCCCTAGTAAGGGCAGAGCACCTCAAAGGAGGAGATTAAAGCAAACACAGTAGAAAAGATAATCGGAACTAAGATTATCAATCCTGTGTTAAGGGCTAATAGACTTCGTGAGGAAAGGAACGACGGGGGTTCACGGGGACAGAGGGCATTTGAAGAATATATGATGAGCCCGAGAGAAAAGGAAGAAGAAACTGAAAGAGAAACATCGGAACTCAGGCAAATCAAAGCAATGGAGCAATACAATATGAATGCTCAAAGAGTATACTTTATGATGAACTCTCGAACAGACTTTAAGTGTTAGCCAGACCAGGCAGGGGGCTGTAGTGTAAGAGAAATCGCGCGGCGGCTTTTTGTAGAACTGGAGACATATAACATAGATTGATAAATGTTCTGATTATAAAAACGGAAGAATGGGAGCTATGACCTTGTGGTTGTAGCTCCTATTTGACTAGAAACGCATATTGCTTGTAAATAATAATAGAGAATTGCGATTTATACGGAACTTTCCCGTGATTTTAATGTATGAACAGTATAGTTTTACGCACAAACGACACTTGACATTGCAATTTGACTAGATTATAATTAGTCTGTACTTTCTGAAATGTTTAATTCTTCTATGGAATCCACCGTGGTTTCATTGGTTGACGCTGATAGTGGACCAAGCGTCTTGATTGTCCTACCGTGGGGGGACTCTAATTAAGATAAGTGAGGAATTACATGAATAGAAAGGGTTTTAGAAAAGATATGATGAGAGGCTTAGCTGTTGGGCTTACTTGCTTGAGCCTCGTTAGTCCGGTTTATGATGTAAATCATAATTATGGACAGGGAAGAGATGTTATATCCGGAAGCAGAGTAAATGCTGCAATGGCTGATGCAGCGGTGGAAGTTACAAGTAGACCACTTGTTGTCAAGAAACTGAGGGATAGGACTATTTTCGATTTGGGAAATGGAAGGAAAAAGGCTGAAGTCTATCCCAATGACGTCAGATTCAAGGATGACAAGGGTGAGTATCAGGATTATGATACAAGTCTTGTTAAGAAAAACCATGAGTATACAACTGCCAATAGCGACAAGATGTCGCATTTTCCAGAGAAGATTGATAGAGAATCACCTATTACAACAGAAAATGATGAATATAGCATAGATATGTTCTGGGGAACTAAGGGAAAGAAGACTTCATCTAATATGCAGATTGGCCAAGAGAAGGTTGAGGATATAGATGGAGAGACCTCTGAGAAGATCACCAGTGTGACTTATGGAGGTTTTGATGACAATGTTAAGCTTCGCTATGAATCAAGTATTGAGGGGATGAAGGAAACTATTATTCTCGGAGATAGAGATAGTAGTCGAGAGTACGGATTTAAGCTTGATTTGAAGAATTGTCAGATAATTTCTCTGAGAGAGCTTCAGAAGGACACCCCTAAGTATACAGGAAAGATTTCCACAAAGGCAGGGGAGAATCTATATATCTATGATCTCAAGAAGGATAGACTTGTTGGGGCGTTACCGTCGGCGTTTATGATTGATGCCAAGGGAAGATATTCGGATGCCTGCAGATATGAGATTTCTCTTGTAGATAGACGTGAAGAAGAGGATATTTATTCTTACAGACTTAAACTTGTACTGGACGATGAACTATTAGATTCAGATAAGTGCGCATATCCGGTTGAAGTTGATCCTAGTGTTGTTTGGGATAATACAACAGCTGCCAAGCTCACATCTGGATATGTGTGTAGGACTAGTCCTGAAAAAGTATATACCAAGAATAATACATGCATTAATTGTGTTGGTAAGAGAGAAAAAGCTGAAGATGTATGTAGAACATATATTAATTTTTCCGGAATCAACTCGGGGCTATATGGCAAGTATATAGAATCTGCTAAGCTCACAGTAAAGACTGTGGACTCTAGTGTGGATATGCCTATATATATCAAGACTCTCAGTCAGCGCTTGAATATGTCTACGCTGTCATATAACAATCAACCGTCAAAGGTGGAAAAGCTTGTTGGCGAGTTTAAGACTACCAAGTCCAGTGAGATGGTATCAATTGACCTTGATACTGACGTCTTATACAATCGCTCTAGAAATGCAGAATCCATATACGGATTTGAGTTTTCAGATTCTCCCAAAGATGACAATATGACATCATCTAAGAGAGCGTGGATATTTAACGAGAGTACTGTTAATGCTGCCAAGATGCCAAAGCTTGAGTTGACCTACTCGAAGTTTGACTCTAGTGATTCGCCGGAATTATCCTATGATGCTAAGCTTTCCTATGGAGGATACGCAGGGGAGGAGCAGGACGGCGTCACTTGTGGATATATAGGTGAAGATGAGAGTTTTAAGGGAATTAGCATGTCATTGGCTGATAACGGATATCAGGTAAAAGGAGTTATGTACAGAGCATACTTTGAAAATAGTGGCTGGTCTGATTGGAAGACTTCAGGTATGATATCCGCGGAAAACAATGGTGATATGAAAGCTATAGAGGCTAAGGTATATGAAGATAGTGCCTGCAAAACTCTGAGTACAAAGTATAATATCTTTTACAGAACATATATCAAAGATAAGGGATGGCTCGGATGGGCCAAGAATGGCGAAGAAGCAGGAGATTATCAGGATGATGCTACAATAGAAGGATTTCAGGCAGTAGTAGTTCCGAGACTTAAGTACAAGGTAAATGCGACCAGAAACAACGGAAATATTAAATCAAGTATATATTCTGATAAAGATTTTAGCGGAGAGGTAGACAAAGGGGAACGTGTATATGGCATTGGATGTCAATTTGCAGACTATTATATGACACAAAAGCATGCCATAGATATGGATGTTTACTATGAGAATTCCGCCAATAATACAACTGTTAAAAGCAGTAATAATGGAACATATAACCAGGGTATATGTAATCAGAACAACAAGATTGTTGGATATAATGCATACCTTGATGATATAGATTTGAGAGCTAAGTATGATATAATTCATTTGGCCAAGATGACATATGATGATGATACCGAAGCTTTTGTTAGCAACAAGAAAATATCCGGATCCAAGGTTGGAAGTGGATTGGCAGAGTTTGTGGGAATCAGATTGGTCCCTAAGGATTATGATTATGGCAAGAAGTCATGCTTGAGTGATAGATTTATCCCGGAGCAAGATGGATATTCCTTTGTAAATACAGGCTCTTCGTTCCAGTATTACCCTAATTACAAGATTCCGCTTTCAAAGTATAGAGTGCTATATGGCGATTTTGAAGGTGAGACACTTTACAGAAGGTCCAAATCATGGGGAGGAAGTTGCTTTGGAATGTCATTTTCCAGCATGGCTCTTCAAAGAGGATACTGGAATATAAGAGGACTTCTGGCACCTTGTATGAGTACGGCTAATTCCACTAACTCACTGTTTTCAAAGCAGTACACAACTAGCGAGAAAACCAAGGATTTGATTGAGTATGTTCAGTTAACAGCAGGATTTCACTATGATGACAAGACATATGACAATTCATATGATAATTATAAAGTGATTAGAGACAAGTTGATGGCTAGTAATGGACATGGATATATCATGATACTTCAATCACTTGGATATATCGATGGGAAATTGAGTGTATTATATGCACATGCAGTTGTTCCTACTGGTATTGAGCAAGTGGATGGCAATGGTGAGTATAAGATTACTCTATATGATCCTAACAAACCTGGTACAACCAGTGTTGCCAGCGTCAATACTAGGACCAATAAGGCGTCATATGACACATATACCAGATTCGCGTTGCTAGATGTGAAGAAGATGTTAGAGGAAAAGGATGATGTATTCGATGTGATATGGAATAATTCAACAACAGGAGATGATACTATGTATGCTCCTGCGTCTGTATCAGATTCTAATCAGATATTCCTTTTCGGAGATAATAGTGCAGAAATCTGTGATTCAGAGGGAAATAAGATTCATGAGTCAAAGATTAGATATATAGGAGCTGACCTTGCAATAGTAAATGCAGAAGATAAAAGTTATACTATCAAGTGTAGTGGAAAACAAAAAGCAGATGTGCTAATAAGCAATGGAGATACTTGTGTTGATTATACACTTGATAATAATAAGGCGGTTATTGAAGCAGCATTTGACAACAAAGACGAGATAGAGACAAGGATCAAGTCGATTGACAAAAATGCTAAGGTAGTTATGAAAAACAGCTCCGGAGAGAAAAAGAAAGTTAATTCTGCTACTCGTGGATTTAGAGCGAGATGTGGAATTGATTTAATAAAATCAATCAAAGGAGAGTAGAAAAATGAGAAGAATATCATTGTTTCTAGCAACTGCACTAGTTGTGAGTTCGATTAGTGTAGCCCCAGAGGTTAGCTTACATGCAAAGGGTAAAGTTAAGCTGAGTTCGAAAAAAGTTACTGTTAATGTCGGAAAAACCAAGAAGCTTTCTGTGAAGAATTATAAGAAGAAAGCAACTTGGAAAATTTCCAAGGGCAAAAAGTTTATCAAGATTTCTGCCAAGAAAGCTAAGGGAATCAAGATAACTGGCCTCAAAAAAGGCAATGCTAAGATCCTATGTAAGGCTGGTAAGAAGAAACTTGTATGTGTTGTCAAGGTAAAAGCTGACAAAGTAAATACAGCTAATACAGCTAATACAGCTAATACAGCAACAAGTACACCAAAAGCTTTATCGACAGCAGCGCCAACTGCATCAACTAGACCAACCCATGCTCCGACATCCGACAGGATGATGGCTGAGCCACTTAAGGTTGAGCAGGCGATTGATGGTGGAAGTATGGTATTTAGTTTGGATAAGTATTATTACTTCTATGGAACAGAGATTTCCAGAACAAGCATCGAGTCTGTAGAATTTATGAATACATCTAAAGTTCCTAATACATCAGATGTTTTAGGTGCATATGATATTTCGGAAAAGCAGAACAAAAGCGTTATGGCTTGGTATAAGGATGCTGATAAAGATGGATTTTTTGAGATGTATATCGGTCAAGATGGCGGAGTAGTTGCTAATCCTAACAGTGATTATATGTTTTGTTGGATTGCAGGAACCGCAGAGAAGAGTTCTGCCCTAGATGACTCTAAGTGTTTACTTGGCTTGGAAAATCTATATACAGAGGATGTAGAGTCAGCAAATTATATGTTTGCATGTTTTGGTTGGTATAATTTCCAGAAGATTTCTCTTGGAGATTACTTTGCCACATCAAATCTCAAAAGTGCACTTTACATGTTTGCAGATGCAGGACACAACTCAGAAATCTATCTTGGTAAAGCCTTTTCGCTTGACAAACTCGAGGATAAGAACTTGAGCAGTATGTTTGCAGGCAGATCAGGTAGAGTTTCAAAGGTTGTTGTGCCAAAGGCAGTAAAGGAAAGATTTGACAAGACTAAGGAAATTGCCGGCAGTATAGAAGTAGAAGTTATTAAATAAGTCTGCTCTGATATAATATATATTGTTATTATTCTGGGGCTGTCGCACTAAGACAGTCTAAAAACAGGAAGAGTCCAACCGACTCGAGACGCAATGCATGCGCATTGAAGTCTCTCTCTGGTTGGCCTCTTCCTGTTTCCTTACATGTCTTATAAGCGGGGGAAGTAAGATATGGCCTTTAATCCGTATTCCCTGGCTCAGGGCAGCCCTTCAAGCTTCAAGAAATACGGATATTTCTTATATCCCTCACGCTCAATCAACAAAGAATATTAACAAAATCTCCCTAATTTAGCCCCAATTATTAAAAGAAATCGCAGTTTACATTTGAATGATTGTTTGATATACTTGTTGTACTAAGTGAACAACTTAGTAACTTGTTTAATGGAAATATTAGTAGGGTGTACAATATCTACAATATCAAGAAAAGGGGGTTTTTAATGAACAAAAGTGTTATCAAGTATAAGACTCCAAACGCAGATACTATAGAAGCAATACGAGAGGTGCAACAGTTAAAAAACAATCCTGATAAAAAAACATATACATCTTTCAGCGAGCTATTAGAGGAGATAGACACAATATGGCGTGATGATAATTAGAACCATCCATATTGAAAAATAGCCCCCAATGTAGTATAATAAAAGTTAGCTTTAGTATACAGAGAAAGGAGATTTGTTATTAATGAAGAAAAATATCATTAAAAGAATTATGGCAGTCTTTATGGTATTTGTTATGATGTTTACTTGTGGAGCATTTGACAATATCAAGATTGCTAAAGCAGCAACAGACACAATTACATTGACTTTTGGTGGTTTGTATGAGAGAACTACCGTTGAAGAAGAGGATGAAAATGGTAAAAAGGAAAAGAAGATAGTAGATAATCCGTATTCAGATAGTGAGTTGTATCGTGGAAACTCAGAATCTACTACAGTTCTTGGTACTACAACCGGTCTTGTGAATGGTGATGTATACATTGATGCCGGTTCACGTATTGACTTTGATGTAGATAATACGGGTGGTAAGTTCCAAGCGTACTTTACATCAAGTACCAGCTCAGAAGATAATATTGGTGATAGCCTAGCTGTGTCAGGAGGTTACTCAGAGTGTCAAAATACAGCTGATGGAAAAGCGACATTTAAGCTTGTTGGGGATAAGCTTCAGATTGCTTATTATGATGAAAATGGAAGTTATAATTTCTCAAACAAGTCCAAGGACTTTTTTATTAGATTGACACCTATGGAAGGTAGTGGTCGTTCCTATACGATTGCAGTGCATGTTTTGCAAAGTGATGAAGTCGCAATTGAGGGTGAAACTGCTTCAGTGCGCCAGGGACAGAACAGAGGTCTTGAATTAGTCAAGATTATTCGTGATGATAAAGGAGAAATCATAGGTAGATCAGATAATGTATGTACAGATGGTTATGAATGGACTGTAGGAAATTACAGTACAACCGATGAAGAAGCAGGAGTGATGGGAGAGATATCTGTATCTGGAACAGGTGCTACACTCCATCAACAGCAAAACAGCGCTATTTTTAGTGCATATGCAGATAGAGGAACTGGAAGTGTATATATTACTGCGAAATCAACTTCTGGTATTAGAGACGAGGATAATACTAAATCGTTTATCGCTATCAAGCGCAGAGGAGTTGTGACTAGTGCCGTACTTCCTGTAGAGAAGTGGATTCCAGCGACAAAAGTTGCTTTTGTCGGAGATAAAGATGATGCGGGATTCGTGAATTATAACTATCTCAAGGGAACAACTCTCAATCTAGGAAGTATGATTACTGCGGAGTCAGAGAGCTTTGATAGCAATGGCAAGATGATTACACCTAATGATGTTTACACATATACATCATCAAATGAGAAGGTAGCGTCGGTAAAAGGCTCAACACTTACTCTCAAGGGAACAGGCGATGTAGATATCACTGTATCAGCAGAGAATACCAATGTAACAGATAAATGTAAGATTCATGTATTTAATAAAACAAACACATTGAAGATTATGGCTGGCGATAATGATTTGTCAGGAAGTCAGACAACTATGAGAGCTAAGAATGAGCTCATATTAGATGTGGTTGAGGACAAAGATGCGAATGAGCCACTTAAATGGAACGAAAGTGCTATTGAAGATTACTTTACATGTGAATTGATAGGTAATACTGGCAATAAGAAGACATATAGATTCACAGCCAAAAATGTTACAGAAGTAAAAGATGTTGATTTGGTTGTGAGTACAGATAGAGATGGAGAGGATGTCGGACAGATCAATAATACTGTCAGAGTTAAGATTTCTCCTGCTATATCAGATGATTCCACTATAAAATCATTTGTTAGTTTCTCTGGAGGCGAGGAAGTTGAGACAGATGAAGTAAACTTCTATGAAGGTGAGAACCTGTCATTACTTTGTTATCCATATGATAGCGAAGGAGTTAGATATACTTTGCCAGACCAAATCGTATGGGATACGACAAGCAACAAGCAGTATGTAGATAGAACAGATTATCTTCATCTTGGACTTAGAAATACTTCAGCAACGAAATTAACATGGCTTGGTGCAGGTGATGAAACAACAACTATTACAGCTACTTCTATGAGTAATTCAGCTGTAACCAAAACTATAAAGGTAAATGCCAAGCAATTAATTAGTGAAGTAGATCTTAAAGTGGGAGAGACTACCGGAACACCATCAATAGCTCTTGGAAAGACAGCTCAGATTAATGCAGTGGTAACTCCAACAAATGCCGCTGAGAAACTTATGTACGTATCTGAGTATCCTGATTATATCTCAGTTGGAGAAGATACAGGATTATTGGAAGCCAAGAAGTCTACATCTGAACTTGCGGCTACTAAGAGTGGTGTAAATATCAGAGTATATGCATATCACTCACATGGTCCTGCGTTCTCTAATGGAAAAGATGAGAAGCGCTTGGTCGGAACTATAAAGGTTAAGGGAGTTAAGGCAGGAAATGTCGAGATTGATCCAATCAATAAAGATATAATTCATACCAATAATACACCATTTACATATACATTTAAAGCATATGAAAATGGTTCATCAATTCAAAATCCTAATGCAAATTGGGCTATTGAAAATGATAAGGTTGTTGAGTTTAATACTTTTGCAGGAACAACTGTTACTGCAACTCAAAAGTTAATTGGAGAAACTGTAATTACAGCAGAGTATGGTGGACAGGAGGCTGAGTCTCAGCTCAAGGTTTACGGACTATTTAACGAAGAAGCTATTAGCATCACAGGTATTGATAGTGAATATGAGTATCTTCCGAATGGTGAAGTTCCTAATATTACTCCAGTAATTACTTCTCAGGGAATTGACTCAAGAGCGGATGAAAGTGGAAAGTATACTCTTGTTGAGGGTGAGGATTATGTAGTAAAGAATACTTACGAGAAGGGTAAGAATCAAGGAGGCTACAAGATTGAGTTTAGACCGGGAGATAATCTCCTTTACAGAAACTCTGGAACAACAGTTCACAATATTCAATATAAGGTAGTACCTAAGGTTATTGGAGATGGAACAAACGCTGATTCAGATATAGTTGTTGAGCAGACTAATTCCCTTACTTACAATGGAAGTGCTCAAAGTCCTGTATATAAAATTTCCTACAAAAAGGGAGATAATGTTCAGGAGCTTGTAGCCGGCAAAGATTACAAACTTACAGCTAGTGCAACAGATGCTGGAATCCATGAAGCTACAATTACTGGCTTAGGAAACTTTTCTGGTAGTTTCACTGTTGAATATACAATTGCCAAGGTGAATGTAGGAACATACTTCGATGATGTGAGAATAGCATTTAATTCAAGCGGAAGTCAGTCTATTCCTGATCAGATGTTCAACGGAACAGCAGTTAGTCCTAAGCTTGAGATATATGCAATTCTCAAAGATGGTACTACATCATGGAGCAACAAGCTCACTGTCAATAAGGATTATGAGATAGCATTCTCCGATAATGATAAGGTTGGAGAGGCAACTGCTACAGTAACCGGTAAAGGAAACTATGAGGGAACATTTTCACAGACATATAATATTACTCCAAAATTGTTCTCTGATACAGCTTCTTCGAATGGTGGAACGGTAACAATTCCAACTATTCCAAGTCAAGTTTATACAGGATATCCGATTATACCTTCTGTCAATGTGGTATTGGGATCATCAATTCCACTTGTATATGGTGTAGATTACGATGTGGTATGCACAAAGAATGTAGACTCATATAATGTATCCGGAGAAAATGCTGTATTTAAGATTATTGGTAAAGGAAACTATGCAGGTGAGAAACAGGCAACGTTTAGGATAGATCAAGCAGATTTGTCGAATACATCACTTGTAAAAGTTAAGGATATACCTACTCAGTATGATTGTAGTGCGCTCTTGACTCCATCAATTGATGTATATATGGGTGATTATAATCTTGTTAAAGGCAAAGATTATGATATTATCTATGGTAATAGCAAGACAAGTCCTACAACAGCCTATAATTATCATGCCGGAAACGGTGCCGGTGTTGTGACAATTGTTCCTGTAAGTGGATCGAATGTCAAGACAAACTTCAAGGCAACAACATCAACTACAATCCTCAAGGAGAAGGGACAGGAAGTGTTCTTTGATATCGCCAATAAGGATGTAAAATTTGCTGCGGATGATATCTCGATTAAGAACGCAAATGGAAATCCGATAGAGGATGATAAGATATTTGTTAACAAGAAGGGTACAACTTCTAATCCGGTTGTCAATAGCACTGTTGAGTATGATATCGAAGCTATCAAGAAAGATGGAACAGAGTGTGATGATATCGTATTCGCATCATCTACAAGCAATGATATTTTCAGTTTTAAAACTGTTGTAGAGGATGGAACTAAGGGAAATAAAGCTAAGCTTCTTGTTACCGGTAATAAAGCAGGAACTGCCACACTTACACTTGTAACCCAAGAAGGTATGGCAAAGAATGTTACCGTAGTTGTAAATGAGCCGGCAACAGCTGTAGATATTACTCTTAGAGAGAATCCGGATCCTAAGTCTAAGACATATATAACAGAGTCATCAGGTTCATATTCGGTATATGAGAACCATGATTACTATCTTGGAACTAAGCTTACTGCTTCAACATCAACAGATACCGTTAATTGGACTAGCAGCAATGACAGTGTTGCATCTGTTGATTCAGAAGGAAAGCTTACAACATATAAGAGTGGTACTGTTTCAATTACAGCTACTACAAAAGCAACAGAAGTTCATCCTGGTGGAGTTTATAAGACCATAAGAGTTGTTGTAATGAAAAATATCATGGCAGACAATGTAACTCTTAGTGCAGACAAACTCAACCTCTATATCGACAAAGAAGAGTATAAGACTGCTAAGCTCACAGGAACAGCAACTTCTAACGAAGGAAATGTAACAGAGCTTCTTGAGTGGACATCAACTAATGAGTCGGTTGTTAAGATTAAGGAAGGTCAGGGAACTGCCCTTGCTACTATCGAGGCGGTTGGACCTGGTAAAGCTATTATTACATATGGTAGTAAGCTTGCTGCCGGAGTTAAGGCTTCTTGTGAAGTTGAAGTAACGGCCACAGTTTCATCAGTAAGTCTCAGTGACAGTGCTCAGACAGTTATTGAAGGAAATAGTATAAATCTTACAGCTACTTTAAATGAGTATGCTTCAGATGCATTTGTTTGGACTATTTCTAAGCCAAATGTAGTGGAAATGTCTGGAAATAATGAAGAATATACAGGAAATGCTCAGACTGTATCCATCAAGGGAGTGAAGGCCGGAAGTAGTGTAAATATAACTGTAAAGGCTAAGTCGAATAATCAGGTTACAGCATCATGTAAGGTGACTGTAATTCAGGATCCAACTAAGCCGACACCTACACCAACACCAAAGCCAACGGCATCACCTACTGATACCCCTACTGACACCCCTACGCAGGTACCTACAACAGCACCAACTGTTGCACCTACAGAAGCACCAACAGTTGCACCTACAGATGCGCCAACAAAAGCGCCAACTGCCATGCCAACAGTGGCACCAATAGTGCGTCCTACACTTGCACCTGTTAGCTCAGCAAATCCAAGTGCAGAGCCTTCAAGTACTGTGACACCGGGAATGCCAACAAATTCAGCTGATCCAACAATTGCTTCAGCAACACCAGATAGCGGTGTAGTTAACCAAGGAGCGGTTGTGAAAGTGTCACCTACTAAGATTCTTTCTGCCAAAGGAAAGAAGAAGAAGATTACTCTTAAGCTTAAGAAGGTACCTGGTGCTAAGTACGAGATTGTCTACTCTTTGAAGAAAAACTTCAAGAAGAAGAAGAAAAAGATTTCTTCAAAGAATAAGGTTGTCCTCAAGGGACTTAAGAAAGGCAAGAAATACTATATCAAGGTACGCGCCTTCAAAATTGTAGATGAGTCTAAGAAATACGACAAATTTACTGAAATTATCAAGGTTAAGAAGTACTCTAAATTCAGTAAGGTTGTAAAGGTTAAGGTTAAAAGATAAATAAAATGCGTTTCGCATATAACAATAGCCCTGGTTTTCCAGGGCTATTGCTATGAATGTGTTTTCTATATTGTTGTAATGTGTAAAATGATATTGTTTTGTTTGTTGGAGTATAGTATAATATAAAACGAGCATTTGATATTAGGCTATGTCAAAGCTAAAGATTACGTAATAATTATGTATTGATTAGGAGGATGTTGAATGAAATTAATAAGACAGACAAGGATTGTAGCACTGATACTTGCTTTGTGCATGGTTTTGTGTTGCTTTAGTGGTTATTCAAAAGCAGATGCAAAAGAAATAGTAAAAGAAGTAGAAGACAATGATTACAGAATCACAATTACCGAGCAATCCGCTTGGGATTCAGGCTCTGTAGCGGAAGTTCGGATAAAGAATACTTGCGACAAAGCTATTAGAAACTGGGGCGTATCACTATCGTTGACTTCTGGGAAAGTAATTAATTGCTGGAATACAGATGTTACCAACAAAGACAATCGATATGAGTTTAGATGCCATAATGACAACAGAGAAATAAAACCTGGAGAAGAAATAGCTTTTGGTTATCAGCTATCAGGGGCAGATATATCAAATGTTACTGATGTTAAATTAGTTAAATATTCTACGGAGAATAATAAATCTGAAGATTATTCTATCAATCACAGAATAGTAAATCAGTGGGATAATAAAGCCACTATAGAAACTGTTATTACCAATA
>NZ_KI912471.1:78947-234286 GCF_000518685.1 Eubacterium xylanophilum ATCC 35991 | reverse complement strand
AAAAATGCAAAGAAAATACAGGAGTATATACGTAATCAGATACAAGAGGATTTGGAATACGATCAAATGTCATTGAAAGAGTATTATGACCCGTTTACGGGTGAGCCGGTGAAACAAGGCAAGTAAATTTATGAGCCCAAGGGGCTCTGCCAGAAAATGTAGTGCGGTTGGCGGACTGTTCAGTGCGTCTTTAGACGCAAGCAGGGAACAGCGGCTTATAGCCGCAGAACAAACCACCGGCTAAGCCGGTGGTCATGATTTTAAGGGAGAGTTTTAGAATGAAAATATCTGAGATTAAGAATGAGTTTTCCCATGCCTCACGGGAGGAATGGGAATCTTTGATACAAAAACATATATCAGATGAGAGGTCTGGGGTTCAGAGTATAATCAAGACTTATCAGAATAAGATTAAGAAGTATGAACTTGAAATCGAAAGACTTGAGAAAATGCATGAATTTGAGAATAAGTATAAGGCAGAGTATCCAATTATATGTGGGATAGATGAGGCTGGAAGAGGGCCACTTGCAGGACCCGTTGTTGCCGGAGCAGTTGTACTCCCGGAGGATGCAAAGATACTATATCTCAATGATTCCAAGAAGTTGTCTGCATCTAGACGAGAAGAGCTCTATGAAGAGATAGTTGAAAAGGCGATAGCTGTTGGCGTTGGTATCGTATCACCTAAGCGAATTGATGAGATTAATATACTTCAAGCCACATATGAAGCAATGAGATTTGCAATATCAGATCTTGATACTGTGCCAAATATCTTACTCAATGATGCTGTAGTGATTCCTGATGTCCATATCAAGCAGGTTGGAATCGTTAAGGGAGATGCCAGAAGTGTATCAATAGCGGCAGCCAGTATAATCGCCAAGGTTACTAGGGATAGAATCATGGATGATTATGCTGATGAATATCCGGAGTATGGATTTGAGTCACATAAGGGTTATGGAACAGCGGCTCATGTGGCAGCGATCAAGAAGTATGGACCGCTTGATATTCACCGCAGAACATTTATCGGAAACATTGTAAAATAACTACATTCGGGTTATAATATTTATAGATTATGCTATTGAAGGAAGTGATTCTATGGCGGATTTTGATAAGAATAAGAGAGCGGTTGCACTGGAGTATCAGGTTGGAGATCAGGCGCCGAAGGTAGTTGCCACAGGACAGGGACATATCGCTCAGAAAATCATAGAAACAGCACAGGATGCCAATGTACCGGTTCATAAAGACGAAAAATTGGCATCGAGCTTGTCATTACTTGATATAGGCGAGTATATTCCGCCTGAGTTGTATGGAATCGTGGCGGAAGTGCTCGTATATGTAGATGACATGGAGAAGATTCAGAGAAAGATTCAAAGGTGATAGTTGTGAATAATATCATAGATAATGATTGTGTTGAACTGCTTAGTAAAGATGGTATCCCGTATATTAGCTTTAAACCCCTGCAGGGATATAATCTCATACAGGGATTTTCGACCAAATTGGGTGGAGTGAGCAAAGGCGATTGCGAGTCCATGAACTTGAGCTTTACCAGGGGAGATGATGTGGAGGATGTCAAGGAAAACTATAGATTAATCTCACGGGCCCTTGACTTCGATGTCGAGAGCCTTGTCTTAACTGAACAAGTTCATAGCACCAACATATTGAAAGTTGGAAAAGATGACTGCGGAGATGTATTCTTGCCAGATCGAAGAATCAAGGACACGGACGGACTTGTTACAGATGAGCCGGGTGTGACGCTTATGACATTCTTTGCCGATTGCGTCCCACTTCTTTTTTTTGATCCAGTAAAGCGAGTTATCGGAAATGCCCACTCAGGTTGGCGTGGAACCGTCTCCCAGATGGGAAGAAAAATGGTCCGTAAGATGACAGAGGAGTATGGTTCCAATCCCGCTGACATAATAGCAGTTATTGGCCCTTCGATTTGCAGGAAGTGCTATGAAGTTTCAGACGATCTCTATTACGAGTTTGCCAAGATATTTGATGAAGAGAAGATGAGCAGAACATTTTTCTTGGAGAAAGATGGAGAATACGTACCAGTGGAGTCTGGAGATGTGCCGGAACATATGCAACTTGATTTGTGGGAGGCAAATCGATTCGTCCTCGAGATGGCGGGGCTTCGGGATGAGAATATCCATTGTTCCAAAGTTTGCACCTGTTGTAATCATGATTTGCTTTTTTCGCATCGCTATACCAAGGGACGACGGGGAAATCTGTCTGCTTTCTTGGGAATTCGAGGGTAATATGGAGGTCGCATGAATAAGAGGAATTATCAGCGTGAGCTGGATGAGATATTAAAGGGGATAGAGAGAGCATTGTCGGCAGGGGAGTCTAGGCCAGAGCTCTTGTTACATTGTTGTTGTGCGCCATGTAGTAGTTATGTACTGGAATATCTGGTTAATTACTTTGAGATAACTTTGTATTTTTACAATCCGAATATAACAGAGGAAGAAGAGTATCTGAAGAGAAAAAGTGAGTTAATTAGATATGTAAAAGAGCGCAATTATGACAGAGATTATGGCGTAAAATTCATAGATGCAGACTATAATCCCGAGGTTTTCTGGCAGCTCGCAAAGGGGCTGGAGGATGAACCTGAACGTGGGCGACGATGTACAAAGTGCTATAAATGTCGTATAGATTCTACAGCAAAAGTAGCTGCAGAGGTTGGCGCTGATTACTTCTGTACAACGCTGTCAATTAGTCCTCACAAGGACAATGAGAGGCTGATGGTGCTCGGTGAGAGGGCTGCAATAGAGTATGGTATTCCATATTTGCCATCGGATTTTAAGAAGAAGAATGGGTATAAGAGAAGTATTGAATTATCTGCGGAGTATGGCTTGTATAGGCAGGATTTCTGTGGATGTGTGTATTCAAAAAAGTTGAAGCTAAATTGAAATGTTGGAAATATCACGGTAGAAAGATAAGTTCTCTAGAAAAGGGGCTGTCGCACTAACGATTAAAAATCGTTAGTGTGCAGCTCCTCATCTTTCTATAAAGGCATCTCTTGAATTCTTTGGTTTTCTAGTTACTAATTCTACTGGTCAACTTCCTCACGAAGTCTCTCCAATGTCTCTGAATCCACCCCTGTTATTACCGCTATTTTCTCGATTGACAGCTCTCTGTCTTTTAGCAAGTTCTTAGCAATTTCCTCTCGACTTTGCTCCAAACCTTGCTCTCGACCCTGCTTCAAGCCTTGCTCCAAGCCTTGCATTCGACCTTGCTCCAAGCCTTGCACTCGGCCTTGCTCCAGACCTTCCTCTCGGCCTTCCTCGCGACCTTCCTCTCGACCTTGCTCCAAACCGTCTTCGAATCTATCCATCAATCTCGTCTCATAGGTCATATATTCCAACCTCCATTCCTCGTTGGTTTTGGCTGAATTTACGGCTTCATCCAATCTCTCTGTGTATTCATCTGTTGGAACACTTCCAGCTATGTAATCCAACAAACTTTTCAGTTGAGGGTTTATATCCGTCCCAACATAGCTTGCATTGACAAAAACTTTCATTGTTCCATCGTTCAGTTCCAGTTCTTGATCTTCCCTACACCTATTGACAAATGTATATATCGGAAGTCCCCTTCGAAACAAATCATCCCTGCATATGAATATCACTATATTCTTTCTCAGGTTCCGGTATGAATCACCTGCGTCTATCTGATCCATGTCCATCATATCCTGATAGTATCTCGATCTCTGCGGGAGGTATTTCTCCGTATATGCCTGCATCTCTAGGTCATACATGGTTGCTTTATTATCGCGTACATATACATCTAAGCGCACTCCCTTTGATTCCCGGGTTAGCTTAATCGTCTTCTGATACTCTGGCGGCTCTATTCTTTCTACTTTTATCCCAAGCAGCCTCTCTATCATCGTCTTGCAAAGCTCCAAATCTCTCATCACTTTACTAAACATAAAATCGTCTACTATGCTTAAACTTTCAAAACTTTTAATCAATTATGTCTCTCCCATTCTATTACTAGAATTCTAGTAAGACGCCTTTATTATCTATACTATATCACGACTTTGCGTGCTTTTCAAGTGTCGTTTATACGTGAAAAACTCGCAATTACATCCCCCTCGTCATGCTTATAGGCTCGCCAACTTTCAAAAGAAGAGCTGTCGCACTAACGATTTTTAATCGTTAATGCGACAGCCCCTTATTGGAAACGCATATTGCTGGTCTTACTCACGTCGTTCGTAAGACAATTATTATTTATTCTGCATCTTCAAGGCACGAACCTTTGTTGAAAGACCGAAGAGATTAATGAATCCTTCAGCATCATGGTGGTCATAGAGGTCACCAGTTGTAAAGGATGCAATGTCCTCGTCATAAAGTGAATATGGTGAAGTTGTTCCAGCTTTGATAATATTTCCCTTGTAAAGCTTGAACTTAACCTCGCCTGTTACATAGCGCTGTGTACTCTCGATAAATGCCTGAACTGCTTCGCGGCGAGGAGAGAACCATTTTCCTTCGTAGCAAATCTGAGCGAGTTTCTGTCCCATCTCTTCTTTAAGCTCATATGTTTCACGGTCAAGGATGAGTTCCTCGAGCTGCTGGTGAGCTTCATAGAGGATTGTTCCACCTGGAGTCTCATATACACCACGTGATTTCATACCAACTACACGGTTTTCTACGATATCAACGATACCGATTCCATGCTTACCACCGAGCTTGTTGAGTTCGCGGATGATATCTGATACTTTCATCTCTTTGCCATTAACTGACTTTGGAACACCCTTCTCAAAAGTCATTGTTACATATTCGGCTTCATCCGGGGCTTTCTCAGGTGTTGTTCCAAGAACAAGGATATGATCATAGTTAGGTTCATTTGCAGGATCTTCAAGTTCAAGTCCCTCATGGCTGATGTGCCACAAGTTACGGTCACGGCTATAGCTTGAATCTGCTGAGAATGGAAGGTTGATTCCATGCTGTTTGCAGTACTCGATTTCAGACTCACGTGAATCCAGTGTCCATTTGTCGCTTCTCCAAGCTGCGATGATCTTAAGATCTGGAGCAAGAGCCTTGATACCAAGCTCAAAACGGATCTGATCATTTCCCTTACCTGTTGCTCCGTGGCAGATAGCAGTAGCGCCTTCCTTGCGGGCAACTTCTACGAGACGTTTAGCGATTACAGGACGAGCCATACTTGTACCGAGAAGGTACTTGTTCTCATATACAGAGTGTCCCTGTACACATGGAACTACGTACTCATCGCAGAATTCGTCGATAACATCTTCAATGTAGAGTTTAGAAGCGCCACATGATAGAGCTCTTTCCTCTAATCCATCTAATTCTTCTTCCTGTCCACAGTCGATGCAGACACAGATTACTTCATAATCAAAGTTTTCCTTGAGCCAAGGAATGATTGCAGTGGTGTCAAGTCCACCAGAATAAGCTAAGATAACTTTTTCTTTCATTTTTTTCCTCCTATATTGTATTATTTTTGGCATATGCCATATAAAATATTCAGCAAAACCATGACTACAGTATACAACAAAGATGAATATTATGCAATGATTTTTTGAAAATATTCTGAAAAAATGTGAGAATATTTATAAAAAATCCCTTAATTTATCAAATCTTACTTGCAATAATAAGTAAAAGGGTATATAATGTTCATATGAGTGAATAATATTCACAATTCAATGCATATTATGCATAAAATTCAAAATAGATGAATAAGTTAGAAAAAAAATTTTTTATAGAAGGAGTTGATTGTTGTGATTAAAGCAGGAATTATTGGTTCAACAGGTTATGCCGGACAGGAGCTCGTGAGACTTTTGTTGCAGCACAAGGAAGTAGAGATTGTATGGTATGGCTCAAGAAGCTATGTTGATGAGAAGTTTAGCAAGGTTTTTGGAAATACATTTAAGATAGTAGAAGATATATGTAAGGGTGATGATTTGGATCAGCTTTGCAAAGAGGCAGACGTGATCTTTACGGCAACTCCTCAAGGATATCTGGCTGGAGTCATTAATGAGAATATTTTGGCAAATTGTAAGGTTATAGATTTGTCGGCTGATTTTAGATTAAAGGATGTCAATGTATATGAAAAATGGTATGGCATAGAGCACAAAGCTCCCGAGTTAATAGAGGGAGCAGTATATGGATTATGTGAGATTAACAGAGAGGATATCAAGAAAGCTACACTTCTTGCAAATCCGGGATGCTATACAACATGTTCGATTATGTCTATGTATCCTTTGGTTAAGGAGCATATGGTGGATGTGGATACTATTATAGTAGATGCTAAGTCCGGTACATCAGGAGCCGGAAGAGGTGCCAAAGTTCCTAATCTCTTCTGTGAGGTTAACGAGAGCATCAAACCTTATGCAGTTGCTAGTCACAGACATACACCAGAGATTGAAGAGCAGCTTGGTTATGCTTATGGTGGAGATATTTGCATCAACTTTACACCTCATCTTGTTCCTATGAATAGAGGAATTCTTGCAACTTGCTATGCAAAGCTCACAGGGGACTATAGCTATGAGGATATCAAGGCTGTATATGAAAAGTATTACAAGGACGAGTTCTTCGTTCGCCTCTTAGACAAGGGTGTTATGCCTGAGACCAGATGGGTTGAGGGAAGTAATTTCATCGATATTAATTTTGTTGTAGATGAGAGAACGGGAAGAGTTATCGTTGCCGGAGCACTTGATAATATGGTCAAGGGTGCTGCAGGACAAGCTGTTCAGAACATGAATATCATGTTTGGACTTGATGAGACAGAGGGACTCAAGTTAGTTCCTGTATTCCCATGATAAAGGAAGGAGCATAAGTATGGATTATAAAGTTATAGATGGCGGAGTGACAGCCAGTGCCGGATTTAAGGCTAGCGGAGCTGAAGCCGGTATAAAGTATTCAGGAAGAATGGACATGGCACTTGTTTATAGTGAGAAGCCTTGTGATGTGGCGGGAACTTTTACTACTAATGTAGTAAAGGCTGCACCGGTTCTCTGGGACAAGAAGCTAGTAGAAGACGGAAATAAGGTAAATGCTGTTGTGCTCAATTCAGGAATTGCCAATGCATGTACAGGTGATGAGGGAATGGATTACAATTACAAGATGGCTAGTCTCATGGGAGAGCAGCTTGGAGTTGCGCCGGAAGCAGTGCTTACAGCTTCCACAGGTGTTATCGGTATGCAGCTTAGAGTAGAGCCAATTGAGAAAGGTGTCAAGCTTTTGAAGGATGCTCTCAGTGATAGCAGAGAGGGTGCGAAGAATGCTGCTACTGCAATTATGACGACCGATACTGTCTCTAAGGAGAGTGCTGTTGCGATTGATATAGACGGTGTGGAAGTACACATCGGAGGAATGAGCAAGGGATCTGGAATGATTCACCCTAACATGGCAACCATGTTAAGTGTTATTACGACAGATGCGAAAGTAGATGCAAAGGTGCTTCAGGCGATGCTAAGCGAGTCAGTTGACGGATCATTTAACATGATTAGCGTCGATAGAGATACATCTACCAATGATACTTGTCTGTTGCTTGCCAATGGTGTTTCAGGCGTGGAAATTACTGATGGAAGCGAGGCATATAAGAAGTTTAAGGACGGCCTCACATATGTGACTACTGATCTTGCAAAGCAGATGGCTGCTGATGGCGAGGGAGCTACAAAGCTCTTTGAGGTGACTGTCGTAAATGCCGCCAGCAAGGAAGACGCGAAAGTTCTCAGTAAATCAGTTATCACTTCAAATCTTGTTAAGACAGCTGTCTATGGAAGTGATGCAAACTGGGGAAGAATTCTATGTGCTCTTGGTTATTCCGGAGTTGACTTTGATTTCACGATTGTTGATATTATACTCAAAGCCAACGTAGATGGCAAGGATGAGGAGCTTGTGCTTGTTAAGGACGGAGTTGCTACGGACTACAGTGAGGATTTTGCGACCAAGATGCTCTCACAGAGCAAAGTTACTGTTGTATGTGACATGAAGCAGGGAGATGCAAAAGCTACTGCCTGGGGATGTGACTTGACTTATGATTATGTAAAGATAAATGGAGATTATAGATCTTAGAAAATGGAGGAAAACAATGGACGATTTGAGAGATGTTATGATTAAGGCGGAGACACTTATCGAGGCTCTGCCATACATAAGAGATTTTAATAATAAAAAAGTTGTAGTTAAGTACGGTGGAAGTGCGATGCTCGATGAAAAGTTGCAGCAGAGTGTGATTAAGGACGTGGCATTACTAAAGCTGGTTGGAATGAGACCAATCATCGTTCACGGTGGCGGCAAGGAAATCAGCAAGTGGGTTAAGCTCATGGGCAAGGAGCCTGAGTTTGTAGAGGGACTTCGCGTGACAGACGAAGATACTATGGAAGTAGCGGAAATGGTCCTCAACAAGGTTAACAAGACACTGGTTCAGCTCATGGAAAAGCTCGGTGTCAGAGCCGCTGGAATCAGTGGTAAGGATGGAAGAACTCTCATCTGTGACAAGAAAGTCCTTGAGAGCGGTGCGGATGTTGGATATGTAGGTGATGTAAGAGAGGTAAATCCTGAGCTTATCGATACACTTCTTGACAACGATTTTGTGCCTATTATCGCACCAATTGGACTTGGAGATGACTATAAGTCATATAATATTAATGCAGATGATGCAGCTTGTGCAGTTGCCAAGGCTATCAAGGCAGAAAAACTTGTATTTATGACTGATATCGTCGGTGTATGCAAGGATGCTGATGATCCTTCAACTCTTTTTTCTGTATTGACTCTTGACGAGGCCAACAAGTTGATTGACGAGGGATTTGTTGGTGGAGGAATGATTCCAAAGCTCAAGAATTGTATAGATGCAGTAGAAGATGGAGTTAGTAGAGTCCATATTCTTGATGGACGTAAGGAACACTGTCTCTTGCTTGAGTTCTATACCAAGAAAGGTATTGGAACAGCTTTTATAGGCGATGAAGAGACATTATATGAACATGAACAATAAAAGGATTAAGATGAGGTGACAATTATGAAAAAATCAATAGAATTAGCGGAGGAGAATCTAATTCACTCCTATAATCGTTATCCTGTGGAACTTGACCACGGTGAGGATGTATATCTTTATGATACAGAAGGCAAGAAGTACCTTGACTTCGCAGCCGGTATCGCAGTTTGCGCTTTGGGATATTCTAATGAGGCATACAAGGAAGCGCTGAAGGCTCAGATAGACAAGGGAATTCACTTCTCGAACTATTTTTACTCTGAACCATTGAAGGATGCTGTGAAGAATATAAGTGAGGCAACGGGCCTTGATAAAGTATTTATGGCTAACAGCGGAACAGAGGCCAACGAGGGTGCCCTCAAGATTGCTAGGAAATATGCAATTAGCAAGGGGTATACCAATCGTTCTGAAGTGATTGCTATGGATAAGGCTTTCCACGGACGTACCATGGGAGCGCTTTCAGTTACAGGAACTAAGAAGTATCGTGAGAACTTCGAGCCTTTGATTAGCGGAGTTACATTCTGTGATTTCAACAATCTTGAGAGTGTGAAAAGTGCAATTACTGATAAGACTTATGCAATCATCCTTGAGCCTGTTCAGGGCGAGGGCGGTATATATCCGGCGACTAAGGAGTTTATCCAGGGAGTTCGTGAACTCTGTGACAAGCATGATATCGTGATGATTTGCGATGAGATTCAGTGTGGTATGGGACGTACAGGTAAAATGTTCGCATTCCAGAACTATGACATAAAGCCGGATATCGTTACACTTGCAAAGGGTGTTGGTAATGGTATTGTGGTCGGTGCAATTGCAACTAAGAAAGAAGTTGGAGAGCAGCTTGTACCAGGTGATCACGGCACAACATTCGGCGGAAATCCTCTGTCATGTGCAGCTGTCAATGCCACTTTTGATGAATTCAAAAAACAAGGCATCCTAGACAACGTAAACGAAGTCGGAGAATACCTTGTTTCTAAATTACAAAGTCTTAAGGAAAAGCATTCTTGCATCAAGGACGTGCGCGGACTTGGATTCATGCTTGGAATCGAAGTTGACATTCCGGTTGGCGATGTATGTAAGAAATGCCTTGAGAGCGGACTCATCGTTCTAAGCGCCGGAAGTAACGTGGTTCGTCTTGTTCCACCGCTGGTTATTTCTAAGGAAAATGTTGATGAGATGATCAATATCCTTGATAGCGCTTTGGAGCAGTAATTTAATTAAATACTCCAAATGAACCAAGAAGTAAGATGGTGAGAAGTACGGGAGTAATGTACTTTATCATGATAAGATAGAGTTTCTTCCTTCCGAACTTTTCATCATTTTTTGTGGCTTCGTCGATAACAGTCTTAGGTTTTACAACCCAACCAACCAATATACATGTACTTATTGCAACGATAGGCATTAGAATATAATTACTTATGTAGTCAAAGATATCAAGAATTTGTGCTGTACTGCCATTTGGAAGTTTGAGTTCAATATAGAATATATTGTAGCCAAGACTGATGAAGACACCAAGGACAAGTCCTATTACCGTCTCGATAATTACAGCTTTCTTTCTGGAACATTTAAAATAATCCATAATGCAGGAGACAACTGCTTCGAGTATGGAAACAGAGCTGGTAAGAGCTGCAAGGAGAACCATCAGGAAAAATACGATTCCCAGAACATTTCCGAGGCGTCCCATACTTGTAAAAACTTTTGGAAGAGTTGCGAACATAAGGCCTGGACCGGAGTTTTGCATACCCTCTGAGCCGAAAAATGCAAATACGGCGGGGATAATCATTATACCGGCGAGAAATGCCACAATTGTATCGAATATCTCGATTTTATTAACGCCTCCGACAAGATTGTCATCGTCTTTGAGGTAGGAACCATAAGTAACCATGATTCCCATGGCAACACTGATACTATAGAAAAGCTGTCCCATTGCATCAATGAGAGTATGGAAAACTTTGCCGGGAGTCATGCTTTTGACGTCCGGTATAAGATAAATCATCAAGCCGTCAAAACCAGTTCTTCCCTCATTTCCCGTGATCGTCAGGGAGAATATGGCAATAACTAGCAAGAGAACCAAAAGCATAGGCATAAGTATTTTGGATAATTTTTCTATTCCCGAATTGACTCCTCGGTATACAACAATTGAAGTCGCCAGGAGGAAAATAACAAAGAATATAATCGGAGGATAGATGCCGGTTATATAATCGGTAAAATACGAATCTCCTGAGGCGGCAATGCCATGTCCAGCCAAGTAAGTAGTACAGTACTTAAGAACCCAACCACCGATGAGACAGTAGTAAGGAAAAATCAAAAATGGCACGAAACTTGCCAACAATCCGAGCCACTTAAACTTGCTATGTAGCCTGCCATATGCTTTTAGACAACTGTGTTTTGTCTTTCTTCCGATAGAAATCTCCGTAATCAAAAGAGTAAATCCAAAGGATAGAGCCAGGATTATGTATATCAATAAAAATGTTCCGCCACCATCCTTGGCTGCCAAATATGGGAAACGCCATATATTCCCCAATCCAACGGCACTACCGGCTGCTGCTAGAATAAATCCGATTGAACTTGAAAATGTGTTTTTCTTTTCGCTCATTGTAATTCTCTCTTTCTCTCTAAATATGTTGGATTTTGATTATCCAATAAACATTTTTATTATCTCACTTTAATAAAGAAAAGTCAAATGATATAATTTAGATAAATGTCGGATATTGTTTTATAATAATGTTTATGTTAGAATTGGTAGGAGAAGATATTATTCTATGTAGGGAGGAATATGCAGTGAATAGCATTATGATTGTAGAGGATGATGAAACTTTACGAGAAGAAGTAAGTGTGCTTTTAAAAAAAACAGGATATCTTGTGAAAAAAGTTGAAGATTTTTCTAATGTATATGAGCAGATGATAATGGGAGATGTAGATCTAATTCTTTTAGATATTACTTTGCCCGGTGAAAGTGGTCAGATATTATTACAGAAGTTTAGAAAGAAGAGTGATATTCCGGTCATCGTACTTACTAGCAGGACAGAAGATGTGGATGAATTGGTATCTATGAGTTATGGCGCGGACGACTTTATTACGAAGCCATATAATCCAGCAATCTTGCTCTTGCGCATATCAGCAGTTTTAAAGAGAAGTGCATCTGCAAGTCAATCTCAGAATTATAGGGGGATTATTGTCAGCAGTATTAAGGGGAGTTTATTGAAGGAAGATAAGGAACAGGTGTTAACTAAAAATGAGATGTTGATTTTTCAACATTTGCTTGATCACCAGGGCGAGATAGTTTCTCGAGAGGATTTGATGACAGTACTTTGGGACAATGATGAATATGTTAATGACAATGCTTTATCTGTGAATATCAGTAGGCTTAGGAATAAGCTATCGGACTTTGGTTTAGAGAATGCAATAGAGACAAGAAAGAAACAGGGGTACGTGCTAAGATGACAATAGCAAATTATATAAAGGACAGATTAATCGCGTATTTAATAGGAGGATTGGGATATTTATTTATAATGATTTTTATGTTGGCATTTAAAGTTGAATGGCAGTTGATTCTAGTGGTGACAGTCGTTTGTTTTATGACTGTCATTTCTCATGAAGTATGGAATTTGTTGCGAAAGAAAGCATTTTATGACAAAATACAAAATTTAGTAGAAGAACTTGACAAAAAGAATCTTATGTCTGCGATGCTGAAAAAACCATCATTTTATGAGGGAAAAATGATATATGAATCACTTTGTGCCGGCAACAAATCCATGACAGAACAGATAAATGTATATAAAAGACAAACAAAAGATTTCAAGGAATTTATAGAAATGTGGGTTCATGAGGCCAAGATTCCCGTGGCAAGTTTGAGACTTATTAATCACAACAATCCTGGGGCAGTTACTGAAAAGATAAATGTTCAGCTAAAGAGAGTTGATGACTGTATTGATAATGTGCTGTACTTTGCCAGAAGCGAAAATGCAGAAAAAGATTATATTATCAAGGAAGTCTCATTAAAGAAAATATTTTCTAGTGTTGCTGTCAAGAACAGAGAAACACTTGGATTAATTAATGGAAGTATCAGTACTGATGGACTAGATACGATGGTTTTGACTGATGGAAAATGGCTGGAGTTTATACTGGGGCAGCTCATGGCCAATAGCATAAAATATTCTGCGAGGAATAGAACGCTTGAATTAAAAGCATGGACTGAAGACTTTGAATCAAGTGTTATTCTTCATTTTAGGGACAATGGAATAGGAATTAGTGAGTCAGATCAGCCGTATATTTTTGAAAAAACTTTTACCGGAAACAATGGTAGGCTCGAGTCAAAGTCGACAGGAATGGGCTTATACATAGTTAAAAACATGTGCGATCGCCTAGGACATAGTATAGACGTTGTATCAGAAGAAGGCTTATATACCGAGTTTAAAATTGGTTTTGCCAGAGATGATTATTTCAAGATGAGATAAGGTTACAAAATTGTAATGTTCCGTAAGATTGAAATAGCGACAATTAATCAGAACTCTTGTAAAGTATAGACATAAGAAAAAAGAAAGGAGCTGCTCTTATGGAATTACTTAAGGTAGTGGAAATTGAAAAATATTATGGAAACAAGTCAAGTTTAACAAAGGCCATTGATGGAATCTCTTTTGGTGTAAACAAAGGAGAGTTTGTGGCGATTATGGGAGCGTCAGGAAGTGGAAAGACTACACTTCTTAACTGTATCTCAACTATTGACCGAGTGACAGCTGGTCATATTTATCTAGAGAATAGCGACATAACAGAATTCAGAGGAAAGGAGTTAACTAGATATAGAAGAGAGAAACTTGGATTTATATTCCAGGATTTTAATCTTCTTGATACACTTACTGCTTATGAGAATATTTCTCTTGCGCTTTCTATTCAGAAAACTAAAAAGTCAGATTTGGATAAAAGGATAAGGACAATTGCTGAGAAACTCGGAATTACCGAGATACTTGGGAAGTTTCCATATCAGTTATCCGGAGGGGAGAAGCAAAGAGTGGCATCAGCTAGAGCAATAATCACTAATCCTAGATTGATTCTCGCGGATGAACCGACAGGAGCACTAGATTCAAAATCTTCAAAAATGCTCCTTGAGTGCTTCAAACAACTAAATCAAGATCTGGAGGCGACTATAATGATGGTAACTCATGATAGTTTTTCAGCGAGTTATGCTAATCGAGTTATTTTCATAAAAGATGGAAGAGTGTTCAATGAATTGTCTAAGGGAACTGACAGCAGAAAGGAGTTCTTTGACAAAATTATCGATGTGATCACATTGCTGGGAGGTGACACAAACGATGTTATTTAAATTATCTATAGGAAATATGAAGAAAAGTGTCAAGGACTATGCCATTTATTTTTTTACACTTATTATCGGTGTATCCGTGTTTTATGTTTTTAATGCCATAGGTGGGCAAGCAGCAATGATGAGAATTTCAAATAGAACTGACGGGATTGTGGAAGTTCTTAAAACCATGCTTTCCGGCGTAAGCGTATTTGTTGCGGTTATACTTGCACTTCTTATAGTATATGCCAGTCGCTTTTTGATGAAGAGAAGACACAAAGAGTTTGCCATATATATGACATTGGGAATGAGTAAAACCAAGATTTCCGCAATATTAATTATAGAGACCGTTTTGGTAGGTGTTTTCTCATTAGCTGTTGGTTTAATTGTTGGAATAGGACTTTCTCAGCTTATGAGTGCGCTTGTTGTAAATCTCTTTGAAGCAGATATGTCAAAATATAGATTATTAGTGTCAACAGAAGCTATATTAAAAACCTGCTTGTTCTTCGCGATTATGTATGCTGTTGTTATGGTGTTGAATGGAGTAGCAGTTACAAGAATGAAGCTTATCGACATGATACAAAGCGGTAGAAAATCAGAAAATATAAAGATTAAAAATCCAATTCTATGTATAGTGCTTTTTATTGTTTCTGTGATGATGCTTGGATTTATGTATTATAAAGTTGGATGGTCCAATGGAAACTTAGATCAAAGTAACATAATTCTCATAATTATCGGAGGAGCAATATGTACTTTTCTCATTTTTTGGTCAATTTCAGGATTGGTATTGTATATTCTTAGATTAAGAAAAAAATCATACTATAACGGTATAAATACATTTACATTTCGTCAGATAAGCAGCAAGATTAATACAATGGTTTTCTCTATGACTGTTATTTGTCTTATGTTGTTTGTGACTATATGCACGCTTACAGCATCATTTTCTGTAAGGAATTCTATGAATAATAATATCAGGACATTGTGTCCGGTAGATGCAGAATTAGCGATGATTCAAGGAGACAAAAGTGAGGGTATAGAGCGAGTTTTTGAGAAAAATGGATATAACATATCCGACTATTTTTCAGAATACATAGTTTTCAAAAGCTATACAGTACAATCGTTTACTTTTAAGGAATCCTTGGGCGATAGTTTGGAAGAAATCAAGAAAAAGTATGCTGGTCTCAATTATGATTTTGAAGAAGAAATAATGGGAATAAGCGATTACAATGCAATAAGGAAAATCCAAGGCAAGGAGCCTGAAAAGCTTGATGATGGTCAATATTTCGTACTCTGTGATTATGATTCAATGGAAAATGTAAGGAATCAGGTTCTTCAGAGGAAGCCGGAAATTAACATCATGGGACACAAACTCCAATCCAAATATGACAGATGTTTAAATGAGTCTGTGCATCTTAGTGCGCAGCATCTGAACATCGGAATATTTGTTGTTCCGGATAGTGTTGTAGCCGGACAGAAGGCCAACTCCGAAACTTTATATGGAAATTATAAAGCAAAAGGTGATGAGGAATTGCAAAAGATGGAGAAGAAGTTCCAAAAATGTTCCAACACAATTCAGGAAAATATGGAAAAGAATAAATCAGCCGATAGCTTTGGAAGTAGTATAAATACCAAGATAGATATAAGCAATTCAGCAATAGGTCTTGGAGCAATCATTACATTTGTTGGATTATACATTGGAATCATTTTCCTAATTGCATGTGGTGCTATACTTGCTCTCAAGGAGTTATCGGAGTGTGTTGATAGTATTCAGAGATATGAAATTTTACGTAAAATCGGAACGGAGGAAAAGGATATATCTCGGTCTTTGTTCTATCAAACCGGAATATTTTTCTTGTTACCACTTATTGTTGCCGCGATTCACTCTGTTTTTGGGATGAAATTTTCGGTGGCTGTTATGGAGATTTTTGGAACAGAAGGTATAGGAGAATCGGTATTTGTAACTTCTCTGATTCTAACATGTATCTACGGTGGATACTTCCTAGTGACCTTCTTTAATAAAAAAAATATAATTAAGAGAGATTGTTAATAATTGTCTTACAAGCAAAGCTTGTAAGACCAGCAATATGCGTTTCCAATAATTGGGGCTGTCGCACTAAGACAGTCTAAAAACAGGAAGAGTCCAACCGACTCGAGACGAGGTGCATGAGCATTGAAGTCTCTCTCTGGTTGGCCTCTTCCTGTTTTATATACTTATTTCAAAATCCTCAAAATTGCTTTTTGATAAGGCTTGTATTAGTGTGCTTATTTTTAGATTTGATGCGAATCATCTCGGGGTATGCCAAATCCTCTTTTTTCAAATAGGCATGCCCCTCACGCATTCTCAATTAACAAAGAATAATAATAAAATCTCCCTTTTTTGCTGGAAAAAAATTTTTTTTGAAAAAAGTATTGACATACTTAAAATACTATGCTATGATTGTGTCAATGTATTAAGTGAGTAATACAGTAATACAATAATACAATTTCAAAAGTTGAAAGGAGTGATAGTGTGGCATGGAAATTAGATTCTAGCAAACCTATTTACATTCAACTCATTGAAGTACTTGAAACTAGAATTGTATCAGGAGAGTATCAACCGGGACAGAAGGTTCCTAGCGTGAGAGAGCTTGCAGGCGAAGCAGGAGTCAACCCCAATACGATGCAGAAAGCATTGGTTGAACTCGAGAACAAAGGTATGATTGTAACAAACAGGACTTCGGGAAGATACGTTACTGAGAACCGAGAAATCTTGGATTCTGTGAAGGAGAGTAATGTTGATGAGTTTGTAAAGGAGTTTATCAAAGGAATGATTGCTTTAGGTTTTACCAAAAGTGAGATTAAGGATATCGTAAGTAATCATCTGGAGAAGTAGTGTTAGAAAGGAAAGAGGTATTTTTATGAAACCAATTGTAGAATGTAAAAATGTTACTAAAAAATATGGTAACTTGAATGCATTGGACGACGTCAGTTTTAAGATTCAGCCGGGTTCAATCGTAGGTCTTTTGGGACCAAACGGAAGCGGCAAGACCACAATGATCAAGCTTATTAATTCACTTATTAAGCCTGAAGAAGGAGAAGTACTTGTGGACGGCATGGAGCCGGGAGTGGAGAGTAAGAAGATTGTTTCATATCTTCCTGACAGAATGTATTTTGACGACTATATGAAGGTTAGAGAACTTATGGCTTATTACAAGGATTTCTATGAGGACTTCAATGAGAGAAAAGCCATAGAACTTCTTGACGACCTGAGAATAGACGTTGATGCCAAGATTAAGACATTGTCAAAGGGAACTAAGGAAAAAGTTCAGTTGATAATGGTGATGAGTAGAGATGCAAAGTTATATGTACTTGATGAGCCAATCGGAGGAGTAGACCCCGCTGCACGTGATTACATATTGAACACAATTATCAATAATTATGCACCTGATTCTGCAATTTTGATTTCAACACATCTTATTGGAGATATAGAGAAAATACTGGATGATTGTTTATTTATCCAGAATGGAAAACTAGTACTTCATAAGACTGTGGAAGAGATAAGAATTGAGAATGAGATGAGTGTGGACGAGATGTTCAGGGAGGTGTTCAGATGTTAGGTAAGATTATGAAATACGAGTTTAAGAGTCTCGGCAGAATATTTTTCCCTATTTATATAGGTGTTGCGTTATTAACAGTATTAGCGATAATTGTTTCAGCAATTAATAATGCAATTAAAACTGATGGTGTTTCTGTAATGTCTGTGGTAAATGGTGGAGTGTTAGTAATAACGTTTATTGCACTATTTGTAGTACCATCAGTATCATCTTTTATCGCAGGATATAAGTTTTATGAGTCGACTGTAAAAAGTCAAGGGTATTTGACACATACTTTGCCAGTGAAGAAATCGACACTGGTGATTGGTAAGAATATTGTTGGCGGAATATTTGGCATTATGAGTGTTATTACATCATGCATTTGCTTTATAATTTATGGTTTGGTAACTCTTGGTTTTGATCAAAGATTTAATATCGGGCATTTGTTTGAGATTATCAAAAAGGTTACAAGTCATCCTGAGTTTATCAGCCATAGATGTGAAATTTGCGTGATTATCGTATTGTTTATAATTGCAGTGATTGTTCAGCAGTACGGAAATGTTGGTTTCATACATATGTGCTCTTCAATAGGTCAGAGAATGAATAAGAATAAAGGCGCATGGACTGTAGTTTCTTACTTGGTAATAAATTTTACGGTGTCTCTTGTTTTACAGATTATCATCGGTGTAATATCAGCAACAGCAAACAGTTCTTACTTTAATAATCTGAATGCTGCAATTGAGAATCATCAATATACATTTTTGATGATGGTACTCGTATTCTGTGTGTTAATTAATGTAGTACTTTCTGTTATTTATAATGCAATTGCTATTAGATTCTTTGATAAAAAACTCAATCTTGAGTAATATAGAATGTATGATGCAAAAGCCCTAGTATTCCAGGGCTTTTGCTTTTTTGGGAATCGCATAGCGCTATAGAGTGGATAATTGACATGAATATTATGGAATGATATAATCTAGAGGTATAATTATATTATGTATTGATTAGGAGGAATTTATGATGCTTTTGCAGAGGGAAAGGTTGGAAGTTTCTCATGGAAAAAGATTCTGTCAAAAAAAAGGCAATAAATTAAAAGTTACAAAAACCAACAAAAGTTTACTCTTATTCGGTATGGTAGCTCACACAGTAGCGGATATATTTGCTCACAGTGTATGGGAACCATTCTATATACGTGGTATTAATGGTGGAGTATATACATTAAATGATATGTATAAAAAGTTCATTATGCAATTGGAGGAGACTACTATGAGGAGTAAAAGAATAATAACGATAATGGCACTTGTATTATGCTTTAGTTTTGTGCTTGTATCTACGGATGTAACAGCAAAAGTAAAGGGTGGAACTTGGAAAAATATGAAGTGGAGCTATAATACAAAAACCAAGCTTTTAAAAGTGTGGGGAAACGGATACATGGATTATGTTGGTGATCTAGGAGCTGCAGCAGGATGGGTGCGGTATACAAAAACATATGATGCCACAAAACTTGTGATAAGTGGAAATGTAAAGAGTGTAGGATATTTGTGCTTTATAGATTATCTTAAGGTAAAAGAGGTGATTCTTCCCAAGGGAATAAAGAAGATTTCAGGACAAGCTTTTGAAAATTGTCAGAAACTAAAAATTATTACGTTGCCATATGGCCTAAAGAAAATCAAAGACGGAGCATTTGCTATGACAGGCATAGAAAAGTTGGTTATACCAGGAAGTGTAAAAAAACTTGAAAAATGGTCTCTAGCAAATATTCCAGACTTAAAAGAGTTGATATTAGAAAACGGAGTACGTGAGTTAGGAGATAGCTTCGTTGATTCAGATAACAGACTCAGAAAACTTCGTCTGCCCAAATCGCTGAAAAAAATAGACGGCTATGCTTTTTTGCATTGTGGAATAAAAAAGCTTACCATCCCTATAAATGTAGAAGAGATAGGATTCAGAGCATTTTCCTCTATGGATAATATAAAAACGGTAAAGATAAAATCTACAAAGGTGAAAAAATGGGGAAAAAAGCTGTTTTTCTCCTATGAACCGCACAAAATCAAGGTGATTGTCCCAAAATCAAAGTACAAAGAGTACAAGAAGATAATATTGAAGAATGCAGGGAACAAGAAGGTGAAAGTTGTAAAAGCCAAGAAATTCTGATTTTAGAAGGATTTCTAGACAATAACAGAAAAATCAAATACAAATTATTTTTTTGTTTACAAAATTTATTATTTGTGTTATCATAGATTTTGTTAATCAAACCAATACTCAGAGCGAGGACATCTCCGACCTGCTCTTAGTACTTGGCATTTATAAAAATTTAGGAGGTAGCGATATGACTACAACAGAAAGAAAAGCGGAAATTATCAAGGAGTTTGGTAGAAAGCCTGGAGACACAGGTTCACCAGAGGTACAGGTTGCACTTCTCACAGAGAGAATCAACACACTTACTGAGCATTTGAGATCAAATAAGAAGGATCATCACTCACGTCGTGGTCTTCTTAAGATGGTTGGTAAGAGACGTAACCTTCTTGCATACCTTAAGAAGAATGATCTTGAGGGATACCGCGAGCTTATTGCAAAACTTGGCTTGAGAAAGTAATTTTAAGCAAGAAAAGAATCGAGATGATAGTTGGGCCTGTTAAGAGGTCTACTATCATCTTTTTTGCAAAATAGTCATATAATATTTAGCATTACAGGTTATGGAGGTATCGGTATGAAGCGAGATAGGTGTCAAGCCATGGTGATTAGAGGTGACAAAATACTACTAGTGGAGCACAAGCTTTTTGGAAGAGATTTTTTCACACTTCCCGGCGGAGGATTAGAGGAAGGTGAAACGCCGGAAGAGGCGGCTCTCAGAGAATTGCGAGAAGAGTGCAATGTGGAAGGTAGTATTATTAGACCACTTAACATAGAGCATAAGCCGGACTTGGAAAGCTTTGTTTACAGTTTTCTTGTGGAAATTCCAGAGGATGCTGTGGCTACTAAGGGGATAGATCCAGAGCTTGCACCAGATGAACAAAGTATAGTTGGTGTTGCTTGGAAGAGAATGGATGAAATTCCGGAGCGAGATAGAGCATATCTGTTTTCAGCTGGACTTATTAGAATCCCAATTTTCCATGATATTTGTTTAGAGTGGGATGATAGTGAGATTAGCTATCCAAAAAATGCAAGTAACACTTAATTCTTTACAAAATAAGATATATTGTGGTATAATATAACTTGGTGAAAAATGAAAGACGAAGATGAAAGGAAAGAAAATTATGTACAAGACATATTCAATGGAACTTGGCGGACGTACACTCTCAGTAGATATCGGTAGAGTGGCCGCCCAGGCGAATGGTGCAGCATTTATGCACTACGGTAACACAGTAGTATTATCAACTGCAACAGCTTCAGAGAAGCCACGTGAGGGAATTGATTTCTTCCCACTTAGCGTAGAGTACAATGAGAAGATGTATTCAGTAGGAAAGATTCCTGGAGGATTTACAAGAAGAGAAGGAAAGCCTTCTGATAATGCAATTCTTACTTGTCGTGTTATTGATCGTCCGATGAGACCATTGTTCCCAAAAGATTATCGCAACGATGTAACACTTGAAAACCTTGTTATGTGTGTTGATCAGGATTGTAGCCCAGAACTTACAGCTATGCTTGGTTCAGCACTTGCTACTTGCATTTCAGACATTCCGTTTGACGGACCTACAGCTGCAACACAGATTGGTCTCGTGGATGGAGAGCTTGTAATTAACCCTACATCAGCTCAGAGAGCGGTGTCTGATCTTGCACTTACAGTGGCATCAACAAGGGATAAAGTCATCATGATTGAAGCAGGAGCTAATGAAGTTCCGGAAGATAAGATGATTGAGGCTATTTATAAAGCACATGAAGTTAATGGAACTATTATTGAGTTCTTCGACAAGATTGTTGCTGAGTGTGGTAAGGAAAAGCACGAATATACTAAGTTCGACACTCCAGAAGACTTATGGGAGGATATGGTAAACTTTATCACTCCAGAAGCTATGGAGGAAGCTGTATTTACTGATGTAAAGCAGGTTCGTGAAGAAAATATTCGAAAGATCAAGGATTCTCTTGAAGAGAGATATGCTGAAGATCACCCAGAGTGGATCGATCAGATAGATGAGGCTGTCTACAAATTCCAGAAGAAGACTGTAAGAAAGATGATTCTCAAGGATCATAAGAGACCTGACGGACGTGAAGTTACACAGATTCGTCCTCTTTCAGCTGAGGTTGATGTTCTTCCTACAGTTCATGGTTCAGGACTATTTAAGCGTGGACAAACTCAGGTGCTCAATGTAACAACACTTGCACCATTGTCTGAGAAACAGAAGATTGATGGCCTTGATGAGAATATCACATCAAAGAGATATATTCATCATTATAATTTCCCATCATATTCTGTTGGTGAGACAAGACCAAGTAGAGGACCTGGACGTCGTGAGATTGGTCACGGTGCTTTGGCTGAGAGAGCATTGGTACCTGTAATCCCTTCAGAGGAGGAATTCCCATATACAATCAGAACTGTATCTGAGATTATGGAGTCCAATGGATCAACTTCTCAGGGAAGTATCTGTGCATCAACACTTTCACTTATGGCCGCTGGTGTACCTATCAAAGCTCCAGTAGCAGGTATCTCAGTAGGACTTGTAACAGGTGAAACTGATGATGATTATTTGATTCTTACAGATATCCAGGGACTTGAGGACTTCTTTGGAGATATGGATTTCAAGGTTGCCGGAACTCACAAAGGTATCACAGCAATTCAGATGGATATTAAGATTCATGGATTGACTAGAGAAATCGTTGAGGGTGCTATTGCAAGAACTAAGGAAGCAAGAACATATATCCTCGATGAAGTTATGATGAAGGCAATTGACAAGCCACGTGCTGAGGTTAATGAGTTTGCACCTAAGATCAAGCAGATTATGATTGATCCTTCAAAGATTGGTGATGTTGTAGGTCAGAGAGGTAAGACTATCAATGCTCTTATCGAGAAGACTGGAGTTAAGATTGATATCACTGATGATGGTGCAGTGTCAGTTTGTGGAACAGACAAAGCTATGATGGATGAGGCACTCAGACTTATTGAGATTATTGTTTCAGATTTTGAGCGCGGACAGATTCTTGAGGGTACTGTTGTAAGTATCAAGGAGTTTGGAGCATTTATCGAGTTTGCTCCAGGCAAAGAGGGAATGGTTCACATTTCTAATATTTGCAAGCGTCGTATCAATCATGTTGAGGATGAGCTTACACTTGGTGACAAGGTTAAGGTTGTTTGCCTTGGCAAGGATAAGCAGGGAAGAATCTCATTCAGCATGAAAGATGTTGAGCAGTAATATATGATATGAATGACGTTTTATAACGTTTTATGAGCGCGAGTCCTTTGTGATGGAGGACTCGCCTTATGCTTGTTATAAGACTTGCATAAGATTAACGTAAAAAGGGGCGGTTAAATAATGCCAACAAAAAGTGGCACAAAGAAAACACAACAATCAAAGGCGACTACAGCAGGTAAAAAGAAATTACAAAAGGGAACTGCTGTAAGAAGTTCGGCCAAGAATAAAAAGAACAATACTGAAAATAAAAAAAATACTGGTAAAAATAGAGTATATAATAATAAAAGTGCTGTGCAAGCTAGCGAGCCGAATCCGATGAGACTTGAAATTGTATTTCTTGTTGTCATTGTATTTTCTCTGATAGTTTTGCTCAGCTTATTTGGGTTATGCGGAAGTCTGGGAGAATTAATTGCCAATCTTCACTTTGGGCTATATGGATTATTGGCATATATTATGCCTTTTGTGTACACCATTGCTTTTGGTTTTATTCTCTCGAATATTGAAAATAGTCGCATAATCAAGAAGACAATGTGTTTTTTGGGCTTGCTTTTTTCCGTGGGTGGCTTTATACAGTGGATTGCCAATACTAAGACATACAATCTCGCAGAAGTTTATAAATACTGCAGTGAGAGTAAAAATGGCGGGGGTTTTTTTGGTGGTATTCTAGCTAATTTATTGTCTTCGGTCCTTGGTCGCGTTGGTTCTATTGTTATTATTTTTGGACTTATAGTGCTATTTATAATGCTAATTAGCGGGAAACAAATTTTCTCTCTTTTGATTAATATCAATGAACACGATTATGAAAATGATGCTGATTATGAGAAGTATGATGATAATTTTATCGAATATGAAGATTATAAGAACAAGAATACAAGAAAGAAAAAAGCAGTGCTTCACAATTTGATTGATGATGACAATGCTATCTCTAAGAGAGAGCATGCTGTGGAAATGGCACCGAGATTAAAACCGGAAGAACCTAAGAATAATATTTCGATTATTAGAAGCGGGGAGTCCACGCCTGTATACAAAGAGGAATTGAAGAATAAGTTTGGTGATAAGAGTGAACCTGTTGTAGAAAACACTCAAAGTACAAAGGTTAAAACTTCAAGTGCCAAAACTTCAAGTGCCAAAACACCTGAAGTTGTAGCACCTAAGCCGGAGGAAAAGAAGGCTTCTAAACCGGCAAATTCATCCAAAGAAGAGATTCAGTCAGGAATAAATGCTGTAGCAAAAGAGATTACGGCTACAGCTTCTGAGGAAAAAACTTACAAATTTCCACCACTTGACTTGCTTTCAAGTCCAAAGGCTAATGCCAATGGTACATCGGATGAGGAATTGATTGCTACGGCAGAGAAACTCCAGCATACACTTAAGAGTTTTGGTGTAAATGTCACTATGGGTGATGTTAGTTGCGGACCAAGCGTAACAAGATATGAATTGGTACCTGAAGAGGGCGTAAAGGTTAGCAAGATCACCAGTTTGACTGATGATATCAAACTCAGTTTAGCGGCCTCTGACATTCGAATTGAGGCACCGATTCCAGGAAAAGCTGCAGTTGGAATTGAAGTTCCAAATTCTAAGAGAAGTGCAGTTACACTAAGAGAACTTTTGGAAAGTAACGAATTTAAAAAAGCAAAAAGCAATGTTACATTTGCCGTTGGTAAAGATATAGGTGGAAAGACTATTGTCACGGACATCGCCAAGATGCCACACTTGTTAGTGGCA
Organism: Eubacterium xylanophilum ATCC 35991; assembly: GCF_000518685.1. Classification (GTDB taxonomy): domain Bacteria; phylum Bacillota; class Clostridia; order Lachnospirales; family Lachnospiraceae; genus Eubacterium_F; species Eubacterium_F xylanophilum. Next base: position 209,408 of record NZ_KI912471.1, on the reverse strand, counting down.
GGTGCAACCGGTTCAGGAAAATCCGTATGTATCAATACTCTCATAATGAGTATTATTTACAAGGCGAATCCCAATGATGTCAAGTTCATCATGGTAGATCCGAAGATGGTTGAACTTACAGCATATGCAGATATACCTCATCTCATGATTCCGGTAGTGACAGATCCGAAGAAGGCATCTGCTGCGCTAAACTGGGCCGTTGTCGAGATGAACAGCAGATATGAAAAGTTTGCGGAAGTTGGAGTTCGTGATATCAAGAGCTTCAACAAGAAGATAGAGGGATTGACTTTTAATGATGGTAAAACATATGAGAAGATGTGTCAGATTGTAATTATTGTTGACGAGTTTGCAGATCTCATGATGGTTGCCCCTGGAGAAGTAGAGGATGCAGTTTGTCGCCTGGCTCAGCTGGCAAGAGCGGCAGGCATTCACCTTGTCCTCGCCACGCAACGTCCTTCTGTCAATGTTATTACAGGTCTTATTAAGGCAAATGTTCCGTCGAGAATTGCACTTTCGGTATCTTCACAAGTGGATTCAAGGACTATTATTGATGGTGCAGGTGCCGAAAAACTCCTGGGAAATGGTGATATGCTCTTTGCCCCACAGGAACTTCCACAGCCTATAAGAGTTCAGGGAGCATTTGTCTCTGACGAAGAGCGAGATGGAGTTATCAGTTTTCTTCGTGAGCAGGCAGGAGGTGCATCCTATAATCAGGAAATCGCCAGCAAGATTGAAACTGCCCATGTGGAGAGTTCAAACGGTGCAGGTGGTGCTGCGACAAATGCTAATGATAATGACGAGCTGTTTGTAGATGCAGCAAGATTCATAATAGAAAAAGACAAGGCGAGTATAGGACTTTTGCAGCGTGCGTTCCGAATTGGATTTAACCGTGCGGCAAGGATCATGGATCAGTTGGCAGATGCCGGTGTGGTTGGACCGGAAGAGGGAACTAAACCTAGGACAATACTTATGTCCATGGAACAATTTGATAATTATCTAGAGACAGAGCAATAATTTAGCTAAGGAAGGGTTGTATTTTGTTAGGTGTTTTAGTTGTAAATCATTTCTTAAATAATGGTAAATTCGGAGAGCTCCATAAGATGTTTTTAAATTCTGCGAAGAAGCTTGATATAGATCTCCGAATACATACTAATCTGGAGTACAATCGTTCTTTTTGGGGCAAGAAGCAGGATATACATGAACCTGATTTTGTTCTTTTTTGGGATAAGGATTTGTTGCTTGCCAAGTCTCTTGAGAACATGAGGATTCCAGTCTACAATTGTAGTGAATCCATAATGAATTGTGATGACAAGGGCAGAACATTTATCTGTCTAAGAGATAAGCACATCAAGACACCCAAGACGATTGTGGCACCTATGACATATGACAATATCGGTTATAACGATATTGTGTCCATAGGAAAAATGGTCCGAGAGAGTGGAATTACTTATCCGCTTATTGTCAAGGAGTCTCAAGGGTCATTTGGAGAACAGGTATATCTTATAAATGACGAAATGAGTCTTGAGAAAAAAATTGCTGAGATATCTCCCAAACCTTTTGTTGTCCAGGAGTTTATCGCAAATAGTTTGGGGCGCGATATCAGGTTGCAAGTCGTGGGTGATAGAGTTGTGGCATCCATGCTTAGAATATCTGAAAATGATTTTCGAGCCAATATAACCGCCGGGGGAAAGATGCAGGCATATGATCCGGACGAAGAGGCAAGAAAGCTGGCAGTTGCGGCATGCAAGGCAACCGGTTGTTTGTTTGCCGGAGTTGATTTGCTCTTTGCTGAGGAAGGCTATACTGTGTGCGAAGTGAATTCTAATGCTCATTTCAAAAATTTGTATGACTGCACAGGAGTCGATGTTTCCCTTCTTATCTTGGAAGAGATTTTGCGAAGAATAGGCAAGTGAAGGTAGGTGTCCCACGAAAATATGAATAAGAAAGCACTACTTATCTATGATGAAGAGGGGAGAAAAGTCAATAAAGATTATATAGAGATGCACCGTGAAAAAGGCCAAAAGTACGGAGTGGATATCCAGCTTGTTATGGCTGATGAGGTTCGAGAATACGGAGAATTTTCCTGTATAGACTTTGCTTTTGTTCGCACGAGAGATTATAGGCTAACTAAGTTCCTTGAAAAAAATGGTGTGAGTTGCTATAATAATAGCATGGTATCTGAGATAAGCAATGACAAGTTTAAGACTTATCAGTATATAAAAGAAAACACAGGGGTACCGGTTGTTGAGAGTGATTTTTATGAAAATATTCAGTTGTCGGAATCGCTCATAGAAAAGAACAACGGAAAAGTCATAAAGTCTGTTGATGGACATGGCGGCAAAAATGTATTTTTGATAGGTCCAGATGATTATTCTTTGATTAAAGATGGCATCGGAACAAGTGATTTTATTATCCAACCACTGATAAATGCCAAGAGGGATCTTCGCGTATATATAATTGGCGAGAGAATTGTAGCAGGTGTTTGCCGCGAGGCGACCAAGGGTTTTAAATCCAACTATTCTCTTGGGGGAAAGGTTTCGAAAGTACCGGTCTCCGGAGAAGTTGAGGGATATATAAGGCAGATAATGGAGCATATGACTTTTGGAATGGTTGGAATTGATTTTTTGCTAGGAGAAAGCGGGGTTTATCTCGGAGAGATTGAAGATGTTGTGGGGGCGCGGATGCTTTATAAGTGCGCGAAAGACATTGACATTCTCGACGAATATTTTCAATATGTCATCGACAAATGATGGCACAGGAGCTGTAGATGTTGTAGAGCTATTTACAAAGGAGATTATTTATGAAAAGTGATATTGAGATTGCAAGAGAAAGCGAGTTGTTGCCAATCACTGAGGTGGCTGCACAACTTGGTATAGAAGCTGATCAGCTTGAGCAGTATGGTAAGTATAAGGCAAAATTATCAAATGAACTAATCAACTCCTATGCAGAAAAGAAAGATGGTAAGTTGATCCTTGTTACCGCCATTAATCCTACCCCGGCAGGCGAGGGAAAGACAACTACTACAATAGGACTTGCGGATGCGCTCAAGAGGATTGGCAAGAAGTCAATCGTTGCAATACGTGAGCCGTCCCTTGGACCATGTTTCGGAATCAAAGGAGGAGCTGCAGGTGGCGGTTATGCACAGGTTGTACCTATGGATGATTTGAATCTTCACTTTACTGGAGACTTTCATGCCATAACTTCTGCAAATAACCTTTTGGCTGCGATGCTTGACAATCACATTCAGCAGGGAAATGCTCTGCGAATTGATACAAAGCAGATTGTATGGAAACGCTGCGAAGATATGAATGATAGAGTCCTCAGAAATATTACAGTTGGTCTGGGAAGAAAAGCAGACGGAGTAACTCGTGAGGATCACTTTATTATAACGGTTGCTTCTGAGATAATGGCTATTTTCTGTCTTGCAAAGGATATGGCAGATCTCAAGGATAGACTCGGCAAGATTATTGTGGCATACAATTATGATGGTGAGCCGGTTACAGCCAAGGAGTTAAATGCGGTTGGGGCCATGGCAGCACTGTTAAAAGATGCAATTAAGCCAAATATGATTCAGACATTGGAGCATACACCGGCGATCGTTCACGGCGGACCATTTGCCAATATCGCTCATGGATGTAATAGTATCAGAGCAACAAAAACTGCTTTAAAGATGGCAGATTACTGTATTACTGAGGCAGGATTTGGCGCAGATCTTGGGGCTGAGAAGTTCTTCGATATCAAGTGTCGACTCAGCGGATTGAAGCCGGATGGAGTTGTTCTTGTGGCTACAGTTCGTGCTCTAAAGTATAACGGTGGAGTTGCCAAGGATGACCTTGGAACAGAGAATCTGGATGCACTTGCCAAGGGAATAGTTAATCTTGAAAAGCATATTGAAAATGTAGGAAAGTACGGCGTGCCATGTATCGTAGTCCTTAATAGATTTGTCAGCGACACTGAGGCAGAGCTTGAATATGTCAAGAAATTCTGTGAGGATCGAGGTTGCGAGTTTGCTCTTTCTGAGAGTTGGGGCAAAGGTTCTGAAGGTGGAGTTGAGATGGCCAATAAAGTTGTTGCAATGCTTGAGAACAAAAAAGCTGATTTCAAATTCCTTTATGAATCAGACATGCCACTTCGCGAGAAGATTGAGACAATTTCCAAGGAAATATACGGCGCAACGGATGTTGTATTTGACAAATCTGTGGAGATGCAGCTTGACAAACTAGGAAAGCTTGGATTTGGAAATATGCCGGTTTGTATGGCCAAAAATCAGTATTCATTATCTGATGATCCGACTTTGCTTGGTCGTCCAAAAGACTTTACTATTCACATCAGAGAAGTATATGTAAGTGCCGGAGCTGGATTTGTTGTAGCAATCACCGGAAATATCATGACTATGCCTGGACTTCCTAAGGTTCCAGCGGCAGAGGGAATTGATGTAGACGATAATGGAAATATCACAGGATTATTCTAAAAAAATGATGAAAGGGTATAGCCTATATGGTTATACCCTTTTTCGGAATCGCATGTCGCTGGTCTTACTCCCTGCGGTCGTAAGACATCAATTATAAATACTAGCTTGTTTTGCTAATTCACTTTCTATATATTCACTTCCGTATTTCTCATTAAGCGTTGGATCGTCGGAGAAAAGATTGGTTCCGATTCCAAGCCTTGAGCCATCCCACTTGGCACCAAGAGCAGCCATCGTAGTTGGGAAGATATCGAATGTATTGAAGTTTCTGTTAGGCAGTCGGTCTGAGTGTACTTTCAGTTCTTTGCTTGGATTGATGAAGCAATTATATACACATCTCTTGACGCTGCCGTCATATCTGTCAGATATATAAATATTATCCATAGTAGGATGGTCTCCAACGAGAACAACTGTGGTATTCTCGTAGAAGTCTTGATCCTTAAGCCAATCGAGAAACTTGGCAACTTGCTTTGAGCTACATGACAGAACATTTTCATAGTTATTCTCGTGCTCGTTTCCGCAGAGTTCGCATTTATATCCACCGATATGATGGGTGTCTACAGTCAAGAGAGTCAAGTTAAATGGTTCGTCTTTTTCAGCCAATCTATATAACTCCTCTTTTGCAAATTTGAAGAGTTTCTGGTCCTCAAATCCCCACCATTTGTAATATTTTGGAGGAAGTTTGCCATCATTAACAGCTGATTTGTAATCAAAAATCTTGTAATTTCCATGTGACTCATAGAACATTTTTCTTCCACCGAATGCTAGGTCTGAACCAACGATGATCTCTTGGTTGTATCCATTCTCTGCCAAAATATCACCAATTGCAGTGAACTTTGGAAGAAACTCTCCATCCTTGAAGCGCTTTGATTTTAATGGAAGAGTGAGTGGTAAACCGGTTGACTGTGTAAACATTGCACCGGTTGTCCAAGTGCTGCCAAGAGATACTGAAGCGCCACCGAGCCTATCAGTATTGGAAAAATGTATATTTTCTCTGGCCAGCTGATATAACTCAGGGATAAGTTCTTCGTTCATAGCTCCGCCGTGTGCCTTAGATGCATAAGTTGATTCCATGGATTCGAGATAAATGTAGATAAGATTTCTCTTTTCTTCCGGAAGTGAGATATTTGCCTTCTTGGGATCAACATAATTGTTGGCAAGAAAATCTGATTTTTGCAACTGACCTGCAATATAAGATGGAATCTTCATAACCTTCCCAAATTTGCAAATAGCATATGCGAGACAAGTCATGGCAAAAGTAATAAATGAGCATAGCACTGCGGTGGATTCTTTGATCTTTTTAAATCCATTTATGATAACTGCTATGAGAAGTAATGCCGGAATGAAGATTACATAAGCCCACTTTGCATACTTAAAGTAATCCTTGAACATGCTGTTGCTGGTTCCCTTCATAGGTACTTTCAAGTGGAATACGATTTCTTCCATAGTAAGTCCGTTGAAAGATTTGACTAGGAATCCTGAAATTGTATATATCAAGAATGCTGCCAGCATGATTGGAAAAAATAAAAAAACAAGTATCTTGTGTTTCTTTTTCATATTAAAGCCTCCCGTAATATTTTTCGTCACTATATAATTTTACAGTAAAAAGAAGGGTGTGGCAACATGTTTTGAGAAAAAAATTGATTTAAGTCCTAACCATATTATCTGAATTGCTAGTTGGCTGTCTTGATGCGTAAGTTTACCTTGTATCAATTTCTATAATATGTTAGAATGAGAAAAAACAAAGGGAGATAATACGTTATGAAGAAAAATGATAAAACCAATGTGATGAGAGTGCTCGATAGCAAGAAGATTTCATATGAATTCTATACATATGAGGCAGACCCTTCGCTCAGTGGCGAGGAAATTGCAACTATTCTAGGTGAGGATACTTCCCGTGTGTTCAAAACTCTTGTCACAGAGGGGAAAAGCAAGCAAAACTATGTATTTGTCATACCTGTGAATAAGGAATTAGATCTGAAAAAGGCGGCAAAAGCGGCTGGAGAAAAGTCAATCAATATGATCAAACAGAAAGACCTGCTTGGCTTGACGGGATATGTCCACGGTGGATGTTCACCAATAGGTATGAAGAAAAATTTTCCGACATTTATTCACGAGTCTGCAAGTGGATTTGACAAGATATTTGTAAGCGCCGGAAAAGTAGGATATCAAATACAAATAGGAATAAATGACTTGTCTAATATATGTAAGATTAAGATGGCGGATTTGACGACAGATTAAGTTTCAAGAAAATTATGCTTGACAAGTTAATTGAAATTTTATATAATCTTTAGTGGATTTTGATTATTTTAGATTAGGAATCAGCGAAGTAATACAGAATATTGATTCCGCATAAAGGGGTATTACACAATCAAAATTTATTGAATTTTTTCCAAAAAGTATGAAGAAAGTATTTGTATTAAGGATTATCTTTACTGTGGTTATATTTATCATGGTTTGTTAAGGTGCGCTTTTTTCGGGGCGTTTTCCAAAATCAGAACATTTAAAAAAATAATGATTCCAATTATTGGGGATCTTTATTATATAGTAACAAAGGAAGTTTACAATTATTCTGAATTAAGATGAAGAGGTAATTAGGTATGAATACTAAGATTGGAAAAGAAATAGTAAAAGTTGTTTGTATCGTATTGGGAGCGCTGCTCTTGGTAAATACAAGTTTTAATGCTTTTGCGAGTAGCACATATGAAAAAGATTATACAATTGGGAATATTTTGACTGATTATAATCTTTTTGCCAAGGAAAAGATAGTTGCTGAGGACCATATAGTAGGTGCAGTGGCTTGCGGAGGAGAAGGAAGCTTATCTGTATTCGGTAACGGTGCAACAGAAAATAGCTACTGTAAAGAGTTGACAAAAGGTTATTATACCGACGAGAGTTGGCTTGGCAGTGGATATAAAGATAAGGTTCTATTGACAGGAGAACCATCATATATTGATTTTGATACTGCTTTTGCTTCTTTGAACGCTGAATCTGCGCAGTGGGCAAAAAGTGGATATACTGTAACTGAAGATGACCTAAAGGATGCCGTTGAGGCTTATCCAGCATGTAAAACACTTGTGCTTGATTTTTCTAAGCACGATAGTTTTATCATTCCGAATAGCATATATGAAAAGTGTAAATACATATCTATCATGAATCTTGATATAGATAGTATTGAAGACAAGAGAAGCGTAATAAGTTTTCCAGATGAGCCGGAAGTAAAGCTTTCGTTCAGCTATACATGGTCCGGAAATACTGAAAATATCAAGGGTGTCCTATATAATAGTTTAAATATTGGTAAAACATTTAATAATGATAATTCACTCAAGAATCTCATGGATTCTACAAATGAACAAGGTGCTCAGTTAAATCAGACAGGTATGAAGCTTGTTTGGAATATGCCTAATGCAAACAATGTATATGTAGTTGATGATACTGCAGGGCATGTTGTGGCACCAAATGCTGAATTTGCCAGTACCGGTATATTTGAAGGTGGAGTTATCGCAAAGAATATTAATACAAAGTGTGAGGGACACTATTATTCATATAATAAAGTTGGAACTGTAGAGACTGCCGCTCCAACTGTGGCCCCAACAGCAACTGCAACTGCAACTGCAACGGTAGCGCCGACAGCTACGGCAACAGCTAAGGCAACTGCAACAGCAACTGTAGCGCCGACAGCGACTGCGACTGCTAAGGCAACTGCAACTGCAACGGTAGCACCAACAGCTACAGCGACAACAGTGGCAACGGTAGCTCCAACGAAGGAGGTAACAGCTGCCCCAACTGCGGTAGCAACAGCGGTAGCGACAAAGGCTCCAACGGTAGCTCCTACAAAAGTGGCAACAGAGGCTCCGACAGTAGCACCAACAGCGGTAGCGACAGAGGTGGCGACAGTAGCACCAACAAAGGTGGTAACAGCTGCCCCAACAGTAGCGCCTACAGAGGTAGCAACAGCTGCTCCAACAGTAGCCCCAACTGCGGTAGCAACAGCGGTAGCGACAGTAGCACCAACAAAGGCGGTAACAGCTGCTCCAACAGTAGCGCCAACAGAGGTAGCAACAGAGGCTCCGACAGTAGCACCAACAGCAGAAGCGACAGAGGTGGCGACAGTAGCACCAACAAAGGCGGTAACAGCTGCTCCAACAGTAGCGCCAACAGCAGAAGCGACAGAGGTGGCGACAGTAGCACCAACAAAGGTGGTAACAGCTGCTCCAACTGTAGCGCCAACAGAGGTAGCAACAGAGGCTCCAACAGTAGCGCCTACGGCAGAAGCAACAGAAACTGCTCAAGCTATTGAAACTGAGATGCCTGTATCCAAGAGCGAGGTAACGGCAGCACCTACAAGTGATGTTGTTGATACAAATAATAAAGATAATAATAATACCAACACTGTAGTTGAAGATGCTAAAACTCAGAAGGTATCTAATGAGACATCATCAACAGATGGTGACAGTTATGATTCGGATTCTGAATCCGATGATGATAGCGATGGGACAAGTGCTTCCAATGGAGCATCAAAAAGTAAGAAGAACAACAAGAAAACTACGAAGTATCATGTTAATGATAACAACAGAAGTGGAAGTGTTGCACAGACAGGAGACAAGTTCCCAATTGAACTTGTGATATTTGCAATTGTTTTCTCTGTTGTCATGATAGTTGCACTCATAGTAATTAAGAAAAAAGCTTAAATTTGTTTAATCGATATATTTTTTACACGACAGCAGGTTTTGATGACCTGCTGTCAATTTTTTGTGGAATCGCATATTGCTGGTCTTACTCCCATGGTCGTAAGACAATTTCTTGAGGCTTCGGGGAGTGGAATACGGATGAAAAGATGATTTTAAAGAAAATTTCTTGGCAGGCTGCTCTAGAATTTTACATGCAATATCGATTTTTCCTTATTGCATGTAATTTTTTGGCGGGCTTCTCTGGATTTTTACATGCAATACGCATTTTTCTCTATTGCATGTAATTTCTTGGCGGAATTCTCCTGGATTTTACATGCAATATCGATTTTTCTCTATTGCATGTAATCCCTACAAAAATCCCCGACAAATTTTACATGCAATACGCGATTTTCCCTATAGAATGTAATTTCTTTGTGGTCTTCTCAGAAATTTTACATGCAATACACGTTTTTCCCTATTGCATGTAATTCCGTCGGAATTCCCCGACAAATTTTACATGCAATACACGTTTTTCTCTATTGCGTGTAATTTCTTGGTGGACTTCTGGAATCCGTATTTGTAGGAAGAATTCTTGAGGCTGTGAAGAGTGGAATACGGATGAAAAGTCGTTTTTTAGGAAAACATCCGTATATGAGGTCTTACTCCCTTCAGTCGTAAGACATTATTTTAGTAAATAATGTTGCATTAAATGTCGATATAACATTGTAATGCTTTGGTAGTTTGAAGGCAGGAGGTAAGGTATGAATAAAGGTAATAAAACAGAATTATTTACAGTAGAACTATCAGGAAGAATTGATAGTTCCAATGCAGCAAAGGTAGAAAAAGAATTGATTGCATCATGTGAAGAACATTTGAGTGAAGATATTACTGTAGATGCTTCAAATTTAGAGTATATTTCCAGTGCTGGTCTTAGAGTATTGATGAAACTTCGAAAAAAAGTTGAAGGAACTGTAACTATAAACGAAGTATCTCCCGAGGTATATGATATATTTAAGACAACGGGCTTTACAGAGCTTTTTGATATCAAGAAGAGAATGCGTGAGATTTCAGTGGAGGGGTGCGAGGTTATAGGAGAAGGTGGAAATGGTATTGTCTATAGAAAGGACGATGAAACCATAGTAAAGATGTACTATGGCGACAGAAATGGTCTCGAAAAGATAAATCGAAACAGAGAAATATCAAAGAATGTATTTTTGAAGGGGATTCCTACGGCAATAGCATTTGATACAGTTAAGATAGGTGAAAACTATGGTGTTGTATATGAGATGATTAAAGCAAAGTCTATGATGCAGGAGATGTCAGAGCATCCTAAAAACCTAGATCAATATGCCAATATGATTGTGGATACACTTATAAAACTCCATAATACAGAATTGAATCCTGGTGATTTACAAGATGCTAGAGATAATGTTCGGAAAGATATAAGGGATATAGAAGAGTGTGGGCTTCTGACAGATGCGGAAAGAGATAGATTATTTAAGTTGGTTGATGACATTCCGGCACGAAATACTTTTATTCATCAGGACTTCCACCCAGGTAATATGATGATGCTTGACGGTGAAATTGTGTTGATTGATGTGGAAGATTCCGGAATGGGGCATCCGGTGCTTGATTTGTCATCGATGTATATAGTTTATGTCACAGCAGCCAAATCAGGATGGACTAAGAAGGATATGGGATTAGGTGCTAAGGAGTTTGGTTATGTTTGGGATATTATCTTGAGAAAATATTTTAATACCAATGATGCGAATGAGATAAAAGAAATCAATCGAATACTCAGGGGATATTCACAAATAAAGTATATTAGAGGCGTGGCAACATCACCACGAGTGCCAAATTTTCTTAGAAAAGTTGTGGTAAAACAAGCCAAAAAGAAGCTTTTTAATGTGATTGACACCTTGCATCCGATACCATAAACAGGGGGCTGGGCAAAAAATAGAAATTTTTCTGATTTTTTTCAAAAAAATGCTTGACTTTTATTCGGATATACTGTATAGTATTATTTGTTGAGTGCAAAAAAGCAATTAACCTGGTCCGTTGGTCAAGCGGCTAAGACGCTGCCCTCTCACGGCAGAAACAGGGGTTCGATTCCCCTACGGACTATTTCATCACAAGTTATTACGAAAGAGTGGATCGTAAGGTCCACTCTTTGTTTTACATTTATTCACTAATGAAAGGAATAAGGTTTAATGGCAAATAGCAAGTTATATGAGGCGAAAGCCGAAGAGATAGTTATGCCTATTATTGACGAACTCGGCTTTGAGTTTGTGGATGTAGAGTTTCTCAAAGAAGATGGTGCTTGGAGATTGCGTTATTACATTGACAAGGAGGGCGGTATTGGAATAGAAGACCTGACTGTTGTCAATCGCAAGTTGAGCGAGATTATGGATGAGAACGACTTTATAGAAGAGGCTTATGTATTGGAAGTAAGTTCTCCCGGGTTGTTTAGAGTGTTTAGGAAGCTAAAGGACTACCAGAGAAATTTGGGTAATGACATTGATATCAAACTATTTGCTCCTATGACTATTGTCCAAGATGGCAAAGAAGTTAAGTCCAAGGAGTTTGTAGGAATCTTGAAGGGATTTGATTTCCCTGACGAGAAGGACGTTAAGTCTGGTGTTATTAAAGTGTCATTTGATAGTGATGACGAATATGAGATTGCTGTAAAGGATATAGCAAAGATTTGTCGATATATAGAGTTTTAATATTTGTCGATATATATTTTGTAATTGTTTCAAAGTCGAAGAAAATGGAGGATAATCGAAATGGCTAAGAGCAAGAAAAAGACTAATCAGGGAAATTTGGAGTTGATCGAGGCGTTGCATCAGATTGAGAAGGAAAAAGATATCAGTAAGGATATTCTTATTGGTGCTATTAATAATTCTCTTATGCAGGCTTGTAAGGATCAGTTTGGAAAATCTGATAATGTAAGAGTTACTTTGGATGAGGAAACTGGAGAATTCCATGTTTATCTTGACAAGGAAGTTGTTGAGGAAGTTGAAGACGATACATTGCAGATGTCAATTGTTGAGGCTGAAGCAAAGTATGATGTCAAAGAACTCGGAGCGATTGTTAGCGTTGAAGTTACTCCGAAGAATTTTGGAAGAATTGCTGCACAGAAAGCTAAGCAGACAGTTGTTCAGACTATTCGCGAAGAGGAGAGAAAAGTGCTCCTTGATCAGTATTCGACAAAAGAAAAAGATATCGTAACAGGTACTATCCAGAGATATTCTGGTGGAACATATATGGTTAACATCGGTAAAATCGATACCATTCTCACTGCGGCTGAGCAGGTTCCTACGGAGAGATTTAGAGCTCATGAGAAGGTTAAGGTTTATATTACTGAGGTTAAGGAGACTTCAAGAGGTCCTAGAATCACTATCAGTAGAACTCATCCGGGATTGGTTAGAAGACTTTTCGAGATGGAAGTTGCCGAAATCCAGGATGGTGTTGTTGAAATCATGAACGTATCAAGAGAGCCTGGTTCAAGATCTAAGATTGCTGTATATAGTTCAGACGAAAATGTTGATGCAGTAGGAGCTTGTGTAGGAGTTAATGGCGTTAGAGTTAATAGCGTAGTAGAAGAACTTCGCGGTGAGAAGATTGATATTATCGAGTGGAGTGAAGATCCGGTTGTATTTATCGAGCATGCCCTTAGTCCTTCTCGTGTTGTATCAGTTGAAGTAAATGTTGAGGAGAAGACAGCAAATGTTGTTGTTCCTGATTATCAGTTGTCACTTGCAATTGGTAAAGAGGGTCAGAATGCACGACTTGCAGCTAAGCTCACAGGTTACAAGATTGATATTAAGAGTGAGACACAGCTTCTTGACCTTATATAATAAGAATGAGGAGTATACTTAAAAATGGATAAGAAAATTCCAGTACGCCAGTGTATAGGTTGTCGTGAGAAGAAACCTAAAAAAGAATTGGTTAGAATTGTCAAAGATAAGGAGCAGAATATTTTTCTTGACCGGACGGGCAAGAAAAATGGTCGTGGCGCTTATATCTGCGATTCGGCGGAATGTTTTTCAATAGTTGCAAAGAAAAAAATGTTAAATAAAACGTTTAGTATGAATGTCAGTGATGATATTTATGCTGAGCTTAAAGAGGAGTTTATGCATGACTGAGGAGCAAAAAGCTCTTGGTACAATAGGTCTGGCACTTAGGTCCGGAAATATTGTGAGTGGCGAATTTCTCACTGAGAAATCAATTAGAGAACACAAGGCAAAGCTTGTAATTGTTGCCGGAGATGCTTCTGATAATACCAAGAAAAAGTTTAGAAATGCTTGCAAGTACCATAGAGTTCCATTGAGTTTTTTCTCAGATAAGGGGACGCTCGGGAGTGCACTTGGTAAAGAAAACAGAGCAAGTCTTGCAATACTTGACGAGGGTTTTGCAAAATCAATAACAAAGAACAGTATTTTATGCATGGAGGAATTTGAGTATGGCAAAAATGAAAATATATGAAATAGCAAGAAGTTTGAGCGCAGTTGATAAGAATATCAAGAGCTCAGATTTGGTTAAGCTTCTAAATGACAATGGTTTTGAAGCCAAAGGTCCTAATAGTAATGTGGAAGATGATGGTATATCTTTCCTCATGAAGTCATTTCAGGATGTATTGGCTGGTAAATCTGCGCCTTCAAATAAAAAAGAAAAGGAAGAAGCTAAGCCAAGTGAGGTAGAGAAAAAGGAGAACAAAGCAGAAAAAGCTCCGGTAGTAGAGGGAAAATCTGAAAAGGAGAGCAAGGTAGAACCTAAAAAGGAAGAAGAGCCTAAGAAGGTTGTAAAAGAGGAAAAGCCAGCTGAAACTGGCAAAGCGAGGGAAGAAAAAACCAAAACAAATTCAAATTCCGAGAATACTGAAAAATCCAAGGGAGATGACATTGCCAAGGATTCTCCAAAGAAAGATGACAATAAGCAAAATGCTCAAAATAACAAGGAGGGTGGCAAAGGCAACTCTCGAAATAAAGACAACAAAGATGGAGACAAGAAGAATAATCGCCGCGGAAACAAAGATAATAGAGATAATAGGGACGGAAATAGAAATAATAAACAGTCTGGTAAATTCAAGAAAGACCGCGATAATCGCGACAACAAGCGTGATAATAATCGTGACAACAATCGCGACAATAATCGTGATAATAACCGCGATAATAGAAATAAGGACAACAGACAGGGACGCAATGGCGAAAAAGTGTTGAATCAGTTTAAGAAAGCACAGAGCGGATTTGACAGTGTTAAGCCGGAGCAGAGAGATAATAGAAGAAGAAAAGGCAATAAGAAGCCTGAGAAGAAGAAGGGCGCTTATAGAGCGGCATCTGAGGAAGAATTATCAAGACTCAGAAGCAAGAAGGATCCTAACAGAAAGGGTGCATTTATCAAACCTGAACCTGTTAAGAAGGAGCCTGAGGAGACAATCAAGCAGATTAAAGTGCCTGATATAATCTCTATTAGAGATTTGGCTGACAGAATGAAGATGCCTGTTTCTGCAATTGTTAAGAAGTTATTCCTTCAGGGAACAGTTGTAACACCTAACCAGGATATTTCTTTTGAAGAGGCGGAGGAAATAGCTCTTGAGTTTGATGTTATTGCTGAATTGGAAGAAAAGGTAGATATGGTTGCCGAGCTTCTCAAGGAAGAAGAAGAGTCTGAAGACAAGATGCAGAAACGTCCACCTGTAGTATGTGTAATGGGTCACGTTGACCACGGTAAGACATCACTTCTTGATGCAATCCGTGAGGGAAATGTAACAGATCACGAAGCGGGCGGAATTACACAGGCGATTGGTGCTTATGTAGTTAAGTGCAATGGTGAGAAAATCACTTTCCTTGACACACCGGGACATGAGGCATTTACATCAATGCGTATGCGTGGTGCTCAGTCAACAGATATTGCAATTCTTGTTGTAGCTGCTGATGATGGTGTTATGCCACAGACAGTTGAGGCTATTAACCATGCCAAAGCTGCCGGAATCGAGATTATTGTTGCTATTAATAAGATCGATAAGGCGGGGGCAAATATTGAACGAGTTAAGCAGGAGCTTGCTGAGTATGAACTCATCCCAGAAGATTGGGGTGGAAGTACTATCTTCGTACCGGTATCAGCTCATACACATGAGGGAATTGACCAATTGCTTGAGATGATTATCCTCACTGCAGAGGTACTTGAGCTCAAGGCAAATCCTAATAGAAAAGCAAGAGGAGTTGTTATCGAGGCTAGACTAGACAAGGGTCGCGGTCCGGTTGCGACAGTTCTTGTGCAAAAGGGTACATTGAAGATAGGTGATCACATTGCTGCAGGTCCGGCACATGGTAAGATTCGTGCCATGCTTGATTACAAGGGTGATAGAGTTAAGCATGCGAGACCTTCTACTCCTGTAGAAATCCTTGGTCTCAGCGGAACTCCTGATGCAGGCGAGATTGTTGTTGCCACAAGAAGTGATAAGGAAGCAAAGCAGATTTCACAGGCTTACGTGGATCAGAGCAAGGATATGCTTCTTGAGGAGACAAGAAGTAAGAAGCTATCACTTGACGGACTATTTAACCAGATTCAGGCCGGTAATATCAAGGATCTTAACCTTATTATCAAGGCTGACGTACAGGGATCAGTTGAGGCTATTAAGCAGAGTCTCCTTAAGCTCAGCAATGATGAAGTTGCTGTAAGAATTATTCACGGCGGTGTAGGTGCAATTAATGAGTCCGACGTATCTCTTGCAAGTGCTTCAAATGCGATTATCATTGGATTTAATATTCGTCCGGATAATACAGCTAAGGAAATCGCTGACAGAGAGAATGTGGATGTGAGATTATATAAAGTTATTTACGATGCTATTGCTGATATTGAGAACGCCCTTAAGGGGATGCTTGAGCCAATCTATGAAGAGAAAGTTATTGGACATGTTGAAGTTCGTCAGCTCTTCAAAGCATCAGGTATTGGTACAATTGCCGGTTCATATGTACTTGATGGTAAGGTTGTCAGAGACTGCAAGGTTCGTATTTATAGAGGCGATGATTTGATTCACGAAGGTGCTCTTGGATCTCTTAAGAGATATCAGGATGATGTCAAGGAGGTTGCAGCGGGATATGAGTGTGGTCTTGTATTCGAAGGCTTCAATGATATCCAAGAAGAGGACCGCGTTGAATGTTATATAATGGTGGAGGTTCCACGATGAGAAAGAACAGTACTAAAAGTAATAGGATAAATAGTGAAGTTCAGAGAGAAATCAGTCAGATTATCCGCGAGGAAATCAAGGATCCCAGAGTGAATCCTCTTACTTCGGTAGTTGCGGCAGAAGTCACAACTGATCTCAAGTATGCTAAGATTTATGTTAGCGTATTTGGAGATGAGGAGGCCAAAGCCAAGACTATGGAGGGGTTAAACAAGAGTGCTTCATTTGCCAGAGGACAATTGGCAAGAAGAATGAATCTCAGAAATACTCCTGAACTCAAATTCATACTCGATGAGTCAATCGAGTATGGTGTTATGATGTCTAAGAAAATTGACGAGGCGAATCACAAAGGAGAGGAATAATTTTGAAAAAGATTATATCTGATTTGATAAGGCAATCAAATAGTATCGCAATCGGTGGCCACGTGAGACCTGATGGAGACTGCGTTGGATCTTGTATGGGTATGTATTCGTATATTGCGGAACATTTTCCTGACAAAGAGGTTGATGTATATCTGACAGATATTCCGGCGGCCTTTGACTTTATTGTCTGCGATGAGGCGCTGGAGCATGGGCATCAAGGTGATTATGATTTGTATATTGCTCAAGATTGTGGAGATGTGGATCGTCTAGAGGGCAGTATTGAGAAGTTTCAAAGTGCCAAGAATACTATTTGCATAGATCATCATATAAGTAATACGGAGTTTGCCGACCACAATTATGTTGTGCCGGAGGCGAGTTCTGCCAGTGAGCTTATATGCACTCTTTTGCCAATTGAGGAAATGAGTGAGTTTACTGCCAAGGCTTTATATACCGGAATAATCCATGATACGGGTGTTTTCAGACATTCGTGTACCGGAAGACAGACTATGGAAATAGCAGGAAAGCTGATAGAAAAGGGATTTGATTTTGGCAAGATAATCGATGAGAGTTTTTATCAGAAGACCTATAAACAGCTCAAGTGCATGGGATATTGTCTTGAAAATGCAGTTTCTGAGTATGATGGAAAGCTTTGTTATGCCGTGGCCGATTATGAATTTATCAATTCTACCGGGGCAACATCGGAGCACTTTGAGGGAACGATCGACCAGATGAGAACCACTGAGGGTGTTGAGGTAGCGCTTTTGCTCACTGAGTATAATCCGGGTGAAGTCAAGGTGAGTATGCGTTCCAACCAATATGTTGATGTCAGTAAGATTGCCGTTGCTAATGGTGGTGGAGGCCATGTCAGAGCTGCCGGTGCAACAATAAGGAAGCCGATTGATGAAGCACTAGCTACTGTAAAGGAACTTATATGGACGGAATTATAAATATATACAAAGAAAAAGGTTATACTTCATTTGATGTAGTTGCAAAATTAAGAGGTATATTTCATCAAAAAAAGATAGGACATACCGGAACCCTGGATCCTGATGCGACTGGGGTTCTTCCTGTATGCTTGGGTAGAGCGACCAAGATATGTGATGTTCTTACAGACAAGGACAAATCCTATTCGGCAGTTGCCAGGCTCGGAATAATAACGGACACTCAGGATATATGGGGAAATGTTCTGGAAATAAGAGACTTTAATGTTAGCAAAGCCGCGCTGGAAGCCGCTGTAGAGAAGTTTCGAGGTGAGATTTCCCAGGTTCCGCCAATGTATTCGGCCATCAAGGTTGGAGGAAAGAGGCTTTATGAACTTGCCAGACAGGGGATTGAAGTTGAGAGAAAAGCGAGAACAGTTAAGATTTTAGATAGCAAAGTCTATGATTTTGATGAAAATAGCGGAACATTTTCGCTGGATGTAACTTGTTCCAAAGGTACATATATAAGAACTTTGATTCATGATATTGGTCAGGAGCTAGGGTGTGGTGCGACGATGACAGCTCTTGAGCGGACCAGAGTTGATATCTTTGAATTGGAGAGCGCCATGAAATTGGACAAGGTGCAGGAATTGGTGGAAGAAGGTAAGATATTAGGCCACATCTTGCCAATTGATGAGGCGCTAAATCAATATGATAAGATGCAAGTCATGCCGGAGGACGACAAGCTTTTGCACAATGGCAATCCAATTGATATATCGAGATATAATATGTCTATTAAGCAGGGGGATATCCTCCGAATTTACGATAGTGAGGGTGTGTTTGTTGCCTTGTATTATTGCCAGAAGGCGGGCAAGTTAATTAAGAATAAAAAAATGTTTATGATATAGAGGAAGTTAGAAGTGAAGGTAATTACTAAGCGACCATTTTCATTAAATAGAACAGTAGTCTGTATTGGAAAATTCGATGGTCTTCACAGAGGCCATCAGGTTCTCATCAATTCGCTTGAGAATGAGGCGGAGATTGACAAGGTTCTATTTACTTTTCCGTTGCCGGGTGAGAAGAATATTTATACAGAGGATGAGAAGCGCTTTTTGGCAGAGAAAATCGGTGTCGACACCTACGTGGAGTGCCCTTTTGATGAGAGTTTTAGGAGTATGTCTCCCGAACAATTTGTGTCGGATATACTTGTAAATGAGTGTCATGCCATGGCGATATGTGTGGGAGATGATTTTCGATTTGGCAAGGACCGTGCCGGCGACAAATTGCTTCTTCAAGCACTCAGTATCAAATACGGATATTCAGTTAAAATAGTCCGCAAAGAGACTTACAATGAAGAAGAGATAAGCAGCACGAGAATCCGCAAGTGTATAGCTGAAGGTGATATATGTGCGGCAAATGATATGCTTGGAACACCACTTTTTATCATGGGGAAGATAGAGCATGGAAACCAGATTGGGCGAACTATCGGATTTCCGACCACCAATGTGATTCTTGATCAGACGAAGCTTGCACCCAAATTTGGAGTTTATCTCACAGAAAACCATGTGGCAGGAGGCACCTATAGAGGAATAACCAATATTGGTGTTAAGCCGACGATAGCCAAGGATAATGTCGTGTCGGCGGAGACATTTCTCAAGGATTTTTCCGGAGATATATATGGTGAAACTATTCGAACAGAGCTAATTGAGTTTGTTCGACCGGAGATGAAATTCGGAAGTATTGATGAATTGAAGAAACAGATTAATATAGATTGTCAGAGGTTATAATGGAGGACCGATTTGGTAATTGCATTAATTGTATTTTTTGTACTAATAATTGTATTTTTGCTCTATGGTTATAAGTCCAATTACTTTCTCACCAGAGAGTACTATGACATATATGGATTCAATTTGAATAATAATAAATCCATTAAATGTGTTATGTTGGCAGACCTTCATGAGATATGCCACGGTAATAATAATAGTAATTTGATTGCCATGGTAAGGGACGAAAAACCTGATATAATATTTATTGCAGGTGACATGCTTGTTAAAAATGGCAAAGGCGAAGAAGAGTGCCTAACACTTTGCAAAGATTTGCAAAAGATAGCTAATGTTTACTATGCGCCCGGAAATCATGAAGTCAAGCTCCAATTAAATGAGGATATTTATTCCAAAATTAGAGGTACAGGCGTGTCTTTTTTGAGTAATGAATATGCCAAGATAGATGTTAATGGCGACCAACTTACTGTATATGGTCTGGATATACCAATTGAGCACTACTTAAAATGCTGGAAGAAGAAAACACTTACGACAAGTGATATTATCGGACTATTTTCTCTGAATGAGTCAAATGATATTTCTAAGGAAAATGGGATATTGATTGCCCATAATCCCGAGTACTTTGATTTATATGAGAAATTTGGTGCAAAACTTGTTCTGTCAGGCCACAATCACGGCGGGATAATGAGATTGCCAATTCTTGGAGGAGTGCTTGCTCCGAGTCTGAGAGTATTTCCGAAGTATGACAGTGGGCTTTTTGGTCAGGGGAATACAAAGATGGTTTTGAGTCGTGGGCTTGGAACACATCATATTAAGTTTAGATTTTTCAATAATCCGGAGTTGAGTATTATCAATCTTCACGGAGAAGAAAGGAAGTGAGACTGTGGGAATACCTGTAAAGTTAGAGGTCTTTGAGGGCCCTCTAGACCTTTTATTACATCTGATAGAAAAGAATAAAGTTGATATTTATGATATTCCAATAGTTCTCATTACAGAGCAATACTTGGATTATGTGCAGCAGATGGAGAAGGCCAATATGGATATTATGAGTGAGTTTCTCGTCATGGCTGCCACCCTTGTCAAGATTAAATCCAAGATGCTTTTGCCGGTTGAAGAGGAAGATGAAGAGTATGAAGATCCTAGACAGGAGCTTGTGGAGAGAATTCTCGAGTACAAGATGTACAAGTATGCTTCCTTTGAATTGAAGGATAGACAAGTTGATGCAGGGCGAGTGTTCTATAAAAAAGAGACTCTTCCCGACGAGGTGAAGAATTTCACTGAAGATGTGCCTATATCAGACTTGCTCAATGATATTACGCTTGCAAAGTTGCAGGGAATATTTAATTCCGTGATGAAAAAGCAAGTGGATAAGATCGATCCAATCAGAAGTAAATTTGGAGAGATAGAGAAAGAAGAAATTAGTCTGGAGGATCATATCGTATTTCTTGAAAATTATGCAAAGCGAGAGAAGACTTTCAGCTTTAGAAAGATTCTTGAAAATGGATATGGTCGTGCGTATGTGATTGTCACTTTTTTGGGAATACTTGAGATGATGAAAATGGGAAAGCTGACAATTGTGCAAAAAGAAATATTCGATGATATTATGATTACATATCGCGAAGAAAGCGAGGAAAAATCGTGAATATAAAAGAGTTAGAAGCTACGATAGAAGCTGTATTATTTACAATTGGAGAAGCCGTGGAAGTTGAGAGACTTGCAGTGGCTCTCGAGCATGATGAGGATACTATCAGAAGATTGGTTAGAAATATGATGGTTCGATATGAAGACGAGGACAGGGGAATACATATTATTGAACTTGACGGAGCATTTCAGATGTGTACAAAGCCTGATATGTATGAAGCACTTATAAAAGTTGCGCACGTGCCAAAGAAACATACTTTGACAGATGTTGCACTTGAAACTTTGTCTATCATCGCCTATAAACAGCCGATAACAAGACTTGAAATAGAGAAGATAAGAGGCGTTAATTGCGACCATATTGTCAATAAATTAGTAGAATACAATCTGATATGTGAAGCTGGAAGACTGGATGCGCCGGGACGTCCAATACTCTTTGCCACAACAGAAGAGTTCTTGCGCTACTTTGGAATTGGTTCGCTAGAAGACCTTCCAATTCTCAACCAAGAGACCATCGATACTTTCAAGGAAGAAGCTGAGAAAGAAGTGATGGCAAGGCTTATGGAAGAGGAACAAGAAGAACCATCAGATGAAATAGAGTAATTGCAGGTGATCTAATATGAAAATAATTAATCTAATAGAGAATACAGATGGGCCAAGTGGATGTGTAAGTGCACATGGCCTTTCTTTTTTCATAGAAACTAAAAAGCACAAGCTGCTTGTTGACCTTGGTCCAACAGAAGCTACTCTCGAAAATGCACGTAAACTTGGGATTGATCTCGCAGAGGTGGACACTGTGATACTCAGTCACGGACACTATGATCATTCGGGTGGAATAATGCCATTTTCGAAGATTAATAGTGAGGCGAATATTTATATGCAACGCCTTTCGCTGGAAGAACATTATTCTGATGATGGAGATGAATCTTGTCACCGTTATCGCTATAATGGTATCGACAAGGCAATCGCTGATCTGCCACAGCTTCAATTGCTTGATGGCAATCATGACATAGACGAAGAGTTGAGCTTGTTTACCATAGGCAATCGAACTCACAAATTGCCATTTGCCAATAGTCGTTTGTTGGTCAAAAGAGGTGGAGAGTATATACCGGACGATTTTTCTCATGAACAGTTTCTTGTGATGAAGTCAGAGAAAGGAAATGTTCTTATATCCGGATGCGCACACAATGGAATTCTTAGCATTATGGATGAGTATAGAAAGCTTTTTCACGGAGATCCACATATGGTAATTAGTGGCTTTCATCTCATGAAAAAAACAGATTACAACGAAGATGAGATAAACGAAATATCAGAGATTGCATATGAACTTCGAAAATATTCTGCCCAGTTTGTGACTTGCCATTGTACCGGAATCGAGGCATATGAAATTATGAAGACAATTATGGGTGATCAATTGAGTTATGTTCACTCGGGGGATGAAGTTTACATATAGGATAATCAATCTAAGTTAAATAATTTCTATTGCAAAAATATACAAAACAGTATAAAATATAATTAGATGAAGGACAATTGAATATAGAATATAAAGGTGTGTAACCTTCATTTGTAACAGACTGTGAAGGAGGACGAGAGTATGAAATCGGTATTAAGAAAATTAGCAAAGTATGATAGTTTTATCAAAAGTACTGACTTGGCAAAGACTACTAAGATATATAGCACAGATATCAAGGAAGCTCTTAAAGTTGGTGATGCGGATAGAGCAGTTACAGCTGGAAAGCGTGCTGCAGATATGGTTAACAAGAGATTGGGCAATCGTCTAATCAAGGATGTAGTTCCAGAGGGAAAAACCATTGTTTTCGTATTGGAGAATGGTGATCGTATTAAACGATAGAAGATGAGTTAGTTGCTTGTTTTTTTAATCAATTCAATATTCAAAGTAAAGTTAAAGCCGTATCCATTAGTGGATACGGCTTTTTGTACATATTTCTATTTGTAGTCATACAAATCTACGTAAAACTTCTTGTAGTCAGTTCTTTTTTGTTTGATAGCCTCTATAGCTGTTCGGGGATGCTGGTTGAGCTGACCGGTCAACAAATACGGTATATCATATCCCCATGTCACACCCTGTTCTTTGAGAGGTAACATGTATTTCTCGAGGAAGTCTAAAAGTGGAATCACAGAGAACTTAGGGTTTTTAAGGAAACCAAGAAGTAATTCACTTGAACAGTTTCCTGCACCACGTCCCATTCCATTAACTGTGACATCCAAGTAACTAACACCCATTCTCAGGGCTTCGATTGTATTAGCAAAAGCTAATTGCTGATTGTTGTGAGCATGAATTCCAACAAACTTACCAGCTTTTTCTGCGAATCTACAGTACTTCTCAGAGAGTTTTCTCATCTGCTCCGGATATATAGCTCCGTAACTATCTACAATATATACTCCATCAACGTTACTCTGACAGATCAATTCCAGTGCCTCATCGATATCAGCGTCGTTGTCATTGGAAACGGCCATGATATTGATTGTTGTCTCATAACCCTTTTCATGACAATACTCAGCCATCTCGATTGCTGCAGGGATTGTATTAATATATGTAGCAATTCTGATGAGATCGATAACACTATCAGCTCTGTCTATGATATCCTTTTTATAATCAGTACGTCCTACGTCGGCCATAACAGCAATCTTCATATCAGTATCATTGTCACCGACAATCCTTCTGATGTCTTCTTCGTCGCAGAACTTCCAAATTCCAAATTCATTAGTATCAAAAATTTCCTTTGAAGCTTTATATCCAAACTCCATATAATCAACACCGGCTTTGATGTTTGTCTCATAGAGCTTTTTTACAAACTCATCTGTAAATCTAAAATCATTAACAAGTCCGCCATCGCGTATGGTAGCATCAACTACGCGTATGTCTGGGCGGTAGGATAGAAGTGTTCCTTTTGTTTCCATAACATTACTCCTCATAAAAAATTTGCGGGCATATACGAGCCCTATTTACAAAATCACAAATTATATTATACCAAAAATCTACTAGAAGTCAACATTTTATGCTTTAAAAATGTCATGCATGACTTGAAGCAGAAGTATGTTCGACATTTTTCTTTAAAATTCGTATCTTGTAATATAAAAAGAGTTGTGGTATAATCATTTAGTATGAAAATTGCCGAGGTATGTTCTTTTTTCAAAAGTACATATAATCGCATTTTCATAGAAAACTTTAATGAGTAAATATTTTAATGGAGGAATTGGCGACTATGGATTACAAAAAAGCAGGAGTTGATATTGAAGCAGGATATAAGGCTGTTTCACTTATGAAAGAGCATATTGCTTCAACTATGAGACCGGAAGTACTTACTGATATCGGTGGATTTTCCGGAGCATTTTCGATGAAAGGCTTTTCTAATATGAAGGAGCCTACATTGGTTTCAGGAACAGATGGAGTTGGAACCAAGCTTAAACTTGCATTTTTGATGGACAAACATGATACTATCGGTATTGATTGCGTGGCAATGTGCGTTAATGATATTGCCTGTGCAGGAGGAATGCCTTTGTTCTTCCTCGACTATATCGCTTGCGGCAAGAATGAGCCAGAAAAAATTGCCAAGATAGTTAGTGGAGTAGCTGATGGATGTCGTCAATCAGGGGCAGCACTTATCGGAGGAGAAACTGCAGAGATGCCTGGTTTCTATCCAGTGGATGAGTACGACCTAGCTGGATTTTCAGTGGGAATCGTTGACAAGCAGGACATGATTACAGGAAAAGATCTCAAGGCAGGCGATGTTCTTGTTGGAATCGCATCTTCTGGCTTGCACAGTAATGGTTTCTCGCTTGTAAGAAAAGTATTTAGCATGAACGAGGAAGCGCTTAACAGACACTATGAGTCAATCTCAGGTAAGCTCGGTGATGTGCTCCTGACTCCAACCAAGATATATGTTAAGGCATTGAGCACCATTAAGGAAGCCGGTATTGTTATTAAGGCATGCAGTCACATCACAGGTGGTGGATTCTATGAAAATATTCCGCGTATGTTGAAGGATGGAACACATGCCAATATTTCCAAGGATAGCTTTACTATTCCACCAATTTTCCAGATGTTGGCCAAAGATGGAGATGTATCTGAAGATGATATGTTTAATACATACAACATGGGTGTTGGTATGATTGTTGCAGTTGATGCTAATGATGTTAACAACACAGTTGATGCTATTAGAAAAGCCGGTGAGACACCTTATATCATGGGTGAGATTGTTGATGGAGATAAAGGAATAACATTATTATAGAGAGGATGCAAAGATGATAAATGTTGCAGTTCTTGTTTCCGGAGGCGGAACAAATCTTCAAGCAATTATAGATGCAGTTAACTCGGGAAAGATTACAAATTCTAAGTTGTCTGTAGTCATAAGCAACAAAGACGATGCATATGCATTGGAGAGAGCTAAGATTAACGGCATTGAATCAAAGCTTATTAGAAAGAAAGACTATTCTACACTTGAAGAATATGGTGAGGCCATGATAGAATGTCTTGACTCTTATAATGTTGATTTAGTTGTTTTGGCTGGTTTCCTTGTGATTTTACCGGAGAATCTAGTGAAGCATTTTGAGGGAAGAATGATGAATATTCATCCATCCTTGATTCCTTCTCATTGTGGTCCTGGTTACTATGGACTTAAAGTTCATGAGAAAGTCCTAGAAAGGGGCAACAAAGTTACCGGCGCTACAGTTCACTTTGTAAATGAGATTGCAGATGACGGAGCGATTATATCTCAAAAGGCAGTTGAAGTCTTAGATGATGACACTCCGGAAGTTTTGCAAAAGCGAGTAATGGAGCAGGCAGAATGGAATATTTTACCGCAAGCTATAGATGATTTTGCCAATGGCAGATTAAAGCTTGAGGGTAATATAGTGAAGCATATTTGATGAAAAGAGAGGTTCAGATGAAAGTTCTTATAGTTGGAAGCGGTGGACGTGAACATGCGATTGCCACTAGCGTTAATAAGAGTGATAAAGTAGATAAGATTTATTGTGCACCAGGTAATGCAGGTATTGCAGGAGTTGCAGAGTGCGTAGATATCGGTGCTATGGAATTTGACAAATTAGCTGATTTTGCTGAGAAGAATGAGATTGATCTCACAATTATCGGTATGGATGATCCACTTGTTGGTGGAGTGGTAGATGTGTTTGAAAAACGAGGTTTAAGAGTTTTTGGACCAAGAAAGAATGCGGCTATCATTGAGGGAAGTAAGGCTTTTTCAAAAGATCTTATGAAAAAGTACAACATTCCAACTGCTGCCTATGAGAATTTTGACAACCCAGAGGCTGCCCTCAAGTATTTGGAGACAGCCAAGATGCCTATCGTACTAAAAGCAGATGGACTTGCTCTCGGCAAGGGAGTGCTTATTTGCAACACATTGGATGAGGCCAAGGAAGGTGTCAAGTCATTGATGCTAGATAAGCAATTTGGCGATGCCGGAAATCAGATTGTCATCGAGGAGTTTATGACAGGTAGAGAGGTATCTGTATTGTGCTACTGCGATGGAACACACATCAAACCTATGACCAGCGCTCAAGATCATAAGCGCGCAAAGGATAATGATGAAGGACTTAATACAGGTGGTATGGGAACATTTTCACCTAGTCCGTTTTATAATGATGAAGTAAGTCGTTTTTGCGAAGAGAAAGTATATCAACCTACAATGGATGCCATGAAAGCAGAGGGACGCGATTTTGTTGGAATTCTGTTTGTGGGACTCATGCTCACAGAAGATGGCCCTAAGGTTCTTGAATATAATGCGAGATTCGGAGATCCTGAAGCTCAGGTAGTATTGCCAAGAATGAAAAATGACATTGTAGATGTCATGAATGCGTGTATCGACGGAAAGTTGGATGAGGTTGACCTTCAATTTGAAGATAATGCGGCTGTATGCGTAGTTCTTGCATCAGATGGTTATCCTGTCGCTTACGAAAAAGGCAAGGAAATCACAGGATTGGAGAACTTTGAGAATAAAGATGGCTATTATGTTTTCCACGCCGGAACAAAGTTTGATGGTGACAAGATTGTCACTAATGGAGGTCGTGTACTTGGCGTAACTGCTAAGGGAAGTGACCTTGTTGAGGCTAGAAAGAATGCCTATGAGGCGACAAAGTGGGTATCATTTGACAATAAGTATATGAGAAATGATATCGGTAAAGCAATAGATGAAGTAAAATAATTAATTAAAGGAGAAAATATAATATGTATTCATTTGATGAAGTAAAGAATTTTGACCCAGAATTGGCAAAAGCAATGCAGTTAGAGACTGATAGACAGAATGATCATATCGAGCTTATTGCTTCTGAAAATTTTGTAAGCAAAGCTGTTATGGCTGCTATGGGAAGTACATGCACCAATAAGTATGCAGAGGGATACCCTGGAAAGCGTTATTATGGTGGATGTCAGTATGTAGATATCATTGAGGATCTTGCAAGAGATCGCGCCAAAGAGTTGTTTGGTTGCACATATGCCAATGTACAGCCTCATTCAGGTGCTCAGGCTAATATGGCAGTATTCTTCGCCCTTGTTAAGCCGGGCGAGACTGTTATGGGTATGAACCTTGATCACGGCGGACATCTTTCACATGGAAGCCCAGCTAATATTTCTGGAACATATTACAATATCGTTCCTTATGGTGTTAATGATGATGGATTCATCGATTATGATGAAGTTGAGAGAATTGCCAAAGAGTGTAAACCTAAGATGATTATCGCTGGTGCCAGTGCTTACTGCCGTAAGATTGACTTCAAGCGTTTCCGTGAGATTGCAGATATGGTTGGAGCATATCTCATGGTAGATATGGCTCATATTGCTGGACTTGTAGCTGCCGGTGTTCATGAGAGCCCAATTCCTTATGCTCATGTAACAACAACTACAACTCACAAGACACTTCGTGGACCTCGTGGTGGTATGATTCTTTCAAGTGAGGAATTTGCCAACGAGATGAAGCTCAACAAATCAATTTTCCCTGGTATTCAGGGTGGTCCTCTTATGCATGTTATTGCAGCTAAAGCAGTATGCTTCAAAGAGGCTTTGGATCCAAGTTTCAAAGAATATGGTAAGAATGTTGTTGCCAATGCAAAAGCTCTCAGCGAGGGACTTATGAAGCGCGGTGTTGATATTGTATCTGGCGGAACAGACAATCATCTTATGCTTGTTGACCTTGCTAAGAAGGGTCTTACCGGTAAAGAGGTAGAGGCATGGCTTGACGAGGCTAATATTACAGCGAATAAGAATACTATTCCAAATGATCCTCAGAGCCCATTTGTAACAAGTGGAATCAGACTTGGAACAGCTGCTGTTACAACTAGAGGAATGGATGTAAATGATATGGATGAGATCGCTGAGGCTATCGCTATGCTCATCAATGATTTTGATGCCAACAAAGATAAGGCCAAAGCAATCGTTAAGAAGTTGACTGACTCACATCCTTTGTATTAATTTTAGGAGATGTCGTTTTGGATAAGAAAAAAATCGAAGAGGCAGTTAAATTATTATTAGAAGGAATTGGAGAAGACCCTACTAGAGAGGGTCTTCTCGATACCCCTAAGAGAATCTCCAGCATGTGCGAGGAGATTTTTGCGGGTTATACAGACGATGCAAAGACACACTTGAGCCGAGTATTTTCCTCGGAACAAAAAGATATCATAATTGAAAAAGATATAACTTTTTATTCATTGTGTGAACATCACCTTTTACCATTTTATGGCAAGGTGCATATCGGCTATATTCCAACTGGTAAAGTGGCTGGTCTCAGTAAACTTGCAAGAGCGGTCGAAGTATATGCTAGACGTGCTCAGATTCAAGAACAACTCACATGTCAGATTGCAGATGCTCTCATGGAAAACTTGGAGCCGGAGGGTGTTATTGTCATGATTGAAGCGGAGCATATGTGTATGACTATGCGTGGAATCAAAAAACCAGGCTCAAAGACTGTCTCAATTTGTACGAGAGGCTGCTTTGAAAAGCAGGAATTAAGAGATGAGTTTATTAATCTTGTAAGATAGTTAGATTTATATGTAGGTTAGGAGATTTTATGTTGATTATAGGGAATAAGAGTTATGATACTGAAAATAATTACTATGTCATGGGAATATTGAACGTCACTCCGGATTCTTTTTCTGATGGTGGCAAGTTCAATAGCATAGACGCAGCGCTTAAGCGGGTGGAGAGCATGGTTAATGATGGAGCAGATATCATTGACATTGGCGCAGAATCCACGAGACCATCCTATGATAAGATTAGTGATGAAGAGGAGATTAGCAGACTTCTTCCAGTGTTAAAACGCGTCAAAGAAGAGTTTGACATTCCCATTTCTGTTGACACCTACAAGGGTAAGGTTGCCCTGGCAGCATTGGATGCGGGGGCAGATATGATTAATGATATCTGGGGATTTAAGTATGACAAAAACATTGCGGAATATGTCAAAAAGTATGATGCTTCTGTATGCCTAATGCATAACAAAAAAGAAGCTAATTATGACAACTTTGTCTCAGATGTTATTGAGGACTTGAAAGAGAGTATAGATATTGCCAGGGAATATGGCATATCTGATGACAAGATATGTATTGATCCCGGTGTTGGATTTGCCAAGAGTTTTGAGCAGAATCTAGAGATTATAAGAGAGGTTTCACAGCTTGAGAAACTTGGATATCCTATTCTTCTTGGAACCTCAAGAAAGAGTGTTATAGGTTTGGCACTTGATCTTCCGGTAAATGAAAGGGAAGAAGGTACATTAGCTACGACTATTTACGGGGCACTAAACGGATGTAGTATATTTAGGGTACATGATGTAAAAGCAAATTATAGAGCATTAAAAATGATTTCAAAGCTCGGATAAAGAGAGAATGGAGCTTGTAATGGATAAAATACAAATCAAAGATATTGAGTGTTTTTCGAATCATGGTGTGTTAAAGGAAGAAAATGTTCTCGGACAAAAGTTTTTGGTAACAGCTGATTTATATGTAAATACTAGAAAAGCGGGAACAAGCGACTCATTGGAGGACTCCGTAGATTATGCTGAAGTAGCTCATTATATCAATGAGATTATGGGACAGCGCACATGCAAGCTTATTGAGTCAGTGGCAGAGATAATTGCCACTAAAATTCTAATTAGATACAAATCCCTATTAGGTATTAAAATTACAATAAAAAAACCATGGGCTCCTATTATGTTGCCGTTAGAGACTGTTTCACTGAGTGTCGAGAGAATGTGGAAGAAAGTATATGTATCAGTTGGCTCCAATATAGGACACAGAGAAGAACACATACAGAATGCTTATAAGGCCATAAGAAATAATGAAAAATGTAAAAATGCATATATGTCCACAATTATAGAAACTGAGCCCTATGGATATACAGAACAGGATGATTTTCTCAATGGTGTGATATGTTTTGAGACTATATATGACCCCAGAGAATTGCTTGATTTCTTACAAGATGTGGAAAAGCAGGGGGGCAGAACCAGAGAGATTCACTGGGGACCTAGAACAATTGATTTGGATATAATATATTATGATGATTTAATTATACAAGAAGAGGATTTGATAATTCCTCACAGAGAAGCGCATATTAGAGACTTTGTTCTCAGACCTATGTGTGATGTTGCACCATTTTTTAAGCACCCAGTATTTGGTAAGACGATGACTGAATTACTGGCAGAATTAGAAGATAAAAGGTAAATAATAATGGTAGATTTAAAAGAATCAAGAAATAAAATTGACAAGATTGACTCAAGCATAGTTGAATTGTTTGAGGAGCGAATGTTGGTTGCCAACGAGGTTGCTGAGTACAAGCGAGGAAGTGGTAAGGCGGTATTTGATCCGGAACGTGAGAATCAGAAACTTGACAGTCTGGAAGATCTTGCATCTACAGCTTTTAATAAGCGAGCTGTTCGCGAACTATTTTCACAAATTATGTCAATTAGCAAAAAGTATCAATATGATATTTTGAGAAACACAGATTCTATTAAGGGATTTGAGTGCGTGGATAAACTTGAGTATGACGAGAATACCAGGGTATGCTATTTTGGATCCCCTGGATCATATACACAGCAGGCCATGGAAGAGTTTTTCGGCACGAATGTAATTGGAATATCCAATGGAACCTTCAAAGAAGTTATGGAGAAGGTTCAGTCAGGTGAAGCTGATTATGGTGTATTGCCAATTGAAAACTCTTCAACCGGTGGAATATCAACAAATTATGATATTATAATCAACTATGATAATAATATTGTTGGAGAGCATGTAGTCAAGATTGACCAGTGTCTCATGGCTCTTCCCGGAACCAAGATGGATGAGATAAAGACAATTTATTCTCATGAGCAGGGTCTCAAACAGTGTAGTCAGTTTCTTGCAAACTACCCGCAGATAAAGCAAATCGAGTATGCCAGCACATCGGACAGTGCTAAGAAAGTTTCAATTGATCAGGACAAGACCAAAGCGGCAATCGGTTCTGCAAGGGCTGCCAAGGAATATGGACTTGAGATTATCAAGGAAAATATTCAGCAGGAAACCAACAATTCGACGAGGTTTATCGTAATATCTAACAAAGATATTTACAAGAAGGGGAGCAATAGAATAGCTCTTTGTATTGAAGTTAAACATGAGAGTGGATCACTTTATAAGATCCTATCGCATTTTATGTTTAATGATCTCAACATGCTTATGATAGAATCAAGACCTATTACAGGTCAAAATTGGAGATATAGATTCTTTGTTGATATTGAGGGTAATCTTGAGGATTCCGGCGTAAAATGCGCCCTTAGAGGAATCAAGGAAGAAGCTCAGCATGTGAGAATTTTGGGTAATTTTTGATAATTGTCGGAATATTTTTCTTGAATATAGTTCACAAAATTGCCACAAACAAACCATAATTAGTTCATAGATGCATCAAAAACAGCACACATTTCTCCTTTATAGTATAGTTATACAAAACAAAGGAGGTAATCGATATGAGTAGAGTTAAACGAATTATTGCAGGTGCTTGTGTGATGGGGCTAGTTGGAGGTTTGTCATTCCAAGCTGGTTCAATGTATAATAATAAAGCTAATAATGTCATGACAAGCAGTTTGACGAAAGAGGCAACTCCATCAGCGGTAAAGATGTCATCAAGTAGTGCATTGCAGGGCTCTAATGATGTGTCAAGTGTTGCTGAAGCAGTTCTTCCGTCAATTGTTGCTATTGATGTGACAGTTGTCCAAGAGACAAGTGATTTCTTTGGAAGAAGATATAAACAAGAAGGACAGGGAAGTGGCTCGGGAATTATATTCAAAGAAGATGATAATTATATATATATCGTAACCAATAATCACGTGGTATCTGATGCAAATAAAGTAAGTATCACTTACAATGATAAATCGAAGAGTGATGCCACAGTTGTTGGTACAGATAGCAATGTAGATATTGCAGTTGTAAAGGTAGCAAAGAAGGATTTGACTGAACAAACCCTAAAGAATATATCTGTCGCGGAGTTTGCGGACAGCAAAGATGTTAAAGTTGGCTCACAGGCGATTGCGATAGGAAATGCTCTGGGATATGGCACAAGTGTAACCGGCGGTTATGTCAGTGCAAAAGATCGTGTTATTGCGACACAGAGCGAATCGGGGAAAGAGTCCGAATCGGTAAAGCTCATCCAGACAGATGCTGCTATAAATCCTGGAAATAGTGGAGGAGCTTTGGTGAGCTTAGATGGAAAGGTGATTGGCATCAATTCATCAAAGTTTGCTTCTGAGGAAGTAGAGGGAATGGGATTTGCTATACCTTCATCTACAGCTGTAGAAGTAATTAATCGAATCCTTAGCAATGGGGATTCCGGAAATAATAATAATCAATCTGGAAATAGCTCAGATAATAGACAGCCGGATAATTCGCCATATGAAAATGGTGATGATAATAGCCGTATATTTAGCTGGACCAGAAGTTAAAGGAGAGTTTGATGTTTGACTATTCTGTGATAGATAGAATTGACACAAGTGGAGAGGCGCCTCTTGAGGAGCCTATGAGACAGTATTATTTCATGAAAAAGTGCAAAGAATGGATGGAAGAAACTAAGGACAGAGTGGGCCGTGAGCTCACTTTGTCTATGCAGACAATGGGATGTCAGATGAATGCCAGAGATTCTGAGAAGTTTGAAGCCATTCTCACATATATTGGATATAAAACTGTGGACAGCACGTCCGCAGATTTTGTGCTTTATAATACTTGTACTGTCAGAGAGAATGCCAATCTCAAGGTATATGGCAGATTGGGACAGCTAAAGAATCAGAAAAAGCGCAACCCTGAAATGAAGATTGCCATGTGTGGATGCATGATGCAAGAGCCTACAGTTGTAGAAAAGATAAAAAAGAGTTATCCTTATGTAGATATAATATTTGGAACTCACAATGTATACAAGTTGGCGGAGATTCTCTATACACAGATTATATCTGAGAGAACGATTATTGACATATGGGATGAAGCCAAGGGAATTGTAGAGGATTTGCCGAGTTTGCGCAAACATTCCTTTAAAGCTGCGGTCAATATCATGTATGGATGTAATAATTATTGTACTTATTGTATTGTACCTTATGTGCGTGGACGTGAGAGAAGCCGAAAGCCGGAGGAGATTATCGCAGAGATTAAGTCACTTGTGGCAGATGGAGTAATAGAGATTATGCTCCTCGGTCAAAATGTAAACTCATATGGAAAAACTCTTGATAACCCAATGAGTTTTGCGGAACTACTCAAACTTGTAACGGAGATTGAGGGACTCAAAAGAATTCGCTTTATGACAAGTCATCCCAAGGATTTGTCTGACGAATTGATTGAAGTTATGGCAAGCAGTGACAAGATTTGTACTCAATTACATCTCCCATTGCAGGCTGGAAGCACGCGAATCCTGAAGAAAATGAACCGCGTTTACACTAAGGAGAGTTATCTGGATCTTGTTGATCGCATTAAATCCAAGCTTCCGAACATTTCACTGTCCACAGATATTATTGTTGGATTCCCCGGTGAGACAGATGAAGACTTCGAGGAAACTATGGATGTTCTCAGACGAGTGCGGTATGAAAATGTTTATTCCTTTATCTATTCCAAGAGAACAGGTACACCTGCTGCCACTATGGATAATCAGGTGCCGGAGGATGTTATCAAGGAGCGTTTTGATCGCATGCTTGAGCTTATCAGATCTATTTCTTCGGAAATTGCAGACTCTAGAGTTGGAATGGAGTGCGATATCTTGATTGAGGAGCCTAATGATCATGATTCAACCATGGTTACCGGTCGAATGTCAGGAAATGCAGTAGTTCACTGCGTTGGAAGCAAGGATCTTATAGGTAAGATAGTAAGAGTTAAACTCTTGGAGAGCAAAGGGTTTTATTATATTGGAGAGATTATAAATGATTAATAATATAGATACAATAATATTCGATTTAGACGGAACATTGTTGGATACATTAACTGATTTGATGGAATCAGTCAATTATTCATTGGAGAAGTTTGGTTTGCCTATTCAAACAAAAGATGACATAAGAAGAAATACGGGCAATGGTGTGGAAAAGCTTGTAGAGCTTTCAGTGGAAAATGGTCGGAAAAATCCTTTGTTTTCTGATATTTTGACTTGTTTCAAAGAACATTATCTGATTCATTGTAATGATAAAACCGGACCTTATCCCGGAATATGTCAGATGCTGGAGCGCTTAAAAAATGATGGTTATAAGATGGCAGTTGTTTCAAACAAGTATATGGATGCCACCAAAGAGTTGGTATCAATTCACTTTGGACAATGGATTGACATTGCCATAGGTGCCAATGAAGTTTACAAGAAAAAGCCGGCTAAGGATACAGTTGTAGCTGCTATTAATGAACTTGGATCAGAGCTAAATAAGTCAATTTATGTAGGGGATTCAGAGGTGGATATAGCCACAGCAAGAAATACGGGGATTCCATGTATTGCTGTCTCCTGGGGATTTAGAACCCATGAAGAACAGGTTGAAGCAGGCGCTACGGTATTTGTTGAGAATCCTGAGGAGATAATGAGTGATATGAAAAACGAGACGACCTAAGCCGTCTCGTATAGTTCTTAAAATTGACTTTATAAGATTTTAGAATCCAGCTTTTTCAGGTTCTGGATAATCCTCTCCAAATGTATCAACTGTAACCTTTGTCATGATAACATCTTTAAGTGGTCTGTCACTCATATCAGTATCAGTTGTTGCAATTTCATCAACTACATCTTGTCCCTCTACAACTTTTCCAAAAGCTGCATACTGACCATCGAGATGTGGTGAATCCTTGTGCATGATGAAGAACTGAGAACCAGCGGAATCAGGCATCATTGAGCGAGCCATAGAGAGAACTCCTGCTGTGTGATTAAGATTATTCTCAAAACCGTTAATAGCAAATTCGCCTTTGATTGAGTAACCAGGGCCACCCATACCATTTCCATCTGGGCATCCACCTTGAATCATAAAGTTTTCGATTACACGGTGGAAGATAAGGCCATCATAGTAACCCTTGCTAACAAGTGAGATAAAGTTGTTAACTGTGTTAGGTGCAATTTCTGGATAAAGCTCAGCTTTGATAGTTTTTCCAGAATTGATTTCAAATGTTACAATCGGATTTTTCTTGTCTGACATAATAATTTTCCTTTCGATAATAAAATAATATAAATATTATAATGGATTATTGACAAAATGTAAAGATTGCATTTGCAATATATCGGGGATTATGCTATAATCGTGGTTATCGAAGGACAAAGGAGGAATGCAAAGTGAATAAAGTGTTAGTAGATAAATCTACAATTGATGACATTTTAGAGACGCTTTTGAAGAGAAGCCCTAACAATTATGATGAATATCAGAGCACAGTAAAGGATATTGTGGAAGATGTTAAGGCACATGGTGACAAGGCGTTGTTTGAGTACACCAAAAAGTTTGACAAATTCGAAGTTAATGTTGATAACATGAAAGTTAGCAATGAGGAGATCGATGCTGCATTCGCGCATGTGGATGATAAACTCCTCGATGCTATGAAAAAATCAATTAAGAATATAGAAGATTTCCACCAAAAACAGATGAGAAATACTTGGATTGACACAAAACCGGACGGTTCTATTGTTGGTCAGAGATTTACTCCGATTGAAAATGTTGGTGTATATGTTCCGGGAGGAACAGCCGCTTATCCATCAAGTGTATTGATGAATATTGTTCCAGCAAAAGTTGCCGGCGTCAAGAGAATAGTTATGATGACGCCTGCTGTTGGGGGAGAAGTTAATCCCAATACTATAGTTGCAGCAAAGCTAGCCGGTGCAGATGAGATATATAAGTTTGGTGGAGCACAAGCTATAGCTGCACTTGCTTATGGAACTGAGACAATTAAGAAAGTTGATAAGATAACAGGACCTGGTAATATATATGTTGCTCTTGCCAAGAAATCGGTATATGGACACGTTAGCATTGATTCAATTGCCGGTCCTAGTGAGATTCTTGTGTTGGCCGATGAGACAGCTAATCCAAGATATGTGGCGGCAGATCTTCTCTCACAAGCAGAACATGATGTGCTTGCTTCATCTATCCTTGTGACGACAAGTGAAGAGTTGGCTGACAAGGTTGGAGAGGAGATTGAAGGATTTTTGAAAGTTCTCAGCAGAGCTGATATCATCAAACAATCCTTAGATAATTATGGATTCATGCTTGTAGCTAAGAATATGGAAGATGCTATTGATGTGGTTAATGAGATTGCATCAGAGCACTTGGAGATCCTAACGGCAAATCCATTTGATACGATGACAAGAGTAAAGAACGCAGGGGCTATTTTTCTCGGAGAGTACAGCAGTGAGCCGCTAGGAGATTATATGGCTGGTCCAAATCATGTACTTCCAACTAATGGAACTGCCAAATTCTTCTCACCACTGAATGTTGATGATTTTATCAAGAAAACAAGTCTCATAGCTTATTCGAGAGAAGGATTGGAGCCTATACATGAAGATATCATAACCTTTGCAAATGCCGAAGGGCTGACAGCTCATGCAAATTCTATTGCTGTTAGATTTGAAAAATAATTTTGCTTGACGAGATATATGTTTATATGTTATAATTCAAATGTTGTGATTATAGATGGTCCTCTGATGGGTAGCTAGGCTACTAATTGTAAACATTAAGAACATCCAAAGATTTAGGAGGAACAAAAATGAACGATATTATCAGAAAGATCGAAGCAGAGCAGATGAAGGCTGAGATTCCTGAGTTTCACGTTGGTGACACAGTACGTGTTTCATCAAAGGTTATCGAGGGAACAAGAGAGAGAATCCAGGTATTCGAGGGTACAGTATTGAAGCGTCAGGGCGGTAGCAACCGTGAGACATTTACAGTACGTAAGAATTCTAATGGAATCGGCGTTGAGAAGACTTGGCCACTTCACTCACCAATCGTTGAGAAGATTGAAGTTGTTAGACTTGGTAAAGTACGTCGTGCTAAGCTTAACTACCTTCGTGATCGTGTTGGTAAGGCTGCTAAGGTTAAAGAATTGGTAAAGTAATCCAAGACAAAGATTGAATCAAGGCGTCTCATAGAGACGAATGATAGAATCGTGTGTGTTATCACTTATCACTAGTCATAGCATACACGATTTTGTATTATGAGGTAATCTGTAATATGAATTTAAATTATGAAGAAGAGATTAAGGCAAGGCGAAGAAGACGAATTCTCAAGTCAATTATGAGCTGGAGTATTATGATTATTGTCGTTGTTGCATTAGCTTATTTTGTTGTCAGATTTTGCCTTATCAGAACAAGTACGATAGGGGCAGCCATGGAGAATACGCTCTATAATGGCGAAGATGTCCTTATAAATACCAAAGCATATCTCGTATTATCACCGTCAAGAAATGATATTATTGCCTTTTACGATGAAGGATCAAGTAGTGTGGGCGACAAAGAATCGCTGATTATTTTTCGACGCATTATAGGCTTGCCCGGTGAGAAAATCAAGATAAATAATGGTAAGATATATATAAATGACAAAGAGTACAAAGAAGAATATGAATTTCCTGAACTGACTACCGGTGGGGTGGCAGAAGATGAGATAACTATCGGAGATGATGAATACTTTGTTTTATGTGATTCAAGGACGGATATTGAAGATAGTAGAAATGCGTCTTTTGGCATGGTCAAGAAAGGAAGGATTGTAGGTAGAGTAATATTTAAGATTAAACCATTTTCCCTTGTTAAGGGACCGGTTAAGGAAGGGACGGCAGAAACTGCCAAGTGATTTTATGCATTTTCAATGGTATCCTGGTCATATGACCAAAGCTGTTAGAGGGATGAGAGAAGATATCAAGCTGATTGATGTTGTAATCGAGCTTGTAGATGCGAGATGCCCTATGAGCAGCAAGAATCCAGATATTGACGACATTGCGAAAAACAAGTCAAGAATTCTTCTGTTAAACAAAGCAGATATGGCTGATGAAAAAGTTACTGCTCAGTGGAAGAAGTACTATGAGAATCAGGGGTTTTTTGTGCATGCAGTCAATTCAACAAAGCGCAATGAATTAAAGATCGTAAATTCCCTAATTCAGTCTGCGTGCAAGGAAAAGATAGAGCGCGACAGAAAACGCGGCATACTCAACAGACCCGTCAGAGCTATGATAGTTGGAATTCCAAATGTTGGAAAGTCGACATTTATCAACAGTTTTTCCGGTAAAGCATGTACTAAAACCGGTAACAAACCAGGTGTAACCAAGGGTAAACAGTGGGTCCGAATTAACAAGAGCGTGGAACTCCTTGACACTCCGGGGATCCTCTGGCCTAAGTTTGAAGATCAGACTGTTGGCCTTCGCTTGGCATTTATCGGTTCAATCAAGGAAGAACTTCTTCAACGTGTGGAGATTTCTCTTGACTTTATTGACTTTGTCAGAGAGACATATCCTGGAACATTAAAAGAAAAATATTCCGTTGAGGAAATAGGCGAAGCGTCAGATATACTTATGAAAATAGCGGAGAATAGGAATTTTGTAAAAAAAGGAAACGAGATTGATTATGAAAAAGCAGCGGCAACGATTCTAGATGAGTTTAGACATACAAAACTTGGAAGAATTACTGTTGAGCGCCCACAAGAAAGTTGAGGAAAGATATGGACGACAATAAGATCCTAAGTTCTGATATTGAAGACAACTTGAGATTTGTCGAGAGTTTGCTCTCGGATCACCCAGAATTTATATCAGATGATTCAGTCTTTGATAAAGAACTTGATAATAGTCAAAAAAAAGTTGCAGGAAAAGTTGAGCCATTCCCTGTTTTAAAGGAGAGTAAAGCATCTGCGCCAAAGGCTGCACCGGTGCCAAAGCCAGAACCGGCGCCTGCACCCAAGGTAGAACCTGTAAAAAAGCCAGAACCGGCGCCTGCACCCAAGGCAGAACCTGCACCAAAGCCTGCATTGGCACCTACTCTTGTTAAGCCAGCTGAACCCCAAAAGATTAAGCCCACAAAAGTTGAGCCGGTAAAGGAAGAGCCTAAGAAGGCTGAATCGCTCAAGGTTTCTCCGGTAATAGAGAATAAGCCTAAGTCAGAAGACAAACCTAAGTCAGAGGTTAAACCTAAAAAGGAGAAAAAGGCCAAAGAAAAGAAGGAAAAGATATCTTATAACGAGAGGCCAGGCGGTATTAAGAAGATTATTATAAGTATTGTTGTATGTGCTGGATTGGCATTTGGTATAGCTTTTTTGCTCAATACCTTCGTCATAAACCATACAATGGTAAGTGGTACATCAATGTCGCCAACTCTAGAGGATTCAGATGAAATTCTCATCGAAAAGGTTTCTTATATCAGTGGAAAACCAGAGCGTTTTGATGTAATAGTCTTTAATTATAAAGATGATGTCAAGTATATTAAGCGTGTTATCGGACTGCCCGGAGAGACAGTTCAGATTAAAAGCAACAAGATTTACGTCAATGGCAGAGCAATCTTTGACGAGTTTGGCAAAGGAAAACTCAGCAATGCAGGTATTGCCAAGGATGAGCTCAAGCTTGGACCGGATCAGTACTTTGTATTAGGCGACAATCGCAAGGAGAGCAAAGACAGCAGAAGTGAAGACGTTGGCCTGATTAAGAAAGACAAGATAGTTGGTAAGGCTTGGTTGAGAGTATTACCATTCAAAGATTTTGAGACAATTAGATAATAATAAATCGAGGTGACATACATGGAGATTGAAAGAAAGTATCTTGTAAAGGATATTCCCGAGGATTTAGAAAAATATTCCAAGCGTGTTATCGAGCAGGGATATTTGTGCGATAATCCTGTGGTCAGAATCAGAAGATTAGACGACGAGTATATCCTTACATATAAGAACCATATGAGTGCCTCAGAAGATACGAATACATGCGTCAATGAGGAGGTAGAGCTTCCATTGACGCTTTCTTCTTATGAGCATCTCAAGTCAAAAGTAGATGGTTTTATCATTGAGAAAGAGCGCTACGTGATTCCTTACGCTAATCACAAGATTGAGCTTGATATTTTTAAGGGGAATAATGAGGGATTGATATTTGCGGAAGTAGAATTTGAGTCAATAAAAGCAGCAGAGG
This sequence comes from Eubacterium xylanophilum ATCC 35991, assembly GCF_000518685.1. Taxonomy (GTDB): domain Bacteria; phylum Bacillota; class Clostridia; order Lachnospirales; family Lachnospiraceae; genus Eubacterium_F; species Eubacterium_F xylanophilum. Next base: position 168,820 of record NZ_KI912471.1, on the reverse strand, counting down.
AATTTGTGCCCCCTGTGTGGTTTGGCGAGAATGTAAGCGGAGATATACGATATACCAATAGTTATATATCCAAGAATCCGTTTAAATAATGAAAAAAAGATTGGTTTTCGGAATATTTCCCATGCGTTTAAGAAAATAAAGAAAAAAAATCATAAACTTTATAAAAAAAACCTTGTACTTTATTTAAATTTATTATATAATGTTTTTATGTGTTGAATAATCAACTATGTTTGACATTTATGAATTTAGATTTAAGGAGGAATGAAATATGTCATACGTTGATGAGGTTTTAGAGCAGTTGGTTGAGAAAAACCCTGCTGAACCTGAGTTCCATCAGGCTGCAAAGGAAGTGCTTGAGTCACTTCGTCCAGTTATTGAGCAAAATGAGGAGAAGTTCCGCAAAGATGCATTACTTGAGCGTCTTACAAACCCAGAGAGACAGATTAAGTTTAGAGTACCTTGGGTAGATGATAAGGGACAGGTACAGGTTAACACTGGATACCGTGTTCAGTTCAACAGTGCTATCGGACCTTACAAGGGTGGTCTTCGTTTCCATCCATCTGTAAACCTTGGAATCATTAAGTTCCTTGGATTTGAGCAGATTTTCAAGAACTCTCTTACTGGACTTCCAATTGGTGGAGGAAAAGGTGGTTCTGATTTTGATCCTAAGGGCAAATCAGATCGCGAAGTTATGGCATTTTGTCAGAGTTTCATGACAGAGTTATGTCGTCACATCGGTGCTGATACTGACGTACCAGCTGGAGATATCGGTGTAGGTGGTCGTGAAATCGGTTATATGTTCGGTCAGTACAAGAGAATTCGCAACTTGTATGAAGGTGTATTGACAGGTAAGGGACTTACATATGGTGGTTCACTTGCAAGAACAGAAGCTACTGGTTATGGTCTTCTTTACTATACAGAGGAAATGTTGAAGTGTAACGGCATTGATATCGCAGGTAAGACTGTTGCTATCAGTGGTTCAGGAAACGTTGCTATCTATGCTACACAGAAAGCTCAGCAGCTTGGTGCTAAGGTTGTTACAGTTTCTGATTCAACAGGTTGGATTTATGATCCAGAAGGAATCGATGTAGAGCTTCTTAAGGAAGTTAAGGAAGTTAAGCGTGCACGTCTTACAGAGTATGCTGCTGCAAGAAGTTCAGCAGAGTATCATGATAAGGCTAAAGAGCAGAACAACCAGTGGATTATCAAGGTTGATATCGCTCTTCCATGTGCTACACAGAATGAGCTTAATCTTGACGACGCAAAGGCACTTGTTGCAAATGGCGTAATCGCCGTAGCAGAGGGTGCTAACATGCCTACAACACTTGAGGCTACTGAGTATCTTCAGGAGAATGGCGTATTGTTCGCTCCTGGTAAGGCTTCTAATGCTGGTGGAGTTGCTACTTCAGCTCTTGAGATGTCACAGAACAGCGAGAGACTTAGCTGGACATTTGATGAAGTAGATTCTAAACTTAAGAATATCATGGTTAACATTTTCCATGCATGTGATGATGCATCAAAGAAATATGGTTTCGAGAAGAACTATGTAGTAGGTGCTAATATCGCTGGATTTGAGAAAGTTGCCGAGGCTATGACAGCACAGGGAATTTGCTAATTCTAAATTAAATAGAAATTCTTTTGAAAATAATTGTCTTACGAACGACGTGAGTAAGACCAGCGCTATGCGTTTATTGTCTTACGAACGACGTGAGTAAGACTAGCAATATGCGTTTCAAATCAAATCAAAATATTTAGGGAGATAGGTTATCCTATCTCCTTTTTTTTATATCTGAATTCTATGGTTTTTATCATATTTGTCCCCTTTTTGTCACCCTTAGTGTGGTATATTAATTTAAGAAACTAAAAATGGAACATTTTTACATATAGTCAAGGAGTGTGAAAGCTTATGAAGAGATATATTAGAAGAAGTGTTGCAACAACAATGGCTCTAGTCATAGCTACCGTTACATCTCTTATCAATGTTAATACAATCAATGCCAAATCACCATCGGAGACAACTACGGAAAAGGGTGGATATACCAATCCGGATGGAAATCTGTATATAAGTGACCTTAAGGTTGCTTATGACTATGATTATGATAACGATAGAGATTCGGATGGTAAAGATAACGGGGTACGTGACTTGGAGGCCGAAGGCTATACGGTGTTACGTGGCCCAAATGGCGATGACGAGGATGGAAATGGCTACGCTGACTTGAATGTTGATGCTGGCGGTGGCGGATTGTTGAAAAAAGGTCCGAATGATATGCGTGTTTATTTGGGATATAAGACGACCAAGGATCCGAGTAAAGCCATTACGGATATAGCGGTAATGAACATGAAGGGTGGTTATGATGTACAAGAGTATAATCTTCTCATGGAAAGGACGATGGAGTCAAGCATCAAGCCTTTTGTGGATAAGTTCATTACGACTATTGAAGAGTATCGCAAGAATTATAAAAAACCCGCTAAAACGTTGAATCACATTCGTGCCAATTATATGCGTTGCATGCTGAACAAATTGACAGATGATGACACGGGTGGACAGCCTTTGGGTGACCTGCTCTTAAATAAAACAAAATATGAGATGGGTGATGATGAATATAATAAGCTTTCTGACTCTGAAAAGAAAAAACATGCCGATATCCTGACAATTCTTATGCAGGGAAATGCACAGGCTATTTTTACCATGGAATTATTATTATCGAGGGCAACAGACACCTCAAAGGATTCCTGGACAATCAGAATGGACAATAATAATCTGGCTTCACTTCGCGAGAATATTGAAAAAAATAATCCTTCTATTTCATCACAGGAAGATATCGACAGAGAACTTGATAAAAAGTATTACGATACAGCTCAGGCTATCAAAAAGAAATGGAGTGCATTTCGCTCCGTCATCTTTCGGGTAGAAGATAATAGGGATGAGATTGAAGAGAATATTGATGAATTGGCAAACAAAGAGACAGAGGGGTTGGCAGATAGTTTAGATGTGGCCAATCAGGCTCAAGCGTTAGCAATATATGAATATTTAAATAATACCGATTATGATGATGGTACTCTTCTTGAGTTCTTCAGCAAAAAGGAATCAGAAATATCCGGCAAGGATGGCATCAGAGAACTGTATCCTATGGCGGCATCCTTATCTCCGGGACAGATTTCGGGATTGGAGTTTTTGACAATGATGGATTTGATATCTATTGCAATGACGGGGGAAGAAGGATATTCAATCATAAATGAAAAAGAAATGGAGACTGCTTCTGTCTATGACGGGATAAACAGGGAAATCTATGAAAAAGGTGGTGTAGGTCTTACCAACGCAGCATTAAGACAGAAGGCAGCTGAGAATGCCGAAAAAGATGGAAACGGTTCTTTAAAGTTTAGTGATATAACTATAGTGATGTATTCTATAACCGGAGCACTGTGTTTGGCTACTGCTTTAGGAGTAATGGCGGTTACTTCGGTACGTACAAGCGTGGATAATATTTTAGCTGATGCAGAAATTGTTGCATCACCAGACTCAGGAATTGGTCATTATGTTGAACAAGAATATTTCGATGCCGCAAACCAAAGCTTTTTCGGGGATGCTTTTGCAGTTGCATCGAGAACCCTTTTGATTGCAGCTGCCGTAGCAGCAGTAGTTTCAATATATTTCACCATCAGGGATCTGATGGATTATTATAATTGTATAGATTATTCAACAATTCCGAAGTACATGGTTGAAGAAATGAATATCACCATGGTAAACGAACGAGGTGAAAAAATATTAAAAAAGAATGAGACAGCTTACTATCAAGCAGTTCAATCAAACCGAAAAAAAATGCATGATAGAACCCCGGATTCAGACTGGAATGACCTTTTTAAAGCACACTATGATGCAATGGGAGATTTTGCAGACTTAAATGGTGATGTTGGAAAACAATGGCTTGCACTCTATACTGTAAAGTACAAAGATGCTGCGCCAATCCTTGCAGACTCGCTTAAGATTGTAACCGGAACCAAGACTGCCAAAGCGCCGTCTGATGACTACAGCACCGGAATTCATATGTTTGGTGAGAAGACTCCATTCAACCTCAATAGTGAACAATATGATTTTAATGACACAATGAAAGGATACTTTGTATGGTTCAAGACTGATAAGAGAACCGTTGCTGAGATGACAGGTTCTGTGTTCTCCAAAGGAAGTCTCGCTCTTGCTGTTGGAGTTGGAATTGTCTTCGGTGGCATTTTGGGCGCATGTATTGTGATTTCATCAAAGAGAAGAAAGAAGAAAATCGAAGTCGCTTAGCAGCGTAATAAAACAGAATACTAATTGTTCAAAATATTAAATTGTATAAGTACTATATGAGATGAGGAGTGAACGCTTATGAAGAAATCCTTTAGATCAAAGATTGCCATCGTGATGATATTTGTCATCACACTAACTCTATCTACGTCTCAGTATAGGTATGCGGTGGCAGAGACAACATCAGAGGCTGATGGTCAGGATGAAAACAAAACTACAGAATCCGATAAAACATCTGTTGAAGATATAAATGAAAGCGAATCAGCTGAAAAGACTAAAGATGTACCCCAAGAAACTCCATCATCAAAATTGGGTCATGTACCTGTTACATACAGAACGCAGGTATGGGCATCTGAACTGGAAATAGGCGATAAAATTATGACTGGTTGTATCATAACTAATGAGTTCAGCGATAAACATGAAGTCAAGAATGACAATGTAGAGTGTTATATACAGGACAAGGACGGTGGCCTTGAGAAGATAGCCAATCTTCATAATACAATGGGAAGTAAGCAGTATAAGGCCAATCAGCAACTTCGCGTAATTGAAGTTGGCAGCGAATATGGAACCGGCTATATATACTTTGAGACTTTCAAGATAAAAGATGGCAAGAAAAAGATCAAGAAAGGTTCCGGTTTAAACGTAAGTGAGTTGGAAATCGGAGATGTCGTGGCTTCCGGCACGAAATTCATTCTTACTAAAGAGGGTATAACGAAATTTGATATATATCTTGACGAATGTAGTGAACCTCGTAATGATAAGCCAGATGAATATACAACTCTTACCCAGGCCATGCTCATCAATAAAGAAGAAAATGGTACTAAACTATCATTGTATTTTGAAACATTTTATGAAAAGGGCGAGGCAATGAGTGAGGATTCACTTAAGGTGCTTCTTGAGACCGAAGGTGAGGCAACTCTTGCTGGAGATATCGCTCTTACAGAAAGGCTGTCTCTTACTGATGGCAAAGAATATTCTATTGATCTTAATGGTTACAGACTCTATCGTGAGTGGAAAAATGACTTCAATGGAAGTAATTCCCTGGAGAACGACGGTCAGGTTATATACATAGGTAAGGAAACAATACTTTCAATTAGAAATACGGGAGATAAAACCGAAGGCGTCATCATGGATGGTCGTGGTAAAAGAGGTGGAGCAATCCGTATAGACGGAGGAACCTGTTATATTTCCAATGTGACTTTCACGGAGAACTACAGTGAGTACGGCGGAGTTTTCTATGCAGTCGAAAAAAGTAATCTGGTTTTGAAAGACTCTGTGATGGATGCAAACGGACAGTCTTCTCCGCAGTATAAGACGAATGGAATGATGAGGAGGGTATGGGATGGTAGTGGAGGATGTTTGTATATCAAGCATGGTTCAACTGCCACCATTAAAGAATGTACCATTGAGAATAATAGTTCTCACGAAGGTGGAGGAATCTATTGCGAAAATTCAAATCTTAATATAAGCGACTCCATCATCCGCAATAACGTGATTCATAACGAAGGAGATGCAGCCGGATTATTGCTTCGCATAGGTTCTAAGGTAAAACTTGATTCTGTTACCTTTGACCAAAATATAGGTGCCAAAAATGGCGGTGGAATGCATATATATCAGTCAGTTGTATCCATGAACAAATGTACATTTACCGGAAATAGCGCCAAACAAAACGGCGGAGCTATACGTGTTGATTATATTTCTGACAAATCTAAAGCTTCAGATATTACTATTTCGGACAACTGTGTGTTTGAGAATAATACTGCAAATTATGGAGCAGGAATACACTATAGTGCAAATGAAGCAACAAAAATGAATATATCCGGGGCATCTTTCATAAATAACATTTCATCGGAATCAGGCGGCGGTATGTATCTGGATTCATATGCGAAAATAGCAATGAAAAACGTGACATTTTCATGTAACCGAGCAGGAAAATCAGGAGGCGGCATATATGCTGAAGAAGAAGTGAGTCTAGATAAATGCCGTTTTGATCACAATGCTTCCGAAAAAAATGGAGGCGCAATATATATGAAAAAAAAGGATATGAAAATAAAGGATACTACTATAGAGTGCAATTCAAGTGGAGATAAAGGCGGAGGAATCTATGTAGATTCTGATGGTGGTCAGATAATACTTGAAGGCGGTAAAATAATTATACTCGATAATATGAGAGTAGATACTCCTGACAATATTACATTTGAGACATTCAAACCGCTCCTTATTAAGGGAAAGCTTGGAACAGATTCCATGATAGGAATTACACCACCGGGCAAGATTGTTAATCTGACGAAGGATTATTCGGATTATAACGGTGATCCTATCGACTCACACTTTACTGTGGACTCAGATGACTATCGCATCGATCCCGATGATGCACTGTCCGAAGCGAAACCAAAGAAGTTGCTTCGTGCTTCATCAGGCGGATACAGACTTGATATAGAAGTCAGGGTCACTAATGATGCTGACGACTGGGATGGTGCCGGATGTGATATCTGGACTAGAGCCGAATGCGGCAAGGGCAGAGAGGCGCGATACTGGGCGGATTATGGTATCAAGCAATATCTTGACGAATCAGATGATGTCTATACCAAGACTTTGGATTGTGGAACGGAGTTTCCTAGTCGAATCAATATCTATGCAGATTTTGGCGGTGGTTTGATATTCAGAAGATGGGAAGCAGATGTCAAAATAAAAGTAAATGGAATAAATGTAAGAAATTATCATATATGCAGGGAATGTTGGGGAAATACCAAGAGTAGTGGAGTAGCGGACAACTGGATACAGATACCAACTTCAAGGTTTCCTTATCCGGAAAATATAGAGGCTGACCACAGGAGAGAGGTGGACCCTTCCAAAGAAGATACTAGCTGGATTACAGTCAATGCTGTAGACCAGTATGGGGTAGCCTGGGATATTGGTACAAACGTTTCCATCGGACTTAAGAATCTATCTTTTCCAGAAAATGATACTTATGGTTTAATAAGATATACTTCGAATAAATTAAAAATTCCAATATATAGTAATCTTGGACGAAATCACCCTAGCACATACGAGCTGACATATCGGTATGGGCCAAATCTCAGCTTAGAGTTAAAAAAGAAGATAACTCTTCGGTTTATCTTCCCGCTGCGCGTAAATGTACTTTTAAAGCACAAAGATGATTTGACAGAAGTGCTGACCGCTTCAGGATTTGAGGGAGATACAGTTAAGCTTGAGGAATTTGATTTACCAGTCGGATATGTTATAAAGAGCTACAGTTGTACAAGTGGTTCGGGATTGCTGAACAAGGACGCTAAGACAGGTAATTATTCATTTACATTTGTTGGTGACAATGTGACTGTTACTGCATCGACTAATCCGATTAGCTATTCTATCGGTTTTATGCCGAATGGGGATTCTGAAACTGACAGCAAAGACGTGTCTGGAACAATGTCAACGAGAACAGCCAAATACGATAATACATTCTCCATTCCGACAACGCATTTTAAGAGAGCGGGATATGTACAGATTGGTTGGAATACAAAAGCAGACGGATCGGGTGAGAGCTTCCCGGTTAAGAGTGGAAAGCTTAAAAACCTGACTACAGTAAAAAATGATGTTATATTGCTATATGCAATTTGGCAGGCGGAAAAAACTGCCGGTACAACTGCATCCCTGTTCTCGGGGGGAAGAATGGTAGTTTATTTTGGAAGTGTAATAATAATTATGTTTTTCGCAGGAGGTTTTGTATTTTCCAGAAAGAGGAAAAGAAAGCAAGTGAGGTGATACCGTGATGAAGAATATTTTTCTTAGACAAATATATATCCTATGGATAACCGTTTTGGCTGTTACGGTATCGACAACCTTGTCCGGTATTCAGGTTCCCGTTACTAAAGCAGCAGCAAAAAATAAGGTCGTTATAGATCAGGATATTGAAGTGGATTCCTGGAAGTCGCTTCAGGAGCTCGTTGCGGAATCAGAAGATGAAAAAGAGGTTGTTGACGAAGATGCCGACGAGAAAGATGATTCGGATATTATCAATTATAATTATAAGATAACCTTGACATCGGATATCGTTGCATCAAAGGATGATGGACCATTAACTCTTGAACCTAAGAAAAGTGTTATCATTGACCTCAACGGATTTACCATAGAACGCGGTCTCAAGAGTATAACTGATGACGGCAGTGTCTTTCATTTGGGTGAAAAATCAAGACTCACTATAGAGGATTCAAGTGAGGAAAGTACCGGAAGGATAAGTGGAGGATTTGCACCAAAAGGTGGCGCATTTTATGTGGAGTCAAAGGCTATTCTTAAATTGTCCGCCGGCATCGTCAAACTGAATAAAGCAAAATACGGCGGTGGGATATATTTGGAAAAGAATGCAGAGGTGGAACTTGGCACCACAAGCATTCTTAATAATGAGGCAATAAAAGCCGGAGGCGGTATATACAGTGACGGTGGACAGATTACTTTTGCAGGAGGACGTACCAAGGTAAAGGAGAATGTGATAGGACAGAATTCTGATAATGGAATCGAATTCTCTGAATTTAAGACAATGAAAGTCACAGGAAAATTAAACAAGGGGTCACTTATAGTACTATCGCTTCCAGAAATCGTAACCAAACTTACAACAGGATATGGTGAATACAATTCTGTTGCTGGAAGTTATTATTTTACATATATTTCTGATAAATATGTTATAAGTGATGACCCAGATGCATCAGAGGTAATGCTTGTAAAAAGTAAGGAAGTAATTAATAACAATGTTCGTTCAACGGTAGAAGTATATAACTTTTCCGAAAAACTTGTCAAAGAAGTGGTTTTTGACGGAGTAAGTGATGCTTGGTCAAATGCGATTTCATATGGTCAGGGTTACAGAGTCGTTCTTACTCTGGGCGGAGACTGGATTATCGACGACGAACTTAAAGTAAAAGATGAAGTGGACGTAACGGTTGACTTGAATGGTCATTGTATCAATCGCAACCGCGAGCATAAGATGATAAAGCACGGTGGAGTATTTTTAGTAAAAAAGAACGGACGTCTTACTATAAAAGATTCTAATCCTAAGAGCAAGGGCTTCGACGGGGTTAAGGGTGGAGTAATAACAGGAGGTGCAAGTACCAATACAGGTGGAGGAATACACAATGAGGGCGGTCATGTATTCTTCGAGGGCGGTACTATTTATGATTGTATATCCAATGAAGATGGTGGGGCGCTACTTCAGGAAAAGGGTACCTTCACAATGACCGGTGGACGTATATACGCTTGCCAAGCTGTAGATAGTAGTCTTGACTGCAGCGGTGGTGGGATACATATGAACGGTGGATCGATAACAATTAAGAATGCACGTATAGAGGATTGTTACAGTGAGGACGATGGTGGTGCCATAAGCTCCCAAAGGGGAAGAGTTACACTAAATAATGTTATATTCTCTGGAAATAAAGCTCACGATGACGGTGGTGTCATCTATATCGCCCTCGATCTTGACACTGATCACGCAGGAACTCTACTCACTGCAAGAAACTGCACATTTACCGACAACGAGGCGGAAAATGGCGGTTCTGCATACATAAGGGATAACCCGAAGGACGGAGCGGTTCTGTTTGATCGCTGTATATTCCGCAATAACAAGGCATCGGAAGACGGTGGAGCCATCATGGTTGTAGATGACTGCGTGGCGCTATCCAATACTGAAATCACTGGCAACAGGGCAGTGGAAAGCGGTGGCGGAGTGTTCGTAGATGCAAGGTATGATCTGACTCTTAAAGGACTGATGAAAATTCGAGACAATATCTGTGATGAGGACGATTCCATGAGAAATGTCTGTCTAGAGAAAAGTCCAAGTGCAACAGCGCGTATAATTGATGCCGGTCTATACAAAGATTCATGTGTGAACCTTGGTACAACGTCAGGAAGCAGTGTCAGGATGGCGAAACAGATGAGTACATTTCATTTTAAATACATTAATATGGATGAAGGATTTCGTTCTCTCAAAGACAAAAAAGATGTTGATGTAGCTATGGTAGTTACCGCATCAATATTCAGCAATGGAAGTATCGCAGTTTTACTGTTACTTGCGGGAATAGGGTTGTTATCTATCATAGGAATATTTATTTATAGAAAAAGAAGGCAAAGGGGGGTACATTATGATGCATAAAAAGAAACGAATTGTAAAATTTTTAAAAACCATGATTGCTTGTTTTCTTTCATTATGTTTAGTTGTGGAGAACCCTCTGTCTGCCATGGAGGGTATGATGGCTCAAGAAGAACCAGTTCGATATCTTGAGGATGTGCGTATCTTCATGGCACCTTCTGGAAGCGAAGATGATGCAAGAAACGAATGCCGTGCAGCGGGTTATACGCTAGTGAATACTGACCTGAATATGGGGACTGACACGGAAAGATATGTATTCATGGGTTATAAAACCACAACAGACCCCAAAAAAGCAATCCGCAAGATGGGACTTCTTGCCATGGATCATGGATATGAGATTAAAGATTATAAGGAATTAAAAGAAAAATATGAGAAGTCCAATTATGCTGCAGCAGATGCATTTCAAGCGGCAACGGAAGAGTTTATTGATTATTATGAGAAGGGAAGCCCGATGGCACTTCAGGCATATGAAGGATTGAATATGATAAATGTTCCGGAGGCAGGAAACATGAAGCTAGGGGATTACTTAGTTCAAGGCAAGTCAAACCGTGACTTCTTTGCAAAAGTAATCGTAACATCTTGTTCCGGAATTGTAAGTGTTATCATTAACTATCTCTCAGCGGGAATGACACCTTATAAAAATGAGTATGATGACGATGAGGATGAGGAAGTAACCATCAACTGGGCAGAGAGGCTTTGTGAAAATGAATTATGGGAAAGTATTGATAACTGGGATTATCTGAGTGAGGAAGAACAGGAGGAATTGAACAAACGTTATCAGGATACGGCATCTCTTATATTCGCCCAGTTGCAGAACTTTGCCAACGAGTATAATAAAGCTGAGGCAGAATACAACGAAGATAAGCTTGTTGCTGAGGTTAACCAGATGGCGGGTTCCGACGAGAAAGATATTGTATTTAAAGGTCAAAATCCTTCTGATGTGGCTTCTGACAGTGATTCAGTTAAAATCTCAGATGAAGTACCAAAGGATGTTGAAAATGTTGAAGAGGCCGTTGAAGAGTCTGATTCTATTCAGGAAAATGATATCAGTGCAACCTTTGTGATGAGTTATAATAAGTTGAATGAATATAAGGCGAATGAAGAAATGCCTTTAGGAGAATGGATGCTCAACATAGGTGAAAAGACAAGTGAATCCGTTGACCTTAAGCAATTATATCCTCTTATCGCATCCCTTAGTGAAGCTGAGTGCTCTATGATTAAGATAGCGGGTATAACAACGGTGGTTTCTCATATAGGCGAAAATAAGCACAATGATGTTGCGGAGGAGCTTACATCCAAAGCAAAGGAGAACCTTATGAAACTCATGAATGAGGATTCATTCTCAATCTGGACAAATGCTGATCCCGATATTATGAACCAAAAGGTTGCTTTTACTTCTGATGCTATCAGAGAGAATTCTTCCAGCGCTACAATTGATTATGAAGAACCTGAAACAACTGCTCAGAAATTTGAGGAATTCTTAAAATGGGCGGGTATTGCTAGTGCGGCTCTTACGGTTGTGGTAATCCTTACCAGTAAGCTTGTCATAGCAGGACTGGTTACAGCTATTGGATGTCTGTTTGTAAAACTTGGACTTGTAGGTGCTGCGATGTCGGCTGCAAGTGTAGCATCGGCGATGATATCTTTTTCCAGCGTGCTAGGCACGTATATTGCAGGCCCGCTTGGGATAGCTCTTTTAATAGTAACGGTATTCTACTATATCGGTAAATTAGTTGACTACCTAATTCATCGTAATGATCCAAAAGAATATTCAGAGATACCTGATGCGGTTGTGGATGTTGTTGAGACAGCCAGAGGTTCCATTCAGGCAAAATATGACATAATAAAAACAAATTCAACCTATTCTGAAAGGTCTGAAGGGCCGTACAAAGGAAAGGACAAGGGCAAAGCCGATCTAAATGCGTATATGGGACAAAGCGGCTGGATATGCATGTTTGCATCCAAGGATGAGAGAATCGGAAGTCCTATAGTTGAAGATAAGAACGGCCAAATGTTCCATGTTGCTTATGGGGATGCAAGTCATCATAAAGGATTTGAATCAGTTAACTTCTTCGGCGAGATATCACCAGGTAACTGTAACCAGTTTGCCAAGAAAGATGGAGTTAATGGAATATATATTTACTACCACACTGTGGATTCACTTAAAGAAGGTACCGGCATAATCAATAATACTACAATTAATACATCCACCAACAATGCAACTACAGAACCGAAGAAGTATTATTCTGATATTATTGTCAAATCAGCCGATACACCGGCAAAGGCAAAGGCAAAGATCACTGTGGGTGGATTCTACGTGTGGGATCAGGAACTTAGTCCTCACGTTAAGGACAGGGATTATTCATTCAGGGATGCATTTAGCAAGGGAATGGACAGGAATCAGTATACCTATATCGGTTACAAGGTGACAACAGATCCTAACAAGGCCATAAGGGATATCAGAGTTGGAACCTTTACCGGAAAGTCAGCGGTTTCATTTGGCGAAATCAGTTACGGCTGTTCGGGAACTCTAGGTTATCCTGCTGATGATGCATCGGAGGACTCGAGTTATCCAGCAGATTTAGATGGTCTGTATATTACGAAGAGTAAAAAGGCGGGTACACCTATTGAAGTGGGAAGGCTCCATCTGCTAAGCAGTTTCAACCAGGTGCAGCCTGGCTGGGAACCTGTAACAACCTTCAGTGGATTGCCTTACAACTTTGATACCTCCAGATATGATAATGCTATTATTAACTCGAAATATGAAACAGGACACGGCGGCACACCTGGTTATCGTTACTACCGTTCCATATACACCGGAACTATCTTAAATGATGATGAGAGCTGGTCTGACTGGGGCGAGCGGTATCTGTACTATGAACCTGCGGAGAAATTCACAAGTGGAACCAAATATTTATCAGGAATATATTTTTCATTTGGTGCCGATGCGGAGTCAGAATTTAATACATATAATGAACCTGAATCTCCTTACACTGACCTGCTTAATCATATGAAAACAATACCTAATTCGAAAATGTATGATCTGAATCTGGCATCCTCGTATTTCTATGTAGGCGGAGCCGCAGACGGAGACCAGAAACACCTTAATATCGGATATACCTGGAGCTACAATCCATATAGAGCTATCTATAATGTTGCTGCTCTGAGGGGATCATTGTACTACAAATCCCTTCCCTACAATATGCAGAAAGCACTAAGTTATCCAAGTGGCAAGTATGCAGCGGCGGCAGACCATTCTGTCAGTTATACTGCTGCTACCATGGTCACTCAGCGTGTCCATGCGGATAATTTGGCCATCAGGGGAATCGGTCCTGAGAACGCATATATGAGTATCAATGGTCTGTGGGGGTCAAGTGATGAGCCTGCCAAGGGCTATATAACAGACCTTCCAGGAGATTATCCATACGGTTTTAAACAAATGCCGTTCCTTGCCACGGGTCTCTATGTAAGTGGATATGTGGATGGACAGGAGCCATTAACGCTTGATGATGTAGTAATCTCAAGTAGTTCACATCAGGGGCAGATTTTAGAAGGTAAGATTGTTGCGAATATGAATGGAGAGACGACTCTTGGAGGAAGTACTCCGAGTGGACAGTTTGCATCCATACAGGATATGAACCGTCCTTATGAAACCAAGCCTTTCAATATTGCTTATCCAAAATACGTTGATCCTCGCGATAATTCGCATAATGCATCATCACCTTTCTATATATACACTAATCGTACACCGGTTAAGAAAAAGTACATCTCTCGTATCTTCGTGGGTGCCTGCTCCTGGGATGATGCCGGAACGGATGACGAAGATACACTGGAAGAGTTTAGCAAGCAGGTGGATTATCAGGCACTTATCACTGCCTCCTCACAGGCTTCGGATGAAGTAATCCCGGTCAATATATGCGGTTCACAGAGTACCGCATGGTACAATAGAATAGAAAATAAAGATGATGAAGATGATGATGATTATGTACCAAGAGCAGAGGTAAAACCTGAGGAAGAAACTGATCGTCCGGCAGCCTACATAAGCGTTGCAAGAACAGATAAGGAAGGGGATGCCATTAAGGGCATACTTCTCTTTGAGTCCAATAAAAAGGTGGTTCCAGAGGTAATCAAAGTTGAAGGAATGGATTATTACTGTGCAAGCAACTCCACCCCGGTTAAAGCAAATAGTTCAACAAAATACTTTTTATACTATACGTATAATGCCGGTGCTATTCCAGGTAAACCTATAACATCCTTATCTGCTAGTGAAGAAGTTTTTGTTTCGGGAGAAGCAACAGCACTGAGTGTGAATAAAACGGATAGTAAATCGGGTCAAGCGGAAATGTACGGAAATACATCCATCGATACATTCATTCATGCGGCGTATGAACACGACAGAAAACAGTACTTCTCCAAGCTTCGACTAGGCAAAGGGAATAACCGTAAGGCAGCACTTTTAAAGCTTTTGGAAAAAGGTTGTACTGAATTCTGTGACATTGACCTAAATAGTAATGTCGGCGGTGATGCTGTATACTTCGGTTACAGAGGACTTAATCTCAATCAGTCCAAGATAGATGAGAAGAATACCAAAGCAGCAAAGGATGCGGAGAAAGAAAACCAACTTAAGGATGCCATCTATGATGTGGTATGTACAGTTGATGAGCCATATCATTCGGATGGAATAATAACAGAAAAATATCAGATATACTATACGCCGGTAGGTAATGTGGATCTTAACAGCGGTACTAACGGTCCACCAATATATATGTATTACACAACGAAGTTCGCAGTGGACAATTACAATAAGCGTCAAGGCAAGGATACCAGACGTATTCTTTCCTCGAATCCAGGCGATTACTTCAGCTCTAGGATAACAAGTTTTGCATTTGCATGTTGTGACAGAGTTCCTTATAATGATGCCCAAGGCGCATCATCAGCTGTTAACAACAAATATCCTTGGGAGTATGTTATGCAATGCGACAATGATATGCCGGCGGAGTTAAATGACGGAGCAATAAAATTTGACGATGATCACTTCACAGTAGATAACAGAATTTATATGTTCGCCCAAAGAGAGGATGGCAAAGTTAAAAAATCAGCTGAGATAACCGGCGGTTATACAAGGAGTACAAATGAACTTGCA
The DNA here is from genome assembly GCF_000518685.1 of Eubacterium xylanophilum ATCC 35991. Taxonomy (GTDB): domain Bacteria; phylum Bacillota; class Clostridia; order Lachnospirales; family Lachnospiraceae; genus Eubacterium_F; species Eubacterium_F xylanophilum. The sequence continues at coordinate 153,256 of NZ_KI912471.1, read as the reverse complement.
GATTTGTGGTGTTCAAAAGATTGACGTTTATAATTTGAGTTTATTTAATAGTGTATTATATATATAACAATAAAAACACTGCCAAGCGGAGAAGGCTCCACATGACAGTGTTTTTTGTCTAGTTATATATCTTATTAGTAAGAAATAACAAATTTTTTAGCAGAATCTGAGTTTCTAAATGGTCCAGGAATAGGAGAAGCATCTCTCTTTTCTCCATTGAAATCCACGTCAAATACTATATCGGAACCATCTGGGTTTTCAAATCTTTGTTCCGGCTCAAATGCACACCCCAGAATATCACTGTCGATAAGCTTGGCTTTGAAATCCTTTAATAAATCATAAAGATCTGTAATGAGAGAATATTTTCCATTTTCTTCAATCAACTCGACTTTGACAGTATTATCTTTGTTTTCAAAATATTCTGTCTCGTTTTTGCAAATCTTAGCACCATTAAAATACGCATTTCCTTCGATCCATACAGGAAGATGACCAAAGTGAGCTTCTCCAAGCTTGCCCATGTCAGGGTTCTTGGTAAAGTCAAACTGTGATATCCACTCATCATATGTTGGAAATATGTCAAATGGAAGGGTACCCACAACTTCGTAATCCGCATCCTTGGCTGTTTTGTCAAGACATGTAACAGGATACTTTTGCACAAAAATATTATTGTAAATTCTATCATCTCCATGAAGTATGGTCATGAAACCGGCAACTTCTGTGCGGTGACGAATGTGATATGGTGTATATCTTGGTTCGCGCTGACCATTTACGATACTATCAACTCCGGAATTGATAAGCCCAAATCCGCCTAGAATAAGGTTGTGAACACATCCGACACCCTCGGTAGGAATAACAATACTTGATTTGGACAATAGAAGATTGTTGTCAATGAGAGTTGGGCCATGACCAACCTCAATAAATATGTCTGTATTAAACATTGCACCGTCTGTTGGCTCAACACCATCAGGTCTCGTATTGTCATGGAGAAGGTTGTTAGTTATACGTGCGCCCTGAGCTTCCCAATCAAGCCATATTCCCATAATACAATTGTGAATATGGTTATTCTTAATCGTAACATCTATAGCTGCATGAAGCTTAATTCCCGCCGTTTCTGCACCACCTAACTGATGACTGTTGCAAATATCGTGAATATGGCAGTTTTCAATAGTTGAAAATACTCCGCCCATACGGCCAACAATTCCCGTTTGCTCGCAGTGGTGAACATCACAATTTCTGATTATATGGTGCCCGATTTTTTCCTTGAGCCAACCATGGTACTGCCCACGACAAACTGCATCTCGCTCCATCTGAGTAGGGCTTTTGACATGCTTTGTGAAGAAGTACATGTCATTTTCCGGGTCCAGGTATTTGCCAAGAGAGATACCGCAACATCTACTATTACTTATTTCGCAATTTTCTATAATCCATCCCATACTCCAATGTGGTCCAATCATACCATCCTGATAAGCTGCAGGAGGAGCCCAGGTAGTAGCGGCCTTCTGGATATTAAATCCATCAACCGTGATATAATCAACTCCATTTTTGTCTGGCATAAAGCAGTTTCGTCTGACGCTGATTTCTACATTTTCTTCATTAGGATTTTTGCCTTGAAAATTTGCATAGAAAATAGTCCGTCCGTTCTTTTGCTCACAGTACCACTTGAACTTCGAGTCCTCTGGTTTCCATGAATGAGTGTCAATCTCGCCATCAATACACTCTTGGATATTTACTGTTTCATACATCATCAAGTCATTGATAAAAACAGCTCCTGCATGTCTGATAATAGGAGAGAAATACCAGTCTCCAACTACTTCTGTAGTATATGGGTTATACTCGCCAAAAAACTCGTTATCTACAGTTGTAGTCCAAACATTTCCGGTATATGGCTCCCAATCTGTAACCGCCTCAGCACCTGTAATTATCGCTTCTAGAGGCTTTTCTGATTTATAGACAATTGGTGCCTCCTTTGTTCCTGCATTAATAGGATTGACGTATTCTCTATAAATACCAGGTGCAACGATAACTTCATCGCCTGGCTTTGCGATTTTAGCGGCCTCGTCAATGTACTTAAATGGTTTCTCTTTACTTCCATCCCCATTAGTGGCATTAATATTGACATAAATCTTACTCATTAAAATCATTCCCCCAATCTCTTGATATTATGTCCAATATATATTATAAAGCATAAAGGAAAAATATTAAATATCCATACCTTAAAATGACAAAATAATACATGAATTTACCAGTTAATTAGATGTGTTTTTTTGGTATAGTTAAAAAAAACATTTTGGAGGTAAGAATGACAATCGAAAATTTTACTAATTGTATTTTGAAAAATATGAAGCAAAGGTTTAAGGACTGTGATGTTATTGATACAACAACATTGAAGAACAATGGTATTGAACTCAATGGAATTGTTTTCAATAGAGAGGGGGTGAGTATATCGCCGTGCATCTATATTGATGACCTGTATGAAAAGTACGATAAGGGGGAAGTTTCGCTTCAACAAGTATGTGAGGAAGTTTCTCAAAGATACGATAGTAGCCTTGACTTTGATAAGGAATATACAAATCTCGATGTTAGACTAGAAAATTGCAGAGATAGAATTATTTACAAATTGATTTCCTATGATGACAACGAAGAGATGCTCAAGGATATTCCATATATCCCTTTTTTGGATTTTGCAATTATCATGTTGGTTGTTGTTAAGATAGATAAGAGGGGAATGCATTCAATCAAAGTAGATAATAAACTTCTTGAAAAATGGAAAGTTACTATCGGTGAATTATATTCCATTGCCAAGGATAATACGATGAAGATATTACCGCCCAAGGTAAAAAAATTGGGTAGTATCATGTCTGAGATTCTCGGTGAAGATTATGAACTTGTGGAACGCGCCAAAGAGGATTCGCTTAATATGTATGTTGTGACCAATGAATTTGGCATATATGGAGCTTCAGCTATTATCTATGATCATTTAATCGAGGAACTGGCTGAGCGATTAGGTGATGACCTGTTAATTCTTCCAAGTAGTATTCATGAGATGTTAGTCATGGTTGACAATAACCGTGGAAGTTATGAAGTTGTATCTGATATGATCAGGGATATAAACGATGAATTTGTGGATAAAGAAGAGATATTATCAGATCATCCGTATATATACAGTAGAAGTAAGCGCAAATTTTTATCAGTCGGTTAGCGCACCAGGAGGGACTCGAACCCCCAACCAACGGCTTCGGAAGCCGGTACTCTATCCATTGAGCCACTGGTGCATTGTTATTACAACAATTTATATTATATACAAACATTTTTATATTGTAAAGTAAAAAATTATTGTATAAATTTCCTGTATGCGTTATACTTAACAAGGAAAAGCTTTAACAAATTACGAGGATGTGAATATATATATGGATAAGATTGTAAGAGGAATAGCTGCGGATGATATGATTAGATGTTTTGCTATTTATTCGAGAGATATGGTTGAAGAGGCGAAAAATCGTCATCAGACGAGTCCTGTCATAACTGCTGCCTTGGGAAGACTTATGTCTGCCGGTGCAATGATGGGAACGATGATGAAAGGAGATAAGGATATCTTGACATTAAAGATTGATTGCTCCGGACCAGTGCAGGGAATTACTGTAACTGCGGACTCCAAGGGGAATGTCAAGGGATATCCCAAAGTTCCCAATGTATCCCTTCCTGCTAATTCTATGGGCAAATTAGATGTGGCGGGAGCCTTGGGGTTAGGTGTTCTAACAGTTATCAAAGATATGGGACTCAGGGAGCCTTACAATGGAAGTACCCATCTCGTGTCAAGTGAGATAGCAGAAGATTTGACATATTACTTTGCAACTTCTGAGCAGACTCCTTCATCGGTTGCCCTTGGTGTGCTCATGAACAAGGATAATACTGTAGCTCACAGTGGTGGTTATATTATTCAGCTTATGCCTGATACCCCTGACGATATAATTGATAGATTAGAGGCAAAGCTCAAGAACATGGAATCTGTCACAGAGCTATACAGCAAAGGTCATTCTCCTGAATCCATGCTGGAGTATATACTTGGTGACTTCGATTTGAAGATAACAGATGAGTGTCAAACTCAGTTTAAATGCGGTTGTTCCAAAGAGAAAGTGTCTAATGCATTAATTTCTCTTGGAAAAAAGGAACTTCAGAATATGCTAGAAGACGGGGAACCTGTTGAAGTGAATTGTCATTTTTGCAATACGAGCTATAGATTTGATCCCGAGGACATCAAAAATATGATTGATGCCTAGTTTTAGGGCTTTTCTGGGAATTGCTTTATAAAAAACTAGACAAATATATCAAGAATTGATATAATTTAAGATGTTCTTTGAAAGTGAGGTCAAATCATGAAATTAAAATATAAGAAGCTTATAATTCTACTAACAGTTGGTGCAATCTTTCTATGTTTTATTATTCTAGCATTGATTCCAACTGGAACTAACAAGCAAAAGGCCGTAGAGGTAGCAAAGCTTGATGAATGTGATGATGATGCAATCAACACACTTATCAATAACTATTTTCAGGCCAAGAGAGATGTGGACATGGAGAAGATGGCTGAGCTTGTAAGTGATATCAATCAGATAAACCAGGAAAAGCTTGTAGCCAAAGCTGAGTATGTAGAAGATTATAAGAATATCAAGAGCTATATTATCAAAAATCCAGATAATGGAGATATGAGAATTTATGTGCGCTATGATATGAAACTTAAGAATATTGATACACTGGGTCCATGTTTATGTGGTTTGTATGTTACTATGGGTTCTGACGAGAGATATATCATATATCTCAGTGCCTTGGATGAGGCCGAAGAAAGCTTTATTCTTGCAGCAGATGAGAATGAGAATGTTGTCAGAATGAAAGAAGAAGTTACAAACAAACTTCAGGAGGCTATTTCCAAGGATTCAGCATTTAAACAATTATACGAGAGAATGGATAAGGACAACCAGTCAATCGTAGACAATGGTGCGACAACAGCACCGGCAACAATTCAACCTACTAATACGCCGGTTCAGCCAACGGCAGCTGTGACCCCGGTAGCAAGTGCACCGGCACAGACAGCGCCACAGGCAACGGCACAGGCGGCTGCCAGCGCTCCAGTTGCAACTGCAAAGTAAATGATTATTAAGGGGAACGCCTTATGGGTGTGTTTCCCCTTTTTTAGAAACAATTTTTGGGATTTTGACATGAATGAAGGAATAAGAATTAACAAATATCTTAGCCTTGCAGGCGTTTGCTCGAGGCGAAAAGCGGACCTCTTGATATCAGAGGGCAGAGTTCGAATAGATGGTGAGATATCTGAAAACGGAAGTAAGGTTTATGGCGATCAGAGAGTTACTCTTGACGGAAGAGACATAGAGATTCAAGAAGATAAGGTGGTCATAGCCCTTAACAAGCCGGTTGGTATTGTATGCACATCTAGTAAAAAAGACAAGAATAATATAATTGATTATGTTAATTACCATAAGCGAATATTTTCCATTGGAAGACTTGATAAAGATTCTGAGGGTTTGATTCTATTAACTAACGATGGCGATTTGATGGATGCGATTCTCAGAGCAAGGAATAATCACGAAAAAGAGTATATTGTCCAAGTCGACAAACCAATTGGCGATGATATATTAGATGCCATGAGAAAGGGCGTCCCCATACTTGATACGATTACTAGACCCTGTGAGATATACAGAATATCTGAAAAGAAGTATAGGATTATACTAACTCAAGGACTTAACAGGCAAATTCGCCGCATGGCGGAGTACTTTGGTTATCGAGTTCAAAAGCTTAAGCGTATTCGAATTATGAATATCAAACTTGAAAACTTGAAAACCGGGAAGTGGCGGGAGTTGACTCGAGAAGAAATTGATGGATTGAGAGAATTGACCAGAGGAGAAAAGTTTTATAATGAGTACTAATCAAAGAATGTTAGAATTAATTGACATATTAAACAACGCAGCCAAGGTATATTACCAGGGCAAAGATGAAGTTATGTCTAATTATGAGTATGATGAGTTGTATGATGAATTGGTAAGACTAGAGGAGGAAACTGGTATCACCATGAATAACAGCCCAACTGTTAATGTTGGTTACGAGACACTTAGCAAGCTTACTAAGGAAGAACATGTGGCTCCGATGCTTTCTCTCGACAAAACTAAAAGTGTGGAAGAATTGACTTCTTGGTTAGGTGATCATGCCGGAATACTCTCACTTAAACTCGATGGATTAAGTGTCATATTGACATATGAGAATGGCCAATTGGTCAAGGCTCTTACAAGAGGAAATGGAACCATAGGTGAAGTCATTACAAACAATGCTAAAATGTTCAAAAACATTCCTCACAGGATAAACTACAAAGGTAGAATGGTCGTGCGCGGCGAGGCGCTTATAAAATATTCTGACTTTGAAGTCATAAATGAAAGTCTAAGTATTGAAGAACAATATAAGAATCCCAGAAACTTGTGTAGTGGCACAGTTAGGCAATTAAATAATAAGATAGTTGAAGAGAGAAATGTAAACTATTATATATATAATTTAATTGAGACCGATTCGGATTTCGGAACATTTAACCAAAAATCAGAAATACTAGAAAAGATTATTTCTCTTGGATTTGATGTGGCACCATATAAGTTGGTGGATGGAAGCACTCTTTCTACAAAGGTAGAAGAGTTTTCTCATGAAATAGCAGAGGGATATGACATTCCGAGTGACGGACTAGTTTTGACTTATGATAATATTCAATACAGCAATAGCCTTGGGCGAACTGCTAAATTTCCAAAGGATTCTATAGCATTCAAGTGGAAGGATGAGATTGCCCAGACAACCCTTAAGGATGTTGAGTGGAGCGCATCAAGAACAGGTCTTATTAATCCTGTTGCCATATTTGAACCCGTAGAACTTGAGGGAACGACTGTACAGAGGGCAAGTCTTCACAATTTGAGTATAGTAAAGGAATTGAAGCTGGGCATTGGCGATAATATAACAGTATATAAAGCCAATATGATAATTCCGCAAATTGCAGAGAACCTAACCTGTTCTGACAATTTGCCAATCCCAGACAAATGCCCTGTTTGCGGCGAAGATACGACTATTTTAAATGAAAATGGCACATCGTTCTTGCTATGTAATAACAAAGCTTGTTATGCAAAAAAGATAAAATCTTTCACGCATTTTGTTAGCAGAGATGCAATGAATATTGATGGATTGTCTGAGATGACTTTGGTAAAGTTTATAAATATGGGAATTCTTCATGATGTTTGCGATATTTTCAAGTTAAAGGAACATGTAGAGATAACGGGATTAGAAGGTTTTGGTGACAAGTCTTTTAAAAATCTTATTGACTCTATAGAAAATGCCAGAGAAGTTCAGTTGGCTGCAGCAGTATTTTCCTTGGGCATTAAAGGAGTAGGACTAAGTGTCGCAAAACTTATTTGTAACAAATTTCCGTATGCCCTAAGTGAATTTTCAAAATTAACCAAGGAAGATTTGGTCTCTATTGATGGAATAGGAGACAAATTGGCAGAGTCTTTTATTGAATATTTTTCTAATCCAGAAAATGCAGACCTTGTAAAAAGACTGGAAGCAGAACTTGACATCCTTATGCCAGAGGCTATAGATGATAATAGATTTGAGGGATTGACATTCGTAATTACGGGTAGCCTTAATACTTTCAGCAATAGAAAAGAATGTCAAACATTAATTGAGAGCTTGGGAGGTAAAGTTAGCTCATCTGTTAGTAAGAAAACAGATTATCTTATAAACAATGACACAACTTCAAGCTCTTCGAAGAATAAAAAAGCACAGGATTTAGGTGTGAAAATCATTAGTGAAGAAGAATTCTTACAATTGATTAAAAAAAATTGATGTAGGTGTGTGTCTTTTTATAAAATATCATTGTTTTTTTTCTAAAATTGTAGTATTATATAGTATATACGTGATTTATGTTAGGGGTTGAAAGAATGGCATTTGGAAAAAAACGTAGTATAAATTTACCATCGGAAGAAAATATGACTGAATGGACCATGGATCTCTCTGCACCACCAGAACCTGTGAAGGTTGAAGAAGATGTTCCTGTGGAAAAGAAACCTCAGTATAGAGACATATCCGGTGGAGACCTTGATGATTTCCTCAACCAGGGAAATCAAAATAATGTTGCTAAGGCAGGCAACCTTGGTGGATCAATAACAAAGATTGAGAAAGCACCACCAAGACCACCACAATCTGGATTTTCAGGTACCGGCTCAGGATTAGATTCTGAGTTTGTTTTGGGTGGAGATATTACACCGACAGCCTCCACAAGTAGTGCTGCGGCTAATGCTAATAATACATTTGATGAGAGTATCACAACTTTGGATGTAGATGCTGTGACATCAAATCAGGAAATAGAGAATAATACAACATTGGGTATGGATGATTTTGTGTCGGTTTCAGAGCCAGAGCCAGTCCCAGAGCCAGAACCAGTTCCAGAGCCGGAACCAGTTCCTGAACCGGAGCCAGTTCCAGAGCCAGAGCCAGTTCCAGAACCGGAACCAGTTCCAGAGCCGGAGCCAGTTTCTGAGCCGGAACCAGTTCCAGAGCCAGAGCCAGTCCCAGAACCGGAACCAGTTCCTGAACCGGAGCTAGAACCAGAGCCAGTTCCTGAACCGGAGCCAGTTCCTGAACCGGAGCCAGAGCCAGTCCCAGAACCGGAGCCAGTCCCAGAACCAGAGCCAGTTCCAGAACCGGAACCAGTTCCTGAACCAGAAACAACACCAATTCCAGAACCTATTGATCACTCTGCTTTGGATGCGGCAGTTGCTGGACTTGTGGCTGAAGTTACATCATCTTCAACTGAAGATGATGATGTTAAGAATTTGTTAGAGCGTCTCAACGTCTCAGAGAATATCGATAGAATGAATGCAGCCATTAAGGAAGATACAGCTTCTGTAAATGAGCCTGCAGTTGAAGAGGTTGCCACAGAAACTACCGAAGAACCTGTTGAAGAAGTTCAGGAAGAGGTTGCTACGGAAGCTGTCGAAGAACCTGTTGAAGAAGTTCAGGAAGAGGTTGCCACGGAAGCTGTCGAAGAACCTGTTGAGGAAGTTCAAGAAGAGGTTGCCACAGAGGCTGTCGAAGAACCTGTTGAGGAAGTTCAGGAAGAGGTTGCCACAGAGGCTGTCGAAGAATCTGTTGAAGAAACTCCAGAAGAGAATGTTGATCTCGTCAATGATTTGGTGTTTGAAACAGATGAAGTTGCGGAGGAACCAGAGGCTCTTGCGGAAGAACCAGAGATTTCCAATGACATGTTTGATTTCGACATGGATTCTGTTGACATATCAAACGAAGAGCCAAAAACTGAAGCAGTCGCAGATGATTTGGAGTTTGATGGACTAGATTTAGATGAATTAAACATCGATGAAACACCAGTTGAACCTGTTGAAGAAGAGTTTATCGATGATAGTATTAATATTGATGCGGATATACCAGCAAAGACGCCAGCAGCTGATGATATGGATGCATTGGTTGCCGCTGCTATGCAGAGTATCGAAACTGCAGATTCTGACGAGGAGTCGATTGAAGAACCAGCTGAGGAACCAGCTGAGGAATCAACTGAAGAAGTAGTCGAGGAACCTGTAGAGGAAAAAGTTACTGAAGAGCCTACAGAGACTGAAAATACAGAGGAGTCTGTAGAAGAAGTAGCCGATGAACCAGTAGAAGAGGTTGCTGAAGAAGCTGTTCAGGAAGAAACTACTGAAGAAACTTCAAGCGATGTATCTGATTCAGAAGAAGATGACGAGTATGACGATGAGTACGAAGATTATGACGGTGTTTTAGATGGTGATGATATCGACTTCAATGCAACATTTAGATTCTTCGATGCCACAATAGAGTATTCAGCCGGTCTGGAGACAGAAACTGGTGAGTCTGAACTTGATTATATGACAGAAGAAGAAGCTGCTATTGATTCCACAGTTGCATTTGCTGCAGGATTAGAATCTGAGGGAATGCATGCGAGTCTAGAGCCAGCTGTGCCTGAAGAAAACCAAGAAATTGTATTGAACTTTAATGTTGGTCTAGAGACAGAGACAAGTGATGCTGCTCTTAATACTAAGGGAATTGTTGTCAGCTCGGATTCTAACAATCTTGAGGAAGACGAACTTGGCAAAGACGCTGAACTTGAAATGTCTTATGTTGAGAAGACTGACAGACTATATAAGAATTCTAACATGTATCCAAATGCCGGCTTAGAGTCTGGTTTGCAAAAGGATATTGAGGAAAGTCTTTCAGATGAAGCAGAAGCTGCAGAAGAAGCTGCAGAAGAAGCTGCAGCAGAAGCTACAGAAGAAGCTGCAGCAGGAGCTACGGAAGAAACTGCAGAAGAAGCTGCATCTACAGAAATGCCAGAAGATGATATCCCAATTCTTACTTTTGAAAGTGTTGAGGGATCCAACATTTCTTGGGAGGACATCGTTAAATCGCAGTCAAAGAGAATTGACGATGGCGACAATTTCTCAATCGAGGAAGACTATGTCGAGACTCCAACTGTTGCTCAGGTAGAAGATGATCTGATTTCAGAGCAAGAAGATAAGAAGCGCAAACGAGGCAAGAGAGGCAAAGATTCTGAAGAAGAAGGCTTTGGCTTAACGCTTGATGACCTTGAAAATAATGGTACTGAGGAAACCGCTGATCCGGTTGCGACTGAGGAATTTAAGATTCACAACAATCCAATTCCTCCACAGAGACCAATTCCTGATATGGATAACTCTGATTCCAAATCATCAGAAGTTCCTGAGGAATTCTCTGATGAGATAGTTGATTTTGATAATCTCACAGTACCAACTAAGGTTACTTACAAGATGGGTAGAGAGAAGCGTACATACTTCAAACTCTCATTTAAGTATTAAAGATAATAATTTATTTAAGAGGATATTACTTATGTAATATCCTCTTTAAAGTTTAATCAAATATATGGAATTCAGGTTCATCAAAGACATATATATTATATCCTTTAAATCCCAAAGATTTAGCTATTTCTTCGCATTTATCAAAACCAAATGCAATATTTTCAGCTGCATGAGCATCTGAGCCAAATGTCAGGAGTTCTCCACCCTTGTCCTTATATTGTTTAATAATTTTTGTGGCAGGATTAGGAAGGGGGAATCCTTTTTTTAGTGCGGAAGAATTGACTTCTAGTGCAATTTCTCGATCTATCAGGATAGAAAAAATCTCATCAAATACTTCCATATATGATTTTGTATCATAGAGTTCTAAAATTCTATCATATGTAATGCTTGGAGCATATCTAACAACATAATCCATATGTCCTAAGGTATTTATCCTGATATTGCTCAAGTTTTCAAGGTTATCAAGAATAGTTTCAAAGTACTTAAGTATTCCCTTTTCTTCTCCATAACTTTCCCAATATTCTGGATAATATGGATCAAATTCATCGACCACATGAACTGAACCTATAACTTGGTCAAAGTCCGGCAAGTTGCTTAAGAGAACATTTTTCTCAATTGCATCGGGATGAAGCCCCAATTCCATACCGGTTAGTATTCTCAGATTGGAATATTTCTTCTTGAAATCCGCCAAAGTGGATACATAATTGTCCACATCGAATATAAATGGTATGCCATCGCCAAAATCTTCGTGGTATTTGGTCGGGTATATAATATCCATGTGATCAGTCATAATTATGCCTTCCAGCCCTTTTTGCATGGCGGAAATGGCTATATTATCTAGGCTTTCCTCGCTATCTGTGGAAAAGCTAGAGTGAAGATGTGTATCATATTTAATCATCTTTAACCTCCTCGATACCTGTGATGTCTGATTTCGCAACTAATGAATAATTGGTGTGATATATTACAAACCCAGGTTTTGAGCCACTTGGTTTTTTTACATGTTTTTTTTGAGTATAATCAATTTCAACTTTGTCGGCATTAGATGACTTTGAATAGTGTGCAGCAAGAGCAGCGGCTTCTTCAAAGGTTTTGATTGGCGGCTCAGTGTTGTTACATATGACTATGACATGCGAACCTGGAGCGCCTTTGGCGTGAAACCACCAATCATTTCCGGTTGCTACTTTAAAGGTCAAATGTTCATTTTGGTAATTGTTTTTGCCAACATACATATCATATCCATCGCTGGAACGGTAATGATATGGATTACTCTTGGCTTTATTTCTGTCTTTCTTGCCGACATGCTTACGCTTGATATATCCGCTATCCCAGATTTCTTCTTTGATCTGTGCTAAATCGCTTTCTGAGCGGGCAAAGTCGATTGAATTCTGTATAGAGTACAGATGCTCGAGAATCTCATTTGTCTCTTCCAACTGGACAGATACGGCATCATATGTACGCTTTAGTTTATTGTATCTATTGAAATACTTGTTGGCATTGTCAATAGGAGAGAGCGTATTATCAATTGGAATATTTATCTCCTTATTATCATAATAATTTGTACATGTGAGCACCTTGTCCTCTGGGGTTAGGGAGTACCCATATGTTTGAATTAATTCGCCATATACTTTGTATTTATCTCTTTTTTGAGTATCATTGAATTGTTTGGTCAAAATATCTCTTTTTTTCACATTTCTCTCGACGAGAATCTGGATGCTTTTTCTGAGATCGATTGATTTTTGGCGAATACGTTGTATACGCTCCTTTTCTCCGTAAAATGTTTCTATCATTTTACTGGCTGATTCATACTTAACAGACTTGTAGGAATCATATTTTTCAAGGTGAAATGCAGCAAATTCGACCGGTTCATTGTTGGAATTATATATTATTTCGGGCGCAAACTGGCCGTCGGAACATTTTTCCATAACTTTTCTAACCACATCCCTGAGGTTGGCGATTTGATTGCCATTTAGACTTGACATTGACATGTCACCGTCGATTCCGGCCCTATAAGTCACTTCATGCGCGAAGGACATGCTGAAACCGGCTAGTTTGTTGCAAAGTCCCTTGGCGACACTTGAAGGCTGATTGATTACAGTTCCCATCCAGATTTCAGGGGTGATGTCATAAGGATTGAGCTTTGATTTGGTGTTAGGAGTAAAATATTCTCTGCCGGGGAGAACCTCTCTGACGGAACTCATAAGAGCATTGACATGCTTTATGCTGTCAATGATGAGATTATCCGAATCGACAAAAATAATATTGCTATGTTTGCCCATAATCTCTATGATTAGAGTTGTTCTCACCAAGTCACCCAACTCATTATATGACTCGAGTTCAAAGCGTATAACTCTTTCAAGGCCCACTTGACTAATGCCAAGAATCTCTGCGCTACCGATTCTCTTTCTCAGAAGCATGCAGAAATTGGGCGCAGTGAGAGGGGAAGTTTTGTTGGTCTCCGTAAGGTATATTAGCGGAAGAGAAGCATTGGCTGATAGGACAAGCTTGTAGGTCTTCCGATTGTTTTTGATATTGATTCGAATCTCATCTGGTTCCGGCTGAGCGATTTTCTGGATGCGACCGCCAGTGAGAGAGTTGTTCAATTCATTAACTATAGAGGATATTGTAAATCCGTCAAATGCCATAATAACGATCTCCTTCTAAATATGCTGTGTTTTGAGAAAATATTCCCAAGAACATACTTATTATACTAAAAAAATCTAAAAAAAACAATAGAATACTTGACTTATGAGCTCATCTAACCTATAATTAATCTGTATGCATTATGGGCCGTTTAGGTGCATTTTGGAGGTAATACTAATGATACAAAGTATGACAGGTTATGGAAGATACGACAGCGAAGACGAAAGCGCACGAGTATCTGTTGAGATAAAATCTGTAAATCATCGTTTTTGTGATATCAATATACGTCTCCCTAAGATTATATTTAAATACGAGGCGTTTATACGAAAACTCATAAAAAGTCGTGTTTCTCGCGGAAAAATCGATGTTTTTGTTTCTTTTGATATCATATCCGAAGAATTGGATTCAATCAAGTACAACAAGGAATTGGCATCTGGATATTATAATATGATTTGTAATATTTCCAAAGATTTGTCTATTCCTGGTGAAGTTGATGCCTATATGATTTCGAGATTTCCTGATGTATATCAGAGAAATGACGAGATTTTGGACGATGACAAGATGAAAGAAATCATCGAAAATACTGTAAACAAGGCTATTGATGCTTTTGTTGAAACAAGAAATATTGAGGGCAAAGAGCTCAGAGATGATCTTTTAGCTAAGATTGACAATATTGAGGATATTGTCAAAAAGATTGCTGATAGAGCACCTTCTGTGTTTGATGAGTACAGGGAAAGACTGACTAATAAACTAGAAGAAGTTATGAATGACAAGAACTTAGATGATTCTGTCATTGCCAGTGAGTTGGTATTGTATTCAGATAAGATATGCATTGACGAAGAACTAGTTCGTTTGAGAGCTCATATTACCAATATTAGAAATGTCCTTAATAGCGATACTATTATGGGTAAGCAATTAGACTTTATTGCCCAAGAGCTTAATCGCGAGGCCAATACCACACTCTCAAAGGCCAATGATTCTACTATTGCGGAGTATGGAATATTACTCAAGACTGAGATTGAGAAGGTTCGCGAGCAGATTCAGAATATTGAATAGAAGAGTGTTTACAAGGGGGCACTGGCATGGCATATATTAATGTAGGATATGGTAATCTTGTCAATACAGATAAGATTTATAGTATTGTTAGTCCAGATTCTGCTCCTATCAAGAGATTGATTCAAAAGTCCAAGGAAACAGAGAGTTATATAGATGCCACTTGTGGCAAAAAAACCAAATCTGTTATTATTATGGAAGATGATATAATATTGCTTTCAGCGCTTAATACAGAGACCTTGGCCAGTAGATTGAATCAGTAAGGGGCTTTTATGAAAGGAATTTTAACTGTTATTTCAGGTTTTTCAGGATCTGGTAAGGGAACTATTATCAAGGAGTTGCTGTCAAAGTACGATTATGCGCTCTCTATATCTGCAACCACCAGGTCGCCGAGAGAGGGAGAGATTGATGGAGTTCACTATCACTTTCTCACACAAGAAGACTTTGAAAATATGATTGAAAAGTCTGAACTTATTGAGTGGGCCAAGTATGTTGACAATTATTATGGCACCCCTAAGGCTTTTGTTGAAAAGCAATTAGATGAAGGAAAAGATGTGATTCTTGAGATTGAAGTTCAGGGTGGCATGCTCGTGAAGGAGAAGTTTCCGGAAGCACTACTTATATTTGTCACACCACCAAGTGCAGAAGTGCTTAGAGAGAGGCTTGTTGGACGTGGAACAGAGTCTGAAGAAGTCATTGATAAAAGAATTGCTATGGCATATACCGAGAGTGATTCTATGAATAATTATGATTATATAGTCGTGAATGATACGTTAGATGAGGCAGTAAATAACGTTCATAATATTATTTCAATGCAGCATTTGAGAGCAGATAAGTCCGGTGGAATTATTAATAACATTCAGATGCAACTTGAAGAGATGAAGAGAGGTATACAAAATGAATGATAATGTAAACAATACAACAGAGCAGGACGAAGAGGTAACCTCAAATCCCTTCGCTGCTGTGGAGTCAGGCGAAGCAGAGAATGAGAATCAAGAGAAGAAGAGGAGTGCCAAGAGTATTATTGGAGAGATTCTTCTATATGCAGTTTTGATTTTCTGCTGTATCTACGTAATTCCCAATTATGTAGTACAAAGAACAGTTGTAAATGGTCAGTCAATGGAGAATACTCTCCACAATCGTGAAAGCTTGTTTATTGATAAGATTTCTTATCGTTTTGTGAAACCAAGCAGATATGAGATTATCACTTTTGAGCCACCTGAAGACTACAAAAAATCTGAGGATGAGCTTTATGTTAAGAGAATCTATGGTTTGCCGGGTGAGACAATCCAAATCAAGGACAACGATATATTGATCAATGGCCAAAAGGTTGAAGATAAATATGCCAAGAAAGGCATGGATGAGGCTGGAATAGCTGAAGAGCCAATTAAGCTTAAGGACGATGAAGTCTTTGTCCTCGGCGACAACAGAGGTGTAAGCCAAGACAGTCGAATCATAGGACCAATCAAGTTGAATAGAATTCAAGGCCGTGCTGTTTTAAGAATTTGGCCTATTAGTAAATTTGGAACTATAGATAAATAATTTAGAATATTTGTTAAATAGAAAAGGAGGATATGCATATGTTACATCCATCATACAATGATTTAATGAACGTTGTAAACTCTGCAGTAGAGCCGGGTGAGCATCCAGTAGTAAACAGTAGATATTCAATTGTTCTCGCAACTTCAAAGAGAGCAAGACAGATTATTGACGGATCAGAGCCATTGGTAAAGGGCGATTATCCAAAGCCACTTAGTATTGCAATCAAAGAGTTAGCTACTGAGGCGATTAAGATTGCCCCAGAAGATTAAGAATATTGAAAAAAAGGCTTACCATTTGGTAAGCCTTAATTCATATATGAGGTATTGATTATGTCTGATTTTAGTTTACTTTATTCGGGTGAAATTCCCAAGTACAATGTTTTGTGTCCCAATTACATAATAGACTTAAAGCTCGATGGAATCATCAATGCGATAATATCCAAATACAGAGAATTTCCTCTAATTAGATATTTTTATACTCTTCCCGAAAGTGAGAATACAGTTATTTACCGTCAGGAAATTTTCAAAGACCTGGAAAATAATCCGAGGCTTTTAAAATGCTGCAAGAGTTTTACCGGCAATATAATTGAAATGCAAAAGACTTTGGAGCTGGCAGAGAGTATCGATGATCCAGTAAAAAAAGGCAGCTATCTTCTCATCTCGGGAAGACATTATTGTAATGCCATAAATGGAATGCAAAGGGAGTTGTCCCAGGCAGATATTAAATCGACGGGACTCCTGGAATTGCGGAATATTTTACAAAAGAGTAATGAGGACGTGGAATTTGAAAGCTTTTCTACTCGTGTAGATGAGGCATATGGAGAATTTAAAAAGCTTAGGATAACTCTCTCCATGAATGACAATGAGATACAAGTCATAGGTCAAGAAGAAGAGGAGACAACTGAGTCCGTTCAGGCAAGATTGGAGCATTTTTTAGAGGCTTTTGATGTTATTCCTGACGAGAAAAAGAAGAAAAAGTATGTAAATAATATATTCCCTTCGCCGTTGGAAACGAGCAAGTTTGAAGATTTAATTGTATCGATTCTAGGTAGAAGTAATCCGGAGGCTTTTCTTGCATTAAAGAAATTTGCAAGTATAAAGTTGCCTTTTGGACGAGATAGTTTTGATAATCTCAAAAATGAGTTGTTGTTTTTTGTGGCAATATTTGAATTTGAGAAACAGCTGAATAATTTTGGATATACTCTAAATTATCCTCAGGTTGACACTGAAGCTAATCTCCAAATTACAGAAGTATATGATCTGGCACTTGCATGGCACAATAGATTGATAGATTACAATGTGGTGAGAAATGATGTAGACTATAACGGATGTAATTTCCTCGTGATAACCGGGCCAAATCAAGGGGGAAAAACTACGCTGGCGCGTGCTGTGGGGCAGACTATTTATCTGACTATGCTTGGGTTCAAAGCACCATGTAAGGCTATGATTACACCTGTTTATAGACAACTTCTCACACATTTCGAAGTGGAAGAGAGCTTGGAGAGTGGTGCCGGTAAGCTCAAAGATGAGTTGAAAAGGCTGAAGCCGATGATGCTTGATAATAATTTTAACAATTTTGTAATTCTCAATGAACTATTTACCACAGCTACAACCTATGATGCTATTATCATGGCGAAAAAGGTCATAGACCATTTTGTAGATCATAAATGTTCCGGCATATACGTTACACACATCAAGGAAATCGCCGATGAAGACGAGATAGCGGGAATTAAAAGTATGGTTGCTCAGGTTGATGGTTCTAGGGAAAATAGGCGAACATATAAGATTTTGCCAATGAAAGCGAAGGGGCTAGGTTACTCGGAAAATGTTCTGAAAAAGTATAATCTAGATCTAGAAAGCCTAACAAAGCGACTTAAGAATATGGAGAAAGGTGATTGAGATGAGACCATTTTTACTATATAGAGATAAATCCTTGAAGAATGCTCGCATGTATAGCTCCTTCCAGGACTTGCAAAAAGATCTGAATCTTAATGTTGTTATGAATGTTATGACCGGTAAAAGTCCAGAGAAAATCGAGGCAATCAAGACAGTGATGATTACCCCCCTTGAAAATGCGGATGAACTTGAGTACAGATATGCCATCAGCGATGACTTGTGGGCCAACAAAGGGCTTTGCAAAGAACTTACAGACTTAGCTGATATGGCATATAACGAGACTAGACAATACAAAGCTGAACTCGAGCAAAATCGTGGGAAAAGTTCGGAGCGAGCAGGCGTCATATTAGCAGTTTTAAGATATGTGGAGCTTGCGCTGGATATATTTGCCAATCTCAAAAGTATAATAAATAATAAAGATTATACGATTAGCTCAGAGGGATTGAGAGCATTTGGTCAGCGCATTAACAAGCTTCCGATAGAAGAAATGATAGAATTTCATAAGCAGCTTTTTTTCTATGTTACCGGGGGCGAGGGAGTTTTCTCGCTTCGTCTCAGTGGCGGTTTGAAAATCGATGAGAGTATTTTCCTCGACTGCAATACCAAGAAGCATCCAAAGCTAAGCAACAGCTCCAAGTCATTCAAGAAATTCTACTACCGCGTCTCAAAAAAGGACAAGGTATTGATTGAGGGAGAAGAGTTAAACAAAGATATCAAAGTATATATAGAGGCTCACATCAAAAAGATAATTGATGAATATAATGATTTTATTGATGAGCTCATGACTTATTTTTTTGATTTATATAGAGAAGTTAACTTTTACAATGGCATAAATAATTTTAGGGAGCGCATGGGTCAATTGGGATTTTCTCTTTGCAAGGGGAACGTGTCAGAAGATAGACACAAAAAGTATTTTGAGGATTTGTATGAGATAAGTCTCGGAATATTTTCTCAAAAATATCCCGTGCCCAATACATTTACCACAGATAAACTTATGACACTTATCACAGGCGCAAATCAAGGCGGAAAGTCCACTTTTCTACGAAGTATAGGCATTGCCCAGGTCCTAATGCAATGCGGAATGCCAATACCGGCAAAAAAGTATATAAGTCCGCTATATTCCAATATTCATACTCATTTTACGAGAAAAGAAGATGCTCAGATATCGTTAGGTCGTCTAGAGGATGAGTTGAATCGAATGAATACAATAATAAACAATCTGTCCGAGGATAGCCTTGTTCTGCTCAATGAATCCTTTGCTAGCACGACGGAGAAAGAGGGCTCTAAAATTGCAGAGAATATCTTAGTTCCATTGTATCAGAACAAAATCCAGGTTATGATGGTGACTCATCTTCATGAATTTGCAAGAAAAATGTTCGAATCAAACAGTCAAGATATAAAGTTTTTGATTGCTGACAGACGCCCAAGTGGAGAGAGAACCTATCGTATGATTGAGGGTGAACCCCACTATTCAAGCTACGGAACAGACTTGTACAAGGAAATGATCGGAGATATTTAAATTTTTCTACAAAACTTGTTGACAAACATTCGTTCGTGTGATAATATATATTCAGAACAGAGGTTCGGATAGTTTGTTCGGATAATATGTTCGGTAATGAGAAAGTATTTTAACAAGTTGTGTAGGAGATGATTTATTATGAAGAAGAGTTCAGTTAAATATATTATTGTTTTTTCTGCAATTGTTATTGCCTTTGCCTTAGGAATATGGGTAGGTAATTATTCTAATGCAGAGCAGACATATTCATTAAATTTTGATAAAGTGGTTTCATATGATTCTGTTTGCATCGGATCAGGTGATACGATTTGGTCGATTGCCGAGGACAGAATGGAAGTGAGTGATGAGGCATCACTACAGACTTACGTAGAAAAGATTAAGTACGTCAATGACATGGCATCAGATGAGATTCATGCTGGAAAGTATATTATTGTACCAAATTTTGAGGTATACAGATAAGTTCTAATTAAGCTAATTCCTAATACATACTCAAACATATATCAAACTATCGTATAACATTGACATATTATTGTCAATGTTATATGATATTCTTATGCAGTAGAAAAAAAGTTAGGAGTGTGTATAGATGACTAGAAGTAGTAGATATTTCAAAATCACTTTGAAATTCTTAGTATTGCTGACTGTTTTGTTTATAGGAGCATGTTGCGTCATAAGTAACAATTCTAGTGCTGCTACAATAAAGCTTAAGATTAATGGCGGAAAAACTAAGAAGTACAAGAAAAAACAGTTCGTTGTTAAGTATAATAATAAAACTGTATCAAAGAAAAAGTTCAAAGGAATTATCATCAACGGATACAAGTATGTAGCTTATGATGATGTATTAAAAAAATGTGGTATCAAGGCCACTATAAGCTCTAATAAGAAGACTATAACAGCTTCTAGAGATGGACAGACTGCCTTGTTTACCATAAAGAGCAAAACTGCTAAGGTGAATGATTCTTCTGTCAAAATGAAAGCAGCACCTGCAAAGGTGAGATTTGTATCAAAGAAGAAAACAAAATATTATGTACCAATTAAGTATGTAAGCGAGTATCTTCACTTAAATTACACTGTATCAAAGTCGACGATTTATGTGAATAGCTCGATTGCAATAAATTACAATAATGCAGATCATATTTCAACAGTTGATGGAAAATTTAAATATAATGATAATGTTCACTCATTGAAAACTATGCCTGTAGTTAAAGCTGAAAATGCTATATATGTTCCGGTAGAAGAAGTTTGTAATGAGATTATGGGTCTTGAGTACAATTACGATGCCAAGACCGGCAAGATTGTTATTACAAACAATGATACGGGAAAAACGGTAAAGCTTACTAAGGGTGAGTTGAATCTAACAATTGATGGAAAAGATGTGGCTATGAAGACGACTGCGCTTGATATTAAGCGTTTGGATACTCAGACAAGCGTTCTATGTATTCCAGCTAATGTTGTATTAAAAGGACTCGGATATTCATACACATGGAATAAGAAAAGCGCACAGCTTACTATTCAAAGTCAAACTTTCTTTGATTGGAAAGGAGAGAACTCCGATAAAGAAGATTCAAGTGTAAATTATATTAAATCAGTCAAATCTGAGTTTGTAAAGCTCACAGGTGGTATTACTTTTTCAATTGCAGGAACCAATACCGACCTTATGAACAAAGTCACTGTAAAGAGAAATGATTCTGTTATTTCTATAAAGTTCCCAACAACTACTAAGTATAATCCTAAAAACTATACTTATGAGGGCTTTATAGGAAGTGTTAAGAAGTTTGAAGTTATAAATAATGGTAATGGTGAAATCGAGATGAAGATAACTAGTGATAAGACACTTGACTTCGCCTATACAAACCTTGATAATACGCTTACTGTTAATGTTATGTTACCTCAGGTTAATAATCTTGGTTCCTATGAACTCAAGATTCCAAAACCTACCGGAGCTACTATATCTAATGTAACAAATGAGGATTTGTACTCAGTTGAGAATCCATCATATAAGTTCAAAATTATGATTAAGGGAAGCCATGCAGCGTTCTTTAAGAAGAATCCTGCAATCATTAACTCAAACGTTATTAAAAAGGTTTCTGTGAGTTCTTCATCATCGAAGACAACATTTACCATCAAGACCTCTAAATTACAGGGATATAAGATATATGAAACTAATGACAGTTTTGTTGTTAATATCGGAAATCCTAAAAAGATTTATAAGAATATTATTGTTTTGGATGCCGGTCACGGTGGATATGATTCTGGTGCTACTAACAAGGGCACAAAAGAAAAAGATCTAACATTCAAGATGATGTATACTCTTATGAAGAAGAAATTTGCAAGCAATGCTCCGACAATTAAAGCATATTGGACCAGAAGAACTGATAAGTTTATCACCCTTGCAAGTCGTGCTGCATTTGCCAGTAAAGTTGGCGCAGATGTATTCGTAAGTTTACATATGAATTCAGCTTCCGGCGGATCTGCAAATGGTACAGAAGTTTACTATTCAACTAATAACAATAAAAGTAGCTTCTCCGGAATTACCAGTAAGAAGATTGCTTCATTGTTTAAAAGTAATTTGGTAAATAAGTTGGGGATGAAGAGCAGAGGTGTTAAGACCGCCGGATATTACGTAACAAAACGTAATACTGTACCGGCCGTCCTTATTGAACTTGGATTCTTATCTGGAAGCTCTGATTATGGAAAACTTGTAAATTCAACATTCCAGTCTAAGGCAACCAATGTAATATATAATTGTATTGAGTCCTTATTTAGTAAGTATTCTACTGGAAGATAAAAACTCCTTATAATTAATCCTTTCGTAAGGTTACAGCATTTGCGGCACGCCGTTTCTTCTCATCGGCTAGTGCCGCATAGTGCTTTCTGGTGGTATTAACATCATTATGTCCAAGTACTTCAGCAACAAGATAAATATCACTTGTTTCCTGATACAAATTGGTTCCATATGTGCTTCTAAGCTTATGTGGCGTTATATGCTTTACTGTTGTAACATGCTTGGCGCAATCGGTAACAAGGTTTTCAACAGCTTGAACTGTAATCCTTCTTTTTTGTATAGAAAGAAATAGAGCCTCTTCATGACCTTCTTTGGTTACAATATGTTTTCTTTGCTCGATATAATCGCTCAATGCAGATGCAACCTCATCTCCAAAGTACACAAAGTCTTCCTTGCCTCCCTTGCGTATGATCTTTATTCTATTATTTTTAAAATCCACATCATTTATATCAAGTCCTACACATTCAGATACACGAATACCTGTTCCCAGTAGAAGAGTAAATAAGGCAAGATTTCGCACTTTATTCTTCTCAAAGTATGTTTTTTTCATTCCAGTCAGATTATCAGCACCATGCTCAACATAATCAAGTAAATCAGCAACTTCGTCATAATCTAGACGAATAATCTCTTTTTTATGAAGTTTTGGCATATCTATAATCACTGTAGGATTATTATCAATCAATTCACGCTTATAATAATATGCAAAAAAACTCCTGAGAGCTGCAAGTTTGCGATGAAGACCTTGTTCATTATTAGTATGCACAACGCCGTCTTTGTCCTCATAATACTTTAAATACTCAAGATATTCTTCAATATCAACCGCTTGAAGCTTTTCAAGATCATCTAAACGTATATCAGTGATTTCTTTATTCTTAAACGTAGGATTGCTTGTAATCAAAAAGTAGAAAAATATTCTGATATCATAAACATATGATATTCTTGTTTTTGCAGATGTATTTGGTTCTATGGCACGAAAATAATCCTTTGCAAATACCGGCATAGTACTCAGGACTTGCCTGAGCTTAAGAGTGTTTGCACGTGCGGTTTCTTCGTGATAGTTTAAATTATTCTTTGGATTGCTCATAATATTCACCTCAATAAATATTATATCATATCCCCATTTTCCTTTCAAGTCTTTTTGAAAAACTGGAGTTTGTCCAAGAGAGCTATAAGACTATCCCATCTATTGTCTTACGAAAGACGTGAGTAAGACCAGCAATATGCGTTTATTGTCTTACGAACGCGTGAGTAAGACCAGCGCTATGCGATTCCGAATACATTCCCCCAAAAAAAATCCACCAAATAACTAGTATCTGGTGGATTAGGCATTTAAATTTAAATTTAAATAAGTTTTTTTAGTTGTTCCTTATCTTCTGAAGATAATTTTGCATTAGACAAATAATCTCTAATAAATGTTGAGATAGAATCTTCAAATAAATTCTTTAACAATACGTTAGTCTCAATTTCCTGTACTTGTTTTTTAGAAATTGATGCTTTACAAAGGAAACCTGGATCCTCACGAGTTATTGCACCTTTGTCTATTAGACGTTTAATGTAAGTATATGTTGTATTCTTTTCCCATCCGATATATTCTTTGATAATCTTAGCGATGTCTTTGGCAGCCAATACCTTATTGCTCCAAAGCAACTCCATTACATTAAGTTCCCCCTCGTGTAGACGGATCTCTTTGTTCTTTTGTACATTCATCCACGTGTACCTCCTCAGTTAATGCGCGTAATACCAATTTCCATTATGACATTTTGATTAATACATTGGTTTGGATATAGTATATCCAACTATAACTACTTTCAATATAACTACCACAACACTACAAATATTTTACTCATTATCTACCTTTTTCTATCAATGTAGAAAGCTTTCTCATGCCAACAAATGCTACAATTGTGGTAACCTGGAAAATGCCACATAGTATCCATTGTTGTATCTTGTGATTCTATACTAGTAGAATCACGATTTAACGCATAAGGTACATAACTTTTTTACTATATAAACCAAAAAAATGGAAACTAATATTATTCTACTACAATAGAATTAAAAAGTCAAGAGTTATCCGACAGAATTCTTAAAAGATTATCAAAATATTCAGGTCTTTTTGCTTCGAATTCAACATATTCTTTGGATGTAGGATGGATGAATCCAATATTTTTTGCATGTAAGGTCTGTCCCTGGAGATTTTTAAATTGTTTATCTACTATTCCATATAAAGTATCACCTAATAATGGATGATTGATGCTCTTCATATGTACTCTAATTTGATGTGTACGACCTGTTTCTAAGTTGAGTTCTATATGATTATATCGTTGATTCAGATGGCTTATAACTCTATAATGAGTTATTGCCGGTCTTCCATCAGGAACTACTGCTCTCTTTTTTCTGTTCAAAGGGGATCTACCGAGAGGTTTGTCAATTGTACCCTCATCTTCTTTGAAATTATTTAGAACGATTGCTTCATATGTCCTAGTTATAGAATGTTCTCTGAGCTGATCTGCTATAAATCTGTGAGCTTTATCATTTTTGCATACGATAAGAGCGCCAGTTGTATCTTTGTCTATTCTATGAACGATACCTGGTCTAAGAACGCCGTTAATTGCTGATAGATTGTCTTTGCAGTGATACATTAATGCATTGACTAATGTTCCGCTATAATGTCCATTTGCCGGATGCACAACCATATCTTTGGGCTTATTGACGATAAGAACATCATCATCTTCAAAGATAATATCTAGCGGAATATTTTCTGGCTTTATATCTAATTCAACAGGCTCTGGCACGGTAACCTCTATATCAGTTCCATCTTTGACTTTAAAGCCCGTTTTGGATACAATTATCCCATTTGCCTTGACATTTCCTTCTTTGATAAGCTTTTGAACATAGGAACGCGAAAAATCGTTAAATCGCTCGGTGAGGAGTTGATCAATTCTCATTTCTTCATCAAGTTCTGTCCTAAAAGACTTTACTTCAGGCATGTTCTTCTTCCTTTCCTTTATCCTTAGCTTTATCTTCGGATTTTAGACTATATATAATAATCAATGCAGCTGCTATACACACATAGCAATCGGCGACGTTAAATACGGGGAAATTGATGGCTGATACATATATAAAATCCACTACATATGTATACAATACGCGGTCAATCAGGTTTCCTATAGCACCGGAAATCAGTAGAATTATTGCTATTCTAAGCAATAGATTTCCTTTTGTATAGTCTGATTTGATCAAATATACAATGCTGATTATTATAATAATGGCAGTTATAATAATAAATATAACTCTAGCGCCTTGGAACATGCCCCATGCTGCTCCCCTGTTCTCAAGGTAGTGCAACTGCAAAAAGCCCTTTATAATATCAATATCCGGCTTTTCCTTGAGAGTATTTACTGAAAATATCTTAGTTATTCTGTCTATAAAGACAAGTAAAACAAACATTACAAAAAATATAATGTTTGTTTTTAATTTACTTGTTTGAGTTGTCATCAAATTATCTCCCAATAATATTAAAAGTCATCTACGGATCCAAGAAATTCAAATGGATCATCGGAATTATTTCCACCTTTGTTATTCTCGTTCAAATCTTTGAGCAAGGAATCTAAGGTAGGAATACTTCCTGTGGTATTACCGAGCATAGAATTGCCGGCTTTATCAGTTGTAGAATCATCTCTGACTTCTGCAGGTTGACTAGATGCCTTTGATTCATCTGATACAGCTTCCTTAACTTGGCTCAACTTATCTACGGCAGCCTCCTTGACTTCACTTGCTTTTTCCGCAACAGCTTCCTTGGCTGTCATGGCTTTCTCAGCAACATTTTCTTTTACCGCATTAACTTTTTCTGCGACATCAGCCTTATTGTTTGCTGCCATCTGTTCCTTCAATTCACTGATAGAAGGAACTCGAATCGTTTCTTCTGAAACCTGTTTTGGCTCCTCAGAAGGTTTATCCTCTTCTACAGGTGCTGCCTCAACTTTTGGCTCGACTTTTGGCTCAACCGAAGCAACTTCAGGAGCACTATTACTCTTCTCGCTCTCTTCTATCACCTTGCTAGTCTCTTCGAGAGTCGTTGTCAAGTCAATAGTATCTGCATTGAGAATCTTATTCTCAAGTTCTACGCTGGCTAACTGCTCATCTGTCATCTCTGTTGCAGACACAGTCTCCAATGTCTTACTAAGAGAAGGATCAACCTTTAAAGAACTTGTGTCTATAGTGGCAGTCTTAACTGGTTCTATATTGATATTCGAGTTGAAATCTACTGTTGCATCAAACTCCTCCGGAGCCTTGATATCAAATTTCTCGCTATTAACAAGTTCTTTGTGTGCATCCAAAGCAACATTAATGCTTGCTTTGTATTTTTCGTATATATCTACAAGCTCTTGGCACTTTGCTTTAAGCTCGTCATACTTAACCTTTGTATCACTTAAAATTGCTTCAGACTTTTGCTTTGTCTCATTTAATACTTCTTCTGACTTAAGATTAGCCTCATCAATTGCAGCATTTGCCTTGATATCAGCATCTCTCAACAGAGTCTCAGCCTTGGTATTGGCATCTTCGAGAACTGCTTTTGCATTATCATTGGCACTTTTTTCAATCTGTGCAGCTTTTTGAATTGCAGCATCCTTGGTCTCTTTTGAAGTTTTCTCAGCTAAAACCAAAGCTTTCTGAAGTGTTGATTCAATAGAACGATAATATTGTATACCATCACTTAACTTCTTAATGTTTTTGTTGAGTTCTATTCTTTCAACTTCTAGCTTGTCTTTGGCTTCAAGAGCCTCATTGTAATTAGAGTATACAACTTCTAAGTATGCATCCATCTCATCGGCTTCATACTTTTTTCTTTTTGCCTCTACTTTCTTTTGTTTTAATTCATCAAGTGATAGCATAGTATAATCCTCCTAAATCATTTTCTAGAAATCTTTTGAAAGAGTTGGGATGGATGGTTCATCATCCGCATCCTCTAAAAGTCCACCAACAATATTTACACCATTTGGTGAGAATATATATATAGATCTTGAAATTTCATGATAATTTCCGTCGATGGCATAGATACAACCTGAAATAAAGTCCATGATTCTCTGACCTTCGTCAATATCATAGTCCTCAAGATTTACGATAACTGGCTTGCCCTCGATAAGAGTTTCACAAATTTCCTCTGAATCTGTAAAAGTAGTTGGCTGGAAAAGCTTAATCTCTGACATTGATCTGTTCAAGGAAACCACCTTTCTGCTGTTCAAGAATCCCGACTTAGGTCTAGAATCCTCATCCACTTCTCTTGAGACTGGTCTAGGCTTTGGCTGAGCTTTGCGAACAGGTCTTGGCTGCTCTTCTGGCTCATTATAGCTGTAATCATCGTAATCGTCAAAATCATCCTCATCAGAATCTAATTTGAAAAAATTCAATACACTTTCTAATCTAGGCATCGTTAATAATTCCTTTCTCTTTTCTTTAATGGTATTCTCGACTTCCAAAGATTCCGGTTCCAACTCTAACAAAAGTTGCACCTTCTTCGATGGCAACTTCATAGTCACCTGTCATCCCCATTGAAAGTTCTCTCATATTAATATTATCAATGTTTTTACCGTTTATGTCAACTAGTAATTTCCTTAAATTCACAAAATGTTGTCTATTTTTTTCAGGATCATCAACATATGGCGCAATTGTCATAAGACCTTTGACTGAAATATTGGGAAAAGTAGCAATTTCTCGCAGAGCATTTTCCACTTCTTCCGGCATAAATCCAAACTTGGATTCTTCTTTGGCAACATTGACTTCTATCAGAATATTTGCAACTTCGTCATTCTTCGCATATTCTTTTTGAATCTCCTTGGCAAGTCTTACTGAATCAACAGAGTGAATCATTTCGACTAGTCCGGGCAAATTCTTGACTTTGTTGCGCTGTAAGTGACCTATCATGTGCCAATGTGTGTCTTCCGGGAGATCAGGATGTTTTTTTACGATTTCCTGAACTTTATTCTCTCCAAAAGTGTTCACACCAGCTTCTATCGACTCTTCCATCATCTCAATTGGCTTTGTCTTGCTGACGGCAATAAGTGTCACTTCACTTCTATCTCGTCCTGCTTTTTGACAGGCTTTTTGGATATTTTCCTCAACTTTAACAAGGTTTTCCTTAACCATTTTTGTATTCCTCCATATTTGGTAATAAATTACTGAATAAAATCATTTTCAGAAATCTGATCCGGGTTAACTACTATATGATCAAAGTTTGCAATTCCACCTTTGGTATTCTCCGAAATAATGATATATTCATTGTTCTCATATACGGATTCTATCTTCTTAAACTGACAATATCCTGAATTCACGCAGTAAACTCCCTTGACTTTAATAGTTTCGGATACTGTATAGGAATTGGCAGTCTTAGGATTCAAAATATTCTCTCCGGGAGCTATCAAGGATTTTTCTACGTAATATTTGCCATCATCTACAGAATAATTACTTATCTTGGTAAATTTTCCTGTACTGGCAAGTATAACTCCCTTAGAATCAAAGTCATTGTCTCCTGCAGTTGTTATATATTGTTCAGGAATGACAGATAATTCCTTAGTTATAATGGACGTTTTAGGTATCTTTAGACCATCGGCGGCATTTAGATTGAGCTGCACATCGATATAACGGTCATTGAGATATTTGCCCATAAAACGGGATGTAGATAGTGATACGAACCTAGCATCGCCGTGAATTAGAAATTCAGTTGATGCATTAAAGGACACACCATCTTTCTTGATAGTTACTCGAATTGATTTTTTATCTTTTATTGAATTGTATATTTCTTCCGTAATCGGAATGACAATAGACCACCGTTGTGAGTTAACAAGCTTGTATACGGCAGTTCCCTTTTCTACTTTTTCCGATGAGCGAAGCTGATTCTTGTTTGGAGCAGCTACACTCTCAAAGGTCTCTGAAGAAACTGATTCAACAGTCAAATCCTCCATTCCATCAATCGAATAAGAAACAATTCCGGATTTATTGGTTTTGACTTTAGTGAACTCAGACTTAATGGAACCGGACTTCATCATTTTGTTGAAATCACTGTATAAGTTGCTTCTACTCTGCTCAAATACCATATTCTCAAGTTCATACTTGAAACTTGAGATATCATCATAACTTGAGGGCTTTTGATCGTTGTAATAATCATCGATTAACTCCCTCATATTGGCGATATTATTGATATTGCTAACTTCCTTGGACTCGACCTTTTTTAGCAGTTCGCTTATCTCATTGTTGCTGTCAATGGTATAAATAACCTCATTTTTGGCAACCTTGCTTGTATCTGCATGGAAAAAGTTGATAAATCCATCTTGCTTTGTTCGATATACTGTCTCATCTCTAACTGCAACACCTGTGATACTGCTGTTATCAGAAATCTTAGTCTTATTGACTTCGTATATACTCACATGCTTTTTTGAAACATATGTTACAAATATAAATACAACATATATCAAAATAACCAATGTGATGAGCGTGGCAACATGTGGTCTAAATGGTTTTTTTGTTAGTTTAACAATCTTTGAACTAGCCATTCAGAACAATCCTTTCTCTTATTTTAACAAATCACGCCAATCAAGATCACCGCGATCAAGGGCCTTAATCATAAGTTCAGCTGTCGCAAGATTTGTAGCAAGCGGAATATTGTGCACGTCACAAAGCTGAAAAAGTGTTGTGACCTCTGGTTCATGAGATTTCTTGGTAAGTGGATCTCTTAGAAAAATAACCAGGTCAATATCATTACTCTCAATTTGAGCCCCCAATTGCTTCTCTCCGCCCAAGTGTCCGGCAAGATACTTGTGTATATTGAGATTTGTTACCTCTTCTACCAACCTACCGGTTGTAGCTGTGGCATATACATTATGTTTGCTTAGAATGCCTCTGTAGGCAATACAAAAGTTCTGCATCAGGATTTTTTTCGAATCGTGTGCAATCAATCCAATATTCATGAAAATCCCCCATTCATTTTATATAATCTAATAATTTGTTTCTTGATCAAGCGTTTCCACGAAACTTCCCACACCACCTCTATTTGGCTGTATTCCTATGTTAATGAGTATACCCACAGCCATGGAACTACTGATTAACGACGAAATACCATTACTCAAAAAAGGTAAAGGGAGTCCTGTATTCGGTAAGAGCGATGTTGCAACTCCAATATTGAAGAATACCTGAAAACAGAACATTGATCCTATTCCCAGTGCAATCATCATACCTTGATAATCCTTTGCTCTCTTTGCAGCGATAAATGACTTTATAATTATGACAGATAATAGTGATAAAATAGCCAAACAGCCTATAAAACCGAACTCCTCACTTATAGGCGTCCATATAAAGTCACTTTCTATGACATCAACGGCAGTATAATTTCTAGCTCCCGATGAACCCTCTATTAACATTTTACCATAAAGCTTACCAGATGCAATGGATAAAACAGAGTTATTTTGCTGATACATAACACTCAAGGCTGCTGATTCAGGATTGAGCCATCCCGTGATTCGACTCAACTGATATCCATGCAGAAGCTTTTGGTTGGGTTGTTGTACATACCATATCAAAAAACCTGCTATAGGTATTAATACGGCCGCTATAGGTGCGATTATTTTTCTTCCAATTCCGGATGACATAAGCATAATAACGAATACCATCACAATTACAACACTTGATGACAAATCGGATTGCACCAAGATAAAAAGTGTCGGAAGAAGTGCCAGGCCACAAGCCATAAAGAAAATCTTAAATGATTGCAAATCGTCCTTATAGTGGGCGAAAAATGTGGCCAAAGTTAATATGATAATGATCTTTACAACCTCGGATGGCTGAAACATCAAAATCTTGAAGTCTAGCCAACGATAGGAATCTGTACCTGAGTTAGAACCCAGCGGGGTAAACTTGGTACAAAAGACGGATATAGTGCCTATAACATACAGTATTGGCACATATGAGCACATGGTATGATAGTCTATAAGAGAAACCACCACCATAATCACAACCGTCAGAGAAATAGCAATAAACTGCCTCTTAAATGACGATGCACCTATAATTGACAATACATAGGAACTGATTATAGATAAAAGTGTCACTATAATCAGGATGCTATAGTCATATTTTTTCCAATTATACCGCTTGGCTTGCTTCCATCGGTTAAAAAATGCTTTTATCTTTGTTAAAATCAAAGCTTTCTCTCCTTAATATTAGTCGTGAACCCCACCGGAATTACTTGCTGCAGCAGCTGCTGTATTTTTCAACAAGTTCTTGCGGGCATCCTTATCCTTACTGTAATAGTATTGATAAACAAGGCTTGCAAGAGATGCAGCATTGCTGGAGGTAAATCCATTAGGCATAACAACAGTTACAGATATCTCAGGATTGTTATATGGAGCAAAACTCACAAACAAAGCATGGTTAGGCTCATTGGCACTAATCTGCGCTGTACCGGTTTTTCCGGCAACTTTTTTATTAACTTTCTTGAACAAATCTGTAATACTTCCGTTGTTTACCACCTTATACATACCATTTTTGATGGCCTTTAAAGTGGATTTCTTGACATCAAGCTTGTTTCTCACCTTTGCATCATTTTTCTGGTTGCTCTTGGCTTGACCATCATAGATGCTATTGATAAGTGTGAGGTCATAGCAATTACCGCCATTGGCAATAGTTGAAACATATCTTGACAACTGAACAGGCGTATAACTGTTAGTACCCTGTCCAATTGCAGAACGAACAGAGTCGCTGTCAGACACATTTGGATCGGTCTCAGACAACTCAATACCTGATTTACTTGTCAACCCAAACATATCTGCATATTTCTTTAAAATATTCAGACCCTTTTCATTATTTACAACGCCGCCGGATTTGCCACTCAATCTGTAACCTAATTCATAGAAGAAGTAGTTACATGAATGTTGAATCGCCTGGCTTACATTGATTGTGCCGTGACTCACCGATGACCAACATTTAGGAGAGGGATTGATCTTGGTAAATTCTACCCTATCCTTGATAGTTGTATATGGGTCAATTATTCCCTCTTCAAGTCCAGCTGTAGCTGAGACCATCTTGTAAGTCGAACCGGGAGCAGTCTTCTGCTGGGTCGCTCTGTTTAGAAGCGGTGAAGCACTGTTATCATTAATTTTGCCATAATAACTGGCATTTACTGAATTGGCAAATTTGTTATTGTCATAGCTTGGATAAGATACCAATGACTTAACTTGTCCGGTATTTGGAACAGTTACAACAACGGATGCTGAACATGGTGTGAGACCAAGTTCTCCGGGTGATATCTCAAGTGTCTTAATCTTAGAGCGTATAAATTGGTATGGAGAAATCATACCTGTTCTAAGTTTTGCCTCAGTATTCTTGTCATGTTTTAGATATCCCTGCTTGTAGAGAATAAGACACAACTCTCTTCCGTTGACAGTTCCGTTGTATATC
Source organism: Eubacterium xylanophilum ATCC 35991 (assembly GCF_000518685.1). Lineage (GTDB taxonomy): Bacteria > Bacillota > Clostridia > Lachnospirales > Lachnospiraceae > Eubacterium_F > Eubacterium_F xylanophilum. The sequence continues at coordinate 120,481 of NZ_KI912471.1, read as the reverse complement.
AAAGTATGATATATCAACTTGTCGAATGACAGATTATCGTCTAGAGATGAGAATATGTAATCTATCATCTTTTGATAGATCTCTTCGGTTCTATAATAATCATCACCGATATCCAGTTTATCAAGATCTATCCAATCGTTAGAAATGGCATAGATCAAAAATTTACTCAAACTGATTTTACCATTGGCATATGCATTATAAGTGGCATCTGTCTTATCCATCTTATTTGTGGCTATAATCTCATCATTTCTTAACATTGTATAAACAAAGTCAAGGTAGCTCTTAGTGGACTTTGACAAGGCCTTGCCGTGAGTTCCGTTATCGTAACTCAACAGAGACTTGAGCCTATTAATAATACCTCTCTTGTGAGATGAGAACTTACTATAGACATCTCTCTCAATATCTGATGCGTCTTTCTCAGCGAAAAGTGATATGTCCACCAGACTATTTTCAACAATAGCGCAATATGCATCATATATTGGGACTTTGATATTGTCCGCCTTCTTGCCCTTTGATCCGGCTCGCTTGCTGTTAGTCAACTTAGAAATTAACACTCCTGCTATGGATTTTTCAGTCAACTTGTATACAGCCTTCTGAAGATCTGAATCGATAGTCAAGTAAATATCATCACCGGCCTTGGCGTCAACGTGATCTTTGGTATCAACAACTCTGGAACTACTGTCCACCACAAGTGTTTCGCTTCCCTTCTTTCCGCGAAGAACATCTTCGTAGGTTTTCTCGATACCTGTCTTACCAATTTGGTCAGTAGATGTATAAGTTGTATCATTATTTTCCTTCATGGCTTCCAGAGCCTCTGAAGAAATCAATCCGGTATATCCTATAATATGCGAGAAATAATAGCTATTATAGTATACTCTCTTGGAATCTTCTAGGACTTCAACTCCTGTTAAGTCCGCAGAGTTCTCCTTGATTGCAGCAACCGTCTCCTGTGAAACATCGCTACTCATAATAACCGGCTCGTATTTTTTGTATGTATTCATCATGAGAGCATATCTAATTCTCATGATATCAAGAGCTTCTTCGTTGGTATAAACTTTGCCCTGAGCTTTCTCAGCTTCAGGATTGAAGAATCGAATTTGATTGACTTTTGTGCTATTTCGAATATAATCAAAACACTGGGCAGCAGTCATCTCCTTCTGCTCTGCAGTTAGCTGATCCACAGAATTTAAAAAGTATATTTCCCTTTTGAATCTCATCTGAGCATTTTCATCTACATTAAAGGCAAATTCGCCTTTTCGATTAATCTCAATCGGAAAATCCACAGAAATCTTGTCACCATTTTTCTCTATAAGTTTAATACACTTCAATATAATATTATTGAGTTCAGTATTGTCTTTGACCTGTCCTACATCCTCAATAGTTATGGCAAAACTCTGTTCATTTGAAGCCAGAAGTTTTCCGTTGCAGTCAAAAATCTGTCCCCTGGAGCTCTTGAGAGTTCGGCGTTTTTCTTTGTTGATTGTCGCCTTCTTCTCATAAACTTCTCCTTTTACTATTTGTAAGTAAAATAGTCTGCCTATCAGCGCTCCAAATAGAACAATATATATAATAATCAGAAGGAAAATACGTGATTTAATAAGTACTTTTATATGATCCAGTAGTCCTGAAAACACTATTCTTTCCTCCTTTTCTCATCTGTTACGTTTTCCGATAGTCTTTCTATCTTCTCCAATAACCACACAAAAACAACCGCAACTAACAATGTATAAACTAGTTCCGGTATTATTCTCGTATTAAAGAAAAACATAAAATTCAAACGTCCTCTTGGTAAATATTCAGTGATATAATAGTATACTCCATAGATAATATCACTTGCTCCAATCAGGATACAAGGCAATACAAAGTGTCCTGAGAAATATATTTTCTGGCAATAGCCACAAAAGAAACCAAGAGACATTAATATCAATGCCAACAATCCGATGATGCTTCCATAGACCAAGTCATACATCATGCCACAACAGAATCCTATTATGAGACCTGTGGTTCTGCCGCGCATATAGGCATACATAACCGTTACAATCAGCAGCAAGTTGGGCATGACGTCAGCAAGTTTTAGATACTGCAAAACTGTAGTCTGAAGAAGAAAACAAATCAACACCACTAGAATGGGCATTCCTCTCTTCTTAATCATATTTCTTAATATCCTCTATTTCAGATGAATCTTTCAAAGTTGTGATAATAAGTACCTCTTTGAGCTTATCAAAGGAAACTGCCGGTATAAGATATGCAGTTTTGGACAATCCATCAGACTCATCACTTATATTTGATACATATCCAATCAACAGACCCGGAAGAAACTTGTCACTTATCTGGGATGTGACGATGGCATCTCCCTCCTGCGCCTTGGCAGAGTTGTTGATGAGATTTACATCTATATATCCATTATAGATACTCTCCATATTACCCTTAACAATACATGTTTCACCAGTTTCTTCAAACATGGCACTTACATTACTCTTGTCATCGATAATAGCGCGAACCTTGGCATAATGACTTCCAACTTCAGATACAATACCTACAAGTCCTTTTCCGGCAATGACATTCATGTCCGGTTTGATACCATCTTCGCGTCCCTTGTCAATTGTAAACAGATGAAACCAGTTATTACCATCTCGGCTGATAATTGTAGCAGCAACTTTTGGATAATCCGGATACTTTTGATCCAAATCATATAACTCACGATATGTATCTAGGTCATTGTTCTCTGTAGCTAAAACTGAATTGTCATAGTTCAGTTCGTCTACTTTTTTCTTGAGTTTTTTGTTCTCTTCTATGAGATTCTCCTTGGTTCTAAACAACTCAACTTGGCTTGAGATCTTCTCTCCAACGGAATTGATTCCACGTTGCATAGGAGAAAGCACATCACCTACTACCGTCTTAGGTCCCATGAACTTATCTGAGAACTTGAAACTCAGCACTATCAAGCAAACGCAAGTAATGCACAAAATGACATATATGTACTTTGGATGAATAGAAGGTCCTTTTCTTCTTTTCTTAGCCAAAATTATTCACCGTCTTTCTTTAGAGTGCAAGCTTTGCAAGTTCCGGATTTTCGATTACGGCACCAAGGCCCAAAATAACTGTATTTTCAGGCTCTTCAAAAACATTTACCTTCAAGCCAAGCTCATCAAAGATAAATTGTCCGAGATCCTTGATCCTGCTGGATCCACCTGTGAGATACAAACCTGACTTATAAATATCAGATGAGATTTCCGGTGGTGTCCTCTCAAGAATAATCTTGATTGAATCAACGATATTCTGGAACAACTCACTGAGAGCCTCGTGAATATCCTTAGAAGTGACAGTGATTTCACTAGGCAAACCTGTCACAAGATTTCTACCACAGATTTCCATAGATTCGTCAGTTTCATAGGCTGACGCAATATTTTTCTTGAGCTGTTCTGCACTTCTCTCACCAATCACAAAGTTCTTATCCTTACGAATCTTGGCGATAATCGCTTCATCAAATCTGTTACCACCTACAGGGATGAGTCTACTTAATACGATTCCGCCGAGAGACAAAACTGAGATCTCAGCTGTATTAGCTCCGATATCTACTACCAATGTTCCGATAGATTTACGAATATCAAGATTCATGCCAAGCGCATCTGCAATTGGCTTTTCAACGATGTGAATTTTCTTGGTCTTGAGAGTGGTATTGGCAATCAAATCAAAGTATGCACGTTTTTCAACCTCTGTAATATCTGTAGGAACGGCAACAAAGCACTCAGCTCCCTTAAATCTCTTCTTTCCGTTCAACTCGGCGAAGAAATAGTCGATAAGTGCTTGCATATTTCCGATATCCGCGATAACACCATTTTTGATTGGATATGAAACTTCAAGATTCTCCGGAGCTTTCTCATACATTTCAAAAGCCTCGTCTCCTACTGCAAAAACATGTGATTTCCTATAAATCGCGATAACACTCTTCTCGTTGAGGATGATACCCTCTCCATTTTTATATATCTTTATTGAACTTGTTCCAAAGTCGATTCCTAAAGCTTTAAAAGACATTCTTCTTACTTCCTCTCATTTTACTTGTAAAAAATCATACATAGTTATTCTACCACATTTCTTTTCAAATGTATATACCATTTTTAAGTGACTAACACTCTATCAAATTTTTCTTCACCATTTGATCTAGAGATTTGATGATTCCAAATTTTCCATGTTGCCAAGTTAGTCCGCCCTGGAAATATACACTAAAAGGCTCTTCGATAGGGGCATCTGCGCTTAATTCTATTGATGAACCCTGTATAAAATTACCTGCCGCCATAATTACATCACTGTGATAACCCGGCATGGCATATGGTTCCGGCATAACATAACTATCTACGGGAGCTCCCGCCTGAATCCCCTCACAGAAGGCAATCACTCGCTCTTTATTGCCAAGGGCGATGGCCTGTATAATGTCATATCTCTCTTCATCTTTGCCGGGACTTGTCTCAAATCCCAAGTTTTCATATATATTAGCGGCAAAAATAGCCGTTTTGAGCGCACTTGCCACAACTGTTGGTGCAAAGAAAAGTCCTTGGTAGAAAGATCTATTGATATCTAGAGAAGCACCGACTTCTTTGGCGAGTCCCGGCGCCGTAAGCCTTGATGCACAGAGGTGAATCAAATCCTTCTTACCAACTATATATCCTCCCATTGGGGCAAGTCCGCCACCTGGATTCTTGATAAGAGATCCGATAACCATATCTGCACCCACTTCTGAAGGCTCTATTGTCTGAACAAATTCTCCATAGCAATTGTCAACCATGCAGATTACATCAGGCTTAATATCCTTGATAAAAGCGATGAGTTCACCTATTTTCTCGACAGAAAAAGTCTTTCTCATTGCATATCCCTTAGATCTTTGAATAGTTACAAGTTTTGTCTTGGAATTGATAGCCTTCTTGATATTTTCATAATCAAAGGAACTATCCTCTAACAAATCTACCTGATTATATGTAATCCCAAACTCACTTAAGCATCCCGGCTCTTTTTTTCCGTTGATTCCAATTATGCCCTCCAAAGTGTCATAGGGTTTTCCAACCGGACTAAGCAGCTCATCGCCCGGTCTGAGAATCGCAGATAACGCAATTGTCAATGCATGGGTTCCACATGTGATCTGAGATCTCACAAGTGCATCCTCGGTTCCAAAGATATCTGCATATACTTTTTCCAATGTATCTCGACCATCGTCGTCATATCCATATCCGGTACTGCCGTTCATGTGTTCAGCACTAACTCTATTTCGATTAAATGCATTGAGTATTTTTATCTGATTATACTCCGCAACCTCATCAATTTTTTTAAATCTGTCTTCGAGTTTTTGTGAAATATTCCGCGTATAATCAATGACTTTTTTTGATATTCCATTTTCTAAATAAAGCTTTTCAAGTGTACTCATTTTATATTCCTTCTTTATAATATTTTTTTATTATATACTCTGCCACCTTATCATCATTTTCAAACTCATCTTTGTCAATGAATATGGTTTCTTTTTCTCGTCTGAACCACGTCAATTGGCGCTTTGCATAGTGTCTTGTGTCTATCTTGATCTGATTTTTCAGTTGTTCTAAGTCTATCGCACCATCAAAATAGTCAAAAAACTCTTTGTAACCAATAGCCTGCATCGATGTGAGATTTCTATCATATCCCTGTTTGACAAGATTTTTAACTTCTTCAAGAAGTCCCATATCAAACATTATATCAACTCTTCTATCGATATTTTTATATAGTTTCTCTCTGTTCATATTGAGAACAAAGTAGTTGAAATTATACGGAGATTGGTTTTTACTCTGCTCTTCATTATGGCTGGAAAACTTCTCTCCCGTGTTGTTATAGTAATCAAGCGCCCTTATAATTCTCTTGTAGTTATTGGGATGAACTGTCCCTGCATATTCCTTATCAACACATAAGAGTTTTTCATATAGCTCTTGTCCTCTTCCTGTATCAACCAATTCCTGCAATTCACGTCTATATGACTTATCACTCGACTCCTCTGTAAAGTTTATGTCATATAATAGAGCTTGTATATAAAATCCTGTCCCGCCTGTAATTAGCGGAATATTTCCACGAGATATAATCTCTTGGATCTTATTTTTGGCCATTTCTTGATATTGAAATACATCAAAATTCTCCCCGGGATTTACAACATCAATAAGATGATGTCTAATATCTCCCATTTCTTCTTTTGTAATCTTCGCTGTTCCTATATCCATCCCCTTATATATTTGCATTGAATCTGCAGATATGATCTCACATCCAAGTTCTCTGGCAAGTTTTAAGGATATTGCGGTTTTTCCGACAGCTGTCGGGCCAGCGAGAACAATCACTCTACTCTTTGGCAATTGATTACCTCCAAAATCATCAAACAATTCGCTTGAATTTCTTCTCAAATTCATACTTAGACATGGATATGGTTGTAGGCCTTCCATGTGGACAGTGATAAGGCTCGTCTGCTCGGAGCATTTCTCTGATTAATTCTTCAGCTTCTCTGAAACTCAGGACATTATTGCCTTTAACTGCCGCTTTACAGGCGATTGTAGCACATCTATCTGTAATTAGTTCTATCTTACTGCTGAGCGTATCATTTAGAAGTCCATCTAATATAGCATAGAACAACTCCTTGGTATCCAGCTTGATAAAGTGATAAGAGACTGTAGTAATAGCTATATCATCCCCGCCAAAATCCTCGATTTCAAAGCCCAAATCATAAAATGCATCTCGGTATTCATCGATCAACTGTTTTTCCCTGGCTGTCAAGGTGATAACCACTGGCTTTAACAGCTGTTGATGGTAGATTTTTTTGTCCTTTAAGTCCTTAATTATCTTCTCATATAACACTTTCTCGTGAGCGGCATGCTGGTCTATTATCAGCATCTCATCATTGTACTCAATCATCCAATAAGTACCAAATACCTGACCTATTAATCTGAATGATTCTTCCGTCTCTTCCTTGAAAATATTCCGCTCTTCTTTATTATTGATGAGCTCCAGCATGGTCTGCTGCATTTTCTTGGTATCAAGCTTCTTGGCTTCTTCAATTCGCTTTTCTTCAAATGGTTCAGGTGCCTTATAGCTAATTTCCTCTATATCAGGATTTGCTGCGGCAACCGGAACCGGGATTTCCGGTTCTCTCGGTGAAACCAAGGTAACCTCAGGCTCTCTTGGCGAAGCCAAAGTAACTTCAGGCTCCTTAGGCGCAGCTAAGGTAACTTCAGGAATTACTGTCGCCTTTTTAAGAGCTTCTTTGATAGAATTTGCAAAGAGATCGTAGACCTCCTCTTGATTCATAAAGCGAACTTCCATCTTGGTTGGATGAACATTTACATCTAAGAGAGAAGATTCTATCTCCAAAAACAGAGTTGCAAATGGAAATCGACCGCCCATTATATATCCGGAAAAGCCGGATTCTATGGCTTTAAATAACAACGGACTCTTGACAATTCTTCCGTTAATATAAGTATTAATCAGAGAACGAGTATTGCGATTAATCTCCGGTTTTCCGATATAACCACTAAGTCTCATGTCATACATAGTCGTATCAATCGGCAGTAGAGCCTTGGCAATTTCACTACCATATTGAGAAAAAATATTATTCTTGACATTTCCATTGCCGGATGTGTTGAGTTTGTTCTTTCCATCCACAATAAAGTTGAACCTGATATCAGGATGAGAAAGGGCAAAATGCATCATAACCTCACCTATTCGAGTTGATTCTGTCCTCTCAGATTTGAGAAACTTCAATCTCGCCGGTGTGTTATAGAAAATATTCCGAACGATAAAAGTTGTTCCGTCCGGCGCGCCAACCTCTGTAAAGGATATCTTCTTGCCTCCGTGAATCTCATATCGATTGCCAACCATAGAATGCTTAGCCTTCGTAATCAGTTCAACTTGAGATACCGATGCAATACTTGAAAGCGCCTCTCCTCTGAAACCAAGGCTGGTAATAGAGAGCAAATCGTTGATATCCTTAATCTTGCTCGTGGCATGGCGCTCAAAGGCGATGGGAATATCTTCTTTTTCTATTCCCATTCCATTATCTGTTATTCTGATAAATGAGATGCCGCCTTTCTTAATCTCAACAGTAATGGCATTAGCACCTGCATCGATGGAGTTTTCAACCAACTCCTTGACAACGGCAGCAGGTCTCTCTATAACCTCACCGGCCGCAATCTTATCTATTGTATCCGAATCAAGCAAATGAATCATAATTCAACCTCCAAGAGTTTACATAGACTCCTCGTTAATCTTTGTCTGCCAGTTATAGATTCTATTCATCGCATCCATCGGTGTCATGGAAGACAAGTCAAGGTTTTTTAGTTCCGAGATAATGTCATCATGACTATAGGAACTGAAAGTGTCAAATATAGATAACTGCCCAAATGACTCCTCTTCCTTCTTTGGAATCATATTAATTATAGAATTATCAGCATTTACTGCCACTTCAACTTCTTTTTGAGATTGGTTTGCCTCTAAGCTTTGGACTATTTCCCTTGCTCTTTCAAGTATAGGAGCAGGGACGCCGGCAAGTCTAGCCACTTCTATTCCATAACTTCTATCAGCTCCGCCTTTGACAATCTTTCTTAGGAATACGATGTCTTCGCCATCTTCTTTTACCGCTATACACCTATTGACAACTCCGGGGAGCTTGCCCTCTAGCTCAGTCAGCTCATGGTAATGTGTTGCAAATAGTGTTTTCGCGCCTATGTTATCTTTGTTTACTATATATTCAGCCACGGCCCATGCTATGCTAAGTCCGTCAAATGTGGATGTACCGCGTCCTATCTCGTCAAGTATAATCAGACTATTATTCGTTGCATTGTGAAGGATGTTAGATACCTCCGTCATCTCAACCATAAAAGTACTCTGTCCACTTGCCAAGTCATCAGAAGCGCCAACTCTCGTAAATATTCTGTCTACAAGTGATATATCTGCCGATGATGCCGGAACAAAACTACCCACTTGAGCCATAAGACAGATTAGAGCTGTTTGCCTCATATATGTTGATTTTCCAGCCATATTAGGACCGGTAATGATAACCAGACGATTTTCATCCGTATCAAGACATGTGTCGTTCTCTATGAAAAGATCATTTTTGATCATCTTTTCTATAACTGGATGTCTTCCGTCTTTAATGTTAATTTTTCCTGCTTTATTGATATTTGGTCGACAATAATTATTCTTCTCTGCCACATAGGCAAGAGAGCAAATCATGTCTATCTTCGCAACTGCCTTGGCCGTCTTCTGGATTCTATCCACTTGTGAGAATATGTGATCTCTGATTTTACAAAATTCCACATACTCCAAGTGATAAAGCTTTTCCTCCGCCCCAAGGATAATATCCTCATATTCTTTAAGCTTAGCTGTAGTATATCTCTCAGCATTAGTGAGGGTCTGCTTTCTCACCCAATCTATTGGAACAAGATCTTTGTAAGAATTAGTCACCTCTAAATAATATCCAAATACTTTATTATACTTGACTTTGAGATTCTTAATTCCGGTCTTTTCTTTCTCCTCCTGCTCCAAATCAGCCAACCAAGTTTTTCCATCAACTTTGGCATTGCGAAGCCTATCAACTTCAGAATTATATCCTTTTTTGAGTATTGCACCATCATGCAATGACAGTGGTGCATCATCATCAATTGCACTGAGAATCAAATCATGAATATCTGTCAAAGGATCAAGGTCCTTCGCTATTTCAGTAAAATATTCCGCCTCAAATCCCTCACAAAGAGTTTTTATAGATGGCAGCATGAGAAGTGACCCCTGCAAAGCAAGTAAATCTCTTGCATTAGCGGATTTGTAACTAATCTTACTGAGAAGTCTTTCCAAATCATAAATCGGAGTCAGATATTCCCTAATTTCCTCTCTTGTGATTATATCATCATTAATCTCATCGATTGCATCATATCTAGCTAAAATCGCCTGTTCATCCAACAGCGGTTGCTCGATACAGGTTCTGAGATATCTGGCACCCATGGCCGTCTTAGTCTTGTCGAGTATCCAGAGAAGCGATCCTCTCTTATTCTTCTCTCTAAGTGTCTCCACAAGCTCTAGGTTTCGCCTTGTATTTCTATCGAGGAGCATGTATGCCCCGTCAGAATAGGTCTGAATGCTCAGAATATGCGACAAGCTGGTTTTCTGGGTTTCCACCAAGTACTGCATAACCACACCGGCTGCTATCATACCAAATTGGTACTCTCTCATTCCGAGGCCATCTAGATTTGATACTTTAAAATGGTCCAAAAGCGTTCTCGCGCATATATCTTCATCAAAATAGTGAGCCGGCATCACTGATACCGTTATTCCCATCCTATCCTTTAAGTCCTCAAAATCTATACCAGAAATGAGCAATGCCTCATTACAAATCAACTCTGTTGGCAAGAATTTGTTGATCTCATCTAACAACTTGGCATTTTCATATACTTCTGTGAGGAAAAAATCCCCTGTACTCGCATCAACAGTGGCAATTCCAATTCCACCGTCAACCATAGCTACTGACATGAGAAAGTTATTTTTAGTCTCATCAAGCGCAGCTGAATCGATAGTTGTTCCAGGGGTGACAATTCTTACAACTTCCCTTTTGACAAGTCCCTTAGCTTCCTTAGGATCTTCAACCTGCTCACAAATAGCAACTCTATATCCTTTGGCAATCAATCTGTTGATATATGTATCTGCAGAATGAAATGGGACACCACACATGGGTGCCCTCTCATCAAGACCACAACTCTTACCGGTCAAGGTAATTTCCAGTTCTTTGGAGACGAGTTCAGCGTCATCAAAGAACATTTCATAGAAATCACCTAAACGGTAAAATAGTATGCAGTCATTGTATTCATCTTTAGTAGCCAAGTACTGTGCCATCATAGGAGTTAATCTTGTTCTATCAATTGCATCCATATAATGAACTCCTTCTAGTTAGTACTTCCACCATTGTTCTGTGTGGTATTATCGCCGTTATTTCCGGCATTTCCACCTTCTCCGTTGTTACCGCCATTGCCGCCTTCTCCTGAGTTGCCGCTGTTACCGCTATTGCCACCTTCTCCTGAGTTGCCGCCTTCTCCTGAATTACCACTGTTTCCGGAGTTGCCACCATTGTCACCACTATTACCTGAATTATCCGAGTTACCTGAGTTACCATCATTGTTTGAAGTATCAGGTGCCTTAGTCGCTACCGGTTTTTTGGTTGCAGCAGGCTTCTTAGTTGCCTTAGCTTTCGGCTTCTTAGTTGGTTCTGGTTCATCATCATTATAATCATCCGGCTCCGGCTCATCATACTTCACCTTAGGCTTCTTAGTTGGTCTAGGTGTAGTTCTGGTTGTATTCTGATTAATACGTGGTGCCACCGTAGGTCTGGCATCTTGTTCAGAAATCTTAACCGGTTTAGACTTGCTGAGGTAGATGGTATTAATATATCCCTCTACTCCATCATGACTTACCTTAGTCCACTCTGAATCATATTCTATAATCTTAACTTTTTCACCGTACTCGAGCTTTTTAATAACGGATGCTGTAAGGCTTCCGTCAGATCTCATGTTAACCTTCGAAGTAGTATATGCTACTTTTGCATCTTTAAGACCTTCATCATCCTCGTCATCAAAGTCCTCTTCGTTACCACTTACAATTGCATTATCATAAGGATCAGGAGTTTCAGATGTATCCTGAACAACTGCATCTCCGGATACTGCTGAATCAGAAACTGAAACTACACTAACATCCGTCTCTTCTTCTGTGTTTCCACCCAAGAATAATTTTCCGACAAAAACAAATGCTGCAATCAAAACAATTGCAACCACACCTGTCCATGTTCCTACAAAAATCTCAAATCCTTTTTTGGTATCGGGTTTGTATTTACCACTCATATTATGCCTCCAATATTTATATTCATATTAAATTTTCCCACATATTCCATTATAACATAGATAGTCGATTTGTCTAGCAAATTCTATAAAATATTTATTTTTTTTAGAACAAATGTTTGACTTATCTCTTTTTATATGATATTATAGTACTATAAATCGAACGTAGGTTCAAAACATTTGTTTTGTGTCCTATACATTGTATGAATTTTAGGAGGCATATCATGGCAAGAGGAAGAATTTCATCCAAGCAATCAGAGATTCTGGAATATATTAAAGAGCAGATTCTTGAAAAGGGTTATCCACCTTCAGTTAGAGAGATTTGTACTGCAGTTAATCTCAAGTCAACTTCATCTGTTCATGCTCATCTTGAGACTATGGAGAAGAATGGTTATATCCGAAGGGATCCATCTAAGCCTAGAACTATCGAGATTGTCGATGACGACTTTAATCTCATGAAGCGCGAGATGCGCCATATCCCAGTTTTGGGAAGTGTCGCAGCTGGAGAACCACTATTCGCTGAGCAGAATATCACAAACTACTTTCCTCTTCTTTCAGAAGAGCTCCCTAGCGGAAATCTTTTTATGTTGAAAGTTAGGGGAGATAGCATGATTAATGTTGGAATATTTGACGGCGACATGATTATTGTAAGACAGGACTCAAGTGCATCCAACGGAGAGATAGTTGTGGCATTAGTAGATGACTCTGCCACTGTAAAAACATATTACAAAGAGAGTAATCGCTATCGTCTGCAACCTGAGAATGATGACATGGATCCTATCTATGTCAATGAAGTCCAGATTCTTGGAAAGGTAATAGGTCTTTTTAGACTTATGTAAGACCAGCGGCTATGCGATTATTGTCTTACGAACGACGTGAGTAAGACCAGCGCTATGCGATTCCCAAACAACGAAGTCCCTTGAATTCAAGGGACTTTTTTAAACTCTTCGGCATCCACATCTTTTCCATCTCTCCAGATGCTCTCCAAATCATAGAACAATCTGTCATCAGGCATAAATACCTGAACTATTACATCACCGTAATCCATAAGTACCCAAGTAGAATTTCTATTTCCCTCAATCTTCTTATTGACGATACCATTTTCAGCCATGCGCATCTCAACGTTATCTACAATAGCTTGAACCTGTGAAATATTTGTACCATTTACGATGATCAGATAATCTGCGAGAATAGAAATCTCACTAATATCTATAATCTTAATATCTTTGCCAAGTTTTTCGTCAATTGCCTTATATGCAATTCCTGCCATTTCTTTTGAAGTCATCTCTTACCTCCATATTTACATAAACTGCTTATAATAATCTCGTGTTATAACCAAAGGATCATCCTCAGAAATATTCTCCCCAGAATATTTCAAATAGCTCAAAGTGCACTCAGCGCACATATATACAGCTTTTTCAAGGTCTATAAAAGCTGTTTTTCTTATTTCAGAAAGAGAAAATGGTCTGGGGTTACAATCTCTTCCCGGCTCTATATAATCAGCAATAAATACAATCATCTCAAGTTTAGACATCTCAGGATGGCCAAGCGTATGCCATGTTATAGAATTTAATAAATCCTCATCTGTTTCCAGATAAAAATGTTCAGCCATATAAGCGCCCAATTTTGCATGTAACAATGCAGGTGTATTCTTCTCTTGATCTGTGATTAGAATTCCATATTCCATGCATTTATCGATATATTCATAATCTTTATAGAACTTTGCACAATCGTGAAGTAAACCGGCGCGGTATGCCTTATGTTCATCACAATCATGTGCGGCCGCCAAGTTAGATGCAGTCATGGCAACTCCCAGTATGTGAATATATCTGCGATTATTTACACAGGATTTAATTGTATTTATAACCTTTTTGTCCGATGGTTTCGACTTAAACCCGGGTTTTGTTCCGTAAAAGCCATTAAACTTGATGTAATTTACTACATCTATTGGCACAAAGGGACGAACTTCCCTTTTTTCTCGGAACATTTTTCTCAAATTACTGGATGAAATATCCATCAAGGGCATGTCCACCTTGATAATATGTGCATCGAACTTTTTGTTGTACTTCTCGATTAGTCCATCCATGATTTCTTCCTTGATATCGCCTCTGTTCACCACCACAAGTTGGCACTTCTTGACGATAACTTCGGGCTTTTTCCAACTCTCAAACATCTCAAGGGAATCCCCGCCAATGATGAAGAAAAATCTATCTTCCGGACATGTTTTCTCAAGTTCTGTAAGCGTATCAACTGTATAAGTGGTCTTGTCGCGCTTTAGTTCCATATCAGAGAACTCAAAATGCTTTATAGGCGCGATAGCATGTTTGACCATTCGACTTCTGTCCTCATCCGGCAGAATAATAGAATTATCCTTGTGCGGAGGTCGCTTGGAAGGCATAAACCAAACTTTATCCAAATTCAGTTGGTCGTAGACAGAGCTTGCCATGGCAAGATGCCCGTTGTGAATCGGATTAAATGTTCCGCCGAGAATCCCAATATTGGCCATTACAATCACCTAACCTTTAGAAATTGATTACTTGTCTTCCTTCTTATTAGCCTTTGGAAGAACAATTGTCTTCTTATTCTTAGATTCGCGGTATAAAACAATCTTTCTACCGATAACCTGAACAACCTGTGATCTTGTTCTCTCAGCAATTACATTGGCAATTTCCTTAGGATCGTCAAAACAATTCTTAAGGACACCGAGTTTTATGAGCTCTCTAGCCTCAAGGGCCTCATCCACAGAATTAACCATCTCCGGTGTCACAGATGATTTTCCAATATGCAATATGGGATCCATAGTCATGGCAAGCCCCTTTAAATAAGCTCTTTGTTTACTTGTCATCTCAATACCTCATTATTTATAATACTCGAAGGACCATCCGCATACATTTACGGTATCCTCGTCTTCTATTCCAAGTTTTTCAAGTTCCTCTATGATGCCATTTTCCTTCATAAACTTCTGGAAGAACTCAAATCCACGCTCAGAATCCAAGTTGGTATAACCGAGCATTCTCTCAACTCTAGGTCCCTCGATTGAAAATGTTCCGTCATCTTCACGAACAACGCTAATCGGCTCATTGCTTATATCTTCTTCTTGGATTTCAAACTCTTTTTCAAATACCACATTTGGTTTTTCAACCTTATCAAGCATCTCCTTCACATAATAGAGAAGCTCCTTGACACCCTGTCCGGTAACAGCAGAAATCGGAAATACCTTGATTCCCTGTGGCTCAAACTCGTCTCTGAGCATAGACAATACTGTTTCCTCGTCATCACCATAGAAACAATCAATCTTATTGGCCGCAATAACCTGCGGTCTATTGGCAATCTCCTCATTATATGCTCTCAATTCATCGTTGATTACTTTTATATCATTGATAGGATCTCTTCCCTCAACAGATGCGGCATCAATCATATGAATCATTACTCTCGTACGCTCAATATGCTTAAGGAATTGATGTCCCAAACCAACACCATCAGATGCGCCCTCGATAAGTCCCGGAATATCCGCAATTACAAAACCATCTGTCCCCTCAAGGTCTACAACACCCAGATTAGGATTTAGTGTTGTAAAATGATAATTGGCTATCTTAGGTTTTGCATTAGTTACTCTGGACAAAAATGTTGATTTTCCCACGTTAGGAAATCCTACGAGTCCCACATCAGCAATAGTCTTGAGCTCAAGAATTACATCAAGTTCTATTCCAGGTTTTCCAGGCTGTGCATACTTAGGAGCCTGCATAGTCGGTGTGGCATAATGTTGGTTGCCCTTTCCGCCGCGACCACCTTTTAATAGAACTTCTCTCTTATTTTCATAAGACATATCTGTGATTACCTTGCCCGTATTGGCTTCTTTGATAATTGTTCCAGCGGGAACTTTTACCACGAGATCTTCTCCATCTTTTCCATGGCATCTCTTTCTTCCGCCGGGCTCGCCATCACCTGCGCAATATTTTCTAATATGTCTAAATTCATTCAATGTATTGAGTCCCGGATCGACTTCAAATATCAAATCTCCTCCGCGACCACCATCACCACCGTCCGGACCTCCAGCGGGCACATAGAGTTCTCGTCTAAAACTCACATGACCATCTCCGCCTTTACCGGAACGAATATATATCTTAGCTTGATCTGCAAACATAACATACCTCTTACTAATATGCGTTTCAAAAAAATGGCTGCCATATTACTATGACAGCCAAACGTTAACAAATATTATTCTGCAACTGGATATACACTTGCCTGCTTCTTGTCTTTTCCCTTTCTCTCGAAACGAAGAATACCATCAGTTAAAGCAAATAATGTATCATCTCCACCTTTTCCAACGTTGTTACCAGGATGAATCTTAGTACCACGCTGTCTGTAGAGAATATTACCAGCTAAAACGAACTGTCCGTCTGCTTTCTTAGCACCAAGGCGCTTTGACTCGGAATCTCTACCGTTCTTTGTAGAACCCATTCCTTTCTTATGAGCGAACAATTGAAGGTTCATTTGCATCATGACTTTTCCCTCCTAACCATAGTTTACTGTAAATAAGTAACATACTCACTATACGTTTTCTCGATCTCCCTGATTCCAAGATCTAGAGACTCTAGCAAAAGTATAGCTTTGTCATCTACTGGTTCTTTGCAGGTTAATTCCAATATACCATTGTCCTTATCAGACTGATCTACGGTAAATCGTGTCTCTGTTAAATTTTCTATCGAATTAATGGTATTAATTGATAGAGCAGAAACTCCTGCACAGACAATATCGGTTCCGGATTCTGAATATCCGGCATGTCCAGATATACGAAAACCATACGGTCTTCCGCTATCAGACCTCTTGATCATCACCTTAATCATAAATATTAAGCGTTGATCTTTTCAATCTTTACCTGAGTGAATGGCTGTCTATGACCATTCTTCTTATGGTATCCGGTCTTTCTCTTATATCTGTAAACAATAACCTTCTTTTCCTTGCCTTCTGCTACAACAGATGCTGTAACTGAAGCACCGGAAACAGTTGGAGTACCAACCTTTGTCTCTTTGTCACTTACAACAAGAACCTGATCGAAAGTAACAGTCTTTCCAGCTTCAACGCCAAGTTTCTCAACTCTGATAACGTCGCCTTCCTCTACTTTATATTGTTTACCACCGGTTGCTATAATTGCGTACATATAGCACCTCCTAATAAATTTACTCGCCAACTACGGTGCCTCCAAACAAAAATGCATAGAGAACTAAACCTCGTTGTGCGGCATACCCATATACCATAACATATGATTAGTACTAATGTCAAGGGGTTTGGGAAAAAAATTTAATATTTTAACAAAGTAAATCTTTATATAGAAATTATTTTACCCATTAACTATCTTTCCGTCTTCTATACGAACAATCCTATCTCCATATCTCGCAATTTCGTTGTCATGAGTTACCAGGATAATAGTTTTACCTTTCTTTCTTAAGTTACTGAGAATTTCCATGACCTCTTTGCCATTCTTCTTATCCAGAGCTCCTGTGGGCTCGTCTGCAAGTATCAACTTAGAGTTTTTTACCAACGCCCTTGCAATCGCACATCTCTGTTGCTGGCCTCCAGAGAGCTTTGTCACTTTCTTTTTGGCAAGATCTTCAATCCCTACACTTTTTAATGCATCGAAAACAATTTCACGCTTCTTCCTTCCTGATAATCCCAATATGTTTAGCGGCATGACCACATTCTCATAAACTGTATATCGTTTCATAAGCGCAAATTGTTGAAAGATAAATGATATATTATCTCTTCTAAATTCGTGCAATTGCTTTGATTTTAATTTTTCAATATGATACTCCTTATCCCCCCAAAAACTGTACTCGCCATCTGTCAAAGTATCCATGGCGCCAATTATATTCAGAAGTGTACTCTTACCTGAGCCGGAACTTCCCATTATAGAGATTATTTCTTCCTCAAAGACTTCAAAATCCACTCCGTCTAATGCTTTACATTGATAGTCATTTTTTCCATAATATTTTTTTAGATTTTTAATTTCAATAATCTTACCCAAATTTTATCTCTCCTTAATTCCACTGGCAAGTTTTTCACTGCTAACATACTTATAGCTCACCAGATAGTTAAAAAACAGCATGACAAAAACTGCAAAAATCACCCATAAACTTGTATCTCTTACATATTCCATTCTGATTTTCTCCCAGTTAATGCCAACATAAAATCCAAATATCAAAGAGCATATACCAATTCCCATAAGCATAGCTATGAAATATTCTTTAAAATATTCTGCTAGCACCTGCATATCAGAATAACCGTATGTCTTCTTGATAGCCATCTCAGATTTCCTTCTCTTAATCCACATAGAGTTGACTGCCAAAAGATTGATAAATGTAAACACGGCAATTATTAACATGATTTTATCTTTCAGAAAATCAATCACTCTGTCGGATTCGCTAAGTCCATCATAGTCCGGCGCTGAATCCGAAAGTTCAAACTCTCTCTTGGTACTATCAATAATCGTCTTTACAGAATTGACGGCATCCTCTCCTATTTCCTTATCTGAACCTACAACCAAAGTTTTTTGATCTTCTATATTACAAAAAAGATTTACTAATTCTCTTTTTAAATACTCATTTGAAAACGGATTTACCAATACAACCCTGTTATCATTTTTTAGAGTAGTATTCCTCAATACACCCGCAACCACTACATCTGTGCCATCCAAATTGATTTTACCATCAAGCACATATGTCAAATTCTCCTTGCCAATCAAAGCATAAGCCGTCTG
Source organism: Eubacterium xylanophilum ATCC 35991 (assembly GCF_000518685.1). Classification (GTDB taxonomy): domain Bacteria; phylum Bacillota; class Clostridia; order Lachnospirales; family Lachnospiraceae; genus Eubacterium_F; species Eubacterium_F xylanophilum. The sequence goes on along the minus strand of NZ_KI912471.1, from coordinate 101,851 downwards.
ATTTTTAGTCATATCAACATATGTTTCAGATATCTCTTCAATAAGCGGATTATTGCTAGATAAGTATACTTTAACTTTCCTTTTTTTCTTACCGCTTCCTGTCATCATGTTGACCTGAGTGCTTATATTGGCATTTTTATAATTTGCAAGCTTTTCAAACATGGCAGACATTTCCCTTTTTGAAGGAGTAACCTTTAAAAGTTCTTTATATCTTTTTTTAATCATTTTTTCAGTAATTTCATCACTTGTTTCTGTATCGTAGTAGACAGTTTTAAAATATATCTCATTATCGTATCTCTTAGAAACCTTTTCATCGCTGCTCAAAACACTATTTAAAAGCATTCCAATTGCGAAGAAAGATAATACGAGACCGCTTAAAAGCACAATCAAGTATATTAAATTGTCATGAAAAACACTTGTTAATTTCATCTTATATTTCAAGCCTCCTTCATCATCTCATATGGCATTTTCTTAGATAATATGCATATTGGCACAACTGATGCAATGATAGATATTATAATATCTATCAAGACTGACAGAGGTATAACTCTTGTATGTAATATCCAAAAAGTCATATCCGGAATTTTATTCCCATGCAATTGTAATTCCATATCAAAACTATATACTATAGTGCATAAAAGTGTAATTGCAACAACCATTGAACAAGTAAACTGCATCAGAGTTTTGGTTAATTGGATATAAATAAAGTCTCTTAAAGTGGCACCAGATACATAATAAATCCCATATGTTTGTTTATTATCAATTATATACATGTATTGTTGTACAAAATAGATAATAATAACTGATGCCAGCAGTGTTATGGCAAATACTAAGAGAGAATCTATGATTTTATTATAATCATTATCTATCTCCCTTAGAGCATCATCTAGGCTCATTACCCCCGATGATATGTCTTCATTCTTTATAGCATTTGCCAATTCATCCTTTGTTGTTTTCGGATCAAAACCATCCTTTATCCTATAACACAAATCACCCTCGTAATCATCTTTAGGAACAATCATAATCCAATTATCAATTTTCACAGTACTTCCCAATTGACCACTATCACCATTCCACACATTACAGCTTATGATTTTGGTGCCCTTTTCAGTTATACCGCGAACCAAATACTTTTGATTTCCCAATTTGATGGTTTTCCCAAGAAGAGCTTCTCCCCAATCATAACCCAAGTAAATCTCTCCATCAAGCTTATCATTCTTTACATCTGTCAGTTTGCATTTTATATTATATTGATCCAAAAAATTTGCCGGGATAGCATGAAATCCCCTACTGTATGACTCACTTAAAGCTTGATTGGACTTGCTATACTTTGCTAAGTCGCTGGTGGGAAACATACCTCCATTAATATATGATGATTCATCTATTAAGTCATAAAATTCAAGCTTATTTGAAAACTTCTTTTTAATTTTCTTCATTGCAATATCGTATTTATCAAAATCGATTTCTTCCTCCGATCCTATCATTGCAGAAATAATACCATATCGCTCTATGTCGTATCTCAATACATCTTTAAATTCTTTATTATTTGTATCAGAATATGATAACAGGAATAATGATATTGCAGTTATTATGAATACTATAATTCCCGCTACAAAAAAAAGAAACCACATCTTAAGGTTTTTTACCATTTCTTCATAAGCGAATTGTATAATATTTCTCAGTTTCATATGTATCTCCTTTAAAAAGTCCCAAAACAACAAAAGCACGGCTTTATGCGGTGCTTTTGTTTGTTAGATTTTGAAACATTTTTTACTATATTATACCATTAAAATGCCTTCATAAGTGAATAATATGAATTCTTAGGCATCTTCAATGACTTGAAGAAAAGTGGTTTGTCACTTGCTCTCCATGAAATCTTGTCATAAAGTCCCCACATAGTGATTCCTGTAATTCCCTTTGTCTTTGTCACATCGCGAGTCTTCTGAACATTTGCAATTGCTTTCATAAGCTCTAATGCATACTTTGTCTGATCTTTATCAGTGCGTGTATTGTCATTGAATGTAGTTGTGATATCAAGCTCAGTGATTTGAACTTCAAGTCCTGTGGCAATAAACTTTTTAAGCGCTTCAGCATACTTAGAAACACCAGGATAAGTTACATCCACATGACTCTGCATACCAATTCCACCACAAATCTTATTCTTCTCGCCCTTATTTACATAGTTGATGAGATCGACGATTTTATCAGCCACATCATACTCATTAAAGTCATTGTAGAAAAGAGTTACCTTATCTGTAGCTTTGTATGCCTGAAGTTCCTCGTAGGCGAACTGGAATGCTCTCTTAACATACTCACATTTGGTTGTAATCTCAGTACCATATACACTACCCCATGTAAAGTTGTTCCCAAAGTTTACGCTGTGAAGATACTCATTTACAACGTCCCATGCATATACGATTGAACCTGCAGATCCATTCAATGCAATTTCTTTGTCCATTACATGCTTCATGTATGACTTGATATAGAGCTCCATACGAGCATTCATAACTGACTTGCTTGCAGCTTTCTTGTTTTCATAATTTGCTGACAAGAACCATGAAGGAGTCTGTGAATGCCATACCAAAGTATGTGCACGAAGTCTCAAGTTATTATTCTTACATATCTCAAGAACTTTATCAACTGTATCAAAGTTGAGCTTTGGAACTTTGGTTTCCTTGTATCCGCTAGGAACAACATATCCAAGTTTCTTAGCTTCTGCAACTGAAATAGATGTGATTGATGAACCGAGAATTGCATCAGGCTTCATCTCATTTTCCATTGTAACACTGTTAAAGTGCTTGTTGACAAAAGCCATTGTTGACTTAGTTTGTAATTGCTTTCCTGCGCTCCAACTGTTGTAGTTGATACATGTACCAAAGTTGGTGAACAATGGTGCAAACTTCTCCTTCATGCTTGTAACAGGTCCAAGAACAGTTACCTTACATGTGAGTTTCTTCTTTCCAACTTTTGCAATTATCTTAGCAGACCCCTGCTTCTTAGCCTTAACTACACCCTTCTTAACTGTAGCTACTGATTTTTTCTTGCTTGTCCACTTAATTTTCTTCTTCTGCTTTTTAGTTACATTCTTTACCTTTAGTGTAGTCTTACCACCAATCAATAGAGAAACAGATTTCTTGTTGAGCTTTGGTGCTTTCTTCTTTTTCTTCTTTGCTACTGCTACATCACCACTTGCAGCTGATGTCAAAGCAATTGTAGCCGCCAATGCAATGGCAGTAAACTTGTAAAACTTGTTTTTCATTAGAAAAATACCTCCTAGAATATATGGTCGCCTAAAGCAACACTTTTCAACTCTTACCATTATATCATAATATGGATTTATGTCAAATTGATGGTAATCTGCTTAACTGCAAAAAGTCCCTATCGCATTAAAGCAATAGAGACTTCTTGCATATTTTTCTAAGCTACTATGACAATAATATCCTAGATATTACTCATTATCTTCTGGCAAATGCCATTCCCAATTACGAACCTCAGGCAAATCGATACCCTCTTCGTGGATGTACTGCTTGTGAGCCACAAGTGTATCATTCATCTTCTGGATGAGGAATGAAGCCTTGTTTCCAAGCTGTGGAAGATTCTGAACAACTGACTTAGTAAGATTGAAACGGTCAATCTTGTTCTGAACTCTCATGTCGAATGGAGTTGTGATTGTTCCCTCTTCCTGGTAACCGAATACATGAAGGTTTCTATTAGTTCTATAGTATGTCAACTCATGAATCATTGTTGGATATCCGTGGAATGCGAAGATGATTGGCTTATCCTTTGTAAAGATAGCATCATACTCAGCATCTGTCAATCCGTGTGGATGCTTAGAGTTTGACTCAAGTTTCATAAGGTCAACAACGTTTACGAAACGGATCTTAAGCTCTGGAATATTATCACGAAGGATAGTAACAGCAGCAAGTGCCTCCTTAGTAGGAGTATCACCACAACATGCAAGTACAACGTCTGGCTCTTCACCCTGGTCGTTACTTGCCCACTGCCAGATACCGATACCCTGTGTACAGTGCTTAACAGCCTGCTCCATAGTCAACCACTGATGTGATGGGTGCTTTGAAGCAACGATAACGTTAACATAGTTCTTACTTCTGATACAATGATCGAAGCATGAAAGCAAACAGTTAGCATCTGGTGGAAGATACATACGTACAACGTCTGCCTTCTTGTTAGCGATATGGTCAAGGAATCCTGGATCCTGATGTGTAAATCCGTTGTGATCCTGTTGCCATACGTTTGATGTAAGAAGAAGGTTAAGTGATGCAATCTTCTGTCTCCATGGAAGCTCTGAAGTAACCTTGAGCCACTTAGCATGCTGAGCAGCCATTGAGTCTACTACACGGATGAACGCCTCATATGAAGCGAAGAATCCATGACGTCCAGTAAGAAGATATCCTTCCAACCATCCCTCACACATATGCTCACTAAGCATAGAGTCCATGATACGACCATCGTTAGCAAGCTTATCATCTGTATCGATAATCTCTGCATTCCAGTCACGGTTTGTAGCCTCGAATGCATGATAAAGTCTATTAGACATTGTCTCGTCCGGTCCGAAGATACGGAAGTTCTTAGTCTCTTCATTGAGTTTGAAGATATCACGAACGAATGCACCAAGCTCGATCATATCCTGCTTTTCAACAGCACCTGGCTTAGGTACATCCACACCATACTCACGGAAATCAGGGAGTCTAAGGTCTCTGAGGAGAAGTCCACCATTTGCATGTGGGTTTGCACTAATTCTAGCATCTCCTTCTGGAGCAAGTGCCTTAAGCTCTGGAATAAGCTTAGCATCCTCATCGAAGAGCTCCTCTGGCTTGTAGCTCAAGAGCCACTCCTGAAGCTGCTTAAGGTGCTCAGGCTTCTCCATTGTGATAGGTACCTGGTGAGCACGGAATGAGTTCTCGATCATATTTCCGTCATCATCATACTTAGGACCTGTCCATCCCTTAGGTGTACGAAGAACGATCATAGGCCACATTGGACGCTCTGTCTTACCATTCTCACGTGCATCCTTCTGGATAGCTTTAATCTTTTCAATAGCCTCATCAAGAGCAGCAGCCATCTTGCTGTGCATCTTCATGATGTAATCCTTGTCGCTCATCTCATCCTCAACGAAGATTGGCTCCCATCCACATCCGCGGAAGAAACTCTCGATCTCGTCATGAGAAATACGAGCAAAGATAGTAGGGTTACTAATCTTGTAACCATTCAAGTGAAGGATTGGAAGAACCGCACCATCAGTTACAGGATTAAGGAATTTGTTACAGTGCCATGCTGTAGCAAGTGGACCAGTCTCAGCCTCACCATCTCCAACGATTGTTGCAGTGATAAGATCTGGGTTATCAAAAACGGAACCAAATGCATGGGCAATTGAGTATCCAAGCTCTCCACCCTCGTTGATTGAACCTGGTGTTTCAGGTGCAACGTGTGAAGAAATTCCCCCTGGGAATGAGAACTGCTTGCAAAGTCTCTTCATACCTTCAATATCCTCACTTACGTTTGGATAAATCTCGCTGTAGTGACCTTCCAAGTATGAGTTTGCTACAAAGAAGTTTCCACCGTGTCCTGGACCTGAAATCAAAACCATGTCAAGGTCATACTTTTTAATTACTCTGTTAAGGTGAGTATATACAAAGTTCTGACCAGGAACTGTACCCCAGTGTCCAACAATCTTTTTCTTGACATGCTCACGCTTGAGTGGCTCACGCAAAAGTGGATTATCAAGCATATAGAGCTGTGCTGCTGCTAAGTAGTTTGCTGCACGCCAGTAAGCGTTCATCTTCTCAAGATACTCAGCAGTAATAGGTAACTTTTCTGGACAATCTTTAGTGTTTGCCATTTTTCATTTGCTCCTTCCGAAATTCTTATTATTTTATATATTGTTATATAAATCCGTTATTTATTATAACATAGATTGAGTTTATAGCAAGACTTTTTTTTCGAAAATATTTGTTTTCGTTATTCATCACAAAAATTTCTCGTTTCCTAGAGGGCATTAGTGCAATTTTCCCATGATTTCATGAAGAGGTCGCCTTATCTTTTTTCGAGTCACCTCTACAATTCCAAGTTTTGTGGCGTCCACAACTACTGTTTCCACAGGATCTTCATCAAATTCCTCTTGTAATCTTGCCATAAGGGCCTGCATGTTCTCGGAATTTCTCATATTGATAAAATCTATAAGAATGATTCCGGATAAATTTCTGAGGCGAACTTGCCTTGCGATTTCCACCGCGGCCTCAGTATTTATCTTCAAAAAAGTCGATTCCTTGTTGCGATTGTTCCTGATAGCTTTCTCTGTATTGACATCAATCACATTAAAAGCTTCAGTTTGCTCGATTACAAGCGATGCCCCACTCCTCAGCCAAACATGTTTTGAGAGCAACTTTTCTATATTATTCTGGATTGAATACATGTTATCTAGGCTGTACGACTTATCTTCATATAATTGTACTATATTTCGCCCGTCATCCACCTCCTTTAGTTTTTCATACACATTTAACAAATCAGTTGTCACGCGGTCAACTCCACCAGAGGTTATAAGATTTTCTGCTCTGGCTTCCACAGACAACTTGGCCTTGTGTATACAAGAGTAAATGGTCCTTGACTTGCTATTCCTAAGAATTAGTTCAAGTCTTGCCATGTTCCTCTCGATTTCTCTCCTAATCTTGTCATCACTCGCATCCAAACATGATGTTCTCAAAATCACTCCAAATCCTCTGCCTCTAAAGCTTTCCATAATATCAAACAACTCTTCGCGTCTTGTTTTGCTCTTAATCTTTCTCGATATAGTAAAACTCTCTTCAGGATATGTAATAACACAGTACTCTGATGACAATTCCAAGTCCATACTGACCACGGCCTGTTTGGTCTTCATTGCCTCTTTGACAACTTGAACTGCCACTTCATCCCCTTGTCTTACTTTTTTGCAGTCACAGGACATATAGCATATAATCCCTTTTCGCACTTCCACAAAAGCTGCTCCAATATTTTTGACAAGATTTGTCACCTTGCCTATATGAATATCACCTACTCTCAGTTCATCTTCTCCGGACGGCTCAGCAATTATATCAGACACTTGGCCATCTCGAATGATTTCAGCGATATAACAATCCCTTATCTGGGTAATAACCATCTTATTCATACGCTACTCCTTAATCCCTAAAGTACATATTCATGCGATGAACTTGATAGGAATATGGCTTTAACTCAAAATCCCCAAATTGACACAGTGCGTCCAGCACCTGATCCGGCTTAAGATTCATCACACTTCCCGATGTCAGCTGAAGATAAAGCATTTCTTCGCTGTCATATTCGTTGTTTAGATCACCATACTTTAATCCCACTTGATTCTCAAAACTCTCAAGGTCAAATGCATAATGAAGTATATATGGCTTAATATCAATTTCCTTGAAGCTTCTCTTAGTTTTTTTATTATATATGATTTCTTCTCTGCCCATAAATTCAGTAAAATATTCCGATAATTTTACTCCATTCGCATCGCCAATAACATTGGTAGAAAAGGTCTTCCCATCCTTAAAACTAATCATATAATCACATCGCTCGAGAAGAGACATGGATGTCTTGGCATCATCAGGCAGTATGACAAAATCATTTATAAATATTTCTTCGGTCATAAAACCGTTGATATATTTTATAAAATCCGACTTTTCCATCTCAGGAAGACTCTCAAATTGTATGTCAATTACATCGCCATCTGTCGTTGCTCCCACACTTAGGGGTGCTGCAAAACTCATAATTTGATGTGGATTAAATCCCTGAGAGTAGGACACGTCAAGATTGGCCCGCCTGATTGCCTTTTGAAAAAATCTCATGCAATCCAGATGACCTATAAATTTCATCGTACCAGTTTTAGTAAACTTAAATCTTGTTTTCATAGCACACTCCCGTCTTAAACTTCATGACTCCACATCCACTGCATTTCATGCGACAATTTGGTGTGACTTCCTCATCAAGAGATCTCTGATACTCTCTCTGAAGGAACTTCTTAGTCACTCCTATGTCTATCACATCCCAAGGAAGTATCTCATCCAAATCCCTCTCTCTGTAATTATAGAAAAATCTGTCAACTTCCATATCATTTAATACATCTTCCCATATGTCAGGTTTGAAGAAATCTGTCCATGCATCAAAGATGCATCCTCTTCTATATGCCTCTTCGACAACAGGTCCAAGTCTTCTGTCGCCTCTGGCAAAAAGTCCCTCTAGCTCAGAGGTAACAGCATCATGACATTGATACTTAATTGATCTCTGATTTAACTGATCTTTTACTTTTGAGAGAAGAAATTTTCTCTTCTTTTCAAAGTTATCTGCGGTATCCATAGGCGCCCATTGAAATGGTGTAAATGGCTTTGGCACGAAAAAAGACGTGCTCACTGTAATCTCTGGCCGACCATTTCTCTTCTCTTTAGGCAGCTCAAAGTATCTGGCTGCTATCTTATCTGCAAGTACAGCTATCCCCTCTATATCATCATATTTCTCATGTGGCAATCCCAGCATGAAATATAATTTTACCTTGTTCCAACCGCCGGTAAATGCCTCCCAAGCACCATCTAATATGTTATCTTCCGTCAAACCTTTGTTGATAATATTACGCATTCTCTGGGTTCCAGCTTCGGGCGCAAATGTAAGCGAGCTCTTCTTGACATCTTGTATCTGACTCATGACATCCAGAGAAAATGCATCTATACGAAGAGAAGGCAACGATATATTAATCTTTCTTCTCTTACATTCTTCTATTAGAAAATATACCAATTCCTTTAATTCATTGTAATCACTTGAGCTGAGAGAACTGAGGGTTATTTCCTCATATCCGGTTGAATCAAGCATCTCCTCAGCTGTTTTCTTCAGATATTCAAGGTCTCTAGGACGGATTGGTCTATAAATCATACCAGCCTGACAAAACCTACATCCTCTAATACATCCGCGCTGTATCTCAAGCACTACTCTATCCTGAGTCGCCTTGATATAAGGCACCAAAGGTTTTTTAGGGTAAAATGTTTCGCTGAGATTAACTACGACTTGTTTTTCAACTGTTGGCGGAACATTTTCATTGATAGGATTAATTGACTTAATGGTTTTATCGAGGTTATACTCAATTTCATATAAGCTGGGAACGTATATTCCAGGCACTTTGGCAGCTTCAAGCAAGAATTCACGTCTGGATTTACCAGATTTCTTCCACTCCTTGTACTTATCCATCAATTCGCGATATGTAACCTCGCCCTCTCCGATGTAAAATATGTCAAAGAAATCAGCAATTGGCTCAGGATTATAGGAACAAGGTCCCCCGCCGATGACAAATGGATCATCCCTTCTCCTGTCCTCAGCATGAAATGGAATCCCCGACAAATCGAGAATTTGTAGAATATTGGTATAACACATCTCGTATTGTAGCGTGATTCCAAGAAAGTCGAACTCACTAATCGGAGTTTGAGTTTCCAACGAAAACAGTGGAATCTCCTTCTCTCTCATGATTTTATCCAAATCAGGCCATGGAGAATAGGTCCTCTCACAATAAATATCTTCATAAGAATTAAACATATCATAGAGAATCTGGATTCCGAGATGGGACATACCTATCTCGTAAACATCGGGAAAACACATGCAGAATCGTATATCAATCTTGTCCAAATCCTTGCTGACGGAATTAATCTCATTGCCGATATATCGAGCCGGTTTCTCAATTTGCATAAGTATCTCATCACTTAAGGCCAATTTCTTTTTACCTGTATAACTCATATATAAACCATCCTATCTTTGATTCTTAATCTTCTTTCAAAAAACTTATTGTAAAAAGTATATCATCATAAGTGAAACTTAACAAGATTAAATTGATTTTTTTTGCTCACTATGATACTATTAACTAGTATTATTATATCAGAAAGCGAGGAAGGCATTTATGTTTTGTCCAAAATGCAAAAACGAATATGTAGACGGTATTACAATATGTGCAGACTGCGGTATTGAGTTGGTTGACACTCTCCCAGAGGAAGTCGATCCAGAAGCACCATTTTTACTTGGAACACTCCCCAATGAAGAGTTAGGTATGATTTTTGTAAAGTACTTTAATTATGCCGGGGTAAATAGTTGTGTATTGGTTGAGAGAGATGAAGAATCTGAAGAGGGAAAATATGATTTATATGTAAGTCATGCCGAATTGCCTAAGGCAACTATTGTTCTCAATAATCTCTTGGGAAATCCAGAATCTGATTCTGATGAGCGCGTTGATCTGGAAAAAATAGTCCCTGCAATTCAAGCTGAGCTTGAAAGCATAGATGGCGAAGAAGGATCAGAACTCCTCCAAGAGCTTAGATCAGAGCAAAGTACAGTTTATGTCAATTACAAAGACAAGTACAATGATCACAAGTTTACCGGGTATTCATTTATAACATTCTCAGTAGTTGGGCTTGCATTTGCAGCACTTAATATGGCTGGAATTATACATGTTTTCAATATGTTCTCCACCCTTGTTATCGCTCTCATGTTTATCGTTTTCCTGGGAATTGGTATCTCTTCTCTTAGAAAAGCCAATTCAATTAAGGGAAATCTAGAAAACGAAGAAGAAGCAGAAAAAAATGTTCGTGCGTATATGGAAGAAACCTTTACAAGCGAATATCTCTCCTCTCTTGGAGATAGTTCACTTTCAGAAGAAGAGAATTATATCAATGTAACTGAGATTCTCACAAATGAAGCAGTCAGTAAATTCCCTGATTTAAATCCACAGCTCATAGAACAGCTTGTGGATGAGTACTACGAGAAATCTTACGATATATAATTGTCTTACGAACGACGTGAGTAAGACCAGCAATATGCGTTTATTGTCTTACGAACGACGTGAGTAAGACCAGCAATATGCGTTTCCACTCCAATTCAAAACTCAGGTTTAGTCAGACTACACCTGAGTTTTTTTTACTATTATTTAAAAGATGATATAATACCTAAATCATATTCTTCATAATCCACTTGCCAGCTTTAGACAAATGCTTTTTCTTAATCTTTTTTGTTGTTTTGGTTGAGCTCTTGAGAAGTGCAGATGCTTCGTCCTTATTACAAACACTCCATGCAACTCTCCCAATCTTATACTTATTGAAAAGCTTTTTCCATGCTTTTGCAGACTTTTTATCAAGGCGACCATTTCCAGATGCTTCGCATATAGAGAACTCAGAGCAAAACACAGGTAGACCTTTGGACAAAGCAGTTTTAACTTTGTTTCTAAGATCGTCTTGATGTGTTGCAGCATAAAAATGAATAGTATATAGCAAATTTTTGTCTGTCTTGATTGGACTGTTTGCTACTATATCTACATCCTGAGACCAAGTAGGTGTGCCGACAATAATCGGTGCCTTCTTGGCATTCTTTCGAATGAGCTTTATCATCCTTTTAGCATATGGCTTAATATCATTTTCCCAGGTAGCTCCTCCATTGGGTTCATTGCAGATTTCATATAGAACATTAGAATAATTGCCATACTTCTTAGTAAAATACTTGAAAAAATGTCTGGCCTCGCTCTCATTTGTCTTAGGATTGCTGTCATTTAGGATATGCCAATCAATGATAACATACATCCCAAGATCTGTGGCAGCCTTAACACCTGCATCAACTTTAGAATATAGATTTCTATTATATCCTGCATTTACATCGCTATATAATGCAAGTCTAATGGTATTAGCGCCCATTTTCTTGAAGCTCTTAAAACATGCCTTATTAACATAGTCTGGGAACCAAGCTATACCATGTGTGCTAACACCTTTTAAAACAACTTTTTTACCTTTTGAATTTACTAGATTTGTCCCCTTTACATGTAATGCAGCAGGCTTCTTCGCCTCCGCTTGCTTGGAGATACACAAGAGGCAACATCCAAATGTAAGTACGACAAATGCTATGCTTGTTATAATCTTCTTCTTATTCAACATAATCCCTCTTTCCTTTTTCGTATTAAATCAATTATACCATAAAATCGTGTTAATTTGCAAATTTTTATATTTTTTTCGAAAATATGATTGTAAAAAAATCGAATTAGTAGTATACTATAAATGTTTATTTATACCTTTGATTTTCATAATCAAAAGATTATAAATAAAAATGTGTACAGATTATATATGTGTAGAAGGAAAGGAAGGAAAAATTTATGACAACACAACAAATGAAATATCTGATTGCGGTTGTTGAGGAAGGAAGCTTTTCAGGAGCAGCGCGAAGGATGTTTGTATCACAGCCATCCATAAGCCAAATGATCAAGGCACTCGAAAAACAGGAAGGATCACCTCTTCTAGAGAGAAACTCCAATCCACTTAAGCTTACGCCGGTTGGGGAGGCGTACTATGAAGCTGCAGTGAAGATTGAGTCCGTATATCGAGAGCTGGACAACAAACTAGCTGAAATCAATCAATTGAAAGTTGGTACTCTAACCATTGGAACATCTCCCTTTAGGGCATCTTGTATGCTTCCACGGAGTATCGCACATTTTCAAAAACAGTTTCCGGGAATCAAGGTTGATATCGTTTCAGATAACATCGAGAAACTCAAACAATATTTGGTTGACGGCGAGATTGATATCTGTATCGAGAATGATATTTTTCAGAGCCAACAATTCGTAACTGAAGGGCTATCTACGGAACATTTTTACCTGGCTGTAGATCCCAACAATCCATGGTGTAAGGACAAGCAGGAATATGTCCTCACCAAAGATGACATTGTAAACGACTCGGAGAAACTATACTCTGCTCCTGCTATCGCTCCAAGTCAGCTCGAAAGACTTGAATTTATATTGCTTGACAAACAGAGTGAATTCTTTGAAGTTTCACGAAATGTATTTGACAAATGTTCCATCAATCCCAAAGTAGCTCTCTATTCATCAAATATAGAGACTAAGTTCCATTGGATCAACTCTAACCTCGGTGCCGGCTTCATTCCGGACACCATGATAAAGTTCGGAAACTTTATACAACATCCATACTATTTTCGAATCAAAGAACCGAGAAGATCCGCTGGCATGTGCCAAAAAAATATTGTTGTAGCATATAATCGAATGCATTTTCTTCCAAGAATTGCAAAAGAGTATATCTCTCAATTAAAGATGCTCATCGGCATGGGAACATGGCTTGTCAACGACAAGATATTCTGATCGGAAAAATAAAAATTCCGCACCTTACAATCTTTGGCAGCAAACTTAGATTGAAAGGTGCGGATTTAGTTTGATATAATATATTACCTATTCTTCGTCCTCAAAAATCCCAAGGCCAAATTTCAAGTTGAGAATCTTAAGTTCCTTATCCTTGATAATTGCCCCCTTTGAAGGTTTTACTTCGATTTTGTGAACTCCGAATTCCTCACACTCAATATATTCGGATACTCTATTATCCCATGAAAAATCATTATAAAGACTGAGAGTCGTGCGATATGTCCCATCTATATACAAATCCAATAAACATTTATTGAGATCGGTCCTCTGAGTTATTTCAGCAAGTATAGCATCAAACTCGCCAGTATAGCTATAACCATTATTATATTCCATATTCTCAACAACTGTCATATTTTTAAACATTCCGGTAAATGCAGGATTTTCAGGAATCTTGTATGTCAGGCTGTCATCTGGCTCCATTAAGCAGAACTCAAAAAACTTTAATAAGTTATCTGCCAGAAACTTATGTCCTTCTGGGTTTGGATGAACATAATCTAAAGCATAGTCATCCCAGACAAACTCACCATTCTCAATATTATCCAGTACAACTTGTCCCAAGTCGATACAGGGAACATTATAATGCTTCGATATTGCCAACACAGACCCTCTGGTAGCATGTCCCTGATTGTTGGTAAATATCAGATTACATACCATGCAACCTGCTTCCAAGAACCTATGAACGATTCCCTCATAAGTGTCATGAAGATAATAAGCTCCCGTGTCATTGACACTATAATCAACAAATATAATATCGGGTGGATTCTTGCAAATTTCAGCAGCACTAAATATACCATTGGAAGAAAATGTTCCGGAGCGGCTGTAGTTGATAAACAGCGGTTTACTCTCAGTGCCAAGACGCTCTGTCCATTCTCTATCTAAAACGCTGAAATAATCTACTCCCTTGGGTACATTTTCGCCGTTACTGATACTCGTTCCTAAGACCCCTATCTTAATCTCATCCATTGCCTTATTCTTAAAAATCTTTCGCAACGGATTCATAACTTCATCGGAATACTGATTAACATCTAAGTAAAGCATACTATTCTCCTCTCAAAAACTAACTTCATATAACCCAAAGTATGTTATTACTTTTCTTTAAAAAAAGTAAGTGGCACTAAAAAACTAGTACCACTCTAGAAAAAAGTATGAAAAAGGATTATCAAATAATCACTCGTCTGCAACATTCAATCGATAAAACATTTTAAATTTTGCTCAAACATCTTATCTACAATACCTATTTTATCACAGATAAATACAAAGTCAAATAGAAATTTTTTTATAGTAACATAAATAAAAGGTTATACCCTAGCAAAATAGGTTTCTCCGGGCTCTAAAGTTACTAAAATATTATCAATTTCCATCCAAATTTTTTTGTCAGTTGGGTTGTGAATAATGCTTGAATCCGCCGAATATTGCAATTTTTCGCAAACATTGCAATATGAACAAATCTCTCCATTAGTGGCATACCATATGTCATCATGACCACCAATCATATCAAAGAATTCATCCACTAATTCCCAGTTATCGTTCCTGTCAAACTCAAAAGTATGCCCCCAAACATAGAACATTTTTGGTTCATTTTCCGGTTTTAAATTGACAAAATTTTCTGCTATTTTTTTCAACTCCGGATCATCATGATGGCAAGTTGGGTTTAATTCCAGCCAGTCTGTTGGCAGATCAAATTCTCTGGTTGAGCAAACTGTTCTGGCATAAGTTATGCCTGCCATGCCAATAATCTCCTTTAGCTTGTCATTATATGTTCCATATGGGTAAGCAAAGCCAGTTATAATCTCTCCGAACATTTTTTCAAGTGTCACACGACATTTAACTATATCCTCCATTGCAACAGTTGCAGGTACAGTTTGCATCCATTTATGAGTGTATCCATGATTTGCAGGCTCTATGATAGGCTTAGAATAGAGCTCCTTAGCATGATCATATGACAAGAAAACATAAGTTGGATCTTTAGGATTTTGGTCTTCTTCTTCTGGTATCTCTGAAGCGATTATGTTAAATGTTCCTTTAATACCATACTCTTCCATTTTTTTTATCAATCTGGCATCTCCGGTTGTGTTGTCATCATAACTAATTGTAAATGCCTTGGCTTTACCGCCTGGAAACCTAAAATTTATTCTTTGCATAAGAATACCCCTCTTTTAAATATATAAATTTATCCCTCAGCAAATGCGAGGGACTATAAATGTAGAGGGAATCTCGTCAGAATGAGATTCCCTCTTTATCTCAAAATTATAATTATTTAACTTCTGCTTTCAACATCTCTGTAAGCTGTGGAACGATCTTGTTAAGATCTCCTACGATACCGTAGTCAGCAACATCAAAGATTGGAGCATCTGGATCTTTATTGATAGCAATAATGATATCAGACTCTTCCATTCCTGCAGTATGCTGAATAGCACCAGAAATACCGATTGCGAAGTAAACATTAGGACGTACAGTTTTTCCTGTCTGACCAACCTGTCTATCAACTGTCAACCAGTCATTCTCAACTACAGCACGTGAACAACTTACTGTTCCGCCAATAACCTCTGCAAGGTCCTCAAGAAGCTTGAAATTCTCCTTTGATCCAACTCCACGACCACCTGATACAAGAATCTTAGCATCCATAATATCAACAGTCTCGGACATATCCTTAACGATGTTGAGGATCTCAACATACTTATCATTTGGAGTAAATCCAGGATTGAACTCGATAACTTCTGCTTTAGCACCCTTCTTAGGCTCGATTTTCTGCATAACACCAGGACGAACTGTTGCCATCTGTGGGCGGTTGTCTGGACATGCGATAGTAGCAATTGTATTACCACCGAATGCAGGACGAGTCATAAGAAGCTGATTGTGCTTCTGAGTATCTTCTTTACCAGGAGCTACATTTAATGGGAAATCACCGATTTCAAGAACTGTACAGTCAGCTGTAAGTCCTGTAGCTACTCTTGCAGAAACTCTAGGGCCGAGGTCACGACCAATAGCAGTTGCTCCTACAAGCATAATCTCTGGCTTATATTCATTAATAACTGATGCAAGTGCATGTGTATATGGCTCTGTTCTGTATTCTTTCAATTCAGGGTCATCTACTACGATAACTTTATCTGCTCCGTACTCAGCCAATGTATCAACAAGACCAGATACACCTGAACCAACAAGAACAGCAGTTACTTCAGTGCCAAGATCACTTGCGAGTTCGTTAGCTTTTCCAAGCAACTCAAGTGCGATACCGCTAATCTCATTGTCTACCTGTTGTGCGTAGACATATACACCTTTGTATTCTTCTAAATTCATTATATTCACCACTTTTCCTTTAAATTAGATTACATGCTTCTCTTTTAACTTTTCAACAATGTAAGATGCTCCTTCAGCTCCGTCCAAAGCAACCTTCTCTCCGGCTCCTTTGCGAACCTTATCAGAAGCTTTCGCAATTTTTGTTGGAGAACCCTTAAGTCCAAGGTTAGAATCATCAACATCTTTCAAGTCTGCTCTGCCCCATACTGTGATAGGTGTGAGCTCTTTGTCAAATGCCTCAAAGATTCCGCCTGGAGTCATATATCTAGGCTCATTCAACTCAGAAAGAGCGGTAACAAGACAAGGCATCTTAGCCTTTAACTCATGATAACGATCGTCATACTCACGTCTAACGATTACATAATCTCCGTCGATCTTGATTTCCTTTGCATAAGAAATAACTGGAATATCAAGATGCTCTGAGATCTGTGGACCAACCTGAGCTGTATCTCCATCGATAGCCTGACGACCAGTTATAATCAAATCATAATCAATATTTCTAAGTGCGCCAGCGATTGTTGTAGAAGTAGCCCATGTATCAGCTCCTCCCAAAACTCTATCTGTTACAAGGATTCCCTTGTCTGCACCCATAGCAATTGCTTCACGAAGAACGTCTTCTGCCTTTGGAAGTCCCATTGTAAGAACTGTAACCTCAGCGCCGTTCTGCTCTTTAATACGAAGTGCTGCCTCAAGACCAGCTTTGTCATCTGGATTCATGATAGTAAGCATTGCAGCACGATCAAGTGTACCATCTGGGTTAAACTTAACTCCACCTTTTGTATCAGGTACCTGTTTAATACAAACAACTATTTTCACGATTGCAACCTCCTTACCTTAACAAGCTTCCAGAGATAACCATACGCTGAACCTCTGAAGTTCCTTCGTAAATCTCTGTAATCTTAGCATCACGCATCATACGCTCTACGTCGTACTCGCGAATGTAACCATATCCACCGTGTAACTGAACTGCCTTAGTTGTAACTTCCATTGCAACTTCTGCAGCATACAACTTAGCCATAGCAGCCTCAACACTGTAATTCTTCTGTGTTGCTTTAGCCATAGCAGCTTTATATACAAGATGTCTAGCAGCTTCTACCTTTGTTGCCATATCAGCAAGCTGGAACTGTGTGTTCTGCTGAGCTGCGATAGAGCGACCAAACTGCTTTCTCTCTTTTACATATGCAATTGTTGTCTCGAGAGCTCCTTCAGCAATACCAAGTGCCTGAGCAGCAATACCAATACGTCCACCGTCAAGTGTATGCATTGCATTTGCAAAACCTTTGCCCTCAACTCCGAGAAGGTTTTCCTTTGGAATTCTGCAATCCTCAAAAATCAACTCATATGTTGCTGAACCACGGATACCCATCTTCTTCTCTTTTGTTCCAAAAGAAAATCCTGGTGTTCCCTTTTCAACGATAAATGTTGAGAAGTTCTTCTTCTTGCGTCCTCTCTTGTCCTCAGTAATGCTTGTAATAGCAATAACAATATAAATATCTGCTTCTTTACCATTTGTGATAAAGCACTTTGAACCGTTGAGTACCCACTCGTCGCCATCCAAAACAGCCTTTGTCTGACATCCCTGAGCATCTGTACCAGCACCTGGCTCTGTAAGAGCAAATGCTCCGAGCTTTTCACCATTTGCAAGTGGTACAAGGTATTTCTGCTTCTGTTCTTCAGTACCATACATCATGATAGGATCTGCGCAAAGTGAAGAATGTGCACTTACGATAACACCTGTAGTACCACAAACTTTTGACAATTCCTCTACACACATAACATATGTAAGTGGATCGCATCCCTGTCCGCCGTATTCCTTTGGCACTGCAATTCCCATGAATCCGTATTTCTGCATCTTTTTAACAGTCTCTCTTGGGAACTGTTCTGTTTCATCTGTTTCCTGAGCTAATGGCTTAACTTCATTCTCAGCAAACTCTCTAAACAAAGATCTAGCGACCTCATGTTTTTGATCTAAAGTAAAATCCATTATACATGAACCTCCTGTATTAGTTTATATATATCGCCCCGCCCTTGGACGAGGCGATGTTGTAGTCATCTAATGTGCTATATTAAACACTTATTATTTTGAATAATCGTAGAATCCGCATCCTGTCTTTCTACCAAGCTTACCAGCACGAACCATCTTGCGAAGAAGTGGACATGCACGGTACTTAGAATCACTGAACTCATCATAGAGTACATCCATGATTGCAAGACAGATATCAAGTCCGATAAAGTCACCGAGCTCAAGCGGACCCATTGGATGATTACATCCAAGCTTCATTGATGTATCGATATCTTCTACAGAAGCTACACCTTCCATAACTTCATAACAAGCTTCGTTAATCATTGTGATAAGAAGTCTGTTAACTGCAAAACCAGCAGCCTCATTGATCTGAACTGGAGTCTTGCCGATTTCCTTAGAAATCTCGATAATCTTGTCATTCATCTCGTCTGTAGTATTACCACCGCGAATTACCTCGATGAGCTTCATTCTATCTGCAGGATTGAAGAAGTGCATACCGATAACTGGTCTGTCAAGTCCCTTACCAATCTCTGTAACAGAAAGAGATGATGTATTAGTAGCAAAGATACAATTAGGACCAACGATATCCTGAAGTTCCTTAAATGTCTGCTGCTTAATCTCCATTACCTCAAGAGCAGCCTCAACTACGAGATCACACTCTGTACAAATCTCTTTTGTACCTGTTGTAACCTTAGCAAGGATAGAATCAGCCTTAGCCTGATCAATCTTCTCTTTCTTTACGAGGAAAGAAAGATTCTTCTCGATTTTTGCCTTTCCATTTGCTGCAAATTCATCATTAATGTCGCAAAGACAAACTTCATAACCATCTGTCATTGCAAATGCCTGAGCGATACCAGATCCCATGGTACCTGCACCAATAACGCCTACTTTCATTATAATTACCTCCGAAATATTATTTATTCTTAAATGGAACTACTTTTAACTTCTTTTCTTTGTCTTTTTCAAGGAAGTTGCCCATTCCTGCTCTCTGATCCTCTGTCTCAAAGCAGTCTCCAAAGAGCTTCTCTTCAATTACAATTGCCTGATCCATATCAACCTGCAATCCCTCATTGATAGCCTTCTTGCAGTTGCGAACGGCAATAGGTGCCTGCATAGCAATACCTGCAGCCATCTTCTTAGCTGCCGGAATAAGCTCCTCAAGTGGGTAAACTGCATTTACAAGACCTACTCTATAAGCCTCATCAGCTTTGATATTTCTAGCTGTATAGATGAGCTGCTTAGCCATTCCTACAGGAATAACTCTTGCAAGTCTCTGTGTTCCACCAAAACCAGGTGTAATTCCAAGGCCAACCTCTGGCTGACCGAATACAGCATTTTCAGAACAAATTCTGATATCACAGCTCATAGAAATCTCACATCCACCACCGAGTGCAAATCCATTGACAGCAGCGATAACTGGAATAGGGAATGTCTCGAGCTTTCTAAATACATCATTACCTTTCTTGCCAAATGCTTCGCCTTCAGCCTTTGTAAGTGTGCTCATCTCACCGATATCTGCGCCGGCTACGAAAGACTTTTCACCTTCTCCTGTGAGAATAAGGCAGCGAACATTTTCAAGATCAACTGAATCGAGAGTCTCGTTCAACTCATCAAGAACCTGGCTGTTAAGTGCATTCAATGCTTTTGGACGATTGATTGTAATCATTCCAACCATATCTTCCACTTCATACTTAATAAATTCCATTGTTTATCTCCTATTTTTTATAATATTAAAATATTCTGCTAAGAAATTAGTCTCTTTCTACGATTGTAGAACAGCCCATTCCTCCACCGATACAAAGAGTTGCAAGACCCTTCTTAGCATCTCTCTTCTGCATCTCATGAAGAAGTGTTACAAGGATTCTACATCCTGAAGCACCAACCGGATGTCCAAGTGCAATTGCACCACCGTTAACATTGAGCTTCTCTGGGTCGAATCCAAGTTCCTTACCAACTGCTACAGACTGAGCTGCAAATGCCTCATTTGCCTCGATGAGATCCATATCATCAACTGTGAGACCAGTCTTCTCGAATACTTTCTTAGTAGATGCAACAGGTCCAACACCCATGATCTTAGGATCTACTCCACCAAGAGCACCTGCTACGAATGTAGCCATAGGCTTAACACCGAGCTCCTTAGCTTTCTCTTCGCTCATAACAACGATTGCAGCAGCTCCATCATTGATTCCAGAAGCGTTACCAGCAGTAACAACTCCGCCTTCTTTCTTTCCACTGCAGCATCTAAGACTTGCAAGTGTCTCTGCTGTTGTACCGGCACGTGGTCCCTCATCTGTATCAAATACGATTGTCTGCTTTTTCTGCTTAACTTCAACAGGAACGATCTCGTCTTTGAATTTACCTTCAGCCATAGCCTTCTCGCACTTCTGCTGGCTGTTGGCAGCAAACTCGTCCAACTCCTCACGAGTAAGACCATACTGCTCTGCAACGTTCTCTGCTGTAATCATCATATGATACTGATTGAATGCATCCCAAAGAGCATCATTAACCATTGTATCAACAAGTGTTGCATTGTTCATACGATGACCGAAACGACCGTTCATGTCAGCGTATGGTGCCATAGACATGTTCTCCATACCTCCGGCAACAACGATATCAGCATCGCCTGCCTGAATCATCTGCGCAGCCATATTAACACAGTTAAGTCCTGATCCACATACTACGTTAACTGTAACAGCTGTTGTTTCAATAGGAAGTCCTGCATTGATAGAAGCCTGACGTGCAACATTCTGTCCGAGACCTGCCTGGATAACACATCCCATATAGACGTGATCTACAGCATCCTTTGGAACCCCTGCTCTCTTAAGTGCCTCTTCAATAACGATTGATCCAAGGACTGGTGCAGGTGTTGTGCTAAGAGCTCCACCCATCTTACCTATTGCAGTACGACATGCGCCTGCTAATACTACTTTCTTTGACATGATTAATAAATCCTCCTTAATATTTTTGGCAAATACTGCCATATTTTTATATCTCTACGAATAAAAAATTCGCATTTTACAAAACTAATGATTAATATGATTCACAACTGCCTGAGGAACGTATTCGTCCACATCTTGCTTATATAATAGCAACTCTTTAACTGCCGATGAGCTTATGTGAAAATGTTCCGCTCGAGTCATCAAAAATACTGTCTCTACACTTTCGCTCAATCTGTGATTAATCGTCTCTAGCTGCTTTTCATACTCGAAATCAATATCATTTCTCAAGCCGCGAAGCATGCAATGAATACCATTGTCTTTGCAATAATCTACAGTGAGTCCCGAATAAGTATCAACTCTGACATTATCAAGGTGACTAGTGGCCTCTTCAATCATAGTAATTCTCTCTTCAATAGAAAACATAGGATTCTTGGAATTATTCTCAAGTATAACGACTATCAACTCATCATATAGAGTCGAACCTCTTTCAATTAAGTCAAGATGTCCGAGTGTAATCGGATCAAAACTTCCTGGAAAAATCGCCTTCATAATCTCAAAATCCTTTCGTATAACTACAATTGATTATACTAAACGAATAAGTTTGTTAATTTTTTCACAAAGTTTTGTGAAAAAAAATAAAAACCTATGTAACTATAATAACACCGCCCAATCGCTATGTCAAGGAAAAATATACCCCAATAATGATATGCCCAACCTCAAAACTTCTTGGCTTTTACAACTTTCACCTTCTTGTTCCCTGCATTCTTCATTATTATCTTCTTGTACTCTTTGTACTTTGACTTTGGGACAATCACCTTGATTTTGTGCGGTTTTCTACCAAAAGTATAAAAGAGTTTTTTCCCCCATTCCTTAACTTTAACTGACTTAATTTTTATTGTTTTAAGCTTTTTCATATCTGAAAAAGATCCTTCTCGGATATTGGTGACTCCGGATGGTATGGTTACTTTTTTCAGACCGCAGCCTATAAGACAGTACTTATCCAGTACTCTTAGTGATTTTGGTAATCGAAGTTTTCTGAGTCTGGGATCTGAATCTAGGAAGCTGTCTCCTAACTCTCTTACCCCGTTTTTTAGAGTTAACTCTTTTAAAGTCGAAATAGCAGCTAACGAGCCTTCTCCTATTTTTTTTACCGTACCAGGTATCACTAGTTTTTCTATTATAGAGAAGCCAAATGCTCCATCTCCTATTTTCCTCAAGCCAGACGGCAGAGATATTTTTTTTAAATTTCCACAATTCAGAAATGAATCTGCCGAAATTTTCTCTATTCCTTTCGGCAAAACAACCTCTTCTAGTTCAGTAAAATCTTCAAAACACATATATCCTACACTCTTCACATTTCCACTTATCACAAGTTTTGTAGCATCCATTGCTTTAGTATACTGCACCCATCCTGCAGCAGCTC
>NZ_KI912471.1:0-78412 GCF_000518685.1 Eubacterium xylanophilum ATCC 35991 | reverse complement strand
AAACGGAATATCCGCTAACGACGCTTCATCAAGCTTCTTGACCGTCCCTGGAATTATTATTTTCTTTATATTTGTCCTTGATAATGCTGCTTCTTTAATCTTTTGCAGCCCATGTGGAAAACTTATTTTTTTTAAGTTTTGACAATTGAAAAAAGCAAAATGTGATATCTTTTTTATTCCTTGGGGTAAAATAACCTCTTCAATCTTAGTAAAACTCTCAAAACAGGAATACCCTACACTTTTCACATTTCCACTTATTACAAGTTTTTTTGCATCATATGTTTTGGTATACTGCACCCATCCTGCTGCAGCTCCCAGATCACCAACATAATCCATGTAGCCATTCCCCCACACTTTTAAAAGCCTGGTTTTTGTATTATAACTCCACTTCATGTTTCTCCAGGTTCCACTCTTTACTTTGGCAGTTACATCTGTAGATATAATCACAAAACTAAAGCATAATACAAGTACCATTATCTTTGTTATTCTTTTTGACATGGTATTCTCTTCCTCTAGGTGTTTAAAGCGTCACCTTAAAATCTCTTTGCTTTTACTACTTTTACCTTCTTGTTCCCCGCATTCTTAAGAATTATCTTCTTGTACTCTTTGTACTTTGACTTTGGTACAATCACCTTGATTTTGTGCGGTTTTCTACCAAAAGTATAAAAGAGTTTTTTTCCCCATTCCTTAACTTTAACTGACTTAATTTTTATTGTTTTAAGCTTTTTCATATCTGAAAAAGCTCCTTCTCGAATATTGGCGACACCGGATGGTATGGTTACTTTTTTCAGACCGCAGCCTATAAGACAGTACTCATCCAGTACTCTTAG
The DNA here is from genome assembly GCF_000518685.1 of Eubacterium xylanophilum ATCC 35991. Lineage (GTDB taxonomy): Bacteria > Bacillota > Clostridia > Lachnospirales > Lachnospiraceae > Eubacterium_F > Eubacterium_F xylanophilum. Next base: position 77,582 of record NZ_KI912471.1, on the reverse strand, counting down.
TGATTTTGGTAATCGAAGTATTCTGAGTTTGGTGTCTGAATCTAGGAAGCTGTCTCCTAACTCCTTTACACCATTATTTACATTTAATTCCTTTAAATCAACCATACTTGCTAGTGATTTTGCTTCAAGACATTTTACCGTTCCAGGAATTTCTAATTTATTTATTGAAGTCAGCGCAAATGCTCCATCTTTTATCCTATTTAGTCCATAAGGCAAATTGATTCTTTTCAAATTACTACACTTCATAAACGCTTCGTCAGATATTATTTTTATATTTTTCGGCAATACAACTTCTTCTAATTTTTGATAATCTAAAAAACACAAATACCCTACACTTTTCACATTTCCACTTATTACAAGTTTTTTTGCATCATATGTTTTGGTATACTGCACCCATCCTGCAGCAGCTCCTAGATCACCAACATAATCCATATAGCCATTTCCCCACACTTTTAAAAGTCTGGTTTTTGTATTATAGCTCCACTTCATGTTTTTCCAGGTTCCACTCTTCACCTTTGCAGTTACATCCGTAGATACAAGCATGCTTAAGCATAGCATTAACGCAAATGTTGTCTTGATTATTCTATTTTTCATAATATTCTCCGCCTCCAATCGTACAATTTACTCTCTCACTTATCTTGTCATAAACATATATTCCGCCATTTATTCCTCTTATATAAAATGGCTCCCATGAGTATCCTATCTGTCGTGGAACTTCCATTTCTAAAACAGGGGTAGTTTCATCATTTCTATATAATTTAACCTTTACGCCTGACTCCGAACAGATATATTGATAATCATCCTTATTATTCATATACTCTTCTTTGCTTATATCCGACATGACAAGGAATGCATAATTATTCTCGGGGTCTATGTAATCCGTTTCTACACTCTTTTTTGCTAGATTTCCATCATACCAACTTAATATTTCATGCCATCTGGGCCGTCTTCATTAACTATCAGATGATCATTCGTATATTGTCGAACATTATTGTAGCATAATTCCATGTTATTATCCTTATCAAAACGCACCAACATACAATTCACATCCCTAGCAGATTTATTATACTCTATCTCCATGCGATATTTTGTATCCGTCAAATCAAAGCTTGTACTCTCATAATCACAAATCACTTCATCCTCTTCAACTTCATCTATGATATTTCCAGAATACAATTTTTCTTTGTCATCAGATACAATTCCTATTCCACCCGTGATTACAGTGCCATTTACATAACGAATTATGCCTCTTTTCTGTGCTTCTTTATCCGTGATAAACAATAACAAATCACTATCTTTTGATATACACAAAGAAATATCATGGCTCGATAGTTTGTTTTCCCCCAATGATTGCATCGTATGGGAATCTCTCACAGTCACTACCGCTTTAGGCATAGTCCCTGATACTTGCTTTATTACAGCAAGATTCACATTTATAAATGTAAAATCTTTTAGCTTGTCCTTTGCATAAGAATAAGTCATTCCTTGGATTATACTCCTGGACTTCGGATATTTTTTATAAAATATATCAGTCTCCTTCGCATATTTATCAAACTTTTCCAATACATAGGTCTCCTTGAAAAAGCCTGCCTTGACATATACATTGCCATATATATCACTTACTATTCCATCATTGATACTTTGATATTTAGGTTTTAAGAACACACTAAATGCTCCTGATTCACTTTTAAAACGATTAAACGTTCTGTCCTTTATAACAATTCTATTAAGCAACGCATTAACTACTTTCTTTGAGTCTGTTAGTCTGTTCTTACACACTTCAGTATTATCAGCATCTCCTGCCAAAACTTTATCTCCAACCTTTTTGTGTTTCAATGGATTCCATATAACATGCTTCTTTTTTGCTTTTTTATTATGTCCATATGCACTGTGAGCAAATATATCCGCTACTGTGTGAGCTGCCATACTAAACAATATTAAGCTCTTGTTTGTTTTTGTAACTTTTAGTTTATTGCCTTTTTTTGACAGAATCTTTTTCCATGAGTAGCTTCCAACCTTTCCCTCTGCAAAAGCATCATAAATTCCACCTATTACTTTCCCTTCACCTTCTGTGGTTGTTCCTACAATCTTTGGAAGATCAAATCCACTCAAATATTTTTTCGGACTGACTCCCTTACTTTGCTGAACAGCCAATCTATACATGTACTTGTATGCAATCATATAGTTTGATTCTTGGTTGATATTAGTTTTCTTAGGCATATATGCATAAAAGCCGTGAAACCATGGATGGTCTTTCATGCCATAAAGTCCGGTGTTCTTCTTTGTATCTGAACATGTTGCCCCTATTTTTAAAACACGTATGCTAGTATCATTGATCCTTTGTTTCTTTAATTTAAGACAAGAATTAACATACCCTTCATGAACCTTCCAATTCCAGCTTCCCGAAATCTTACTTATATCCTCATCCACCTCAGGTTCTTCGCTATTTTCCCCTTCAAACTCCTCATGCTTTCTATAACTCTTAGAAAACTCATCATAAGATTCTAGTGCAAAGCTGCAATCAATAAGGCCTTCTCCATAAAGTTTCTCATTTCCACACTCTTTAGCAGTTGCCTTAATCAGCTCTCTAACAAAGTCTGCTGTCTTTGTTGTATCCTTCTGCCAGATAAGCGAAGCTAAACCTACTACATGAGGTACTGCCATGCTTGTTCCAGAGAATACCTCTCTTAGACCAAAGGATCCTCTTGATATGATAAAGTCACCAGGCGCAACAACTTCAACACCATTGTTATCCGGCGCATCTTCTGACACTTTACATTCTGCATCAACTGCGCCAACAGCCATTACTTCCTTGTATGCTGCAGGATATTCCTTGGTGCCTTCATTAGCTGCTGACGCTATTATAAGTATACCATGATCATATGCCTTTTTTATGGCTGTATGTAGTTTTGAGGAATTATCTTTAATACCAAAACTCATATTTATGATATTTACATCTTTTTCAATTGCCCAGTCTATAGCTTGTATAATTCTATCTACAGTTGCCTCGTTGTTCTCATCAAGAACTCTTGCAGAATAAAGTTCCATTCCAGGATTAATTCCCTCTGTCCACTCATATCCACTGTCCGCAAGATCAGCCAATGTATACTCGTCATCCGCCAAAGGCTCTTCGTCCTCAGCAATCATTTCTTCGATTTGCTCATCAGTCAGCTTTTCAGCATCATCCTTTTCAAGCTTATCTTCATCAATAAAATCGCTTACATCCTCAGCTTCTTCTTCAATCTCATCCTTTGAAAAATACATCGGTTTATCCTTTGGATTAGATGCAAGTATCTCTGCTATTGCTGTTCCATGACCTGTTGGATCATTAAAGATTTCTGATGTTTCATCCTCCTCGCCTTCTTCATATTCATTTAAGAAGTCTCTTCTCTCTACCACGTTAACTTCGTCAGAGTAATCAACCCCTGAATCAAGTATCGCTACTTTTATCCTTGCTTGGGGATTTGATATTTCCTCGTTTACTACATCTGTAGTCTTGTTAATCATATCCATGTTCCAATCGATGTTTTCTATATCATCATATATCGGAACGATATCTTCGGAATCCTCTGACTCCTCTTCATCTTCATCATCTTCAGTTTCTATCTCTGGCTTTTCTGTTGGCTGTGGGGTGATGATTTCTGGCTGAGTACTTACAGCTGGATTATCAGTTTCCACTAATTGTGGCACCTCAGTTTCTTTATCAATTGGCTTCATTGTTGGAGTGTTGTATTCTTCCACTGCTCCATTTATACTTTTTAAATTCTCTTCCGATGGACATGTCACAACCTCATCTGGAAACTCCACCTGATACCCAAAGCTCACTGACTGACCAGCCTTAATCTCGGCGTTATAGTCTGCATTCTGAATCGTTATAATTTCTCCATCAACACTCTTAACTTTTGCATTCCAGATATTATAAATCTTTGCATCAAAAGAAAAACTGATTTCCCAGTCCTCAAGTGTTCTATCTGTGTTATTGGTAATAACAGTTTCTATAGTGGCTTTGTTATCCCATTGATTTACGATTCTGTGATTGATAGAATAATCTTCAGATTTATTATTCTCCGTAAAATATTTAACTAATTTAACATCAGTAACATTTGATATATCCGCCCCTGATAGCTGATAACCAAAAGCTATTTCTTTTCCATGTTTTATTTCTCTGTTGTCATTATGGCATCTAAACTCATATCGATTGTCTTTGTTTGTAGCATCTGTATTCCAGCAATTAATTACTTTCCCAGAAGTCAACGATAGTGATACGCCCCAGTTTCTAATAGCTTTGTCGCTAGTATTCTTTATCCGAACTTCCGCTACAGAGCCTGAATCCCAAGAGGATTGCTCGGTAATTGTGATTCTGTAATCATTGTCTTCTACTTCTTTTACTATTTCTTTTGCATCTGCTTTTGAATATCCAGCAAATAAGCAAACTGACATACAAAATACAAGTAGTACTGCTATACTACTTCTTTTTTTAATTAGATTCATTTAGCTTCCTCCTAACAATATATAAATAATTAATAGTTTTGACTCAAACTTATGTCAAACAATAATTGTTTCCAATTATTATGCCCTTTGATTTCTCAAAGAGCATAATAATATTTCATCATTCCAAAAGACAAATAATCAATCTTTATTCTCTTTTTCCACAAGATTTACAAGACCATAAAACTCTCTGAGTTTTGGCTTTTCAATCTTTCCGGTGGCATTTCTAGGAACGTCAGCAAATACAATTTTCTTAGGTCTCTTGTATCTAGGTAGCTCATGACAAAATTCGTTGATTTCCTCTTCTGTGCACTCCATGCCATCCTTGATCGAGATAATCGCACCCGGAATCTCCCCAAGACGCTTGTCTGGGAATCCAATAACAGCAACATCTCTAACTTTATCATATTTTCTAAGGAAATCTTCTATCTGTACAGGATATAGATTCTCTCCACCTGATACAATTACATCCTTCTTTCTATCAACAAGGAAATAAAAACCATCCTCATCGCGCTTGGCAACATCTCCCGTGAAAAGCCAACCGTCTTTGAGAACATCATTAGTTGCATTTTCGTCCTTATAATAACATTCCATAACAGCTGGTCCCTTGACACAGAGTTCACCTGGCGTGTCGTCTGTGATTGTCTGACCATTTTCATCTACTATCTTACATTCCCAACCATATCCAGGGATTCCGATAGCTCCGACTTTGTGAATATTCTCCACACCGAGATGCACGCAACCCGGTCCTGTTGACTCGCTGAGTCCGTAGTTAGTGTCATATTGATGATTTGGAAAATATTCCTTCCATCTCTTAATAAGTGACGGTGGAACTGGCTGTGCACCGATGTGCATAAGACGCCACTGAGACAATTCATAATCATCTAGTTTGATATCTCCTCTGTCGAGGGTATCAAGAATATCCTGTGCCCAAGGAACAAGTAGCCATACTATTGTACAATGTTCATTGGATACAGCATCAAATATGTACTCAGCTTTGGTTCCCGTCAACAAAACGGCCTTGGAACCAACTACCAAACTACCGAACCAATGCATCTTGGCACCGGTGTGATATAATGGCGGAATACATAAAAAAGTGTCTTCTTTTGAAGTGCTATGATGGTTTTGCTCAACTTTTGCAGCATGCATAAGGCTTCTGTGCTTATGCAAAATAGCCTTTGGAAAGCCTGTTGTTCCCGATGAAAAGTAGATAGCTGCATAATCATCATCTGTAAGCGGAATATCAAGATTCTGACTAGAACAATTAGCTACCAAATCATGATAATTGTCCGCAAAAGTCGGACATGAATCTCCCACGTAAATGAGAAGTCTGTTGTGACTAAGTTTGTCAGCAATGGCTTCGATTCTACCTATGAAGGTATGTCCAAACAAAAGAATATCTACATCTGCCAACTCAGCGCAATATAGAATCTCATCTGAATCATATCTAAAGTTAAGCGGCACTGCAATACATCCTGCCTTTAAAATACCAAAGTATATAGGCAACCACTCCAAACAATTCATGAGAAGTATTCCAACCTTATCGCCCTTTTTGGCACCTCTCTCGAGAATCATATTGGCTGTTCTATTGGCCTTTTCGTTAAATACACCCCAAGTAATACTAATTCTATAGGACTCTTTTTGAGTCGACTGAATCAAGTCATACTCTTTCCATGTTACTTTCCTGGCATTTTCCTGCTCAGGATTTAACTCTACAAGAGCGACATCATTTCCAAAATCTCTGGCATTTCGCTCCAAATAATCTATAATTGGCATATTTCCATTTCCTTTTCAAAATTATTATTGATACAGCTTTCTATTGTCTGTAACATGTTTTGTCTTACCCTGGCTGTGCTCCAATGCTTTTGGCTCAAGAAGCGTGATATCGGCATGTAGACCGATGGTTCTTCTAATCTCTTTTCTAACTTTATTGTAAGTATCTTGTTTGAGATTAGCATCATTTAAGATATCTGTATTTTCAACCTCAACCTGAACCTCAAGAGAATCTTCGTTGTCGATACGATCAACCAGCATCATATAGTGAGCTGTAACTCCCGGAACATTTAACACTGCCTCTTCCACCTGTGAAGGGAATACGTTGACACCCTTGATAATGAGCATGTCATCTGTACGGCCCTTAAATCTCTGGATTCTGGCCATAGTTCTTCCACACTCACACTTTGTCTTATCTATAGAAGTCAAGTCCTTGGTTCTATATCTGATAAGTGGCATACCCTCTTTAGTGAGAGTTGTTATTACCAACTCTCCGCTTTCATTAGGAGTCTGCTCCATTGTCACCGGATCGATGATTTCAGGGAGAAAATGGTCCTCCCAGATGTGAAGTCCCTTGTGATATTGGCAATCTGTCGCCACACCAGGACCACAGATTTCTGTCAAACCATAAATATCATATGCCTTAATGCCAAGAGTATCTTCCATTTGTTTTCTCATGGAATCTGTCCATGGCTCTGCACCACAAATTGCATATTTAAGTTTGACTTTATCAAGTAAATTCTTTGCTTTGAGAGTCTCAGCAACATGTAACAAGTATGAAGGTGTACATGCAATAGCAGTTGCCTCACAATCAATCATCATTGTTATCAGTTTCTGAGTATTACCTGTGGACATAGGGATTACTAAGGCTCCCATCTCTTCAGCTCCATAGTGAGCTCCAAGACCACCGGTAAATAGTCCGTAACCGTATGCAACCTGAATTACATCTTCTCTTGTAATACCGATCATCGTCATACATCTGGCAACACATTCAGCCCAAATGTCGATATCTCTTCTCGTATATACCGCAATCTTAGGTTTTCCTGTAGTACCACTTGATGCATGAAGTCTTACAACTTCAGATTTTGGAACAGCCGCCAATCCAAAAGGATATGTGTCTCTTAAATCCTCATACGTTGTAAAAGGCAATTTGTGTAAATCTTCCAACCCGTGTATATCTCCCGGCTCCAAGCCAAGCTGTTGCATCTTATTGCGATAATATGGCACGTTGTGGTAAACACGATTTACAACCTTTACCAATCTTGCGCTCTGCATAGTCTCGATTTCATCTCTAGACATGCATTCTTTAGTTTCATTCCAAATCATTTTGCCAAAACTCTCCTTACAAAATTAAATTATTGTTCAAAACCGGCCAAAAATGCCTGCTTATTGATCTCAATTGTCTTAGGCGGAACGGTCTTCTCGATAGTCTCTAACCACTCTTCCTTAGAAAACTTCATGTGTTGTGCAGCAAGTCCGAGCACAACATTGTTAAATACGCGAGCATTTCCCAATTCCAAAGCAACTTTCTGTGCATCTATATCATATACTTTATAATCTTTTTTGAGATTCTCTATAATATTGTCAGGATACTCTGCAACACCCGTCACAACTGGCATTGGATCAATCCTCACATCATTGACGACGATAACACCATCTTTTTTGAGATAATGAGCATATCTGAGAGCTTCAAGGCGCTCAAATGCGATGAGCACATCAGCTTGTCCCTCTTCAACAATCGGCTCAAATACTTTATCTCCATAGCGCACGAAAGTAACAACACTTCCTCCGCGCTGCGCCATTCCATGCACCTCTGAGAGCTTGATATCATATCCTGCATTTTGCATAATTCCACCAAGGATTCTACTTGTGAGCAATGTTCCTTGGCCTCCCACTCCAACGATCATAATATTCTGTGTTTCCATTGTACATGCCCCTCCTACTTCTCAACTATTTCCAATGCATCGAATTTGCAGAGTTTTGCACATAATCCGCAACCGTTACACATTGTAGCATCAACTTTAACAGTTCCATCTTCATTCTTTGTAATAGCAGGACAACCTGGCTTCAAACAAGCTCCACACTTCTTACATTTATCTGAAAGAGCCACAACCTTGTTAGGGAATGTCTGGCCCTTGAGGAGTGCACATGGTGCACATACAATAATTACTGAAAGTGCATCTCTAGCAGTCTCTTCTTTGACAGCTTTCTCGAGATTATCAATATCAAACGCACTTACTTCAACTACGTTTTCAATATTCATAGCTTTACAAATTGAGTAAAGTGAGATAGCCGGAACTTCTTTACCCTGCAAAGTCTTACCTGTAGCCGGATGATCCTGATGTCCGGTCATACCTGTTGTTGAATTGTCAAGAATCATGACAGTTCCTGTAGACTGATTGTAGGCAAGATTCTCAAGTGAATTAATTCCTGTATGAAGGAATGTAGAATCACCGATAACTGCAACCCAATCCTTGATATACTCTTTGCCCTTAGCCTTTTCCATGCCGTGAAGCATTGATATCGATGCTCCCATACAAACTGTAGTATCGATAACACCTAGTGGTGGAACGGCTCCCAGTGTATAACATCCAATATCTCCGGCCGCATGTTTCTTAAGTTTCTTCAAAACTGAAAATGTTGAGCGGTGTGGGCATCCAGGACATAAGATAGGTGGTCTTCCCGGAACATTTTCCGCTGGAACACTTGTGATATCCTGCCCAAGAACAACCTTTCTAAGCATGTTGGCACTATACTCGCCCTGAATTGTAAATACATCTTTGCCAAGGCAATCGATTCCCCAGGCTCTTACCTGCTCTTCGATAACCGGCTCAAGTTCCTCAAATATATATAATTTATCAACTTTAGAAGCAAAGTCTTTGATGAGTTTCTCCGGAAGCGGATTAACCAAACCAAGCTTAAGAACGCTGGCATCCGGGCAAACTTCCTTGACATATTCATACTCGATACCCTGAGTGATAAATCCGATCTTGGTATCGTTGATCTCAACTTTATTAATTGGAGCGTCACAGCCATATTCAGCCATGTCTTTCATACGCTGCTCAACAACCAAGTGTCTCTTGATAGCATTTCCTGGCATCATTACATTTTTCGCAGCATTTCTCTCATAAGTTTTATCAGGAACCTCCATTCTCTCACCGAGAACTACACTTGTCTGTGAGTGAGCCAATCTTGTTGTTGTTCTGACAATAACCGGAGTGTCAAATTTCTCGCTGATTTCAAATGCAGCGATGATAAAATCTTTAGCTTCTTGTGAATTAGATGGCTCCAAAACAGGCACGTTTGCAGCTCTTGCCACTCTTCTTGTATCCTGCTCATTCTGAGAGCTATAAAGTCCCGGATCATCGGCAACAATAATTACAAGTCCGCCGTTAACTCCGATATAAGAAATTGAATAAAGTGGATCAGATGCCACATTTAATCCCACGTGCTTCATAGATGCCAAAGCACGCACTCCACTGATGGAAGCACCGATAGCTGTCTCCAAAGCCACGGCTTCATTCGGAGCCCACTCAGCGTAGATTTCCGGATAATTTACAATATTTTCACTGATTTCTGTACTTGGTGTACCAGGATATGCGGAGCTGACTTTAACACCAGCTTCATAGGCGCCACGAGCTATCGCCTCATTTCCCAACATAACTTTTGTCTCGCTCATTTTTCAAATAACCTCCTAAAATATATAATTGCATGTCTTCATACAATTTATTTGAATGGTATTACATAGCCAGTCGTAGTAACCACAGCTATTACTGAATCATTATCATCAGTAATTGTGATATTATATACACTGGTTTTCCCTTCTTTTTTTACAGCTTTGGCAGTGGCATACATATTCTCTGTCCTTGCAGGATGCAGATACTGAATATTACTTGTAAGGGAAACCGTATTGCCATAAACCGGATTGCTATTAGTTGCAACTGCAAAAGCGAAATCAGCCATTGTATAATACACAGCTCCCATCACTTCACCAATAGCATTTTTATGTCTTCCATCAATTTTAAGCTTTACTTTTGAATATCCATGTTCCCCTGCTTCAACTATCTCTATTCCTGTTACTTCAGTCGCATACTTGTCCTCTGCAAAAAAAGCTCGGATTTCTTCTAAATTTTTCATTAATACCACACTTTCACAATAAAAATTAAAATATTCTGCTCTATAATGTCACACCGAAACCATGAAGAGTACATCTCTTCTCCTCATCTCCCGGATGCATCCTCACTGATACGTGATGATCTGCAGTTTCTTCTTCATTCAATACTACATGAGCATTACAATGTGACCAACCAACCTCTAGAGGATCCACAGTCAATCTGAGTTTGTCATCGACAAAAACATCAACTTTTCCAAAGTCATTGCTAGCTGAGTCCTTTATAATTGCAAGAATATTCTTACACTTTACATCAAATTCAAACTTTGCACTTGTATCTCCCAATTTCTTGGACCAGAAGTTAGGCATCGCGGATGTTACGAAGACATCCATATTCTTTTCACATCTTTGAACATCATCGTCGTCTGCATCATATCCAACGATATCCGCCTTGATATATTTATCTGCATTGGTCTTGTCTACAAGGATTACGTTCTTAAACTCACAGCCATAATATGGATCAATATCAAAATCAAAATCCTTATCCGCAGTTTCTTCGGCATCAACTCTCTTGAAGAGCTCTATAAGACAGTCTGCCATCACCTTGTGACCATCATTGGTTGGATGATAGATGTCATAGAAATACTGTCTCTTAGTCATGATAGTATTCTCTGTAAACTGTGGAACCACAGCCCTTTTAACACTGGCCATAGGCAAATCATAGTGCTCTCCAATTGGAACAAGTCTATCCTCTAAGTTCCAATCGTTCATAAATACTGCAAAGTTTATGATAACTGCAGGAGCATTGTCCGCCTGAGCAATCTTTCTCACGAGAGATTCAAAAGAATGTCCTTCAGTCTCATCTCCTTCATCATTTACAGCAAACTCTACGATTACTATGTCCGGCTTAATCTCACCATTCGATGTGACATCAGCCTCATATCTAATCATTCCAAGTTCTGATGATGTACCGCCGACACCTGCTTTGACATATTGAACTTGATCTTTATTTCCGCCGGCAAACAAGTCTACAAATCCCTCATATGACCTATATGCATAACACTTCGTATTGATTGGCTTTGCCGCTGCTCCCTGAGTAATAGAACCACCAATGTAGGCAATTGTAACCTTTTCGCCATTTCTAGCTTTTTCAATAGCCTTCTTTAGTCTAAAATTATTACCTGTGCTCACAACACTTCTATCGAGCATTCTGGCATATTCAGGATTTTCAAAGTCGATTGGCGGATCAATCTCCAATTTTGGAGCTTCATATCCATCATTAAGATAGAACTTGAGTGTAGCTTTTCCAACTGATGCCTCACCGAGGAAATCAAAGTAGAATCCACCTAAAATAGTATCATCTCCAGTAAATTCTATATCCTCAAGATCGATTACCACTTCTTCTCCGTTGCATGGAATGTCCAATTGGAAAGTAGTACCTGAGTTATACTTATCCTTTTTTCCATAACAGTGCAATGTAAAGCTAACATATTCATCTTTATATTCTTCTTCATCAACATCAATTGTCAAACTGATGCTATGAACTATTTTTCTCAATTCATTGACATCCTGAAATTTTCCGGCAAAATCTGGATCTATGTCAGGATATATTCCGATAATCTGTTGTCCTACTCGACCCTCTAAGTAAAAAATATCTCTTTTATCATATCCATTTATAGGTGTTCCGGCAATGGCTTTATCTACCATCATGTAAATCGCCGGTCTTTTTCTAACAGGATCCTTAGGTGCAACTGGTCCAATCATAAACACTATACCTCCAATACACGTTCTTAAAATAACAACTAAACTCTATTTTATCACATTTTTATAAATTTATCTATAAAAAACCATACATTTTGTGCATTTATTTGTGATAAGGTTCGTTATTAATAATTCTATATCCTCTATAAATTTGTTCTAGCAGGATTACTCGCATCAATTGATGAGGAAAAGTCATCTTGGAAAAGCTGATTTTTTCATTGGCTCGCTTAAGAATACTCTCGCAAATTCCCAGAGAACCACCGATGACAAAGATAACTCTTTTGTGTCTTTCCATCTCAAACTTCGCGAGTTTATCTGCAAACTGGACAGAGTCATACATCTTGCCCTGAATATCAAGAGCCACTACGTAATCGCCTTCATCGATATGTCTAAGGAGACGCTGTCCCTCCATGTCTTGGACTATTTCTATGTCTCGATCTGAGGCATTCTCCTTGGTCTTTTCATCATTGACCTCGACAATCTCAAGCTTTGTATATCGTGAAAGGCGCTTGGTATACTCTTTAATGGCATCCACAAAAAACTTCTCTTTGATTTTTCCAACACATAAGATACATACTTTCATACTACTTTTCCTCTGCCTTAAACTGAAATGGTCTCTTGTAATCAGGAATCTCATATACATAGAGAACACCGTTTTTTACTCTCCTGACTTCCTGTCCCCAAAATCCCAATCTGAAAAGTTCATATATGAAATTAAAAATCAAAAAACCATGACTTACTATCAAGACATTGTCCTGTTTCCAGTCGATGTGCTTGAAAAAGCGTCTTACTCTCCTTCTGGTTTCCACAATATTTTCCGGCTGACTTTTGGATTTAAAAAACCAAGCAAGTCTACCGCAAAAATGCCATATCGGAAATGGAAGCTTTATCTTCTCGCTCTGAATAAATGGTGCATTATCCACCTCACGAAGCAATGCGTCAACATAAATATTCCCCGTATATACTTCCTCAGCAGTTTTAATCGCTCTCTCCAAATCAGAACAATAGCATACATCCCACTTGATTCCACCCATATTGACTTTTTTCTTGAGTATCCTCGCATGTTCATACTTTTCTGACCACTCTCTAAATTCCCTAGAAGTCATCATGACTTTGTGAGGACAATCCACTTTAAAGTGTCTTACTAAACCAATCTTCATCTTATCAACCACCATTTCTAAATTACTTACCACTATGCATTATACCAATAATCCTAGTATATTTGCAACTGTTTATTGTAATATGCTAAAACTTGAGCAAATTTAGGGAAAAAAAGAAAAATTAATTAAACAAAAATCAATTCTGACACATTTTTGACACATTTAACTGTTAGCATAATAGTCGGAAAGTATAAACTTTCTACTCCCACCCTATTATACGCTTAGGCACCTTATGGTGCTGCGAAAAACACCTCTTTGAGGTGTTTTTTGTTTGTAGTTACAGTAGTTAAAAATTAAAGGGGCTGTCGCACTAACAATTAAAAAATTGTTAGTGCTCAACTCCTTTTTACGTCTAAATTAGAGAGATTTTATTATTATTCTTTGTTAATTGAGAAGGCGTGATGGGCGTGCCTATATGAAAAAAGTGGGATGTGGGAGCTTTGTCACGACTATTTGGAGCCAAATACGGCAAAAAAAGAAAGATTATGAAATCTAGCCGTACTTTTGGAGTTGTGCGTGAGCTTCGTCACGGCTGTTTGGAGTCAAGTACGGCAAAAAAAGAAAGATTATGAAATCTAGCCGTACTTTGGGAATTGTTCGGGAGCTTCGTCACGGCTAGTTGGGATGCAAGTACGGCAAAAAAAGGAAAGAATTGCGAATCTAGCCGTACAAGTTCACCAAAATGATGAACCAAGTATAGTTGCTAGGGGAAGTACGGCAAAAAAAGAAAGAATTTAGAATCTAGCCGTACAAGTTACCCAAAACGATGAACCAAGTATAGCTATTAGAGGGGAAGTACGGAAAAAATAGAAAAAATTGAGAATCTAGCCGTACAACATACCGTCCCAATGTAGCCCCCCCAAAGGATACAAGAGGATTTGGCATGCCCCGAGAGGGGAAAAGACTTGACTGTTAATTCGCATCAAATCTAAAAATATGCGCACTAATACAAGCCTTATCAAAAAGCAATTTTGAGGATTTTGAATTTTCAAAATTTATGCTGTTTTCAAAGGAAATAAATGAGTTCTAGTTTTATCATTTTGTATTTTGTTATGAAGCTTATTTATATTTCGAGCTATTGCTAGCAAAGTACTTTCTGCAAGAACATTGGCAGCACCTTTTGTCAGATATCTTCTAAATTGCGTTTCCTCCTTGATATCTCCAAATGAGCCTTCTGCCTGAATACTTCGATTCATACGATATCTCAGGTTTTTCGAAGCCTGAGATTTTTTTGGAGGAATGTCAGCACTAGATAAGTATAATGAAACAGGAAGAGGCCAACCAGAGAGAGACTTCAATGCGCATGCATTGCGTCTCGAGTCGGTTGGACTCTTCCTGTTTTTAGACTGTCTTAGTGCGACATCCCTTTAATTGTTCTGCTAATCTTACTCCCGCTGATACTTTCTTGGAACTCGATTGGTTATTGAACATATAAATTCATAATTAAATGAATGACTCATGTCTGCTATCTCTTCAACGCTAATAAATGCATCCTTATCTCTTCCTATCAGAGTAACTTCATCTCCAACTTTAACATCTCCTATATCCGTCACATCTACCATAAACTGATCCATGCAAACTCTTCCAGCAATAGGAGCATATTGGCCATTGATTATAACCCGTCCCTTGTTGGACAAATCTCTCTTGTAACCATCTGCATATCCCACGGGAATCGTTGCAATCACTCGATCAGACGGAGCTACATAAGTTCCACCATATCCTATAGTCGTTCCCGTCGGAACATTTTTCACATGTGAGATCACGCTCTTCCACTGTAAAGCCGGCTCAAACTCAATGACATCTTTTCTCACTAGCTCGGATGGATATAAGCCATAAGTGGTGATACCCGAGCGTACCATGTCAAGATATGACTTTTCAAATTGAATTATCGAGGCACTATTGGCAGCATGCTTGACAGGAATCTTGATTCCTCTGGATTCCAAACCACTTATAAAATCACAAAACTTTGCAAATGGTTCCTCTGCCATCTCGCTTGTCTCCTCATCAGCTCTGGCAAAGTGGGTAAAGATGCCCTCTATCTCAATTCCGGGTATCTTAGCTATCTCGCAGACCTCATCGATGCTTTCTTCAGATGGAATAAAGCCAATTCGACCCATTCCGGTGTCAACTTTAATGTGGATTTTGGCAGTCTTGCCAAGACTAACCGCACATTTTCCTAGTTTTCTTGCCATATCCACTGAGTAAACGGCTTGGGAAATATCATAATTGACTATATCTTCATTCCAAACCGGATCCGTATATCCAAGTATGAGAATCATCTTATCGATTCCCGCTTTTCTCAGTTCTATAGCTTCCTCAATCATAGCAACGCCATATGAATCCACTACATCATCTACATATTGGGCAACAGGAACAGCACCATGTCCGTAGGCATCAGCCTTGACAATTGCCATTAACATCTTGTCCCCGATTTTATCTTTTTCTTTTTGCAGATTACCACGTATTGCTCTCAAATCAATCTGCGCATATGTTCTACTTAATTTCTTTGCTTCCTCATTTTCCAACATAAGTATCACTCCCGATAATTACAATATTTTTTTTAGGCTCTCGATTATATCACTGGCCATAAGGGAATATTCGTTGTATTCTCTTGTAAAATAGTCCGCCGCCAGGCCGTGCACATAAACTCCCAGCTTAGCTGCATCAAAACTATTCATACCGGCTGCAGCAAGTGCGGCTATAATTCCTGTTAATACATCTCCACTTCCTCCGGTGCCCATGCCTGAATTTCCTGATATGTTGACATATAATTCATCCCCATTGGATACCATGGTTCTTGAATCCTTGGCGACAAAAATACATCCTATTTCTCTGGCATTTTCTATCGTATAACTAGGCAGATTCCTCTTGATTGTCGGTACATCGATACCGATTAATCTTGAAAATTCTCCGGGATGTGGAGTCACAATTATATCTGCATCTGAACTCTTTAAACATTCTATTCCAACTTGAAAAGCATCAGCATCAATCACGACTGGAATTCCATTGATATTCTCTAGAATATCCTCAACTAAACTCTTGGATTTGTCCGATATACCAAGTCCCGGTCCAACAACACATGCGTCGGCAAATTGTCTAATATCATCTATAATAAGACTTGTATCGCTGTCTATAGGCTGAAAGATTGCTTCCGGTACCGTCGACAATATAATATCTCTATTAATGGCAGATGAGTAGACTTTTACCAATCCCGCTCCCATGCGATAAGCCGCTTTAGCAGCAAGAATCGCTGCTCCACACATCTTATCTGAGCCTGCGACAACAGCCACATGACCGAAAGTTCCCTTATTGCCATCACAGGGACGTACAGGCAAAAGCGACGGCAACAACGTCTCATCATAACAATATGTATTTGATGAAACTGCCTCATAACAAACTTCCGGATAGCCAATATCAGCAATTGTAACCTGGCCGGCATATTCTCTTCCCTTTCCAATGACAAGGCCAAGCTTGTTGGCTCCAAATGTCACTGTATAGTTAGCCTTTACAGCTGTTCCAAGTATCTCACCTGTTGTTGCATCAATCCCCGATGGGACATCGATTGCATATACTCTTTTTCCGGAATTATTAATTCTATCAATAATATCGGAATATTTTCCTTCGATTGGTCTCGACAAACCAACGCCGAAGATCCCGTCTACTATATAATCAAAGCGACTTCCTTCTATCTCTTGATCTTGTACTGCTTGGACTTTACAAGCGGCGGCAAGCTTCATCTGATGCTTGGCATCTTCACTCATCTTGTCCATGTTTCCAACAAACAAAAGGGCTACATCGTAGCCATTTTCCTTTAGAAGACGCGCCACAGCAATTCCATCTCCACCATTATTGCCCGTCCCACAGATGATTAATCCCGAATCTCCGGGAGAGCATGTATTCATAATGACTTTCACAAGAGTCATTGCAGCTTTTTCCATCAAAACAAGACCAGGGACACCAACTACATTTATCGCATATTGGTCAAGTCTCCTGGCCTGTTCTTTGTCAAGTAACTTAATCATTAGTACATACAACAAATGCTGTTGTAATGCTCTCTGTATTACTTATACTAACATTTACTTGTGTGATTCCAAGTGCTTCAGCTCTATCCTTAGCTTCTCCACTGAGCTCGATATATGGCGCGCCGTTTGAAGATCTAAGTACTTCGATTTGAATTGCTTCAACGCCCTCAGAAAATCCTGTTCCAAGCGCCTTTGCAGTTGCCTCTTTTGCAGCAAAGTCTGATGCAGCTCTCGTAAGTGTGCTGTCAAACTGCTTCTGCTCCTTAGATGTGAAAATTCCTTCAACAAAGTGACGATGACGACATGATCTTCTTACTCTATCTGTCTCTACTACGTCAACACCAATACCTATTACCATAAATTTATCCTCCTTAAAATGATCTGAGTGTAACTCTAATCTATTTATTAAGACAAGCCATCAAGTCTTGTCAAATAAATCCATAACCTCGTGACCTACCAATGTATGCATCTCAGAATACATCACGTCAAGCCACTCCTCCAAATCTGTCTTGCGCAGCACCTTTGCCTTGAGCTCCTCACGTCTTACTTCTATCTCTGCCGTGAGATTCTCTAATTCTTCAGACTTAATCTGGAGATTATCATAGCAATACTTAAGTCCCACAACCAAGAGCTTTTCATTGGTTTCTCGAATCTTATATGGCAAATCCATGAGAAGATCCGATTCCTTTTGAATTCTCTCGGTAGTTTCAAGAAGAAGTTTCTGTTGTTTGTTCTTCTTCTTGTCAGAATTGCTCTCATTCATACCTGCAACTATAGCACCCATAAGCTTTTTCTTTCCCGCCTTGAGTGATTTTATCGAATTCACAAGTCGCCCCTGTTCTTTGAGAAGTTCGTTTAACTCATCTTCAATATCCGATACTTCTCTGGGCTTATCATCTTGAAATAACTTGTGCCATCTCTCGTCGAGAACCAGTATAGGGAGTTGCTTCCCATTAATTCTCTCAAGTATCATCTTATACTCTTTGCTATTTGTTTTTCCACCAATTGCTTTGCTTTTTCTCATATCAATCCTAAAATCTAATTCTGCTCCGAAAGTCTATATGAAAGTCTCATCAAACTCTCGGCTAGGTGAACATTTTCAACTACAACATTGTTCGGAAGCTTTAAATCCGTAGGAGCAAAGTTCCAGAAAGCTCCAATCCCCAAATCTGCAAGTTTCTTTGCCATAAGGGATGCATTCTCCCTGGGAAGCGTTAAAGCAGCTATATCTATATGCTCTTTTTGCAAAAAATCTTCTATCTCAGATATGCTTCTAACTCTGAGATTGTTGATATCATTTCCGATGATGCGCTGGTCTACGTCAAATATTCCCGCAATATGAAAACCTCTTTTATTGAAGCCGCCATAATTAGCTAAAGCTTGGCCAAGGTTACCTGCTCCCACAATAATAACATTATGCATTATGTCGAGACCAAGGATCTTTCCTATCTCATCTCTGAGATATCTAACATTATATCCATACCCCTGCTGTCCAAATCCGCCAAAATTGTTAAAATCCTGTCTTATCTGAGAAGCAGTGACATTCATCCTCTTACTAAGCTCCTGAGAAGATATTCGCTCAGTTCCACCATCTAGTATCTCACTTAAATATCTATAATATCTGGGCAATCTTCTGACAACTGCCATGGAAATCTTCTTATTTTCCATGTAACTCCTCCGTATCACTGTAATCTTTATATATTATACTACATTTTTCTTCATAAAAAAAGGTGTGAAACAAAGATTTTTTATGTTACAATAGAAAATGTGTTATTGATAATTTAAGAAAGTAGGTAAAGCAATGTTACTATCTTGTTCAAATATATGCAAGCAATTCGGAGAAAATATTCTGTTCCAAAACCTCTCCTTCACTCTTGACGACAGCGAACGGGTGGCCCTTGTAGGCGCCAACGGAACCGGTAAGACAACGTTAATCAAGATTATCACCGGAGAGTATCTGGCAGATTCCGGGGAAGCTGTATTGCAAAAAACTGCAACCCTCGGCTATCTCCCGCAGGAGCCAAACATAGAATCTGACAAGACAATCTACGATGAACTCATATGCGTTCGAAAAGATATTCTTGATATGGAAAATGTTCTGCGAGATTTAGAGGAACAGATGAATACCACAGAGGGCTCTGATCTCGAAAAGCTCATCGAGCGATATCACAATGTCCAAGAGGAGTTTGAAAAACTGGACGGATATGCATATCGAAGTCATGTTCAGGGCGTCATAAATGGTCTTGGGTTTGATAAGGAATCAAATACCACACCGATCTCCGCCCTATCAGGAGGGCAAAAAACTCGAGTTGCCCTGGGAAAACTCTTGCTTCTCCAACCGGATCTTCTAATCTTAGACGAGCCAACTAACCACCTGGATTTGGATTCTATCCAGTGGCTCGAAAACTATTTACTTGGATACAAGGGGGGAATTCTCCTTGTTAGTCATGATCGATTCTTCTTAGACAAAGTCGTTAGCAAGATTGTTGAGATAGACTCTAAAAAATGTAGAACATATACGGGAAATTATACCGATTATGCCAAAAAACACCAAGAGATTCTCCATAGCATGATAAAGAGCTATGAAAACTATCAAAGAGAAGTTGAGCATCAGAAAAAAGTTATAGAAAAACTCAGACAGTTTAACCGCGAAAAATCCATAAAGCGGGCGGAAAGTCGCGAGAAAATGTTAGATAAAATGGAAGTTGTAGAGCGAATTGATGATTCTGTAAATACTATTAACTTCAAACTCACTCCCGCTAAGATTAGTGGAAATGACGTACTGCACGTAGAAGATTTTTCTAAGTCATTTGACGATGTCAGACTATTTTCACAAGTCAACTTTGATATCAGACGCGGAGAAAAAGTTGCTATAATCGGCAAAAATGGTACAGGTAAGACTACGCTTCTAAAGATTTTATCACAACAAATACTCCCCGATGAGGGATATGCCAAGTTTGGCGCCAACGTAGAGATTGGATACTACGACCAGGAACACAATACTCTGAGTGACCACAAGAGCATTTTTGATGAGATACATGATGCATTTCCGGATTTGGATAATTCGAAAATCAGAAATGTTTTAGCTTCATTTTTGTTTACAGGGGACGATGTTTTCAAGACGATTGACCAACTCTCAGGCGGAGAAAAGGGACGCGTGTCACTTGCCAAGCTAATGTTGTCAAGTGCTAACTTTCTTCTTCTCGACGAGCCTACTAACCACTTGGACATCGACTCCAAGGAAATCCTTGAAAATGTTCTCAAAGAGTACGAGGGAACTCTACTCTTCGTCTCTCATGACAGATATTTTGTTGACAAGGTAGCTACGCGAATCCTTGACTTGACTGAAAATCGCATATTAAATTACGATGGAAACTATTCTTATTATCTCGCCAAAAAAGATGTGGTTGAAAACCGCTATCTAGGCGATACAAGGGGAAATGAGACAAAAAAGGTTTCTGCCGCAAAACTGGATTGGGCCGAGCAAAAAGAGAGAGATTCCAAACTCAGAAAACTTGAAAATAGCTATAAAAAGGTGGAAAAAGAGATCGAAAAACTCGAAGCTGAAATCGAAAAAATAGACGAGGAACTTGCTCTTCCGGAAAATGCATATAATTCCGCAAAGCTCAACGAGCTCAGCGAGAAACGAAGCAGCTTAGAAAACTCGCTGGAAACAGCCATGGAAGAATGGGAAGAAAGTGCCGAAAAAATAGAAATATTCAAAGCAGAATATGGGTTATAAGTTTTCTGTCGAAAAAAGGAGATGTCGCACTAAGACAGTCTAAAAACAGGAAGAGTCCAACCGACTCGAGACGCAATGCATGCGCATTGAAGTCTCTCTCTGGTTGGTCTCTTCCTGTTTTATTGGAAACGCATATTGCTGGTCTTACAAGCTTTGCTTGTAAGACAATTATTATACTTATCTAGTGCTGACATTCCTCCCAAAGACATTAGCAGGATATGCAATTTAGAAGATATCTGACAAAAGGTGCTGCCAGCATAAATTTTGAAAATACAAAATCCTCAAAATTGCTTTTTGATAAGGCTTTTATTAGTGTGCTTATTTTTAGATTTGATGTGAATCTCTCTCCCCCTCTCGGGGCATGCCAAATCCTTCTTTTTCAAATAGGCATGCCCCTCATGCCTTATCAATCGAGTCTTTTCCCCTCTCGGGGCATGCCAAATCCTTCTTTTTCAAATAGGCATGCCCCTCAAGCCTTATCAATCAAGTCTCTCCCCATCTCGGGGCATGCCAAATCCTTCTTTTTCAAATAGGCATGCCCCTCACGCCTTATCAATCAAGTTTTTTCCCCTCTCGGGGCATGCCAAATCCTTTTTTTTCAAATAGGCATGCCCCTCAAGCCTTATCAATCAAGTCTCTCCCCATCTCGGGGCATGCCAAATCTTCTTTTTTCAAATAGGCATGCCCCTCAAGCCTTCTCAATTAACAAAGAATATTAACAAAATTTCCCTAATTTAGTAGACATAAAAAAGGAGCTGCACACTAACGATTTTTAATCGTTAATGCGACAGCCCCTTTTGGAATCGCATATTGCTGGTCTTACTCACGTCGTTCGTAAGACAATTATCGGAATCGCATATTGCTGGTCTTACTCACGTCGTTCGTAAGACAATTCATTAATTAAAATTACATATCATCAATAATTGCTCCGCTGACATCTTCCACTGGTGCAAAGTTGAACAATGGAATATCTGTCTCATCAGATGCAATAGGAGTCTCCTCAACTGCCATATTCTCTACAGCCTTAACCACAATATTCTTAAATGTAGGTGACATCTTCTCTCCTACTTCAGTAACCTCCATATGATTAAGAGGAGTCTTGCTGATTCCACATGCCATATTAGTAATGCATGACAATCCGCAAACTTTCATTCCCATATGTCTTCCGGCGATAGCTTCAACTGCAGTACTCATACCAACAGCGTCACCACCGAGAACCTGACACATCTTAACTTCCGCTGCAGTCTCATACATTGGTCCCTTCATCTGAACATATACGCCCTCACGAAGTGGCACATTGCAAGCTCTGGCTGCATTACGAATGCAATCACAAAGATGTGTATCATAAATATTATCTAGACTAGGGAATCTCTTGCCCCATTCATCGTTATTCTCGCCTCTAAGTGGAGATGGCATGAAACTTCCGATGTGATCGGCAATCATCATAAAATCTCCCGGACGATACATAGTATTAACACCACCGGCTGAATTAGTGAGGAACAATATCTCTGCACCTAACTTCTTCATAACTCGAATTGGAAGAACTACATCATCAATATCATATCCCTCATAGTAATGAACTCTTCCCTGCATAATAACAACTGGAACCTTATTGATGTTTCCGAAAACAAATCTTCCGGTATGTCCGTCTACAGTTGAAACTGGGAATCCATCGATGTCTCCGTAATTGACAGTATCAACTACGTCAATTGTCTCTGCCAATGAACCAAGACCACTTCCCAAAACAAGAGCTACTTTCGGCTTAAAACTTACCTTATCTGCTATCTGATTATAACAACTTTCAACCTTTTCAAAAACTGAACTCAATATCTTCACATCCTTTTACTTATTCTCAAATTATGCATTAAATATGCATGCCTATACATTATTATTTTACAATCTTTTTCGACAATTGTCTACTATATATTTCAAATTTTCTGATTTTTTTTCCAACTCACAGAAATTCTGCAAATATCACATTGCATATATCAAGTCCCCGGTCATTTAATGATATCCTATCTCCTGTCACAGAAAAATATTCCGCGGAATATTTTTCAAAAACACCTGAATATACCTTCTCCGGATAATTCCCAAATCTCCTGAGAAAATCACTTCTGGATATACCATCACACTTTCGAAGACCAAGGAACATATACTCTGACATCATATCTTTCTTTGACAAATGCTCCTCTAGACGGGTAATTGAACTAAAATCTAATGCCTCAAGGTACTCCTGCATATTATCTGTCACCTTCAATCTATCTCGACCTATCAGAGAACTGGCACCGAGGCCAAGCCCCAGATAATCATCTAGATTCCAGTACTTTAGATTGTGCCTTGACCTGAAACCGGGTTTAGAGTAGTTGGATATTTCATATCTTTCATATCCATAATCCCCGAGAAATTGCTTGGTAAAGGCATAAATCTCTCGGTCAGTGTCCTCGTCAACAGGCGGTTCATCCTTATATAGATTATAAAACTCAGTTCCCTCTTCTATGATAAGGCTATATGCTGAGATATGTTCCGGACCAAGATTACAAGCCTTTTTGAGTGTCTTTTCAAAGGTGGACATAGTTTGCCCCGGGATTCCCGACATCAAATCAATATTTATATTCTCAAATCCAGCTTTTCTTGCATCATTAAAGCAAGCTCCCCCCCGATTGGCATCGTGAATTCTCCCCAAGCTGACAAGTTCTGAGTCAATAAAGGACTGTATTCCCATACTAATTCTATTAAAGCCGGCTTGCCTTAGAGCTTTCAATCCATCTCTATTTACAGTTCCCGGATTGCACTCAAGAGTTATCTCCGCATCATCGCTCACGTTATAGCCTGAGAATATATTATCCATGATCTCAATGAGCATCACGACAGGTAATCTCGTAGGTGTCCCACCGCCAAAAAATACTGTATCAACTGTCCTATTCCCATACTTGTGACTCTCATTTTTAATCTGACAGTTCAAGGAATCAACGTATCTACGCATCTGTTCGTCAGTTGTAGAAAACGATAAAAAGTCACAATAAGCGCACTTTTTTACGCAAAATGGTATATGGACATATAATCCGAGTTTATTATTATTCATATTCTATTCTTCATCAAGCTTCAAAACACTCATAAATGCCTTCTGCGGAATCTCTACGTTTCCAACTTGACGCATTCTCTTCTTACCTTCTTTTTGCTTTTCAAGAAGCTTCTTCTTTCTTGAAATATCGCCACCATAACATTTTGCCAAAACATCTTTTCTCACGGCTTTGACAGTTTCACGCGCTATAATCTTGTTGCCGATTGCCGCCTGAATAGGAATCTCGAACAAATGTCTTGGTATCTCAGCTTTGAGCTTCTCGCACATCTTTCTTCCTCGCTCATAAGCAGTACTCTCATGAACAATAAAGGACAGGGCATCCACTTCTTCCTTGTTAATCAACATATTGAGCTTAACGAGAGTAGATGGCTCATATCCCTTGAGTTCGTAGTCAAAGGAAGCATATCCTCTGGAGCGAGATTTTAATGAATCAAAGAAGTCATATATTATTTCATTGAGAGGAAGAATATACTTGAGCATTGCTCTGGTCTCCTCCATGTATTCCATGCCGAGATAGATTCCTCGTCTCTCTTGGCAGAGTGTCATTATAGCTCCCACAAACTCCGTTGTAACCATAATCTCAGCCTCAACTACAGGTTCTTCCATATGTTCAATTTCAGATGGATCCGGAAGGTTCGACGGATTTGTAACTTCAACCATCTCGCCATTGGTCTTATATACGTGATAGACAACGCCCGGTGCAGTTGTCACCAAGTCTAGGTTATACTCACGTTCCAATCGCTCTTGAATAACTTCCAAGTGAAGAAGTCCCAAGAAGCCACATCTAAATCCAAAGCCGAGAGCAATACTTGTCTCCGCCTCAAATTGCAAAGCCGCATCGTTGAGCTGCAACTTTTCCAAGGCATCTCTCAAATCCTGGTACTTGGCACCATCTGCCGGATAAAGTCCACAATAAACCATCGGCTGAACTTTCTTATATCCGGGGAGAGCTTCATCACATGGATTGTCGGCATTGGTAACTGTGTCACCTACTCTAGTTCCCTCTACATTTTTGAGGCTGGCTGTAATATATCCAACCATTCCGGCACTTAGCTCATCACATGGGATAAATTGTCCCGCGCCAAATGTTCCTACCTCAACGACTTCTTCTTCCATTCCCGTCGCCATCATATGGATTCTGTCGCCCTTCTTGACAGTTCCATCGAAAATTCTACAAAAAATGATAACTCCCTTGTATGAATCATAGATAGAGTCAAAAATCAAGGCCTTGAGCGGATTTTCATCATCACCTGTAGGCGCTGGAATTTTCTTCACAATCTGCTCCAACACGTCCTCGATATTGGTTCCGAGCTTGGCACTAATCCTAGGAGCATCCTCAGCTTCGATTCCAATTACATCCTCAATCTCCTTAATTACTCTCTCCGGATCTGCACTAGGTAAATCAATCTTATTGATAACTGGCATGATTTCCAAATCATGATCTATGGCAAGATAACAATTGGCTAAAGTCTGAGCCTCGATACCCTGAGCTGCATCTACGATTAGAATTGCCCCCTCACAGGCCGCAAGGCTTCTGGACACCTCATAGTTAAAATCCACATGTCCCGGCGTGTCGATAAGGTTAAAGATATATTCTTCTCCATCCTGTGCCTTATATACAATACGCACAGTCTGAGCTTTGATAGTTATACCACGCTCACGCTCCAAATCCATGTTGTCAAGGACCTGAGCTTGCATCTCTCTCTCGGTCAAAAGTCCGGTCTTCTCGATAATTCTATCTGCCAACGTAGACTTTCCGTGATCAATATGAGCAATGATACAAAAATTTCTAATTTTACTTTTATCTATATTTGACATATTTTTGTTGATTCCTTCCATTAAAATATTAAATGGTGGCGCGAAATGCACCTAGGTAACATTGTATCATAAAAATTTCAAATTGTTAATATTTTTATGTAGATTACTTTTGTAAATATTTAACAATTGAAAAATTATGGAGAATAAGTTACAATATCTCTTGTAGTATAGAAATTGGAGGTCATCATGAAAAAATCAAGATTAGCACTTATGATTTGCACTTTTGGTGCAGTTTGTTCCATTGCACTTGCAACACAGTCTGCAGATGCAAAAGTTAGAATTAACAAGAAAGCAGTTAAGCTTTCAGTAGGTCGTTCCGTCAAGCTCAAATTGCGTGGAACCAAGAAGAAAGCCAAGTGGAGTTCGTCCAAAAAATCAGTTGCGAAAGTCTACTCTTCTGGTAAGGTTGTAGCCAAGAAAGCAGGAACGGCAAAGATTTATGCCAAGGTAGGAAGCAAAAAGTACACTTGCAAGATTACTGTTACAAGTTCAGGCAAGAGAGGCAGTATCAAAAATCCTATATCAGCTTATAACAAGAATACCATCACATATTACAATGGTCCAACCAAGATTGGTAAGTTCCAGATTCAGCTATTAGATTTCAAATCGGGATCTAAGGCCAATAAATTGGTTGCCAAACAGGCAAGCAATCCAAAGCCTACAATGAACCAAGAGTATTTGTACTTTAAATTCAAAATCAAGTACATCTCCGGCTCTCAGGTAACACCGGCTAAGGAGTTGTTCGACTATTATCACAATATCTTCAACTCAAGCGGAACTACTTCAGTAACTAATATTGACTGGGGATTTTTCTTCGACACAACCGAAGATTTGAGCAATGTCAAGCTTGCGCCTAACAATACAATTGAGTGTTCCAAGGCAATTCTTGTCAACAAGGGCTATACACCGGTTATATATAGAATTCCAACAGGACCAACTTCATATACTTGGTTTACTACAAGCAAATAAATGAATATTAAAGGGGCTGTCGCACTAAGACAGTCTAAAAACAGGAAGAGTCCAACCGACTCGAGACGCAATGCATGCGCATTGAAGTCTCTCTCTGGTTGGCCTCTTCCTGTTTTATTATACTTATCTAGTGCTGACATTCCTCCCAAAGAAATTGTCTTACAAGCAAAGCTTGTAAGACATTAGCAGGATATGCAATTTAGAAGATATCTGACAAAAGGTGCTGCCAATGTTCTTGCAGAAAGTAAATTCAAAATCCTCAAAATTGCTTTTTGATAAGGCTTGTATTAGTGTGCTTATTTTTAGATTTGATGCAATCATCTCGGGGCATGCCAAATTCTTCTTTTTCAAATAGGCATGCCCCTCATGCCTTCTCAATCGAGTCTTTTTCCCTCTCGGGGCATGCCAAATCCTTCTTTTTCGAATAGGCATGCCCCCTCACGCCTTCTCAATCAAGTCTCTCCCCATCTCGGGGCATGCCAAATCTTCTTTTTTCAAATAGGCATGCCCCTTACGCCTTCTCAATCAAGTCTCTCCCCATCTCGGGGCATGCCAAATCTTCTTTTTTCAAATAGGCATGCCCCTCACGCCTTCTCAATTAACAAAGAATTTTAATAAAATCTCCTAATTTAGATCATAGCGCTGGTCTTACTCACGTCGTTCGTAAGACAATTCACAATCAAACTTTCTTTGAAAGAATATATAATCTGTCATATATGGAGCCCGCATACCCATCGCCTTTGGTTGCAAACTTGATATTGATTTTATCTTTTCCCTTAGTAAATTTCTCAGGAATCTCATAATACTCATCATAAAACTCACCGGGAATTCTATTCTCAATTTTGGCTTCAACAAAAGGTTTGCCGTCAATCAAGATATCAAATACTCTTCCATGATCATTGCTTATATACTTAACCAACAAGAAATTAGGTCCATCTCCATCGACCTTCATATCATATGAAAACCAACCCTCTTTTCCCCAAGCATGGCGAAACATAAGTCCATTAAATGTATATGCGCCGGTATCCTTGCCCTGGATGTTATGGGTGAGCTCATACTGATCATTTCCGATTGGAATAGAATCAATCTGCAAACTCTCGAACAAAGCACGTTTGGCAAGTCTCTCTCTATGAGCTTTAAGAGTATCAGAATCTTCTGTGCACAATTGCCAATATATTCCATACCTCTCCGTATGCTGTCTATAATGCGGACTAAATACCAATGGCTTATCTGTTCCCTTTAAGATAAACGTCATGTCATCTTTTTTTTCAAAATATTCATTGGCATTTGATACAAATTCGGCAACTATCGCCTCTTCACTTCTCGTATCATCGGAACATTTATCTATAATCAAGAAGTCATCTATATCAAAGTTTTTGGTGGCAATAGTTACATCGACTCCCGTCTTACTTGGATTCATATCCTCCTTACCAAGGGCTGCACTTAATACAACCGGTCCGTATTTGAATGCCACAGCCCCCTTATTATCAGGAAGCGTATGGCCAATCACTCTCATATTAGGGCGATATATTAACTCTTCACCCGGATTTAAATCAACTATATAATAGCCATTCTGAGGCTTGATATCAAGGAGATTATCTTCTATCATAATCTCATCTTCAAAGGCCCAATCAGGTTTTCTAAGTCGAAGTTTTGCGGGATAATCCGCTGTAATTCTTGCTTCTCCTCCTTCTATTATGCTGCTGTTTATACTTATTTTTCCATCTTCTGTCTCAAGGTCAGATGAAAAATAACAATTAATATATATACTTTCATCATCATGCAAATAGAAAGTATCTCCCAGCTTTGTAAAGTTCTCCATACCCGTTCCGGTGCAGCACCAGAATGAATCAAAAGGAGTGGAATATACCTTAAAATATCCTGTCGCCATTGGCTGAAAATACATTGTCATGCCTGTCTCAGGATTCTGAGATGACAAAATAGCATTGATAAATGTATTTTCATAGAAATCCATATACTTCTTATCCAGTGTAATTGCAAATAGATTTCTCGAGAGCTTGAGCATATTATAGGTATTACAAGTCTCACAATTGCAATTTGTTCTCTCTCTGTCCAACACAAATGGTTCACCAAAGTGCTCCCACTCGCTGTTTCCACCAGTGATATAGGTGTGATGTTCAACAACCATATCCCAAAAGGCCATTGCCGTCTCAAGGTAAAACTTCTCTGATTCCTTTTGCCCCATTGCAATATAACGCTCTAATGCTCCGACAATCTTAGGAATAGTTGTATTGGCATGCTTACCATTGAGAATATCTTCACCATTATGTATAGGCTCAAGCAATGTTTCCTCATCAAAGGCATGGGCAGCAGCTAGGTGGTTTCCCTTGCCTGTCAACTCATATACTTGATACATGGCTAGATTCATTCCACCATACTCAACTGCAAGGACTGTAGCTCTTGTATCTTCATCCCATTTACTTGTTCTTGAGTAAACCCAATCTCCAAGCTTGTCAAGAATCTCATAGGCGTCCTTGTTGTCAGCCAAAGTGGCACAACCATATAATCCATTTAAAATCTTATCCATTGTATACCAAGGAACCCAGCATGGTTTCTTTTGTTCTACATTGTCGAATAAGGTCTCATCAAATGCAGACAAATATCCACTCTCAAGCTGAGCTTCCTTAAGCCCCAAAACCATGGAGTCGATTTTGGTCTTAATTATTTTATCTTTTGATTTTTTGTACGCTTGGGCGATTGCCATTAGATAGTGTCCTATGCTATGTCCACGGATCTCCGAACTCTCCCAACCTGGATATTTAAGCGCCTTAGGCTTTAATCCCGCAGTCTCATAAAAGCCTGCAAGAAGCCTGTCTGTGTCAAAATCTCTCAGGTAATCTAACTCCTTTTCAAATGCATTTTCCAAATATGCGTCCCTTACAATAACCCTGTCTAAATCATATTCCCTTAACATAAATATCTCCTTTTTTTACCTTCCATATCCTAACAAAGATTAACAGAAAGATTTATTGTATTATTATTCAATTGTATGTTTCCCTTAGCCCCATTGATTATGGTAAACTGCGGGGATTTATGTCCGATATCGGCATCGAGAATTATCGGAGCATTTTTCTCTTCCAAAATAGTCAGCACTGATTCTGCATAAGTATGATCCGTATAGGCTTCACACATGCACGGTCTACCAAAGATAAATCCTTTGCAGTGCTCAAACCACCCTGCCTCATCAAGTTGCCACAGTCCTCTGGCAACAGAATCTGTATCTAACGAAAAGCTCTCAAGATAGAATATAAATCCATCTTGTTTGTATGAATCCACATACTCTCTGGTTCGGTCATACCTGGTTCCGCATATGTTCAAGAGCACGTCCATACATCCGCCAATCAGACGACCTGACATTTCTACAGATTGACTGTAATCTTTCTCTGTCTTACAGATAGTCTTTCCGTCAGTTAACAGTATTGGCTTTGACTTCTTATCGGTTATATATCCATCTGTCACCTTCTCTTTGTCATAAAAACCATCTTCATACATATCGAAGGTCTTCTGGATTATATTTTCACCTGTAATAATTGACCAATTATTCTTGACGGCATCATGCCAAGGCTCCATAGCATAGTCATTAAAGTGATTTCCATAAATCGTTGCTATGTGATAATTGGTGGCAATTATATATGTTAAAAATGTATTGTCAGAAAATCCCTGAAACCACGTTGGATTCGCCTCAATAGCAGACCAATCAAGGAGCGGCATGACTTCCATCAAAAAGTCTCCGCCCTTTGCGGAATGAATAAACTTCACTTCCGGGTCGATAAATCCTTGCATGAGTTGCCTAGCTCTGTCTTCTTTGGAGCTACTTCTTCCGCGGCCGTCATTCTGCTTGACATTTTCAGTAAACTCAACTCTAAATCCCTTGTTTTCGAGGGTTTCCTTGGCTCTATCAACTCGCAACAAATCCATTTCTTTGTAATTCCCACCCGATGGGGCTGTTACGAGTATCTTATCATTATTCTTCAAAAAATCAGGATAAATCATCTTACTTATATACCTTATTTATCTTCTTGCTATTAGCTGTCCAATCAACTAATACTTTCTTTTTCTTGCCATTAAATGAATAACTGACAACTCTCTGCTTAGGAATCTTCCCAGCCTTATACTCCATGGCAAGAATCTTCTTTTTCTTTATTTTGATGGAAAGAGCTTTTCCCAAAACTTTTCCATTTTTTCCGAGTTTGCCATAGACATATATATTAGTATTGCTAGGCTCATTCTTGGCACCAAGTGCAAATACATGTCCGGATTGATAAATAATATCATCAACATTATTTACGATATTAGTCTTGGCACGAGTTTTCACATTGTAACAAAATGCATTTAATCCAGTTCCCGTCTCGTAATCCTTGTTATATATGCCATAATAAATTATTCCATTGCCATATCCACATATAGCAGCTTTGGCTTCTTTGAAAATCTTATCTCTCTTGCCTGTTTTTATATTATATCTATAAAAAGCATTCTTGGCACCTCTGACCTGTGAATAATAAATATACTCCTTATTAGTAACAAATACACCTGTTGTATTCTTGGCGATCTTCTTGACAATCACTTTTTTCTTCTTTTTATATGTTACATTTAGATTATATAATACTATTCTAAGTTTCTGTTTTCCAACATTTCTCTGTCCGAGAATAGATGCATAGTATCTTTTTTTTCCAACCTTTTGGGACATTGTGCTCTTGTACTTCGCCGCATCAGCAGTATTTTCCATTATGAGCGGACAAGCAAGCATCAACATAAATACTATAATTGCAGTTGAAAATATCTTTTTCATTATGATAACCCTCCATTCATCAATTATTCGGATATTTTATTAATACAATTATTTACTCTATTATATACATATTCCGGATCAACACCTATGTTAAATTTTCCGTCTTCATACAAGATGCGACCATTTACCATTGTGAGTTTTACATTGTCCTTACTACCGCTGTAGACAATGCTCTTTGCAGGATTGATTCCAGGAGTCATATTAGGCTTATGTACATCTAGCATTACCAAATCTGCAAGCTTTCCAGGTGCCAATACATCAGCATCATCAAGTCCCATTGCCTTTGCACCTCCCACAGTGGCCATCTTCAATACATCGAATGCATCCAAAACATCAGCTTTTTCTGTGATTGCCTTCTGAAGTCCTGTCACGAGGAACATTTCTCTAAAAATATCCAATGCATTGTTTCCCGCTGGTCCATCAGTTCCAATTGCAACATTAATTCCATAGGATCTAATCTTTTCTATTGGGGCAATTCCACTTGCAAGCTTGAGATTGGCAGCAGGATTCGTCACAACATTGAAATCCTTCTTTCCGAGAACCTCCATCTCTTCTTCTGTGAGATGTACACAATGAAAACCGCCTCCGCCATAATCAAACATTCCAAGATCGTTGAGAAATATTCCGGGAGTTTTGCCATATCTCTCTACGCACTCGTCAACTTCCTTTTTAGTCTCAGAAAGATGAGTAAAGATTGGCGCTTTGTACTTGTGCGCAAGGTTAACAATGCCCTGAAGTGTTTCTTTTTTTGTTGTATACTCAGCGTGAAAACCAAGTTTAAAACTAAGTAACTCGTCATATTCATTGTATTTCAAATAGTCTTCTTCGAGCTGCTCTAGAGTTCCTCCAAAGTCATTTATGCTATCAACCATAACTGTTCTGAACATAGAATCTCTTGACGCTTTTGCAGAAACTTCATTGAAAATATACATATCAAAGTTGGCAGTTATACCACTAGATAAGTACTCCATATTACCAAGAATATTACACCAATATAGCTCCTCAGGATAGTTTTTTATCTTTGCTTCCAAAGGAAATACCTTGTCAAACAACCATTCATTTAAAGGGAGATCATCTGCATAGGATCGCAAAAATGTCATTCCCGAATGTGAATGAGCATTTTTAAATCCTGGAAGAATCAGATTTCCATTGGCATCAATCTGTCTATCCCACTTAACTCTTTCATTGTCACTATTTAATCCATAATTACCATAATCTAAGTAACTCGAATTCTCTCCGTACTCTATGATATTCTGGATTTTGTTGTTTTCAATAATTATCTCACCGAAGATGATCTTGTCATCTTTCATGGTAAGAATATTGGCGTTAAATATTCTTATTCTCATAAGCTACTATGCCTCCGTCTTCTTTGAACTCTGTAAATCCTTTACAATCTGCGTGATTCTCTCACGCTGAAGTTTCATACTTGCTTCATTTACAATTACTCTTGCCGATAATGGGCATATCTCCTCTAACACTTCAAGACCATTTTCTTTGAGTGTGGAGCCTGTCTCAACAATATCTACAATCACTTCTGACAATCCAACGATAGGAGCAAGCTCTACTGAACCATTGAGCTTGATAATCTCCACTGTTTGATGCTTCTGATTGTAAAAATAATTCTTTGCTATATTGGGATACTTTGAAGCAACGCGTATAATCTCATTTTTCTCAAGACACTCTCTGGCAGAAGCAGGGCCGGCAACACACATGCGGCATTTACCAAGTTCAAGGTCGAGAACCTCTAAAACTTTTCTTCCCTCTTCTAAGATAGTATCACTTCCGACAACTCCAATATCAGCCGCACCATATTCCACATATGTAGGCACATCTGAAGTCTTTGACAAGAAGAATTTGAGTTTTAATTCTTCATTGACAAATATGAGTTTTCTAGTATCCTTATCCTTCATTTCCTCGCATGTTATACCTGATTGCTCAAGCAAAGCGAGAGTTTGTTTGGCAAGTCTTCCCTTAGCCAATGCAATAGTAATATATTTCATCTTACACCGTTTCCTTTATTATATATTGATAATCTCGTCATCATTAACAAGAACAACTTCTGCCAAATTTCTCTTTTCTGCATATTTCTTATAATCTTCATTATCAAAATCAGCAGCTTTTCGCATAAGAACAACTTTCTTTCCCTGATTCCTATATTCATTGCTGATGCTTATCGCCTTCTGACGATTATTGGAACGGAACAAGATAAGTATGCCATCTTTTTCTATGGCTTTATTCTTGTTCTGATTGTCAATCGCCTTCATGAGCTGATCGAGAAGCAATGCAAGCCCAACCGCATTAGCTTTCTTGCCAAACTGCTCGATTAGATTGTCATAACGTCCACCGCTAACGATGGCTTCACCGGCTCCATAGGTATATGCCTTGAAAACAATTCCGGTATAATAATCATAATTACTGAGTGTGCTCAAGTCGAATGTGACATTTCCTTCAACACCATAAATAGTCAGAATTTGATAAACTGTCTTCAATCTCTCAAGTGCATCTATTGCCTCTTTGTCATTAACTCTTTCAAGTGCATAATCTATAGTCTCAATTCCGCCAAACAAGTCAGGAAGTTTAATCAAGAGTTCTTTCAACGAAGCCGATATGTCTTTATCAGAGACAAATCTTTCAACCGCAAAAATATTCTTATTGGAAAGCATATCCTTGTATTCTTTTACTTCAGCGACATCGAATCCGGCCTCATTCATTATTCCCTTGATAAAACCGGCATGTCCAACATCTACTGTAAATTCATCTAATCCGGCATTTTTCAATATCTCAACAGTAAGTGCAATCATCTCAGCGTCTGCATCAGAGCTTCCGTCATTTATCAACTCTGCTCCCAGTTGATAAACCTCTGCCAATTTACCATGATATCCATGAATCTGCTTAAATGTGCTTCCACCATAAGAGAGTCTAATTGGCATTTCCTCTTTGCTATAGTACTTGGCAACACATCTGGCAATCGAAGGAGTGATATCAGGGCGCAAAACCAAGGTATTGTTATATCTATCAAAGAACTTAAACATGTCCTTAGAGCCCACAGTTCCTCTCTCTCGATTGAAAATATCAAAAAATTCAAATGTTGGGGTCTGAATATCTTCAAAACCATAATTGTTCATAAGAACTCTAGCGTTGTGCTCAACGATATTTCTGTTCTCACAATCAATGCCATAAGTATCTCTCACACCTTCCGGTGTAAACAATAAATTTTCTTCGTAATTCATCTCTTCCTCCAACAAATTTATCTATAAATAGCCTTTGGTTGCTTTTCTTTAACCTTATAACCGGCTTCCTTAAGCTGTCTCATAATCATATTTTTGTGATCATGACCAAATGCCTCCATCGTGATTCTAAGCTCAACAGCTGAATTTCTGTTGATACTTACGAACTGATTGTGATCAAGGCGAATAACATTTCCCTGTGCCTTGGCAATTACCTCTGCAACGTGCAACAATTCACCTGGTCTATCAGGAAGCTCCACAGAAACTGTAAATATTCTGCCTCTCTGAATCAATCCATGCTGTACAACTGAAGATACTGTAATTACATCCATATTTCCACCACTGAGGATAGAAACCACCTTCTTATCCTTGATATCCATCTGCTTGAGAGCTGCAACAGTCAACAGACCAGAATTCTCAACAACCATCTTATGATTCTCAATCATATCAAGGAAACTTACAATAAGATCATGATCATCAACTGTGATAATCTCATCAATATTCTCCTGAATATATGGAAAAATATTCTTACCAGGCGTCTTAACTGCAGTACCATCTGCGATTGTATCAACTCCAGGGAGAGATACAACTTTTCCCTGCTTGAGAGATTCCTTCATACAAGCAGCACCGGCTGGCTCTACACCTATTACTTTTATATTTGGATTTAGAAGTTTTGCAAGTGTGGATACACCACAAGCAAGTCCGCCTCCACCTATTGGAACTAGGATAATATCAACTGTTGGAAGCTCCTTGATAATCTCCATTGCAATTGATCCCTGACCGGTTGCAACAACTTCATCGTCAAATGGATGAATAAATGTACTTCCCTGCTTCTCAGCTAATTCCAATGCATATTTACATGAATCGTCATATACATCACCGTAAAGGATAACCTCAGCTCCATATGATTTTGTTCTGTTGACCTTAATCAATGGTGTTGTATTTGGCATAACAATCTGTGCATCAACTCCGAACAATTTAGCTGCAAACGCCACACCTTGTGCATGATTACCCGCAGATGCCGTGATCAGTCCGCGCTTTCTCTCTTCATCTGACAACGTACTAATTTTATAGTAGGCTCCTCTTACCTTGTAAGCACCTGTATACTGCATATTTTCAGGCTTAAGATATACCTTTCCACCTGTCTGCGCGCTATAGTACTCGCTGTAAATCAAATTAGTTGGAAGAATTACCTCCTTTACTCTTTCGCTTGCTTCTTCAAATTTGTCCAATGTTATCATTGCTCAATGCCTCCTAATAATCTTTATTCATTATCTTGCTCTGTAGATGTGTCGAACAAAGCCTCTACAAACTCTGATGAATCAAATCTCTGCATATCTCCAACCTGCTCACCAATACCGATGAACTTCACCGGTATACCGAGTTCAGCTTGAATAGCAATGGCAATTCCGCCTTTTGCAGTTCCATCGAGTTTAGTTAGTATTACTCCTGTTATGTCAGCTACTTCTTTGAATTGTTTCGCCTGGACAAGAGCATTTTGCCCCGTTGTTCCATCAACAACCAAAAATGTCTCTACATGAGCATCTGAATACTCGCTATTAATTATTTTATATATTTTATGAAGTTCTGCCATAAGATTCTTCTTATTGTGAAGTCTTCCGGCAGTATCACAAAGTAGCAAATCTGTATTTCTTGACTTGGCCGCATTTGTTGCGTCAAATACAACAGACGCAGGATCTTGTCCCTCCTGTCCTGCTATAATATCGACGCTAGCCCTGTGGGACCACTCCTTTAACTGGTCAATCGCTCCCGCTCTAAATGTATCAGCCGCCGCAAGAAGAACTTTCTTCCCTTCATTCTTATACTGAGCTGCAAGTTTTCCAACACTTGTAGTCTTACCAACTCCATTTACTCCGATAAATAGTACGACTGATTTTCTATTCTCATAATCATAAGCATCATCTGGAACTGCCATCTGCTCCTTGATAGTGTCTTTCAGCAATTCACGACAAGCCTCTGGCTCCTTGACCTTATTCTCTTTGACCTTTTCTTTTAAACTCGCGATAATGTTCATGGAATTCTCAATTCCTATGTCAGCCATAACCAAAAGTTCTTCAATCTCCTCATAGAAATCCTCATCTATCTGAGAAAAACCAGAAAAAACTGAATCAATTCCAGTAGTAAATCTGTCTCTCGTCTTGGCGAGTCCACTTTTTAATTTACTAAAAAATCCTCTTTTTTCACTCATATTTCTGCCTCACTATTCCTCTAATTGCTCCTCAATAAGCTTTACACTTACCAATGTAGATACACCTTTTTCCTGCATCGTTATTCCATAAAGCGCATCCGCAGATGCCATAGTACCATGTCTATGGGTAATGACGATAAACTGTGTATTCTTGGTGAGTTTTTGCAAATACTTTGCATATCTCTTTACGTTGGAATCATCTAATGCCGCCTCGATCTCGTCTAGGAGACAGAATGGAGACGGTTTGAGATTCTGAATCGCAAACAGCAAAGAAATAGCCGTCAATGCTTTCTCACCTCCGGAAAGCTGCATCATGTTCTGAAGTTTCTTTCCGGGTGGCTGAGCGTTAATCTTAATACCAGCCTCAAGTATATCCTCATTCTCAACTAGTTCAAGAGTTCCCTTTCCACCTCCGAAGAGTTCTTTGAACACCTTATCAAATTGAGTCTTAATATCTACAAATTTTTCAGAGAACTGCTTTCTCATCTCCACATCCAAATCCTCGATAATTTTTCTCAAGGCCTCTTCTGATTTGATGAGATCTTCCTGTTGAGTCTTTAATATATTATAGCGCTCACTGGTCTCCTTGTACTCCTCAATGGCATTTACATTTACATCCCCCAATAAGCGAATATTGGTCTTAGTCTCTGCCACCAAACTCTTAATCTTAGTATAGCTATGCTCCATTGGCTGAACATTTTCCTTGGCATTGTGATATGAAATCTCGTATTCATTCCACATATAATTGATCTTGCCCTCGATCTGCTCTTCCAATTTCTCTTTTCTTGCATTAAGTCGGAAAGTCTCCTTGTCAAGCTCGTTAATGGTATTGCCAAGCTTCTCACGTTTGTCAAAGAAGTCTTTTTGTTGCACCATCAATTCTTCTTTCTTGACCTTCGCCTCAGAGACGTCTTTTTCCAACTCTTCGATTTCTACATCGATTTTCTTCATGCGGTTCTCAAAATCAACAATTGTTGATTCCATATTCTCCGCCTGCTCATCTGCGCCCTCATTGGTCTTCTGAATTTTGTCCAGCTCTTCATTTAACTCCTGAAGTCTCGACTCTGCCTTGGCGAGATTGTCCTCATGGAATTCGTTCTTCTGAACATACTTCTCAACTTCCATCTTGGTGACGTTAAGAGCCTCTTGTCTCTCCTTGAAAACAACCTGTTTTTCATCTCTCAGAGCTGTATTAGTGGCAATAATCTCTTCCGCATCTTCACGATTTGTAACAGATTTTTTGATTTTTTCTTCAATCTCATCAAGCAAGTTTTGAAGAGAAATATTCTGCGACTCCAAGTCGCTATTGTCATGGACAATTGTCAAGAGTTCACGCTCTTTATTCTCCTTGATTTCCACTGCTTGTTCATACTTGATTCTGGCAGTATTCTTCTTGATATCAAGGTCCTTCAAAATCTCATTCTTCTTGGAAATCTGATCATTTATCTTCTCAACTTCCTCGTCAATGCCGGCATTTCTCGACCTGTACTTATCAAGATCTGCAGATGCTTTTGTAATTCCCTCTTCTAAGAGTTCCATCTCTCTCTTACGGCTGAGCAAATTGTTGTTATTCTTAAATGCTCCACCCGCCATGGAACCACCCGGGTTAATGAGTTCACCCTCGAGAGTTACTATTCTAAGCCTAAAGTTGTACTTCTTGGCTATTTTCATGGCATTATCTATATGATCCACAAGTATATATCTTCCAATCAAGAATTTGACTACTTCATCATATCTGTCATCTTTCTCAACCAAATCTGACAATCGACCTATGACGCCCTTTTCATCAAAGACTTCTTCCTTGATACTCTTGGGATTGCTGGTTACTGTGGTCAATGGCAAGAAGGTAACACGACCAAATTTCTTCTTTTTAAGGAAATTAATCATATCCTTGGCAACATACTCATCTTCCGTTACCACATTCTGAATATTTCCTCCCAGCGCCGTTTCTACAGCTGTCTCATACTTTTTATCAACATGGATAATATCCGCGACAACGCCGATAATCCCCTTGTTTTCTTCTTTTTTCTCCATTACCTTTCTGATGCTATGACCATATCCCTCATATCTCTCAGAAATATCCTTTAAAGTCTCTAACTTGGATGACTTTAAGTGGTAATCGCGCTGAGCCTCGATAATCTTTTCTCTGTTAGCTTTCTTCTTCTCATTTAACTCAGCTATTTTATTCTCAAGCTTCTTGCACTTTAAAAATTCTTCATCATGTTCTGACTTGATCTTATCAAGAGCCTCTTCTTCCTGCTTCATATTGGCCTCAGCTATGGAGACGTCACTCTTGTTTGCAAGAATTCTCTGATTAATCTCAGCTTTACTAATCTTATTTTGTTCGAGCAGAGATGATAATCTCTGTTTCTCAATATCATACTCAGCCTTTTGATCTTTGTAATCATTGACATTAATGGTCTGAGTCTTGAGTTCATTCTCTATATCTTGTAAAGCTTTCTCTAACTCCCCCACTTCCTTTTGGAGCTCTGTTTCATCCTGGCGCATTCTCGCCACATTGTTGGCAAATGCCTGCTTTTCCTGTAAATACTGCTCTCGCTCATTTGTGGCCTGCTTAACAGCCTCATTGATATCCTTTAAGCGATCTGCATAGATTTTCTTTCCTTCTTTGATTGAGACAATCTTCTGTCTTTCAGTATTAATGTCTCCCTCGATTCTAGTTTTAAGAAGGCGATCCTTGTTAGCTTTGTCTCTCTTTGATTCAATTTCCTGATCAAATTGCTCTATTTGAGATTCTACAGAACTAAACTCTTCCTTGATTTTTTCTTGCTCCGCCTTGTGAGCAAGAAGCTCCTTATCCAAATTCGCAATATTTTCATTGGCCTCTTTCAAATCCTCATTGAAATTCTCATAATCCTGGATAAATAATTGCACATCATACTGCTTCAATTCATCCTTTAATTGCAAGTATTTCTTGGCCTTTTCAGACTGTTTCTCCAGAGGCTCAACTCTCTTCTCGAGCTCGGTAACAATATCATTAACACGAAGAAGGTTCTGTTTCTCAACTTCAAGGCTCTTCTCCGCACTCGCTTTTCTCTTTTTATATTTTACAATTCCAGCCGCCTCGTCAAAGAGTTCTCGACGCTCTTCCGGCTTTCCACTGAGGATCTTGTCAATCTGACCCTGTCCGATAATAGAGTATCCCTCTTTTCCAATACCTGTATCAAAGAACAACTCCTGAATATCCTTGAGTCGACAACTTGTTCCATTGAGTAAGTACTCACTTTCACCGGAACGATAAACTCTTCTGGCCACCTGTACTTCCTCATACGGAACATTTAACTTATGATCTTCATTGGAAATAGTCAGCGCAACATAAGCATAGCTCTGAGGTTTGCGCATCTGCGTTCCCGCAAAGATTACATCTTGCATACTTGCACCTCGGAGCTGTTTGGC
Source organism: Eubacterium xylanophilum ATCC 35991 (assembly GCF_000518685.1). Classification (GTDB taxonomy): domain Bacteria; phylum Bacillota; class Clostridia; order Lachnospirales; family Lachnospiraceae; genus Eubacterium_F; species Eubacterium_F xylanophilum. Next base: position 36,993 of record NZ_KI912471.1, on the reverse strand, counting down.
ACTTTGCTCACCAAGAACCCAACGAACGGCATCAGCTACATTGCTCTTACCACTTCCGTTAGGTCCAACAATTCCCGTTATTCCATTTCCAAATTCAAATACAAGTTTATTCGCAAAGGACTTAAAACCGTGTACTTCTATACTTTTTAGATACATCTATATTCTACTCCGTTTTTGTAAATTTATGAGAGTTTTATATGCTGCCTCCTGCTGCGCCAACTTCTTGCTTCTTCCAATACCGCTACAGAATGCTTTACCATCAATCATGCACATAAACTCAAATTGTTTGTCATTTTCAGGACCGGTCTCTGATAACAACTCATACTTGACGCTATCATATCCAAGCTTCTTGACAAGTTCCTGAAGTGTAGACTTACTATCCTGAAAAAGCTGTTTTTTATCTATATCACTTAAAACATGCTTCATTATAAATGATTCCGCTGAAGAAATGCCGCCATCCAGATACATCGCTCCTATAATCGCCTCTACAACGTCGCAGAGAATCGAAGATCTGTCAGCACCTTTGGACTTTCTCTCTCCTTTTCCAAGCAAAATAAACTTGCCAATTTCAAGCTTTCTTGCCACATTTGCCAAGCTATACTCACAAACCAAGCTGGCTCTCAGCTTAGTCATTTCTCCTTCTTTGTATCCCGGATAATTGTCATATATAAATCTACTGCTGACAAGTTCCAAAACAGCATCTCCAAGATACTCCAATCGCTCATAGTTGCTTATATATGCCATTTTCTTCTCATTGGTATAAGAGCTGTGCATAAGAGCATTTTTGAGCAAATATTTATTCTTAAACTTATATTCGATTATCTCTTGCAATACATCCAAAGTATCCATGGCACTTCACCTCAAATCCATCTAGATTCTACTCACACAAACTATCTTTGATTTTCTGGTTAATTTCCTTTTCACTAAATTGAACACATTGTTTCAATGCCGCTTCAATCTCAAATGCCTTGGAATTACCATGCGCCTTAACTACAAGGCCTTTTAAACCGAGAAGTGGTGCTCCACCCTGGTCGCTGGCTTCAAACTTTGTCTTAACCGCATACAACGCAGGTTTAGCCATAAGAGCGGCCATCTTTCCTCTAAAGTTTTTTAGTAGAGATTGCTTCAATGTCTTGAACATAGTCAGGGCAAGTCCCTCATAGAATTTAAGAATAACATTACCCACAAAGGCCTCGCATACAACTACATCAGCAGCACCTTTGGTAATCTCTCTCGCTTCAACACTTCCAATATAGTTGATATCATCAGCCGCTTCAAGAAGTGGCTTAGTATCCTTGACTAACTGATTACCCTTTTCTTCTTCAGTTCCAATGTTTACAATTCCCACTGTAGGATTGTCGATACCAAGCATATTTTCACAGTAAATTGATCCCATCTTTGCAAATTGTAATAAATGTTCCGGACGAGCATCAACATTGGCACCACAGTCGATTAACAGTGTGAATCCCTTTTCTGTTGGCAAGAAAGGTGCAAGAGGTGGTCTCTTAATACCCTTTAATCTTCCAACCAAAAGCTGTCCACCTACAAGAATAGCTCCTGTACTTCCAGCAGATACTACCGCATCTGCCTCGCCATCCTTGACAAGTTTCATTGCAACAACAAGTGAGGATTGCTTCTTTTCTCTAATTGCCTTGGTAGGCACATCTCCCATATGAATCACTTCTTCAGCATGAACAACTTCAATTCTCTCCTCATCATATTTGTAACTCTCTAATTCATTTTTGATTTCATCTTCTCTACCTACAAGAATTACTTTAATATTGTCTGTAGAATTAACTGTGTTTACTGCACCTTTGACAGTCTCATATGGTGCATAATCTCCACCCATTGCATCTAAAGCAATCTTAACCTGACTCATTGTCTGCTTCCTCCCTCAATTTCAAAAAAATGTCATACTCTAGCGTATGTCTCACATTGTTTAAGCCACTCAGCACAACTCTGAGTGGCTTTATAATCAGAATTTCCTATAGAAAAATGATCTTAATGGTTGAAGTCCATAGTCTCTTGAGCCCATAATCTGCTCTGTACTACCAATAAACAGGACTCCATCTTTCTTCAAGGATTTGTACATATTTCTATATATCATATCCTTGGCATCTTCTGTAAAATAAATCAGCACATTCCTACAAACAACCAAATCGACATCACTTGGAAAACGATCGCTCAATAGGTTATGTTGTTTAAAAGTAACGAACTGCTTTAACCTGTCAGATATTATATATTCACCATCTAAATTTCTGGAGAAATATTTATCAATATACTTGTTTGGCAATCCTTTTATACTTCTTTCGGAATATCTTCCTTTTTTTGCGACTCGAATAATGTCCATGTCTATATCTGTGGCAATAATTTCAAAGTTCCCTCTGGGACACATCTCATTAAATACCATGGCCAAAGTATATGGTTCATCTCCCGTAGAACAGGCTGCGCTCCATATCTTTATACTTCCGCTTGAGTTGTTCTTGATCAACTCCGGAATGACAACAGTCTCTAATATAGACCACTGATTTGGATTGCGATAAAACTCAGATACGTTAATCGTAAGATATGTAGTGAATTCATCGCAGAGTTTGCGATCATCCTCAAGCATTCTCATAAACTCTGCGTATCCACTGCAATTTTTCTTCGACAGAAAACTTTCTATTCTTCGTTTCATCTGCGCTTCTTTGTAACAATTAAGATCTAGTCCAGTATATTTATAGAACTTTACCTTAAAATCCTCATAGGTATCTAGAACCATATAAAAGCGCCCCTTTAATCAAAGACATTAATTATTCAACATCATCGTCATCAGCTGTAACATCAACATCTGCTACTGCAGCATCGTTGTCATCATCTTCCTGACGTCCGTTATCAAGTTCAAGTGCCTTGATACTTAGGCTGATTTTCTTGGCGTCTTCGTTGAAATCAACAATCTTCGCTGTAATCTCCTGACCAACACTCAATACATCTGAAGGCTTCTCGATGTGCTCAACAGCAATCTGTGATACGTGAAGCAACGCATCAATGCCTTCCTCAAGCTCAACAAATGCACCGAAATCTGTCATTCTGGCAACTTTACCGGTAACAACATTTCCCTTTGCATACTTAACGCTTGCATCTTTCCATGGATTGTTAGAATCCAACTTCATAGTGAGTGCAATCTTGCTACCTGATATATCTTTAATCATTACAGATACAACATCGCCTACTTTGAAAAGTGACTTAGGATCGTCTACGCGTCCCCAACTCATCTCTGAGATGTGAAGCAATCCATCAGCTCCACCGAGATCGATAAATGCTCCGAAATCTGTCAAGTTCTTGACTGTTCCCTCAACCATCATTCCTACCTCGATACGAGCAAGAAGAGCATCCTGAGCTTCCTTCTTCTTAGCAATGATAAGCTGCTTGCGATCTCCGATAATTCTTCTCTTACGTGGATTAACCTCTGTAAGAACAAATTCAATTTCCTGACCTTGATATTTGGATAAGTCTTTTTCATAAATATCTGATACAAGACTTGCAGGTATGAATACTCTTCCTTCCTGATAAGATACACTCAATCCACCCTTAAGAGCAGATACAACAGTTCCCTTGAGAACTTCTCCTTTTTCCATTGCCTCTTCGAAAACCTTGTTCATCTTATCTTGTTGTAATCTCTTGTAAGTAAGGAGAACCTGACCTTCACCATCATTCGCCTTGAGAACCTTAACCTTAAGGGTATCTCCAACTTTGACTTCTTTCTCCAAGTCTACATCCGGATTGTTGCTATACTCGTTCTTTGATAGAACTCCATCAGCCTTGTAACCGATGTTCAAGATGATTTCATTCTTGTTAACAAGAATAACACTTCCTTCTACAATGGCGTTGTTGTGAATCGCCTGTGAGGATTCCTCCATTTCCTCTAATAATTCTCCAAAACTTCTTTCTTCTGACATGCCGTTAGAACCTCCTGAATAATGTTTTTTGGGGTTGATGCCCCCGCAGTAATACCTAGGCTTAAATCAGAGTTAATCAACTCAGTATCCAAATCTTTCAAAGTCTGAATAAAATGTGTGTTTTCACATTGACTTTTGCAAATTTCGTATAGTTTCCGTGTGTTAGAACTATTCTTTCCGCCTATGACAACCATAGCATCAGACTCACTCGCTAACTTTTGTGCTTCGTTTTGTCTTTCCGCCGTTGCATTGCATATAGTATTAACAGCAATTATATCATAACCTTTTTTGGATATAATTTCAACTAATTCTTTAAATTTTTTTTGATTAAATGTTGTTTGAGCCACAACACAAACCTTTTTTTTCTCATTTCGAGGCTCGAAAACCTCGATATCCTCGGCACTTTCAAGGGCTTTGCCCTTGTTTTTGCACCAACCGAGAATTCCTTGAACTTCTGGGTGATCTTTACTGCCAATTATCACTATATCATAATCTTCCGCAGCATATTTACTCACCGTGTTGTGAATTTTCTTTACAAACGGGCAGGTGGCGTCAACCACATTACACCCTGATGCCTCAAGTTCATCCTGTACTTCTTTGGAAATTCCATGAGATCTTATGATCACTGTATATCCTCGGAGATTTTCCTTAGCTATATCTTCTTCAGCAATAACTTTTACTCCCTTGGATATCATATCATTTACCACTTCATCGTTATGAATGATTGGTCCCAAGGTACAAACCTTGTTTCCCTTCTCAAGTTCTTGGTAGACGATATCCACAGCTCTCTTTACTCCAAAGCAAAACCCTGCCGTCTTGGCCAATGTCACTTTAGGCATTATCTTCTCTCCTCAGTCAACTCCAAAATTCTATTTACAACTTCATCAATTGTCATATATGATGAATCAACCAGCACAGCATCATCTGCCTGCTTAAGTGGCGAAATCTCGCGATTCATATCTTGTTCATCTCTTGCAATTATATCTTGCTCAATCTTATCAAAGTCACAAGCCACGCCCTTTTCTGTCAACTCCTTGAATCTTCTTGAAGCCCTCTCCTTTGACGAAGCAGTGAGATAAATCTTAAGCTCTGCATCCGGAAGAACAACTGTACCTATGTCTCTTCCGTCCATGATTACATCATTGGACTTGGCGATACTCTGCTGAAGACTTACGAGCTTTTCGCGAACTTTTCCATATGCTGCGACAACAGAGGCATTATTTCCAACTTCCTCATTTCTTATCTCCGTTGAAACATTTTCTCCGTTGAGATATACCTGCTGTGCACCATCTTCGTACTTGATCTCAATATTTATATCATCACACTTCGATTCTACAAGTTCCTTGTCACTAGGGTTCAATCCATTTTTTAAAAAGTAATAGGCAGTAGTCCTATACATTGCACCTGTGTCAAGATATATAAAAGACAACTTCTTTGCTACTATCTTTGCAATAGAGCTCTTTCCCGCTCCAGCTGGTCCATCAATTGCGATATTCATTACTTATTCTCCTCTCTGACTGCCAGCAAGTGCTCCCGTAGACCACGCAATTTGGAGATTAAAACCTCCTGTCAACGCGTCAACATCAATCACCTCTCCGGCAAAATACAGTCCTTTAATATATTTACTTTCCATCGTATGTGGATTAATATCCTTGATACTTACGCCGCCTCTGGTAATTATAGCCTCACGGAACTCTCTGAAGCCGGCAAAGCTAAATTCCATTCTCTTAATCACATTCACAAGGGCAGCGCGTTCTTCTTTGGTAATAGAGTTTACCTTCTTCGAAGCATCAATCCCCGACCGTTTGATGACGACAGGCACCATGCTTCGAGGCAACAATGCTCCCAGAACATTTTTCAATTCATAATTAGGGCGTTCTGAAAAATCTCTCAAAATGCGTTTATCTAGTTTATTGTCGTCGAGAGCAGGCTTGCAATCAAGAATCACCTTGACATCTCTAGCTTTCCCCAAAACACTTGATGCAGATAATACCAAGGGACCCGTAATCCCAAAATGAGTAAACATCATCTCGCCAAAACCACTATAAATGGTTTTTCCGGTTTTGACATCCACATATGTGAGCTCCACATTCTTCATGGATAGCCCCTGCATCTCCTGACAATCTTTTTCCTTTATATTCATCGGCACTAGTCCGGGAATCAAATCAGTCACCTCATGCCCCGACTCTCTCGCAAACCTATAACCATCTCCCGTGGATCCGGTAGACGGATATGATTTACCACCGGTGGCAACGATGACCTGCGGTGCAAAAAGCTCCTTACCGCCACTTGTCAAGACTCCCTTGACTTCACCATCTTCTATTATCAATTTATCTACTTTTGTATTGTACAGTACTTCGACATCGTTCTCCCTACACTTGTTAACCAAGACTTTTATGACATCACTGGACTTATCGGATACAGGAAAAACTCTGTCACCGCGCTCTATCTTGGTAGGAAGTCCCAAACTGTTAAAATACTCTATCGTTTGAAAATTGTCGAAAAAATAATAACTGCTATACATAAACTTCTTGTTGGAAATTATATTATCAAAAAAGCTATCAGGATCACAGGCATTGGTAAGATTGCATCGACCTTTGCCGGTTATATAGATCTTTTTTCCTGCTTTTTCATTGCTCTCCACAATGCATACTTTCCGACCATCTTCCGACGCCTTTATGGCAGCCATAAGTCCCGCTGCTCCGGCCCCAACTATCAAACAATCAAATCTATCCAAAACTATCTCCTACATCTCTATCTTGAACTATAGATCTCATTCTTGCCCAATTCCATGTTATCCGAACGATAAGCTCCCTTATCTGTCCTAAATACAATGGAATCAACATATGATATATTATCCAATATACTATTGGAAAAACAATCTAAAATAAGAGTTTCTACAGTCGATGAAGTACCTTTAATCGGAGCCCCACCGGAATCAAATACAATTATCGCTTTCTTGTTGTCCACAGAAATTTCCTTGATACTAACCTTGACATCAAGATTCTCAATTACTTTATTGAGAATAAATTCCAACGTAATTCTCTTTTGTTCTACATTAATATTAATCGGCTGAATAACTTCTTCCTTGTCGTCAAATGTATATATGGAAATCGCTTTCATTTCCTTGGACTTGTCGGGAGTTTCCACCGGAAAAGTTGCCTGAGAAGCTTGTTGTATATCTTCTGTTGTCAACTCTTCCTCATCATCATACAATGAATAATTACATCCGCCCAGTACAACTACCACCATTAAAACTGTGAGAAAATGTCTAATTTGTTTTTTCAATTTTTCACCTCAAATACTTGTAATGCACTTTTTTACCAACTCTAGCGCCAAGTCAACCGCTCCTCTTCTTATCTCAGATCTTGAGCCACTCAAATTAAGCTTTTCAACCACTACCTTGTCTCGGTAGAAACAGCTAATATAAACTAATCCAACCGGTTTTTCCGGTGTTCCTCCGTCCGGTCCGGCTATTCCGGTAGAACATATGGCAACATCTGCACCTGCTCTCTTAGCTGCTCCATATGCCATCTCTCTGGCACACTCTTCACTCACAGCACCAAATCTCTCAAGAGTCTCTTCTCTAACTCCTAACAAACCCATCTTTGATTCATTGGCATATGTGACATATGATTCGTTAAATACAGCTGATGCCCCCGGAGAATCTATAATAGCACCTGCTATAAGCCCTCCGGTACATGACTCGGCACATGTTATAGTAGCATGTTGTTTTGTCAATTCTTTGACAATCCAATCTTGCAAGCATTCTTTTGTCAATTCTCTAGACATTTTTCTCATCCCTTAGAACATCTCTATTTTTATAAAGGTAATCAACCAATGATATAATTGTCAGCACAAGCGCTGCATATATCAGAACATTTTCGATAATCTCAATATACTTAAACTGGAAGTCAAGAATCAATACAATCGCCATGACCATCTGAGTCGCTGTTTTGACCTTGCCCCAATAGCTCGCAGAGATTACTATATTTTTCTCTGCTGCAATCAGCCTATATCCGCTGATTATGGTGTCTCTGGCAATGATAATTATCGCAACCCATGCAGGCATAGGACAAGTACTGTCTGCCACAAAACAAATCAGCGCAGAATTAACTAAAAGCTTGTCCGCCAACGGATCCATGAACTTTCCAAAAGTCGTTACTAAATTGTATTTTCTGGCAATATAGCCGTCCAAAAAATCAGTTATACACGCCAATACAAACACTGCAGCGGCGTAGTATTCTGAATATTCATATGACTTCCAAAGTAATAAAAACACAAATACCGGAATCATAATAACTCTTAAAGTAGTTAATCTATTCGGCGTATTCATAATCAAGATCTCTCCTCGATATATTCTCCTACTAAATCATATTGATTTACACTTGTAATCTTTACTTTGATAATTGTACCTGACATAAAGTCTTCGAAGCATCTGACAAATACCATTCCGTCTATGTCCGGCGAATCCTTGTATGTTCGTCCAATATAAACATTGTCTTCGGGAATAAATCCCTCTATCATCACATCAAATTCTTGTCCAAGGTACTTCTCATTTGTCGCAAAAATATTCTCCTGACTCGTTTTCATGATTTCATCCATCCATCTCTTCTTAGTGTCCTCATCTACTTTGTCAGGGAAAGTTGCGGCTTTAGTCCCCTCTTCCTCAGAATATGTAAATACTCCAAGTCTGTCAAACTTCATGTCTTTGACAAATTGAACGCATTCCTGATGTTGATCTTCCGTCTCTCCCGGAAAACCAGTGATAAATGTAGTTCTGATGGCGATATCGGGAATTCTGTCTCTCAACATCTGTATCTTCTGAAGGAGCTCAGCCTTGTGCGTCAACCTGCCCATTGATTTTAATATCTCGTCATTGCAATGTTGAATAGGCATATCTATATAATTGCACACCTTAGGATTTGACGCCATCTCTTCGATTAATTCATCATAGATTTCTTCAGGATAACAATACATAAGTCTTATCCATTTCAAATCCTCTAATTCCGAGAGCTTCTGAATCAAGATGTGTAGCGACTTTTTGCCGTAAATATCTTTTCCATAGAGCGTTGTTTCCTGGGCTACAAGAATCAACTCTCTCGCTCCATCTTCCACCAGAGATGCAGCCTCTGTCAAGAGCTCTTCCATCGGAACGCTTCTGTATCCACCGCGCATAAAAGGAATGCTGCAATAGGTACAGCATTTATTACAACCTTCACTTATCTTAAGATATCTTGTATGGGTAACTCCTGAAGGCATACGCCCCGTGAGTTTGCTTGGAAGATACATGAGATTCTTCTTGTTTATCTTGCTTTTTGCGGCATGATCATTGATGATATCGACGATGTCATCATATGCTGTTGTGCCCACCATGATGTCAACCTCCGGCATTTCCTCGGACATTTGATCTGCATATCGCTCTGCAAGACAACCAGTTGCAATAACAAGTTGACACTTGGCACTGTTTTTGTACTCTGATAATTCTATGAGCGTCTCTATGCTTTCCTGCTTGGCATCATGAATAAATGCACATGTATTTACAACAATAACATCTGCTTCTGCCGGGTCGTCTACGATTACGTGTCCGCTCTCTCCCAACAGAAACAGCATCTTTTCAGTATCTACTAAATTTTTATCACATCCAAGTGATACAAAATAAATATTCATTACAAGTTCCCCTGTCACAAACTTACTTTAAATCCTTAGCTGCAATGCAGTTATTCATCAACATTGCGATAGTCATAGGTCCAACTCCTCCGGGAACTGGTGTAATAGCACTTGCCACCTTCTCGACTTTTTCAAAATCAACATCGCCACAGAGCTTTCCATCTTCCTTGCGATGAATTCCAACATCGATAACTACAGCACCTTCCTTGACAAATTTATCATCTACAAACAAAGGTTTTCCGATAGCTACGATGAGAATATCTGCTCTCTTTGCAACTTCCTCCAAATTCTTGGTATGGGAATGACATACAGTAACTGTGGCATTTTCACGCAACATAAGAAGCGACATAGGCTTACCTACAATATTGCTGCGCCCGATAATCACGCACTCCTTGCCGTCTATCTCAACATCACTTCTCTTGAGAAGCTGAATGATACCTGCAGGTGTACATGATACAAATCCAGGCTGACCTATGCTAAGAGCACCAACGCTCTGTGGATGGAAGCCATCAACATCCTTTATCGGAGAAATCGCTTTGATAACTTTATCTTCATCCAAATGTTTTGGCAATGGCAACTGAACTAATATGCCGTCTACATCGTCTCTGTTATTCAGCTCATCTATAAGCCCCAAAAGTTTTTCTTCCGTAGTATCTGCCGGCAACTCATAAGAAAGGGATTTGATCCCGATATACTCACAAGCCTTTTTCTTGTTTCCGACATAAACTGCTGAAGCAGGATCATCGCCAACAAGGATGACTGCAAGTGTCACATCCAGATTCTCCTTCTCAACTCTTTCCTTTAGTTCATCTTTGATTTGTGCGGAAATCTTCTTTCCGTCAATTATCTTTGCCATCTAATATTACCTCTCTATTTTCTATGAATTTTCTACGATTCGGTCTCTGAGTGATTGCATATGCAAATCTGTCCTGTGAATAGTATTGGCACAGGAATGTAATTCATATATAATATTGTCCGAATCTTCAATATCTTTTTTATACTTGAGCTGATGCTCAAGGCTTGCCCAAAAGTCCATCGCTATTGTTCTAATCTGGACTTCTACGCGCATAAGTTCCTTGTGATCCGAGAAGAACACTGGAACTTCAATTATAAGATGCAAGCTTCGATAACCGTTGGCTTTCGGATACTTGATATAATCTTTTCTCTTAATGATTTCAATATCATCCTGCATAGTCAGCATATCCGCAACTCGATATATGTCATCGATAAATGCGCATATCACACGAATACCTGCAATGTCAGACAAATGTTCCATCGCAGATTCAACAGAAACAGGATATCCCTTACGCTTGAGTTTTGATGAGATACTCACAGGTTCCTTGATTCTTGACTCAATAAACTCAATAGGATTTCGCTTCTTAGTTATACTCAATTCATCATTGAGAACATGAAGCTTGGTTCGAACTTCACGAATCGCCCCATTGTACATCATAATCATTTTTTGAAATTCGCGTTCTTCCTCTCCAAAAAGGTGAAACATATCAATTGGAATGTCAGTCAACTCTCTTGGAGAAATCTCAAAATCCTGGTTTAACATATTAACCCCTTCTCACTTTATTTGGTGTGAATCGCCATCTAGGCATAATCCCACAATTTTCATTATAACTTAATTCTACTCTAATGTCAATGAAATGCTCGGCTCAAATCGCCCTTTTCCATATAATAAATATACCACATTTTGGAGAATTTTACAAGGTTGTCAAGGGTGTTATTAAACAAAATATTTTTCTTAATTATTAATACACGCCCACAGAAAATTTCAAAAAAAAATCATTTTAAGCCTTTACTTTTTTTCGACAAGAAAGTATAATTTTACTTATCTGCAACGGGACAACACCAGCCCCCGATGCAAAGCCATATTACTTATAGGAGCAATATTTTATATTATGTTTAGATTATGGGCAAAAACTATAAAAAACAACAGAATAATCAAGGATATCGTTGTGGAGAATGATTCAAGAGAAATGTCTAGGACAAAGAAGGTTTTTGACGCCATCGACAAGATTTGTTATGACTTTGACCTCTCAAAACCCATCTGGCTAGATAATAACATCGAAGAATTCAAGAAGATGGACAAAACCAGATTCTACGATGGAAATTTCATTGACTCCATTGATTTTGATTATTTGGAGATTTACGTTATAGAGGAGGATTACTAAATGAACAAAAAAGAAATTGCGGAGATTCGCAAAGAATTTAATAAAAATGACAATGGAATCACTAGGATTACCGGATGCTATGTCGATTTTGAAAAGAATAAAAGACTTGATTTCAAGGAGGCCTTCTACTCTCTCCCGGACGAGGAGATGCACAAGTATGTAGATATCATGAAAAAGACTCTCTCGGGAACACTTGGAAAGAATCTTCTCAATATGGAGTTCCCAACGGAGGAAGAGACCAGCGAAGATGGCTCTCAAAAGTTTCTCTATGAATTGGTTCAGAGCAAGCTTTGCGACGACGCACTTCTAGATAAGCTATATGATAAAATCATAGAAACATATAATTATGACGGAGAATATCTAATCATCTTGATCCACGACACCTATGATATCCCAACTATCACAAGTGACGGCGTGGAGAACTTTGATGCATCAGAATACGTATATGACTTCATTCTATGCAGCATATGTCCGGTGAAGCTATCAAAGGCAGCTCTCTACTATAATCGTCAGAAAAACAGCATCGAGGAACACATGAGGGATTGGATAGTTCAGGCGCCAGCCAACGGTTTTTTGTATCCCGCTTTTAACGATAGGAATATGGATATTCACAACATCCTCTACTATACCAAGAATTCTGATGAAACAGATATCGAATTTTCAGAAAATATGCTTCGATGCACTCTTCCAATTCCGGCAAAAGAGCAAAAAGAAGTTTTTTCTACAATTGTAGAGGAATCCCTAGGAAGAGATTGTGAATTTGAAATTGTCAGAAATATCCACGATAACCTCGCCGAGATGATTGCCGAGAAGGCCGACGAGCCGGAACCAGTCGAGTTGGACAAAGAAGACATGAAAAAACTTCTCATCAACAGCGGCGCAACCGAGGAATCTGTGGAAAAATTTGCCGAGACTTTCGAGTCTTCTGTAGCTGAAGGGCAATCATTTGTTGCCAGCAATATAACTAACCAGAGAAAATTTGAATTAAAAACTCCGGACGTGACAATCAATGTCAGCCCGGAGCGCACAGATCTAGTTGATACTCGAATCATCGACGGAAAGCCATGTATCGTCATTGAATGCAATGACAATGTCATCGTAAACGGAATTCGAGTAGCCAATCCTGCAGAATAATTGTTTCTAATAAATACCGGCGGAATATTTTTCTTTAATACGGGAAAATATTCCGCTATTTTAATCTCTTTTCAAGAGCTTCTATCACCGTTTCAAGCACTTTAATTCTCGCATAATACTTTGAATTTGCCTCAACGATTATCCACGGTGCACCGGTTGTGGATGTCCTCAAAACCATCTCGTCAACTGCTTTTTCATACTCATCCCACTTGGCTCTATTTCTCCAATCCTCGTCGGTGATTTTCCACTGCTTTTCAGGAGTATTTTCCCTGTCACGGAAACGCCTCTCCTGCTCATCTTTGTCCACATGCATCCAGAATTTCAGAACTATGCAACCACTTTCAACCAGCTGCTCCTCCATATTGTTAATCTCGTTGTAGGCGCGTTTCCACTCTTCTTCTGTGGCAAATCCCTCAATCCTCTCAACGAGAACTCTTCCATACCATGTTCTGTCAAATATAGCCATATGACCTGCTTTTGGAAACTTTTCCCAAAATCTCCACAAATAATGGTGAGCTCTCTCAATGTCATTTGGCGAAGCAATCGGAACAACTTCATACCCCCTCGGATCCATTGCCTGCGTGAGACGCTTTATAGCCCCGCCTTTGCCTCCTGCATCCCAGCCCTCAAAGGCTAAGACTACGGGCACTCTCTGGAGATACATCTTGTTGTGCAGGACCCCAAGTCTTTTTTGGAGTTCCTTGCGTTTTTTGCGATATTCCTCACGAGTGAGAGTCTTGCTCAGATCAATGCCATTTAAAATGCCATTGCGGAAGCTGTCATCAACACTCTCGCCTTCACTTTGCACCGGTTTCGATCCATTCTCTGCCCTCTTGACAGCCTCTTCCATGCGTTCAACTAACACAGAAGCAATCTTGCAAGAGGCATAATTCTTATCTGTTGCCTCTACAATTGTCCAAGGGGAGTAGGACTTGTCCGTATGGACGATTATCTCATCATAACGGCTAACAACCTGATCATAGTCTTTGTTGTTTTTTAGATCTGACTTTGTAACACGCCACTTGGTATCCTCTGATGCCAGCAGATTATCAAGCCTTTTCTTCTGAGTCTTCTTGCTAATCAGCAAAAACAACTTAATTATCAGCACTCCATCATCTGTCAACATTTTTTCAAAATCATTGACCGCTTTCTCTGAAATCTTTCCATCAAAAGCCCCTTTATACCAGCTCTGGTCAAAGATATGAATCCTTCCTTTTTCAGGAGTTTTGGTGAAGAACCTCCACATATAAGGGCGCATCTTCTCGTCTTCACTCTCCTTCCCCGTGGTATAAACTTTGAAACCACGAGGATCGAGAAATTGAATTGTCTTATTGATCATAAATCCCTTGCCTGCGGCATCTATGCCGTCAAATAGCAGAATAACCGGAATGCCACACTCCTTGCACTTGCGCTGGAGTTCTCCCATCTTGATAATAAGACTCTCCATCTTCTCATCATATACATCCTTTGTCATCTTCTTAGTGACATCAATTTGCTCCAACAAATCAATCACCTCTCAATCAAACTTTTTCAACTCTTTTCTAACAACAAATAACATGGTAGTCATACATGCACAGCCGCCTATAATATTGGATATCGGCTCTGCAATATATACTCCATCTATCCCCATCCCCCACAGACGCGGCAACAGTATTGTCAACGGAATCACTATGATAATCTTTCTGAAAATCGAGAAGAAAATCGCATTCTTGGCCTTTCCAACTGCAACAAACGTTGTTTGACCGACAAATTGAAAGGACATGAAAAATATTCCGGAAAAATACAATTTCATAGCAATTATTCCATCTTCTAAAATCCTCGGATCACTGTTAAATACTCTTATAAATACTCCAGGAATTAGCATAATCAAAACCCAGATAAACAGCGTATATCCTAAGGATAACACCGTGCAAATAACAATTGTTTTCTTGACTCTCTCACCTTTCCTCGCTCCATAATTATAACCAATCACCGGTTTGGCTCCGTTGGAAATTCCGGTTATTGCAATATTTACTATCTCTCGCACTGAATTTATAATAGTCATAATGGTTATGCTGAGGTCGCCCCCATAGTGCTTAACTGATATATTGCATACCGCTTGAACCAAAGAATTGCTCACCTCCATAACAAATCCAGCGAGCCCCAGAGCGACAATACGCCCAACATTTTTAATTTTCAATCTCATTCGAGAAACTATCATCGGATATGCAGTTTTGTCTCCCAACAAAAACTTTACCACCAACACAAATGAGCAAATCTGCGCAAGAACTGTTGCCAATGCAGCTCCACCGATTCCCATATTCAGAAGAAATATAAAAACAGGATCCAGTATAATATTAATTACAGCTCCCGCAATCACAATCATCATGCCCTCTTGGGCAAATCCCTCGGCATTTATAAACTGTATCATTCCATTTCCAACCATAGAGAAAAATGTTCCGAATACATAAATCGAGAAATAACGATTGGCATAAACAAACGTGCCCTCGCTAGCTCCAAATATATGAAGAATATCTCTCTTAAACAAGAAAAACCCAATTGTAAGTACGATTGAGGTTATGGCCAAAAGAGAAAAAGTCTGGTTCTTCAAATCCAATGCATCATCCTTCTCTCCTGCACCTCTTGCAATAGAGAAAAGTGGAGCTCCTCCCGAAGCAAATAGATTGGTAAATGCGGCTATAATTGAGATAATGGGAATTACAATTCCTATGCCGGTTAAAACTCGTCCGTCCGCCCCATTTAAATGACCTATATATATGCGATCTACAATGTTGTACAACAATTGGATGAAATAGGCGATGGACAGGGGAATTGACTGCTTCAAAACATGCCTCATCAAGCTTCCCTGAGAAAAATCATTACTTATCATTTTTTTCATAATTTAAGTTTATATCAAATACTTATTTTTGTCAATTTGACTTGCTATGAAGATGATAATATGATATAATGAACAAGTGTTCGGTGACGAGCACTTAGATTTAGAGAAAAGAGGAGTTTATCATGTCTTTTGATTTTAATACATGCAATGAGGAACAAGTTAAAGCAATCAAGCATTTTGAAGGTCCCTTGCTCATATTGGCCGGGGCCGGTTCGGGTAAGACTCGTGTGCTGACTCATAGGATTGCCTACTTGATAGATGAGTATTGCGTGAGTCCATATCACATCATGGCCTTGACATTTACCAACAAGGCTGCTAACGAGATGCGCGAGCGCGTTGATAAGATTGTCGATTTCGGCGCCGAAGCTATTACTGTCGGAACATTTCACTCAATCTGCGTGAGAATTCTCAGAAGATATATTGACAGACTCGGCTATGATAGAAGTTTTAACATATATGATGCCGACGACCAGAAAAGCCTTATGAAGGACATCATCAAGAGGCGAAATCTTGATCCGAAGAAGTTTAAGGAGAGAACATTTCTCTCTGCTATTTCTAATCAGAAAAATATTCTCAAAACTCCAAAAGAGTACAAGGCTGAGGTCGCAAAGGAGTTTAACAAACGCATCTACGGTGATATATATGAGGATTATCAAAACAGACTTGAGCAAAACAACGCCCTTGATTTTGACGATTTGATCATGTTGACTGTCAAACTTTTTGAAGAGAATCCGGATGTGTTAGATATGTATCAAGAGCGCTATCAATTCCTGATGGTGGATGAGTACCAGGATACCAATCATGCGCAATTTCGCCTAATTCATCTTCTGGCAAAGAAATATGGCAATCTCTGTGTCGTGGGTGATGATGATCAGTCTATATATAAGTTCAGAGGGGCTAACATCAGCAACATCCTCGATTTTGAGAAGTTTTTTCCAGGAACAGAGGTTATAAAACTCGAACAGAATTACCGCTCAACTAAGCATATATTAGATGCCGCCAATAATGTCATCGCCAACAATACACATAGAAAGGCAAAGGCACTTTGGACAGACAAGGGCGAAGGTGAGCCTATCAAACACGTGATTTACTTCAATGAGTACGAGGAGGCCGCAGGCGTGGCAGATGATATCTCTCATAAGATATCTCAGAATGGATGTAGTTACAAGGACTTTGCCATTCTCTATAGAACCAATGCCCAGTCACGTCCCTTCGAGGAAAAACTAGTACTCGAGGGAATTCCCTATAGGATCGTTGGCGCCATCAACTTCTACTCTCGCAAGGAAATCAAGGATTTACTCTGTTACCTGAAGACAGTCAACAATCCGAGTGATGATATATCTGTCAAGAGAATTATCAATATTCCAAGACGTGGTATCGGCGCTGCCAGTATAAGCAGAATCAGTGAATATGCTGAACTTCACGGCATATCCTTTTACGATGCACTCAAAGATGTAGATTACATTGACGGCTGCTCCAGAGCCGCCCGGGGGATTAATTCCTTCGTTGGATTGATAGAAAATGCCAAGAAAATTGCAGAAAGCCCATCCTGCTCTCTCATCGAGCTTTTTGACTATATTACAGAGGTCACGGGATATATCAAGGATCTTGAAAATGAGGATTCAGTTGAGGCAGAGTCAAGACTCGAAAACATAGAATCTCTTATCAATAAAATTAAGCAATATGAGGATGATATGGAAAATCTAACAGACGAAGAAGCCACTCTTAATGGTCTGTTGGAGAATATCGCACTTATATCAGATATTGACAATGTCTCAGAGGATACTGAACAAGTTCTACTCATGACTCTTCACAGTTCTAAGGGACTTGAATTTCCTAATGTATATATCTGCGGTATGGAAGATGGCATATTCCCGAGCGGACAATCTATGTATAATCTGTCTGACGAAGATTTACAGGAGGAAAGGCGTCTATGCTACGTTGGAATCACTAGAGCCATGGAAACTCTAACCATCACCAGCGCCAGACAGAGAATGCGAAACGGAGAGACCTGCTTCAATCCACCATCTAGATTTATCAATGAGATTCCTAGACATCTTCTGACTGAGAAGAATAACTCCGGAATGCCTACAAGCAGTAGTTCATCTTTCACGGATCTCTCTTCTTTTGGAGCAAGTCAAAGCAAAAAGCCGAGAAACAAGTACTTTTCCACAAAGCCTATGACCATGGATAACAATCCATTTATCAAAAAAGGTGCGGACTTGGCAAGCTCTTCAAAACCGGATTATGATGTAGGGGACAAAGTCTATCATATCAAATTCGGGACAGGAACTGTCACCTCCATGAAACAGCTTGATAGCGGGGATTATGAGGTTGGCGTTGAGTTTTCAAAATCTGGACCAAGAAAACTCAGAAGCAGTTTTGCAAAATTACTAAAACAGGAATAAATATTGATTATTTTTTGTGAATATTTTATAAAAAACTATGGATTTTTAGCTTGATTTATGATAGAATATATATTGTAAGAGATGACAAATAAGAAAGGTGGTAAGTGTATTTATGTACAACGTTAATAAACTTTTAGACAATATGAATGCTGAGAGAATTGCTAAGATTCTTAAGCGCGATGACGAGAACCAAAAATGCAAAACCAAGTTATTCTGGTTCTTCGGTATTTTAGGTGTTATCGTTGCCGTTGCAGGTGTAGCATTTTTAGTATATCGTTACGTAGTGCCAAAGTATCTTGATGATTTTGATGGCGATTTTGATTATGACGAGTTTGATGATTTCGATGAAGATATCGATGATTTCGTTACAGACAGTGTAGTAGATGAAGATACTACACCTGATGAATAAGGTTAATTAATTGTTTTTGTTTTCCTCTTTTTCAACAATGGTTGTAGAGATATGACCATAATGGAGATTGTTCTCTGGAATAGCGGCATAGCTTAGAGTTTATCTAGTCTATGCCGCTTATTCTATCTTGTTTTTTCATTACTCTTCTAATACTTTTTATGATTGGTTTATATAGCAGAAATAACAAAGCTGCCGTGGACAGTCCATAGATAACATTGAACATTAATCCTGCCCCATATACAGCAATCAGGGCCTCCTTAGTAGACATGCCCGTCATATAATAAAGTGTATTTATATCCACTATTCCACCATATAGAATTACAATGGACAAAAATCCATATAGAGAAACCTTCCAAGGCTTCACATCCTGGCTTTTAAATATTATACCTGCAAAAAAACCAACAACCCCCAGAGCGAACATCTGAAATGGTGTCCAAGATCCCTGGCCAAAGTAAAAATTGGACACAAAGGCACATAGCATGCCGGCAAAAAAGCCAGTCTCGGGTCCCATAGAAACTCCAGCTATAATCACAAATACTGCCATTGGCTTTACCTGCGGTAAAAATGCCAGTGATATTCTCGAAACAACACCAATACTGCAGAGCACTGCCACAAGCATTATCTCTGTAACTTTGGGTTCTTTGCGCTCGTACTGGATCATAAAGAATATAATACTTATGAGAACCATGGCAACACATATTAGATAATACATCTTGCCCCCCAGTTTCAAAAGACTATAAGCCAAAACTCCTATGCTCAAAAGTACCAAAACAATCTCTAGGATGATCCTCTTTCTAGCATCTCTCTTTGTACCATCACTCACTTCAAACTCTCCCCTTTATCCTTCTAATAATCTTGCTTCTCACCGTCGTAAAAAACTTATTGTCAAGAAAAAAATCCATACATTCCATCGGTGCAGATAATTCTCTGTTAAAACACATAGATATCTTGTCACATACTTTGGCAACAACTTCAACATCGTGAGAAACCATTATAATAGTCTTCCCTGCATCCGCTTGCTCTCGAACATATTCTATGAATTTATTCTTCCAAACCGGGTCAAGTCCCTTAGTTGGCTCATCAAAAAGAATAATATCACTTTTGCTATCCCATATGGTTGCAAACGCTATCCTCTGCATCTGTCCTCCACTCACGTCATAAGGATGCCTACTGACAAGGTCTTCAATCCCCCAAAATTCCAAGGCCTCTCTATCCTTGACAATTTGAGAAACTTTATCCGATACAAACATATACTTGGGATCCTGTGGGATATAATCAATTTTTAGTCCCTTGGGAATCTTCCCATTATATGGCTTGAGCTTGCCAAGAATAATCTTTAAAAGCGTGGATTTTCCACTGCCATTGCCCCCCACAATACCATAAACTACTCCCTCATCAAAGCTCGCACTTGCATCTTCAAAGATATCCTCATCTTTTTTTCCATATCTAAAATATATATTCTTAATAGCAAATCTAGTTCCACCGCTCTTATACTCTCTTTTCCCCACTTCCAAATCAAACTTTGATGCGAGTCTCAGAGCATCCTTCACAGTCGTCGGGCAGTTTTCTGCCATTTTTCCTGCATCCTCCACGTAATCTCGGAACATTTTTACATATTCAGGAAAATATTCTGCCAAATCATATAAATCTTTATTAGTACAGATATCTCTCATCACCTGATTTACTTCACCAAAGATTTTGATTTTTCCATCTTCTATGGCCATGATCTTATCTGCCATTCCGAGAACTTCTTCCAATCGCTGCTCTACAACGATAACAGTAATTCCAAGTTCTTCATTGATCCGCTTGAGAATAGAGAAAAACTCCACTGCCGCCATGGGATCAAGCTGTGCAGATGGCTCGTCCAAGAGGAGGACCTCGGTTCCGCCCACCAAAGCTGCAGCAAGGTTAACTAATTGCTTTTCTCCACCGGAAAGCGAGATAGTATCCCTTTCCATCCAACTCTCGATGCCAAAGAAATTGGATATCTCGGCAATCATACTCCACATTTTATCTTTGGCGACACCCTGGTTTTCTAACGAAAAAGCAATCTCATGAATAACTTTATCCGTAGCCATCTGTGCACTGGGATTCTGCCCCACAAAACCATAATCCATATTCTTTTTCTTTAGATAGTTCAAAAGCGTAGACTTACCGCTTCCTGAAGCACCAAAAACCAAGAGAAAATCTCCCTTTTCTATCTCGAAACTCACCTTATCCAAAGCAGGCTTGTCACTATCCGGATAACAATATGTTATATTCTCGAATTTTATAAACTGTTCCTCAGCCTGTGGCCTTACTGAATGACTACTCATGACTTAACTCCTTATCTGTTTAATTGCAAATTTCCACTTGATTTCTTTAGTAATATTGATGATAAAAGGAAGTATAAATATTCCTCCCAACAGACCATATGTCGATAATCCAAGTCCATCAAAGTTCATATCTAGATATGGATATATATATATATGCGTCTGTGAATTCTTATAAAGCACAATGCTCAGTATACTTAGCGTAACAATAATCAACGCAAATATTATATCTTTTTTTACAAAATCCTTTGAGTAGATACTTGTTCGCTTTCCACCCTTTCCGTATCCGCGATACTCCATGGACATGCCGGTATCTACCGCCTCCTCCAGTGACAAGGCAGTTATAGTATTTATAAGTGGAATTCCCAGATGATTGTTCTCTCGAAGTTTGCCATATAGCCATTTTATCTTTTCTACAAACATTAAAACTGTAGAAAATGACATTGCTATTCCAGGGAAATGTTTTCCCAAAACAGTCATTATCTTTCCAGATGACATCAACTCATTGTATCCCCCAAACAGAAGAAGGGTTCCCACAAGAATCAAACCGAGATTGGTGCCATATATATAGCTTTCAAGCATTATTTTCTGTCCCAAAACAGTAAGAAAGATGGTCATGCCCCGACCATTTATCACTGAATTGAGGACGGCAATTATCTCGATGAGAATAATTCCCTTGAGAACAAATTTAACTCCTTTATTAACTCCCTTATAATATATATATGAAAAAATCTGACTTAAGAAAAAAACAAGACTTACACCTAAGTCAAAATAATATACGTTGAGAAATACCGCAATAAAGTAGTATAGCATAATTATTGTCGGATGAAACTTTCCAAAATAATTCAATCTTCTTACCTCTAATCGTCTAAACTCTATACATCAAACTGCTTTTTACAAGTATAGAAAAGCTGAACCTTATCCTTGTCCTTTACGTTAAAACCACTGCATCCAACATTGGGCAAGACTCCATTAACACGGTACATCCAACCGCTCTCATCTCCGCAATCGAACTCATACAAGTTACTTATTCCCTTTATGTAGTAGGTTTTGTACATGGGAACCATCTCATAATCAAGCTGGATTTTTTCTCTCTCACACACTCTCTTGACAACCGAGAATACCGTGTCACCTTGCTTTATCTCCACATTACCTGAGAAAATGTTCCCATCCCCAGGAATAACCTTAGTGATATTGGGTTTAGCCAAATCAAGATACTTGAATACTTCAGAGCAATCAATGCTAAGCTCACAAGTCTTCGCTTTGGTTTCTTCTGCGCTTTTTTTACTAGATATACGGTTATCAGAAACTTTATTTGAATCTAAGTCAACATTCGGGGATGCTTGACTATCCTTTGCCTTGGAAGCAGGTTTTTTAGCCGAATTTCCCTTGGCATTTTTATAGCCATTATCCTTATTGTCAGCATCTTTTTTGACTTCACCTGAATTGTTAAGGGCCCCGACCTTTTTAGTCGTAGCCCTATCTTCTACCGTTTTTTTCTTGTTTTTTTGGGTTTTATCCTCTTTATTTGGCTTCTTATCATGTTTTTCTACAGAAGTAGTCTCCTTCTCCACTGGGGCCACAATACTCGTACCAGTGACAGTCTCTGTAACAAAATCAGCTGGTTTAGTATCTACCTTTTTGGTATCATCCTCGCCACTAAAGTGAATAAGACAAAAAGTTGCAAACAATGCAACAACACAAAAAATAACAATCTTTTTTCTTGTATCCAACATGCGGAAATATCCGTCCTTTCGATAATGCTTTTAAACACAAGTATAATTATAACAAATTAGGCATATATCGTCAAGAAAGTGCATTTTCAAACTCTCTTCATTGTGTTATAATAAGAACACCTTCACTTGAGAAGGACAAGAACAATAACGGAGGAAACTAACATGAAACTACCTAACAGACTTATTAGCACTGTCCTAACCGCGGTTGTGGCCACTACAATGGCATTTGCTCCTGCATCCCAAGCCGCTTCGGACTGCGATTATGTGACTAAACATATCACCACAGCACAAACACCTGATAAAGGCTTTGTAAAATGGTCCGTGAAATTCAGAGAAACAACAGGAACAGCTTACAACTCCACACCCTGCTTTACAGCATCAAACATCTATATATATAGCTATAAAAGCTTATATTGCCTTGATTATAATGGCAATATTCTCAAAAAGCTGGATTTAGCAACCGAGATGAATTCCGCTTGTAAGATGATCCTACAGGATGATAGTTTATATATTCCACTCAGCAAGGGAAATATTGTATGTATTGATATCGGAACATTTTCTCAAAAATGGACATTCAATATGCAGGAAGGTCAATCTCTATGCAATATTCTATATCATGAGGGAATGATTTACACCGGAGTAACCAATGGTGCCGGAACTGAAGGAGCTTTTTATGGAATAAATGCTGATACCGGGAAAGAAGCTTGGAGGTACTCCTGCGATGAGGATCCCTGCGGATTCTATTGGAGTGGGGCTGCGACTGATGGAAAATACATAGTATTTGGTGGCGACAATGGTAAGATAGTCATCCATGATGCAACGGAAAATATTCTCTATGATGTAAAGGATATCGAAGATACTCCCCTTGTGGACACTAAGAAAATTCGCTCAAGTGTCATATATGATGCCGAAAGCGGATGCTTCTATCTCAATTCGACTGCAGCAAATATATATAGATTTTCTCTTGATGGTGATGGAAAGATAACTGATTTAATAGGTGAGTCTCTAGGAGAGAACAAGCTAAGCAATGCCAATTGTACCACTGCTCCTATAATATATAAGAATAAGATTTTCACCTGTAGCTATCAAAATTCTGAGGGTTGTATAACAATTTTAAACAAAGACTTTAGCCAGAAAAAAGTTATTCGAAGAGAAGGGAATCCCTTGGCAGATATCAAGTCCACTCCTCTTATCTCGGAAGTAAATAATTCTTCCGAACATAAGATATCAATTTACTTTACACAAAACTTTCCACCTGGCGGAATATATAGTTTAACTTATCTTTATGATAAAGAGCAATATTCTGAAATCAATACAGTATTTGAACCAGTCAATGACAAGCAATTCTGTATATCAGATATAGCCGCAGATGAGAGTGGAAATCTATATTACTCCAATGACAGCGGAAGATTTTTCTGTATAAGACAGCGAAAAGATGGAGATGTGGATCCTACACCTAGGCCAACAGTAACACCAGCCGCATCGCCCTCTCCCACTGGCAATCCTTCAATCGCAAAGAAAACTTCGATAGCCAGTGACAAGATGAATAAGGTCCTTAAAAAGTACAAAAAATCTGGCTTAATTAAACCACCAAAGAGGATTAAGTTCATTAGCAAAAAAAAGAGTGGAAAAAAACATATAGTTACATTTAAGTGGATTAAAGGTAAAAAAAGCAAGAAAACCCTTATTATCCTACTTCGAACGACTAAGACCACTACTTATTATAAAAGCTTTATTATAGCCGGGAAAAAGAAAACAATCAAGCTATCCAAAGGTAAGTATAAAGTTTACTTCTATGGCCTAAACAATAAAAAGATTTCTTCAAAAAGAGTATATAAAAAGGTCGGTATCGCATGATACCGACCTTCTTCTATATAAAGTAAATTATTATTTTTTAACTTTAACTTTCTTCACCTTAGTGTACTTAGAATATACAGTCTTACCATTGATCTTCTTGTATGTTCTAGCCTTGATGAAGTATACATTCTTCTTCTTAAGCTTCTTAAGAGTTATTGTTGGCTTGCTAGCCTTCTTGCTCTTAGCTTTTCTGAACTTCTTGTTAAGTGAGTAAGTTACCTGATACTTAGCACCCTTAACTTTCTTAAGCTTGATAACAATCTTCTTGCCCTTCTTGTTCTTAGCTGACTTAATCTTTGTAGCAGCAACCTTATTTGAATCAGCTTTTGCTGATGAAGGTGCTGGAGCTACAGTTGCAGCTGGATCTGAAGGATTGAGATCGCTCTGTCCACCAACAGTTACTGTAATCTTAGCAACTACGTTAGGATTAGCAACAGACTTAATTGTGATAGTAGCCTTTCCTACTGCATTACCAGTTACAACTCCACTTGGAGAAACTGTTACGATAGACTCATCTGAACTTGTATATGTTACACTCTTATCTACTGCGTTTGCAGGAAGAACTGTAGTAGCAATTGTTCTTGTATCACCAATTCTTGTAAGCGCAATATCATTAGCAAGGATTGATGTTACAGTTGTTGCATGTCCACTAACAGTGATTGTATAATCAGTCTCTGTTGTTCTACCACCAGCTGTATATGCAAGAACGATCTTAGCCTGTCCTTCACCAACAGCAGTTACAACACCATTAGAATCAACCTTAACTACAGACTCATCTGTTGATGTCCACTTGCTCTTTCCAAGAACATCTGTAGCATTGATTGGCTCATACTTCTCTACCTTAAGAGCAAATTTGTTACCAACTTTGCACTTACCTGATGTATCTGAAGTTCTCTCAAAATCAGTATCTGAC
Organism: Eubacterium xylanophilum ATCC 35991; assembly: GCF_000518685.1. GTDB lineage: Bacteria > Bacillota > Clostridia > Lachnospirales > Lachnospiraceae > Eubacterium_F > Eubacterium_F xylanophilum. Next base: position 11,558 of record NZ_KI912471.1, on the reverse strand, counting down.
TCTTTGAGACCCAATGCAGTTACTGCAGTAGCTTCAACTTTCTTAATTGTGAAAGTGATTGTAGCCTTGTTTCCAGCTGCATCTACAGCTGTTACAGTGATAGGCTCATCGCTGTACTTCTTAGTTGTAATTGCTCCTGTAGTAGGATCAATTGTTGCAAACTCACCAGTTGTATCACTGATTGACCACTTAAGGTTCTGTGGTACACCTGCGTTCTGCATATTTGAACGTGCATTGATAGGAACATTTTTCTGCTTTCCATCAATTACATAGTCACTATTTACCATCTTACTTGAAATTGCATCATCAAATCCAAGTGAGAATGTTGATGTCATAACGTCCTTATTTACATAGAGAACGAATGTCTGTCTATTAGCTTTATTAACTGTACCATAAGCTGTTACAGTAACGATACCAGCGTTCTGTCCACAAATCTTGAACTGGTTAACGCTTGAATCAAGTGTTGCATTAGCAACATTCTTATCTGAAATCTCATACTCGATGTATGGGTTATCTTTTCCGATATTGTCTGCAGCTACATATCTTGTTCCATCTTTCTTGTAGAATCCAGGAAGAACTGCTTCACCCTTTCTGATATGTACAACTTCGCCTTCACTAAGTGCATACCAAGTATCAGCATTCTTGCTAATCTTGTACTCATTTAAATCCTCGATAGCAGCTGAGCTTGATACAAGACGAATTACATACTCTTTCTTGCTGATAATATCTGTACCCTTTGTACACTGAACAACAATCTTCTTGTAACCGATACCCTTAAGAGTAAGTTTTGAATTGTCTTTCAATACTGAATCTGTTCCAACTTCGCCTTCACCGATTACAGCGTTGTTGAACTTCTTAGCTACAGCAGCTGAACCAAATACCTCATTGTCAAGGTCTTTGAGTTCATACTTGATTTTGTATGTAGCATCCTGTGAATCAAAACTTAAAGTTTTTGATGTGAAGAATGAACGTACATTTGGCACATTTGCTACTGTTGCATTTGCAAGGTTAAGATTTCTACCATTGCTCTCGAAGTAGTAAACATCTGTTTCCTTGTCTCCAAGAACTTCCTTCTTAACAGTATAACTTCTATCTAAAATGAAATCATCTGCCTCGAAGTCAAGTAATGCTTCTGTGAAACTTGCAGTAACATCAGTGTTGAACTTAAGAGTAAAGTCCTTTGAATAACTTGTTCCAGCATTGTCTGTATCACCATGTACAGTATAGTTTACTGTAACAGCAGGAACTGACTTGAACTCGCCCTTCTCTTCTGTATCTACAGTTACATATGTATTATTTGGACCAGATGTATTAATAGTTACTGTAGCAAATTTCTTGCCATCAACGTCATTGATATCATAACGAGTTACTGTACTACTTGAATATGAAGGATCAATTGCTACACCATCCTGGTTAAGAGAGAACTCAACCTTCTCTACACCATCATGTGGAAGTGTAATATCACCATTTGTTACAAAGTTGAAAGATGCATGCTGATTCTTACTCATATTGTAAGTTCTATTAGCAGCTTCCTTCTCTGTTGTCTCAATACTATCAACTCTCTTGAGCTCATTAACGACAAGCTTCAAATCCTGGTTAGTGAACTTTGTAGAATCTTTTCCTACTGTACACTGGATTGTAGAAGCCTCGCTACCTGTCTTAGCTTTTGTAGTGATGCGTGAGTTATTTCTATTTGCACGTCTGCTATCTGATAGCTCATAGACCTGAGACTGAGCTTCCTCAAATGTAATCTCTGTATCATTGATATATGTTGGAGAAAACTTTACAGGAATCTCTTCTCTATATACATAACCATCGATGTACAATGTCTTCTCGTCATCTGAAACTCTCATCTGAGCTGGATTCTCAATTGCATTCTTGTCATAAGAAATGCTCTTAACTTTTGCTGCATCCTCGTCACCTTTAACTTTGATTTCGATTGTTGCAGTTTTGTCATTTGATACGTTTTCTGCAATTGCTTTTACTGTGTAGTTACCACCTTTAGTGTTCTTGTCGATTCTTACTAAACCGGATCTGTCAACTGAGATAAGTCCATTAGAAACAGAATCTCTATTAGAATCACCCTGAGCTTCAACTTCCCATCTACAGTCTACTGAACAGTGTAGCTGGAAATTGACATTTCTCTTTGCAACTACAACACCATTCTCAACTTTAATATCTGATGGATTTGATGTTGGCACCAGACTTGTGTCAATGTAAACACCATTGTTTACAGAGTCTGTTGGATCATAAACAACTTGAGCCTTTTTTGCATCTGCTACATTTGGCGCTGCTACAGATGTAAGCGCTAATGCTGAAGCCAATGCAAATGCCACGATTTTCTTGGTTAACATGTAATACCTCTTTCTACGCATATTGCGTTATTTTTTTCATTTCCAAATCAATCCTCTTCATATAAGTATATTCATTCATGGAAACGTAATTGTATATTATCACTTTTAAAATGTTTTGTCAACCCCCGAAAATAGGGAGTTTGTGTCATAAATATGTCAGATTCTGTGTCAAAATTGAAAAGTACTTCTGTCGGAATATTTTTAAATATACATTGAATAATTCTATTAATTGTGATAGACTTTATAGGAAAGAATTACAGAAATGGGGGGTCATAATGCCAATTAAAATACCTAATTCTCTACCAGCGACAGAGATTCTAGAAAATGAAAATATATTTGTAATGACTGAGAACAGAGCTATGCATCAGGATATACGTCCTCTAAATGTTCTTATTCTCAATCTCATGCCGACAAAGATTATCACTGAAACTCAGCTTTTGAGGAAGCTATCCAACACTCCGCTGCAGATTGAAGTGGAATTTTTGAAGACAGCCAGCTATGTATCTAGCCATACGGACCCAACACACCTTGATACGTTCTATACTACTTTTGATCAAATCAAAGACAGAAAATTTGATGGTATGATTATCACAGGTGCGCCACTTGACTATATAGACTTTGAAAATGTTGATTATTGGGAAGAAGTATGCACAATCATGGATTGGTGCAAGGCCCACGTTCACTGTACTATGCATCTTTGTTGGGGAGCATTTGCCGCTTTCTACCATTATTATGGAATCAACAAGAGAGATGCTGACACAAAGCTGTCCGGTGTATATGAGCATGAAGTTGTCAAGAAAAAGTCTCCGCTCTTCAGAGGATTCGATGATATATTCTATGCTCCACAGTCAAGAGCGATGTATGTAACCGAGGAAGATTTGAAGGAACATCCTGAGCTTGAGGTCATGGCCGTATCCGACAAAGCAGGCCTTACAATTGCAAAAACTAAGGACAGCCGCCACTTCTTCGTAGCTTGTCACGCAGAGTATGACGCAGATACATTGGCGCTTGAATACTTCAGAGATCTAGAGAAGGGAATGAATCCTACAATCCCTTACAACTACTTCCCTAATGACGATCCAAGCAAGGCGCCTATCGTAAGATGGCGTTCAACCGGCCAACTTCTTTTCTCAAATTGGCTCAATTACTATGTATATCAAAGTACTCCTTATGACATTTCGACTGTCCAATAATTATTAAAAATATTCCGTCCGAAGCACCTCATCGGTCGCTTCGGATGGTTGAATACCACATTACATCCGTGATTCCTCTATTATTTACTCTAGATTGTCGAAGAACACCCTCTCTTATCATTCCGACTTTTTCCATAACACGTCCGGACTTCGGATTATCCGTGTCATGACAGGCAGCAACTCGGTTAAATCCTACATCATCGAAGAGAAAATCCATAACTCGCTTCAAGGCTTCAGGCATTATTCCTCTTCCCCAATACATTCTACTCAGAGCATAACCTATTTCTGCAGATTTTACACTCTCTTTGAAATCCACGACTCCAATAGATCCTATAACATTATTGGTAGACTTTTCAACAATTGCCCAGTTCATGTAAAACTTATCGGAATATTTTTTCTCCCAAATAGCAAGAATCTTTTTGGTTACTTCAATGTCAGTGTGATATGGCCAGGTCAGGAACTCGGAAACCAACGGATCTCCGGCCCAGTTGTTATACATATCTGAAGCGTCACTTACTTCAAACTTTCTCAATATTAATCTCTCTGTTTCCAGCTTCTTAGTTCCTAAACCATTCATAACCGATTGTCCTCCTATATTTATACCGAAAACTTATATATTGTAGTGGAATTAAATTCCTGTCCGGCTCTCAATATACATTGCTTAAAGTTTGGTTGATTGATTGAATCAGGGAAAAACTGTGTCTCAAAGCACATTCCAGATCGCGCGCCATAAACTGCCCCTTCTTTTCCCGTGCCACTCACATAATTTCCCGTGTAAAACTGCAATCCGGGAAGATCTGTGTATACTTCCATCTTTCTTCCAGACGTATCTTCCGTAATCTCAGCAACTTTATCAAAAACACCATCTTCCTTATCTAGAACAAAATTGTGATCATATCCATTGGAGTTCTTGATATACTGATTATCAGATTTCAAACCATCTCCCACAAGTGCTGGATTTCTAAAGTCAAAAGGCGTCCCCTCTACACTCATAAGCTCTCCCGTTGGAATAGAGTTCCTGTTAGTCTCAGTTATGGCATTGGCCTTAATCATAACCTTGTGATCTGTGATATCCCCATTATTGTGCCCCTTCAAATTAAAATATGAGTGATTGGACAAATTACAAAGTGTATCCTTGTCAAGAGCTTTGGTATTATACTCAATCTTTAATTCATTTTCATTGGTCAATCTATATGTGACTTTCACATCAAGATTTCCCGGGAATCCCTGTTCTCCATCAGGACTAAGTCTCGAAAATGTCACACAGTCCTCGCCGATTTCCGCATCATACATTACTTTGTAATATCCCGGACTGCCGCCGTGTAGATTGTTCCTTCCGCCATCATTTTTCTCAAGCTTATACTCCTCACCATTTAGTTCAAAGTATGCAAATGCTATTCTGTTGGCATGTCTCCCAAGAAATGCTCCAAAAAAGTTAGGATTGCTCTCATATGAAGCCAAATCATCATAACCTAGCACGACATCATCGATTTTCCCGTTCCTGTCGGGAACTTTTACCGATTGAATAATTGCCCCATAATCAAGAAAAGACACCGTCATATTGTTCTCATTTGACAACGTATACTTTGAAACCTCCTTGCCATCACTTGTTTTTCCAAATGTCTCTTTGGAAACTGTAATCGGATTCTTGGCGATATCAGGTGATGACGTTGGTGTAACAGTACTCAGGCTTGGTGCCACAGTGCTGATCGGCGCCTTGGTAACTACTGAACTTGTATTAACAGCCTTTGGCGCAGCCGTCGGAATTGCTTCTTTGACCGGAACGCTTATTTTCACCTTAGTTATTAGCTTAAAACTTTTAGTTTTCTTGCCCTTGGCAGCCTTAACCGTAATTCTTATCTTGGCACTGCCCTTTATCCCTTTTATTGTAACAGCTTTTTTAGAAGACTTAATCACCTTGACATTCTTGGAATTAGAGGACTTTGCCTTGACTTTTTTTATCTTATAACCATTGGCTTTTATCTTAATACTTTTCTTGTTTCCACTCTTTACAGTAAGACTTTTCACTGCGCTCGGCTTCTTGGCAGCACAGACAAATGTTCCGCCACCGCAAGATGCCAGCATCGCCAATGCTAAAACTGCAGAGATACTCTTCTTTGTACTTATTCTTTTCATCACTTCAAAATCTCCTTTATCCCTTAGTGTTTTCTTTGTCATTATAATGACCTCCTTAAATAAAAGACTCTAAGCGCATACTAGTGGATTATTCCACATTAGCATGCGCTTATTAATTATATCATAATATTCATAAACTAACAAGAATTATCAATGGCTTTTACCCCCTCTTTCTATAATCCTCATCCACCTCTTTTCTCCAGCTTCCCTTTGTCAACATTTCTCCTGCATCTTCCATATCATCTGATTCCATAACAGAAGAAACGGCCATGGCAACACTTGCGAAAACTCCCTTTGTCCCCACTGAATCATGAACATAATTCACGGCTCTATCTGCCTTAATCCCAAATCTGTCAGCCTCTGCAATGCTATCAATATTGGCACCTATAAATATAAACTCCCATCCGTATCTTTCCTGCTGACGCTTAATCATTTTATTAATTCTCCCGTAAGAATACATTCTGCTTGCATTTTCCATGCCATCTGTTGTAATGATAAATATGGTCTTTTCCGGTCTGTCCTTTTTCTTAGCATCTCTGTGCAATGTTCCGATATGATGAATCGCAATTCCAACTGCATCCAAAAGCGCTGTACATCCGCGCACATAGTAATCGCTCTCTGTCATCTTTTCAAGTTTGTTTATTGGAACTCTGTCATGCAATACCTCAATCTCATCATCAAAGAAAACAGTTGATACGACTGCCTTTTCACCTGTCTTTTTCTGTTTCTTAATCATCGAATTGAAACCTCCAATTGTGTCAGCCTCAAGCCCGCTCATTGAACCGCTTCTATCCATAATATAAACTATCTCTGTAAAACCTTTACTCATAATAATTACCTCCTTAATTGGTATGTATTTCTTGTTTCTGAGATAATCATACTATAGTCGTGGCTAAAAATGGTCGCCCCAGAGGCGACCATTGTAATTTGAAACGCATACTGCTGAATTTACTTACTTCTAGTATCCGCTCAACGAATCCAAGCCATAATCAAATAACACAATGTCAATCTTTAATACATTGTAATCTTTGTTGCGAATAAAATACTCTACAATCTTATCAGTCTGAGAAATAGGCGAAAGCGCATATCCAGCGATCTTTAGAAAATCTACTGTTTCATCTAGGTTGAGTCTAAGTCCAACTGCCAGGGCAAGCATCTTTTCCTTGGAGGGTTTAATCTGTCCCTTCATCAATTTCGAGAAATATTGCTTAGATATATTGGCTGTAGCATATACTTCAGAATTCTTCAGTCCTTTTTTATTAATTAGTTGCTGTAAATGCTTCTCAAAGGAATCTGTATATATGCTCTTAAGTTCATCGTCTAATGATTGTGCCGGAACAGCATCATCCTCATCAATTTCTTCGTCCTCGAGCACGACAGTATTTCTAGACAAAACACTTCCTCTACCAGCTCTCGGAAAATCTACCACACTTCCAAGCATTCTGGCATTATGATAAACCCCTTCTTCCTTCAGGGTTGCATCTACATACTGATCGTCAACAAAGCTTTTCACATCGCCGAATATTTTTCCTGAAATCTTTACAGAATCTTGTTCAAAAACTACAAGGATAATATTCATCTCATGCTCTTCCAAGAATTCTGTAAACGACTCTATTGCAATCTGTAGGCCGAGTTCCTTGGGGAATGCATATGTTCCCGTCGCAAGAAGAGGAAAGGCAATGGATTGGCAATTATTCTTCGCAGCCAGATTAAGCGCTTGCATATAACAAGTGCGTAAACAATCAGATTCACCGCTGTCACCGTTATTCCATACGGGACCACTCACGTGAATTATGTACTTTGCATCCAAATCAAAAGCTTCTGTAACGGCAACAGTCCCGGGCGGCATCTCACCTATCTCTTTTCTTGCCGCCAAAAGTCTATCCTTGCCTGCTGCGTTGTATATAGCAAAATCCACACCGCTACCAATGGCAACGTGTGGATTTGCTGTATTTACTATTGCATCAGCTTTGATCTTTGTAATATCATTTCTAATAATATTAAATGGCAACTCCATCAACTCCTTGAAATGATCAGATAGAGATATTCTCTCCCTTAAGACCTACATATGCACCATCTTTTGCCTCTGCTGCATCCGGATGAGCGATAAGCCATTTATTTCTAGCCCAAAGCATCTTGTCCTCAGAATCAATCTCTGTAACTTTGTCTATATCAGTATTTGTTCCCTTTGGAAGGACAACTGCTACTCTAAATCCAGAATCTTCAACCTGGCATGGAGCATAATGCAATGATGTAGCATAAACCTCAACAACTGCTCCCTTTGGTGCGCGGAAGGCAACTACATCTGCAGTATCTAATTCACCATTAACGATTTTATCCTGCTTAGCAAGAAGAAGAACAAAATCAGATGAACCGATATTAATCTCGCTATCTCTGTGATACTCCAAGCAGTTGAGTGCTTTATTGTGTCCCCAACACATTCCGAGCTGAATAGGCATTCCGCCATATGCATTATTTCCTAAATCATTCATAATTGCACACTTCTCGAGAGAATCAATGCCCGGCTCATATGCCACTCCGTTCTCAGGTAGCTCAATAGCGTCCATAGCTTTTAATAGTTCTGTTGTATCATAACCTGTAAGAACCTTTCCATATTCTGCAAACTTTGCGTCTGTAACATCATAGATTTTCAATTTCAAAATCCTCCATATTCATTATATTTGTAATTGCTTACATGAATAATGATACCACATTTATCGTGGTTTTTCAATTGACTATTTTCTAATATTCTTAATCAAATTTCCACTCTTTTCCATCCATCATCTTTGCCATTTCTGCTCTCGCTTTCTCCTGTCCTTCGATGGCCTGCTTTAAGCTCTTTTTATACATATAGTTACCATCATCCACAACCATACTGTACAAAAATCTCTCCGCGCTTTGATAGCATGCCAATGCGGTTCTTGTATTCTTTTCCGTTCCTTCTCCGTTTAAATACATGTTTCCAAGTCTAAGCAACACAGGACCAGCAACATACGACTCAGCCTCTTCAGTCATATTTTCTATGCAGCGCTCATATATGACAAATGCCTCTTTGAGGTTTTTCTTAACATAGTAGCCGTTATAATACATATCTCCAATCTTATATAGAGAAATCAAATGTCCATCAAATGCTCCCAATGCGAAGTAGTGAAAAGCCTTTTCATAATCAACTTCTCCATCTCGTCCATAGTAATAGCAATATCCGAGGTTCTCTTGAGCTTGTCTGTTGCCATTTGCCGCAGCCATATTATAATACTTCATCGCAATTGTGAAACTCTGCTCAAATCCTCTGCGACCATCATAGTAAAATGCTCCAAGACTATTCATTGCATCATCATTTCCATCTGCAATCTCAGCCAAAAGAATCTTTTCCATAAACTGAATTATCTCATCAGTCCAAGGTTCCGGCTTGTCAGATTCAGCTATCGTATAGCATACCGTCTCCGCTCCGTCCCTAAATCTTTCATCTGTCTCAAGCCAATTTTCAAGATAATAGTATGTTTCCGGATATCTGTCTTTGTCAAGATTCTCAAATACATCCTCAATATCCATATATAGTACACTTATATCCATGATACACCCTCCTCACGTATTCTATAATCATAACTAAGTTTACTTTGCAAATCAAAAACCACCTTCTTGATAAGCCTTGGCAATATAATATGAAGGCTCGTAAAACGCACTGCAATTATAATTGTCTATCACATCACATAGTTCGTTATTATATACTCGAACAATCCCATCAACATAATCTTCTTTGGAATCCATTGTATCAACTATTAATCTTTGATACACTCTACCCATTTCAAGTTCTGTTGGAATTCTCTCAGCAAGTTCTCTATCAACGTCTGTGATATCAAAATCACCATATTCAAGATTATAATCTCTAATCCAATCATCTTCGACTTTCAATGGGTTTTCTGAATGAAGCACGTTGGCAACACTAATCAAATGGTATAATTCTTCCTTGCCAATAGTGTTTACTACATAGCGATTTCTTTGATGAATATGACGAGCCACTCTCTCAATCATATAACATATAAAATACAAATCATCTTCTTCTATATCTTCATCGGGGAAATACTTGTTCTTCATAGTTTTTCACTTCCTTCAAATCTGAGAGTTTTTAGGGCAGCTTCCGTGCAATAAACAATTTGATGTGTAGGATGGTTGAACTTTACAAGCTCCCAAAAGGCTCTTTTAGAAATACGCCCCTTAACATACTCTTCCACGAAATTCCACATTTGATCGTCAGCCATAGGTCCCTCAACAATATCAAAATCATGTGGTGTTCCCATTCTACATTCCACTACAAATGCAAGCCATTCTTCTGTCATATCTGAAAAAACTTTTATCTTTAATTCTGTGTTTTCACTATAATAATATCGATTAACAACAGAATCTCCTTTTCTAGTCAGAGCCCAACGTCTTGCTTGTTTTTCCAATTTAGTACAATAGAACCCATATCCAAAATCTTTGTAAAAACCATTTTGAAGATTTTGTGGCTTGATTACTTCTACATTACTGCCATGATAAACAATAATCTCCTTCATTTGCACACACCAGCTTTCTCCGTAATCACTACTTTCTAAAAATATTATCATTTCACATGGAAATTATATCAAAATATCGCTTTCTTTGCAAGTTTGCTATATCTCCATCTCCATATAATGCTTTTATACTAAACCCCCTGATATATTTGAGCACATTGAAAAAGGATTGACCTTTAGTCAACCCTTTTTCCTTAGATTAATTCTTAATTTAATTTCTTCATCACAGCACAAACACTCATACTATTCATCATCATCGTATGAAGTATATGTAAATCCACCCTCATCGAAAACAGCATAAAACCTTGATCTTGTATAACCACCAAAACCATTCATAGCAGAATAATCAATTCCAATTCCATGTTTGGTATAAACCAAACTATTAACCAGATTCGAAATTCTGAATTAATAACCATAACCTCCCAAATAGAATTCCACATCATCAAATGAGTCATAACAGTTAAACTGTTTAGATATCGTAGTTCCAGGTAACAACTCACAATCGTCATTATCAAAGTAAGCATAATCATAATCAACTAAAGCTCCATTTTTTAAAAATAATACATAACATTCTGCAAAACGAGCTGTAAGTAAACCATTATTAGTTACTTGAAATATTACTCCATCTTTTATATTGTATTTCTTATATGACATTTTATCTATTACGCTTTTATAAGATGTTTCTGAAGTATCAATAGCAGTATCATATCTTAATATTGTTTCATCTGTTTCAAATGCTTCTTTGATTACTGTGGTACATCCTGCACCCAAAGCCTCAAATTCTCCTTCAGTAGTCGAAATCATTCTATCATCTATCCCATATGCAATAGTTGAAGTATTTACTCTTAATGTCTTTTTGGTATTATTCCTAATAACCATAAAGTGATATGTATACCAACCTATACTGTCAGGCAAGGTATAATCTTTAATAATCTCTATTTCGTTTATATTATTGACCTGCTCATTATGAAATTGTCAATATTGGTTGGCAGATTTCTTTGGGAAAATTTATCACTATGCCGCAACGGGCTGTGAATCATAGTATTTCCTGCGTTTAGCTGCAGGAGGGAGTCCTCCGTTAGCAGAGCAGATCCTTCGGTTGTTCCAATAGGACATGAAGTACCTCCAGATAACTGTTTTTAACTCTTTGACAGTCATAGATTTGGTATCATATCTATCGTAGAGAAGCTCCGTTTTGAACCTTGCCCACATACTCTCGCATCGAGCATTATCATGACAGCGACCACCGTCACTATTCATACTTTGAACTACGCCGCATTTTTTGATAGCATCTCGATATTCCTTGCTGGTATATTGACTCCCAC
>NZ_KI912470.1:34622-255598 GCF_000518685.1 Eubacterium xylanophilum ATCC 35991 | reverse complement strand
AGACGTTTATTGTCCTTTTCCAGGGCTTTTATCCTCTTACGCAGTTCAATCATTTCTGCGTTAAGTGTACGGGCATTAGAGGGCGAATGAGCACCTTCGCCGATGTCAAGACTTCCATCTTTGACTTGTTTATTCCAGTTATAAATGGTATGTGCGGGTATGCCGAGCTCTTTTGCAGCACGTTGAACGCCAATTTCCTTACCAAGTTTAACTGCTTGGATTTTAAATTCCATGTCGTATTTACGTTGTTTTTTTGTTGCCATGTGGCACCTCCTTTGGGTTGTATTATATCACTACAAACTTCCTAAGAAAAGTGCCAACTATTATTATATTACATCATTATCATTATAAGTATCATTGTCGTTATAAGTGTCATTGTCATTATAATGATACTTATTATTTGTAAATTTTTTCGACAATGCATTGACCTTTACAATGATTTTACAACTTAGTTTATACCTGCCCACTTTCGCCTTCACCTTTGTTTTGCCATTCTTAAGCGGAACAATCTTACAATGGTTTTTCTTTTTTCCGCTAACAGATTTTATCTTGACTATTTTTTTATTCTCTACTGTCCATTTCACTCTTGACTTTGGATTCTTTACTTTTACGGATACACTTGACATTTTTTTTATCGTGATTCTATTTTTTGTCAATCTTGTTTTTTTTGATGCCTCAACATCACTTCGCCAAAAGCCTGATAAAACCGATAATATCAAAATTATAAATATAATTCTCTTCTTCATAGTATTCCTCCTAACATATATCGATACCGTAAATCTAATATTAATTTAACAAATGAATAAAATCAATATACTATAAAATACTTAACAACTGGATTATTATCAGTTCCAGCAACTTTTGCCTCACATGTAAAACTATATTTATCGCCATTTGATTTAATAGTACATCCTGCCTTAAGAAACCATGTTTTCTTATTTATTGGTCTTTCAGCATATTTCATCGTATAATAATGAAGGTTAAAAGAATCATTATAATTCCACCTACCATAATCTTCTGCCGCTGTCCAAGCGCTTATAGGATCAAGCCTTTTGCTTAGCACTTTTCTCATGCGTTTTTTCCTGTTTTGCTTAGCAATATTCTTTTTGGAATTAAAATATAACACAATTGACTTCTTCTCTGCGTTTATCTTCCCCACTTTCGTGACCAGTACTTCTTTTGCTAGTTTTTTTCCTGGCCATGTATATTTAAGTGTTCCAATCGAATAATCCATTTTGCTGATTGCATGTTTGAATTTCGCCTTATATCCATGTTTCTTGGTGATTCTGATTGCACTTGAAACTGATTTCCCTTTAATTTTTTTCAAGATATTGACTTTGTTTTCTTTTTTTAATTTTCCTTTTACGGTGTCTGATTTTGACTCTTCTGTTTTATTTGTAGAATCATCATCTTCCACAATTTCTTCCGATTCATTTTGGTTGTCAAAATCACTTGCCTTAACACATTTAAATGTTACTCTAGATGAAGGATCAACCTCTTGACCTGATTCAGGATTTTGTTTAGTAATTATCCAATTTGATGTATCAAATATAAACATATATCCATCTGGCTCATAATCTATATTATCAAAACCTTTTGATTCCAATTCTTTTATAGTTTTTTCTAAATTTGCACCATAATAATCGTCAATAACAATTTTCTTTCCACCCATTTCATTAATATCATTACTACTAGAAACATCAGAGCTTATATTTCCTTCATAATTCATCTTCTCTGCTGAACACCCACATATTAACAAAACAAGTATTGACATAATTATAATTATCTTCTTCATGTTGTCACCATCCTCTTTTTTAACTCTAGTATTTTTAAATCCACGCCCACAATGTTACTAGAAAAGCACTTTAAAACACATGCATTACCTCTACACCGACATCTTCCTCAACAACTCATTCCATTGGTTAAGGAAGCTGCTTCCTGCGAAGCTCTCATTTAGGCTTTTTTCATCATAAGTTTTCACATCAGTTACATCCATTGATACACTCTTGAGCTGATTTAACAGATTAATATTGCCATTAATCCTCTTTTTCTTCTTCTCAAGGACATCAATCGCTTTGTCGTACTCTTTCACAAAATCAATTTCTGGAGAGTCTATGATTTTCTTAACCTCACTTCTCTTGTAGCCGGACTGAATAAATACTTGTATGAGCATAAGCATACCTATGGCCTCATCGTCATATAGCCAATATCCTGCACTTGACTTTTCCGTAGGTTTTAGTAATCCTACCTTATCATACTCCTGAAGGGTCCTTCTCGAGACCCCGACTATTTCACATACCTCTCTAATCTTTTTCATGATTACGACCTCCACAAGAATAATATACACCTGCACGCAACGTGCAGGTCAATACTTTGGAGCAAAAAAATAACGCTAGAATTATTCCAGCGTTAAAAACATCGATAAATCAGTGTAATTGTTTACTTATACACCATTTTTCTATATTAAATCTAATTTGTAATTATTTATCATCTCCTGTGCCGCTTCGCGCACAATCTTTCTACCATTAACCCCCAGCATTTTATCCATGTTATCATAGAATCCCTCATCTGCTAATTCTTCAAGCATTTGGATAAATTCTTCTGATGGCTTTTCGTCATCAAAAATCCCTTCATTTTTGAAAAAATTGAATACACGCAATATCTTTTCTTGATTGTTCGGATCATCTATGCCATCATCATAATGCATCACTATCTCAAACAGCACAAGCATAATATTATGATATTTAAATTCATATTCATCTTCCATCATATAGTCTACAATTTCTTCAATAGACACTGAAGTTTCGGGAAGTATACGAGCAACCCAATCATCAGCTAATTCGGGGGATATCTTATCCTGTAATACTCTTTTATATTCTTGATATACTATTCTATATACTCTCATGTACTCCAGAATATTCTCTATTCTTTTTTTCTTATCTTCCAAATTTTCAACAATCTGATCAATATTTTCTAAAGTAAAATAGCCGTGATCAAGAATCTCTTTAATTTGTTTTCTCGTATAACCCGCACATGACATCATCTTAATACAGATGATAGTTCCAATCGCTTCGTCGTCATAAAGCCAATATCCACTCTCAGTTTTGTCCGTAGGTCTGACGAGTCCCATCCGTTCATACCCTTGCAGGGCCCTTCGTGAAACTCCTGTCCTCTTTACCACTTCACTGAGGCGATACAGTCCCATTATTAAGTCTCCTCCTTTTTCCTGTTGACAACAGATTTACCAAACCACTTCTTCTTGTACCAATAATACATGACGATAAGCCCACGGATGCACTCATCGGTAGCAGTTCCGGCAAATATTCCGGCAACTCCAACTCCCATAGCAACGCCAACAACATATCCTGTGGTCAGACCAAGTCCCCAATTACATATAATACCGGCTATCAATGGGAATACATAAGCTCCTGCTGCTTTCAGACTACTTACAAAAGTCATATTAAGACAGCGTCCTGCTTCAACAAATATGTCAGCAATCATTATCATCTGACCGAGAGCAATGACATTCTCATTCTGTGTAAATATTTGCATCGTATACCTACATAGCAAAGCATTTATCCCCGATAATGCAATCGTTATTGGCATGGATGTCCTTAATGTCTTAAATACTCGCTTGTATGCCTTTTCTGATTTTCCTGCACCCACGAGATGTCCCGTTATTATCTGAGTAGACATTGCACAAGAGTTGGAGAAAATCATTCCAAAGGAAATCAGAGTATTGCAGTATGCTCTAGCATTTACAGCATCATTTCCCATTGCATTTACAAATGAGAGTAATGTGGTCTGGTAGAGATTATAAGTAAGATGCTCTCCCGCTGTAGGAAGACCTATCTTAATCATTTTAATAAGAAGTTTTCCTGGGAAAGGTCTCAAATATTTCAGAGAAATCCTACCAATCTTCATGACATAGAAGAAAACTATCACGGCAATAACTGCCAAAACTCTAGCAACAACCGTTGATATTGACACTCCTGCAACTCCCATTTTCAGGAACGACAATGGTCCATAAAGGAAACAATAATTTCCAACTATATTAAAAATATTGATTGCAAATGTTACCCACATACCTATCTTGGTATAGCCGTTACATCTAAGAATCTGAAGCATTACGTTAAATACTGCAGTCACAGCTCCAGATCCACCTACAATATAGATGTATATCATGGAATACGGACGCATCTCCGGTGATACATGGAGAAAATCCATGATAAACGGATTAGCCGCGCAGAACAAGCCACTAATTGCAAATCCAACAATTAGATTTACGATTACGGAAAGCGTATAAATCATATTCATCTTCTTATACTGCTTTGCTCCGAGATACTGAGCAACAACAACACTTGTCGCCGTTGCAATGATATTAAACAAAATGTTCATCATGAACATAATAGTATTGGCATTACCCACTGCTCCAACCGCATATTCGTCATAGTGACTAAGCATAATTGTATCCACATTGTGGAGCATAGTATTGAGCAGCATTTCAAGAAACATCGGACCTGCCAAGAAAAGCAGCGGTGTTTTCTCGTCAATTACGATAGAACTCTTCTTACCCATTTTAATCATATACCTTTCATTTAAACTGTTACTTTTATCCCTTAGAATCCCTTAAACAGATGATTACTTCAATGAAAGATTCCCTACTATCTTCATTATCATCATCCCTATCCGGCACAGAATGCGTATAGCAAGCACATATGTTTATTTTACCACACTTCTACTTAAGAGGCAAACCGTCTCAACCCCTCTTGTCCACGGAAACATATCAACACACACAGCCTTTTCTGGATAGTAGCCATACTCTATGAACATCTCTAGGTCTCTTGCGAGAGATGTTGGTTTACAGGAAATATATATCATCTTCTCGACTCCATATTCAAGAATCTTTCTTAGTGCTTTAGGATGAACGCCTTCCCTCGGTGGATCAAGAATGATATAATCCGGTTTATCAGCAATATTATCAAGCGCCTTCAGCACATCATCCGCTATAAATTCTACATTGTCAAGTTTATTGAGTTTCGCATTCTCCTTAGCAGCTTCCACCGCCTCTTCAACAATTTCAACACCAATCACTTTTCCCGCAACAGGTGCAATAATCTGACTGATAGTCCCCGTTCCACTGTACAAATCAAAGACCACATTCTTCTTTTCATCACCTAGGTATTCCCTTGCAATCGAATATAGTTTTTCTGCTCCGTAAGAGTTTGTTTGAAAGAAGGAAAATGGCGTGATTTTGAATTTTAATCCCAATATTTCCTCGTAAAAATAGTCCGCTCCATATAAAACATCAATCTTGTCAGCTCGTACCATATCTGCAAGGCCATCATTGGTCATGTGGAGTATTCCAGCCAAACTCCCCTGAAGATCAAGTTCCTGAATAGCTTTCGAATATCCAGAGATTAACTCATCATCATCTTCAATTTGTGAAGTCGTCACAAGGCAAAGCATGATTTCCTGATTCTTCCTTGATCTCCTGACAAGCAAATGTCTGAGATATCCTTCATGGCTCATCTTATGATAATATGAAATATTTTTTTCAGCAAAATAATTAAGTGTTGTCGCCAAGCACTTGCGTATATCCTCATGTACAATTCTACATTCTTTTACCGGAACAATGTCATAAAAGCTTCCCTTTTTGTGTAATCCCAAAGTCAATGGTCCGTCTTTGATTTCATCTCCAAAGGAAAACTCCATCTTGTTGCGATATTCCCAGATATCTGGGCTCTCAACGCATGTATCAAGTTTTATATCCGGAACAACATTGGTAAGAAGCTCTCTAACTTGGCTGAGCTTAAGTTCCGTCTGTCTATCATATGACATGCTCTGATAAGAACATCCTCCACATTCACCAAAATGAGGGCATGGTGGAACTTGATTCTCCACTTCAGAAGCCTCGACAACTTCAATCAAGC
This sequence comes from Eubacterium xylanophilum ATCC 35991, assembly GCF_000518685.1. Taxonomy (GTDB): domain Bacteria; phylum Bacillota; class Clostridia; order Lachnospirales; family Lachnospiraceae; genus Eubacterium_F; species Eubacterium_F xylanophilum. The sequence goes on along the minus strand of NZ_KI912470.1, from coordinate 249,665 downwards.
GCCCTTCTTTTTTATTGGTCTTATTCTTGGTCAGCCTAAAAGAAACAACTTGTCCGGGCAGAACATTTTTCACTATTACCTTGTCTTCCTCGCCCTCTACTTCGACGACTCCTTTATTGGGAAATTTTAATTTCATCACTTTTCCCTGATATATCTCATTTTTCTTCATCAATCTTCTTCCTTTTAAATCGCGTTATTAATAGTATCACCAACAGCCCAATACATGCGCCTAGACAGTCATTAATTACATCCAAAACCTTTCCGTCCCTACCCGGAACAAACATTTGATGCAATTCATCACTGGCGGCATAAAGCAACGTGCACAAACCTGCAATCATAAATACCCTCCACTTTGAGGTCCTAAATGAATCCCAAAAGCCGAAAAATAACATTGCCAAAACCGCGTATTCCAAAGCATGGGCACACTTTCTAATATCATAATTAATACTAAATGCTAAGTTGTATTGTTCCGTCTCGCTCATCCTCTGATATTCGGGTACCACAGCATTGCATATCATTCTTCCAACATACAAACTCTCTGAATCAGATTCATTGCCGGGCGTGGCGGAAAAAGAAAAAATAATACCACAAACAATTACAATTAACACCAAGTAAAATATTCTGTTATTGTTTCTAAACATAACCCACTATTCCTCTATATACAAATCAAGGCCCACCTTATCAGTGAGCCCTGATGAATATATCATTTATTCTTATTTTCTATTGTAGTTAATCAAGCAACCCTTGAGAATAATCTCTCTCTCATCATCTGTCAAAGCTCCGAGATGAAGTTCCATCTCCTTCATGCCCTTATTGGCAACATATGCTTTGATAGTATCTTCTTTGTTTTCGATTGCCTTCTTGATATCCTTAACAAAGATATAATCATCTTTGTCGAACTCAAGCTCACCATCAAATACAAATGGAAGCATTCCCCAGTTAATGAGATTTGAACGATATCTCTTAGTCGCATACTCACGGGCAATATTGGCCATTCCGCCAAGTACTCTCTGACAACTTGCCGCCTGTTCTCTAGCTGAACCGTCACCAGGCTTAACAGCAAAAATCACACTTCCAATCTCTGTCTCCTCTGGTTTTGCATCGAACTTTTCATTGATTGCTTTATATACGCTCTCAAGTTCAGGATCTACTGCAAATATATCTTCTCCTGCAAGTCTCGCCTTCTCTGCTTTCTGAACTTCCTTGGCTTTACCAACATATGCAGGGTCCTTTCTTGAAAGTGTAAACTCAGCAAGTCCCAAAGGATTAGAACGATATGATGATGTCTCTCCAGAAGGGATGAGCTCATCTGTCGTTGTTACAGGATCATGAATCATTGAAACTGCCTTCAACAATACATTTTCTGTAAGTGGGAACATCTCTGGCCAATCAACGATATTAGGACCAAATTTAATCTCAACTGATGGATCAGCCTTTCCTACTCCGTTGTATACACGATTCTCATAAATATTCTTATCATAGAAATACTTTGGCTTATTATAATTTACATCTATATCAGTTGCGGCTGTAAGATATCCCTTATTAGCTGCTGTTGCAGCAATAGAACGAGCATCCATAAGCGCAACAGATGCAATCTGACCATTTGTAACCTTTGATCCCTCTCTATTAGGGAAGTTACGTGTTGAATGACGGATACTAAGACCGCCATTGCTTGGAACATCACCTGCACCAAAGCATGGTCCACAGAATGCAGTACGCACTGTAGCTCCTGTAGCCAACAAGTCTGCATAACATCCATTCTTAGCTATTTCCATCATAATAGGCTGACTAGCTGGATATACGCTTAGAGAGAATTCATCAGCGCCGATGTATTTTCCTCTAAGAATATCCGTAGCATCACAGATATTCTCAAATCCACCACCGGCACAACCAGCGATAACGCCCTGCTCTACATAGAGCTTACCATTCTTAATCTTATCTGTAAGTGTAAACTTAATGTCTTTATTATTGTCAAGACTGACAAGAGCTTTCTTCTCAACATCACGGAGGATATCCTCAAGATTGTTATTAAGCTCCTCAATAGTATATACATTACTTGGGTGGAATGGCATTGCAATCATAGGTTTGATCTTAGACAAATCAACCTCAACCACACCATCGTAGTAAGCTACATCTTGTGGATTAATCTCTTTAAAGTCTTCGCTTCTTCCATGTATGTCATAGAATTCCTTTACCTTGGAATCTGTTTTCCATATTGAAGATAGACATGTTGTCTCTGTTGTCATAACATCAACACCAATTCTATAATCAACACTTAAGTTATTAACTCCATCTCCTACAAATTCCATAACTTTATTATTGACATAACCATTTTCAAATACCGCGCCAATAATTGCCAAAGCGATATCCTGAGGACCAACTCCCTTAGCAGGCGCTCCCTTAAGATAAATAGCAATTACACCAGGCATAGCGATATCATATGTCTGCTCGAGAAGCTGCTTAACGATTTCTGGGCCACCTTCGCCCATTGCCATCGTTCCAAGAGCTCCATAACGAGTATGGCTATCAGAACCAAGAATCATCTTTCCTCCGCCAGCAAGCATCTCACGGGCAAACTGGTGGATAACTGCCTGATGAGGTGGAACATAGATTCCGCCGTACTTCTTAGCACATGACAAACCAAAAACATGGTCGTCTTCATTGATAGTACCACCTACGGCACACAAACTATTATGACAATTTGTCAATACATATGGCACCGGAAACTTCTCAAGTCCTGATGCTCTTGCAGTCTGCAAGATTCCAACAAATGTAATGTCATGAGAAATAAGCTTGTCAAACTTAATGTTCAAGTTCTGCATATTTCCAGACTTATTGTGGTTTTCTAATATTCTATATGCCATAGTTCCTTTCTTGGCATCTTCTTTGCTTGTCTTAACTCCAAGGCTGTCAAGCTTTCCCTGCTCGTTCTCCGGAACTAATTCTTTTCCATTAACGAGATAAGCTCCGCCGTCATACAAATTGATCATTGTCTCTCTCCTTACTCTGATAAATTATAATCTTCTATGATTGACGCGCTTTAAAAGTCAAAACACATCATTCAATATTATACTTCTTATTTCTCTATTTTGCAAATATTTTTTCTATACATCATAGCTTTACATGTACATACATCCATATGAAGAATGCCATGTATAATAAAGCAAACAGAGGCACCGTTATGCGAAACTTGTTCTTCTTGGTCTTATGATGAAATGCTCTCATACCAAGATATGCTCCAAAAGCCCCACCTATCACAGCCAAACTAATCAAACAATTTTCTGATATGCGATATTTCTTGTGTTTTGACTTCCACTTATCAATCCCATATATGAAAAACGTGAGAATATTTATCACTGCTACAAAATACAATATTAAATCTTGGTGAGCAAAATAAAACTTTTCCAACATAACTACTCCTTGAATTTCTGCTCACAATACATACATCTGTATACTCGTTCCTTCGGATCCGTGAGTACAAACTTGTGATCCAGTTCCTGTTCAATAGAAGTTATGCATCTTGGGTTCTTGCATTTAATGATATTGGTCACTACCTTGGGAAGCTTCAACGCTCTCTTCTCAACAATATCATTGTGTTCAATTATGTTAATAGTGATCTTATCATCGAGAACTCCTAGAATATCAAGATCAACTCTAAGCGGCCCTTCTATCTTGATGATATCTTTTTTGCCCATCTTGTTGCTCTTGGCATTCTTGATGATTGCAACAGAACAATCGAATTTTTCAAGTCCCAGATAATCATAAATCTTCATTCCATGTCCGGCTTTAATGTGATCAATTACCACACCTTGATCCAATCCACCAATGTTAAGCATTCTTTCACCTAATTCCTTTCTATCAATCTACTTTAATACCGAGAAGCGTCATAATCAAAGCCATGCGAATATAAACTCCATACTGAGCTTGCTTAAAATACACTGCACGAGGATCCTCGTCCACCTCTGTAGAAATCTCATTCACTCTAGGAAGTGGATGAAGCACCAACATATCTTCTCTCGCAAGTGCCATCTTTGCTGCATCAAGTATAAAACTATCCTTCAAACGAATATAGTCTTCCTCGTTAAAGAATCTCTCCCTCTGAACTCTTGTCATATACAGAAGATCCATATCTCCAATGACAGAATCCAAATCACTTACCTCTGTATACTTGATGTTGTTAGCATCAAGTGTTCCCTTGCGCAAATAGTCCGGTATTCGAAGTTCAGGTGGTGATATGAGAACAAATTCTACATTTTCATATCTTACCATGGCATTTATAAGTGAATGAACAGTTCTACCAAACTTGAGGTCTCCACAAAAACCAATTTTAAGATTGTCAAATCTTCCCTTGAGAATATTGATTGTAAGCAAATCTGTCAAGGTTTGTGTTGGATGATTGTGTCCACCATCCCCGGCATTGATAACGGGAATTCTGGAGTGCATAGATGCCACAAGCGGAGCACCTTCCTTGGGATGGCGCATTGCACATATATCCGCATATGAAGAAATTACCCTTATAGTATCCGATACACTTTCGCCCTTTGCCGCTGAACTTGAGTCAGCAGAAGAAAAACCAAGAACACTACCACCTAAGTTGAGCATAGCAGCCTCAAAACTTAGTCTGGTACGTGTGCTTGGTTCATAAAAACACGTTGCAAGTTTCTTTCCCTTACAACATTCTGAATATTTTTCTGGATTGTCAATTATTCTCTTGGCAAGACAAATCAAATCATCTAACTCTTCTGGTGATAAATCGAGAGCATCCATTATATGTCGCATATTTCTAACCTCACTGTATAATAATCAAATTTACGGATTTCACACAAATCCAACTATAGATTATTTTACAATACTTAGGACGAAATTACAATAGTAAATGGTCTCCAAAATCAAATATTGACAACTGATCTTTCTCAGGCAAATTTCCGAGAAGTCCCAACCGATTCATAGTCTCAGTTACTGTAGAATTAACCTTACTTCGATTTCTAAAGTTCTCTCTAGAACTAAACTTGCCTTTCTTAGCAGCTTCAACAAGTCCTTCTGCAGCCGATGCTCCCATTCCATCAATGGCAGTAAGCGCAGGCATGATTTTATCATCAATAACCTGAAAACTACTGGCCTTGGCTCGGTAAATATCTATAGGCATAAATTCAAAGCCTCTGGCATACATTTCCTGTACAATTCTCATGTCACCAAACTCAGCAACATCCTTGGGACTCGGCTTCTGGTTCTTCTTGAACTCCTTCATGTGCTTCTCCAGAACATCTCGTCCCATACACATTTTCTCATAATTAAATGCCTTGGCACGAATACTGAAGTAAGCTGCATAGTACGCCTGTGGAAAGAACACCTTAAAGTAGGCAATTCTAAATGCCATCATGACATAGGCAACCGCATGAGCTTTTGGGAACATGTACTTAATCCTTTTACAGGATTCTATGTACCAGTCCTCTATTCCGGCTTCCTTCATGGCCGCTTCCATCTCAGGCCATTTTTTCTCTTTGCCCTTGGCAACCTTTCCCTTACGGACAGCCTCCATAATATCAAAAGCAAGTCCCTTCTCTACACCTTTGTGAATCAGGAATGTCATGATATCATCTCGAGTACATATTGCCGTGGACAGGGTACAATTTCCCTGCTCTATAAAATACTGTGCATTGTTGAGCCATACATCTGTTCCGTGAGATAAGCCCGATATTCTAACAAGATCCGAAAAATTCTTGGGCTTTGTATCCCTCAACATCTGCATTACGAAATCCGTACCAAACTCAGGGATTCCCAAACTTCCCAGGTCGCAGTCCATCAACTCATCCGGCCCAATTCCCAGTGAACTTGTGTCCTCAAACAGTGCCAAAACTTCCTTGTTATCGAGAGGAATCTTCTGAGCATTTACCCCAGTTATATCCTCTAACATTCTTATCATGGTAGGATCGTCGTGTCCGAGTATATCTAGTTTCAAAAGGTTGTGGTCAATGGAGTGGTAGTCAAAGTGGGTTGTAATAATAGGCGTGTTCATATCATTGGCCGGATGCTGAACAGGTGTAAATGTATAAATCTCATTTCCAAGCGGAAGAACTATGATACCGCCCGGATGCTGCCCTGTTGAGCGCCTGATTCCCTCACATCCCTTGGAGAGTCTCATTATCTCCTCATGACGCTTTGGAGTCTCTCTCTCTTCAAAGTAGTGCTTTACAAATCCATATGCCGTTTTCTCGGCGACACCGGCTATAGTACCGGCTCTAAAAGTCTGCCCTGCACCAAAGATAACCTCAGTATATGCATGAGCCTTACTCTGATACTCACCCGAAAAGTTAAGGTCTATATCCGGCTCTTTGTTTCCATAAAAACCAAGGAATGTTTCAAAAGGTATATCATGCCCATCTCTCTCGAGTTCTGCCCCACAGTTGGGACATTTCTTTGGTGGCATGTCAGATCCCGAACTTCCTGAAAATGCCTTTACTTCCTCGGAGTCAAAATCACTGTAATGGCATTCCTTACAATAGTAATGCGCGGGAAGAGGATTAACCTCCGTGATTCCTGACATGGTGGCAACAAAGGAAGATCCTACCGATCCACGGGATCCAACTAGATAACCATCCTCATTGGATTTCCATACCAACTTCTGCGCAATGATGTACATAACGGCAAATCCATTGGATATAATAGAGTTTAATTCTCTATCCAGTCTCTCCTTAACTATCTCCGGAAGAACTTCTCCGTACATTGACTTCGCCTTATTGTAACAAATCTCTTTTAGCATCTCATCTGAATTCTCAATTACAGGTGGACATTTATCCGGATAAACCGGTGAAATTCTCTCAATCTCGTCGGCAATCTTATTGGTATTGGTAACAACCACTTCAAAGGCTTTCTCTTCCCCAAGATAGCTAAATTCCTCTAACATCTCGTCTGTAGTTCTCATGTATAGTGGTGGCTGTGTGTCCACGTCGCGCATTTTCTTGCCCGCAAGGATGATTTTCCTGTAAATGTTGTCCTCGGGATCAAGAAAGTGCAAATCACATGTGGCCACTACCGGTTTGTTGTATATTTCTCCCAACTCCACTATTCGCCTGTTGTAATCTCTTATATCCTCTACAGAGTTGACCGACTCAATCCTCTCACTCTCTATCATAAAAAGATTGTTATCCACAGGCTGAATCTCCAGATAATCATAAAACTCACATAATTCCTTAATTCTCCTCTGTGGCTCATCTCTCAAAAGCGCGGAGTAGAGCTCACCGGCCTCGCAAGCAGATCCAATTATCAATCCCTCTCTATACTTCTGTAAAAGGCTCTTAGGAATCCTTGGATGTCTGTGAAAATACTGAAGATGAGCAAGTGATACCAGTCTATACAAATTAACTCGACCAATCTCATTCTTGACAAGAACTATACAATGATTAGGATGCTTTTTCTTGACAATCTCCTCTGAGTTATCTGTCTTTTCCTTGAGAATATCAAGATTGTCAATTCCCATATCGCCAAGCATACTTATCATTTTTTCAAATATTCCAGCAGTCGCCTCGGCGTCATCCACAGCTCGGTGGTGATGCCCAAGAGAAACCTTGAGCTTTTTGGCCACATTATCAAGTGTAGCTTTTCCAAGATCCGGAATAAGATATCTTGCAACATTCACCGTATCCACTACGGTAAAATCAGTATCTATGCCTTGTTGTTTCGCCTTTTCAACGATAAAACCATGATCGAATCCGGCATTGTGAGCAACAAGAACCGCATCTCCTATAAATTCAAGGAATTTTGGAAGCATGGTCTCGATGGTTTCTGCATCTTTGACCATATCTTCTGTAATAGATGTGAGTTTCGTTATATGGTCCGGAATATTTATCTCTGGATTCACAAACTCACTGAATCGGCTCACAATCTTTCCATTTTTGATTTTGACGGCACCTATCTCTATAATTTTATCATTCGCCTCAGAAAAACCGGTAGTTTCGAGGTCAAATACTACAAATTCGTCCATCAAACTCTGTGATTTTGGGTTAAACACTGCCGGATTGTAAATATCATCAACCAGATAAATCTCACAACCGTAAATAACCTTAAAATCATCATCTTCATCCAAGCCCAAATCTTCAAAAGCATGGTTTGCTTCCGGGAAGGCCTGAACCACTCCGTGATCTGTTATAGCAACTGCCTTGTGTCCCCAATCATGAGCTCTCTTGACAAGTTCTCCAATCGGAGTTATTCCATCCATGTCACTCATCTTGGTATGAGCATGGAGTTCCACTCTCTTGACCTTTGCCTTGTCCTCTCTCTTTACTCTGAAATCCTTGATTTCCTTTATACCCATGACATTGTTAATTGCAAGAGTATGATCAAAATCATCATGCCTGGCAACTCCCTTAAATCTCAGAAAATTGCCTGTAGACAACATGGTCTTCAGCTCGCCTTCCTCCATGATTGCCTGCTTGACAAAGAACTTAACCCTGATTGTATCTGTAAAATCTGTCACGGCGAGAATAATAATATAGTTTCCACTCTTTATCTGACGCTCTTCAAATTCGAGGACTTGTCCCTCAATCACAACTTCTCCAATGTCATCTTGAATGTCTATAATCTTAACAACATTTCCCTCACAATTGTTTCCATAAATAAGATCAGGATCCTTCGGTACTCTGTTGTAACTCTTTCTCTTGGCATATCCACCGCCATTTCCAGCCGATTTGAAACCACCTGCTTTTTCCTTTGCAGGCTTTTCTCCGCCGCCTCCCTTATCTGCGCCGGCTCCGGCTCCATCTGCCCCAGATTTCTTGTTCTTCTTTCTCTCGGCCTTTTCTTGCTTTATCTCTTCCGCAGTTTTCGCTCTCGGCAAATACTCAATATGATATACTTCCGGCTCCCATTCACCTACTTCTTTTCTCTCCACAAACTCGAATTCAACTTCGGGCTTTAAGTCAAAGTGATTTTTAAAATACATGGTAATAGTAGCCTTAAACTCCTCCATGTAACTTCTGGAGAGAAAAGACTCCTCTGCAACTAATGTTATTTTATTATCTGTCACTTTATATGGGTATTTGAAGAAAAAATTTGCAGCAACAACATTGATGTCCTTAAGCTCTTCGACCATTTGCTTTCCGATTTTTCCAACTATATCTTCTACCGTCTGACGTTCATATCCAGTATATTTCAGATAAATGTTCGGCTTTATATTCATGCTCTTGAAAACCTGTCTAAAAAGCTCTCTCTCCATCGCTTCAATTCTAGGATAACTGAGCAAATGGTCCTTGCGACAATATATATATACAATTTTCTTTTCTTTGGATGCCACAATCTTATCAACTACAACATCGCCGTACTCATTCTTAAGAGTATTATTACACTTTAGATTAGAAAACACTGAGAAAAATGCTTCCATCAAATATCACCTCAATTATTCCAATTATCTAATTCATACTTCAAGGTTGATATAAATTCGCCTTCCGGCAGCTTCTTTATAACTTCTCCGTGCTTGATAAGAAGTCCTTCCCCTATTCCACCGGCGATTCCGATATCAGCTTCTCTGGCTTCTCCCGGTCCATTGACAACGCATCCCATGACAGCAACCTTGATATTTAAATGATCATAATCCTGAACAAGTTCTTCTACAGCTGTAGCAAGACCTATCAGGTCAATCTGTGTTCTTCCACATGTTGGACAAGATACAACAGTAATCCCACCACTTCTTAGACCCAATGTCTTGAGAATCAGCTTCGCCGCCTTAACTTCTTCGATGGGATCTCCTGTCAAAGAAACCCTTATAGTATCCCCTATCCCCTGGTACAGAATATTGCCAAGTCCTATTGATGACTTAATACTTCCCGACATGACCGTGCCAGATTCTGTAATTCCAACATGCAATGGATAATCCGTTTTCTTTGAGATTATTTCATGAGCTTTAATGCACATTAACACATCCGAGGATTTAATACTTATCACAAGATTCTCATAACCGAGTTCTTCGATAATCCTCACTTTATCAAGGGCGCTTTCTACTATCCCCTCTGCTGTAACGCCTCCGTACTTCTTCACAAGGCCTGACTCAAGAGAACCACTGTTAACTCCCACTCGAATAGGAACATTATATTCTTTACACTTATCTACAACAGCCTTGATTCTTTCCATATTGCCTATATTCCCAGGATTTATCCTGATTTTATCGGCTCCATTCTCCACTGCGGCTATAGCAAGCCTATAATCAAAGTGAATGTCAGCCACCAGCGGAATATTTATCTGTTTCTTTATCTCAGATATTGCTTTGGCTGCCTCCATAGTCGGAACTGCAACTCTGATAATGTCACATCCAGCGGCTGCAAGTCTGTTAATCTGCTCAACCGTGGCCTTCACATCTTCAGTTTTAGTATTTGTCATTGATTGGATTGCGATGGGATTATCCCCACCAATCTTGACATTTCCTATGGCAATTTCCCTTGTATTATTCATGGATGCACCTCACATATCTTTATATCACTTAGCAATTAGTTTCACAATATCATTATACATAATTAGTACCATGAGAAGCATGAGAAACGCAAAACCTCCGATGTTAATTCCATTCTCAATTTTCTCAGGCAAAGGTTTTCTTCGTATAGCCTCAATAACAAGGAGGAAAAGTCTTCCGCCGTCCACAGCTGGGATTGGAAGCAAGTTCATAACTCCAAGATTCGCTGTGAGAAGAATTCCCATGTTCAGAACATTTACCACCACGAGAAGCAATCCCTCCGGTGCACTCTGATCAACTACATCTCCGACCATTTTCACAATTCCAACCGGTCCGGATGCCTCCTTGACACTTACGCGACCACTTGCAAGCATATACAAACTCTTGAGGGTTGTGGAAATCCAGAACTTAACCTCATAGAGAGAGTATTTTAAAATCGTTAAGACATTGTCCTTTATGCGTTGACCGTGGAAAAAACCGAGCTTGACACTCTTAGTGCCATCTTTGTTTACCTGTTCTCTCGGATTTACGGCCACAGTATTCTCCTTGCCATCGCGCTCATATGTGATTTGAACAGGTTTTCCTACTTCTAGCTGGTTGAACTGAAGAAAGAAGGAAATCTCACGGTCAACAACGATTTTCTCGCCGTCAATAGATGTAATCAAGTCTCCTTCCTTGATTCCGGCCTCCTGAATAGCAGAATTCTCCGAAAAACCGGTGACAACAGCTTTATCCCATCCAACTAATCCAATGACAAAAATAGCAAGGATGAATGCAAGGATAAAGTTAAAAAATGGTCCGGCAAATATAACTGCCATTCTCGCACCGACGCTCTTCTGGTTGAAAGCAGCTTCTTCTTCAAGATCCTGCTCCATCTCTCCAAGCATTGCACACGATCCACCAAATGGAAGCACTTTCCACGAATAAATGGTATGTCCCTTGAACTTTTCATCCTCAAAAAATGATGAGGAACCGAAGAATTTTACAACCTTTCCCTCATCTGTTTTAACATAAGATATAATTCTTGGGCCCATCCCAAGAGAAAACTCAATAACTCCAATTTTGTTCGCTTTAGCGACGATAAAATGTCCAAATTCATGGAAAAGTATAATCGCACTAAACAATACAATTGCTATAAATATATTCATTCTAACTCTCCTTATTCTGGTTAGATTTTCCTTTGTAAATAGGAATCTAACTTCTCATATGTCTCTTTTTCAACTAACAGAATATCATCTAAAGATGGATTTTCTGTGACCAAATGATTATCCATCGCATATTCTATCAATTCGTAGATTTCAACGAATGAAATCTTCTCGTCAAGAAATGCAGCGACTGCATACTCATTAGCCGCATTCATGACCGTTGTCATACTTCCGCCAATCTCAAATGCTTTCTTTGCAAGCATAATCCCCTTCAAATTTTCAGATGGTTCTTCAAAAGATATAGAACTTATCTTAGAAAAATCCACTCTCTCGCCAGACATCCTTGGCCTTCGAGGATACATCAAGGCATACTGAATCGGCACTTTCATATCTGGTGTGCCTATCTGTGCCATGATAGCGCCATCCTGAAATCCCACCATTGAATGAATCAAGCTTTTAGGTTGAACAACAACCTTGACCTTGTCAATCGAGCATCTAAATAGATGACATGCCTCGATAATCTCTAGCCCTTTGTTAATCATCGTAGCAGAGTCGATGGTGATTTTTTTCCCCATGCTCCAATTGGGATGGTTAAGCGCATCCTTTACTGTCACATTTTTCAGCTCATCCTTACTATAATGGCGAAATGGTCCGCCCGAAGCCGTCAGATAAAGACTCTCTATCTCATCGTAGCCACCACTTTGCATACATTGAAATATTGCTGAGTGTTCACTGTCGATAGGGAGCAACTTGACACCATGCTCCTTTACAAGTGGCATAATCAGATGTCCTGCTGTAACCAATGTCTCTTTGTTGGCAAGGGCAATATCCTTGCCTTTTTCAATCGCTGATATGACCGGTCTTAATCCAATCATACCAACCATTGCCGCCACAACTATGTCAATTTCTTCCATAGTTGCACACTCTATAATACCATCCATTCCACTGAGAATTTCCGGCATACTTTCGCTGTTTAATTTATATCTATCTCTCAATTCATCCTCTAACTCGCGAGAATACTCTGCATTCTTCATGCAAACTTTCTTGGGATGAAACTTCACAATCTGTTCTGCGAACAACGGAACATTGGTTCCTGCAACCATAGATACTATGGCTAATTCCTCTTGATTATTGAGCACAACCTCCAAGGTTTGAGTTCCAATAGAACCCGTTGATCCAAGCAAACAAATACTTCTCATCTTTAACCACCTCTAATTACATAACCATAATTATTTCAAAAATAGAATTACGAGATAATATACAAATGGTGAAACAAATAATATACTATCTATTCTATCTAACACTCCACCATGTCCGGGAATTAGATCGCTAAAATCCTTGATATCATATCCCCTCTTGATGGCGGAGGCTGCCAAATCCCCAATCTGTGAAACTGCTGAACACAACAATCCAATGATAAAAAATGCCAGGTGCATATTGATATTAAATAAGCAATTGACATCCGTCGGTATAAAGAACGAATATACAAGAGATAAAACTGCCGTTCCCAAGCATCCGCCTATACATCCCTCAACAGTTTTGTTGGGGCTGATCTTGGAAAAATGTTTTTTTCCAAATAATCTTCCAAATAAGTATGCAAATGTATCTGAACCGGAAGATCCGATGATAATAAGCCACACAAACCAACTTCCGTGTGATAATTCTCTCGTCATATAGGCATGTGTCAGCAAGAATCCCACATATATTATGGCAAAAAAGCCTAGGCAGACATCTTTATACTTAGTTTTCTCATTTTTAAAGACATAACAACCAAGTAAAGACACTGCAGCTATAGCCAATACCATATTCTCATACTTACTCATATCCAAAAAATGTAAGAAGTATATAAAAAATATTGCAATATATGATGTAAATGCAACCGGTGTTTTCTCGATTCCTCCCGCCTTTAGCAACTCATAAGCTGCCACAAGCGAGCATAGCGCTACTAATGCCAGAAGATAATTACCTCCCAGCACAAGTGCGGCAGCAGTAACAGCAAGCATAATCACTGCACTGCCCAGTCTCTTAATAAACATTATCGATTACTCCAATCTATTTGTTTTTTACGCCACCAAATCTTCTATCTTTACCGTTGTAGTAATCTATAGCCTTTTCCAATTCCTTTTTATTGAAATCTGGCCAGAGCACATCTGTAAAGTAAAATTCTGTATATGCCAATTGCCATAACAGAAAATTTGACAATCTCTCCTCGCCACTGGTTCTAATCAATAAGTCCGGATCAGGTATTCCCTTTGTATCAAGATAATCTGAAAGTATGTCCGCAGTTACCTCGCTAATTTTTCCATCCTTGTAATCAGCACAGATACGATTAGTGGCGCGAACAATCTCGTCTCTACTTCCATAATTCAATGCAATAATAAAGTTTAAGCCCTGATTATTATCTGTGACTTTTTCCAACTCATTGATCTTTTTGACGAGCTCAGGATCGAGTCCCGTCTTATCTCCTATAACTTTGACTCTCATGTCATTCTTCATACTTCGCTCGATACAGTCCACAAGGTACTTTCCAAGCAACTTCATAAGCGCATCTACCTCGTCCTGTGGGCGACTCCAATTCTCAGTAGAAAATGCATAAACAGTCAAATATTTGATGCCCAGGTTCCATGCATCCTCGCATATCTGCTCAACGGTCTTCGCCCCAGCCACATGTCCGGCTTTGCGAGGAAGTAGGCGTTTTTTCGCCCATCTTCCATTGCCATCAAGTATGATTGCCACATGTTTTGGAATACTCATACTGTCATTACCTCATCTGACTTATTCTCAATAGCTGAGTCAACTTTCTTCACATAGCTATCTGTAAGCTTCTGAATCTCATCTTCAAGGGTCTTCTGCTCATCCTCAGAAATCTCGTTTGCCTTGCTCTGCTTCTTGATAGTCTCATTGGCATCACGTCTGATATTTCTGATGGCAACTTTGGCATTTTCACCCTTCTTCTTTACGTCCTTAACGAGTTCCTTACGGCGCTCTTCTGTGAGCTCAGGAAATACAAGTCTGATAATCTTTCCATCATTAGCCGGTGTAAGACCTATATCTGATGCGATAATGGCATGCTCTATGTCCTTAATAAGACTTGCATCCCATGGCTGAATCTGAATCATTCTCGCCTCAGGAACTGACACATTGGCAACACCCTGAATATTGGTTGGTGTTCCGTAGTAATCAACCTGAATCTTGTCCAAAATATGAGGATTTGCTCTTCCTGCGCGAATATTTACATACTCTTCCTGCAAATTGGATAGAGTCTTTTCCATTTTCTCTTCATAAACTTTCTTATCGAATTCCATAATATATACCTCCAAATTATGATCTATTTTCTTTTATTATTAATCTGTCGTAACTGTCGTGCCGGTACATCTACCCTCTACACAATTAATAATGCTATTCTCCTCGTTGAGTGAGAACAAACACATAGGCATCTTGTTCTCATAACAGAGAACAGCTGATGCTAAGTCTACAACAGCTAATTTTTCATCGATAACACGACTGATAGGAAGTGTGTCATACTTCTTGGCATCCGGATACTTTTCTGGGTCCTTGTCATATACGCCATCAATTGACTTTGCCGCAAGAATCACATCAGCCTGAATCTCCACAGCTCTGAGTGCTGTAGCTGTGTCTGTAGAAAAGTATGGATGACCCGTTCCGCCGGCAAGAAATACCACCATATTCTTAGAGAAGTACTTCTCCACGCGGTCTCTACTGAAAAGCTTTGTAAATGATCCGCACTCGAACGGAGTGAGAACCTGTGTCATCATCCCCGCATTTCTGCAAATTTCAGACATGTAGATACAATTCATAACTGTTGCAAGCATACCAATCTGATCTGCTTTATTTCTCTGAATAGTATCACTTGAAGCTCCTCTCCAGAAATTTCCACCGCCAATAACGATGGCTACTTCACATCCACTTTCATTAAGTTTCTTTATCTGCTCAGCAACTTTTACACATGTTGCCTCGTCAAATCCAGTGCCCTTGTCACCGGACAATGCCTCTCCACTAAGCTTTAACAATACTCTCTTATATTTCATATTCTCTCTCCTTAAATATACATAAATTATTTAAAAGATGCTGTCAAGATCTACATCAGCGTATTTTAGTGAAATATTCCCCTCAACCACAGCTCCACTGTTGAGCTGAATTGATTTTGCAGTTATATTTCCAACTACTACCGCTGTAGAATCGATCTCAACCGGACCATTTACAATGATATTACCTCTCAATGCGCCGGAGATAATAAGAGAAGTACCCTCTACATCTCCCACAACAACTGATCCAACATCAATATTTACAATTCCTCTACTGCGAAGGTTGCCCTCATGCCTCTGAGTACTCACGAATATCTCTGATGCTTCACTATCCCCGGACACTGTACCCATGATAGAAAGCTTTCCTAGGCAGTCAACATCACCATCAATAACTCCCTTGACAACAAGAGAGGTATCCGACTGAATTCCACCCTTGATGGTGGTTCCTTTGGTAATAACGGTAGTTTCATCAACAGATGGTCCGTCTGCCGTCTCGAAGGCATTCACCTCCTCCATCTTGGCCTGATACTCTTCCAATGTCATATCCCCCACATTATCTTCATCGAAAATATTCTGTGAATCCTCGACTTCTTCTTCTTTAAATTCTTCTTCTGAAGTCTCTTCCTCTTCTGAAGTCTCTTCTTCCAACTCTTCTTCTAAAGTTTCTTCAGTTTCTTCAGATTCTTCAATATCATTTTCCAATTCTTCACTTGCCATATCTTCTCCCCCGTCAGAATCTTCGGAAACATCATCTCCCTCAGATTCCTCTTCTTTATTCTGCATATTAAATGCCTGTATGCTCTCCTCGATCTTACTTATCTCATCCTCAATAGAATCCTTTTCTTGAGAAACATCCTCCTTGGAATTCTCATCCTCCATGATATCATTGAGCTTTGCATCATCCTGCAAAAAAGAATCTATCTCCTGCTGAACCTCGTCTTCGATACTAGCTTGATCCTCATCCTGGTTATTAGCGTCCTGGTTTTCTGTCTCTTGCTCTTCGAGAGACTCAGCGAGTTCATCCATGGACTGTGCTATATCGTCCTTTAAATCCTTAAAAAAACTCATTAAACGATCCTCCGTTCCATACTACTATTGCAAACACATATACATCATATGACCCTTTTACAGGTTCGATGTACATCCCCTTGTTGCATACACTATATTATTATACCTTATTTGGTCAAAAATTCCAACTAATTTTTTTCCATCGACACAAATCACAATTTGTGATACACTAGAATAGTGCTTTTTAAAAAAATAATGAAAGAATGGATATTATGCAAAACTATTTAAAAGGTTTAAAAGACGGAATTCCCATTGGATTGGGGTATATAAGTGTAAGCTTCACCTTTGGTTTGATAGCTACTTCCAAGGGGTTTTATTGGTGGCAGGCACTTCTGATTTCGATGCTTGTTCTCACATCTGCCGGACAATTTTCGGCAATTGATGTTATGCTCACACCGGGAAGATTTGTCGAACTCATTATCTCACAGATTACGATTAACATCAGATATTCCTTTATGAGCATCTCACTCTCACAAAAAGTGGACGAAAAGTTCGGAAAAATATTCCGTCTTCTATATGGGTTCTTTATAACAGATGAAATATTCGCTGTTGCCAGCATGAAAAAAGAAGTCACACGGTCATACTTTGGCGGTCTTTCAACTATGCCATGGATTGGCTGGACAGCCGGAACTCTTTTGGGTGCAATAGCAGGCAACGTTCTTCCTGCAAGCATCATAACCGCACTGGGAATAACCATATATGCAATGTTTATAGCTATAATAACACCGGGAATTATTGAGGATATGAAGGTTGCAATTACTGTCTTCATCTCTGTATTGCTAAGCTTATTCTTTTACTATGTTCCTGTTGTAAACACCGTTCCTGTCGGTTTTTCAATTAGTATCTGTGCAGTTGTCGCCGCTCTGGTAGGTGCTTTAATACTCCCCGTAAGTGAGGTGAATGAAGATGAATAATATTCAGTTTTTCTCATATCTTGCAATACTTGTCGCTGTTACCTATCTCATAAGATCAGTGCCATTTGTTGCCTTTTCCAAGAAGATTGATAATCAAAGGATACGGAGTTTTCTCCACTATATTCCCTATACTGTTCTCGCTGCAATGACAATTCCAGCAGTTTTCTATGTTACATCCAATGTAATCTCAGGAATAATTGGTTTTATCATAGCAGTTATAACTTCAACGAGAACAAAGTCGCTGATAATTGTTGCATTGATTTCTTGCATTGCAGTATATATAACTGAATTAATAATATAAAAAATGACCAACCAATTCAAGACTTCAACGTCTCGAGTCGGTTGGTCATTTTAATGGAAACGCATATTGCTGGTCTTACAAGCTTTGCTTGTAAGACAATTATTATTAAATAATATCCGCTACATCATAGATTAATTTTTCTGATTTTTCCCAACCAAGACATGGATCGGTAATTGATTTACCATATACACCATCTCCAACACCTTGAGCTCCATCTTCGATATAACTCTCTATCATGAAACCTTTGAGAAGTTTGCTGATTCTGTCATTATGTCTTGCAGAATTGAGAACTGCCTTGATAATTCTAGGCTGTTCAAGTGGCTTTTTGCCAGAATTTGCATGATTGGTATCCACAATAAGTGAAGGGAACTTGAGAAAATCATTTTCATCATAGCAATCACACAATCTAAGCAATTCCTCGTAATGATAGTTTGCCTTGGACTGTCCGTGTGAATTGGTATAACCACGCAAAATTGCATGTGTGTACGGATTTCCCTCTGTGTGAACTTCCCAGCCCCTGTAAATAAATGTATGAGAATGCTGTGCAGCCATAATGGCATTCATCATGATTGAAAAATCTCCACTTGTTGGATTCTTCATACCCACCGGAACATTTACACCACTGGCAGTGAGTCGATGCTGTTGGTCTTCTACGCTTCTAGCACCTACAGCCACATAACCCAAGATATCATCTAGATATCTATAGTTTTCAGAATAAAGCATCTCATCTGCACAGACAAAACCAGTTTCTTTGACTGCCTTCAAATGAAGGTGTCTTGTTGCAGTAATACCCTTGAACAAGTCTGGTTTAGCAGTAGGATCCGGTTGATGTAGCATTCCCTTATAACCAGCTCCTGTTGTTCTAGGCTTATTGGTATATATTCTTGGTACGATAAAAATCTTATCCTTTACTTTTTCCTGAACCGGACATAGTCTGGATACATAGTCAATTACGCTATCTTCATTGTCCGCAGAACATGGACCTATAATCAGAATAAGTCTGTCATCCTTTCCTGCAAAAATATCTAATAACTCTTCTCTACGCTTTGTAATTGTTTTTTTTACACTTTCATCCACAGGAATCATATCTTTAACTTCTGCAGGAAGTGCAAGCTTTCTTTCGAACTGAATGTTCTTATTGATGTTCATGTTTTTCTCCTTCAAATATAAAATTATAAGTTCAATGCAAAAGGCATGAAGAGATAAACCCTTCATGCCCATAAAGTCTTGAATTAATAAGAATTATTTAAGCTGTGCTGCAACCTCAGCTGCAAAGTCCTCATTCTTCTTCTCAAGACCTTCTCCAGTCTCAAAACGAACGAATGACTTAAGCTCGATTGTTGTACCAACACTCTTGCTTACAGACTCAACATACTTAGCGACAGTCTCTTTGTTCTCAGCCTTAACATAAACCTGCTCTGTAAGACAAACTTCTTTGAGCTCTTTATTAAGACGTCCGATGATCATCTTCTCGATAATCTCATCTGGCTTGTTTGCATTCTTAGGATCGTTCTTTGCCTGAGCAAGAAGAACTTCCTTCTCTTTCTCCTTGTACTCTTCTGATACATCATCAGCTGAAAGGTACTTAGGATTCATAGCTGCAATCTGCATAGCTACGTTCTTAAGGCACTCAACAACCTCGTCACCAGTGTTGTCAGTCTTTGCTGCAACGAGAACACCAATCTTACCGCCAGCGTGGATGTAGTCAACAACCATTCCATCTTCTGCAGCAACTTTCTCAAAACGACGAATGTTCATGTTCTCACCGATTGTAGCAATCATAGATGCAAGCTCTTCACTAACTTTCTTAGAAGAATCCTTAGCCCAAGCCTCATCAAGGAATGTCTCAACATCAGCAGCGCTTGATGTGTTAATCTGCTCAACTACATCTTTTACGAAATCCTGGAACTTATCATTCTTAGCAACGAAATCTGTCTCACTGTTAACCTCAACGATTGCAGCATTCTTGCCGTCTGCGCTGATAGTTGTCTTAACAATACCTTCTGCAGCAATTCTTCCCGCTTTCTTCTCAGCCTTTGCAAGACCGTTCTCGCGAAGATAATCTACTGCTTTATCCATATCGCCATCTGTCTTTGTAAGAGCTTTCTTACAATCCATCATTCCGGCGCCTGTCATCTCTCTTAACTCTTTAACCATAGATGCTGAAATAGCCATATTACTTACTTCCTTTCACAAATATTATATTACTCTGCATCAGCAGCCTCGTCCTCTGAAGCTGTGAATGTCTCACCCTGCTTTGCTTCGATAACAGCGTCAGCCATCTTAGAAACGATAAGCTTAACTGCACGAATAGCATCGTCATTACCAGGGATTACATAATCAAGCTCTTCTGGATCACAGTTTGTATCAACAATACCGATAAGAGGAATACCAAGAATGTGAGCCTCCTGAATACAAATCTTCTCTTTCTTAGGATCTACAACGAAGATTGCATCTGGGATATCCTTCATATCTTTGATACCACCAAGGTTCTTCTCGAGCTTAGCCCACTCTTTCTTAAGGTTGATAACTTCCTTCTTAGGAAGTACATCAAATGTTCCGTCCTCTGACATCTTCTCGATATCTTTAAGTCTCTTAATACGAGTCTGGATTGTCTTGAAGTTAGTAAGCATACCTCCAAGCCATCTCTCATTTACATAGTACATTCCGCAACGCTCTGCCTCATTCTTGATTGAATCCTGAGCCTGCTTCTTTGTACCAACAAAAAGAATGTTTCCGCCATCTGCAACAACATCTTTGATTGCATTGTAAGCCTCATCTACTTTGCCTACAGACTTCTGAAGGTCAATGATATAGATACCATTTCTCTCTGTGTAGATGTACTCATCCATTTTAGGGTTCCATCTTCTTGTCTGATGTCCAAAATGAACACCTGCTTCAAGTAACTGTTTCATTGAAATAACACTCATTACTATTTACCTCCGTTTGGTTATTTTCTTCCGTTGACTTCAAATCCCTCTAAGACCGCAAAACCACGGCACCCTTAAACAAGATCCGCCAACGTGTTTAATCAACGCTTAATATTTTAACACATAAGATGTTAAAATGCAAGAACTTTTTTTCAATTATTATTGCTTCTCTAAAAGCATTTTTTATCGTCTTCTCTAAAAGTTTTGTTAAATGCAACGAGTCCACTAGGATTTACCTAGTAGACTCGTAGTATTTTCATTAATGCGACATATCTATCTAGTGTCATTTTTTTTATTCTGACGGACAAACTCATATATAACAATTAGTATAATTAGAGAAAAACCTAAACCTCCAAGAATAATAGCCGGAAATATATATCTCCCAAGCCCTGTAGCAAACAAAACAAAATTCATGGCAAGAAAAAGTACTAATGCTAGGATAATTCCTACTTTGCTGAATATTTTAAATTTCTTTAACTGCATACAAACTCCTCCTTGCTAACGTATAATTATGTCCGCGTCACATTCCATAACAGAATCTTCATTAATAATTTCTCCAATAGAGTCCGCCACGATTCTTCCTGATTTTGGATTCTTAACAGAGATGATATTTCCTTTTACGTCTGCATCCACTTCAGAATATTCAAAAGACAAATCTGTTTCCTCCATGGTACAATTAATTAATCGTAAATTTTTGCAATAGCAAAGGGGTTGTGTTCCTATAATCTGACAATTTATAAGAGTTAAGCCTTCTGAAAACCATGCCAAATACTCTCCCTTAACCACACTATCCCTGACCGTGACATTTTTACTGTGCCAAAAGGCATCTTTGGTGTCTAGAATTGAATTGTTAATTGTGAGATTATCCATATATTGAAAAGAGTACTTTCCCTTCATTTTGACGTTATTTAGTTCCGCATCTCTTGTGTCAAAGAATATATACTCTGACTCAAGCTCAGAATCATTGATTACTATATTCTGCGACTTCCAACCAAACTCAACAGAGTTCACTTTGCAATTCTCTATTATGATATTACTGCACTCTCGAATCGCCTTGATTCCTCCAAGAGTACAATTATTAATATATCCAAAGTTTGAATACCAGATAGCAGCTCTAGTCAACTCATCCATAGACACGTCTTCCATTAAAAACTTTTGAACATGCCATAGAGGATATCTAAGAGAAAACCTGCAATTAACTACTTCTATATTACGCGACTCTTTTAATACAGACTCCCCATCTGCGGGGCCATCAAATATGCAATTTTCAACTCTTGTATCCACAGCATTATATAAGGCTCTCTCTTCATCAAAAGCCTGTCCTTCTATCACCTTCATAATACTATCATTCCTATTCTTGTTGTTTTGTTTTGTAAAAATAAAGCAATTTACTGCTCATTTCTATTATTATATCTTGAGGCAGATGTTATATCCTGCCGACTTTTTTCTAACTTTTGCTTCATCTCCCTAGTTTTCTTGGAATCCTTTATCTCAGATGTGCTCGTTTCTACATTTGTAGAAATCACTTTCTTATCTTCTTTCTTTTCCTTTCTCGGTCTTGCAGTAGGTTTTACTGTCGGAATTGGTGTGGGTTGTTTGGCTTGTTCTGAGACAGCTGACTCTACACTAGCTGACTCAACATTTGGAAATACCATTCCCAGCTGCTTTGCCTTCCGTATAATATCAACCTCACTGTCATGTCTATAGAAAATACATAGAATAAGCGCTGTTAAAACCATGCCTATTCCAAGACCGCGAAAAAACATCTTTGCGTTCACTTCTATTTCCTCCATTATTTAAAATTGTCTTACAAGCTATTTCTTCTTTAAAGCCTTAATCCTTATCTTCTTTGACAATCCACTCTTTTTAAGCATTTTAGTATACTTCTTTTTCATGGACTTTGGCACCTTGATTACCACTTTGCGTGATAAGCCACCAAAGGAATTCTTTTCAATCTTTTTTACTTTCTTTGAATGGATTTCTATGACACGAAGGTTTTTAGTCGGAAGTAAATCAAACATCTTTTTAAAAACCTTACAGCCATAATCTCCGTTATCAATTCTCTTCACATTTTCTGGCAATATAATCTTTTTCAATCCACTTCCTGCAAACGCACTCATTGCTACACGGGTAACACTTTTAGGAATATCCAACACTTTTAGTTTCTTACAATTAAAAAATGCTGATCCACATATTCTTGTTGCATTGCTTGATAATTTAACACTTTGCAAATTCCTATTATCTCCCATCACTCCTATTTCTATTTTTCTTACGTTATTAGGAAATGTAAATTTCTTTATTGTTTGGCAATCCTCAAATGCACCTTCCCCAATCCTTTTTACATTTTTAGGCATTTCACTTATTTCAAGTTTACGGCACGATCCAAACGCCCCCTCACCAATGGTCTTAAGATTTTCAGGAAGGTTGATATTCTTTAGTTCCAAATTATAATCAAACGCATCGTATTTTATTTCTGTTAAAGTCTTTGGTAGTTCAACTGATTCCACATTTAAAAAATCACGAAGAGCCGTTTTACCTATTACCGTTATTCCCTCTTCTATCACTACATGTTCTGCCTTTTCACTCCAATCATACCATCCTGGTTCTGGACAATGTCCATCCATTTCAAAATCTGAAATCGGTCCTGTTCCAGAAAATGTTAAGGTTTTTGTTCCCTTATCATAGTTCCATGTTATATTTTTTCCATCTTTCCCCGATGTCTTTTTTGTTTTTGCGTCTATACTGAGGGGTGTGATACACATACAAATACTCAAAATTATTGCTATAATTTTTCTTATTCTTACTTCCATTTTTTAGTCAACCCCTTTTACATTCTTATTTGCAAGGTTTTTCACAACTTCTTTTCTTAGTTTGCGCTTCAGTGATTTCATCCACTTACAACATCTCTGTTTCACGAACTATTACAGAAAATCCTATTTCTTCTTTAAAGCCTTAATCCTTATCTTTTTTGACAATCCACTCTTTTTAAGCATTTTGATATACTTCTTTTTCACGGACTTTGGCACCTTGATTACCACTTTGCGTGATAAGCCACCAAAGGAATTCTTTTCAATCTTTTTTACTTTCTTTGAATGGATTTCTATGACACGAAGGTTTTTAGTCGGAAGTAAACCATACCTCTTTTTAAAAACTTTACGACCATCTTCATTTCCGTTATCAATTCTCTTCACATTTTCCGGTAATACGATCTTTTTCAATCCACTACCTTTAAAAGCACTCATCGCCACACGTGTAACACTTTTAGGAATATCCAACACTTTTAGTTTCTTACAATTATAAAACGCCCCTCCACATATTCTTGTTGCATTGCTCGACAGCCTAACATCTTGCAAATTCCTATTATCTCCCATCACTCTTCTTTCTATTTTTCTTACGTTATTAGGAAATGTAAATTTCTTTATTGTTTGGCAATTCTCAAATGCACCTTCCCCAATCCTTTTTACATTTTTAGGCATTTCACTTATTTCAAGTTTACGGCACAATTCAAACGCCCCCTCACCAATGGTCTTAAGACTTTCAGGAAGATTGATATTCTTTAGTTCCAAATTATATTCAAACGCATCGCATTTTATTTCTGTTAAAGTTTCTGGCAATTTAACAGACTTTACGTTCATAAAATGATACAATGCCATTTCTCCTATTACCGTTATTCCCTCCTCTATCACTACATGTTCTGCCTTTTCACTCCAATCATACCATCCTGGTTCTGCACTATGTCCATCCATCTCAAAATCTGAAATCGGTCCTGATCCAGAAAATGTTAAGGTTTTTGTTTGCTTATCATAGTTCCATGTTATATTTTTTCCATCTTTCCCCGATGTCTTTTTTGTTTTTGCTTCTATGCTGAGGGGTGTGACACACATACAAATACACAAAATTATGGCTACAGTTTTTCTTATTCTTACTTTCATCTTTTTACAACTCTCTTTACACTCTTACTGTTTTTCATGTTTTGCTTCTCACCAATCTACAACTATCTACTTACAATAAAGCGAAATCAACAACTTGACCTCACCCTGACCAATTTGAAGCTCTCTGGAAATCTCCATTACTGACATTCCACTCTTATAAGCCTCTATTATCCTATCTTTGATTCTGCTGGATTTCTCAGACGGATCGATTATTTCTGCAACGGTATCCTCTGAAACCTTTGACTTTTTCTCTGGCTTTCCAGATTTTTTCTTGCCCTTGGATGACAACTCTATTTCTAGTTGTCCTTGCAAATTATCCGTTCTGGTAGAGCCATATTGATTGGTCTTAGCCATTATTTCCTTGAGTGATTTTTCTTTGTCCTCAAGCATGCTATACATAAATACGACTTCCTCATGGTTGTTCTCAATCTTGGCCATCACTTCTGAGGCAAACTCATCAAATTGCATGATTTTGTCATTGCTTTTTTTATTGAGAATTTCATCAGCTTCTAACAGGACTTCCTCTTTTGAAATTGTGAGAATATTATCTATTTGTCTTTTTATCAGTTCCTCTTCTTTGTGGGACCAAATCTGAATCGAATTAGGTTCCTCACCTTCATCTACAGTTTCATAAGAATTATGTCTTCCAACCAAAAAACTAATTCCTATAAAGCTAAATCCCAGCACAAGGATTATAATCTCTATTGCTAACATGTTTCCTCCGTCAAATCATAATATCAAACTTACTATCTGATCTAGGTGCCATTACCTCTTCTTGACCATTATCCTTTTTTTTGCGATTTCTGTTACCGCCCCCTCTATGGTCAGGATTGGCATCTCTATCCATATTCTCGGTCTCACTTTTCTGACTTTCCACTGCTCTGTGGGCATCATGCTCCACATTTCTCTGTAGTGAAAATGCTCCTTGATCCAAGATATTTTGATTCATCATCTGCTCTCTATTGGCATAACCAGCAGCTTCGTTTGTTCGCGGCGCCAGTGTAGCCGCATCTATTCCACTTATCGGCATAATATCATCTCCTCTTGTTTCAAAATCAAAGGGCTTTAGAGCGAATATCCGCTCCATCTCTCACAAACTTGCAGTGTGAAGTATCCTTGCTAATTACAAGCGATACATCATGAATTGATATCTTAACTCCTGAGTATACTTTCCCACCTACATTTATGGAGGCTTTTCTTGTCCTCTCTAGTATTTCCTCAGCCAGTTCTATCCTCTCTCTCAAAACGCTAATCTCCTTCAAAAGCTTTGGTTTTGAGGATATGGCTGTCTTGAGAAATTGTATGTGTGCTTCCTTTACTTCATCTTCAATTTCGATGGACTCCTTAATAACCTCGAGAACTTCATTGAGCTTATTAATTGATGCTCTAGCCTCGTCTATCTTTTTTTCGTGACTATTGATCTGTTTACTGAGTTCTATTCCGGAAATTAATTCTACTTTTGTAGAAGAACCCATATTGGAGCCAAGATTACTAGCTTCAATCTTTCCATAAGACCGAACATTTCCACCATTAATCAGGCCTTTTCTTCCAAGAACGGCTATACTACCCTTGCACTCCACATCGCTGTGTAAAAGCGCATCGCACTTAAGGTCTCCACCGCATACAACTTGACTATTTTCTATAAATTTGGCTGTTATATTTCCATTGGCTTCTATTCGACCGCGACTCATTCCCTGCATACCACGAAGGATGACAATGTTACCACCTGCATATATATCCGCTCCCTCTACGGCGCCATTTATGATTATATCACCTGTTGCACGAATCGAATAACCGGTATTGACATTTCCATTGACCTTTACACTTCCATTGTAATCAATATCACCAGTAGATGTATCTACATTGGCTGGTACCTCATAAATATCTGATACCATTACTAAATCTTCCACAAGGGATACATGACCTGAAACCATCGAATAAATAGTACATTTGTCTTCAGATATACGAATATTTCTACCATATCGAAGGCTCTTGGTATTTACTTTCTTCGCCAATAATTCCTTGCCTCTGACGTCAATTCCATTCTTGCCGCGCATAGCCGGCGTGAGTCTTGCCAACATATCTCCCGCCTCTACTGCTTTGATATTCCCCAATTGGTGAAAGTCAACACTTCCATCCTCATTGAGTTTGGGTTTTACCGTTGTAGTTATATCAAAAAAATACTCTATAGAGGCATCATAGCCCTCTATAGGTTCGGTTGCCCTCGCAATCACGTAATCTGTGCAATACTGCCTATTTTCAATAAAATCGTCCACGGCATTTTCATCAATCCCATGAATCACTCCCATAAACTGAATATCACTTATAATCTCCTCTTTGTCGATCAAGTCTCCTCCAGCTGCTGGGGGATAAAACCTTGCTATTGCCGTTCTTCCCTCATCTTTAACAGTTATGTCAAGATGCTCGCGTTCTGGCATTATAGTCTCCATAGACAGCAAAAATGGTGTTTCATAATTCTCACTGTCAATGTAAGATTTTAGCGCAACAACATCGATCCTATCAATATTGATAAAATCGATGTATCTTGTTATTTCATCCACAGATAATTTTTCACATCCCTCGTCTCCCGGGGTCACCTGTAGATATGTTTTGTTATTCTTACAAATCACTTGAAAATACGAATTCTTCATGTCTTCACCCATTTTTAAAACAAATTAATTAGTTCAATTGCATCTCCAATCTGTCCTTTGATTTTCGTCAAAGCCTTGGTATGCAATTGTGATACTCTCGACTCCGAAACCTCCAAAATTTTACTTACCTCTTTGAGAGTCAATTCTTCATAATAGTATAATGTAATAACTGTTCTCTCTTTTTCAGTCAACACACCAAGCGCATCTATCAATCTCTGCTTTAGCTCTTCTTTTTCTATAGCATCCTCAGGCTGTTCAAACCTGCTACTTCCTGATACATCATATCTGGTATCCCCGCCCTGTTCTATAAAATCATCAAGAGAAACCAGGTTTGTAAAGCTAACCTCGTTCTTCAAGTCGTGATAGTCTTCCATGGAAATATTCAGCTCACCTGCCACCTCTTCATCTGTAGCTTGTCTTCCATATTGACCTTCAAGCTTAACTATTGCCTGATCCAATTGCTTTTGCTTCTGACGAAGCGCTCTTGGTATCCAATCCATTTTTCTTATCTGATCAAGTATGGCTCCCCTAATTCGCAAGCTGGCATATGTCTCAAATTTAACATTTTTTTCTATGTCAAATTTGTCAATAGCATCAATCAATCCGAAGACACCATATCCCACGAGATCATCATACTCTACAGTATATCCTAGATACATCCCCATTCGTCCGGCTACAAGATTAACCAGATTTGCATATTCAATTATAAGTTTTTCTCTGAGCTCAGGAGTTTTCTTAGCTTTATACTTCTCCCATAGCTTCTTTCTCTCTGATTCCTTCATTGCCATAACTTTTTTCTACCTTTCTCTATCCCTTGTATTTCACACTATTCACTTGCTTCTTCAGGCTCTTCTTCGGAATCCGAGTGGTACTTGGCATTTCTCGCTTTTCTCGCCTCTTCTTTCCTTTGCTTTGCAAGTTCAGCTTCCTCATAAACTTGTCTCTCCCGCTCAGCCTTCAGAGCTGCCTCACGCTCGACAACCACCTTACCAATTGCCTGCGCAAATATCTGCCCCAGAATATAGAAAATAATCAGCACAACGGCCAATATTCCCAAAGCCCTTAACACATCCCACCGCTGTACAATGCTTATAATGCAACATATAAAACCAGCAAGTAACATTACAAATGCGGGAATAAACTTATATTTCATAAAACCACCATTTCCATTAACAACTATATTATACTCTGTTCTCCCATCGCCGTCCTAATTTTCAATTCTCCATTAGACGGATCAAATTCAAGTGTGCGACCATAGTCTCCACCCACATCTTCGGCAACAATAGGAATACTATTATTCTCTAAAAATGTTCTGACGGCCTCAACATTTTGCGCACCAATATTTATCAAAGGATTGTCCTGTGATTCGCCAAACATACAAGCTCCACCTGCAATCTTTGCAATAAGTTCAGTCTTGTGACCCCCCGACTCAAGCAAGCTTTCAATCATGCGACTTAAGCAAATATCTGCGAATTTAAGTTTGTTATTCTCCTGTGGAAACTTGGTGCTATCTGGCATCATAACATGTGCCATGCCACAAGTTTTCGTAGATTTATCATATATAATAACACCTACACAAGAGCCAAGCCCGATAGTTACTATCTTCTGTGGACTTTTGCAAATCTTAAACTCTGACAATCCAACTGTAATACTGTCTTTCATCAAACCTTTTGCTCCCCTACTACATTTTGGATATCAAGCAATGAAATCAATTCCTTGCCATATTTTCCAATTCCTGAAAGATATCCTGCAGTCCTCTCATCGAGTTTGAAATTTGGTATTTCAATATCACCAACTTCTAAATTTACAACTTCGCTAACTTGATCGACGATAATTCCCACAAGTGACTGATCTTCCAACTTGAGAATAATAATACGAGTTGCATTACTGTATTCCTTTTCTTCAATTCCAAATCTCTTTCTCAAGCTCATCACAGGAACAACTTCACCTCGAAGGTTAATCACTCCGACATAATAGTCCTGAGACCTTGGAACTCTTGTTATTCTAGGGATACGCACTATGCTCTCAACAACATCAATGTTTATTCCATATTGCTCGTTATCAAGATTGATTACGATATATTGAATCTCTTCTTCAATCTGGTTTTCCAATACTTCATCCATAATTCATACCCCTCCTTACATCATTGTATTTGTATCAAGAATCAATGCAACTTCACCATCACCGAGAATAGTAGCTCCGCTAAACAATTTTTCACAGGTGATATAATGACCCATAGATTTGATAACTGTCTCTTGTTGTCCTATCAATCCATCAGTAATCAATCCAAGTCTCTGATCGCCCTTCTTGACAACCACCACGATAAATTCCTCTTGCTCTTCCGCCTCTTCATCCACACAGAGAACTTCTCTCATGCGAACAACCGGAATTACACTTCCTCTCAGATTAATTACTTCTTTGGACTGAACCAACTTTATATCATCCGGGCTAATATTTTCTATTGTATCAATATTTCCCAGTGGAATTGCATACTTTTCATTTGCAACCACAATCATCAATGCTTGAATAATAGCCAGAGTCAGTGGAAGTTGAATTGTAAATGTACTTCCCTCACCCTTGACAGTCTTGGCATCGATACTTCCGCCCAGAGCTTCGATTTTGGTCTTAACTACATCAAGACCTACACCTCGACCAGAGATGTCAGATACCTTATCTGCAGTAGAGAAACTTGGCTTAAAAAGTAAGTCTATATAGTCTTTCTCAGTCATCGTCTCCGCTTGCTGCTCCGTGATTGTTCCCTTCTCCAAGGCTTTTTTCTTGATCTTTTCTATATCAATTCCGCCGCCATCATCTCGTACCTCAATAGTTACATTGTTACCTTCTTGATAGGCATCTAGGTAAATAGATCCCACTTCTGGTTTTCCAAGCTT
This sequence comes from Eubacterium xylanophilum ATCC 35991, assembly GCF_000518685.1. GTDB lineage: Bacteria > Bacillota > Clostridia > Lachnospirales > Lachnospiraceae > Eubacterium_F > Eubacterium_F xylanophilum. Next base: position 219,349 of record NZ_KI912470.1, on the reverse strand, counting down.
AACGCGCTCTTCATTACTCTCAAGTCCGTGATCGGCTGAGTTTCTCAAAAGATGCATTAACGGATCCCCCAGCTCATCAATAACAGTTCTATCAAGCTCTGTATCTTCACCGGACATATATAATTCCATCTTCTTGTCCAGTTTTCTATTCAAGTCACGAATCATACGAGGAAAACGGTTTACTACCGTCTCAATAGGTACCATTCGAACTTTCATAACCGACTCATGAAGATTGGTTGTAATTCTCTCTAAGTACTCTAGATTTTCATTAAATACCGAATTGCCCTCAAATGCAGCCATTTCCTCGGTACCCCTGACAGAAATCAGACCATTCTTGGCAATGATAAGTTCACTAACCAGATTCATAAGAACATCCAACTTGTCGATATCCACACGAACTGATCTGCTGGCAACTTTCCCTTTACTTCCATGTGAAGTTTTCTTAGGAGCAGCCTCTCCGCCACTTTTTTCTTCTTTTTGAGACTTATCTGCCGGCTTTTCTTCCTTAACCTCTTCTTCGGCAGGTGTAGAGTAATTGAACTCTCCAACTCTGACCTGTGCAACCTCGGATACACTCATACCAGCTTTCTCTATTTCCTCTGCTGTCGACTTCGATGCGATAATCCAACTGAAATCAAAATCAAATTCTTCATCCTCAATTTCCTCGATTGTCGGAACTGACTTTATGAGCTCACCCTTAGTTTCAAGGTTTTTAAATACGAGAAATGCTCTGGCAGCTTTTAATATACAAGATTCTTGCAGATAAACAGTTACACCATATATTTTATGGCCATCCTGCTTGGCAGCTTCAATAGCAAGGATATCAGATTCATTTACCTCAATCTTTGCATATTTATCGAGATCAGAAACACTTGTCTCTGTCTTCTTGTCCTCGCTCTTTGTCTCTGTTTTGGCACCTGTCGATGCATCATCAGCGCCACCGCCTGTCTGCTCTTTGATAATATTATTGATGTCATTTATAATATCCTCATTATCCTCAGTACCCTCTTCACCGGTGGATGATATGACATCAAGATACTGTTCCAAGGCATCAAGTCCACGAAACATGATATCCACAAGTTTGCTATTGGCCTTCATGTTGCCATTTCTAATCTCAGTAAAGGCATTCTCCAGATCATGAGTCAATCTCTGCATTCTGGTAAATCCCATAGTACCGGACATTCCTTTGAGAGTATGAGCCGCACGGAAAATCTCATTAATAGTATCTTCATTCTCCGGGTCCTTCTCCAGCACAAGGATATGTTCATTAAGAGCTTGCAAATGCTCCTTTGTCTCATCAATAAATAACTCTAAATATTGACTTGTATCCATCTTACCCTCCGTTCTGCCGACTTGCTTTGAGGTCTGGCTATTGATTATTTGATCCCTTTTATACTACGAATAAATCCTGTTCATAATAGTCTTTGTTATTTCTCCGATATCTGCCACATCATCAGCAATTTTGGCTGACACAACCGCCTTTGGCATACCATAAATAACACAAGTTTTTTCACTTTGTCCCACAATATATGCGTCAATATTCTCTTTGACCTTCTTAAGTCCAGAACAAGCATCTGTTCCCATTCCGGTGAGAACCGCCGCATAAATATTCTTAATCTTTGCATCCAATGCTGATTCAAGGAAAACATCCGCACATGGTCTGAGTCCTCCTCTGACCTCTCCCTTCTCGACATTAAATGCATAAGTTCCGTCATCTCTTTTTATGAGTCTAGTCTGATATCCACCTTTGCAAATATATATATTTCCTCTGCAAAGCTGCATATCATTGGCAGTCTCCATAACTTTACAATAACTCTTATCATTGAGTCGATCTGCAAGAGACTTGGTAAAACCGGATGGCATGTGTTGAACAACCACAACCGGATATGGAATATCTTCCGGAAATAGCGGAATAACATCCTGCAAAGCCTTAGGACCACCTGTAGATGTAGCAATAAAAATAATCGTATCACTAAACATCACATCGTCGTCACTCAGCGGAATATTTTTCTTCTTCACCACTTCCGCTTTTTCCACACGGTCAAAGGAATTTCTAATTGTATCTGCCACATTATACACTGATGTGCAGGCAAGTATCCCCCTGAGCTCATTGGTAAAAGCCTCTGCATTGTCTTTGCCAATTCGCGTGGGCTTTTTGATAAAATCATATGCTCCAAGTTCCAGTCCGATAATTGTCTCCTTTGTACTTCTGGAGGCAAGCGAACTAGACAGAATAACGGGAATTTTATAATTATGTTCTCCCATATACTTCAAGAATTCCAATCCGTTCATCTTCGGCATATGGATGTCCAATATTATAAAATCATATTTGATTCCTTTTTCAAGCAATTCTACACCTTCGAGGCCGTTGGCGGCACAATCAATAACCTCGAATCCCTCGATATTATTAATTATATCACTCAATACCCTTCTCATGAGTGCAGAATCGTCTATTACGAGTATTTTTTTATTTATAGGCATATGTAAATCTCCTCTACTTTTTCAGCCTTCTCTTCTGCTCGTCAAAAATAAACTTTATTACTTCTTCCTGTTTTCTGTTTTCTAAACTCTCAAACTCGCACCTTATCTCATAATCTCTGGTACTATCCGGTATATACTCATCTGCAATAACTCTTGCAAATGATCTAAATACCTTATCTCCCACCATATTTCCAAGAGGTATTTCTACCTCTATTGTCGATTGCGGCTTGACATCAGCTGCACACTGAAATCTTCCGCCACCACCGCTTATATCTGACAACATTGCATCAATCCAGATTTTCTCAATCTTTTCGATTTGCTCCTCGCATTCAATCTTATCAGCAATGCTGTTAAAATTGTTCATCTTCAATCTATATCTCAAGACTTCTTCGGGTTCAGTAACAATTCTAAATCTCATCTCCATCATGTAATCCAGTCTATAGAATTGTCTTCTTTGATTCTTGACGATATCAGTATCCAACCTAACCTCTAACAAGTATGTTGTTCCCTCTTTAAATCTCCTGATTATCGTTCCTCTGCTGAGATTAATTCCTCTTGATGAGAGAAATGTTATCTCATATTCGTCACCTATTTCCAAAGGAATAATTTTCCCCTCATAAATAGGCATAGCAATTCTAAGAGTTGCATTGCCATCATAATCAAGCAACTGACTCCTATAAATTTTATCCGATAATTTTGCTCTCGCAGCGCTCTTAATGTGCTGCAACTCAATCCTGTCACCAATCCTAATTTTCTCGTTCATTATCTGTCTCCTATCATTTATTTTCTTTCTTTAATGATAACCTTATTAAGCGGGAAAATACCCGGACCATTCCAATTGGATTCTCTGGCTCTTCTTGAATATTTTCAAGTTTTCTAGCTATTTCTCCAATTGCTTTTGCTGATTTTGCATTTGGTATGCTAATGCTTATCGGCGCTTGTTTCATAATTGCTTTTTGCATATCTCTGTCATATGGAACTGATCCCAACTCTTCAATTCCGATATCCAAAAACTTATCAACAACTATGCCGAATTTCTTATATAATTCCACTGCCTCACTCTCGTTATTAACCTGGTTCGCAACCAACTTTACAGTTGTATTATCAGCTCTGTCTCTGATTTTGCGGTTGAGCGTTTTAAGCAGCGCATATGCGTCTGTAATTGATGTTGGTTCCGGTGTTGCCACGAGGAGAATCTCTTCACTTGCGGCCACAAATTCAAGAACCATATCACTAATACCTGCCCCTGTGTCAACAATAATAACATCTGCCAGCTGATCTAACTCAATCAACTTATGTACTAGAGAATAAATCTGGTCTTTTGTGAGATTCGACAATTCGTGAATTCCCGATCCACCTGATATGAATCCCACGTTTTCCGGACCATAGGTAATAATATCCTTGATATTTTTACCTCTGTACATTAAATCGGCCAAATTATATATAGGTCTAACCCCCAACATTATCTCTATGTTTGCCAAACCTATGTCTGCATCGAATACGATGACTCTCTTGCCCATTCTGCTGAGTTGTATCGCAAGGTTAACAGACAAGCTGCTCTTGCCAACTCCTCCCTTTCCACTGGTGACAGTAATTACTTTTGCCACCTTGGCATTTGTTTCTCGCTTTTCGGAGGCTTGGCTTTTCAACATTTTACGAAGCTTTTCAGCCTGATCCATTATGAATTACCTCCTAACAGTTTCTTGGCAATTTTCTGTGCGTCAACAATGCCTATGTCCTCCGGAACATTTTGTCCCCATGTGACATATGATAGTGGCTTGCCGGTATATTCTCTCATGTTTAGCATAACCCCCGATGAAGAGGTTTCATCCAGTTTAGTAAAAATCATGCTATAATCCGTGATTTTGGAATATACATCTGCTATTTCCTTTAAATCATTGTACTTTGTAGCTGCATTTAGCACAAGATATACTTCTCTCTGATTCAAAGGAATCATATCTATTAACTTCTGAAGCTCGCCGAGCTGCTCCTTGTTCTTATGAGAGCAACCTGCGGTATCTATCAGACAGTATTCATATTGATCCATCTGTGTTATCATATCATCCAGACGATCTCCCTTCCCCTCTGTATAAGCAATTTCCAGGGGAATATTTAAAATATTCGCATAAGTTTTTAACTGCTCAACAGCCGCAATTCTGTATGTATCTGCTGTAATTAGCGCAATATTTTTCTCATCCTCAATCTTAAGCTTTGATGCAATCTTGGCGATTGTAGTCGTCTTACCTACACCGGTAGAACCAAGGAAAAATACATATCTGCACTTCTTGTCTTCCTTCTTTCCATTCTTGCCGGACTCCTTCTTTGCTTCTCTTATATCATAAGGTTGTCCAAGCATGAGAATGATTTTTTGATAAATCACACCTAGAATCTGATCCAGTGCCGCATCCTTAGGCAGTGACTTGTCAATCTCCTCTATGAGATTCTTAGCAATCTCTTCATCTACCTCATTTTTCACCATTTGCTTGCAAATCAGAGACTTGCAAGCTTCAGCTTTACTGACACCTCGGTCTTTCTGAGAGTCCTTGTCGTCTTTTTTATCCTCATCCTTCTTCTCATCTTGGTCAGATTTTTCTTGTTCCTTGACATTTTCACTCTTCTTGTTATCAGACATCTGCTTCTCGATGATTTTTTGAAGGCTATCAAGCTTCTCCTCTATAGTAGGATTGTCCTTGTCTTTCTCCTTGGAATCAGCGATAATATCAGGGATATATGCCTCTGCAGCCAAATCAATGGTATTGCCTGCCTTGGCCTTCTGATTCCCATCTGACTGAGCTTTGTTGGCTTTATAATCTATATTTTCTTCAAGCGCAGCCGTCACTTCAACTTTACCTTTGACAAAAAACTTGAAAAGTCCCTTGGGCTTTGTCTTCTTGATATTAAGGACAACAGCATCTTTGCCAAGTTCCTGCTTTGCAAGTTCAATCGCCTCATCTTCAGTTTTAGAAATAAACTTTTTTATTATCATTCAACTGTCACCATCCCAACTGATTGAAGTTCTACCTCAGAAGCAATCTCATTATATGACAAAACATGCAAATTAGGAAATTGCTCTCTCGTTAAATGTTTAAAGTACATTCGCACGATAGGCGATGTAATAATAATCGGCGTCTTACCAAGATCATCAAGCTTGCTGCTCTCTTCTCTGAGAGACTCAAAAATCTTGCTGGTATATTCAGGATCTAAAGCTAGATATGCCCCCTGCTCTGTCTGCTTAACAGAATCCATTATCTCCTGTTCAACCTTTGGATCAAGTGTTATAACGCTTGTGGCTTCATTTCCATTGAAATATTTATTGGAAATAGCCGCTTTGAGACTCTGTCTTGCATATTCTGTCAGAACGTCTGTATCGTGTGTCGTAGACGCATAATCCGCCAAAGTCTCAAATATTGTAATCAAATCTCTAATGGAGATGCCCTCCATAAGAAGATTTTGAAGAACCTTTTGTATCTCACCTACATTCAAAAGCTTAGGCACAAGCTCGTTGACAAGTGTCTCGTTGGCTTCCTTGACATTGTCGATGAGATTCTGAACATCCTGCCTTGTGAGCAACTCATGCAAGTGAGATCTGATAATCTCCATGAGATGCGTTGCAATGATTGAAGGTGGATCCACCACTGTATATCCCAGTGCCTCTGCTCGCTCCCTCTGGGATTCTGTAATCCAGATGGCAGGCAAGTGGAATGAAGGCTCAAAAGTAGGAATACCCGTTAGCTCTTCCTCTATAAATCCAGGATTCATCGCCATATAGTGATCGAAGAGAATCTCTCCCTCACTTATAGGCACACCCTTGATCTTAATAACATACTGGTTCGGATTGAGCTGAATATTGTCTCGCAAACGAATCATAGGAACCACGCAACCGAGTTCCAGAGCAATCTGTCGTCGTATCATAACAACACGATCGAGCAAATCTCCCCCCTGTTGCACATCGGCTAATGGGATGATTCCATAACCAAACTCAAGCTCAATCATATCAACCTTAAGCAATGTACTGACATTCTCCGGCCTTCGAATCTCCTCTGCAGACTCTTCTTCCTCGCTGACTTCCATGGCCGTTTCCTCTTGCTCGAGCTCGTTGGACATAACTCTCGAGGCAACTATAAAAGCAATACCATATGCGCAGAATATAATAATATTCATCGGAGTAAATATTCCGAGTCCAATCAGTGCAACTCCTACAATAATCAAAACTTTTGGAGTTCCTAAGAGTTGCTTTTGCAATATTCCACCGATATCAGCTTCCTTAGATCCCTTGGTTACAAGTACACCTGTAGCCAAACTTATCATAAGAGACGGAATCTGACTGGTAAGTCCGTCACCGATAGTGAGAATTGAATATGTCTGGAGTGCCGTACCGGCATCCATTCCATTCATCAAAATACCGATGAGAAGTCCTCCCACAAAGTTAATTAACGTTATGACAAGACCAGCTGTGGCATCTCCCTTAACATACTTAGTAGCACCATCCATGGAACCAAAAAAAGCCGATTCCTCCTGAATTTTTTCTCGCCTTGCTTTGGCTTCCTCATCTGTTATCGCACCTGTATTGAGGTCAGCGTCAATTGCCATCTGTTTACCCGGCATGGCATCCAGTGTAAATCTGGCTGTTACCTCAGATACACGCTCAGAACCCTTATTTATTACCATCAACTGCATGATAATAAGGATGATAAATACAACGAATCCAACTACCAGATTACCTCCACCAACGAAGTTTCCAAATGTACTTACTACATTTCCCGCATCTCCATTTAGCAGAATATTTCTCGTGGAACTTACATTAAGCGACAACCTAAAAAGTGTTGTGAGAAGGAGCAATGTTGGAAACGATGACATGTCAAGGGGTTCCTTGGCAAATAATGAATTAAAAAGTATTATCATGGAGAGGGATATATTAAGGGTAAATAAAATATCCAAAAGGGTTAGGGGAACTGGAATAATGAGACACAAAATAGGAATCAACACAAACGCTCCAAGCATTATGTCCATTCTTTTCATCGCCGTTCCGCCTCCCTTCTCTCACTTTATTTAATACTAGGATACTTTGCCCTGTAATTCGTATACATATGCAAGTATCTCTGCTACCATCTGATACAACTCCGGTGGAATCTGGTCACCCAACTCCACGTTGTAATACAACATACGCGCCAATGGCTTGTTCTCAACAATCTCTATATTGTTATCATATGCAGAATTCTTGATTTTTTCGGCCAGATAATCCGCACCCTTTGCCAGTACAATAGGCGCCTCCGCCAAATCCCTGTCATACTTGAGTGCCACTGCCAAGTGGGTCGGGTTTGTGATGACCACATCTGCCTCAGGAATACTTTGCATCATTCTTCTTCTTGATACTTCCATCATCTTGTTGCGAATTCTGCTTTTAATCTGAGGATTACCCTCAGTATTCTTGTATTCATCCTTAACTTCTTGCTTAGACATCCTCATATCCTTGCGGAACTTATGCTTTTGATACATATAATCCACTACGGCAATAATGAGAAATACTACGCATATTTTTAAACCTGTATTCAATACAGTATCAACTACCAAACTTACTGCCGGAATCAAATCCAGCCTATAAATATTAACTATTAATCCCCACTCATCCTGAAGAGATGTATATACAACATAAAATAGTACAATCAGCTTAACTACCGACTTTACCAATTCAAAAAGTTTGTCCTTGGAAAAGAGCTTTTTCATACCCGATATGGGATTGAGCTTGCTAAACTTTGGTTGAAGCGGTTTCATGGTGGGCTGCCATTTTACTTGATATACATTGGCAACAAAGCCTCCCAAAAGCAACATACCCATTATAGGGAGCGTCACTATCAACATCTCTCTTCCGCCGAAGGTCAGCGCATTCATCGCTCTCCCCACATTAAAGTCAAAAGCATACTCATCTAAATGACCATAATAATATTTAAAAACTCCAAGGATTCGATCAGAAGTCATTCCGCCGAATATTTTCATATAAGCAAAGAAAATAGTCAGCAAAACTGCCACTCCGATGTCCTGACTTTTGGCTACCTGGCCTTCTTTTCTGGCATCTTCTAATTTTTTGGGGGTGGCTTCTTCAGTTTTTTCTCCGCCGTCACCGCCTGCGGCAAAGAATTGGAGATCTAAATCAAGCATTTCCCTTCACCATACCTATCTCGTCGGGGTAAAGTACTTATACATATCCACAATGATGGACTTCATCTGCTCCATTATAAAGTTGGCAACTGTCGGAATTGTATTCAGGACAATCATCAGTACTACAATTCCCGCCAGCACCTTGAGCTGCATACCCACAACAAACATATTCATCTGAGGCGCTGCTCTTGTGAGAACGCCCAAAACAACATTAATCACTAACATACATGCAAATACCGGAAGAACAATCCTAAATCCGACGATAAAATAGTTCGTTATAAACTCTATCGTCATAGATGCAAGATCGCCATTAAACACCGCTTTGCCAACAGAAAAATACTTAAAGGCATCCGTAATAGCCCTTATAACCACATAATGCATATTGGTTGCCATCAAAACAAGCATAACCAAATAATTATAAATCGAACCGGAAACAGTAACCTGAATCCTAGTAGATGGATCAAACATAGAAGCCATGGATAGCCCCATCTCCATGTCCATCAAGTTTCCGGCAAAACTCACGATATACATTGCAAAATTGCACATAAACCCAAGCATCATTCCCACGGCAGCTTCCTGGATAACCAAGGACGAAAATCCCAGCACTCCTGTATAGCTAACTTTTTCAACCGGAATAATCTGTATAATAAATATCGCGAGCATTATGCTCAAAACAGCTTTTACCCGTCTTGGCACCGTCTGATAACTAAAAAATGGCGCCGCAAGTATAAAAGCTGAAACCCGTATTAATACTAACAGGTAAAATTCCAAATGTTCTACAGTAAAATTCATACTCTCAAACCATTTCTATATCAGTTTACATATGCAGCGAAACTCTGGCATAATTCAGTCAGAAAATCCTTGCAATTATTCATAATCCAACCTCCGGCTAAGAGCAATGTCACAAAAATCGCAATTAGCTTCGGAACAAACGTCAATGTCTGCTCCTGAATAGAAGTGACTGTCTGGAAAATACTGATTATAAGTCCCACTATAAGGGATACGAGCAACAACGGCGCGGAACATTTTATAATGAGCATAATCATCTTATATGAAATTTCAACAACATCTGCTTCTGTCATGAACTATCTCCTCCTGGTTTTTTAGGAAAATATTCCGCTAATAAAACGTCTTGACAAGTTGACCGATTATCAAATTCCAACCATCTGCCAATACAAATAGCAATATCTTAAATGGCATGGAAATTGTCGTCGGCGGCAGCATCATCATTCCCATAGACATGAGAGTAGATGATACTATCATATCAATTACAATAAATGGTAGATATATCAAAAAACCTATTATAAAAGCTGTTCTCAACTCACTTATCATAAATGATGGAATGAGGACCATGGTTGGTATGTCTTCTTTGGATGTAATCTCAGCATTTTTGCCTTCGATTTCCAAGAAGAGCTTGATATCCGACCTATTGGTCTGCTTGAACATAAACTCTCTTATAGGCTTTAATCCCGCATTTAATGCTTCTTCCTGCTTGATTTCTCCCTTTTGAAAAGGTTGAACACAGTCTTTATTAACCTGATTAATTACAGGTGACATAATGAATAACGTCAAAAACAACGCTAACCCAACCAAAACTTGATTGGGGGGCGTAGTTTGCGTTCCCAACGCAGAGCGGACAAAGTGTAGCACCACGATTATCCTCGTGAACGACGTCAACATAATAAGAATTGATGGCGCAATAGACAAAACTGTCAATACGAGGACCATCTGCAAAGTGGCAGATAAACTCGACGTTCCTGCATTGGTAGTTATATTAAATTCAAAATTCTCAGGGTCATCTGGATCCTGAACTTCTCCTTTCGTGCTTCCTCCTATTTCGTTTACATTGGCATTGGAGCTGACTCCCTTAGCAGCATATACCATTGCATCCGAAAAAAAGGTCAATATACACAATACTAAACAAAGAGGTATTACTTTGCATATTAGTATAATCGCCCTTTTGTTCTTTCTCATCTCTATAAACCTTTTTCCTTATAATTATTTATTTTCTTTGTTCACACCTGATATTGCCTTAGAAATTACATCCTTAAATGATATATCTCTATTAATCTCAGGTGGCGTCAAGTCCAATTGATCTTCTTCTAAGGATGTTAAAAAGGTTATATTGTCCTTAGAAATACCGATAGCATAGTACTTGCTACCCAATTGAACTATCTGTATATATTTGTTAGGACCAATTTTGAAAGTCTCTAGAACTTTAATATTCTTGGTCCGAGCTTGCAATGCTCCACTACCGGCAATCCACTTGGTTGCATAGTAAGTTGCCACAAGAATCAATACAAAGATGATGATTGTAGCAATAAGCTGTAAAATATTCTCTCCCATTCTATCCTATCGCCTTCTTAACGGCCTCGATAACTCGGTCAGCTTGGAAAGGCTTTACGATAAAATCCTTGGCTCCGGACTGGATTGACTCAATAACCATGGCCTGCTGACCCATGGCTGAACACATAATTATATTCGCAGCTGAATCAATCTCCTTGATTTTCTTGAGTGCTTGAATCCCATCCATCTCTGGCATAGTAATATCCATCATAACGAGATCCGGTTTAGTTTCATTGTATTTTTCCACTGCCTTGATGCCATTCTCTGCTTCCGCAGCAACATCATAACCATTCTTAGTTAATATGTCTTTAATCATGACTCTCATGAAAGCAGCATCATCACATATTAGAACACTTTTTGCCATTATAATCTTTCCTCCGTAATCATTCTTTGATAATCTCTGTCACTCTAACACCAAAACTTTCTTCTATTACTACAACCTCACCAAGAGCAATGAATTTTCCATTGACAAGCACATCAATCGGTGCGCCTGCCAACTTATCAAGCTCTATAATTGTTCCTGGTGAAAAATCTAATATCTCTTTAATAGATTTACTTGTTCTTCCGAGCTCAACTGTAACCTCAAGTGGCACATCCATAATCAGATCGATGTTTTCTGGTGCAATTCCGCCCATATTTTGAATAGGCACAAATGATTGAAATTGCGCCGGTTGAACATTCAACTCCTGCTGTGGCGCTGCAACATATGGTTGTTGCATCATACCTTGATTTGCAGGCATTCCCTGTGGTGGTGTCGCCTGTGGCTGAGCACTTACCGGGTCTGGCATTGGTGCCGGTGCAGGTTCTGGTACTGGTGCCGGTTCTTCCGCTTCTCCTCCGGCCATATTACTTGTGAACCTATCATAAATCATTCTAACAAAATCTATCGGATACAACTGAACAATCTCGCTATCCACCAAGTCACCTATTGTCATTCTAAATGACACCTGAACAAAAGTTTTATCTTTCATATCTTCGAGACCTTCGATCTCGATTTGATCTTGGTCAAAATCAACTTTTACAGAAGTAGGCGGACTTATATCTACCACCTCGTCAAGCATAGATGACATAGATGTTGCAGCCGAGCCCATCATCTGGTTCATCGCCTCGCATATAGCGCTGAGGTGCAACTCTGTCAACTCTGCTTCTGTATTAGTTCCATCTCCTCCCATCATGAGATCCGTAATGACTTTTACATCTCTCTCTTTGATGATAAGAACATTTCTTCCCTGTAAACCACTCTTATATGAAATATATATAAATACACATGGTGCTTCCGACAACCCTTTGAGATCTTCCAACTTGATATATGACAAGCTAGGTGTAGTAATCTCAACTCTATTGTTGACAAGAACTGACAACGTTGTCGCAGCTGTTCCCATGCTTATATTGGCAATTTCACCTAATGCATCGCTCTCATCGGAAGACAAACGTACTTCCTCGCCAGCGCCCTCTGCTGGAGCTGAATCCCCTTCAGCAGCAACCGGTTCCACCGGTTCGTCAGCCTCCATACTGCCGAGAAGTGCATTGATTTCTTCTTGCGATAACATTCCGTCCATAGCACTTTACTCCTCTCTATATATTGACTTGATCTTCACTGCATAAGAATCATCAACAGCTCCCGGAACAGCCGAGAACTTCTTAATATTTCCCACGTAAACATCAAGATCATCATCTACTTTGGTGTTGATTTTAATAATATCACCTACCTGCATATGCATGAAATCATTAACAGAGATAACACTTTTACCCATGATTGCCCTGACAGGAATCTTGGCTTTATTAATATTTTCCTCTATGATTTCTCTATACATCTCATCGTCCTTAGACTCTGTAGTCGAATACCAATACTTAGTATTAATCTTATCGATTACAGGCTCGACAACTGAGTATGGAACGCATATATTCATAAGTCCTTCAACATCCCCGACCTTTATACTCATAGTCACAATACTAGTCATCTCATTAGGGGAAATAAATTGAACAAATTGAGAATTTGTCTCAATCCTATCAAGAGAAGGATCAATTTCCAGAACATTTTCCCATGGCTCTACTAAAAGATTTGTGCAAACAATCATGATTCTCTCGATGATATTAAGCTCTATCTCCGTAAAATCTCTTGTCTTTTCTATCGGCAGTCCAAATCCACCAAGCATTCGATCTACCATGGTATACCCCAACCCACTGGCAAGTTCTATAATTATATTGCCTTCAAGAGGACGAAAATTCACTATACCAAGCAAAACAGGATTCAATAACGAATTGGAAAACTCCTGAAATGTAGTCGCCTCCGAGTGCATAACCTCCACCTGAACATTTTTTCTAAGATAAACAGGTAAATTTGTGGAAAGCAATCTTGCATAGTGTTCAAATATGAACACGAGCGTCCTAAGATGGTCTTTGGAAAACTTGGATGGTCTGGCAAAGTTATAATCCTTGACTTGGACTTCATCCTCGGTTCCTGCGCTATTCGGATCAAATTCTCCGTTACTCATAGCTGATAACAAGTTGTCAATTTCGCTTTGGGACAAGACGTCTCCCATAAATCTCACCTCACTTGTCTTTATTATACCACATATTGTGAATAATACAAATTATTTCTCAAATTATTGGAACATGTATCCTTTCAGAGATATTCTGACAATACATTCTGACTTATAGAACTCCTTGACTTTTTCAAGAGCTTTTTCCTTGATTTTGGTCTCGTCAAGAGTCTGAATCGTCTCCTGAGAAATAACTTCCTTCACAATGTCAGATATATAGACACCAGACCCCTTAACCGATGCGGATATGTCATCATAGTCATCCGCCTTTGTGTTAAAGGACACTGTTACACCTTCAAGTATTACAAAATGAGCTTCTGTATCACTCTGATCTCTCTTCAAATTGATTGTCTGTTTATTTTCAAATGTTATATCATAAGGCTCTAAGTCCGTAACCTCATAACCTTTGCTCTGTCCTGTCTCCTCAAGTTCCAAGTCCACTGCTGTAGCAACTTTATCAACCAAATTATTGGTTTTATTCATGGCAGGTACCACTGAGAAAACAAGTACCATAGTCAACACTAAGTTTAATACTGTTGATGCTGCAATTATAATTGTCAAAATGTTCTTTTTCATGATCTACCTCCACTAATCTTCTGTATAAATCTTAATCTCTACACGCCTATTCTTGGCTCTTCCTTCTGCCGTTTTGTTGGATGCAACTCTGTCATACTGGCTTCTACCTGTTGCCTCCAGTTTTTTTGGCGATAATCCTTTTTTATCTACAAAATATTCGAATACGTTAGTTGCTCTGGCAGTTGACAACCACATGTTGTTCTTGAATCTTCCACTGCTAATCGGAACATTATCCGTATGCCCCTCTATACGTATTCTCTTATCTCCATAAATCCTTAAGATGTCTCCCACTTTACTCAGAATCGGAATGGCCGATTTCTTAATCTGATCATCTCCAGAATCAAACAAAACTGCACCGCTGAGGCTGATCTGCACATACTGGAACTTCTCATCCATATTCACATTGATCATATCCTCAATCTTCTTATCTCCGGCCTTTTCTGCAACCTCTTCGTACATCTCTTCGGTCTTCTTTTTGAGTTTAGCCAGTTCTTCATCCTTTAGCTTCTCAAGATCAGTTTTATCTGCTGCGGCCTGCTGGTTCTCATCAGTCTTGTTCTTATCCCCCGGCCTATCATTGTCATCGATATTCTGATTATGATTAGGATTATACTCATCCTTGCCTTCTTCTTTGTTCTTACCGGTTACTGAAGCATCGGTCTTAGTCTCTTCTTCATTACCCGATTTGTCAAATTCATCAAAGTACTGCTCAAGCTTTATCTTGAATGTAGTCCCATCAGAAACAAAAGCACCTTCTCCGACAGTACTTCCACCACCACTAAAAATATCAATACTTTCCGACAGTGATGTAACGATCGCTTCATACTTATCCGCATCTACAGTTGACATCGAAAACAACAACACGAAAAAGCACAAAAGCAAATTCATAAGATCCGCAAAAGTGCTAATCCATCCTCCTCCAGCTGATTCTGGTTCCGCTTTCTTTTTTCGAGCCATTTACTCACCGCCTTGTTCAGAACTCTCTCCGCTCATTCCTTCTCTAAGCTTTGGAGCAAGGAATGCTTTGAGCTTTTCTTCGATAACTCTTGGGTTTTCTCCCGCTTGAATCGAGAGTATACCCTCGCATATTACTTCTTTGAGCATAATCTCTTTGGCATTTATCGCCTTGAGCTTCGTCGAAATGGGAATACCAATCCAGTTTGCAAGAAGCGAACCATACAATGTTGTAATCAACGCAACTGCCATGTTTGGTCCGATAGAACTTGGATCATCCAAAAGCTTAAGCATGTTGATAAGTCCAATCAGTGTACCAATCATTCCCCATGCAGGACCCATAGCTGCCAAATTATCCCAAAATGCACATACTTTCATATGACGTGCCTCGATACAGCCAAGATCAGCCTCCAAGATACTGGCAACAAGTTCTTGATCCGTACCATCGACAATTAACATAAGACCCTTTTTCATGAATTCATCTTCAATGTTGGATGCCGACTCCTCTAACTGGAGAAGTCCCTCTTTTCTGGCCACATTGGCCAAGTCAATAATAGTCTGGATAGTCTCCTGCTCATTTCCCTTTGGTGGTTTCATGATAATACCTGCCGACTTAAGACAGTTGATAAAGTCTCCAAAATCGTCTCTCATAGTCAACATACACATCAAGGAACCGACAACAACGATAAGGAACGAAGGAGTATCCCAAAAATTTCCAAGTGCGGCCATACCCTGGTCACCAGATACGATTCCATATACCACCGCGCCCGCGCATCCTATCAAACCTATAATAGATGCTAAATCCATTATGTTCACCACCTTAATTATCTGTTATTTATTCGAAAAAATCCTATTCTTATATTCAATAATCATATCAGTTATTTCCTGTCGACTTTCCATGACAACCAGCTTTTTCCCGGTCGTCAGTGAAATCACCGTATCAGGCGTCTCATCAACAGTCTCTATCAAATCACAATTCAAAGAAAAAACTTGTCCATTCATTCTCGTCAACTCAATCATAGAATATCACTCCTATTATGCTAGATTACAACTGTAGAATAATCAGCCCACACAATACCTATTTAATTATACCACAAACGTAAAGAAAAGGGAAACAAAAAGTTTCCCTTTTCCGATAATTTTTCAATATTTTTATATTTTTTATCTCTTGAGGTTGATGAGCTCTTCAAGCATTGAATCAGATGTGGTTATAGTTCTTGAATTAGCCTGGAATCCACGCTGAGTTGTAATCATGTTAGTAAACTCTGTGGCCAAGTCAACATCTGACATTTCAAGTGCTCCGATAGAAAAGCTTCCAAGTTCTGAGATGTCCTTGCCTATTCCATCAAACTCTCCTGAGTTAAGAGTGGCTGCAAACAGACTATTTCCAACTGCCTCAAGGCCAGAAGGATTTGCAAAAGATGCAACTGCAATCTGTCCCAAGAGTTTGTCGTCGCCATTGTCATAAACAGCATAAATCTTTCCATCCGGATTGATTGTAAAGCCATTAATAGAACCTGCCGAATTACCTGCATTGTATCCATCAACATCGCCTCTCTCAGAATTGACTGCACTGTTTCCGCTAGATGCAAACATTGTAAGAGCTGAGAAGTCAATGTCAATTCCTCCAACCGGGAACGGATTATTGGTAGCTGCGCCGTCATTTAACTTGAGATTGAGTTTGCCCTCTGACTCTCCTGTCACACTGACAAATGCTCCTGTAGCTCCGTTGAAAGTAAGCAAAGCATCGCTCTTATCAAACGTAACTGTTCCATCCGGATCAACTGTATATGAAAGATCATTTCCCGCAAAATTCACATACTGCTCAGTGCTGACATAAGTTTTATTTCCCGCCTCGTCCAAAGTCTCCTGCTTGAGAATCGAAACGCCGTTATTGTCAAGGATATCAGACACCCCAAGGCTATACTCTGTATCAGTTGTCTCATTGGATTTCATGGTTGTGAGCTTGGCAGTATAGTAGTTTCCAAGGCTATCATAAAATCCCATGGCAATTGGATAACCGGCTCCATTAACGTCATATTGAACAAGTGGATCCTTGCTGTCAATATTACCTGACAATGTCACTGCTGACGTGGATTGTGGATCAATATTCTTGTTCTCAGGGGACATGAGTTTTATTGTGTCAACTGTATCCTTGCGGATATTGTTTCTCTCATCTACTCCCCAGCCAAGAACTGAAGCTCCATTTGTTGTACAATAAAGTGTTCCGGAAGCATCAACATCAAAGCATCCAGACTTTGTAAAGTACGTCTCTGTTCCGCTCTTTACGATGAAGAACGCATCTCCATTGATCATAAGGTCCATTCCACGGTCTGTACGACTTGTAGCGCCTGTTCCGCTCATGTTTACGCTTACAGCCGCAACATTGGAACCAAGACCGATTTGAACAGCATTCTTACCCGCTGCACCTGTATCTGCGTTAGGACCTGACGCACTCTGAGTTGTCTGATAAAAAACGTCTGTGAAGTTAACAGAACTTGATCTAAATCCAACTGTATTTACATTTGAAATATTATTACCAATAACATCCATCTTTGTCTGATGTACTTTCAATCCGGATACGCCGGACCACAATGATCTCATCATAATGATCACCCTTCCTTTCACTTGGTAGAGGTTCTATCTGGCATTCAAGAACCTCTCATGCCTCCTCAAAAGGGCCAGCATGTCAATTTATAACCGCTCCATCGATGTTTGTAAAAATTGCCTTTTCAGTGTCATTCACTGCTGTGACAATAGTCTTTTTCTGAACATTTACGATAAAAGCAAGATCGTCTACCATAACCAAAGATTCCTTCATCCCCTTCTCTTTGGCTCGTTCCGTGGCATCTTCAAGCCGTTGCCTCTGAGAATCAGTCATGGAAATGTTCCGCGTCTCAAGTCTCTTAGACGCATGTTTGGAAAACTTCACTTGGTTTTCCATCTCTAGAAAAACATCTTTAAAAGACTCTTCCGTCTTTGTCTTCTCCTCATTTCTAGTCGATACATGAGGATTGGTCGATATCTTATCTCTAATCTCATCAATGGAAGCATAGTTATTATTTAATATGTTCATCATATTAACCACCTCCAATTTGTAGAGAAAACATATTATTCTTTGTCCTGGTTAGTTACACCGCTGTTGATGACTTTAAGAGTAACTTTGTCACCCACAATTGTTGAGTATGGATCATCGAACTGGAATTCAACTTTATATTCTCCAATTCCAAGGGAATCCATAGCACCCGGCCAAATCGATAATTTGCCCTTCTCATATGTGAGATAACTCTTATCAACAAAATTTCCGTTGAGTTTGACTGCAACATTTGAAGCCGAATATGATGCTTGTCCCATGTCTAAATTGATTGTAATCGGTGATTTGTTGGTCTTGTCATATGTGCAATCCGCCTTCTCAACTGTTGGAAGAAACTCTTGGATTGCATAATATGAATCCTTAACTTCTGCCAAATCACTTATCGGATAAAGATTGCCATTTACTGACATCTTCGCCTCTCCGTTAGACATTGTGATATAGTCTACAACACCCTTGACCTCATTTACATCTCCATTAGTACTCGTTGTATTGATTACTACGGATTTACCAACAAGTCCAAATGCCTGTGAGTTTTGAACTGTTTCATTGAGGTTTTGCATTTGCTCAAGTGATGAGAACTGAGCTAGTTGAGCGATAAAATCAGAATCTTTTTCCGGCTCCAATGGGTCCTGGTTTTTCATCTGAGTTACCAAGAGTTGGAGAAATTGATCTTTGCCAAGATCTCCACCAGCTTTAGTCTGATTATCTTCTGTGGCATTGGTTCTCTTTGTAGACAACGACAAATCATCTAGGCCTGCAATCAAACCATTAATAGATGTTGCCATAGCGTTCTCCTTTCTATGCTGTAAAATCTACAACTCCATCCGGATTTGTAGCAGCATTGTTCTCCTCTTCAGGAACTTCTTCGCTTTGATTGGTTCCCCTTCCTACCTTAATACGTTTCTTAGGCTTTCCATTTAGGTTCTGATTGTTTGAATCCTCCTGGTTCTTAAATCCAAAGTTTGAAACATTTACTTCCACAGATTCAACCTTGAGTCCCTGGTTTTCAAGATTCTCTCTGAGTGTTACAATCTGACTTTCAAGTGCTTCCTTCGCATATTCATTCTGCACTGTCAATGTCGCAGTTGCAACTCCTTCTCTAGTCATAACACTGAGATTGACTCTTCCAAGGGTTGCAGGGTTTAGCATAAGCTCCATACTCGTTGTCTGAGGCATTACCCTGATCTTAATCTGTTTGACGACTTGATTTACAATCTGATCAAATGAAACTCCTGTTGTAGCCTCACTAATCTCCCCATCAACAGCATTAGCGTTGAAATTTTGATTGAGATTTTCAACAAAAGCATTTAACTGATTGCCATTGTCGCCCTGTCGGGACATTTCACCTTGATTATTCGATGAATCTCCGGTTTTACTCTCACCGGTGACTTCGATTGTAATCTCAGATCCATTGGCGTCATCCACAGCATCTGTGTTCTGAGCATTCAAGTCGTCCTGCAAATCGCTTTGAACACTCGCCTGAGTTTCTGCGGTAACTTCCCTCTGTTCTTCACTTTGTCCATTTACAAAATCTTCCATGATTTTTGAAAACTTTTCTGAGAACTCTTTGAGATAATTCATACTTGAATCATTGAGATTCTTCATGTCAATTCCAAGCATTTCATCCAGAATATCTTCGATTCCATTCATTAGATTGTTAAGCTCTGTCACGAGCTTGTCTGAAGTGAGGAATGCATTGACATCTTCAATTCCGTGAGCTTCCATCACAAAAGCTCTTAGGCTTGTGGCATCAATTGTCATCTCTGTAACTACGAGTGTGAAACTAGCACACGTAATTCCGAGCTGATTCATAATGTCTTCCACCTGATCTCTCGACATACCAAAGGTATCTTCAAGAAGATCTACAATCTTTTCTTCGACTTTCTCGAAATCTTCTTCAGTAAATTCGTCCTTTGATCTGACTTCTGTCTTACTATTCAATTCTGCTCTTCTCTGCCTATAATCCCCATCATTCTTGTACTCTTCATCTGTCCCCTGGGCTTTTGTTGTTTGTTTGTCCGCATTAAAATCGCTTTTAGAATCCTGGTTATTATTAACATTCGAAGACACTTTTGACATGAAGTTGTCAAAATTGGATTCTTTTACTTTTGTGGTCTTTCCGGTCGAAGCAGATTGAATCGTCGTGAATTGCATCGATATGCTTTGTGATTGCATCTGTCCATCCTCCTCGCTTTAATTCCACATCTACCAGGGCATTTGCCCTGGTAAATATAAAGTAAAATTCTGTCTTTAAATATATCGACATAGGTCGGAGAAATATTATACTATTTGATAAAAGAATTATATGATTTTTCTACTTTGAAGTCATCTTCGTTGTTATCTGAGCGGCAGTTTCCGGTGTCATTTCATTGAGTATTGCCGCGCTCTTTGATTCTGTCATAGTATCAAGAATCTTAGCCACAAGACCTATGTCCGTTGCCATGGTCTCAAGAACAGCTGCAGCTTTCTTGGCATCCATCTTACTATATACTGTTCCCTGTTTCTTAATCGCCTGTTCATGCTGATAATCCTTGAGAACTTTTTTATAAATATTCTCCGCATTATCAGGAGAAATCTGTTCATAGTACTTCTTGTATTCCTCTAATTCAGGAGCCTTGTCATTGTAGACAACTCCCTCGTCAAATTCCTTAACTCTCTGCTCGAAGGCCCTCTGCTGAGATTCGAACTTCTTTAATCTATCAACTTCTGCCTTTAATTCTTTGACCTCGTCACTACTTGCAGAGCCACTGCTCTTAGCCTTGGCTAGCTGTGCCTCCAAATCCTTGATTTTAGCATTTGCCTCGTCAAGATTGGTATAGAGTGATGGATCCTTCTTTTCCTCTGTCACCTTTGACGGAAGAATCATATTAACCACCGGCACATCCTTTACAACCGGCGCCAAAACTTCACTTCCAAAGCCACCTACGTCCATTTTAACAAGTGCAACAAACGCAGCAAGCCATATCAGTATTATGAGCAACACTATCACGATAGTCAGCACCTTGCTACCGGCGCCCTCTTCTTTTTCAACAGTATTATCTGCATCTTTATTCTTATCTGCCATCTTAATCTCCAATCTCTATTGCTAATTTGATGTTTGCGCTGCAGTACCGTATTGATAGCTATTGCGCTCATCAACTTCCTTTTGCTCCTTATCCAGCTCCTCTTTGAGAAACTTTTCAAAGGCTTTTTCTCTAAGTTTCTCATACATTTTTCGCTCCTGCATGGCAAGTTGCAGTCGCTCTCTTGCAGCTTCCACTTCTTTCTCACAGCGTTTGACAGCTAATTGTTGCTGTTTTTTGTACATTTTTAATATCTCAACAGCTTCTTCTCGCCGTCTAATCTCCATCACTGCAAGTTGCTCATGAAGCATCTGGGCAAGTCTTATCTCAGCCTGCTCCTGTCTTTTTGCCAGCGCAGCTTCCTTTTCCTGCTCGTCCATGAGACGCATGTTGGCTTCAGCATACTCGTTTTTTGCCTGTTCTTCTAACTTTTCCTTCATGTCAAGGATATTCTGCATTGAAAAATTAAACCTGGCCAAAAGACTCACCTCCATGCATCACTTTCCCTTATCCAACTGCTCCCCCATCGTCAAAAATAGCAGCCATTCTTTCAAGTGTTTCCTCGAAAGTAAACTTCTCCTCTGTGCCTTGCATCAAAAATTCATTCACAGCATCAATCTTCTCAATGGCAAAATCAATAGACTTGTTTGATCCCGGTCTGTATGCGCCGATATTTATCAAATCCTCCGCCTCACTATATGTTGCCAGAACATTTTTCAGCGTACCGGCAAGCTTCTTGTGCTCAGGTGAAGCCACCGCCGACATAACACGAGAAATGCTCTGCAGCACGTCGATAGCCGGATAATGATTCTTCTGAGCCATCGCTCTTGATAAAACTATATGCCCATCGAGGATACCTCTGGCTGTGTCGGATATAGGTTCATTGAAGTCATCACCATCTACCAACACTGCATAGAGCCCTGTTATACTTCCAACTTCAGAATTCCCCGCTCTCTCTAACAACTTTGGCATTTCCGCATAAACACTCGGTGGATATCCCCTTGATACAGGCGGTTCCCCGGACGCCAGCCCAATCTCTCGCTGTGCCATGGAAAATCGCGTCAGATTGTCCATCATCAACAATACATCTTTTCCCTGATCTCGAAAATATTCCGCAATAGCCGTAGCTGTCTTAGCGGCTTTATTTCTTATGAGCGCAGGTTTGTCCGATGTGGCAACAACCACCACAGAGCGGGCCATACCTTCACTCCCCAAATCTCTTTCTATAAACTCTCTTACCTCACGTCCACGCTCTCCGATGAGGGCAATTATGTTTATGTCTGCCTTGGTATTGCGGGCAAACATTCCCATCAGGGTACTCTTTCCAACACCACTTCCGGCAAATATGCCAATCCTTTGCCCCTTGCCGACAGTAATCAACCCATCTACTGCTTTTACTCCCAGCGCCAGGTGATCTGATATCATTTCTCTTTTCATGGGATCCGGCGGCTCCGCTTCAACTGAGTATGCCGGACAATATTCATCCAGCT
The DNA here is from genome assembly GCF_000518685.1 of Eubacterium xylanophilum ATCC 35991. Classification (GTDB taxonomy): domain Bacteria; phylum Bacillota; class Clostridia; order Lachnospirales; family Lachnospiraceae; genus Eubacterium_F; species Eubacterium_F xylanophilum. Next base: position 196,647 of record NZ_KI912470.1, on the reverse strand, counting down.
CTTCACCGCTTATGACATTTCCCACTCCATCAAGTGTCTTTCCAAGCAAGTCATCGGACACCTTTACCATCAGCGGTCTTCCCGTATTTTCCACCCAACTTCCAGGTCCGACTCCCTCTACGTTATCATAGGGCATAAGAAGAACTCTGTCATCTCTAAAGCCCACCACTTCAGCCTTTACCACTCCAGCATTTGCATGTGACTTAATAAGGCATAAGTCGTTGAGTTTTGCCTCGGGGCCAATTGACTCAACTGTCAATCCAACAACCTTGGCAACTTTTCCAAGAGGTTTAACAAAACTTCTCGTCATTATTCCTTCGTATCGTTCCATATTGACAATACTTGCCATATCCATATCAATCACCGTCATTCCCCGATTAGCGTCGACAAATCTCTCTGCAACATTTCGAGTTGCGTCTTAATACCGCAGTCAACCATCTGGTGTTCAGTTTCAATGATACACTGTCCCTCGTTAACGGCAGAGTCCGGTACAATTTCAACTGTACAATCCCCTCCGATTTCCGCTTGAATCTCACTTTTCAAAGCTTCAACACCAGGCAGTTCATCAGTACATACTCTAATCTTAATCTCCCTTGATTTTTCCATATCTCTAGCGGCGGATTTTATCAAGTAGAGAATCACATCCGGACTATTTTCAACTACTTTTCCCGTTAACTTCTCAACCAAGGACATAACTATCCCCACATACTTTTGTTCAATCGTATCGATGCACTGAGACAACTCTGCTTTGGACTTTCTATCTAATTCTAAAATCTCTTGCTCTCTTGCATCAAGCTCCTCTGAAGCTTTCTTCATGCCCTCTTCATACCCTCTATGAAGTCCTTCTTCGTAAGCCTCGGCTTTAAGCTGTTCACCGGCAGCTTTCGCCTCTTGCTGAATCTGCTCTGCAAGTTGTCTGGCTTCATTTACGATTTTCTCAGCCTGCGCAGTTGCCTTTTCTTCAAGAGAAATATCCTGCGCCTCAATCTCCTCATCGAATTGTATCTCCGGTTTACTTTCCGGCAATACTTCAGAAACCTCTTCGGATTCACCCATTATACTTGCCATAGAAAGATCTCCATACATCTGGAGTCCCTTTTCAACCTCAAGTTCGGCAATAGTCTTAAACTTTTTTCCCTCTGTAAAGGAATCAAAGCCCCCATTATCGCCACTATGGTCAATAACGACAGCTTTACCCTGTTGGACATTTATATATCCATTTTTTATTAGATTAGACAACTATCTCGTCACCTCCACTTCTGGAAATAACGATTTCAGCTGAATCTTCCAATCTTCTGATAACATTAACAATCTTCTGCTGAGCTTCCTCAACATCCTTGAGTCGCACAGGACCCATATATTCCATATCCTCTTTGATCATGGCTGCAAGACGTGTAGACATATTGTTGAAAATGAGACTCTGAACTTCCTCGTTGGAGCCCTTGAGTGCAATAGCAAGTTCACCGTTTTCAACCTCTCTAAGCACACGCTGAACAGAACGGTCGTCCAGCATGAGAATATCCTCGAATACGAACATTTTCTTGCGAATTTCGTCTGCAAGCTCTGGCTCCTCGATTTCCAGATTCTCCATGATATGCTTCTCTGTTCCTCTGTCTACTGTATTCAAAACCTCTACGATTGAGTCGATACCGCCCACAATCGTATAATCCTGATTGACAAGCGAAGCTAGTTTCTGTTCAAGAATTCCCTCAACTTCCTTGATTACATCAGGGGATGTTCTATCCATGAGTGCAATACGCTTTGCAACATCTGTCTGTTTCTCTGGCGGAAGCGTGCTGATAATCGCCGCAGCCTGTCCGGCTGACAGGTATGAAAGGATAAGCGCTATAGTCTGTGGATGCTCATCCTGAATAAAGTTGAGTATCTGCGAAGCCTCTGTTTTTCTGATAAATTCAAATGGTCTAACCTGAAGAGATGCAGTGAGTTTTCCAAGAACTGCACTGGCTTTATCCTCACCCAGAGCTTTCTGAAGAAGATCCTTTGCATATCCAATACCACCTTCTGCGATATACTGCTGCGCAAGACAGACTTCGTAAAACTCATTTAATACCATTTCTTTTTGAGCCGGTGACACATTTCGAGTATTGGCTATCTCAAGTGTCAATTGCTCTATTTCTTCGTCCTTAAGATGTTTGAATATACTAGACGCCTTCTCCGGTCCCAAAGTAATTAGGAGTATTGCCGCCTTCTGAATTCCATCCATTTCATCAATAGAAACCATTATGCATTACCCCCAATCTTCATTAATCCAATTTCGCAACAACAATGCAACTGCCTCCGGATTCTCATCAATAATCTTTTCGATGGCAAGTCGCATCTTAGATTTCTCTGAAATCTCGATATCATCAATGCTATCTTCCTCATCTGTAGTTGAGAGCAAATCCTCAACTGACAACTCAGGTTCAGTCTCTGTAACCTCAACAGGTGAAGTTCCCCTAATGATAACGAATATGAGAAGCGCTGCAATGAGAACTGCCAAAATTATCATGAGATAATTCGTCACATTGCCAAATATTCCCTTGTCTTCGCTCGCTTCGTAAACTGGTTTTTCATATGCCACAACGCTAATATTATTCTCAGCAATTCCCGTTGCTGCTGCAATAAGCGGAATCACATTTTCTGGCACATCTATCTCAGTAGATGCACTATTAGCATCAACATATTCCTCAAAACTCATATCTTTGAGAGCGCCCGATTCCTCAAGTGACTCCTGTGATATCTTTTTGTATTTTGTCAATACAACACCAACAGAAGACTCTTCCGGTACAACCGCTCCAACTTCTTTTTCTATATTCTTTACATCCTCGTTAGGGAGATAATTGTACTTGTTTAATATCGTCTCAGAATTTGATGAACCGGAATCCTGAAGCATATAATCTGTTTCTTCGGTATTGGAATCAGTTCCCGGAACACCTCCGCTTCCTGAATTTCCTGTAGAAGAATACTCATAAGAACTGGAATAATAACCCTGATCCTGTCCTTCTGCCACAGAATACTCAGTTACCAATTCGCTTACCTTATCCATGTTGAACTTAATTGCCGGCTCACTTACATCCGCATCATCAAAACCAGCTTTAAGTAACATCTTCTCTGTACGCTCTGCAAATGTCTTCTGAAGCTTCGCCTTATAATCCTCTGTACTTGAAATAGTTCCACCGAGAGTATTATCTGTCTTAGCTCCATAGAGAAGATTTCCAGCAGTATCTACAATGACAACATTGTCTGTTGACTTATTTCCAACGGCATTAGTTAAGTAGTATGCCATAGCAGTTGCCGTCTCTTTACTGAGTTCCTTGCCACTGGTGAGTTTGAGCGTAACGCTCACCGAAGCTTCTTCTGACTCAGATAAAATAGTCTTATCGTCTTTTTTCTTGTCAATAATCACTGTGGCATCTTCCACGTTCTCAAAATTTATGAGATTAGTCTTGATAGACGACTGCAAAGCCAATGTTATCTTGGTTTGCTTTTCAAGTGATGATGAGGTCATATCACTTTCAAGAGCCTCATCCCATGACATCTCTGTGTCCACAATTCCATTAGATCCCATTGCAAGAACCGCCTTGGAATAATCACTTTCCTCAACATCAAAAGACGTTGTTCCGGAATCATCTGACTCCATCTTGTAATCAAGCCCCTCAGTGTCCAGTGAACTAGACAAAGTACTGGCAAGTGCAGGATCCGAAAGTGTGGCAAGATGCTTATATGTCGGCCTAGTCAAAACATAAGACAACACAACAATAGCAAAAAATATCGCCAATACCACACATATGATGATAGTTTTTTGCTTTGTTGTGTACTTATTCCAAAAATCTAAAATCTTATCCTTAATGGATACCAATTGTTCCATCATTGTTGAATACGCTCCTCATATTTTCTGGCAAAATCAGCTAATTAAAACTGCATGTTGATAATAGACTTATAGGCCTCTACTGCCGCATTCTTCACTGCCACAGTATACTGTAATGACACAGACGCCTTCTGCTGAGCAACTTGCAAATCATGTATACTATCTGAACGACCCATAGCATACTTGATTTCCTCTTCCTCTGCCTTATTACTCAGGGCATCAGTTTCCTTAATCAGCCCCATTGCAGATGATAACAAAGAATCAAAACTTTGCTCAGACTCTGTCTTGTCAACAGCTCTGATTGAATTGCCATATATGCTGGCGGACCCCAATGGATCAATTGCATTAATCTTAGAAATATCCATTTATTCTCATCCTTTACCCCAAACTACATGTCATCAAGTTCCTGATATATCCAAGGCCTTAAGTGCCATACTCTTGGTAGAATTTAACACTGTTACATTGGCCTCATAAGCTCTGGTCGCATCGATAAGATTGGTCATCTCAGTAACCGTATCAACGTTAGGATATACTACATATCCATCCTCATTAGCATCCGGATGTGATGGGTCATATACCATATTTCCGGGACTGGGATCTTCTACGATCTGTGTTACTTTAACGCCCTTTCCCGTGTGACCATTTGCCATGCTGAGCGACTCGTCAAATGTTGGAAAACTCTTTTCTTCAAAACGCACTGTTTTTCTCTTGTAGGGATTTCCATTCGCATCTCTGGTCGTATTGACATTGGCAATATTCTGTGCGATTATATCAGTTCTCAACTGTTGCGCCGTCATACCTGTGGCGCTTATATCCATTGCTCCAAAAACAGACATATAATCACTCCTTTAACTATGTTGTCTTCATAGCTGCTTTGAGTCGTGAAAATTCAGCATTCATCGAATTCATGAGAGTATAGTACTTGAGCTGATTCTTTGCAAGTTCTACATTCTCGGTATTAATATCAACATTATTTCCATCATACCTGAAGCTCATACCCACTTGATCTGTATATGTCATGCTATTGAGCTCATTGAGATCAATATTGGCAACAGTTGCATCAAGCGAATCTGTTCCAGCTATCGCCGACGAAAGAAATGACTCGAATTGAACATCTTTTCTCTTGTAACCAGGAGTATCAGCATTAGCTATATTGTTGGCGAGAACATCATTTCTCTTCCAACTGGCGTCAGCTGTCTTGTCCAAAACATTGATATAGTTGTATGCATTTGATAATATCACAACTATCACAACCTTTCATAGGATCATGAGTTATAAGTTTCATACTTTCAAAAACGCAAATGGCATTATGAATTATCACAATTCCTTTTGCGTTGATAAATTCTACATAATATCAAATTCTTCGTAAATTATGCTATTGAGGACCTTGATATTAGTCCCCTTTACTCCCATGGACTTGGTCTCAAGCAAACCCGCGCTCTCCATCTTCTTGAGAGCATTGATAATTACAGTTCTGGTTATCCCGGATTCCTTGGCAACCTGGGATACAACAATAGTTGACTCTCCGGAATCAACCTCTCCCAAAACATTCATGATAGCTTTTTTCTCCAGCGGAGAAAGAATGCTAACTGCTGAGTCTACATCCTGCTTCATACGACTTTCAGAAGACTTCTCCTCCATGACAGACCTCTGCATCTCAAGTCCGATAACAGTCGTTGTATACTCACATAATATGATATCCTCAATATCATATTCTTCTTCCTTACGATATAAAAACAACGCACCCAAATGATTACCTGCCACATATACAGGTGTAATCATTGCCTGCAATCCTCTCACTTCATCTCGGGATAATCCCAATAATTGTAAATTGACATTTTCCTTGGTGGACAATACATTCTTCATCCTGCTGGCAATCTTAGAATCAATCCTCTTACTCTTTACCACAGGAATCTCTGAAATCACATTGTCCAAATCACGAAACGATACTCCCAATACCTTACCACTGCTACTTATAACATAGACGTTTGATGACAAAAGCTCCGATAAAACCTTACAAATATCGTTGAAAGCAAGTTTGGGAACTCGACTATCACGAACAAGGCCATTAATCCTTCTGGTTTTGTCAAGTAAATCAACGCTCATCCTATACCTCGCTTATGCAAATTATTATTTTTTTGTAGATAACACAAGATATTGTTATACATGTACATATTCTATCACAAGATTTCTAAAAATTCAAGTATTACATGACTTAATTCTTATCATCTTGAGACTTAGAATCCTTGTCAATATCAGATTTTGCCAATACGGTTCCACAATTCTGATCAACACAGACGTATTTGTTGCCCTTTTCAAGCAACATATCACCGCATTTAGGACATTTGTGGTTAGATGGCTTCTGCCACGTCATAACCTCGCACTCAGGGTAATTGCTACATCCATAGTATCTTCTACCCTTTTGAGTCTTCTTAATTACTATATCGCCACCACACTTAGGACACTTAACACCGATTTTCTCAAAGTATGGTTTAGTATTTCTACAATCAGGAAATCCTGGACATGCGAGAAACTTTCCATGTGGTCCATACTTGATAACCATATTCTTTCCGCAATTCTCACAGATTTCATCGGACACTTCGTCCTTAATCTCCACCTTTTCCAGGTTGGATTCGGCATGATCCAACGCCTCCCTAAAGTCTGGATAAAAGTTTCTTAAAACATCTTTCCACTTGACATTTCCTTCGGCAACTCCATCAAGCAATGTCTCCATCATAGCCGTGAAACCGGCATCTATAATACTTGGAAAAGCACTTACCATGATCTTGTCCACAATATCTCCAAGGTCAGAAAGATACAAATTCTTCTGCTCCTTAGCGACATAACGCCTATTTATAAGCGTAGAAATAGTCGGCGCATAGGTACTTGGACGGCCGATTCCCATATCCTCCAAAGTCTTAACAAGACTGGCCTCTGTATAATGAGCAGGTGGCTGTGTGAAGTGCTGTTCCTCACTAAATTCACTAAATTTTAGCTTATCGCCAACTTCCACCTTCTTCAAAACTGCATTATTCTCAGCCTTATCGCTGGACTTTTTCTCAACTGCCAAAAATCCAGGAAAGGCAATCTTAGATCCAGTACTTCTAAAACTGTGTTTTCCGGCTTCAATCTTGACTGTCATGGTCTCGTACTTAGCGGCATCCATACGGCTTGCAACAAAGCGCTTCCAAATCAACTGATATAGTCTAAATTGCTCGCGTGTCAGAGAATCCTTGACAACTGAAGGCGTAAGATTGACATCAGTTGGACGAATAGCCTCATGGGCATCCTGTATCTTTCTGGAATCTTCTTTGACATGCTTTGGAGAGATGATATACTCATCTCCGTAGTTTTTCTTTATGAACTCCTTACACTCCTGATCTGCCTCCTCTGAGATTCTGGTAGAATCTGTACGCAAATAAGAGATCAAACCTACAGTTCCATGACCTTTTATACTAATTCCTTCATAGAGTTGTTGCGCAACCCTCATAGTCTTCTGTGTCGCAAAATTCAGATTTTTAGAAGCTTCCTGCTGCATTGTACTTGTTGTAAATGGCAGAGGTGGCTTCTTGATTCTCTCACCAATCTTCTTCTCTTTGACCTCATACTTGGCATTTTTTAAGTCAGAGATAATCTCATCAAGTTCCTGCCTTGTGATAAACTCCTTCTTCTTAGGATCACCATAATAATGGGCCTCAAGCGGTTTCTTGCTTCCCTTGACTTCAAACAATGCATCAAGACTCCAGTATTCCTTGGCAATAAAAGCATCTATCTCAGCTTCTCTCTCCGCAATTATGTGAAGTGCCACAGATTGAACACGTCCCGCACTCAACCCTCTCTTAACTTTCTCCCACAAAAGTGGACTGATGGAATATCCAACCACCCTGTCAAGTGCACGTCTGGCCTGCTGTGCATCAACAAGGTTCATATCTATTTCTCGAGACTGTTTGATAGCTTGGCGAACTGCATTCTTGGTAATCTCGTTAAAAGTAATCCTCTTAGTCTTACTCATATCGAGTTTTAGCGCATTACACAAGTGCCAAGATATAGCTTCTCCCTCACGGTCCGGGTCAGTTGCGAGGAATATCTTATCCGCTTTCTTAACTTCCTTTCGGAGCTGTGCAAGAAGCTCACCCTTTCCTCTTATAGTTATATACTGTGGTTCAAAATCATTATCAAAGTCTATACCCATCTTACTCTTAGGCAAATCTCTAACATGACCATTACTAGCCACAACATTATAATTACTACCCAAAAACTTCTTTATAGTTTTGGACTTCGCAGGCGACTCAACTATTATCAAATTCTTAGCCATTTCCCAACTCTCTCCTTAAACTTTTGTAAATTTTGCCTGTTTTCAATCTTGCCGTATGTAGTAATTCATGCCTACTTCCTTAACGTAATCCTTTTTCAAAAGGCCGTATATGTGCCTCATTACTTCACTTGTCTGCATTTCACACTCATTGGCAATCTGATTGATGTGCTTAGGCTCAAGACTTAAATTAGCATACACCATTTTTTCATATGTTTCAAGAAAAAATTTTCCTTTTTTTGAAAAAATTTTATTTATATTGGAAGAAAAAGCATAAATTTCATCAAAGTCAGAATAGTCTGAAACTATGAATGCTCCTTGCTTTATGAGGTTATTGCAACCCGCACTGAGACTGTCTCCACATCTTCCCGGAAGAGCAAAAATATCTTTGCCAAGATCCAAAGCCATATCCGCTGTAATCAATGAACCACTTTTCTTCTCTGCTTCAATTACCACTACACCTGTAGAAAGAGCTGCAATAATCCTATTGCGCATAGGAAAAAAGATGGATTTGCTCGTACCCCCGGTCCATACTCCGATATAATCGCGCCATTCTCCAATATATTCTTGTATAGTCGCCCATTTTCCTTGGGATATGGAACATCTATACCGCTTCCCAATACAGCAACTGTCTTTCCTCCGCCCTCAAGGGCTCCGTGATGTGCCCAACCGTCTATACCGCGAGCCATACCGCTGACTATAGTCAGACCTCGCTCAGCTAGGTACTTTCCTATCCCCCTGGCATTCTCTCGTCCGTATACTGAACAAGCTCTTGCCCCTACGATAGCCACACAACTGCCTAGTTCAGGCATATCTCCCCTGACATATATGAGTTTTGGAGGATTGCTCAAGCTCTCCAATTGCTCCGGATAATCATCATCAAACATGGTCATCAAGCGTATCCCCTTGGATTCGCACTTTGCCCTTATGTCATCAAGATGAATCATATCTCTGCTGTTAATAATATTTCTTTTATCCTTTTCTGTCAATAGCGGAATTCTATCAATCTCTTTTTCAGATGCATGAAAAACATTGTAACAGGATTTAAATATTCTGATTAATTCGAGTATTTTTTTATGCCCAATGTTGTCTATAGTGCACAACCAATCAGAGTATATTTTCTCAGAGTTATCTCCCTTAAATTGTGCTTTTTGTCCTTCTTGTATATCACTATTTGTTATTATATTATTACTTGATATAATATATTGATTATTCATATAAGTTTTCCCCCCAATATTTTTTATTAATCACTTTATATGTGGCCGCCTCCAGTATGTGATTTTCTGTGATTATCTCACTGTGATCCATATCAGCGATTGTCCTCGCCACCTTGAGTAATCTCTGACTGCTTCGAACCGAAAGCATATGAGTATCTATAATTTCCCTGAAAATATTCCGCGTCTCCCCTGTCAGCTCGCAGTATTTCTCTAGGTTCTTACCCTCCAACTCTCTGTTGGTCTCAAAGTCTTCCTCTCTATATCGCTCTCTCTGAATCTCTCTGGTTTCTTCTATTCTCTCCCTGATTGTTTGGCTGGCTTCTCCCCTCTGATTTTCATACATCGGTATCTCTCGCTCCATCTCGACACAGATGTCTATTCTATCCAACAAAGGCTCGCTGAGCTTGGAGAGGTATCTTCTAATCTCAGTATTAGAACATCTACATCTTCTCATATCGGGAAAATACCCACACTTACACGGATTCATAGCCGCCACAAGCATCATACGCGCCGGGAATACATAGGAACGACCAAGTCTAGATATAGTTATCTTTCCCTCCTCCAAGGGCTCTCTAAGGGCCTCTAGTACACTCATCGGATATTCTGTCAACTCATCCAAAAAAAGTACCGAATTATGCGATAGAGTTATCTCTCCCGGCATGGGCTCTCTACCGCCCCCTAACAATGCTGCTTGTGTCACAGAGTGATGTGGTGCTCTAAACTGTCTGTTGCATATTATAGGCACATCCTTATTCAAAAGCCCGGATACGCTATAGATCTGCGTTAGCTCCAGTGATTCCTCCCTTGTAAGACTTGGCATGATACCGGGAATTCGCTTTGCAATAGCAGTCTTTCCTATCCCCGGTGCACCAATCAGGAGAATATTATGACCTCCACTTACTGCTATCTCTATGGCCCTCTTGCACATTTTCTGTCCTCTTATGTCAGAAAAATCCATGCCAGAAGTTTCATTCTGTCGCAACATGGCCCAGTTCTCCGGTTTAGTTGGCTTGAGTGTTCTCTCACCCCTAAAAAAAGAGACAATATCAACTAAACTCCTTGCCCCTATAACCTCTATGCCCTCTACCATAGCAGCTTCTCTGGCATTTTCTTCCGGAAGAATAATTCTCTTAAACCCCTTATTCTTTGCCAAAATAGCCATAGAAAGGACACCCTTCACGCCGGACACCGTCCCGTCAAGGCCCAATTCACCTGTAATAATAGTCTCTTCTAAATAATCCTGTGATATGACACCGAAAGCGGCAAATAATGCTATTGCTATGGGCAAATCAAAGCCCGATCCGTCTTTTCTCAAATCCGCCGGTGATAGATTAACGGTAATGCGCTTTGCCGGGAAAGAAAACCCGGCATTTTGAATAGATATGCGCACACGCTCCCTAGCCTCTTTAACCTCAGAGGCCAAAAATCCCACCATATTAAAGCAAGGCAGACCTAGTGACACGTCTGCCTCTACATCAATTACTTGTGCTTCAATCCCGTAGATTCCCGCACTATACACTTTACTGTACAAATAATTCTCCTTACTCAAGAGAAACACCTAACAATAAGTATACACTCAAGTCTATTTGTTGTCCAGTATTTTTTTGATTTCGTCCATGAAGGTATTTACGTCTTTGAATTCACGATAAATAGACGCAAATCTAACATATGCAACGGGATCAACAATCTTCAATCTCTCCATAACTATCTCACCGATAATCTGGCTGGAAACTTCTTTTTCTCCCATATTGAAAATCTCATTTTCGATTCCGTCAACAATCTTTGTGATGTCATCCAAAGAGATTGGCAACTTAGTACAAGACTGAAATATCCCCTGAACAATCTTTGCCCTGTCATATGGCTCTCTAGACTGATCTTTCTTGATAACTACAAGAGGGATTGTCTCTAGTTTTTCATAAGTTGTAAATCTTTTTTCGCAACTTTCACACTGACGTCTTCTTCTGATTGAAGTATTCTCATCAGCTGGACGAGAATCAATAACTTTAGTATTCTCTTCTCCGCAAAAAGGACATTTCATAAACTCTTCCTCCTAAAGTGACTTGTGAATTGTATTTCTTATAGCACCCTTTCCTGAGATAAGTGAAACAAACAACTTTTCAATCTTTTCGCCAAGTCCCACCTCATAGAGGTTAACAGCAAAAATAGTCTCATCTTTCAAAATATTCTCAAGTGCTGCATGTACATCTGTGTCCCCAAACTTGATATCTTTTACATAAGCCTTTACCTCATCGAGTCTTGGGTCTGGACTCTGCTCGAAAGCTTCCCCATTGTCGTCAATTCCCATAAGATATCTACACCATCCTGCTATGACAAGTGGAATCAATTCTAGATTCTTGGGATCGAGTTCTTGGGATTTTTCATATGCCTTAATCGTCTCTCCAAATCTAATTGGAAGCTTCTGTGAAGTATCACAGGCAATTCTCTGAGGCGTATCCGGCATAAAAGGATTTGGCAGTCTCAATCTGAGAACCGCATCTGCAAAATCCTTGGGATCAATAATACCGGGATTTACTACAACCGGCATTCCCTCTTCATAACACATCTTGGTGATGAGATTTTTCAAATCCTCATCATCCATCTCATCATGAATAGACGTATGACCAAGCATACAGCCATATATAGCAAGGGCTGTATGAAGTGGATTTAGGCATGTACAAACCTTCATCTTCTCTACCTTGTCAACTGTCTCTCTATCTGTAAATAGAATTCCCACTTTATCAAGAGGTGGTCTTCCATTTGGGAAATCATCCTCAATTACAAGATATCCTGTCTCCTCTGAATTGACAAAAGGCGCTGTATATGTATTAAATCCTGTGATGATGAGTTCAGTATCCTCAAATCCATCCTTAGTAAGCATCTCTCTCACATTCTCATCTGGACGTGGTGTGATCTTATCAATCATAGACCATGGGAATGAAATGCTATTATTCATATATTCAACAAACTCATCCTCAACTTTGCCATTATTCTTCCATCCATTCACATATTCCATGACTCCTGCTTTGAGTTTGTCTCCATTATGTGAACAATTGTCCATACTGGCAAGTGCCAGAGGCTTGTTGCAAGCTTTAAATCTGTCATAGCAAAGAGACGCAATTCTTCCCATGAGATGGCTTTGAGCCCCCGGGCCGCTGAGGATTCCCTCATCTACACCAGGAAGCTTGTCTCCTGCGCCATTCACGAGAGAATAACCCTTTTCAGTGATTGTAAAACTTGCCATCTGGAGCGAAGGATTCTCGAAAACTTCCTTTAGTCTTGCATAATCCTCATTAGCAGGATCTGCCACCAATGACTCAACCACACTTCCAACAGCAACTTTGTCTATCGTTCCATTGGCTTTTAATACAACAGATAAGCTCCATGCATCATAAGGCTTATAAGCTTTTGTGATTATCTCGTGGTCAAAACTCTCAGCCACAATTACGCCTCTGTCGTATTCTCCCTGATTCAACAAATCCTGCAACTTAGCAGCGGGAAACGCGCGGAAAATGTTCCCAGCGCCGAAATGAACCCATGTAGGATTCTCCTTTGTAGCTTTTTTCACAGCTTCTCTATCATATTTTGGAAGGTCATATCCCTTCTCTTCCCATTCTTTTGATATCTCATTTTCTAAATCCAACAACTTCATGTTCTCTGTTCCTCCTAATTTATCTCATTTTATTGATAGCTTCCCAAAGTCCGTTGATATAGGCAACACCAAGAGCTCTGTCATATAGACCATAGCCAGGTCTAGCCTTCTCATCCCAAATCATTCTTCCGTGATCTGGTCTGATTACACCATCAAATCCCATGTCAATAAGGGCTTTTACAATCTCGAACATGTCAAAATTACCATCGCTTGACAAATGAGAAACCTCATGGAACAACTGATCATTTTCATATTTAATATTTCTGATATGCGCAAAGTGAATTCTCTCTGCAATCTTAGGATTTCTGATAATCTTTGGCAAATCATTAGCAAGATTACTTCCAAGAGATCCCGTACAGAATGTAAATCCATTGTAAATACTCTTGTTCATATCAGCAATCTTGAGCAAATCATCCTCACAAGTAACAATACGTGGAAGTCCGAAAACATCCCATGCAGGATCATCCGGATGCACGGCCATCTTGATTTCATACTTCTCACAAGTGTCCATGATTCCATCTAAGAAATACTTGAAGTTTGCTCTGAGCTTATCAGCATCTACATCTTTGTATTTGTCAAAAAGCTCCATTATCTCATCTTTTCTATTAGGCTCCCAACCTGGCATAACAAATCCGCCACTGGCCTTCTCTATTCTCTCAAACATTTCACTGGCATCGATACCATCGATAATTGATGAGTCATAGGCCAAAGCTGTAGAACCATCCTCCAGAGGCATGGCAAGGTCTGTCCTTGTCCAATCAAATACAGGCATAAAATTATAGCATACAAGGTGAATACCTGCTTTTCCAACTGCCTCCAAAGACTTATTGTAATTCTCAATCAACTCATCTCGTGAAGGCAAACCAATCTTGATATCCTCATGGACGTTGATACTCTCAACACCCACAAACTTGAGGCCCTTCTTCTCAATTTGCTCTTTTCTGGCCATTACATCTTCATATGTCCAAGCCTCTCCGGCAGGAATATCATGCAATGCAGTAATTACGCCCGAAACACCGGGAATCTGCCTAATCTGCTCCAATGTAACACTATCATTACCCTCACCGTACCATCTCAATGTCATATCCATTTTTTAATCATCCTTTCTAATTATCTGAATATTTTCCTATTTTTTGCATCGTCAATGCCACACTTTCTGTAAAAATATGTATTGACTCTGTCTCGCCATTCTATGGCATTATTTAATTGTCTTTCAAATCTCTCAAGAACATTATCATAGATTCTTCTATCTATTCTTCCCTCGAGATTCTTCCAAACCCCAATCATCTCCCTGACTTCCTCTACGCCCTCAAAATGAGTATCATAGATGTACTGTATCACTGTCTTCCCCGTCTTTAATTCATAGGTATAAGGCAAGTGATGGAAAAAGAGTATCAACTCCTCAGGACATCTATCCCTGTCCGCGTAAATGTTCCGCCAAGGTTCATTGTACTGGTTGACATATCCTGTTCCAGAATCCGTTCTATCCACACCAATCCCATGCAAATCAGCTCTATGATATGTTCCCCATCTGTCGTATTCATAACCGTCAATATCCGGTCCATAGTGATAATGCGGGGTCACCATCCAGCCTATTCCAAGGGGTGCGTTGTACTTCTCGTATGTGGCCCATGAACCACCGAGAAGCTTTGCCACATCATCCACGATGTCATCTTCCTTTGATATGCTGAATCTGATCCATTCTCTGGCAATATCCTCTGCACTGAGACTTGGATCCATTGCCAACCTTCCATAACCGTACAGATTAGCTGCCGCCAGCTCATTCCCGGTCCAGTTTTCATCATCTCCTGTATTGATAACTCCGGCCATTCCGCAATACTTATTGCCATAGGCCTTCCCGGAAACGATTTTTTCCACCGTGGAGCCCTCACCCTCGGCAAAAGTATCGAATTCAAGAATCTCCTTCCACATAGGAATTAGATAACACAAATCAATCTGCTGACCCGTGTACTCTTGTGCAATCTGTACTTCCAACATCATATTCGTTTTTTTCAATCCGCCAAACATTGGAGATACGGGCTCTCGAACCTGAAAATCCATAGGACCATTTTTTATCTGAAGTATAACATTGTCGTCAAATGTTCCGTCCAGTTCCATAAAATGGTCATATGCAGCTCTCGCTCTGTCCGTCTTCGTATCTCGCCAGTCCTGCCCACAATTGTAAACAAAACATCTCCAAATCACCAGTCCACCGTACTTTTTCAACTCTCTTGCAAGCATATTGGCTCCATCCGCGTGAGTTCGCCCATATGTAAATGGTCCCGGCCTTCCCTCCGAGTCCGCCTTGACAAGAAAACCTCCAAACTCCGGTATCACCTCATAAACATGAGCTATCGCCTTTTCCCACCACTTGCATACATCTGAATCAAGGGGATCAGAAACCTCCAAATTCCCAAGCTCCATCGGTGCGGCAAAGTTTACACTGAGAAAAAGCTTCATACCGTATTTGCCAAACAAATCGGAATATTTTCTCACAATTTCCAAATATCTATCGGTAATGAGATAAGTCTCATTCTGGTGCACATTGACATTGTTAATCACAATGGCATTAATTCCTATGGATGCCATCAACTTGGCATAATACTCCACTCTGTCATTGTAAAACATCTCATAGTTGTCATAGAAAAATGATCTGCCGGAATATCCTCTCTCTATCGAGCCGTCCATATCATCCCAATGATTTACAATTCTCAGGGGCATAGAAGGCGTGAACTCGTATCTCTGCCCATCAATCTTCTCCAAATCTCCAAGATAAACCATTCTAAGAAATGCATAGACACCCTGAAGTAAAGCATATCCGCTCTTTCCAACAATTGCATAACTGTCCTCATTCTTTTCAATGTAAAATGACTGGTTGGTCAGAGCATCGCAATCATCATCTTCCTCAACCTGCAAACACACCGCAGGTTCATATTCTATATCTGTAGAATATTCTATTTTTGCATCCAACATTGCACCCATGTGCTCGCAATACTCTTCCGCTGCTGTAATTGCAACTCGATCAGCTGACATAAGTATAACATTGGCAAAGCACTCACGTACTTTTTCTGCGTCAATGGCTTTATAATTAAGCCAACACTTTGTATAATTAGTACTATTAAACATTAACTCTATTAATCTCCATTCCAATTTTTTCTCTATTTTAGTCTATCACTCCGGTACAACAATGTCATCAGAAGAATTAGACATTTTGAAGGTAACCGGCTTTGTTCCCTTTAATGCCACACTCCTACTGTCAGGCTGGCACAATCCTACAAACACCTCATAGTCGCCCTTGCGAACCACCTTGACACCTTCATCATTATAAAGTCCCATTGCATTTCTGTCCAGTGAAAGCTTTATATCAGCTGTCTCGCCTTTCTTCAGGTGAACTTTTTTAAGAGCCTTGAGCTGACAATTTGGCGCACCATCACCGTGATACTTAACATATACCTGAACTGTCTCCGCTCCGTCCATCTCGCCATTATTGCTGAGTTTTGCAGTAATATCAATATTTTCACTTGAAGCATCTAGTGTTGAAATATTTACATCACTGAGATCAAAGCTTGTATAACTAAGTCCATATCCAAATGGATACAAAGCTTCATTCTTCATATATCTGTAAGTTCTATTCTCCATAGAATAATCCTTAAAGTCAGGCAACTCCTCTGTAGTATTGTAGAATGTCACAGGGAGCTTTCCCTCTGGAGAATATTTTCCAAAAAGGACGTCAGCTACGGCCTTTCCACCTCTTGCACCTGGATACCATCCGAGAAGAATCGCCGGAATATTCTCATCTGCATACTTGATTGCGAGGGCACTACCCGAAAGAACAATTAATACTACCGGTTTTCCGGACTCTACAAGGGCCTTAAGTACATCTTCTTGCAACCCAGGCAAAGAGAGATTTGGCTTATCTCCGCTGGCAAATTCATTACCCTCATCGCCTTCTTCGCCCTCAAGGCTTGCATCAAGCCCCATGACAGCGACAACAACATCCGAAGCATCCGCCACAGCTTTGGCCTCAGCCATTCTATCATTTCCACATGAAAGTCCCTGAATTCTATCTTTGCAAAGATGACAGCCCTCAGAATAGAGAACTCTTACATCATCTCCAACTTCTCTCTGAATTCCCTCGAGAACAGTGATATACTCAGATGCTGTTCCCTCATAGTTTCCAACCAGAGCTTTTCTATTGTTGGCATTAGGTCCAATGACGCCAATAGTTTTGATATTAGCCTTATCAAGAGGGAGCATATTACCTTCATTCTTGGCAAGTACGATACTGGCTCTTGCAGCCTCTTCATTTATCTGCTTATGTTCCTTACTGTCCACAATGCTATAATCAATAGTGTTATACGGAACATTTTCCTTTTTGTCAAATAGTCCGAGCTTCATTCGAGTAGTAAACAATCTCTCTACTGCTCTCGTGATAGTTTCTTCCTCGACAAGTCCGTCCTTAACTGCCTTGAGAAGATTGCCGTAGATGTTTCCACAATTCAAGTCACATCCCATATTCATCGCCAAGGCAACGCTTTCTACAGGAGTAGAGGTAACCATATGGTACTCATGGAAATCTTTTATTGCCCAACAATCAGATGTCACATGACCTTTAAAGTTCCACTCGCCTCTAAGGATATCAACGAGGAGTCTCTTGCTACCACAGCAAGGCTCACCATTGGTTCTATTGTATGCCCCCATGACAACCTCGACGCCAGCTTCCTTGACACATGCCTTGAATGCCGGCAAATATGTCTCTCGCAAATCTTTTTCAGAAACAACAG
This sequence comes from Eubacterium xylanophilum ATCC 35991, assembly GCF_000518685.1. Lineage (GTDB taxonomy): Bacteria > Bacillota > Clostridia > Lachnospirales > Lachnospiraceae > Eubacterium_F > Eubacterium_F xylanophilum. The sequence goes on along the minus strand of NZ_KI912470.1, from coordinate 178,817 downwards.
CATTGAAACTATGTCTCTCGTCTTCCGGACCTGAGTGAACAGCAAAATGCTTGGCACATGCTGCAACTTTCATGTATTTTTCATGGTTTCCTTGCATACCATTGATAAATCTCACTCCTAATCTTGATGTGAGATACGGGTCCTCACCAAAAGTCTCATGTCCTCTTCCCCATCTGGGATCCCTAAAAATATTGACATTTGGAGACCAAAATGTAAGTCCCTTATATATATCATAGTCACCATATTTTTGCTGAGCGTTGAACTTAGCGCGTCCCTCGTCAGATATGGTCACTGCTATTTTCTCTACCAAATCTTCATCAAAAGTTGCCGCAAGACCGATAGCTTGCGGAAATACAGTAGCTGTACCTGCTCTAGCAACTCCGTGAAGTGCCTCATTCCAATAATTGTACGCCTTTACATCAAGTCTATCAATTGCAGGCGCACTATGCAAAGTCTGATAAACCTTTTCCTCCAATGTCATCTCTGACACCAATGCTTTAGCTCTTTCCTCAAAGCTTAATGTTTCATCCATATATCTCTTCATTGATGCTAATTTTTCCTTTCAAAAAAACTTAAATACATACTTTTCCGTTGAATTATTAAAAATTGAGGACTGAACAAAACAAACAAATAGCTTATTCTGAACAGTCCTCTCATTCCTATTCTAGATTAATCAGATTATTTTGAATGAGTAGCAGCAAAGTTTGCATACTTCTTATTCATATCACTAATCTTGCTATCCCACTGAGCAGAAATCTCTTCAATCTTCTTCTTAGGCTTTGTTGCGCCAGCATATACTGCGTAACAGAAATCACCATAATCAAGATCATTGATAAGTGGAAGATATGATGTCTGCTTGTGCTTCTGCTCTGTCATCATCTGCAATGTCTCATCTACAGCACGTGTATCCTTGAACTGCTCAAGATATGTCTCTTTCCATCTGTCATCAAGAGTATATCCTGGAGTAGGCTCTGTATAAAGGTCGAATGCAGCAGCGATCTTCTCTGCGTCATCATCCTTTGTACAACTTGGCATTACGATGATATTGTCGTTAGGAGTTGTCTTGTTTGTAATGTTCTTATCCTTGCTCTTCTGGTTATAAGGGAACATTACAAATCCCCACTCGTCGTCCATGCTTGCGAATGCACTAATCTCATAAACTTCTGCAGTCTGCATAGCAACTTCTCCGTCACGGAATGCAGCTTTGTACCAATCCCATGCAGCTCCGTTTGGCTTAGGCATAATATAGCCCTTATCCATAAGGCTCATACCCCAGTTCATAGCATAAAGGAATTCAGATGTACCTGTTGCATTCTCATACTTACCATCCTTGTTACGACTAACAAATGTTGCCATGTTGTTAGCTGCACACATTGGCAAATAGTACTTAGAGAAACTTGCTAAAGCATACTGATCTGTCTTACCGTCTCCATCAGTATCTACTGTAAGCTTCTTACAATAGTCTTCGAACTTATCCCAAGTCCACTTTCCAGCTTTCTGAAGATCATATGGCTCATCTGGGTCAATACCAGCATCTTTGAGCATACGCTTGTTGAAGAATAATCCTCCACGAGGCTCTGACTCATTGCTCATTCCCCAAATACCATTACCAATACTCATGATCTCAGTAACTGTTGGATTCCACTTCTCCTCTGAGAAATCAAATTCAGGAAGCTTAGAAAGATCCTTCATAAGTCCTCTCATAAGAGGCGCAGAAACCATCTCCTGATACAAGTAGAACAATTGACAACTTGGGCTCTGTGACATTACGCCGTTAACGTATGTCTCCTGCATATCTGTATAAGAATACTCATTAGATCTCTTGATCTTGAAATTGTACTTAGTCTGAATATCCTTACGATACTTCTCAGTAGCCTTGGCATAGTCTGTCTCACCAACTTCATCTGTTGTGTACCAGTCTCCGATAAGGACATTTATGCCACCCAAATCATCCATTTTCTTCTTTGTTGAACTTCCGCCTTTTTTGTCATCAACTGCAGTCTTCTTTGAATCAGGCGAACTACCATTTCCACCACAACCTGAAAGACAGCCGATGGCAAGTGCAACGGAAAGTCCCATAGCAAGCAATTTTTTCTTATTTGCTCTCATAGTTATTGTTACCTCCTTAAAATAAATATCGTTATGCATTCGCAATAACTTCATAACTATAATTATATTATACACGCATTTTTCCAATATGTCACTAGAAAAATGTATTGTATTATATCATTTGTGCATATTTTGTATGCCTTAAATGAATATCTCAATTACATCTTGATACCTGACTGGCTCAAGCTTTCCACAAATCCCTTCTGTGCAAAGAGATACAATAAAATCAATGGTGCAATCACCATAAGTGTTCCTGTAGCAATCATACCCTGTGAGTATGCTGTTGTAGCTTTCATGGCGATTCCTCTGTGCATAAGGTAACTGTCCAAAGCACCGGAAACTCCTGTAAGCTTAACTGCTAACAGAGAAAACTTATCCTTCAAGAACAAATTAGAATAGAATGAATCTGTCCACTGCCATACATATGCAAACAAGAAGCATGATGTGATAATAGGCTTAGCGTCTGGAAGCATAATTCTAATAAATGTCTTAAGTCTTCCACATCCATCCACGTATGCAGCCTCTTCCAATTCCTTAGGAATTCCACGGAAGAACTGACGAATCATATAGATGTACAAACCACTCTTAAGTCCCATACAACCCATACACATAAGAACATATGGAGTTAACGAATTAAGAAGGTTAAGTGGTTGACCTGTAATCATCTTAAACAATCCAAAGAGATCAAAGTAACAGAAGTTAAGGTACAATGATGATTGAATTGTTGATGGTGGAATGATAATTACAAGAATAACTGCAGCGAACCACAATCCCTTGAGAGGGAACTTATATCTTGCAAATCCATATCCTACCAATGTACAAGAGATAATCTGAAGTACACTTACAAGCAATGAAATCCATGCTGTATTAAGAAGTGATCCCCAGTAAGACATAAGTGATGAAGCAATCTTATAATTGCTCAATGTAAAATGTCTTGGTATTGCAACGATAGTTGAATCGTACAAATCCTGCTCTTCCATGAAGCTGATGGAAATCTTGTTCAACAATGGCTGCAAAATCATAAAGCACAGTCCGAATATCAATATTGCTCTGATAATCTTAAATCCAACGTTGAAAGATGTCTTTCTGAGCAAATATCCATTAGACTTTTTATTTCTTTCAAGAAAGTTTTTGAATTTTCCTTTTTTACTCATAATAGTACACCCTCTTCGAGATGATCAGCGCAACAATTCCGAGTATCAATGCAACACATACAAAGTATACCCAAGCCATTGCTGATGCAAAACCATAACTCGTCTTTCCTACTTCTGTTGAAATCTTCGCCATGACATTATTATCTGTCTTGAGGAAGAAGTCAATAACAGTATATACAACGTTTACAAGAATCAGTGAGCTTACCATTGGGAAAGTAATCTTCCAGAAACTCTCCCAAGCAGTACATCCCTCAATTTTAGCCGCCTCAAACATACTAGGCGAAATAGTCTGCAATCCGGACAAGAAAATAATAATCTGAATACCAGATGCAATAGCAATATCATAAACCTGATTGATGATATTAAATACATACTCAAACAATCTAGACATTGGACTATTAGCTGATGTAACAAGGATATCTTCCAAAACTCCTGTTACACTTGCATCGTTACTTGTCTCAGAGATAACATCCTTCATATCATTCAAAAGGTCATTGTTGTACTCGATTCCCACAATAACACCTGATGAAAGAATTACAGGAAGGAAGAAGATTGCTCTTACGAGTCCTCTTCCCTTGAAATTCTGGTTAAGTATCAATGCGATAAAGAAACTGAAGATCAATGTTGCTGGTGTATTGATCAACATCTTTGTAATCTCACTCAAAAGTGTAGGAACGAATTCCGCATCTACCATAAATGCATCTTTGTAATTCTTAATTCCTACCCAAGTCATCGAAAATCCTCCGGACTGTGGAGAAACATCGTTAAAAGTCATCATAAGTGACTGACCCAATGGAATTATCATAAACAAGATAAATCCTAAAATAAATGGAAGTATAAATAAGTATCCCGCAATGGCATTTCCCTGCGCAAGCGTTCTTTTTCTCTTCTTCTTTGGCTTATCCATTTACTTATCACCTCCATTAGTTTTCTTAGTAACAAAGTCTCTCTTTGGTACCTTGTATGTTCCGTCATCATAATCTGAATAATTGTAATTTACAACAACGTAATTACCATTTTCAAATGTTGTCTTATATACACCTTCTGCAAGCTTCTCATGGTTAGTGATATATGAACCATATGTATCACCGAGCTCGTTGTTGAATCTGTTATACAATTCAACAGCTGTATCTTTCCAATCTGTGAAGTTACATGCATAGTACTGTGTATACTGGCCATCCTGCAAGACTGAAGTTGGAGCATTCATAAATGTGAAGTAAAGTCCTGAACCAGTCTCAGCAGACTTAAGAACGATATCCTTCTCATCTGCAGAAAGGTTTATAGCACTTCCTGAGTATTTAACCAAACCATGGAGTGCAATCTCAAGAAATGGAATTGACTCATCGATGATATTAACTGCCTTAGGAGAAATGTTAAGGTCAGTAACATAATCTGCATATGGTACTGCATACATATTTCCTGTAGTAATCATCACACCATTATCATGCTCTTTCAAAGCTTTAAGTTTCTCAACCTGCTTGTTAAGTGAAGCTTCACGAGATACTCTTGACTTGTAATTATAATCTCCTGCAAGAGAATATCCGATGTCTTCAAAACTTACATTCTTTCCACCATAACTTGTAATCTCATCAACAAAGTGGTCGATATTATTTAACATATATGATGGCTTAGTCAAGTAGTAAAGACCACATGTCTCATAGTCCTCATTTGACTGATATGTTACTGGATCTGTTGAATAAATCTCGCAGATCTCTCTACTAACAAACTTAGCTGAATCTCTGTTGACATTGAATCCGTCGAAAAGCAACTTGTTCTTTCCAACATACATGAACTTACCACCATAGTAGAAGTTTACTGCAGCTTCGTTCTTTACAAAGTTATTCAATGCCTTCATATCTGAAGAATCACCAAGTCTTCCAATCAAGTCCACATGAGCTGCTGATGTAGGATCTACACCACCATTGAACCATCCAGTGTACTTAGCGCTGATATCGCTGATGCCAGATTGTGACAACTGAGTCAAAATCTTCTGCGCATCCTCATATGTTGTCAATGCAAGTGGACGTGTTACCGGATATCCCAAGATATGCTCAACATTATCTACTGCACCGATCAACTCAACTGCCATAGGAACTGACTTAATTGATCCCTCTTCAGGTTTCTTGATTTCCGGATATCTCTTCATCAAGTACTCACGGTATGTCTTTGCAAGACTTACATAATCTGTGTCTTGAGAGAAGATATATCTCTGTTTGATGTTCTCGCCCTTAGGCAAGCCATCTTCAAATACACGAACTGTTGTATCTGACTTAGATGAAATGTCCATGTTCTCACCATGAACCATCTTGTATACAAATCTGCTGTAGTTGTATCCACTCTTCTTACCTGCTATATCAGACATAACGCTTGAATAAGCACTACCTGATTCTGATACGCAGAGGAATGACTGCTCTGATGACTTATTGGCAATGGCGAACATTGGGAATGTCGCTCTTGTCTCATCAACAACACTCTTACGGCTGATACCGTAGTCCCAACCATACATCTCAGCGAGATATGTCTGCTGAGTAGTCTTGCCATTGTTGAAGTTAATAATACCACCAGTTCCATCAGGTACAATTGAGAATCCCTCTTCGTCTTTGTTAGCACTTCCCATGTATGGAAGAACCTGCAACTCAACAATTGGATACTTTGTATTGTACTCGATTTTATCCATCGGAATATTTACAACTAATTCATTATCCTCAAGGATATACTGCATTGTGATAGAGAATACAGGCTTGCCGCTGTTACGGTCAATATTGTATCCCTCCATATCTTTGGCACGCTGCTCTTCTGTATAACCTATCTTTGCGAAAATCTCCTCCAAAGGCTTAGCCTTGGACTCAGTAATTTTCTCATTGAGGTAATATACCGGATGTTCCTGAAGATCAGGGAACTTCTCAAGTGCCATATCTCTCTCGGCATCAGTCTCAAATCCGTCATACTCGTACTTAACATAGTTACGAGTAACTGCTCTCTTTGTTGAACTGTCTAAGCCCTCGAGATACTTTTCCATTACATCAACTTTTACTGCCAATGGACAAAGGTATTGTCTCTCAATCTCTCCGATTGAATAGTTAACATCAACTTCGTTGTCGCTAACCTTCTCAATTGAGTAGTTTCCATTGCCTACTGATGCTGAGAAGTTGTTGATTTCTTTTTTTGTGTCAGTGCTATTGGAATATGTGAGGTTAAGTGTTGAACTGATAACCTCTTTAAGTGGTCCCTTAGCATTGGCATACTTTTCAACATCCTGTGCAGAAGGATTAGATGTATAAACCTTATTATTTTTCTTGTTAACAAGCTTAAACTGTGTAGTGTCCTTGTCAACAGTAAATTCCAAATCGTCATTTGATATTGTTACAGTTTTACAACCATCATTCTTATAGGTCTTAATTTCCTTGTTAGAAGTGGTTGTACTTGTACAGCCTACCATCAGGAGTGAAGCCATTGCAGTAACAATAAATAATGTTAATTTCTTTTTCATTATTAACTATGTCCTCCTTCCCAATCAATAGAATCTGTAGACGATTTCTTTGTATATCGAATAGAAATATGATATACCGTCACTAATCAAACTGAAGAAGAGAACCATAAGGAATACGATTACCAACATTCCCACGAGAGTAAAGACGATAGACACAAATGCTTTTCCAAGCAAGAAGTCGTGAATCATCATTACAGAAGCCATGATCAAAAGTCCTGACCAAATCAATGAGAAGTATCCAAAGTATACATAGAAGGAACCTTCCTCTTCTGTTACGAAATTACTAACTATCATAAGTGGCAACTGAATGATAATATATGGTGTACATGCATATGCTGTTCCCATATAAATATCTTTCAAAGTACCTTTACCTTCAAACAAAGTTGTAAGGCACCAGTTTGCCAAACAATATACTAAAAATGGTAGCAAGAATGTCATGATTTCCATGAGCAAGTTTACTTCATTCCAGTTGACAACAGGGTCCTGGAACATGAAATTAGTAAAACCAAGCTTCAAGAGGTTAACAAGCAATACTAGAACAATCAATGTATTTGCCGCTGCCATTGATCCTCTTTTTTCATGGGTCAAATCCCAGAAACCATCGAATGGATGGACGATACAGTGAAGTGAAAATCTCAAGGATCTTCCATACGCACTCCATGCATCTTTGTTAAGAATACGTTGCTTTAAGCTCATCCTCGCTCTACCTCCTTCCTTGCTTTCACTATGAACCCACGACCAAATCCTATCAATACGAGGAGAACTATGATCGCAAGAATATATAAGATATTGCTTTCGAACCACTCTTTACGATATAACTTATATGCTTTTGAGTAGTTGGTAGAGTCAAGCTTAATCTTGAAGTACTTCATAGCCTCAGCATAGTGCTTCTGTCTCAACTCTGAACGACCAATTCCGATATAAGCCTGGTCGTAGTTACCGTTGTGCTTAAGCACCTTTCTCCATGTTGAAGCTGATCCGTCATAATCACCGACTTTATACTGGCTCAATCCCTGATTAATAAGGGTACCGTAATCAGTCAATGAGAACTGTGTAATAGAACCAAGGTTTGCATCCAATACACAAAGTGTATCGCCAAGATCCTCCAATGCCACAGCATTAATAAAATATCCTGCCTTGTATCCGTGACCACCAAATGCATAGAGCATATTACCCTGGAAGTCATATGCAAATACACGTCCACGTGTATTATCAAGTGCATAATAAACATCATTATCAAGGCATGTAATATCTACGAACTTTGAAGGTCCCTTCATCTCTCCGTCCGGTGTATATCTCAAGTCACCATATGGCTCTTCATAACCATTACGAACGAGGATATCTGTTCCCTTTGCATTAAGCTTACGAATTGGCTGAGCATTTTCAATAGTTACATCCTCACCAATTGCAGCAATTGTCGCATAGATAAATCCTTCTGAATCAAGACATAGATTACTATACTCAGTTGGTACAAAAAGTGCCATTCTCTCACGCTGCTCTTTTGTAGCAACCAACTTCCACAAATACTGAAAGAAGTTATATGTAACCTTACTTGCTCCTACATAACCTGTAAATGATCCGTCATCGGCGAACTCCATGAAACCTTTGTTCACGTTCTGAGCCTGACAGAAAATACGCTTTGAACTATCAACAACAAGCTTCTGTGGAATGAAGTTTTCTGAAGAACTAACTGTCTCATCCTCTGGCTTTGTGATAATCTTAACAACGTTCAAGTTCTTGTCAAGATGAACAATTCTGAAGTTTCCTGTATCGGCGATATAGTAATCACCATCATCATTTACATAAACATCCTGAGGAGTTTTAAGACTCTCCTCTTTTCCATTGTACTGGAACTTACTGATTTCTTTGATAAACTCGAATTTATCATTGATATATGTAAACTCCAAAATTCTGTTGTTTCCAGAATCTGCCACGTACATATACTGACCATTTACATACAAACCTTCAGGGTCTTTGAAGTTTCCGCACTCGAAATCAGCACCTGTAATTGTTCGAGTTACTGAATATGCATCTGGAGATTCACGATCGTATCCCCAACAGTCATATATATATGTGAAGTGATTTCCATCTGAACTCGTGCTAGCCTGTACATCCACAACTGATAAAGATATGGATAAAACTACTAATAGAGCAAGTAAAGATGTAATTCTTTTATATGATACTCTCATCTCTTTATCCCCCTTATCAATCCTTAATACCAGAGCTTGCCATTGTTTCCAAAATGTTACTTTGTGCTGCGATAAAGATAACAATTGGAACCATCATAACAACCATCGTTGCAGCAGAACCTACACCCGCACGGGCAACACCACCAGACATAATCTGCTGAAGTGCATAAGGAAGCATCTTATATTCCTCTGAGTAAATATAAACCTGTCCTTTTTGGTTCCACAATGTTTGTACTGAGAAGATTGTCACAGTAAGCCAAGCAGGCTTTACGTTAGGCATGACAATCTGAAGATAAATTCTTCCCTCTTTGGCACCGTCAATCTTAGCCGCCTCTATCAAAGCGTCAGGAATCTGCTCCATGAACTGCTTCATAAGGAACAATCCCATAGGAAGCGCAAAGGCTGGAACAATAAGTGCCAAGTATGTATCAACCCAGCCGAGATTTGACATAACAAGATATGTAGGAATCATAAGTACATATGCGTTAAACATCAGGGCTGACTGAATCAAGTTAAATATTCCCTTTCCAAGTGGGAAATCATATTTTGCAAGAACATATGCTGCCATGGAACCTATGAGCAAGTGACCAAGTGTTCCAACAAGAGTTGTCAAAACTGTATTGAAGACGTATCTTGTGAATGGTACATATGAACTTGACATAACTACCAACAAATCCTGGAAGTTATTGAATGTAGGGTTTTTAACGAAAAATCTTGGTGGATAGAGATAAATCTCATCCAATGGCTTAAATGCACTACTTATAGCATATACAAGAGGCATAACAAAGAATAAACCAAACAAGATCAACATTATATAAACGCCTAAGTCACCACCGCGTGAACGGTTAGGTTTTCTTCTCTTAATTTTGATTAATTTCATCTGTCTAATACCTCCTATCAAGTTCCAACTTTGCTAAGTAATGCCTGTACTGCCTTGTTACATATAATCATTACGATAAACAGCAACGTAGCAATTGCAGATGCATAACCCATCTCAAAACGAGTTGTACCGTAGTCAATCAAGTGAGTTACAACTGTTCTGGCTGCATAGTCTGTACTTGGGAAACCACAAAGTGCCATTGTTACATCCGCTACACCGAATGACTGCATGATAGCCATTACCGCACCGAACAAAAGCATAGGTTTCATATTAGGCAATGTGATATACCAAAGCTCCTGCCATCTGTTCTTAACACCGTCAACGTATCCGGCCTCAAACTGTGAAGCATCGATACCCTGAAGACCGGCAACGAATGAAAGGAATCCTGTACCAAGACTCATCCAAAGTACAATAACGATAACTACATTCATCATATATTTCACATCAGTGAGCCATAGAACCGGCTCGCTGATGATACCGAACTTAATAAAGAACGCGTTTACATAACCATAAGCATCTCCACTGAACAGGATTGACCATACCATATATGCCTGTCCGGAAATTGTAGGTGCATAGAATACACAAACCGCGAAAGCTCTGATATATCTTGGAAGCTCATTGATGAACCACGCAAAGATAAATGCCATGACATATCCAAGTGGTCCTGTAATAGCTGCCAAGAGGAATGTATTCTTGATACCAATAAGATTTACATCATCACTGAGCAACAAATCAATATAGTTGTCAAAGCCTATAAACTTTGCAGGCTCCAATACGTTATAGTAAGTGAAACTATAATAAATCGACATCAATACCGGCAAAATATAGAATGCTGTAAATACAATAAAGTATGGTAACAAGAACAAATAACATGTTCTAGACGCCTTTGCTTTTTTCCAAGCAATCTTGGCATTACGTTTCTTTATTGAAAAGTATTTTTTAAGAAACATACATTAACTCTCCTCTCTTTTTGTATTTTACTCTTTTTTCACTGGTAAGCCGAACTCTTGTCTCTTGTTCGTAATCTCTTCATTGATTGTACGAACGTAATCAAGAATAGTCTCACGAGGATCCTCGTTCTGATTCATAACCCTACGGATAGCATTAGTGATATGACGAGATGTGTAATATCCACCAGCAACCTCAGGTAATCCGAACGCTGACTTCCACTGTTCTTTCAAAGCTGCAGACTCTTTACTACTCCATGAAAGAGTATCGAAAGTCTTCTTATTAGCTGTAGCATAACGTGCAGATGCACCCATAACCGCCTCAAGCTCGCTAGCGAATGTAGCCTGTGTCTCAGCACTAGCCCACCACTTAAGGAACTTCCAGCTGTTCTCTTTCTTGTTACGCTCTTCAGCTCCACGAAGCATCATAGAACATGTACCCCATGACTGAGTAGCTCTATTAATGCGTCCATTCTTATCCTTAACTCCAGGAATCTTAGCAAAATTCCACAAACCTTTAATCTCAGGTGCGAATACAGCCAAAGTGTTGAAGTTGTTGTAATCTGCAACACCGATAGGCATCTCTCCTGATCTGAAACGGTTTACAAAGTCATACTGCTTTGCGAGTTTGTAGTTTGTAAACAACTTAGTATAGAATTCAAATGCATCGATTCCCTCTGCTGTACCAATTGTTGTCTCCATAGCCTGGTCATCATAAAGTGTTCCACCACGCTGATACAACTGAGCATAGTAGTTAGCAAGGTCAGGGTTTGTAGTATTACCGATCTTTCTCTCTACTGAAGGAACTGCAAATGTCATACTGTTCTTCTGAAGAATTGGAAGAATACTGAGAACGTCATCCCAAGTATTAACATCCTTCTCTACATCGACACCAAGGTCTCCCATGATATCTGTACGATAGAACATAACGTTGTAGTTCTGTGTCTCCGGCAAAGCATATATTCCATTATTGAACTCATATGATACATATGAACTCTCATAATACTCTGACAATACATCATTCAAGTCTGGGAACTGAGTCAAATCAACTACCGCATTACGAAGTGCATAGTTAACAGGCTCTGTCTGTGCGATACTGAGTGCCACATCAGGACCAAATCCTGAGATAACGGCTGGGAGCATCGCATTAACTCCAGCAGAACTTACTGTATTCGCTGCATCAATCAACTTAACGTTAACCTTGATATTTGACTCTGGAGTAAATACCTGGTCAACCATGTTCTTAAGGATTGTACTCTGGTCACGACCAGCTGTAATCCATACATCGATAACGTCTTTGTCTTTTGAGTCATAGACATTACCAAGTGCAGAAGAATCACTTCTAAATGAATTGAAGAAGAGGATACTCTCGTGTACCATCTTGTCAAATCCACCTTCGTTTACAGAAGGAAGGTTCTTCTTGTCGTCTGCAATTGCAATATAGTCAATATCCATAGCAGCTGCACTCAAGTTATTAATTGATGTTCCAAGTGAACTGATATTCTCTTTGAAGTTTGCAAGCGTTCCAGGAATCTTGTCCGGTCTTTCAACGAACAATTCCATCTGTGCTGCAAGTGTCTGGGCAACTGAAATTTCTCCACTCTTCTCCCCAGCGTACTCTGTAACTTCATCAACGAGTTTGTAAAGTCTCTTAGACTCCAAATCCATCGCTTCGATTACTTCTGGATAAACTTTTTCAATCTGATAGTCACGATACTCATCAGGCTCTGTACCTGTCAAAACGAGAATCGTTCTATACATCTTATTCATATTAAATACACTATCTGAAAGCTCTGACAAATACTCACCAAGATCTCCAAGTGTATTCTTAAGTCTAATCACATGTTTTCCTTTGGTAAGATGGAATTTGTATGGATTACCTTTCGCATCCTGAAGGCATGTCATATCCCAGTAGTTACTGTAGCTAAATCTAATCTGGGAAACCTCTTCAAAAGGAATCACTCCATCTATGTACAAAGATCTGTTGGCGATATAACCTCTGTTATATCCCTGACGTCCTTTGATACCGATTACATAGTTTCCTTCTTCCTCAACTTCAAATTCCCACTCAATCCAATCGTTAGGAACTTTCCACTGAGTACCACCAGTCATATCAAGAACCTGTTTACTGGTGTTTCCAACAGAGACCTTTCCATTCTTGTCAACATACTCTGTGTCACTTGATGTACGATCGTATGTTGCATACAATGATGGAGCTGAACGTCTTACTGCGTCCTCTCCCTGAATCTTTTTACATCCCTGCTGTGCAGTGTTCTCTTCGCTAATACCCTTTGCATATTCTTCATATGTAGGAGTCTTAGCCATATTCGCAACTTTAAGCTTACGAATTACAAACTTTTCATTTACTCCTGTGATGCGGAGAACATTCTTACCCTTCTTAAAGAAGAACTTGTACGGATCTACCTCGTATCCCGTTCCGTCTTCAAAGTAGGCTGGCATCCAACGCTGGTTTGGATCCTGAACCTGTGTAGGTCTAACCTCATTTCCTTGGTTATCCTTTGTAGGCTCACCTTTGTCGACATAGACACGTTGGAATGAGATAGAGTCTGCTCCATTAAACGGAACCTGTCCGTTAATCTCTACCTTGGCCTCGATGTTGATTCCACGGTCATCTTCATCCGTTGTTGGGAAGTACTCTGTATAAATATTGTAGTAACCTTCCTCTTTAACATCGATTGTGAACTCAGCAAATCCCTCTTCCGGAATCTGCAATGCGTCTGACTTATCGTCATTTGGCCCAACACCCGGACGTTTCTTAGTGCCGTTTGATGTCTTTGCTTTAAACAAATCTACATCATAAGCATTACCGTCTCCTGCTGGCTCATTCTCTCCGTGCGCTTTGACGTACTGGGCATACGTATCACTTCTTCCATAATCCGTCGAAGTGTTCTCAAAATCTACTCCCTTGTACTTTGCGGAGTTGTCGCTCTTAGAATTTCCTTTAATTTGGAAGAATACTACCAGTGCTACAACAAGTAGTACAAATATCAGAAAATTCCTCAAGCCCTTTTTTTTCATCAACTTTGACATGGCTGTCGCTTTCTCCTTTCGCCCTTTTTGTGTATTTTTACACAAGAAAAAACCCCGTGTAGGATACACAGTTCAAGTCGTATTTATGTATTTAACACATGATTACTTACAATTATATCATTAGCTTTGTAAAATGTCTATATGTTTTTTGTGATTTTTTATGAATTTTTACCAAAAAAATTTTTTTATTCTTTTTTTGTCGAAAACTATTTACAAGAAATTGGCTCTATTTTATAATATTTTTAAAAATATTTGTGCATTATCTATAACGTTTTCGAAATATTTATAGATTTTTAATCATACTGTCATAAATCTCAAGTCATTTTTGACAAAAGGATATCCTATGACTTCGTATATCTTACACAATAAATCGTGCGCTGTTGTAATTTTGCACAAAAGCAAACTAAAAGGAGAATATTTATGATTATCAAGAAAACCTTTCAGAACCCGATTCTGCCGGGCTTCTATCCAGACCCAACAATTTGCCGTGTAGGCGATGATTATTATGTAGCAACATCAACGTTCACATATTTCCCGGGCGTTCCTATTTTTCATAGCAAGGACCTCGTTCACTGGGAACAGATATGTAATGTTTTAACTACACCGGAGCAACTCCCAATTCCAAACGGAAGTCCGGAAAACTCTGAAACAAGCCGCGGAATATTCGCCCCAACGCTTAGATATCATAACGGAACATTTTATATGATTACTACAAATGTATCTGATGAGCTCGGAAACTTTATTGTTACAGCCAAGGATCCTCGTGGTCCATGGTCAAAACCATATCCACTGGGCTCTGCCGGTATTGATCCATCCCTCTTCTTCGACGACGATGGAAAATGTTACTACTGTGGTACTCAGCCACGACGCGAAGGCGCAAAGTACTTTGGTGACAATGAGATATATATTCAGGAGTTGGATTTGGAGACCATGCAGCTTGTCGGCGAGAGTTTTCCTGCTTGGCACGGTGCTCTCAGAGATATGGAGTGGCCTGAGGGACCACATATCTATAAGAAAGATGGTTGGTACTACCTGATGATTTCTGAGGCCGGAACCGCCCATGATCATGCAATCTCAATCGCCCGAAGCAAGAGTTTGTTCGAAAAGTTTGAGGGACATAGAGGAAATCCTATCCTCACCCACAGAAATTTGGGTTATTCATATCCTATTGTAAACGTCGGTCACCCTGATATAGTTGAAACGCAAAATGGTGAATGGTGGATGGTACTATTGGCATCAAGACCATATGGCGGGGATTACCACCGAAATCTCGGAAGAGAGACATTCCTTGTACCATTTACGTGGGAAGGTGGATGGCCTGTCATCAATCCAGGCAAAGCTATTGTCGAAGACCAGGGAATTGCACCGGACCTTCCATTATTTATCCCTTCACCGGTTCCTGCCAGGGAAGATTTTAACAATGATACGCTTCCACTCCATATGATGTATGTCAGAAATCCTATCAAGGAGAATTACTCTTATGATAAGAAAGAAAGTCATCTTTCACTGAAGTGTTATACTGATCTTCTCTCCTCTTATGACACGCCAACTTTTGTATGTCAGAGACAGCAGGCACCATCCTTCAAGTTCCAATCTAAGCTTAGCTTTGATCCTGCATCTGATACCTCGAAGGCGGGAATCGCGATTTTCCAAAGCCAGAGTTACAACTATCAGTTGTTAGTTTCCAAGAAGGGTGATAAATCTCATATCCAGCTCATTAAAGTTGAGCATGATAATGTTCAGACAGTCTGCGAGAAGACTCTAGACAACTTCTATGAGACACTCACACTTAGGTTAATCGCTGACCAGCAAGACTTGTACTTCTCATATTCCTGCACAGGATCTGATTATAGCGACTTTGTTCAAATCGGAGATGTTCAGAACGGACGAATCCTATCAACAGATGTAGCCGGCGGATTCGTTGGAACTACAATGGGAATATACGCCGAGACCGGCGACTCATCAGCTGACGACTGGGCACACTTCGATTATATGGAATATGTAAATGCATAATAATATATCACGGTCTCTCGCCTCTGGGCGGGAGACCGTTTTTTGGGGGAGGAAACGCATGTCGCTGGTCTTACTCACGTCGTTCGTAAGACATTTTATCGGAATCGCATAGCGCTGGTCTTACTCACGTCGTTCGTAAGACATTTATTATGCTAATTCAAAAAACTCATATTTTTTCCAAAAAAAAATTGACAACCATACCCTTTGATGATATAATAGTTTTTGTTGGTTTAGCAAAATACTAATGCTTCTAACATAAGATTTTGCGGATGTGGCGGAATTGGCAGACGCACAAGACTCAAAATCTTGCGAGGGCAACCTCGTGTGGGTTCAAGTCCCACCATCCGCATAAAAAAGGAACATGTTTCATGTTCCTTTTTTTGTTGTATAGCAATAAAAATAAAGTCACGCCTTCTCGAACAACTCTCTCCCACTCTCGGGGCATGCCAAACCTTCTATTTGCATATAGGCATGCCCCGTGGCTCACTTGGGAGCGGAGCAAATCCCTCTGGGGGCATGCCAAATCAAGCTTTTTCACATAGGCATGCCCCGCGGCTCACTTGGGAGCGGAGCAAATCCCTCTGGGGGCATGCCAAATCAAGCTTTTTCACATAGGCATGCCCCGCGGCTCACTTGGGAGCAGAGCAAATCCCTCTGGGGGCATGCCAAATCAAGCTTTTTCACATAGGCATGCCCCGCGGCTCACTTGGGAGCGGAGCAAATTCCTCTGGGGGCATGCCAAATCAAGCTTTTTCACATAGGCATGCCCCGTGGCTCGCTTGGGAGCGGAGCAAGTCCCTCCGGGGACATGCCAAATCAAGCTTTTTCACATAGGCATGCCCCTTAGAGAACATGTTTCATGTTCCTTTTTTTGTTGAAAACGCATTTATTTAGTATTTTTTGATTTTCTGTTGCCATCCTTTCTATCCATGTTTTTTACAACGATCATCGAGGCTTCATCTCCATCAAGAGTTACTTCGACAAATTCTCCCAGTTCAAGATCTGCACTGGATATTTCTTGTTTTTCTCCACTTGATTCTTTATAGAATTTTGTACTGCCATTGATTTTTATCGTCTTTGTCTCACCACTGTCCATTGGCTTCCCACTGATATCCTTTCCATGATCAACAGATTTTGGCTCACCCTGGATACTGTCTCCGCTAACCGGTGGTTTTTGTCTTCCATTATCCCCTTTAGGGCCTTTATCTCCCTGTGGTGGATTCATATTTTTCGCATCACCATTCAATACACCAATCTGAATTTCACTATCAGATATCGAAGAGATTCTGCCAACAACTGTAGTATCATCTCCCTTTTTTTCGCTGCAACCGACAAGACATCCCAAAACCATAACGCCACATAGGATTCCCGCCAAACTCTTTCTTAAATTCAACTTTGCCATAATTACCATTCCTTTCTTTTTCTTTTTTATCAATATACTTGAAGAAGTTTTAGAAAGTGTGTATAAAATATGTAAAACTTGTGAATTCAGAAAAAAGCAAAGCTTGTAAGACCTACAATATATTTTTCCACAAAAGAAAAGAACCCGAAAAACGGGTTCTGTAAATTCTTATATCATTGTAAAACGCGCTAAAACTACTCTGCTGCAGCAATGATCTCTTTCTTGTTGTAGCTACCACAGTTCTTGCATACTCTATGAGGAACCATAAGCTCGCCACACTTGCTACACTTAACTAATGTTGGAGCAGTCATCTTCCAATTAGCTCTGCGCTTGTCTCTTCTTGATTTTGAAGATTTATTCTTAGGACAAATTGACATGTCATTACACCTCCTTAAATTCAAACACTCTTAATATTATAACGATTGTTAATTTCTTTGTCAATGATTTTTTGAAATCTTTTTGAAAAATTATCAATCTTTTATCATCTTTAGTTTTTAAAACTGTGAACCGGCGCAGGAATGCGTCCTTTTCTATTCACGAAATCCTCACAACTGAACTTGTTTACCGGCATAATTGGCGCATATCCGAAAAGTCCGCCGTATTCAGCCTGCTCACCTACATCCTTGCCGACTACCGGAATAATTCTTACCGCTGTTGTCTTCTGATTTACCATACCGATAGCCATCTCGTCAGCGATAATTCCGGATATACTAGCTTCACTGGTATTGCCAGGGATAGCTATCATATCAAGACCAACCGAACATACACAAGTCATCGCCTCGAGCTTTTCCAATGTAAGACTTCCATCCACTACGGCATCAATCATACCCTGGTCTTCACTAACAGGGATAAATGCACCACTCAAGCCACCTACGGAACAGGATGCCATGATTCCGCCTTTTTTGACCTGATCGTTGAGCATAGCAAGCGCTGCCGTTGTTCCGGGAGCTCCCGCTCTCTCAAGTCCAAGGGTCTCAAAAATCTCTGCAATACTATCTCCAACTGCCGGAGTAGGTGCAAGAGACAAATCGATAATTCCAAACGGAACATTTAACCTCTTAGATGCCTCGCTAGCCACCAACTGGCCCACTCTGGTAATCTTAAATGCAGTCTTTTTGATCGTCTCACATATTTCTGTAAAATCTTTGTCCTTCACTTTGGTAAGAGCATTCTTTACTACTCCCGGGCCACTTACGCCGACATTGATGACAACATCGCCCTCAGTAACTCCATGAAATGCTCCTGCCATAAAAGGATTATCGTCTGGAGCATTACAGAATACAACAATCTTGGAACATCCCACTGAATCCTCTTCTGCTGTTGCTGCTGCAGTCTCTTTTATAATATGTCCGAGAAGTCTAACTGCATCCATATTAATTCCAATCTTGGTCGAACCAACATTTACAGAACTACACACTCTGTCAGTAGACGAAAGCGCCATAGGCATTGATTTGATGAGATTTTCATCGCTCTTAGTCATCTCCTTGGCAACCAACGCGCTATATCCACCAATATAATTAACTCCAACCGCCTCTGCCGCTCTGTTAAGAGTCTTTGCAATCTCCACAAAATCCTCCGGAGTCTTGCATGCGGCTCCACCAACTAATGCTATAGGCGTAACTGAAATTCTCTTATTTACAATAGGAATTCCATACTCTCTGCTTATATCTTCGCCAACCTTAACTAAGTCCTTGGCTTTTTCAGTTATTCGTTTATATATATTGTCACATAAAACGTCCAACTTAGAATCCGCACAGTCCAACAAGCTAATTCCCATAGTTATTGTTCTGACATCCAAGTTTTCCTCTTCGATCATCGCGTTAGTTTCTAGAACTTCATCTATGTTTATCACGATTGCATCATCCTCCATATCAAATTAAATTTATCTTCTTTGCACCTTTAAATTCTATGCATAGAATTGAATATATCCTCGCGCTGAATCTTGATAATACAACCGATCTCATCGCCGAGTTTCTCGAGCTCTTCGGCGATACTCTCAAAGCTATTTGATGCATTTGAAACATCTGCAATCATCATCATATTGAAATATCCATTAACGATTGTCTGAGATATATCAAGTATATTGATATTATCCTCTGAAAGATATGTGCAAACCTTAGCAATGATTCCCACACTATCTTTTCCAACAACTGTAATTATCGACTTTATCATTTTCATTTCCCCTTTTAAAATAATCCGCTCAATTTATCATCTCTAGAAGAGCAAATTACTTAATTAGCGCAACAGCTTCTCTGGCAATTGCAAGCTCCTCATTAGTAGGAACTACAACTACTGACACCTTACTGTCCGGTGTTGAGATAACCTGTTCTTGTCCTCTAATTGAATTCTTTTCTTTATCAATATTAATTCCCAAGAAACCAAGGTTCTTGCAAATCATACCGCGCATTAACGCGTTATTTTCACCGAGACCAGCAGTAAATACTATTGCATCTACGCCATCAAGAGCAGCTGTATATGCACCTATGTACTTAAGCACTCTATAAGCAAATACTTCTTGAGCCAACTGTGCTCTCTCATTGCCCTCATTGGCAGCCGCTTCCAAATCTCTAAAGTCACTTGAAACTCCTGAGAGTCCATATACACCTGATTCTTTGTTGATGATATTCATAACTTCCTCAAGAGATTTGTTCATGTTTTTAGCCAAATATTCGATGATGGCCGGATCAATGTCTCCTGATCTGGTACCCATCACGAGACCTTCCAATGGTGTTAGACCCATTGATGTGTCAACTGACTTGCCATTTTTTACTGCTGTGACGCTGGCACCATTTCCAAGGTGACAAACAATTATCTTGGAATTGTCAGGATCTAGTCCAAGAATATCCATGGCTCTCTTAGATACAAAGCTATGACTTGTTCCGTGGAATCCATATCTACGAACTTTATACTTCTCATAGCACTCATATGGGAGTCCATACATATATGCAACCGGTTCCATAGTCTGATGGAATGCTGTATCAAATACTACAACACCGGGAACATCCGGCATGATGCTCTTGCATGCTCTAATTCCAATAAGATTTGCAGGATTATGCAAAGGAGCGAGAGGACTTACTTCCTCAATACCCTTGATAACCTCATCATCAATAACAACTGACTCTGCAAATTTATCTCCACCGTGCACAACTCTATGACCAACTGCGTCAATCTCATCGAGACTTGCTATCACTCCATGATCTTTATCTGTAAGTGCATCAATAACCATCTTAATAGCAACTTTATGGTCTGGCATATCCTGATTAATAACCACTTTATCCTGACCTTTTGGAGTGTGATTAAGCCTTCCGTCAATACCTATTCTCTCGCACAAACCTACTGCCAATGACTCCTCTGTATCTGAATCAATAAGCTGATACTTCAGAGATGAGCTTCCACAATTGATAACTAATACTTTCATCTTTAATGCCTTCTTTCAATTATTTATATTATTATTCTTCAGGATTTACAGGTTCAAAAGTAATCTCCTCGATACTCTCTTCTGTAGGTGCTGCAACCTCTTCAGGTTGAACATCCTGCCCCTCTATCTGTGATTGTAATTCTGCTCTGTTATTACGGATTTCTTCTGCATCCATCTTCAAAGCAGAAATCAACATAGTTGACTTTGTCTCAAACTCATTGAGAGCAGCTTCAATATTCTTGCCAGCTCCACCGAGCAAATCACTTGTATAAACAAGCGCACTTTTCCTAATCTCATCACTTTGAGCAACTGCTTCTCCAACAATCTGCTCAGCCTCAGCCTGAGCCTGGGCCATGATCTCTTCAGCTCTTCTATATGCCTCTTGAACCATCTCGTTCTCATCTAGAAGTCGTTCAGTCTTAGTCTGAGCTTCACTAACCATAACAGATGCATCTTCCTGAGCCTTCTCGATAATCTTATCCTTGTTTTGAATAATCTTCTGATATCTTGAAATCTCCTCCGGAATACTGCTCTGCAAATCCTCAAATATTTCATAGAATACATCCCTATCAATGGTAACTCTGTTTGGCGCTAACTTACTCCCCTTGCAACCATCGATATAATCTGCCAATTCATCAAGCAATTGTTCAATCTTTGACTTAGTCATATTATTACCTTTTCCTTTCATCTTTGTTATCTTACTCTTAAAAAGATATGTTTATTCGTCTTATATTCTTTAATCTTTACAACTTCATATAAGCTGTCATCGATATAATCAACTTCCGTTTCCAATGCCGATTCTATTATGACCAAAGTATCTTCCTTGACTATATTAGAATGGGCAATCAAGTCCACTATCTTCTCTTCGAACCCCGATCTATACGGTGGATCCGCATATATGATATCAAACTTAATCCCATCATTGCCAAGCTTGGCGATACTATATGTGGCCTCAATCGGCAGAACCACAGCATCTTCTTCAAGTCTTGTCTTCTGAAGATTTGCCTTTATACACTTCAATGGCTCTCTGGCAAATTCAACCAAATATGCCTTCTTCGCCCCTCTGCTAAGTGCCTCGATTCCAATTGCACCAGATCCACTAAACAAATCAAGAAACATCGCTCCCGGAACATCATCTTGAATAATATTAAAAAGTGTCTCCTTAATCCTATCTGTCGTAGGCCTTGTATCTTTGCCCTCAGCTGTAACAAGGGGAATCCTTCTTGCCTTTCCAGCGATTACTCTCATTAGAATTCCTCCGTCAAATTTTGCACACACCTACCCCTACCCAATCTATTGTATACGAAAACGCTTGAAATTTCAAGGGTTTTTATACTTTATCTTCATATAAAATGCCCAAAAAGGGTATTTATTCTCAAAATAAGAACAAATACCTTTTCTATTATCATCATCAATAATACCAGAAAAGATTCGTCGGAGTACCGCTCTTAATAGTATTCCCAAGACAAAATACATTTCCTGATTTGTCAAATATCATATCTCCAAAGTACATTTTCCCGGCACTAAAACTAGGTGTTGATATTTTCTTAAAATCACCCTTCTTAGTATCCCATACTTCTCATCACCGTCTTCCACATTGGCAGCCTGCAGGGCTGTATATCTGTTGGGATACTGTCTTATGACCTTTTATTACTCCACCCTAATGTCGGTCAGTGCGACTTGATCACCGGTTAATGATACATAAACCTTGTCTATTTTATCTGAAAAATTGGTAATATTCTCAATATGAATACCAAGATTATCTGATATTATCTTAACCCTCTTTTTATTCTTTTCAACAGAAACCAAGTACTCCAATCCCTCTTTATTCCTTCTCTTCCACTCATCCCATCCAGGGAAGTCTTCGGATTTACTCATGGTGAATGTATTGTCGACAAGACTTGATTTTCCAGTCCCCTCACCATTGAGCTTTATCAAAGCATATTCATAATATCCACGTCCATAAACTCGCCCGTCATCCGAGTAATACAAAAGCACATAAGGGCACTGCCAAACAAGATTCGAAGACGGAAGACTTCGTGAATGAAAACTAATATCAATATCATCATTAAGAAGGATTCCCTCTGTGAAGGCGGAACAGGTTCTGTCAATCTGAACATTTGGTATGTCAGATTCTAATCGATTTGTATAATTAATTTTCTTGACAATCTTTCTAATACTGTTCTCAGTCAGACATGCACCAACCCTCTTAATTACAATATTGCTTATATCGCAATTTTCCCCTGTCAAGCTTATATAGGCAGAATTTGAATTATCCGGAAGCGCTATAATTGTCTCAAGAGTTTGAGTTGCACTTCTCATAATTATCAACAAATGATCCTCGTATTTCCCTGCTATAATCTCATATTCACTGGCATCTTTGATCATATTATCGTCATCTTTAATTATCGTTTCAATATTTCTTGCACTTGTGCATATGAAATTCCCGTCAAACCACACTTCTCCAAATTCCACATAACGGTACTCTTCGATGGCCTTAGAGTTACTGTGAATACTCCTATCATCTGAATCAAATACAATTATAGATGGTGCAGAAAAATCACTGTCTTGGGATTTAGTCTCGTTACAATTGAATTTGATACTCACCTTCTCCTCTTTCAGGAGGACTCCCGTTGTAACTTCTTCTCTGTAGGCAGAACATTTTATTGCCTTTTCCGGTTCTAGTTTTTCATCTGTATTTACTTGTTCCTGTTTCTCATCTAAAATCTTGATCATTATATCTGCATACTTCGGATCAAACACCTTTCCGGATTGCTTGATAAACTCTTCCCTCATGACCTGATAAGAGCGAGCCGAGTACTTATCATCCTTGGATGCCAATATGTCATATGCATTTGCAACAGCTATTATTCGAGAAATATCCGGTATCTCTTCTCCCTTTAAACCGTCAGGATACCCAGATCCGTCATATTTTTCACATACGGACTTTGCCGCCTGACTGAGATAAGGATATTCTGTGATATTCGCCAGGATATCAGCGCTGAGAGTTGATTTTAGTTTGGCTCTTTCATAGCCTTTGTCATCTAATGTCGATGTGTGCATTTCCGCGTCGGCTATTCCAATCAATCCCACGTCGTGGAGAAGAGAGGCATAGTAGACCTCATCGCATTCCTCTTTGTTTTTACCGGCTCTTTCTGCTATAATTCTCGACACCTTGGCCACGCAAAGAGAATGTCCCACCGAACTTGCATCTCTTTTCTCAACCGCTTTTACAAACGCCATCGCAGTTTGGTCAAAAAGTCGTTTCATACTCTGTTGGTCTTTCTCAAGATTTTCAACCTCTATCTGATGTTTCCTTTCTATGGCGTCGTTAACATCCAGGTAGGAAAAAATATACAATGAAATCGAAACAAGGACCATTGCCATATTAACTATAGATAATCCATATGTAAAAATCTGTATAATTCCCACAATAATTGGGATGAAAACATACAATGTGAGTGATACATAAATCAAGCGACTAAACTTTTTCTTATAAGCTCTAATTACAGAAAATTGAACAATCGGAGCAATTACAGGAATAACGTAACAAAGGAGAAATCCAGGACCTCTGTGATATACATTATTGCTATCAATATAGTAATATAGCCCTGTGAAATGAGACACAACTGCCATGAGCATTCCGATTATAGTTATGACCTGAATAAACTTTAATCTTTTGGGAACAACCTCTAATTTTCCCTCATTTAACAATAAGTCCGTAATATAAATATTAAATATAAATACAATTGCTGAAGTGAGGAAAAATACCATAAAATTGGATAATCTCACCATAATATATGCAACATCTGAAATATCCCCTTTATAAAGATACGCAGCTCTATCAAACCCCAACAGGAGAGTCGCCGCTACTTCCATAAGGATCAGTATCAACCTTCTTCTCGGAGTTAAAAAGCGCGTAAACATAAGCAATATTGCCATATTGGCGCATATTGCACAAAGTGCCAGCATAATATTCATTTGATGTTCTCGTATAAAATCAAATATCACAAAATTCCCCCTAGCAATCCTATGATTAATATTTTATCATGATATTATCAGAAATATGTTTCATAATTATATTCTCTAATTCTCTATAATCAATAGGAAGTTTAAGTATTCCATTATTCTCGTTTGATTCCAAGTATTCTTCCGTGACTAGGTCACCTGAAACGATTAGATATATCGGAATATTTTCATCATATTTCCTTATCTTGTCAACAGTCTCTATGCCATCCATACCTGCCAGTACTTGCTCTATGACAATGATATCGAACTTGGAATCCTTGATGGCCTCAAGGGCATCTTCTCCACTATGAGATGTTGTAACAAAGACCTTAGTATCTCTAAGCAAGCCCTTGATAATATTTATATTGGATGGATTATCTCCAACCACAAGAATATCCACATCCGGCGCTACAAAGCTCGGTTTATATGTGTTTTCCGTGTTTTCTTCGTCGACTGACTCCTCAAATTTTCCAATCGGAGTTTCATCGATTATTCTCTGATCCAAATCAATTACAAACTCGGTTCCCTCTCCAACCTTACTCTTACAGCGAATATCTCCTCCTAAAATTTTCACCAACTTATAGGTGATATCTAATCCCAGTCCGGTTTCATTGAGAGTTCCCTCATCCTCTTCTCCAAGCCTATCATAAGTGACAAAAATAGCATTTAAATCCTTTTTTGCTATTCCTTTCCCCGTATCGCTTATTCGAAATCGCAGATGAGCATAATCGTCTTTTCTACTCGTCATTGAGATATTGACCTTGATTTCTCCCACTTCTGTGTACTTGACTGAATTCGTCAACAAATTAAGCAATATCTGCTCAATTTTTGCTATATCTCCATACAATTTAGACGGAAGCAACTCATCTATAGATACATTTAGTTTAATTCCTTTTTCTTCGCTTCTAATTCTTGTCATTGATATAGCTGAACGAATGAATTTGGATAAATCATATTCTTCTTCTACAAGGCTAATTTGTCCAGTCTCAATCTTGGATATATTGAGCAACTCACTTATAAGCGCATATAGAGACTCTGATGCATTTCTGATATTTGTTCTATATCTACGAATCGCATCTCTATACTCTTGAGGCACTCCTGTAGTATCTTCTCGTCCCATTATCTCATTGGTGCCCATAATAGCATTTATCGGAGTGAGAATCTCATGAGAGATGCTGGCAAGGAACCTTGACTTCGCCTCATTGGCCCTCTCCGCAGCTTCCTTGGCTTCGCTAATCTCCTCGTATTGTCTTGCAACTACTGTTGATTTCATAATTCTCCATACTACAAATCCCACAAACAATACGATAAGGCCCAATCCCAATATCTTAACTATGAGTAGTTCGCTGTATTTTGCAATCTTTTTTATGTTAAATGTGCTGTCCTGGAGGGCATTTCCTGTAACTCTGTCAATTATCTGAATGTGAAGTTTATAATCTCCATATGGAAGATTTGTATACTCCAAACTGTCTAGCTGACTCATTGGAACGCAAATACCTTCATCCGTTACACCCTCCATATAGACACGTACTGTTGGATTAAGCATAGTATAGTCCATAACTGATGCCTTTATCTTCACACGACCGGTGGATGATGGTATTTGATATTCACCATTGGCGTCCGGATAGATTCTCATTTCATCACAATATATGGAATGAATGTCAATTAAAACTTTATCTCTTTTTACATTATAATCATTAATATCAACTTTTATCAGACCGTTTCTTCCCGGAATATACAGATTACCATCTTCATCCTTCATACTGTACGAACTAGTAGTAATAGAATATGGCAGACCATTTTCCAATGTATAAAGACTATAATTATTTACAGAGTCGTTAAGCATATCCTCAACGTTAATGGAATATACTCCATATGAAGAGAGAATCCACGCATTATCTTTGTTATCAAAGCACATATCATAGTTGTAATTAAATGGAATTGATTTGATTTGATATATTTTCCCATTTTTCATATACTCTATCGAATTAGATGTTATAATCCAAGTCACATGCCTAGCATCGTCACGGATTACTCTCAAAACAACATCACTGGTCAGTCCATCTTCTCTTCCATACTTTCTTATCGAATCATTCTTTATCTCATACAAACCATCCCCATCTGTGCCCACAATAATACTTCCACTCAATTCTTCCTCCACAGTGAGACATACAGTATTCGTTATTCCCTCTTGAGTTCCTACAGTTCTAACCACATCGTCGTCCTGGATAACTGCCAGTCCACCATTGGTGCCCACTAGCACTCTTCCCGCTTTACCAATAGCCAAGCTGCGAACCTCATTATGAGGCAACCCATTATTGGTAGTAAATACTTTGAGCGTCTCCTCATTGGTATAGCAAATAACTCCCTTATTTCCTGTATATGTCGAAACCCACAAATTCCCATCATTGTCGGTCTTTATACAGCGCACACGATCATTCCCCACGTATTCTGTCAATTTGTTGGTAACTTGTTTTTTATTGTAATCAAGTACACGCAATCCATTGTCTGTTCCAATATAAATACAATTATGATAAATGCATGCAGAGTTTACCACTTCTCTTGGCAATCCCACTTCACCTGTCAAATCGACAAAATTATTGGTAACAATTTTCATGACACCTTGAGTAGAGGAAGCCAACCATATATTCCCCTGATAATCTGATGTGGCCATCTCGATTCCTGAATTCACGGGTATATTACTTAATTTACAAAAATGTTTATTCTCGTTTAAATACCCTATCTCCGTCGTTGATGACACCCATATTCTCTTGCAATCAAAATTCAGCCAATGAACACTTCCTATATCCCCGAGAGGAATCTTTCGCATATCATCTGACCTACTGCCAAATTTTCCGCAATAAACAACACTTTCCTCTGTCCCTATATACACATTTCCCGGATTCCATGGATCAGCTAATATCGTTGTGATAAGCCCCATTCCCAACTGCTCGCTTGTATAAACTTCCTCAATTCTTTTATTTTCTATGGCAAACACAAGTCCACTGGCAGTCTGACCATATATTCGTCCTGTTGAATCTGAAGTAAGGCGAAGTATTCTTTCATTAGACAAGTCAGCTCCTGGAATACCATGAATATTATAATTACTATCCGCATAACATATACCCGAAGTAGTACTTATAAAAATATTCCCACTCGAATCCTCCGCAAAATTTCTTATTGACGACGAAGGTAGCCCATCTTTGTAAGTTAAGTGCGTTTTCGTGCCATTATCCACCACAACTACACCATTGTCATTTGTTCCTACCCATATTCTTCCTTTGGAATCTTCAAATATAGCTCTTGCACTGGTAAGTCCCTCTGACGCATCAAGTCTTTCAAACTCGGAACCGTCAAAACGCATAACTCCTGCATATCCGCCAACCCACACGTGGCCGTCTCTGGATCCCATTATATACATGGCATCCGATGTAGGAAGTTTGTTTGTTGAATTATAGAGCTCTGTGGTATATCCTGCTCCAAATATCTGCCCTGTCGCAGCATATCCGCCACCATAAAAATCATACTTTTCAGCTGAAGCTGATTTTACTTGATCATCAGTAGATGCCGCAAGAGAATCATCCCATGTAATTACTGCACTCATACATGCAAAAATCATCATAAAAATATAAATTAATTTTCCTTCTTCCTTTTTCATACTAATGCCCACCTCCTAATGATCCTCATTGTATCTTGTCATCACGGCTTTTACTTCTGCTAACGAATCTATAAAGACTTCTACACACTTTTCATCAAACTGGGTTCCCGCCCCTTCCTTTATAAGGGAAATTGCCTTTTCCAGGGAAAAAGCCGGTTTGTATACTCTCTTCGAAGTAAGGGCATCAAAGACATCAGCCACTGCCATTATTCTCGCCGACAATGGAATCACTTCGCCGTGAAGTCCCTCTGGATAACCCTTTCCATCCCATCTCTCATGATGATATGCCGCCATATTCTTCGCTTCTCTCAGATAATTTTCACCCTCTACAGTACTGATGGCTTTCTCCATAATCATCTTACCTGCAGTAGTATGGGTTTTCATAATCTCATACTCTTCATCCGTGAGTTTTCCGGGTTTATTTAGTATGTTGTCAGATATATTAATCTTTCCTACATCGTGCAATGGCGCACTTCGAACCACATCAGACATAAACTTTGGTGTAATCTTTTCTGTATAATACCCTTTTTTCTTCAGTCCCTCCACTATTATCCTAACGTATTCTGATGTCTTCTGGATATGTGCTCCCGTATCTGAATCTCGGTTTTCAACCAAATCAGCCATGGTAATAATCAAACCATCCTGCATTTTCGCAGTATTCTCAGATAACCTTCTCACACTTCGCATCTGTTCGACCTGATTAGAGGCCATATCACATATCGCTTGATATAACTTCTCTACTTCATCCGCTGTATGAATATTTATTGTTCGCATCTTCTTTACTGCATCATCAAGCTGTCTTTGATCTGTTCCGGCTTTAATAAACTCTTCGATTCCGGTCATAATACTATCAAGAGGATATACTATATAAACCCCGGTATTCCACAAACCAAAAGCGACAATCAAGACAAAGAAACCCGATAAAACTAGAAATACTCTTATAATAAAGTCTTTCATGTAATCAGCAATATATTCCATCGAAACATCCGCACCAACATAGCATACGCAGCGTCCCTCGCTGTCATAAACAGGTTTATATACCGCCAACAACCAACTCCAATCGGTATTAGTCTCAATTGGCTTAATATCTTTTCCAGCCAATAATTGAGGTAGATGCTCCCTAAACTCCTCATTTATAGCTACTTTTTCTCCCGGCTTATAGATTTTAAAACGTTTTCTGTTGCTCTCGTCTCTGACATCAAAAACATATGTGGCATATTCTTCATCAAACGTCACCACATATAGATATTGAACATTTGGAGAGCTTTTCCATATGTAATATAGCAATTTATATGTTTCCTCATATCCCTCTGCCTTTTTTCCCTCTTGGATAAATGTTCTAATCTTGTCACCATCTATTACATCTGACGCAGATTGAACTGTAGCTAAAGCATGTTCAGTTTTTTCTTTTTTAGCATTATTAAAGTATAAGCCTATACCTATACTCCCCATAATAATCATAAGAGTCAAAGCTACAACAAGTAGCATAAGTGAAGTTCTACCTTTGACAGATAAACTAGTTCTGGCATTAGCCGAATCCACAAATTTTATTCTCTCTATGGACAGTGGATTTTGCCTTAGAGCGCTGTTCCTTATTTGTTTTTTTATCTTATCAGTTAAGAATCTGTGAACTAACAAACCGATTCCAAGCGATAAACTTTTTTCAATTATATTGAGTAAAATATTAGATATGAGAATAACAACGATATTGGGAATTCCATAATTATTTTTGATAGCGCTGTTAAATGCAGACAGGGACGAGTTTTGCACATCATTAAAAAGTCCCCATTGAACCAAGCCACTCAGTCCTCCGGCAACAAAACCAGAAATCAAAACAAAAAGCACATATCTCTTAAGGTTATAATGTGATTTTTTTCTAATATACCATGCAGTAAAAATCGCAGTTAATGTATTTATAAAACAAAAATATAATGCATTGGGATTGAATGCTGTGCAGATAAGATCTGTCGCAACCGCAACAACTATTCCCGGAAATGCTCCCCCTATCAATGATACGCCTACTGTCCCCACAGTATCCGGATATATCGGAAAATTATAATGATAAGCTATAAATGATAATGCCACACTTACCGACACTCCAATGAACACCGCCAATGCTCTAAGCATACTACCCCTACGTGATCTTCTTGAGTATCCTTTCACTTATCTAGCCTCCTACTTGATAGTCCCTTTTCATTCTTCATACTATAGGAATATTTTACCACAAAAACTTGCCATAGACAACAATTCGCCTTCTAAAAAAAAGAGACATAGAATTTCTATGCCTCCTCTTAATACTATTTGTATAGATATAAATTTGTAACATAGTCGGATTTTTCTGTATATCCCATCGCATACAAATCACCTGACTTGTCAAACATCATTGTTCCAACGTAAAAATTTCCCGCTTTAAACTTCTCAGTTTCAACCTTTTTGAACTTGGAGCTCTTGAAGTCGCACAAATACAGACCACCATAATATCTTACATATAGTTTTCCCTTGTAAATCGCACCCGTCATGGATTGATTCTTAAGCAAACCATACTTATCATCTTCATCTTCAAGATCTGATGCAGTTTTTCTCAGTTTTTTAGTTTCCAAGCTCTTTACAACTTTTCCGCTGGATACAACTATTTTTTTGATTTTCTCATCCCCGTCTGCGATGATTCCAGATACAACAAAGGCATACTTGCCAGAGACAGCTTTGACGGATTTATACTTGGAACTGTATCTTTTGACAACTCTCTTCTTTCTTATATCCACTAATATTATTCTTTTCTTTGTCGATGACTTTCTTATTTGCAAAAGCACTTTATCGCCCTTAACCCAAAAAACCTTTTGAATTTTATAACCGCGTATACGTCTTCGAAGGTCATATCTTGCCTTGACATTTCCGTACTTATTGTACTTGAAAAGAACAGTTTTTTTCGCTGCATAAAAAGCTTTTCCGGATTTTGCTGCAGTTGGAGAAGTATATCCTGTGGTATGCTTCTCATCAACTCCCCATACAAAATAGCAAAATGGATCTTTGATATTTTCATAACCATCACCAGTCCACTTACATACTCTCGGTGAGTCATCTGGCTCTTCCTTGATGAATCTAACCTCCCCATCAGCTGTTTTATACATTCCATCGAATTCATTCTTCTGAAGGATGTCCTGTTCACTTACATAGCTCTTTGCATTAGTAGTATTTCCCAATGATAGCGATAGTACTAATCCAACCAAAATAACAATTCTTTTTTTCATTCTTCTGTCTCCCTATGAATATATTTAAACCTTTTAAATTATATCACTATATTTAAAACAATGTCAATATATTTAATTATACAAGAGAACCTTTTTTGTAAAGTATTATTTGAAATTTTATAGTGAAACATTTCCCATATAATACTCTAATCTCTCTCTAAATCTCCTATTCTTTTCATAAAAGGAACATATACTCTCAAAATCGTAATTCTTTACCTCTTCTGCAGCATAACGAATTATATCTGAATCTTCAAATATATCTGCAATTAAAAATGGTCTCTCGCCACTTTGCATCACACCAAAGAAATCTCCCTGACCACGTAATTCCAAATCTTTTTCAGCAATCACAAAACCGTCATTGGAATTAGCTATAATATTGAGTCTCTCACGTCCTTCTTTACTTGTATTTCCCATCATAAATATACAATAAGATTGGCTACCGCCTCGTCCAACACGTCCGCGTAACTGATGAAGTTGAGCCAAACCAAATCTCTCAGAATTTTCTATCATCATAACGGTTGAGTTTGGAACATCAATTCCGACTTCGACCACAGTTGTAGAAACAAGGATGTCGATATCACCTTGACCAAACCTTGTCATAACATCTTCTTTCTCCACTGGCTTCATCTTCCCATGAAGATAATCAACCCTTAACCTATCTCCATAAATTTCTGATAGCATGTCACAATACTCCACAACGCTCTCTAGCTCGCTATCCTCGCTTTCTTCCACCATTGGACATATAATATAAGCCTGATGACCTGCTTTTACTTCATCGTAGATAAACTTATAGGCTGTAGGTCTATATTCTCTTCCAACCACACAATTTTTTATCGGAAGTCGATTACTAGGCCTCTCTCCAACTATGGAGATATCCATATCACCATATAAGACAAGTGCAAGTGTCCTTGGAATAGGCGTCGCACTCATAGCTAATATGTGAGGCATGCTACCTTTCTCGGATAATTTTTCTCTCTGACGAACACCGAATCTATGTTGTTCATCCGTAATCACAAGAGCAAGATCTGGGATGTCAACATCATCCTGAATTAGGGCATGAGTTCCAACAACAACATCATATATGCCAAAGGCAAGTTGTTCCTTAATCTCTCTCTTCACTTTGGCCGTCTGAGAACCCACAAGAAGGCATACACTTATCCCATGACTTTCAAATACTCTAGATAATTCTTGGTAGTGTTGATGGGCTAATACTTCTGTAGGAACCATAAAAGCCACCTTGTATCCAGACTTTACGGTTTTGTATATAGCCATCTCGGCAATTACCGTCTTACCTGAGCCAACATCTCCTTGAACAAGACGGTTCATCACATAACCGCTCTCCAAATCACTTATTATCTCGCTAGACACTTGCTTTTGAGCTCCAGTCAACTCATAAGGCAAAGTCTTTGAAAATTCCAACGCATCTATATCCTGATTCGCCACATACTCCGATTTGTTAGCTCTTTGATTTCTTATAGCATATAAAGCCGCTTGGTATAAGAATAGTTCATCGAATGCAAGTCTTTTCCTGGCTTCTCTGTATTCAGTTACGGACATCGGAAAATGTATTCCCTTTATAGCCTTACTATAAATTGGCAAATTATATCTTTTTCTGATTTCTGATGGCAAAAATTCTTTCAGATCATCACATTCTCCCAAAGCAAATTCCATAGCCTTTTTTACTTGATTGTTGGTTATTCCCATTGTCAAGGGATAGATAGGAAGAAACTTTCCCACATTTTTATAGAATTCATTCTTGCTATAGATTTTGGGTTGGGATATATAGAGTTTTCCCTTTTTTTCACTGACCATTCCTCGCAGAATATAACTTGTTCCCATTTTTAACTGTTTGGCAACAAATGGCATGTTAAACCATGCAACACTTATAGTGCCTGTTCTGTCGTAAAAATCCGCCAAGACAACCTTAAAACGGCTTTTCATATTCATCACGGGTCTAGTTTTTAGAAGAACTTCAACTGCACAAATCTGATTAATTTTTACACTAGAAATAGGAACAATATCCTTGAATTCATCATAATCCCTCGGATAGTGTTCCAATAAATCTCCTACAGTATAGATATTTAATTTATGAAAGTTTTTTTCTGCTTTCTCTCCAATCCCCTTAATATCTCTTATACTGCTCTCTAATCTCATATTAGCACTTTCCTGTTGATCCGAATCCGCCCGCTCCACGCTCGGTATCTTCCAGTTCATCTACCTCTGTATAATCTGCAACATAATATGGCGCCATAACCATTTGAGCAACACGCTCCCCTGGCTCCACTTCTATATCCACACCGGAGTGGTTGTGAAGCGCCACCATAATCTCACCTCTGTAATCTGAGTCAATTACTCCAACCTTGTTGGCCGGTGCCAAGCCCTTCTTACATGCAAGCCCGCTTCTGGCATAGATCAGTCCCACTACTCCAACAGGAATTGCCATTGCTATTCCGGTATGCACAAATGCCGTCTCACCGGACTTTATAACAATCGCCTCATCCATACATGCATACAGATCCGCGCCTGCAGCAAACTCAGTTCCATATGTTGGCACCTGAGCTCTCTCATCAAGCTTCTTAAAACTTACTTTAAATCTATTCTCCATCCCAAAGAACTACCTTTCCTGTTTTTAACGACTCCTGCACCCTGATTATCCTCTGATTCTCGCTCCCGCGAAACCTGAGCTTAAGATTTTTCTTTTCCAAGACAAATGGTCCGTCAACCAAGATATCTATATATGACAGCATCTCCATAGTTTCATCATACTTATGAGACATCTTGCCAATCAAATCTTCATCAAATAGATATCCTGTATAACACCAAATATCCTTCTCCGGATATAATTCCTTAACTCTCCTTAAAAGCGGTAGCAATCCCATCTGATTTACGGGTTCAAAGGGTTCTCCTCCGAGCAAAGATAATCCGGAAACATAACTTGGTGCAAGGTAATCTATTATTGCATCTTCTTCTTTTTGAGTAAATGGCTGTCCGAAATTAAAGTCCCATGTGGCTTCATTAAAACACCCTTTACAGTGATGGGTGCATCCACTTACAAATATGGATACTCTAACACCAAGACCATTTGCAACATCATATTGTTTTATATCTGCATAATTCATAGCTGAACTCCTTAGATATGTAAAACTCTGGCATTGATCTCCTTAGTTTTTCCAACATTCCAGAAATTCTCTCCCAGGTAACCACATGTTCTTCTGGTTACATTCATCTTGCTGTGGTCTTTATTTCCGCAATTAGGACATTCCCACTCAAGCTTATCATTGACAATAATCTCTCCATCGAATCCACACACATGGCAATAATCTGACTTTGTATTGAACTCAGCATACTGAATATTCTCATAAATAAACTTTACAAGTTCCTCAAGTGCAGGAATATTTTTCTGCATATTAGGAATTTCCACATATGATATAGCACCTCCGGATGAGATGTTTTGAAATTGACTTTCAAACTTGAACTTGCTAAAAGCATCAATTTTTTCGCGGACGTCAACATGATATGAATTAGTATAATATCCTTTATCTGTAACATCCTCGATTGATCCAAATCTCTTCTTGTCAATCTCAGCAAATCTGTAACAAAGGCTTTCGGCCGGAGTTCCATAAAGACCAAATCCAAGTCCTGTCTCTTCTTTCCAAGTATCCGTTGCACGTCTGAGTCTATTCATGACTTTAAGTGCAAATTCCTTGCCCTTTTCGGTAGTATGACTTACCCCTGTCATGAGCTTGGTCACCTCATATAAACCGATATATCCAAGAGAAATGGTCGAATAGCCATCATGCAAAAGCTTGTCAATCTTCTCGCCCTTTTCAAGCCTGGCTATTGCACCATACTGCCAGTGGATAGGACTGACATCACTTGTGATACCCTCCAACGCTCTGTGTCTGCACATGAGCGCCTCAAAGCAAAGTGAAAGTCTCTCCTCCAAAAGCTGCCAGAAGTATTCCATATTTCCCTTCGCAAGGATTCCAATTTGTGGGAGATTAAGACTTACAACACCTTGATTAAAGCGTCCTTCCCACTTATAATTGCCATTCTCATCCTTCCATGAAGATAGGAAAGAACGACATCCCATACAGCTGAAGACATTTCCCTCATAATTCTCACGCATCTTCTTAGCTGAGATATAATCCGGGTAAAGTCTCTTAGCTGAACATTTTACTGCCAACTTTGTGATATAATCGTATTTTCCGCCCTTGAGGCAATTGAATTCATCCAAAACATAGATGAGCTTAGGGAATGCAGGGGTTACATATATGCCCTTCTCATTCTTGATTCCCTCTAAACGCTGTTTTAGAATCTCTTCTACGATCATCGCATTCTCTTCGATATACTCGTCATCCTTGTCCAAATTGAGGAAAAGAGTGACAAATGGCGACTGACCGTTGGTGGTCATCAATGTATTAATCTGATACTGGATTGTCTGAACGCCTGAGCGAAGCTCATCGCTAACTCTCTCAGCTACCATCTTATCTATAACATCGCCTGGAACTGATCCGGCGAATTTATCTTCATATCTTTTGCGGTACTTGTCCGCACTCTTTCTGAGGTATTTGCCGAGATGTCTAACATCAACTGATTGTCCGCCGTACTGACTACTTGCCACGGCAGAGATAATCTGAGTTACTACTGTGCACGCAACCTGGAAACTCTTAGGGCTCTCGATGAGCTTGCCATTCATGACAGTTCCATTCTCAAGCATATCTCCGATATTAATGAGACAACAATTGAAAATAGGCTGCACAAAATAGTCCATGTCATGAAAATGTAATACTCCATCTTCGTGTGCCTTTACAATCTTCTCCGGAAGAAGTACACGTTTTGTAAGGTCTTTTGACACCTCTCCGGCGATCAGGTCTCTTTGCGTTGATGCAATATAGGCATTTTTATTGGAATTTTCCTCCATAACATCCTTATTGCTATTCTTAATAAGGCTCATGATAGAATCATCTGTTGTGTTTGCCTTGCGGACCATTTCTCTTGTATAACGATAGATAATATAAGTCTTAGCAAGAACAAATTTCCCTGCAGCCATGAGCTTTTGCTCAATCATATCCTGAATATCTTCCACCTGAATAGTCTCACGCTTAGAATTCTCGATACTTGCAATGATGCCATCTATATCGTCCTCAGGCACCTTCTCAAACTGCTCCACCTCAGCATTCGCTTTCCTGATTGCAATTAAAATCTTATTCCTATCATAGTCAACAACTCGACCGTCACGCTTTATTACCTTCACAAAACCATCCTCTCATAAATTAATCCTCTAACAACATATTGTCGAACACTATGTCTGATATAGTATATCACCCACAATATCTATATCAGAACCACACTAGAATTAATTATATCACTACACGATTTCCATTGCAACAATATATTGTGATTTTTTATGAGATTTTTATAAAATGAACACTAGTTGTTGTAAGTGCCCATTTTAGCGGTTTGCGGCGAAATGATAGATTTTCTTCACATCTTCCGCTTCCAACTTGACATAATTACCCTCAGTCTTGTTCTTACCGAGAAGTTTTTCTGTCAGATAATCTATATCCTCTTCTTTGGCACCAATTTCATCAAATGTCAAAGGCATTCCAATGGACTTGAGAAATGCTTCGAACTTTTCAATTCCACGCATAGCTGTTGCCATGTCATCTTCTGCTTCCTCAACTTCCATAACATTTCTTGCAAAGTCAACCAACTTGCCTGGGTTGATATTTACAACATATCTCATCCACGCAGGCATGATAACTGCAAGACCTGCTCCATGAGTCACATCATATAGAGCAGATAACTCGTGCTCAATATGGTGACTTGCCCAGTCCTGAACTCTTCCAACGCCGCATACGTTATTGTGCGCAAGCATTCCAGCCCACATAATATTTGCTCTTGCATCATAGTCCTTAGGGTTTTCGATGACAATAGGAGCCTCTTTTAAAATAGTCTTTAACAAGGCCTCACAAAGTCTATCTGTCACTTCAACACCCTCTGTGTTAGAAAAATATCTCTCGCAGACGTGAGCCATAATATCTGTACATCCTGCAGCTGTCTGATAAGCTGGCAAAGTCATAGTCCACTCAGGATTGAGAATAGAGAATTTTGGACGTAAAACATCACCTCTGATGCCCTTCTTCTTACCTATCTCCTCATCATTTATAACACTATTTCCTGACCCCTCAGAACCGGACGCTGCTATAGTGAGTATTGTTCCCACAGGTAATGCCTTGTCAAACTTGGCTTTGCCTCTGTAGAAGTTAATAAAATCCTCATCACTGCATGCTCCGGCAGCAATAGCCTTAGAAGAATCTATAACGCTTCCACCTCCTACTGCCAAGATAAAGTCAATGCCCTCTTTCTTACAAATATCAATACCCTCATATACTAGACCACTTCTAGGATTTGGTTTTACTCCTCCAAGTTCAAAGAATGGTATATCCGCTTTCTCAAGATTTGCTCTAACCTTGTCCAAAAGTCCACTTTTCTGAACGGATCCACCTCCGTAGTGAATAAGCACTTTACTTGCCCCAAATCGCTTCAAAAGCTCTCCTACTTTATCCTCTGCACCTCTACCGAACTCAAAGTAAGTTGGTGAATAAAATTGAAAATTATCCATAGTTATCATAGTCCTTTCTTTCTTAATTCATTAATTGTCTTACAAGCAAAGCTTGTAAGACCAGCAATATGCGTTTCCAATATTCCTCTATATACGGATGTTTCCTTAAAAATTCATTTTTCATCCGTATTCCACTCTCCAGAGCCTTGCCTGTCCGGCATATTCCGATCCAATAAAACAACATCGGGTAAATGATTCATTAATGCACTTTTTATCTCGGAAATTGTCTTAAATACTACAATTTTAGCATCATTCCGTTCTAAATACTCCTTCACAGATTGGACTATACTTTCATCATCCTCCGCATAATATACTTCAATCATACTTCTTACCTTCCGATTGGTCTAACTACTAACTTTGTCCTCTTGTTTTATCTTCCAACGCCCATATCTGTTACCGCCTTCACGGGAAATACGTTCACTGTCACGGAGTCTCTTCATTTCTCGCTCAATGGTTCTCTTAGGAATACCCAATGATTCAGCCATCTCGGAAACCTTGACAGTTTCATCTGCACGGATCAATTCAATAATCTTTTCCGCCAATCCGCCATCTATTCCGCCACTTAATCCGCCATTCTGGCGGTTTGGCGTATTAGGCTGATCTATAAGTGCACTTTCCAGTGCCTTGAACCGAATCCGTAATGTAGTACCTGTCAGTTCATACACAGGGAGTTCTGCCCCGATTCCCTTGCACTCACCACATATCTTCTGGATACCCTGACCCCAGTTTTCAATAAAACCGGCACGATAAAACACCCTGGCGATATCCGGATTATAAGGCTTTGACTCATGCGGCTCCATCAGTGTATCCACCGTCCAGCCTTCGGGAAGAATACAGCTGTTGCTTATGGTTATGGCATCATCCATAATACGTATCTGTATCGGAGTACCATACATATAACAGTTATGCGCAATAGCATTATAAACTGCCTCGCGGATAGCTTCTCGTGCAAAAGGATATTCTTCAACCCTTATATCATGCTCATAACTGATTTTGGCCTTCAGGTACATTTGATAGATTAGGTCGATCACCTTACTCGCATTTACAATCAGCGACTCTTCAAGATCATTATGATAGACTACCCTGCCTCTCTCATCGAACTTCCCGACCTTTACAAAACTGCCATTTTGAATAATCTCCGGATCTTTGTAGAATAGAAGCACTGCCGATCTCTTCAGTTTTCCATCGACTATTAGATGAAGCTTCTTCAGAAGTTCTGCATTGGAAACATTCAATTCTGCTTCCGACATCCGTTTTTTGCTTAAGGCTTCTCTTCGGAATATTTTGAAGCTTTCATCGTCTAAATCGTCTACTGTAATATTATCGACAGTAACATCTTCCCATCGGAAACCGGTTTTTTGCATTATAAACTCCGACAGCGCAATCCCAGTCAGTTGCTGCTTCGTGCTTCCACTTCGGTAATGGAATTCTCCATGATAACTGATGGGAAAAGAACTTGGCTTCACTTTGATCTCCAAAT
The DNA here is from genome assembly GCF_000518685.1 of Eubacterium xylanophilum ATCC 35991. Classification (GTDB taxonomy): domain Bacteria; phylum Bacillota; class Clostridia; order Lachnospirales; family Lachnospiraceae; genus Eubacterium_F; species Eubacterium_F xylanophilum. The sequence continues at coordinate 139,142 of NZ_KI912470.1, read as the reverse complement.
AGTCTTTCCCATCCTTCGTGAGCTTATTCACATCGGCAACAATGCCAAGCCCTGACTGAATCTTATTCGGGATATCTTCCATCAGCTTTTTGACATCCTTAACACCGACAACATCACCAGCATCATCAACACCGATGTAAATGGTGCCGCCCTGGGCATTGGCAAAGCCACAAAGCCACTTCAGGTATTCATCCCGCCAGGATTCTTTATATTCAATGTTTTGACTTTCTGCCATAAACAATAACCTCCAACTTCTTGAGCAACTATTAAATGTCAAAGAAAGCCTGCTGTGAAAACACACCAGACTTTCAATTATTGTCTTATATCTTACAAAATATTAATTCCACAGCTCTTAGCTTCTTCCATCATGTCCTCGCGCCAAATAGATGACTGAACCTCGCCTATGTGCGCTTTCTTGAGGAAGAACATACATATTCTTGACTGACCGATTCCTCCACCCACAGTATAAGGGAGTCTCTTCTCTATAACCGCCTTCTGGAAAGGAAGGTCCTTTCTCTCCTCACAACCGGCTTTTTTGAGCTGTTCAAGGATAGAAACCTCATCAACTCGAATTCCCATTGAAGAGAGTTCAAGAGCAATATCAAGAACTGGATAGTATACGATGATATCGCCATTCAAAGCCCAATCGTCATAATCCGGAGCTCTTCCATCGTGAGGCTCTCCGGATGCAAGTTTATCTCCTATCTGCATAAGGAATATAGCACCATGCTCCTTAGCGGCGATATACTCTCTCTCCTTTGGCGTCTTGTCAGGATATTTTTCTTCCAACTCAGATGTTGTAACGAAGAAAATATTCTCCGGCAAATCTTTCTTGATATAATCATATTGGTTTGCCATATACTCTTCAGTTTCAAGCAAAGACTTATATACAAGTCCCACAATCTCCTTGAGCTTATCTACATTGCGCTCTTCGTGCTTGATTATTCTCTCCCAATCCCATTGGTCAACAAAGATTGAGTGAATATTGTCTGTATCCTCATCTCTTCTAATGGCATTCATATCAGTATAAAGGCCTTCACCGACCTCAAAGCCATATCTCTTTAAGGCATGTCTCTTCCACTTGGCAAGTGAATGAACGATTTGTACCTCGCGCTCATTTTGCTCCTTGATGCCAAATGCAACCGGTCTCTCTACACCGTTGAGGTCATCATTGAGACCTGTTTCAGGTGGAAGGAAAAGTGGCGCAGACACTCTCGTAAGATTCAAGTTCTTTGCGATAGCTCGCTCAAAAAAATCCTTAACTAACTTTATGGCTACCTCTGTCTCTCTAATGTTAAGAGCTGATTTATATTCACTTGGTTTAATCATTTGTTGTTCCTCGCTTTCACCTATATATCTCAGTGTTTCTTATAAATCACAGTTATTAACTGTACGTGGGAATGGAATTACGTCTCTGATATTCTGCATTCCTGTGAGATACATTACGCATCTCTCGAATCCAAGTCCAAATCCCGCATGTCTTGTTGAACCATATTTGCGAAGATCAAGATAGAACTCATAGTCCTCTTTTTTGAGATTGCACTCTTCCATTCTCTTAACCAACTTATCGTAGTCGTCCTCTCTCTGACTTCCGCCGATAATCTCACCGATTCCAGGAACGAGACAGTCCATAGCTGCTACAGTCTTGTCATCCTCATTTAACTTCATATAGAAAGCCTTGATCTCTTTTGGATAGTCTGTGACGAATACAGGTTTCTTAAATACTTCCTCTGTGAGATATCTCTCATGCTCTGTCTGAAGATCCACTCCCCAAGATACTTTGTACTCGAACTTATCATTATTCTTCTCGAGAATCTCTATGGCCTCAGTATATGTAACGCGACCAAAGTCTGCACTAGCTACTGCCTTAAGTCTATCAATCAAACCTTTATCGATAAACTTGTTGAAGAAATCCATCTCTTCCGGAGCATTTTCCAAAACATAATTGATAATATACTTGAGCATGCTCTCAGCCAAATCCATATCGTCTCCGAGATCTGCGAAAGCAATCTCCGGCTCAATCATCCAGAACTCAGCCGCATGTCTTGTAGTATTAGAATTCTCTGCTCTAAAAGTAGGACCAAATGTATAAATATTCTTAAATGCCTGAGCATATGTCTCACCGTTGAGCTGACCACTAACTGTAAGATTTGTCTCCTTGCCGAAGAAATCTTTCTTATAATCAATATTTCCGTCCTCATCCTTAGGAATATCTTCCATATCCAGTGTAGTTACGCGGAACATCTCACCTGCACCCTCGCAGTCACTACCTGTGATAAGTGGAGTATGTACATATACAAAATCTCTCTCCTGGAAGAATTTGTGAATAGCATATGCGATGAGTGAACGCACTCTAAATACAGCCTGGAACGTATTGGTTCTAGGTCTGAGATGTGTCATTGTTCTGAGGAATTCGAGAGTATGTCTCTTCTTCTGCAATGGGTAATCGCTAGTAGAGCTTCCTTCTACATCCACTGTATCTGCCTGAATCTCAAAAGGCTGCTTCGCATTAGGTGTCGCAACAAGAGTTCCTGTCACTATGATAGCCGCTCCACCATTAATCTTGCTCACTTCCTTGAAATTGTCCATTGAATCATTATATACAACCTGTAAAGGCTCGAAAAATGTTCCGTCATTGATAACAATAAAGCCAAATGTCTTAGAGTCGCGGATACTTCTAACCCAACCGCCGACAGTCACTTTCTTGTCAATATACTCTTCTTGGTTCTTAAATAAGTCTCTAATACTTACAAGATTCATTCTTTCATCTCCTCATTAATTCTAATCTCTCACACAATTTTACAAATACATACCCTATTATGCACTATTTTTCATAATATTTCAATACTTTGAATGGGTTTTTTACAATTTTAATAATCCTTTGAATGCATTCATAGCCGCATCCGCCGAATTCTTGTCCACAAGGAAATAATCCATTCCATTTTTATCTATCTTGTAGAAGTTGGTTCCATCGTATGGAAGATACTTGACAACAACGTCATTTAGCTTCTGATGGTAAGTAATCTTCATAACCGGTTTCTTGGCCTTAGGGTCCACCTTTGGATCCACTTTTGATGTGAAGGTAAGAAGATAAGCCTTACTATATGGAGTTAGAACCTCATTTTCCTTGGAGTCATCAATTTTCTTTCCATTGATAACCCAGCGGTCAACTTTCTTTCCCGCATCATTCTTCTCTTCTACTCTGTCTACCTTAATCTTGGTTTTACCAATCTCAACCTCATAGCCCTTGATATCATTGATGAGAACGGCATAGACACATGGGTCCATATATGTATATGCATCTACATTTACCATGCCGTCTACCATCTCAGCTGAGAGCTTGTATATATTATTGTTGGATCCAAGTTTTACATAGTAGCTTCCATCGCTTGTCTTCTTTCCAACCAAAAACTTGTACGACTTGGCTTTCTGGAATTTCTTGGGAATCACATTGGCTTTACTTATAATTCTCATGCCTTCATTGGTTCTTCCCGATGACAGTTGATTCTGTGGGAGAGCTGTTGTTGTTGGCTCATCATCATCTGCCTTATATCCCTTCTTGGCCTCGATATAATCCACATCCACGCAAGCGTCCGGCTTATCAAGCCCATACTTCTTTAAATCCTTCGCGTCATACTCGATCAATTCATCAAATTTGAGAGAGCTGTATAACTTGCGAAGTGTAGTCCAATCTTCCGTATTGGTCCCTGAAAGAGGCTTTGCATACGGCTTAACGATATTCCAGTCGTTGTAGAGATCCACCTGATCCTTAGGTTCTACCACCTTGGCCTCAAATATATCAGTCCCCTTGAGATTTATCTTGACGCCCGTCAAGTACTCTTCTCCAACATTCTCTATAACGTCCTTTTTGATAATGGAATTCATAGTGGTCTTCAACTTGTTGCTAAACTCTTCATTGAAGGCATATACAAGCTTTACATCGTTAAATGTTCCGTACATTCCACCTTCTACAGGAACATCAGCTCCAAGCTTAAACTCGTACTTCTTTCCCGTTTCATCCACTATCTCAATTGTCTTATAATCTTTCTCAAGTCCATATTCGCCGAGTCCCACTGAATCCATCTTGATTTCCTTGGTAGCTCTGATTGCTTCAAATCCCTTGAGAAATTTATCAACCTCTTCTCTGTCAACCGGCGCACTTGGCTTTTCCATTATTTTCCAAGAATCGCCATCTTTGACAAGCTCCATTTTATTTTCACCGGCATCAATCTTTACCAATCTAATTCCATCTGTCAGGATATTGGCCACACCAATATTCTCTTTCTTTACTTCCTGCTTTTTGTTGTCCTTCTTAGGCACAAGCATATATGCTGCAATTATTCCGCCCAAAACAAGAACAAGTCCCAGAAGTGTTATAGTTTTCTTAGCACCTTTGCTCACTAGTTCTTCCTCCTCTTAAACCAAATGATAAATCCCGTGATGAGCAATCCAAGTGGGATAATTACAACGAGGAAAGCTGTAAAGAATATCTTGTCACTGTCCTTTATAGATACCATTTCTTGGTCTAGGTTTCTCTGAGGTATAGCAAGAGTCGAACTCTCCTGTCCAGTCAAGTATGTCATGGAATTAACAATCATTGTACGGTTTCCATACTGCTTTGTTGAGATGAACTCATTGGCAATAAAGTTGGCTGAACCAAAAACAACAATATTGGTAGCAAGTCCCTTACCTTTGGTCTTCTCCGTAAAGTCGTCCTTAATTGCAACAGCCACATCAAACGGACCATTTACATCATTCTTCTCCTTATCGAGAACCTTGGATGTAATATCTGTCTTGGAATAAGCGCTGTCAGCAGTTGTCAAGAGGGAATCAACTGTAAGGGAACTTCTTACATTGCTCTGCTTGAGCATACCTCTTGCACTTGCAACTACAGTCTGAGTATTTTCATCGAGACCTGCTGTGATATCATGCTCTGCTGCCTTCGGAATGAATACTGTAGGATACTTCTCGGTCAGTGCCTCCTCAATATCCATGACACATCCCTCGCAGACATCTACGCCGTAATCAGCCATAATCTTGTTGAAGTTCTTAAGTCCTTTTTTGGTTGTTGGATTGATAAATATCATGGCTTTTCCGCCACCCTTTAGATACTCAGAAATCATATTGTACTCAGCATCGCTAAAATCATACTCAGGTCCACTGATAATGAGCACATCACAATCCGCAGGAAGCTTTTCTGCAGAATTTGCAGCAAACTCACTGAGCTTATAGTTTGACTTGTTGAGAATATCCTTAAATGCCGATGAAAGCTCAACCTCATTGTGACCGGATGTATAATAACAATTCTTTATTTTGGCAGACGTTACACCCTCGATAGCCGCTGTTATCTGTCCTTCGGCATCAAGAGTATGACTCTCTGTATATGTATTGTAATTCATATCAGTTATATACATATCTGACATGAGCACGTGTCTGCTCTTCTTGTTGTTCTCATTGACAACGATAACGTCATTGTTATTTACCTTATCATCCGTAAACTCCTTGGAAAAACTAGGATAGATGATTGGATCCTTGTCAACAACTTCCACGTTACCGCGGTTGTACTGCTGGAGAACTTTCTCGATAACCTTGTTCTGCTCTCCGTCTTCGCACATATAATAAAGCTTAATCTTGTCCTTTACAGTTCCCAAGAATTTCTTGGTATCCTCTGTGAGAGTATACTTTTGATCGCTACTCAAATCCACTGTGATATCAATCTTGCTGACCACAAGATTGATAAATATTACTACAACCAGGACAATTATCATGATTAATGTCTGATAACCGCCCATTTTAAATTTTCTATTCTTAAAATTTTCATTAAATGATTTCATGGTTACCCTCCATTAGTTCCATCTCTTCTTCTTGATTCTCTGAATTGTTACAAATACAAATATAAATGCCACACTGATATAGTAAACAAGTGCATTTACGTCAAATATTCCCATGGTGAAATTCTGATACTTGTCAACAATAGATATTGAGCTGAGAGCATTTCCGATAAGTCCATCAAAACTCTCTGTCTTCAGAATAAATAATGCCGTGAGGACCACTTCCGCAACAATGGCAACTAATGCAGTCATCCATGGGTTGTGAATCCAGAATCCAAGGATAATGGCAATAACGATGATAAGAGCTGCCAAGAACCAAAATACAAACGTATGATTCGCCGGTAGCATAGTTGCAAGGCTAGTCATAAGGTATGTAAAAATCATTATGATACCGGATACAACCGCTGATATTACCTGACTCTCAGTGAGAGACGAGATAAATAGTCCGATGGCGATATATGCCGATCCGAGAAGGAAGAACCCAAGGATACTTCCATATGCCATGGCGAAGTCAACGCTCTCGTTGTTTGTCGCAACATCCTTAACAAGTCCGGACAAAATCAATGGATACGTGGATACAACTGCCATAGCCATTCCAAACAAGGTGATAAGTGCCAGATACTTTCCAACAATAATCTTAGTTATTGATACCGGTGATGTATATAGCAACTGATCCGTCTTCTGTCTATTCTCCTCAGCTATAATTCTCATAGTGAGAACAGGCACAAGAAGCAATACAAAGAACATCTCTATTCCTGTGAATACTGCTCCAAAATCCGTATAGCCATTCATCAAATTATATACCATAAAATACAGGCCTACAAGAACCAGGAAGAATGCGATAAACACCCATCCTATCATCGATGTGAAGTAGGACCTCAATTCTTTCTTATAAACTGCAAACATTTACTTGGCCTCCTCTTCGCTTTTCTCTTCTTTATCTCTCTTCTGTTGAATGAGCTTTCTCTTCATCTTCTTGCGCTCATCCTTGGAAATCTTGCCACCATACTGGCGTGTACCCTCACCTGTCAATCGCAGGAATACTTCCTCAAGTGTAGGAACATTGAGATTCATCTCTATAATAGGACACTTGGCCTCAGCAAATGTAAAGAATATATCCTCTCTTACATCCTTGTTTGCCGGGCTTGATAACTCCACTTGAATAACTTCTTGTTCCTCTGTTCTCTTGATTTTAAAATCAATGACATCATCGAGCTTCTCAACAAGACTCTTGACCAAGTTTTTCTCGCCCTTGGCGCGAAATACTATCTCATTGGTCTGAGATATGTGTTCCGGAATGTTTTCCGGTGTATCAGACAATATGAGTTTTCCCTGATTGATAATCAATATCTGATTACAAACAGCATTTACTTCCTGCATAATATGAGAACTTATGAGGATTGTATGCTCTTTGCTGAGCTCCTTTATGAGATTTCTGATTTCTATAATCTGCTTGGGATCAAGACCAACTGTTGGCTCATCGAGAATGAGGATATCCGGATTGCCAATCATAGCCCCGGCAAGTCCCACACGCTGTCTATATCCCTTGGACAAATGCTTAATAAGTCTCTCGGACACATCCTGAATCTTCGTTGCTCTGACGACATCTAGAATCTGCTTCTCTCTGTCTTCTCTGTCAACCTTCTTAAGCTCAGCTACAAAGGCAAGATACTCTCTAACCTTCATGTCAGGATATACCGGCGGTTGCTCCGGAAGATAACCTATACAAGCCTTAGCTTTCTCCGGATCTTCAAATACATCATATCCATTTACCTTAACTTCGCCTTCTGTCGCCGATATATATCCGGTAATAATATTCATGGTAGTTGATTTACCTGCTCCATTTGGTCCAAGAAATCCCACTACTTGTCCCTTGTCTACTGTGAAACTCAAATCATCGACAACATTTCTATCTCCATATCTCTTGACGAGATTCTTTACTTCTATCAATTTGTCAACCTCCTTAGGTATTTTCTTCTCTATAACGCGATTATAATTCTACTATCTTTTTGTTACCAAAATGTGAATTATCTACTTATAAGAGATTTATATGCCAAAACTCCCGCAATCGTCTTGCCATCCGTAATCTCTCCGCTAAAAATCATATCTTCTATCTCAGCAATAGTATACCTCTCAATATCAATCATCTCATTTTCATCGAGATTCTGGTGTGATGGAATGAGATCTGTTGCATAGTAAATTGCTATCAATTCACTTGTATAAGCTGCTGCCGAGTGATAATCTATTAGATGCTCTACATTTTCAGATCTATAGCCTATCTCTTCCTCTAATTCTCTTGTAGCACATGTTCGAAAATCCTCATCAATGCTGTCTCTTCCTCCGGCAGGAAGTTCAAGCATCAGATCATCTATCGCCCCTCTGTATTGTCTTACAAGGATTATTTTTCCTTCTTCGTCAACAGGAACAATCGCCGATGCCCCCTTGTGTTCTATGCGATCCCAATGAGCTATATTACCATTGGGTACTTTCACATCAAGAGTATAAAAATCGACAATTGCTCCCTTGTGCTCTAGTTTTCTATTTATTATCTCAAACTTATCCACTTTTCCTTCCTCCAAAATCATATTACTACCGGCGGTGTCGGTCCACTTCGCTTGGCAACGCACATATCAAGCATCGGAATATCATGAGTGTCGCACTCCAATTGCAACTCATTCTTCACCGTCTGATAGGCCAACTCTGGGTAGTTGTTGTCATTAGACAGATGCCCCAATATAAGATTTTTCAGCTTATAATGAGCCAATCTCTTCACAAACTCTGCACACTTATCATTTGACAGATGCCCCTCATTCCCGAGAATCCTGAGTTTCAAAGAATACGGATACGGTCCTGCCTGAAGCATGCTGATATCATGATTTGCCTCCAATAATATGGCATCGCATTCCTTGAGATAGTTAAATATATATTCATTGCATACACCGATATCCGTGGCAACTGCAATATTCTTTCCCCCGGAATAACATCTGTATCCCACAGGATCCGCCGCGTCATGGGAGATTCTAAAAGGTGTTACCTTGATTCCATCTATCTCTATCTCCTCATCCGGAACTATTATATTAAAATGGCTCTCATCCAGCTTTCCACACTTGCCACTTTCAAGTATATAATCTATAGTTCCCTTGGTAGAGTACACGGGAATCCCATACTTTCTAACTACAGGCCCCAATCCGCTAATGTGGTCTGCATGCTCATGAGTCACGAAAATAGCCAGAACATTTTCAATATTGATGTTCTGATTTTCTAATCCCTCTCTTATTCTCTTCATGCTGATTCCGGCGTCAATGAGAATTCCTCTTCCGCCGTCCTCCGGTTCAACATAAGTGCAGTTTCCGCTGCTTCCGCTGGCCAAACTGTATAATCTCATAGCATCATTCCTCTATTTTACAAAATATTTTTCAAGAACCTCCATCACCTGAGCCTCCAGCTCTTCCTTTCCACGGTTGTTCTCTATCACAAAGTCACATCGTTTTCTCAATTCATCACATGACATCTGCTTACTCATTATCTCCCTAGACTTCTCCGGGCTATAGCCACGATTCTCCTGAAGCCTTTGAATCCTAATATCATCATCTGTGATTATGCCGCAAATCTTGTGGCATATCTCATCACTTCCCGTCTCAAACATTATAGCACACTCATAAAAGCATATCTCGTCCGGATCCAAGTGCTCTACATAGCTCTTAACCTCTTTTTTTACCAAGGGATGAACTATTGCCTCCAGTCTTTCCATAAGCGTTTCGTCCTTATATACACGACTGGCAATATACTCTCTGTCAAGTTCCCCGTCAGCACCAATCACTTCCGGACCAAAAAGCTCCACAATCGGCTCAAAACCGGGCTCCCCTGCTCTCATAATCTTGGCTCCAACCGCATCGGCCATGATAATCCTGGCCCCAAAGCGCCTTTTAATAATATTCAAAACTTCTGATTTGCCACTTCCAACTCCACCAACAATTCCAATAATCATCTATCTCTCCATCAAAGAAAAATATTCCGCATCACTTCGCGGTATACCAATCCGAGCCCTGCTTAACCTCAGCAATCAACGGAACATCGAGTTTTGCCGCATTGACCATCTCGCTCTGGAGAATCTCTCTGACTATTTCAATCTCCTCTTCCTTGGTCTCTATGAGCAATTCATCGTGTATCTGAAGAATCAATCTCGACTCAAGTCCCTTTTCACGCAACTTTCTGTCGACATTTATCATTGCAATCTTGATTATATCCGCCGCAGTTCCCTGAATAGGAGAATTCTTGGCTATTCTCTCTCCAAACTGTCTCTGCATGTAGTTAGATGAAGACAACTCAGGTATCGGTCTTCTTCGTCCATAAAGAGATGTCACATATCCCTTGTTCTTTCCCGCATCTACAAGACCATCTAAATACTCCTTCAGCTTTGGATAAGATGCAAAATAGTCCTCTATATACTGCTCAGCCTGTTTCTTTGTTATGCCAAGATCTCTTGACAACCCAAATCCACTTATGCCATAGACAATACCAAAGTTAACCGCCTTGGCACTTCTTCTCTGAAGCTCTGTGACTTCATCATAAGGCACGTGGAATACAAGCGATGCCGTTGTCTGATGAATATCTGCATTTTCTCTATAAGCCTTTATAAGCTCATCATCTCCAGACATGTGAGCGAGGACTCTGAGTTCAATCTGAGAATAATCAGCGTCAAGAAATACATATCCCTGCTTTGGCACAAATACTTTTCTAATCTCTCGCCCTATGTCCATCCTTATCGGAATATTTTGCAAATTCGGCTCTGTACTGCTTAGTCGTCCGGTAGCAGTAATAGTCTGGTTAAAAGTGGTTCTGATGCGACCATCCGGGTCGATATAATTGGATAAACCATCTGCATATGTGGACTTGAGTTTAGACAACTGTCTGTACTCAAGTATATTTTCAACAATTGGATTTTCAACTCTAAGCTTCTCCAAAACCTCCGCCGATGTTGAGTACCCGGTCTTGGTCTTCTTCCCGTATGGAAGGTTCAGCTTTTCAAACAATACCACTCCCAACTGCTTTGGCGAGTTGATATTGAATTCCTCTCCTGCAAGTCTATATATGTCAGCTTGCAGCTCATCGATTTTCTCTGCCAATCTCTCTCCGTACCTGGCAAGCTCATCCTTCTTGATATATATACCCTCGCGCTCCATATTGTGAAGCGTTTTTACAAGCGGCATCTCCACCTGTGTAAACAACTCATAGGATTTTATATTCTTGAGTTTTCTTCGCATTGGTTTGAAAGCCAGGAAAGAAACCAATGCATCATAACAGTAGTATCTTACTACTTCTTTTCTCTTGCTCTCTATAAGGCTCGCTATCTTTTCTTTTCCAAAAAGCAACTCATACGTAGGCATGCTAATCTCTGCATATTCCATCGATATATCCTCAGAATAGTTGCTCTTTCCAAGAGGGTCAATTACATATGATGCAATCTCTGTATCAAAGTACTTTGTTATATCCACGTCCTGCATCTCGTCTAACTGGTCCTTGAGATTGTTGGTGACTAGAGTATCACAGCTCTCTTCTAATTTGCCCAGAGCTTCTCGTATATCATCTACCCCAATCTCATCTCCAACTCTGCAAAAATATACCATCTTCGAGTTGCATGCAAGAACCAGGCCTAAAATCCTAGGCTTTTCCTCTAAGACAAAGGTAAATTGTCCGCTGTTCTCGATTTCATCATCATTCTTTCCCTGAAGCAAAAGCTTAAAAGCAACTATATCCGACTCAAGACAAGTCTTAACTGCATGGCTAAATTGCTCTTTTTTATTAACATAGGCAAAGCCCTTCTCTACAGCAGCATTACCGCCACTATTCTGGAGTTTAAATCTTGAGAGAAATGTCTTAATCTCAAGTTTACTGAGGACATCATAGGCCGCCTCGTTATAAATATTCTCCAATTTGCAATCTTCTACATTTATTCCCAACTTGCAATCCACTTTGATTGTAGCAAGCTCCTTGCACAATTCAGCAAGTTTCACATTATTAGCTAGGTTTTCTTTGAGTTTCTTGCCACTAATATTGTCAATATTTGACAGAACATTTTCAAGTGTCCCATAAAGAGTCAACAACTTGAGAGCGGTCTTCTCACCAACGCCTGGAACACCGGGATAATTATCAGATGAATCTCCCATAAGTCCCTTCAAGTCTATAATCTGAATAGGTGTGATTCCATACTTTGCGATTACATCTGCAGGCTTATACTTTTCTACGGTTGTAGTACCTTTCATGCTTTTGGGAATCTTGACTGTGATCTTATCTGTAACCAACTGAAGCAAATCCTTATCTCCTGAGAGAATGGTTACATCATATCCCTTCTTCTCTCCAAGCTTAGCCATTGTTCCGAGAATATCATCCGCCTCAATCCCCGGCTCCTCTTTGATTGTAATACCCATGGCTTTTAACACGTCTTTGAGAACAGGAACCTGCTCCTTGAGCTCTCCCGGCATCGGAGACCTCTGCCCCTTGTATTCCTCAAACATCTTATGCCTAAATGTGGGCTTCTTGACATCAAAAGCCACCAGCATGTGTGTAGGATTCTCCTCATCCATGGTTTTAGTCAAAATATTCAAAAAACCGTACACTGCATTAGTGTGCAATCCTGCCTTGTTAGTCAAGGTAGGCACACCATAAAAGGCACGGTTTATAATACTATTTCCATCTATTAATAATAACTTGTCTTGCTGACTCATTGTAAGAAATCCCCCTCAAAGAATCTCATTTAAAAAATAGCACCTTTGTCGGAGATGCCGTCTGACAGAACTGCCATCGGAGGCACTCTCCAAACAAATGATGCCATATTAATTATTCTATTGAAACAAAATAGTAGTAAATAGGCTGTCCGCCGTATTCAACTTCCACTTCAACGTCTTCGTAACTACTCTCAATCTCGCTAGCTACATCTGTAGCTTCCTCCTCTGAAATCTCCTCACCATAATACAAGGTTATGAGTTCAGAGTCATCATCAATCAATCGCTTGATGAGCTCGACTGTAGTCTCTTTAATATCTTTACCAACAGCCTCAATGGTCTTATCACTGAGTCCCATAATATCTCCGGAGCTTATCTCCTTGCCGTCAATAGATGTGTCTCTGACTGCATAAGTGACCTGACCACTCTTGATATCTTGGGCAGCAGATAGCATCGATGCTGCATTGTCCTCTGTAGAGCTTCCCTCGGCATAATTAATCATCGCTGTTATGCCTTGAGCAATATTCTTAGTAGGAACAACAACAATCTCCTTATCTGTCGTAAGATCCTTGGCCTGATTAGCTGCCAAAACAATATTTGAGTTATTTGGCAGTATATAAATAACCTTAGCATTGACTTTCCCTATTGCACCGAGAATGTCATCTGTGCTAGGGTTCATAGTCTGCCCACCTTCGATGATATAGTCACAGCCAAGTCCCTTAAATATCTCAGATAATCCTTCACCGACAGATACACTGATAAATCCAACTTCCTTTGCCGGCTCTGCAGTTTCTTCTGCCTGTTCGGATTTTTCTTCCTTCTTGTATGTCTCGCTGGCATTTATGAGGATTTCGTTGTGCTCTTCTCTCATATTGTCAACTTTCATACTTGTCAACTGGCCATATGTCAATCCTTTCTGGAATGCAAGGCCGGGATCATTGGTATGTACGTGAACTTTTACAATATCATCATCTGATACACATACTATGGAATCTCCTATACTCTCAAGATAAGCTTTGAATTCGCGCTCATCCTTGTCAGTATACTCTTTCTCTAACAATACTATGAACTCTGTACAATATCCAAACTTGATATCTTCTGTGCTGATACCCTGTTTGGCTGCGCCCTTAGATGCTCCACCTTTTGTAGGAGTTACACCCTTCTTGCCCGGCGCTTCATTAAGTACGCTCTTGTAATCAACTTTCTTTCCTCTGAGACAGTCAAATGCTCCTTCGACAACTGTCAAAAGCCCCATACCACCCGAGTCAACAACTCCGGCTTCCTTCAAAACCGGAAGCATCTCAGGAGTCTGATCAAGAGTATTTCTCATCTCTTCGATGACTTCCTCCATAAATGGAATGATATCATCATGCTCGTCTTCTATCTCACGTGCCTTCTCGGCACCAGACTTTGCAACTGTTAAAATTGTTCCTTCCTTTGGCTTCATAACTGCCTTATAAGCCGAGTTAACTGCATTTTCAAATGCGTCAACCAAAGTGAGAACATCTACTTCCTCTCTCTTTTCAAGCGTCTTAGTAAATCCGCGCAAAAGCTGTGATAATATGACTCCTGAATTTCCACGAGCTCCTCTCAATGCTCCACCGGAAATCGCTTTGCAGATATCATACATCTTCACTTCTTCTATACTTTTTACGCTTTGAACTGATGACATGATAGTCATTGTCATATTAGTTCCAGTATCTCCATCCGGAACAGGAAATACATTCAGTTCATTGATGTACTCTTTCTTTGCTTGAAGTGCAGCAGCACCTGATAAAAAACACTTCCTAACAACTGCTGCATCAATCACATTAGTTGCCACCTTTATTGCCCTCCAAAAAACTAGATTCGATACCAGATTAGTCTACTAACCTTACTCCCTCTACAAGCACGGTTATCTTACCAACCTCCATACCGGTAAACTCTTCTATTTTGTATTTTACATTCTTAACAAGATTGCCTGCCACTGTCATAATACTTACACCATACGCCACAATAATATGCATAACAATATATATCTTATTATTCTGAACTTGTACCTCAACACCGTGTCTGATGCTATCTTTTTTCAATAAATTGACTAGTCCTTCTTTCATATTAACTGAAGCCATGCCAACTACACCAAAACACTCAACAGCAGCGGAGCCTGCATATTTTGCTAGAACATCTTCATCAACAACAACCTTGCCCATGTTTCCGTCCATCTGTCCTGCCATAATTAACCACCTTTCCATGTCTAAGTGTATTAGACATTTGATTTCTTTTAATACACATACATATATATTCTACTACATTCTAGGTGAAAAATCAAGCATGGGGACAGACCGCAATTTGTTTAATTCCAATGTCACGAAAAAAGTTCTGAATGCAAGCATCCAGAACTTCATTAGCTTTTTTAAAACACTTTAAACTATGCTCTCTCAACTTTGTCTGAACGAAGACAGGAAGTACATACATACATTTTCTTAGTACCACCATTAACCTTAACTCTTACAGACTTCAAGTTTGACTTCCACATCTTGTTGCTTCTCCTGTGAGAATGGCTCACTGCATTACCAAAATGTACGCCTTTTCCGCATACTGCGCACTTTGCCATGAAAAGCACCTCCTTTTGTATATCAAAACATTATTTTTTTCACACACAACATGTCAATTGTATCAAATGTCAAAGAATTATGCAAGTGTTTTTTTGAATTTTTTTTAATTATTCATATCATCACTCTACATCAACATCTTCGTCATCTTTTTTCTTGTCACCTTTAACCTTGTCGATGACATCCGGAACCATATCAAGTATCTTGGTGATTCCATCCTGATTCTTGACATTTACTAACTTAGTCTTACCGTCTTTGATAACAAGAACAGCACTTGGCTGGATCTTACCACCCATACCACCGCCGCCGTTATTCTTCTTCTGATCTGAATTTGTAAAGGCACCTGCTGCCACACCAAAACTCACATCGACAAGCGGTAATATAATGGTTCCATCATCAAACTTAACTGCGTCACCAATTACAGTCTTTGTTGTGATAAAACTATCCATGCCCTTGAATAAAGCCTCTACTGTGCTTCCAAAAGTATTCTCATTCATCTTGCCAAACCTCTCTTTCCTTTATCATATACTTCTTATAATACATTTCTAAATTCTCTATAGGTTCGCATCATTTCCTCGTCCCTATAGCATCTAATAATCACGCGCAAGAAAAATATAACTCGCATTCTTCCCTTAACGAAACCGTCAGCTGTAAAAACCTTCTCCTCAAAATCAGGCTCAATCTTTACACCATCCATGTATGCAATCGGCGTGAGACCCACAGCTCCTATAATCCACCCTGTAGTACAAGGGTCTCCCGTTCCCACATTAAATCTTCCGCTTATCTTGTATGGAAGAATATACTTTACAATTCCTATAAACTCTTTCTTGACTTTGTCGAAAACTCGCTGATTCCCCGAATCTTTCAACATTTTTATTATACTAGATATCTTATCAAATGAAAAGTTCTTTTTTGCTTTTTTTGCATTCTTTCCGGCCCTCTTGGCCTTCTTCAAAAGTCCCTCCTTAGGAATCTTCTCCTCATAGCCAAGTTCCGGATCTATCTCGTCATCATCAGAAAGCCTCTCATCATCATAATCACTCTCAACTGAAAAATTGCTGACCTTTTCCTCATGGTTTTCCGCTTCCTCGTGATAGTCATCTACAAGTCCAACGTCACTGTTTTCCACGTGAATATCTTCGTAAACTTCGTCCTCGCGGCCCATTTTTCTACGAAACCATGACTTAACTGCTGCAACATCAATTCCGAAAACATAAAGCTTTGGCTTACTGCTTGATATTCCCTTTTTGTATTGCACCGCCCTGAGAAACCACGACACTCTGTAATTCACTCTTACTTTATCTTCTGTCTCGAATATCGCCGCATATCTAACGGGAACAAACAAGACTGCAAGCAATGCTAAAAGAACAATACCAAGAATGATCAAAAGCACAATTCCTATTACTTTTAATATAGTTAATATAACCATAACATCGCCTTTCTCTACTTTTTGCCCTTACAAAAGTCCTTCTTGGGATAATATGATCTGACATCAAAGTCTATGTCTTTCTCATACCCCTCGCTGACTATTGAAGACACTAGTTCCACTGCCTCTTGGTTTGTCTTTGCGATTCCAACGATATAAATATCCTTGACGCCATAATACTTAAAAAACATTTGGTCTGTGGGTATGATTTCAAGCAAGTTGTCAGAATTTTCAGCAAGGCAAATTATATAATAGCTCCTCTTAAACGGAAGCTTGGCGAAGACACTCCTCTTCTCCACATCTCTTTTGAAGACCTTTTCCTTGCCTGAAAGCGACGAACTGACAATCAAATCCTTATACCAAAAAATCACTTATATCGCCTTCCTTTTTCTCGCTCTGGATGACCTCGAGTATCTCAGATACGTAGAACGCCCTCTCGCTATCAGATCTAGCAGTAAACAAGTTGAGCATGACATATTCTTCTAGAGAAGAGCTAAAGTCAACTGATGCCGGCATCAAGGCATTGATATTCTTGATGAGAATTTTTCTGATACTGGTTGGCGCTTTGGATAGACACTCATCCAACTCATTGATAAGCTCTCCAGTCATCGCGACAACATCTCCCGATACCGCTCTATCACCATCTCCCTCTAGTTCAGCATATACACTGCTTGAGAAGAGTTTCTCTATATCTATTATTTCCGATATAGATTTAACTAGATCGCTATCTACACCACATCTCTTCGCATTTTCCATCAATACTTCACTAATGCCATGTAATTCACTCACATCACTGACCAGATCCGCAAACATTCTATCCATTTTGTCTGTGAACTTATCATCAGGCTGCTCCCCGTCAATTGTGCCGGTAATGTACTTGATAACTTCTTCTGTGAGAAGCCCCTTATCACCCTGGAGATTGTTGGCATCAACATATCTGCGAAGCAAACTATAAGCATAGATGTTATTAATCATTTCCTGGCTCGAGTAAAGAGCGTCTATTACATAGTCCACATCATCTATGAGTTTTTTGGCCATCAAAAATGCCGCTTCACAGTCACCTTCGGTGAAGTCGTCAAAATCAATCTCCCTGAGCTTTGCAAGACCTGCTTCTATACCGGCGTCTTGGACCTTTTCATCTACGGATTTAGCAAGCGCTGCTGTCCTGCATTTATATGCAAAAGACTCAAATGACTGAAGATCGCCTTCAAAAATCTTCACAAAATTCTCTATCTTGTTAAATAGCTTATTCTTCGTTATCTTCTCTGGAATAAGTGGCATGATATCCGCGTATCTTGCCTTTTTCTGAGCATCCGTCTCCCCTAGGAGAATATAATTTCTAATCTCATCAATAACTTTTGGCTCAGTATGATCGGCCAAAAAGTCCTTTGCCTTGTTGCCAAAATCAAATTCTCTTATATTGAGCAATTCCAAGTAGACACTTAATTCATCCACATATCTGGAATAAGACTCTGCCAGAGTACAATTATTCTCTCTTATTTTGAGCAATCTCTCAAGAGATTCGTCAGTCACCTCTCGGTTGCCCAAGTGATTGTCAACTACAACTCTCACTTCCTCCTGCAACTTTGATACAGGAGTGTTTTCCACTTTGTCCGGTATGTTTTTTACATAATACCCAGACATAAAAAGTATATTAAAGCAGGAAAACTTGATATAGATATCATACATCTCATCAACTATTTCCTTTAATTCTACGTCAATATCCGTCTTCTTTTCTATCGACTTTATCTTTCGTCTAATATTGTTCATTCTCTCACCTTTCAGTTATTTAAATAGTCAGCACCCATCCACTAAGCCACTGCAAGCCATCCTTGACATAATCATACTTCACAGGCTGTCCCGAGAGTAGTGGATAGAACAGTACAAATATAGCAAAAGCCACACCGCAATATGCATATATGAGCTTTCTTGTCTTAGGATTTTCTCCCCAGAACAAGGAAAGTGAATAAACAACCATCATTGCCACAAATGGCACACTTGGGAAGTAATGGTATGCAAATGTACATCGCTCTACAAGCATCCATGGCAAATACTGTACAAGATATGCAAAAATCATAAATAGTGCAATTCTATCATATTTCTTAAATATTCTATATACCATATGAATAGTTGCAAATATACCTGCCCACCATACAAGAGGATTACCAAATGCACTGATACCCTCTTTTAAGCCGTTGGCAAGGGTCTGACTGTAATAGAATACAGGTCTGATCATAACCGGCCACTCATACCAAACTGATGAATATGGATGTGTGGCATCCAACTGACTGTGGTAGCTATACATAGTCTTCTGGTTATTGATCATCTGCATAAACAAGTTATCTGTACTTCCATCGCTAAATGGAATATATGAACAAAGGTAGATTAATCCCGGAATAACCATGAAGAAAATCACACAAAATCCGATAGTTCTCCAGAAGTATTTTGTAAAATTCTCTGCGATATACTTGTGCGAAATTCCCTCTGTACTTCCACCAGGATTATTTCTTGCTATACAGAACTCTCTATATCTCTGGAACATGATTGCAAAGAAGAACACTGCAAGTCCGGCTGCTGCATATACAGCTGTCCACTTACTTGCGCAACCGAGTCCCATCATAACACCTGCTAATCCCAAAGGAATAAGTGTCTTCTTAAACTCAGTATCATAAAAACTTGTTTGCGCATAGCGAAGCATGAAGTAGAACATTGCCATTATGAAAAATGTTCCGTAAACGTCAATCGTCGCAATTCTGGTCTGAGCAAAGTGCATGAAATCAAATGCAAAAAGCGATCCTAGAACGATTGCCATCCAACGCTTTCTGAACAATCTCATACCAAACATATAAATGAGCGGTATCATACCAACACCAAAAACAGTTCCCACTATTCTCCAACCAAATGGATTCATACCAAAGATTCTAATTCCAAGTGATATGAAGAATTTTCCAAGTGGTGGATGTGTATTCTCATAGCAATACATATGATGAATCATCTCATATGCTGTTCTCGCATGATAAATCTCATCAAAATATGTTCCGTCTCTAAATGTAGGAATATCCACATATTCGTCTTGCTCATCAAAGAGCTCTTTGTACTCATCTTTGTTTACCGGAAGAATGAGTTTTCCGGACTTTTCCTTGAATGCTAGTTCAAGTAAAGTGCCCTCATTGTGAGCTAGGGAGAACCTGAGATATCTGGCAGTAAGATTGAATCCCGGTGTAGGATTTTCCTCACTTGCATTAATACCAAGGTCGTTCCACTTAAATACTTTATCTACGGTAACACTTCCCAAATTATTGTAATTTGTTCCATCGTTACTTGCCTCAACATAGTATATTCTTCCCTCATAGTTTCCACAGAAAGCATACATGTTGGTGAAGTCCTTCTGCTCACCAAAATCTAGGACTATCTGCTGCCCCGCCTTATTTCCAAACCAACCGGTCTCAGGTGCATGGGCATTTCCAAGGTCTCTGAAAGCAAAGAATGAATATACAGCCATCAGAGAAAATATTGCTATGAGGTCAATCTTAGTAATCTGTAATTTTGGCGCCGAAGGAAGAATTGTAAACTTAAACTTCTTCTTCTCTTCCTTAGGCATAGTTCTTATGAGCCTTGCCTTCTTGTCCTTCTTACTCTCATTGTTAGGAATAATTGTAGGCTCTGTCACAACTTCTGTCTTCTTAAATATAGCATAAAGTGTATATCCAAAGAAGAAAATAGTTCCAACTGCTGTTGCTCCCACAATATAGCCGGAAGGTCCCGTCGTTCCCTCCTCTGCCCATGCATAATACACATGAGCGACATTTAAGAACTGAAGAACTGCCGCCGAAGCAAAGCAGAAAAATACTTCCTTACAAGGTCTGTAGATAAATGCTGCCAACAAGAGAACTATAGCCGGGAACAAATATCTCTCATGCATACGAACTGAGAACAAGAACATATTGGTAAGAAGTACAGCCATGCTCATAAAGTACTTTGACTTGTCATTCTTCATCTTGAAGTAAACAAGAGCTGATAAGGCAACTGACACAAGGATAGCTACTGTTCCCCAGTTAACTGCCTTGACAAACAAAAACTTCTCATTTTGGCTTACCCAGTTCTTTCCAACGATAGCCCAGAAATTGTAAGCATTGATAGTACAATACTCGAACAATCCCAAACTGTTGATATACTTAGGAATTACAACATCAAGACCAAATGGAATACAGAAGATAAACATTGACGCAATCGCGCCGAGACCGCCAACCAAGTCGCGGACCATTTTCTTGACATTGAAGTCATGTAAAAATACCTGATCAATAATCGTATAGATGAGGATAGGCGCAAACATAATAGTCTGGAACTTGAGAAGGGCTCCGAGACAGAAAACAAAGTATGCAGCTATTCTCTTCTGTTTCATACACAAGTAACAAACAAGAAGTATGCAAAGTGTAAATACACTGTCAACCTGACCCCAAATCGCCGAGTCAATAGTTGTAATTGGGCTGAGTGCGTAGATTACAGCAAGTGTCACTGAAGCAAACTCAGAAAATCTCTCTTTGGCGAGTTTGTAGATGACAAATCCAGCTGCGATATCGCAGAGAATAGGAACGAGCTTGATAAACATAATTCCATAATCGCCGTAATTATCGATTTTGAATAGATGTCTTAAGCATGCCATAATCCAGAGGACAAACAAATATCCCGGTGGATAACCATTTCCCTCGTCTACGTAGTAGAATCTGCCGATTCCCTCATTGTAGATCGTATCTGACCAAGATCTAAAGCAATTGATATCTCCGATATATCCATCGTACTTAAATGCCAGGTAGAGCTTGATAATAAGCGCAATACCCATGACAATCGAGATATACATCCAATTGAACTTCATCTCTTTCTCTCTGATTCCTCTAAATCCGATTACTTCCGGCTTTAGAGCATACTTATAAACTGCCCAAAATGTAATAATTGATAATACTGTTACTGTGATGATATCCTTAAACATTAGTATATTTTCTCCCTTGTTTTATTTTACATGTTCATGTGTAAACAAATGCTCGGAACAATATTCATAATTCCCTCTGCACTTACTGCAGTATCTAAACTCAAGGTTCGGTGCATCTAGCTCTGTTCTTCCGCAAATTGCACACTTATGTCGAGGTCCCTGACCCGAGCCACCACTGTTCTTCGATCTATCAGACTGCCTCTTCTTGGTCTTGACTTTGACCTTTTGAGTGTATCTCTTAGTCGGTCTCGTCAAGAAGTAGAATACTACAAAGTCTATCAATGCCGCTACAATCAAAAACATATTCATGATATATTGGAACTGACCCGACATGAAAAATGTCACAATATTGTATACATTGAATCCCAAGTACAAATACCCAAGCCATTTGGCCTTTACCGGAATCAAGAAATATAACATAAATTGTGTATCCGGAAACAAAAAGGCAAATATCAAAAACATCGCAAGATTAATCTCTTCCAGTGTAATCTGTGCCGAGAGACTCAATCCTATGAATTGTCCCATATTCGCGCCGTTTGCACTAATCAATACAAAGTAGTATCCAAATGTAAATAGTATTATGAGTATGATGCCAAAGAAGTAAAATGCGTTAAACTTAAATGTTCCCCACATATTCTCTAGCACTCTTCCTATCCAAAAATAGATATAAAGCATGATGGCATAAAACAGTAGATTTATGATAAATCCACCGTCCGAGAGATTGAGTGACGGATACAATACAAATGTCACCAACCTCCACACCTGTCCATGTAATATCTGATAAACATCGAGACTCAGAAAGCTGTAATACAAAGTTGGATTGATAATTCCAAGTATGCTTCCCACCACGTTGATTATGCACATATACAACATGAGATTTTTTATAGCAAACTTTCCGAGTTTCCTCTCCAAATTGTCCATAAAATTCATTGTATAATCTCCTAAAATAGATTCTTTCTCCAAAATACCAATGACACGCCGAGGGCGATAAACAGTGCCACTACCACAACTATGACAAATCCAAACGGATTATGCCCAAGGGGAATATTATCAAAATTCATGCCGTAGAAACTGGCAATCATAGTAGGAATAGACAGCACAATTGTCACAGTTGACAAGAATTTCATTACCACGTTGAGGTTATTGGAAATAACCGAGGCAAAGGCATCCATCATTCCACTGAGGATTCCACTGTAGATGTTGGCCATCTCGATGGCCTGCTTGTTTTCTACGATTACATCCTCCAAGAGCTCCTCATCCTCCGGATACTTCTTAACTTTATCTGTGCGCAATAATTTTTCTAACACAGTTTCGTTTGAACGCAATGACGTGGTAAAGTATACCAGACTCTTTTCCAATTCCAAGAGTTCGATCAACTCTTTGTTCTTCTGAGATTTGTGAAGCTCATCCTCTATCTGGTCACTCTTTCGATTGATAATTCGAAGATATCTCAGATAAGATGTGGCATTTCTATACAAAATCTGGAACACAAATCTAGTCTTCTTGTAAGTATAGAATTCCTTCACTCTATCATTCATAAACGCCGTCAATATCGGTGTTTCCTCAAGACAAACTGTGACAATCATAGTCTTGGTAATATATATACCAAGCGGAATAGTCACATATCTATCCTTCTCATCGAGAGATGGAATGTCAACCACGATAATAACGTAGTCATTTTCATGCTCAATACGCGATCTCTCCTCATCATCCAGCGGAGCACGAAGATCGTCAATATCAATATTAGTCGCCTCACTGATTTTGTTGAGTTCCTCGTATGTCGGGGCTGTAAGTGCCACCCAACAGCCTTCCTCTAGGGCTTTAAGTTCCTTTATAGATTCGTCTTTTTTGAATATCTGAAGCATACACAAACTCCCCTCTCGTGAAAATATTCCGCACCGGGTCAATTCCATGCAAATCCATGTTTTGACCTAAAAGCACAGACATATTAATTATACTTTTTTGAGTGCCTTTTGTCAAATGATTTAGATTACGATTTGCTTTGACAAATCGCTTAAGATAGGATATACTAAAATTTAGTGCTCTTTATATATAAATATAAGAAGATTTTTTTGAATGGAGGATGCACAATGAATCGTATTGGTATTGATATTGGATCTACTACGGTCAAGATAGCCATAATCAATGATAATAATGAAATTCTATTTTCAGATTATCAACGTCATTATGCAAATATTCAGGAGACCTTGAAAAGTATTGTAGAAAAGGCTCTTGGAGAAATAGGTGATATGCCTGTAGCTCCTATGATTACAGGATCTGGCGGATTGTCCATATCCAAACATTTAGATATACCATTTGTGCAAGAAGTTGTAAGTGTGGCAACTAGTCTCAAGGACTTCGCACCACAAACTGATGTTGCAATAGAACTCGGTGGAGAGGATGCCAAGATAATCTACTTCACTGACGGTATTGAACAACGAATGAACGGAATCTGCGCCGGAGGTACAGGTTCATTTATCGACCAGATGGCCTCTCTCTTGAAGACAGACGCAGCTGGTCTCAATGAGTATGCAAAGAATTATCAAGCAATCTATCCTATCGCCGCGCGATGTGGAGTATTTGCCAAAACAGATATACAACCACTGATTAACGAGGGAGCCGCCAAGGAGGATTTGGCCGCATCCATCTTCCAAGCAGTGGTAAATCAGACAATCAGTGGCCTAGCATGCGGAAAGCCTATTCGCGGAAATGTTGCATTTCTCGGTGGTCCGCTCCACTTCCTGACAGAACTTAAGGCCGCATTTATAAGAACTTTGAAGCTTGAAGAGGATGCCATAATCGCACCGGTTCACTCTCACCTCTTCGCAGCAAGTGGTGCAGCTATGAACTCTACCGGCGAAGGCGAGACAACTCTCAAGAAATTATTCAAAAAACTCAATTCAGAGATTCACTTAGAGTTTGAAGTCACCCGTATGGAGCCACTCTTCGCTTCGGAAAAGGAGTATGCTGAATTCACCGAAAGACATAATCAGCATGCAGTTAAAAAAGCCGACCTTGCTTCCTATGAGGGCAATGTATTCCTTGGAATCGATGCCGGCTCCACAACCACGAAAGTTGCGCTTGTAGCCGAGGACGGATCCCTTTTGTATTCATTTTATGATAACAACAACGGAAGCCCCCTTAAAACTACAATCAAGGCAATAAAGGAAATCTATGAACTTCTCCCAGAGGGGGCAAACATCGTTCGCTCCTGCTCCACCGGATACGGAGAAGCTCTTATAAAGTCCGCTCTGATGCTAGACGAAGGCGAAGTTGAGACTGTATCTCACTACTATGCCGCATCATTCTTCGACCCTGAAGTTGATTGTATCTTAGACATCGGCGGACAGGATATGAAATGCATCAAAATCAAGAACAACTCCGTAGACAGCGTACAGCTCAACGAAGCATGTTCTTCCGGATGCGGATCATTTATCGAGACTTTCGCCAAGTCTCTCAACTACGAAGTAAAAGAGTTCGCTAAGCTGGCTCTATTTGCTGAGAATCCAATCGACTTGGGTTCAAGATGTACCGTATTTATGAATTCCAAGGTAAAGCAAGCCCAAAAGGAAGGTGCCACAGTCGCTGACATCTCATCCGGTCTTGCAATCTCGGTTATTAAAAATGCTCTGCTCAAAGTTATTAAGCTCACGGATCCAAAGGATCTTGGAACTCACGTGGTCGTACAAGGCGGAACATTTTACAATGATGCTGTTCTCAGGAGTTTTGAGAGAGTATCAGGCTGTACAGCAGTCAGACCGGATATTGCGGGAATCATGGGCGCTTTTGGTGCAGCTCTCATCGCAAGGGAGCACTACGAAAGCGATGTGCCTACCACTATGCTTTCACTTGAAGATATCATCAGCCTCAAATTTGAGAGTTCCATGTCTAGGTGTAAGGGATGTACAAACCACTGTCTTCTCACCATCAACAAGTTCGGTGGCGGACGACAGTTCATCTCAGGTAACCGCTGCGAGCGCGGGCTTGGAAAAGAGAAAAGCAATAAAAATATTCCAAACCTATATGAATACAAGAATTATCGCTTGTTCAATTATTATAAGCCTCTCTCACCTGACAAGGCTTACCGAGGCAAAGTTGGAATTCCTCGAGTTCTCAATATGTATGAAAATTATCCGTTCTGGTATACTTTCTTTACAGAACTTGGCTACGAGGTAATCTTATCTCCTAAGTCAACTCGCGGAATCTACTCACTTGGAATCGAGTCAATCCCAAGTGAATCGGAGTGCTATCCTGCTAAGTTGGCACATGGACACGTGGCATGGCTTCTCAATCACGGAATCAAGTATATCTTCTATCCTTGTATTCCTTACGAGAGAAAAGAGTTTGACGGTGCGGGAAATCACTACAACTGTCCTATCGTCACATCCTACGGCGAAAATATCAAAAATAATGTAGAAGAACTTCAATCCGAAGATATAATATACCAAAATCCTTTCCTCTCCTTTGAGTCAGAAGAGATTCTTGAAAACGAGCTGGCAAAGGTTATGTCCGAGTCAAACAACATCCCTGAGAGCGAGATTCGTAGCGCTGTCAAGGTGGCATTTGAGGAACTTGAACATACAAGAGATGACATCCGTAAGAAGGGCGAGGAAGTCCTAAAATGGATGAAAGAAAATAACAAAAAGGGAATCGTCCTTTCCGGTCGTCCTTATCACATCGATCCAGAGATTAACCATGGAATTCCTGAGTTGATTACAAGTTATGACATTGCCGTATTGTCTGAAGATAGCATCTCACATCTGGCTCCAATCGACAGGCCTACTATCGCCATGGACCAGTGGATGTATCACTCAAGACTATATGCTGCAGCTTCATTTATCAAAACCCAGGATAATCTGGAGCTCATACAGCTCAATTCATTTGGATGCGGTCTGGATGCAGTAACGACAGATCAGGTCAATGACATACTGACAAAATCAGGCAAGATATGCACTGTTTTGAAAATCGATGAGGTAAACAACTTAGGTGCGGCAAGAATTCGTATTCGCTCTCTCATCTCCGCTGTCAAGGACAGAGATAGAAAGGGCATTAAGCCAAAACCGGTTGATACTTCTTACAAGCGAGTTGAGTTTACAGAAGACATGCGAAAGAATTATACAATTCTAGCGCCTCAGATGTCTCCTATTCATTTTGACATGCTCATACCGGCTATGGCAGCATGCGGTTATACTTTTGTTCAACTTCCAACAGGCGGTGACGAACTCGATTACGGCCTGAAGTATGTTAATAATGATGCATGCTACCCTTCACTCATAGTTGTAGGACAGATTATGAAAGCGCTTCTCTCAGGTGAATATGATCTTGACAGAACGGCTGTTATCATCTCCCAGACCGGTGGTGGATGTCGTGCAACAAACTATATAGGCTTTATCCGACGCGCACTTCAAAATGCCGGCATGGAACAGATACCTGTTATCTCACTCAGTGCCGGTGTAGAGGCAAACTCCGGATTCCACATCAACTATAGATTGCTAAAGGGTGCACTTCACGCCCTGATTTACGGCGATTTATTTATGAGAGTTGTATACAAGACTAGACCTTATGAGAAGGTGCCCGGTTCGGTTAATAAGCTCCACGAAAAGTGGAAAAACATATGTATAGAAGCGGTTAAGCACCCTAAGAATTCCGAATTCAAGAAAAATATAACCGGAATCATCAAGGACTTCGACAGCATAGAGATAGACGAGAGTATCAAAAAGCCAAAAGTTGGAATCGTTGGAGAAATCCTAGTAAAATTCCTTCCTGCGGCCAACAATTACATCGTCGAGCTCCTCGAAAAAGAGGGCGCAGAAGCAGTATGCCCTGATATGCTCGATTTCTTCATGTATAGCCTGTATGATTCCATCTATCAAGCGGAACATTTTGGTAAATCTAAGACCAGCAAGTTGGTGGGTAAAGCAGGTATATGGTATCTCGAGAATGCCAGAAAGCACATGAAAAAAGAATTAGAAAAGAGCAACCGTTTCGAAGCACCACCATCAATATACGATCTTGTGGACTACGCTTCGCCATTCGTATCTGCCGGTAATCAAACCGGAGAGGGTTGGTTCCTAACAGGAGAAATGATAGAACTCATCCATAGCGGTGTCAAAAACATCGTATGTACTCAGCCATTTGGTTGTCTGCCTAACCACGTAGTTGGAAAGGGAGTTATCAAACCTCTGAGAAAATCATTCCCTGGTGCTAATATCGTTGCAGTAGACTACGATCCAGGTGCAAGTGAAGTTAATCAGCTCAACCGTATCAAGCTTATGCTTGCAACAGCAAACGAGGCTCTTAACGACTAAATAAAAGGGGCTGTCGCACTAAGACAGTTTAAAAACAGGAAGAGTCCAACCGACTCGAGACGCAATGCATACGCATTGAAGTCTCTCTCTGGTTGGTCTCTTCCTGTTTTATTGGAATCGCATATTGCTGGTCTTACTCCCTTTGGTCGTAAGACAATTTATCGGAATCGCATAGCGCTAGTCTTACTCACGTCGTTCGTAAGACAATAAACGCATATTGCTGGTCTTACAAGCTTTGCTTGTAAGACAATTATTATACTTATCTAGTGCTGACATTCCTCCGAAAAATAATTGTCTTACGACCATAGGGAGTAAGACATTAGTAGGATATGCAATTTAGAAGATATCTGACAACTGGAACTCATTTATTTCCTTTGAAAACAGCATAAATTTTGAAAATTCAAAATCCTCAAAATTACTTTTTGATAAGGCTTGTATTAGTGCGCTTATTTTTAGATTTGATGCGAATTAACAGTCAAGTCTTTTCCCCTCTCGTGGCATGCCAAATCCTCTTTTTTCAAATAGGCATGCCCCTCACGCCTCTCAATTAACAAAGAATAATAATAAAATCTCCCTAATTTAGACACAAAAAGGAGCTGAGCACTAACAATTTTTTAATTGTTAGTGCGAGAGCCCCTTTTATTTTCTTACTTTATTATCTAATTATTTACACCATGATGAATCTCTGTTGTAGCTGCTGTCATTGCTTTAAATACATAACCATGCTTTTTACCATACTTAATGACTTTATTAAGTGCATTTATAGTCTTATAATTATTGGCAAAGTCATGCATCAAGACAACATTTTCTCCCGCATGCAATCCCCTTTTTACGCTCTTATAAACCTGCTTAGGATTTTTCGCTCCTCCGGCGTCAGCAGAAGACACATTCCAATCAAAGTACTTATATCCCCACTTCTTTACGGACTTTGTCAATCTAGTCATGATTCCACGATTAAATCTGCTGACCATATTGGAGCTTCCCCCCGGAAACCTTGTGAGAACAGTCCATACTCCAAACTTCTTGAAGAATAGCTTCTGAAGCTTTGTAATATTATTCTTATATCTTGACTCAGATGCATAGATATAATTATAATTGTGAGAATATCCGTGAACAGCAAGTGTATGACCACTCTTAATAATCTTTTTGGTGAGATCATAATCAGCCTTAGCTGGATTAATCTCAAAGAAAGTTGCCTTCACATTATTCTTCTTTAATATCTTGAGAATCTTAGGCGTTGAACTCCTGGTTGGACCATCATCGAATGTCAGATAGACAAGCTTTTTGGGAGCCTTTTTTACCTTTATATGACAAGCATAAGTCTTTCCATTGATTGTACACTTGGCAGTTGCTTTTCCGACTTTCTTGGCAACAATCTCGCTGCCAGAGAGCTTCGCAACTTTCTTATTGCTGGTCTTCCACTTGGCATCTTTGTGCTTGAACTCTGTAAAGCAAAGTGGCAATCTCTCACCTTTGTACATGGTAATTTCACCATATGGAAAACCACTTTTCTTTACCGTGATATCAATAACTTTAGATCCCTCGTCTGTATCTATTGTAATCGCCGTCTTTCCGTGACTCAATCCATGAATCTTACCATCAACAATACTTACAATTTTATTATTGTCACTGGTGACAACAGCATTATCCCCAGCTCCAATATCATACAACTCTCCAAGCTGCAAAGTGATACTTGTCTCTTCAGCATTACAAGCTATCTCCCTTGAAAATATTCCGCCAAGTAAGGCAAATGCCGCCACTGTAAAAGACGTAGCAATAATCCTTTTCATTCTCTTATTCATTTTAGTTCTCACCTCTTTTGGCAAGAAGTCTATTAACTGCACTGAATACAGCTCTCACAGATGCTCTGTTTATATTCGAACTAATTCCAACACCAAATGTTGCATCGTCTTTTTCCTCATCTAACAAGTGAATATAAGCTGCAGCTTGGGCATTAGAACCCTGAGTCAATGCATGCTCATTGTAATCCAATACTTTGATTTGGAATCCGATTACATCCTGCATCGCACGCTGAACGGCATTAATCGGACCATTTCCAAATGCCTCAACTACATTCTCCTGTCCCTTGAATGTGAATGTCAATGTAATCTTTGTATCAAACTCGTCATCATCGACAGAATCATCACTCAAATCCTCAATCTTGATCTTACGGAAGTGATATGGCTCCTTCATATCGATATACTTCTCTTTGAACTTATCCATAATCTGAGTAGGTGTAACTTCACCCTGCTTCTCAGATATCACCTGAATCACATCAGCAAACTCCTTGTGCATGTTCTTCGGCAATTTGAAGCCATAGTAAGTATCCATGACAAATGCAACTCCACCCTTACCGGACTGGCTGTTGATTCGCACGATTGGCTCATACTCTCTTCCAAGATCACTTGGGTCAATCGGAAGATATGGAACCTCCCAATATTCGCCTTTTCTCTCCTTCATAGCCTGAACACCTTTATTAATAGCATCCTGGTGTGAACCGGAGAAAGCAGTAAATACAAGCTTTCCTGCATATGGATGTCTCATATCCATATCCATCTTATTGCATCTCTCGTAAACATCTATAATCTCATTTACATTTTCAATATCAAGTTCCGGATTAATTCCCTGTGAGAACATATTATATGCAATATTCAATACATCTACATTTCCTGTTCTCTCACCATTTCCAAAAAGTGTTCCCTCTACACGATCTGCACCTGCAAGCAATGCAAGCTCAGCTGAGGCAACAGCAGTACCTCTGTCATTATGAGGATGGATACTGAGGATTACTCTCTCTCTGTCCTTAAAATGCTTAGCCATCCACTCAATCTGGTCTGCATAAACATTTGGAGTATTCATCTCAACCGTTGATGGAAGGTTAATGATTACCTTCTTATCTTTTGAAGCTCCCCACTCATCCAACACAGCCTCACATACTTCTAACGCATAAGGAAGCTCTGTTCCCGTAAAACTCTCAGGAGAATACTCAAGGATAATCTCGCCGTCATGATTTTCCATGTATTTTTTTACCATCTTGGTTCCATCTATGGCTATCTGCTTAATTTCATCCATAGAAGCATTAAATACAACATCTCTCTGAAGTGTTGATGTTGAATTATAGATATGCACAATAGCTTTTTTAACGCCTTTAATAGCCTCAAAAGTCTTCTCAATCAAATGCTCTCTACACTGAGTTAACACCTGAACATACATATCATCAGGAATCAAATCCTCATCAACAAGCTTTCTCAAAAAGTCATATTCTATCTGGGAAGCACTTGGAAAGCCAATCTCTACTTCCTTAAAACCAAGCTTAACCAACAACTTGAAGAATTCAACCTTTTCCTCAACAATCATGGGCTCAATCAAAGCTTGATTTCCATCTCTAAGATCCACACTACACCAGATAGGCGCCTTCTGAATTTCTTTGTTAGGCCACTCACGCTCTGGGTAATCAACAACTGGTACTCTCTTATACCTCTTATAATTCAACATATTTGTTCACCTCTCTAAATTCTCTTTCTTATTCCTTGGTTATACTAATCTACACTCTGTATCTCTGTCTCCTCTAGTGTTATCTTAACACTAATAGGACGTCTTAACTTAACACCATTTGGAAGTGTCAGATTCACATTTGCCTTATGACTTCCAACTGACATTCCCTTTAGGTCTATAGTAGCCTTTAGTGATGAAAGAGTCAAGTCCTTAATCTTACTCTCTTCGCCAACAACAACGACATTGTGACTCTCGTCCTCATCGTCATAGGAAATAGCCAGATTGTTCGGAAGATTTTTCACTGTGATATCAGATGTAGAAACCTTGAATTTTCTTATTCCCTTCTTGACGATATTGCATTTTATTGAAACAGTAGTAAAATCGTCCGCAAGGGTTGCACTACTCGGTAGCAGTGATTCCAAATCCACTTCTTTTTCTACACTTCTTCTGGCACCATCAACATCAACAGGTATTGTGATTTCATTAATACCTGACAAAGCATTCTTATCTCCTGAAACCTGAATACTCTCCGGCTTAAAATCTGTCTTAGTCAGACTGTATCCCGAGGCTACTGTTCCCCTGGTTAGAACCTTAACAGGAATTGTCTTGGTTGGCAAAACATTAACCTTTACATCCACCGAATCCTTATCCAGAGAAACTCCCTCTCCATCGAGGACTTCTCCGTCAGCATCATATAGGATTGCCGTCGGTTCTTTCTCGAAGTCTTTGTTCTGGCCATCTAGCTGAACAACTGCTCCAACTGCATCAATCTTCTTGATTTGTGATTTTGCACCACTGACTTCAATCATGGAAGGATTAACAGTTATAGGACCTAGTATATAATTCTCAGCCAACTCGCCCTCAGTAATAACCTTTACCTTAAACTGTTGTGTCACTTTCTTCTCTAGCTTAATGCTGAGAACTTCATTATTCCAATCAATTTCCAGATTCTTATTCCTTTCATCCTTTACCTTAACTTCAATTCCCGCAGTATTTACTGTTGAAAGTTTGGACAAATCGGCGATGGCCTCAAAGTCTCCCGAATTGAGGGACTCGACAATATTTCTCTTGCCCTTGACAACTACGTCAACCTTATCGCCTGACTTTACAGTATAAACTTGATTTGCAGAAGATATAACGCTTTCGTTGACAATCTGTACCGGAATATCTTCAAACTTCTTAGTAATCGTCGGATTGGTGAAGTTGATGATAAATAGCCAAATCAAGAAACCTAGTACTAGTGCAATCAACTTAATTCCGAGATTCTTGGTCAATAGATTTTTCATCATACTCCCCCCTTCCCGTAATCGCCTTTAGCTTTACTTCTATGTGGGGAAACCTTTCGAAGAATCTTGCGCAATTCATCTTCCTCGATCCATCTTCTTAGTTTTCCCTCTTGTGCAACTGACACACCACCTGTCTCTTCTGAAACAATGATTGTGATTGAGTCAGATACCTCGCTGACACCTAAACCTGCCCTATGCCTTGTTCCAAGATCTTTGCTTATTTTCATTGAGTTTGATAATGGCAAATAACATGTAGCAGCAACGATCCTATCATTTCTAAGAATTACCGCTCCATCATGTAGCGGAGTTTTGTCCTCAAAAATATTTATTAAGAGCTGACTGCTTATAGTCGCATCCAAAGGAATACCGGTTAATTCGACTTCACGACATTGAATGTCCTTCTCAACAACGATAATAGCACCAGTTTTTTCCTTTGCCATAGCATATACAGCTTTGATTATACTGTCGATACTCTTCTGAGAATATTTCTCATTTCTATACTTGTCACCTTCAAACGGAGTTGTCAGCGATGCAAAAGACTTACGTCCCAATTTTTCCAAAGCATTTCTAAACTCTGGCTGAAATATAATGACTATGGCTGTAATTCCTATAACCATAGCATTTTGGAAAATCCATAGCAGCGCATTCATGTTTAGGACTAGGGCAATAAGCCATACTAAAACAAGGATAACAATACCCTTGAGCAGTACCCACGCCCTGGTATCTTTTATCCATATGATAATCTGATATACCGCAAATGCGATAACCAAAATCTCGATAATATCGACAATATTTATATCTGGCATGGACAGCCATGCAACATAGTCACGAAAAAATGATTTGATTGCTTCCATGCTTTCCACCTCACTTAGTTTTATTTCTTCTTAAGATTCTCTGCTTCCAAATCCTCTTCTAATGTTTTTTCTATCTTATCCTGCAGATCTATCGCCTCCGGCTCCAAATCCTTAATATTTTTTATAGTCTTATCCTTGGCCTCAACTTTGATTTTTGGAATGGCCTTCACATAGTAATAATACTCATCGTCATGGAATTGTAGCATCCTAACACCCGAGTAATTTAGGTTCATCCTAAAGAACTGAACTATGATGGACAATATAGCCGCAACCAACATAGCTATCAGAAGTTTAACTATATCAGTTTTAGTTCCAAGCATAGTATCACCAACAATCATTCCCACAGCAGAGACAATCAGACCAACTGCAATTGCCACATATGAAGCATAATTATAACTTCTCTTGCGAAGGATAAATACCAATACAATAACTACTGAAAACAATCCCATATAAAGGAGCATTTCTCTGTTTCTTGCGATATAATCCACAATAAATCTCAATCCTTCAATCTGACTTGGAGCTTCAACTTTTCCCATAGTCAAAAGATGATATTCCTTGATTCCGCTGATGACATAATGGAGTAAAACTCCTATTATACATGCCGGAACATAAGCAACTGTTCCAAGCAATGCAATTATAATCGGAAATGCATAGGGTTGATCAATAGTCCAAAATAGCAACAAGCATACTATAAACAGACTCTGTCCCTCATCAAATCTGCCAAATAGCAAAATATATATAATCACTACAGAGAGAAATACCACTGCCATTATTATTGAAATATACATAACCTGAGCTACAACCACAGCCGAAGCCAAAAATATTCCGACTGAATCAGGTGTCAGTGCAATCAGAAATCCAAGTACAAGCGACAATAGCATAATATTATCGCATACCATGGGATTATATGGCATCGTATTTCCAACAACCAGAGTAATACTAATCCCGATAATAAACTTGACAATTATTCTAATCCAACGAGAATATCTCGCATAGATATTTTTTAGCTTGGACTCTAGAACGAGTAAAGTCATCATGGGAACATATCCTCCTTTTTGTTGCTGTTATTCTCTTCTTCCTCATAGTACTCCATCAAGTTGTTCATATTTGCATAATACTCCTTGACGCGCCTTTTGGATTGCTCGTATTGTATTGATGAAATAGCTATCGTCAAACATACGAAAAAAATTGAGGTTCCAATGTAAATAACGAGAATATATTTTCCAATATTTACAAAGTCAAGTTCCAACGCATTAGTTATTAAATATTCCGCATTATACAATGCAACTAATAAAAGCACCAAAAACACTGCTCCCGTAACCGAGAGAAGTGTTTTGATAATTTGCCACCTTATGTAGTCAGTTTTATAATAATTCGTTCTTTTTAAATCAATCTGACCAGCTCCCTGTTCAAACTCAGCGAGCCTGGTCATAAGAATGATTTTTTCTTCACTTAACATGCAATCTCCTTGTTATTTGAAGTATTCAACTCCACTTTCAAATATAAGTTGATTCTGATTACCGAATATATTTATAGCGACTCCATCACCACGTCTCTCAGAGTGAGCCATCTTACCGAGAACACGTCCATCTGGACTTGTGATTCCCTCGATAGCTCCATAAGATCCGTTAGGATTATAATCTTCATCCATTGTAGGATTTCCATCAACATCCACGTACTGAGTTGCTACCTGTCCATTGGCAAAGAGCTTGTCAATCCACTCTTTGTCTGCTACAAATCTTCCCTCACCATGAGATGCAGGAATAGAATATACACCGCCAAGTGTTGCCTTTTGTAGCCATGGAGACTTGTTTGTCACTACCTTAGTATAAACAGACTTGCTGATATGTCTGCCAATACTGTTAGTAGTAAGGGTTGGTGAATTATCTTCTTGAGTTTTAATCTCACCATATGGTACAAGTCCCAACTTTATAAGTGCCTGGAATCCATTACAGATACCAAGTACAAGTCCATCTCTCTCCTGAAGCAATTGGTGAACTGCATCTTTGATCTTCTCATTTCTGAAGATTGATGTGATGAACTTAGCTGAACCATCTGGCTCATCACCTGCACTAAATCCGCCTGAGAACATGAGAATCTGAGAATCCTTAATAGCTTTCTCAAAAGCATCTACGCTGTCGGCGATATTCTGCTCTGTCATGTTCTTAAATACAATACTCTCTGTGTCGGCACCTGCTGCTTCAAATGCTTTAATAGTGTCATACTCGCAGTTTGTACCAGGGAATACAGGAACAAATACCTTAGGTTTTGCAACTTTATTCTTACATACATATATATCTTTTGTATCATAGAGTCCTGTCTCAATCTTGGTTTGCTCAACTCCTGATCGAGTTGGGAATACTTTCTCAAGTGTTCCGGTCCAAGCCTTCAAGGCCTCTTCCATAGATACTTCTTCATCTCTACACTCAAACTTAGCCTCATCGAGTGTCTTACCAATTCTATCATATTCAACACCGATTTCATCAAGCTTAGCTAAGTCTTCTTCTTCTATCTCTGCAATGATTTCGCCATACGCAGGCTTGAAGAAATATTCCAAATCTTTGTGCTTGCAGAACTTGGCACCAATCTTATTACCAAATGCCATCTTAGCAACTGCATCTGCCACACCATTTCCATCGAGGGCATATGCAGACTTGATAACACCATCAAGAATAAGCTTATGAATCTTGTCATACTGCTCCATAATCTTGTCAAATTCCGGTAAATCATACTGATCCTTAGCTATTGTGAACTTAACAATTCTATGACCGGCAGCCTTGAACTCATTGGTAATAACATCTGAAAGCTTAGCCACATCTACAGCGAATGAACACAATGTTGGTGGAACATCAATATCATTAAATGTTCCGGACATACTGTCCTTTCCACCAATTGATGGAAGCCCTAACTTAACCTGAGCATCATATGCACCAAGCAATGCAGCCATCGGCTCTCCCCAACGCTCCGGATCACTTGTCATTCTCTTGAAGTACTCCTGGAAAGTAAATCTAATCTTCTTAAAATCACCACCGGCTGCAACAATCTTTGCAACTGATGAAAGAATAGCATACTGTGAACCGTGGTATGGGCTCCAGCTCATTAGATATGGATCCATGCCGTAACTCATCATAGTTACAACATCTGTCTTTCCCTTGATTACAGGAAGCTTAGCAATCATGGTCTGAATTGGTGTCAACTGATATTTACCACCATATGGCATATCAACTGTTCCTGCTCCGATAGAGCTATCAAACATCTCTACCAAACCTTTTTTCGAACAAGCATTGAGTTCTGCAATCTTACTGAGGAAAGCACTCTTAAATCCATCAACTTTAATATCTCTATTAATATAATTATCAGCTTTAGATGGAGTCTTTACAACAACATCTGTTTCCTGATGAGCTCCGTTGGTATCAAGAAATGCCCTTGAAATATTAACTATCTCCTTGCCTCTCCACTTGAGGATCAAGCGAGGATCTTCTGTTACAACTGCAACCGGAACGGCCTCGAGATTCTCCTCTTCAGCAAATCCAAGCATCTTATCTACATCACTTGGATCAACGACGATAGCCATTCTCTCCTGTGACTCAGAAATAGCCAACTCTGTTCCGTCAAGACCAGCATACTTCTTAGGTACCTTATCTAGGTCAACAGTCAAACCATCAGCCAATTCACCGATAGCAACTGAAACTCCACCAGCACCAAAGTCATTACATTTCTTTATAATCTTACTAACCTCTTCTCTTCTGAAGAGTCTCTGAATCTTTCTCTCTGTAGGAGCATTTCCCTTCTGAACCTCTGCACCACATGTGTCAATAGACTCTGTGTTGTGTGCTTTAGAAGAACCTGTTGCTCCACCACATCCATCACGACCTGTTCTTCCGCCGAGAAGGATGATAACATCATCTGGATCTGAATTCTCTCTAATTACATTTCTTCTTGGTGCAGCTCCCATAACAGCACCAATCTCCATTCTCTTGGCAACGTAATTTGGATGATAAATCTCATCAACCAATCCTGTAGCAAGACCAATCTGGTTACCATATGAACTATAACCACTTGCAGCACCTGTTACGATCTTTCTCTGCGCAAGCTTACCTGTGAGAGTCTCAGACAGTGGCTTTGTTGGATCTGCAGCGCCGGTAACACGCATGGCCTGATATACGTATCCACGACCTGACAATGGGTCTCTGATAGCTCCACCTAAACATGTGGCAGCTCCACCAAATGGCTCAATCTCTGTAGGATGATTGTGTGTCTCATTCTTAAAGAACACAAGCCACTCTTCTGTTACAGGGCCTTTGCCATCTTCATAATCGATTTCTACAGGAACTACGATTGAACAAGCATTGATTTCATCAGATACTTCCATATCCTCCAACTTGCCCTCTTTACGAAGCTTTTTCATTGCGAGAAGTGCAATGTCCATAAGTGATACGAACTTGCCATCCTTACCTTTATATAATTCCTCATGCTGAGCTTTATACTCATCAAAAGTCTTCTTAATAGGCTCAACGTAATCGCCGCCCTCAATATTAACATTCTTTAATTCTGTCAAAAATGTTGTATGGCGACAATGGTCTGACCAATATGTATCGAGAACGCGAATCTCTGTCATACTTGGATCGCGGTCCTCTTCTCCCTTAAAATATTTCTGAATATGTAGGAAATCCTTGAATGTCATTGCAAGTCCAAGAGAATCATATAGCTCCTTCAGCTTACTCTCTTCCATATCCTTGAATCCGTCAAATATGATTACATCTTCCGGCTCATCAAACTGAGTAACCAAAGTCTCAGGTACCGTCTCATCAGTCTCTCTTGAATCGACTGGGTTGATACAATACTCCTTAATCTTTGAAAACTCTTCATCTGTAATATGTCCATGCAACACATAGGTTGTTGCTGAGTGAATGATAGGCTCTTCTTTCTCATTGAGAAGCTTCACACACTGCTCTGCAGAATCTGCTCTCTGATCAAACTGACCGGGAAGATACTCCACGGAAAATATCAAATCATCTGCATCTTTGTCAAAATCATTCTCATAAAGAAAATCCACCGGTGGTTCTGAAAAAACTGTAGAAAGTGATTTCTTATATGTTTCATCAGTAACGCGCTCAATGTCATATCTAATGAGTACTCTTACCTTGTCAATACCTGTAATTCCAAGATATTCCTTAATCTCATTATGTAAATCCTTTGCAGCAACTGCATAGGAATCCTTTTTCTCTACATAAATTCTCTTAACATTAGCCATGCTCGCTTCTCCTTTTCTTAAACTTGCAAGCGCTCACTATTGTACAGCGCCATCACTTGTCATATAACCGATATTTACACGCTTCTTCCAATATGCCTGAACTTCAATCTGATACTTAGGCAATATCTCTTTGAGCTTTGCTTTAACTTTATTATCTTTCTCTTCATTTACCACTGACTCGCACTCCTGATCATATGCCTCTGTGCTATTATCATTGTCCATGCGAACCAAGTAATATCCATCACTTCCCTCGATAACATCTGAGATCTCGCCCTTCTTCATCTTGATAAGCTGTTTTCTCGTCTTCTTGTCAAGGAATGAAGATTCATTGATATCTTTTGCAATAATCTTTTCTGTCTTCATTGCATTAATTCCGCTCTCCTCTGCAGACACACTGTCACCGCTGATAGCACTTGCACTTACTGCACCAGCGCCTGTTGTTGCCAATACAAGCTTAGAGAAGTCCTTTGTCTTTTCAGCCTTCTTCTTGAGCTCCTGCATTGCCTTAAAGTTCTTAGCCTTAGTTGCCTTATCTACATCCTTATCATCTTTTGTATTGCTAATCATATAATACTGAAGATCATACTGACGGAATTCCTTCTTGTCAACTGTGGCCTTTACCTCATCCTCCTTGAAACCGCTCTCGGAAAGGATGATGTTACGATACTTATCAGCAAGAGCACTTCTCTCCAAAACTTTCTCAATTGTCTTAGTATCAAGCCCATCAAGCTTTTTCTGGCTGTCTGTCAAACCATCTACGAATTTCTTGGCCTGATCCTGAAGAGGTTTCTTCTCTGCATCAGTAAGGCTATATCCAAGCGCCTTAGCTTCCATTGAGAGAACAGTCTCCTGCTTAATTGTATCCATAATCTGCTTCTTTGCTGCACTAGAGCCATCACGACCCTTACCATCGGCATCTTCCATTTCCCAATAAGTTGAGCCATAAAGCTGCTGATAAATGCTGCTATATGCATTATACTGGTTCTCAACGCTAGCTATGTTGTACATAGCATCTTTGAGATATACAGTTTCACTTGCCTTGTTTGTTCCATCTGTTCTTGTCACTTCGAGGATTGCACGAGGTCTCAACTGCATGTAACAAATACCTACACCTAAAACTAGAATCACGAGTATTCCGATAATCCCCAGAACCTTATACTTGTTAAGTTCTCCTAATCCTCCGATTTCTACAACATCATTAGTGTCTTTTCCCACACCATCATTTTTTGCCAATTTCTTTGAACTGTTCATGACTTCCTCCATAAATCATAGTCTATATTTCCTTTTAGATAAAAGGATGCAGGAAAAGGGACTTGAACCCTCATGGTATTGCTACCACACGGACCTGAACCGTGCGCGTCTGCCAATTCCGCCATTCCTGCATACCTATTAAAAATACCATAAAGCAAGAAAAATGTCAATATAACTGACCATTCTTTTTAAAAAAAGTACATATTTTATGCATATCATTTTCTTGTTGCCAAACATACTATAGTTGTAGTATAATATTATGTGTAATTTAACACTAGTATATATGTGATTTAACGTATGAAAAGGAGCTATCATGGGAATTCCAATTGGCTGGTTACTATTCGCCATCATCGATGGAGCACTCGCATATACAGTTGTATATTGCCTGCTAAAAGCCTGGTTCAAAGGCAAGAACATAGGAAGGATTCTAGGAATCGTTCTTGGAACAATCATATTTGGCATCTATATTGCTATTTTTGTATATTTCCAAAATCCAAGAGTTCAAATCAGCGATACTATAAAAAATGGCATATATGCCGCGCCAATTGTCATGTCAATCCTCCTATTTATCTTGGCATATTTA
Organism: Eubacterium xylanophilum ATCC 35991; assembly: GCF_000518685.1. Classification (GTDB taxonomy): domain Bacteria; phylum Bacillota; class Clostridia; order Lachnospirales; family Lachnospiraceae; genus Eubacterium_F; species Eubacterium_F xylanophilum. The sequence goes on along the minus strand of NZ_KI912470.1, from coordinate 98,551 downwards.
TCTATGCCACCGAAAATAAAGGAAGACGACTCCGAAGAAACTGACTCTATTGATTCACAGGAATCAGAGGATGAAATAGATAATACTTCTGCAAGGTAATACAAAAATATATTTTTATCATATACTCCTTTAATCCCTGTAATCACGATGTTTCATACATAGTTTGAATTGCGAATATTATATGAGAACTTATTAATATACAACCACAAGGAGGTACAAAAATGCTAGAAAACGAAATCAAGATACCATCTAAACACAATTCAAAGATTATCCTTAAGGTTATGCCCGGACACTTTGCAACAACACACTCACATATCAATTATTATATGGATATGACGAGATTAAAATCCGGTCAGCGAGAATCTTACGAAGTTGCAAAGACAATGGCCAAGGATTATCAGTACAACAAGCCAATCGATACAGTAATATGTATGGACGGCTGCTATGTTATCGGTGCTTTCCTCGCAGAAAAGCTAACCGAAGCTGGCGTAATGTCCATGAATATGCATCAGAGTATCTATGTTATCGAACCCGAGTTCAACTCTAGCGGACAGATGATGTTTAGAGATAATATTCAGCCGATGGTAAGGAACAAAAATATTCTGTTACTCCTCGCTTCTGCAACAACAGGTAAGACTATTTCTCAGAGCTTGCAGTGCATCGAGTACTACGGCGGTATTATCCAGGGTATTTCAGCGATTTTCTCCGCTGCTGATGAGATTGACGGACATAAAATCAATCACATATTTAGCACAGCGGATTTTGATGACTATAAGTCATTCAGCCAGACAGAATGCCCTCTCTGCCATGCAGGCAAAAAGCTAGATGCTATAGTGAACAGTTTTGGATATTCGCTTTTATAAAAACGATTCCAATAATTGTCTTACGACCGCAGGGAGTAAGACCAGCAATATGCGATTCCCCAAAAAAGCTTTCCACAAAATGCGGAAAGCTTTTTTTATGTATACTGCTTGTAATACAATTTTTCTAATTAGATATTAGTCTTTATAATATCATCTGCAAGCTTCTCAAGCGCTGCCCTGGAGTCATCCTTCAATGTTGACTTAATTGTAACTACATCATCAATAATTGTTAAATTTTTCATTCCATCAAAAATTGACTTCATGGTTCTTGCAGCAGAAGGCGCCCATGAACCATTTTCAACAATTCCCACAACTCTATTCTGATACGCTTTGCTCTTCAAATGATGTAAAAATTCTTCCATAGGTGGAAATAGTCCAGCATCATATGATGAAGCCGCCACAATCATCTTGTCATATCTAAACGCATCCTCAATCACTTCAGCTACATCATCTCGACACACATCGCTGAGAACTACTTTTGGTGCACCTTTTTCCTCTAACATCTTAGCAAGTTCCTCTGCGGCCTTAGCCGTATTTCCATGTATTGAAGCATATGCAACCAATATACCTTTATCCTCTGGCTTATAACTACTCCATGTGTCATAAAGATTGATATAATATCCAAGATTCTCATCGAGTACAGGTCCATGCAAAGGACAAATCTTCTGTATGTCAAGTGTTGCAGCTTTCTTTAATACCGCTTGCACCTGCATTCCATATTTTCCAACAATATTGAAGTAGTATCTTCTCGCCTCGCAAGCCCAGTCATCCTCATGAGCAGTGAGAGAAAGAGCACCAAATTTTCCAAATCCATCAGCAGCAAACAGAACCTTCTCCGTCTGCTCATAGGTCATCATAACCTCTGGCCAGTGAACCATAGGTGCCATGATAAATTGAAGCTTATGCGCACCGAGATCGAGAACATCACCCTCAGCAACAACCACTTTTCTATCCTCAAAATCAAACTCAAAGAATTGACTCATAAATACAAAAGTCTTGGCATTTCCAACAATCTTCATATCTGGATACATCTTTGCCAATACTTCAATATTTGCAGCATGATCCGGCTCCATATGAGATACCACGAGATACTCCGGTGTCTTGTCCCCGAGAACCTTCTTCACATTTTCTATCCACTCATCTGTAGCTCTGGCATCAACCGTATCCATGATTGTAATTTTGTCATCGAGAATAACATAAGAGTTATATGATATTCCCTCCGGCACAACATACTGGCTTTCAAACAAATCGATAGTTGTATCATCTACCCCAACATACTTAATTGCATCACTTATTTTTACGTCCATTGTTTCCTCCTATTCATTTGGTCATAAATTTTTAATAGGCGCCTTCAAGAAGACGCCTATCACTATATCATCGTAATATAAATTACAATTCAATCATTTTCTCATCCCAGAACTTCTTATCTTCCTCATCGATGTCGCGCTGAACAGTACATGGATTGCCATATGCTACAACGCCATCCGGGATATCCTTTGTTACAACAGAACCAGCACCGATAACAACATTGTTTCCGATTGTAACACCAGGCATGATAGTTACATTACCTCCTACCCATACGTCGTCACCAATTGTAACTCCATCTGAGCAAGCGTATCCTTTGTTTCTTACATTGGCATCAATTGGCAATTTACTTGCATAAACTTGAACACCCGGACCAAATGTAACATTGTTTCCAATCTTAATCTCCGCTGTGTCAAGAATCACACAATTAAATCCTGCGCAGAAATTGTCACCAATTGTGATATTATTACCATAATCACATCTAAATGGTGCATCAATCTTAGCTTCGCTTCCAATTGACTTAAACAATTTTCTTAAAGCGTCTCTCTGTGAATCCAGATTCTCACTATCTATACGATCATACATCTGCATCAATCTACGTGCATTACCACGTGCAGCTATAAGTGAAGGATCTGTATCCTTGTACAGCTTCTTAGACAACATTCTCTCCTGCTGTCCAGAAACACCGCTTGAGTGACTACCGAACATGCCGTCCTCTTCGCCGCTGTCTTTTTCGTCAACACCTGCAGTCAATGTACCAAAGTTTTCCTCTTCCTCATCATCAAGTCCACCTGACAAGCTTCCAAGAGTACTTCCGAATACATCTTCTGTTGGTCCCACTGCCTCTTCTGAAGAAATTCCATCCACAGTGGTAATCTCGCCCTTGAGAATAATATCCTCTTTCTGCTCTTCCTTAGCAACTTCCTCCTCAGCTTTCTTGAGAATAGCATCAACTTTCTTTCTCACTTCTTCTTCAGTACTATCATCTGCGTGGAAATCTGCTAATTCCTCACCACTTGCAACTGTTGGGAAATCATCAAAATCATCGTCAAATCTAATGTTACCCGCAATAAGTGTATCATCATCATCTGAGAAATCCTCAGCCTTATCGATAACAAAATCACTTTCTTTGCTCTTGAATAATTCTTCATCTTCGAGGTTTAACTTAAACTCTGGAGTGTCATCCTCATTAGCAGCTTCTTCCTCTTCAGCCTTACGTCTAGCCTCTTCTTCCTCGGCCTTACGTCTGGCTTCTTCTTCCTCCTCAGCCTTGCGTCTAGCCTCTTCTTCTTCGGCCTTACGTCTAGCTTCTTCTTCCTCAGCCTTACGTCTAGCCTCTTCTTCCTCAGCTTTACGTCTGGCTTCTTCTTCCTCAGCCTTGCGTCTGGCTTCTTCTTCCTCAGCCTTACGTCTAGCTTCTTCTTCCTCAGCCTTACGTCTGGCTTCTTCCTCAGCCTTACGTCTAGCTTCTTCTTCCTCAGCCTTACGTCTGGCTTCTTCTTCAGCTTTACGTCTGGCTTCTTCTTCCTCAGCTTTGCGTCTAGCCTCTTCTTCCTCGGCCTTGAGCTCTGCTTCAAAAGCTTTCATAACCACGTCATTAACAGCTTTTCCGACACTTTGATGGGCCTCTGACGTAAAGTGTAAGCAATCACTGCTACTGAATTCAGCAACAAGCGAAACATCCAAGTAATCCGCTCCCACTTCCTTTGCAACTTTCTGAATCTGTGGTCCCATATCGAAAGAGTAATCAACCTGTTCTCTACCAAACTCCAAATGGTATTTTGAATACTCAATCTGATCGCCCAAAAGTGCAGGACTCATAAGCAAAATTTTAGCATCACTATTCTCTTTGACGACATCACACATTTCTTTGAGTTTTTCTGCAACAATAGAAGGAGTAGCGTTGAAATGCATCTTGAGGTCGTTTGTTCCAAGCATGATAATAATCATATCAAGTGGTTCATTGGCCTTAATGCTCTCAACAATATCATTCATACCATTGCAATTCTCTTCTGCATATGGATCATCAAAGGCAATCGTTCTGCCATTTTTAGCATCTACGACTACTTCAAATCTTTCACCCAATAACGCACCTAATACTCCAGGCCAACGCACGTCGTCGTCATATCTTCCACCGTCCGGTGAGTAACCATCTGTATTAGAATCTCCAAAACATAAAATTCGCTTCATTTAATCCTTACCTTCCTTGTCGTTAGTTTTTGCTGTTCGGTTTACTCAAACTAATTCTGTAGAATATTATACCATATTCTGTGCTATACTTCTAGTAAAATTACATATTTTTTATATTTTTTTTGAATTATATTGTACTTATTTCATCCAACAGCTTCAACTCTTTGTAGAGCCTAGCCACGGGCAATCCCATGACATTATAATAATCTCCCATTATCTCAGTAACATACTTCGAAAACTCGCCCTGAATTCCGTAAGCACCGCACTTGTCCATTGGTTCACCTGTAGCAATATACTCATTAATTTCCTCGTCATTCATTGGAGCCACTTCAACATTGGTACTCTCTGAGAAAGTTGATTCATATACAACCTTTCCATGCTCATCTGTTACCAATATCGTAACACCCGATACAACTTCGTGACCTCTTCCATTGAGCCTCTCGAGCATATCATAAGCTTCTTCTTCATTACTTGGCTTTATTAGAATATCATAATCAAGGCAGACAACCGTATCTGCTCCAATAACAATCGAATCCTTGATGTGCTCTGCATCAATAACTGCCATAGCTTTTCTCTTTGAGAGAATCGAAGTGATTTCCTCAGGTTCCGAGCTAGCTACATATTCATCACACTCCGTGTTGAACGTCTCATAATCCTTTACAATATTTTTTAGTAATTCTTGGCGTCTAGGTGACGCAGATGCTAAAACCACCTTTTTCCCAGCAAACTTCAGCATTTTTTACCTCCATTTCAGTGAATTTCCAAAAATCCACAAACTTTTCTCAATTTAACTATACTCCAAATACCAAAAAAAGGCAAGTATTTACTTTGACAATACTCAAGCAATATAATACAATAAACTTGAATAGAAACACGTAAATCAAACGGACTAACGTTTGTTTTTGAAAATAGTCCGACAACGGACCGCACGAGGAGATTTATGGCATACGAAGATTATATGAACGCCCTGCAAGAAGGGCGATATATGTTTAGAAGAAGAACTGCCAAGGGACACTACCCTTACCTCCCGGTTTTGGATGACATTTTGTCTAGAACTGTGACTGAAGGTGAAGTATACCTTGGAACTATGGATATTCCTTTGGATCAGGTCATAGGAACATGTACAGCCGGGCGCACCAATGCATTTGCATCCAACTTTATGCCACTGTTAGATTACAACAGTGAGTTCGCTATGAAATGGTCCAAGCTTCATGACGCTCAGATATCCGAGGGTATACATGATGCAGTCAAAGTATATGAATATATGGGAAAATACTATGTACTCGAAGGAAACAAGCGAGTAAGTGTCCTCAAGTATATGGATTGTCCAACTATATTCGCCGATGTTACAAGGAAAATCCCCAAAAAAACTCATGATATCGATGTTCAAATCTATTATGAGTATATGGATTTCTATGAGATAACAAAGGTTAACTTTATTCAGATGAGCAAGTTGGGTAGTTTTCCCTCTCTGCTCAGCAGCCTAGGCGTAACAAGCGCCGAGGATTGGAATGATGACAAAAAGATTGATTTTTCATCATTTTACAACAACTTCACGCTCGCATACAACGAGTGCGGCGGCAACAAGCTGACTATCACAGTCGGCGACGCCCTGCTCTTCTACATATCTGTTTATCCTTACAAAAAGGTCAAGGACAAACTACCAGCAGATATCAAAAAGCAGCTTGAAAAGATATGGCCGGAAATCGTTCTGTTGGGTGAGTCCCACTCAGTCGAAATAGTCATGGATCCAAGTGATGAGAAAAAATTTGTAAAAAATATGTTCAAAAAGATTATTTCTCACGCCAAGAAAAAAGTCGCATTTGTCTACGACAGAGAGCCCAAAGTGTCAGATTGGATCTACGCTCACGAACTCGGCAGGCTCCACCTCAACGAAGTTATGGACTATGCCATTGAAACTGAGAGTTTTGTGGTTGAAAATACTGATTCACAAGCAGAGAAGCTTCTCAGAAAACTCTGCAAAGAAAAGTATGATATCATCTTTACAGTTACTCCACAGCTCATTAAATCAAGCATTAAGATTGCAGCATCTTATCCTCAAGTTAGGATTCTAAACTGCTCTCCTATGGCTAGTCACAACACGGTTATGACATACTATCCAAGACTGTATGAAAGCAAACTTCTGACTGGTATGATTGCAGGTATGACCTGCGAAAATGACAAAATTGGCTATATTGCTGACTATCCAATCAATGGTATGACAGCTAACATCAATGCCTTTGCAATCGGGGCAAAGATGGCCAATCCATATGCAAAAGTTTACCTTGAATGGTCCACGGCCAAGGACTACAATCCTTCCAAACTATTCGAGAAAGAAAATATCAATTATATCTCAACACAGGATATGATTGCACCATATGACAGCGGCAAAGACTATGGACTCTACTCCATCCACGATGGAGTGAAGTCTAACATAGCCATGTCTATTTGTAATTGGGGCGTTTTCTATGAAAAACTGGTGAGCAATATCATAGAGGGTACCCTACAAACAGAGCATGCTGCCGGCGAATATAAAGCGATGAACTATTATTGGGGACTTTCATCTGATGCAATTGATATTATCTATTCTCAGAATATCCTTCCGGAGAATCTGAAGCTTGTCAAGATGATTAAAAACGCCATCAAAGACGGAATATTTAACCCGTTTTCCGGCCCTATACATGACCAAAAAGGCAAACTTCGAGTGTCTAAAACTGACATTCTCCCACCGGAGAAGATTATTACTATGAACTGGCTTGTCGACAATGTCATCGGTCGAATTCCAACCCTGGATGAGTTGACAGACGAGGCCAAGCCAATCGTAGAATTGCGAGGAATTGATAAAACACTTACCGACCAATCTGCATCAACAATACTGTAACAGCATGAAAGGAAAAGGATAAACACTATGAAGATACTTGCACTATCAGACGTTGAATCAAGATATTTATGGGATTTTTACGAAGATGGGAAACTAAAGGACTTGGACTTGGTAATATCATGCGGTGATTTGAAAGCTGAGTACCTGTCATTTATTGCAACATATACAAAAGCACCTGTATTGTACGTACATGGCAATCATGATGAAAGCTATGACCAAAAACCACCTGAAGGTTGTATCTGTATCGACGGAGATATGTATATACACGAGGGAATTCGAATCGTCGGTCTCGGCGGCTCCATGCTATATAATTATGGAACCAAGCAATATTCTGAACGACAAATGCGAAGGCGAGTTCTCGCATTAGCGCCCACGATTGCATTTCACAAGGGTTTTGACATACTGGTATCCCATGCTCCTGCATATGGAATCAACGATGCCGACAACCTCTCGCATCGAGGCTTCAAGGTGTTTACCAAGATGCTTGACCGCGCAAAACCCAAGTACTTCATTCACGGTCATATGCACCTATCATATAACCATAAGCAGCCGAGAATATATCAATATAACGAAAATACGACCATAATTAACGCCTATGAAAGGTACGAATTTGAGTACTGATTGTTTCCAATTAAAATAGCCCAGGATTATGAATTCTAAGAATAAGAATCATATCACCTGGGCTTTAATTTTGCAATTTCTAAATCAACATCCTTTTAGAGATTTATATCCAAGATATCTCTCCCTATCTCTACTTCGCCTGATCTGACCTTTTGTGACCTTCTTTTTCTCCAAAAGCTCCTCCTCTTCAGGGCTAATAACTGCATTTCGAATAATCACAAGGAGCATAATCTCGCCGTAGTATCGACTTAGCCATGCCGACATGGACTCATTCAATTTGCTCTTTTCAATCATGAAAATAGTCTTCTTGAGATTATATCCACTCATGAATTCATCCAAATCCTTCTTATGCTCGTAAGCATCGATATATATAATGTCATGGCGAATCCTAGGATTCTTCTTGGCCTTTATCTTCATTGATGCAAAAACATCCACCACCTTGCCATCACCATCAACGCATGATCCGGCATTTTTTCCTATCCACTCAGCCATAACCTCAGGAGTGAGTTCCTCTGAGAATAATACCCTTTTCCCGAGGCTCTGCAACAAATCTGCCTCAGCTTCACATTCTGTGATTATCGCGTCATATTGGCTTGAGACATAAACTCCCTGATACTCATCATTTGCAAATATTATATGCTTCCACTCATTGTTCTTAAATCTTCTTCGAACCAATCTTGGAAACTCAACAACCACCTTGGTATCATCACCAATTAACTCATCTAACTCATTAAGTCTCTTTTTAAGACGACTGAGAAACAAGTAGTACTTCTTATCCTTAACTCCATCATACACTATATTCTTAGGACAATAATATACATATTTTATGTTGTTTTTTGACATATCAAGGTCTTGACAAACTCGTGGATACAGTGTTTCAAACGGAACAAACAGCCCCTTTTTTCGACACAACTTATCCATGCAGAACATTTGGAGTTTTTTCTCAAAACTATCCTTTACTTCAGCGGGATAAGGAATTGCATCCGCAAGAGCCATTGACATCTGCCTTGCCTGCATATCTGCAATATGCAACCTATCAGCAAGTCCTACTTTTGAACCGGGCAAAAAATCCGTAAAGATAAACTTCTGACCATCTCTTTTTCTGTAAAAAGCGTGAAATCCCACATTATTAAATACATATTCACATGTGGCAAGAGCCTCTAGATACTCGTCTTGAGTCACGTTGATAAATTCTATATTCTCATAGATTTTATCGGAATATTTTTCTTTGAATCTAGCTAACTTTGCATCATTTGCAGCAGATACAAACACCTTATTCCCCGGTTTTTCAGCCAGGCCAACTGCAATATTATACCCCTGACCGCAGAAGTCATGACCGTGGAAACACTCAATCAAATATGAATTAGGCTTTATCTCCTGATTCAGTACATATTCCTCAAATATTTCAGATCTTTTTTTCTTATTTTTGGGTACCTTAGGAGCTTCCTTCTCTACATTCTCTGATTCACTGTCAGAAGCTGTATCCTCTTCAGCTTCTGCATCTTCCTCAGGATTGCGAAGTTCTGAAAACTCCTGGCTGTCTCGCCAACCGGGAAACCACTGGTCCAAAAATCCAAAAGCGCGCTTCTCAAAATCAGCCCTGAATTCGTCACTATTATACTTATCCATGTCATCAAATCTAGCATAAATATGCCTAATTGAGAAGTATCTCAGGGTATCTTCAAACTGATCAAAACATCCCATTTCCTTGAATTTTTCTACCAAGATTCCCAACGAATCTACGATTTGACCGTGTTTTTCATTGTAGGTTGCCAATATTCCATTAGCTCTGTTTCTGATATAATAATACAGTGGCTCATGTACTCGCCCTACTTTCTCAGCCTTGGCAAACAGAGGAAATACACTGCATAGATCTTCAAAAATTATTCCCTCAGGGAAAGAAAAATCAGCCTTCTCAACCAAATCTCTTCTGTATAATTTATTAACTGCATGAGGAGAATTTATTCTGAGAAGATGAGGATTTTCGAAAATGCTCTGATCAAATTCACCCTTAAATCCACTCTGGTAAGCCACGATCTCACCGGTATCCTCATAACACTGATAAAAGCCACATGTGACCAAATCACAGTCCTTTTCCTTGGCTTCTTTTATGAGTTTTTCATACATGGTCTTTTCCACAAAATCATCGCTGTCGACAAAGGCAATATAGTCTCCTGTTGCCAATTTCATGCCGACATTTCTTGTGGCCGCAAGACCCTTATTGGCTTGTTTGACAAAGCGAATTTTGTCAGGATACATTTCTACGTATTCTTCTATGAATTCTGCTGTTCTATCTTCACTGCCATCATCTATTACAATTACCTCAAGATTAGGATATGAATTCTCCAAAACAGAATCCAGACATCTCCTTATATAGGCTTCTACATTGTAAGCCGGGATAATCACACTAATTTTTTCCATCGATATTTCCTCCTAATGATTTCCTTCTATCAACTCATCCGTATTTTTTTCTTCTATTTTTTTCTCAAAAATATCTCCAAATGCAAACCAATATGCAAAAGCCGGGAACAATTCAAATGGCAAAAACAATGCCTCTGTCAGTGTCGCCATGAGAAATCCACAGCAAATAGCCGGAATAAAGAAGGCATATGTGGCATTCTTTCTCCTATTGGTCTTATAAAAGTAAATTGATCTCGTAAAACTAAGTAACGTCACAATAGTATACATAACTAAGCTGAGAATTCCATATGTATATGCAAATTGAAGCCAATTATTGTGCGCATGCGACACCTTCTTACCGTTGATATTCATGGTAATTCTCTTATGCCCACTAAAATTGAGCTTTGACATATATGCTTTATAAATAGTCAGCCTTCCGCTAGAAATATTATTAAGGGTCTCGTTATTCATAATCCCCTTTATAATTCTATCAATAACATTTATGTGTTCTTCTTTTTTCTGGAAAGTATCAACACTCTCAATATTATCGGACTCATTAATAACCTTATCACCCACTGACTCAATCTTCTCTCCATTGCTCAGATAAAGTACATCCTCCTGGAATATAATTGGATGACCTACCAAATAAGGAATTTTCTTAGCGCTGATAAAGAATACAGGAAACAATACTACTGAAAATAGAACAAGCATGCCAATTGCCTTCAAATAATGCTTATGTCTCTTCTCTTTAATCCCGTTGGAAATCCTAAGATATAGCCATACAGCGAATATAGCTATGACAGCCAACAAAGCCGTTCTCGCCTGAGAAACTATTAAGTAAAATATGCAAAGTGCCAGCATAAAATACGTTCCGATACATCTCTTGGTACATTTTCCTATCTCAACATTCCAATCGAGATCTGACATATATACTGCAAAAACCACAAAAATATACAATCCAAATGTATTGGGATTTGTAAATATAGCGGCATATCTTCCTCCATCGAAAAATGGTCTGAAGAGAAATGCCAAGACTGCAATAATAACAAATGCAATCTTAACTGCATCCTTAAAGGATTTCCATAGCAAATCCTTGCGTGAATTATTTTGCCATACGAAGAATACCATAGTAAAGACAAATGCCAAAACAAGGCCGAGACCACATACCTTCTTGGTAACTAGGAAATCTGAAAGTGTGAAAAGCGCACACATTCCAAACCAAGAAACACATATAGATCTCCGCCATGTCTTCTTCTCAAGCTTTCTATCAAGGGATAAAATAGCAATAGCGAACATGATTATAAAACCGCATATTGTATTATAAAAATAACTCTCCTTGTGAAGCACATATCTGACAATGCAAAACAATACAAGGTCTACAAAAAAACATGCAGTTAATAATCTGTATTTGATTTTAGAATTAACCTTACCCATAATCGGAATCCAAGGCGATAACAAACTAATGTATTTCTCCTGAAGCCAATTAATCATATTTATCTCCTCAGCCTAAGACAGCAGTAACCGTTCTTAACATAGTCAAAATATCTCCAAAAAAGCTAAACTTTTTCACTGACTTTAAGTTCCATTTCATCTTCTCAGGCAAAACTTCTTGCATATATACTTTGTCCGCATCTTCCGCCTCGCTCAGAAGTTTATCCTCATCTTTGTAGCGAATGCTGGCCTCACTGGTAATGCCGGCCGGAAGAAGCAACGTGGCATAGTATTCCTTGTCATATTTTTTGACATACTCAACTGCCTCAGGTCTCGTTCCCACAAAGGACATATTTCCCTGCAAAACATCAATAAGCTGTGGCAACTCATCTAATCGCATACCTCTTAGCTTACTTCCGACAGAAGTAATTCTCACATCATTATCAACAGTAACAGCCGTCCCCATCTTGTCTGCATTGTTTACCATTGTTCTGAACTTGTGTATGCGAAAAACTCTTCCGTACTGAGTTACTCGCTTTTGTCGATAAAATACAGGACCTTTGGAATCAACTTTTATCCATATAGCTATAATTACCATAGGGATAAATGCCAATACCATCATAATAGACGCAGTAAAAACGTCAAATATACGTTTAATTACAAGGCTCGCCTTTCTCTTGGCGAGAATATCATAATAAGGCTTGACTTCCTCACATCTCATAAATGAAGGTAAATCGTTCCATTTTCTTATCATAGTATTACTCCAAGCCGGTCATAACTCTCTCGAGAATATCTAGGATATACTCAACATCTTCCTCGCTCAACAGAGTATGAAGTGGCAATGTAATTTCATTTGAATACATATTGTACGCATTAGGATATTCTTCAATTCTATATCCTTTATTCTTATAAGCTGTCAACAAAGGCAACGGTTTGTAATGAACATTTGCCGATACGCCCTTCTCCGACAATTGTTGGATTATGGCATTTCTGGTCTCAATATCAGCACCCTCGATATTCATCAAAAATAAGTGGCAATTGGAATCATAGTTCTCTGTCTGATGTATGAGTGGCTTAATCTGATATCTACTTAGTTTACTGTTGATTTCATCAATCCCGGCCATATATGCTGCAACTATCTCTTTTCTCTTGGCAAGCAAACCCGGATAGCGTCTTAGCTGAACATTTCCTATTGCAGCTTGAATATCTGTCATATTACACTTATATCCGAGGTCTACAATGTCATATTCCCAACTACCCGCTTTACTTTTCTCGAAAGCATCCTTGGTCTGGCCGTGAAGGGAAATAAGCATATACTTTTTATATATTTCTTCCGAATCTATCAGCGGAATATCTCTCCATGTCACTGCTCCACCCTCTGCTGTTGTGAAGTTCTTTACAGCATGGAATGAAAAACATGTAAAGTCTGCGAGACTTCCCGTAGATATTCCATCTCTCGTAGAACCAAGTCCGTGAGCACAGTCAGCAATTATAATCACTCTTGTAAATGCCTTCTGAAATTCATTATCTGATGGCTTGTACTCGCTTCTCTTAGATTCTATTATGTGATAAAGTCTATCATAATCACAAGGCACACCTGCAATATCTACCGGCATAATCGCCTTGGTCTTTTCTGTAATTTTATCTGCTATTGCATCATAATCAATCTCATATGATCCGGGCATGGTATCAACCAATACCGGTGTTGCTCCCGCATGGAAAATAGAGCTCGCTGTAGCTGTATATGTATAAGCAGTTGTGATAACCTCATCACCCTCGCCGATTCCGAGGATTCTAAGTGTCATCTCCATACATGATGTGGCGGAACTTAGGCAAACTGCTCTACTTGTTCCACAGAGCTCCGCGATACCTCGTTCCAACTCCTTAGTTCTAGGTCCTGTAGTAATCCATCCAGATCTCAATGCATTAACAACTTCTAATTCTTCCTCTTCTGTAATATCAGGAGGAGAAAATGGAATAACTCTCATCTGCAATCTTCCTTTCATTGGTCATGTTGCATTTATCACAAAGCACAAAGAGATTCCACCATTAGGCGGAACCTCTCCTTAAATCTCTTATTCTGTACCACCCGTTGTGTCAGATATAGGTTGCTGATCGACACTCTTACTTGACATAGTAGCTTCCTTAGCCTTGAGAAGCTTCTTAATCTTCTTTGAAATTTTTGCGACAGAATCATAATCAGGAACACATACATACAGCTTTCTTGACTGATATGCATATGTAGTTCTCTTTGCCTCAGATCCCTTTGCATTGGCATACTTAATCTTCCATTGAGACATATCATTGAGCTGCATCTTACAGAGAGCTGCAATCTCCTTAGTCTTCATATTAGTCTGGAAGTTCTCAGATACTGCTTTCAAAAGCTTAGCATAATTAGGCAATACCTTTGGTGACATAGCTTTATTAAGCACAGCCTCAATCATGTGCTGATGATCTCGTCCACGCTGGTAATCACCATTGGCAAAGTGATGTCTCTCTCGACAGAATGCCAATGCCTCTTTACCATTAACTTTATTATAACCTTTTTTGTAATAATAATGTGTTCCGGCTCCGTTAGGTCCCCAGTCTGACATAAAGTCAAAGTCTGAGTATACTTTAACTCCACCTAAGATATTAACAATCTTTCTTACACTGGTAAAGTTAACTCTCACATAATAATCAATCTTAATATCATACAACTTCTCAAGAGTACCAATTGAGCAATCTACACCATGGATACCGGCATGTGTAAGCTTATCAGGTATTCCATTAGAAATAGTCAGCGGCACATAGTAGTCACGTGGTGTTGATGTCAACAGAATCTCTTTGGTTATAGGATTTACTGTTGCGATAACATTTACATCACTACGACTTGTTGTATTAATATCACCATAAATATCGATACCACTCAAGTAAACATTAAATGGTGTCTGAGTAATATCATCCAATACTTCCTTTTCCTCGATAACAGTCTCAACTTTGTGAGTATTCAAAACACGAGTATCCTTGGAAAAGGTCTTATAATACTCTTCAATCAAAGGTCTGCTGGCTTCATTAATGATAATAGCATTAACTTCTTTGGCATATAACGCATCAACCAAAGTATCATTATCCTCAAAGCCCTGTGTCTTAGGCTCTGTTCCGATAGCCGCCTTTACTTCATCCAAAGCCTTATCTGTATTGGCTCTGTCTGCAGTTGAGAAGATACCAAATATATAATCCTTGGTATCATAGATACTCTGTGCCTTATCATCTTTTAATACAATACAAGAAATATTATCTACCTTTACAGACTTTCCTGCAGCAGTATCAATCGATGAATATGTATTAACACAATAATATCCGCCAAAAACGTAAATACCACACATCATAACGCAC
The DNA here is from genome assembly GCF_000518685.1 of Eubacterium xylanophilum ATCC 35991. Taxonomy (GTDB): domain Bacteria; phylum Bacillota; class Clostridia; order Lachnospirales; family Lachnospiraceae; genus Eubacterium_F; species Eubacterium_F xylanophilum. Next base: position 83,482 of record NZ_KI912470.1, on the reverse strand, counting down.
AGTATACGTCCAACTATATAACTCTTGTTAGTCATCTGACTAAACAACGTATATACAAAGAAAAATGCTCCGATTCCAATTACGAGAGCTATATACTTCATTGGTACAAATCCAACTTTAACAATAACAGCAATCAAACCAGCTGTCACCAATAACTGCAATATCAAAAATACCAAACTTAATTTTCTCTTAACTATTGTCTTCACCTTTCGGTCCTCCATTGTTTTTTTTCTTTGACAACAAACATATCCATTATAAACTAAAATCATGAAAAAATCAAATCAAAAAGTCTATCCGTGGATTTTCCATCCAAATGCTCAATTTCCCTTTGAACAAACTCCTTGGACTTACTGTTGTCACAAACCTTAAGATTGTCTTCTAACTCATCCTGATTACGTGCTATAGGCCCCGGAACAAAAGTCTCATAGTCCCTGTAAAAACTTCTGCCATTGCTCGAGAACTCTTCCAAGTCATATGCATAAAATATAATTGGTCTCTCCAAAAGCACGTATTCATATATAATCGAAGAATAATCGGTAATCAATATATCTGCAACGCTCAACAAACCTGTTACACTTGGATAAAGTGACATGTCATACACATTGTCCGGCAGATTATCCTTCACTTCATCAGGCATATTTTTTGCAACAAAGGGGTGTAATCTCAAGAGTAGTACTCCCTCTTCTCCAAGTAAATCAGATATTCTCTGAAGATCCATATTTATTTTTGGATTATCAACTTCACTGTCGCGAAAAGTTGGGGCATATAGGACTATTTTTCTTTGTCTCAATTCTCCATAAGCCTCATAAAACTGAGCTTTGAGCTTATTCATTATGTCCTTATCCAAAACATAATCTGTCCTCGGAAGCCCGATTCTCATAACTTTATCGTCATCCACGCCAAATGCTCCGGCGTACTCAACCGCCACACTCTCGGAATCGACAATTAAATGCGTTATGTTTTCATTGGCTCTTCTCTCGAGTTCTCCAAGTTTTCCCGTATTATAATCCTGACCAAACTTCTTGATTGCCCCGGTACCATGCCACAATTGCACGACTTTCGTCCCTCTTCTCACCTTAAAGTAAGAAAGCGGCAGGAACGCATTGTCGAGAAATATATACTTAGACCTGGCCAGTTTGTATGGCTTTTTCAAGAAATAATCTATCGGATTCTTGTAAGAGTTGTCTCTTGTAAGCCAAGTACACTTGTATTCCGGCATCTCTCTCGCCAGCTTATTGGCAACAATGCCAATATTGCCCTCAGCGCTCTTATCATGTGTTGCAATCAGAAACACACTCTCAGGATCCTGCGGAAAGACAGTGAATATCTTGTAAAAAATCGAAAATAGTCTGTAACCTATTTCTTTAATCATTTGTTATTTCCCAAACCAAGATCATCCTTAATCTTTGTTGTAGAGATACCCTCTGTTCTTGGAAGATATACAACCTCACAGTAATCCTTGAGGAAGTCAAACTTTCCTTCCCAATCATCTCCCATTACAAAGACATCTACATCATTATTAACTACATCATCTATCTTCTGCTCCCATGTGTACTCAGGGAGAACCTCATCCACGTACTTGATAGCCTCTAAAATCTTCTTTCTGTCCTCAAAAGAGTGATATGCCTTTTTTCCTTTTCCCGCATTAAACTCATCGCTTGATACAACTACAATCAAGTAATCTCCCAAAGCCTTTGCTCTTCTCAACAGATTAATATGACCCACATGTAATAAATCATATGTTCCGTATGTAATAACTTTTTTCATGATAACCTCCATTACATATATCTAGGATAGTGCCATCTTGACATCATCCCTCATCTCTTTCCATTCCCAATTTCTCATCGTATAAATCGACGATTTCCTCTGCCTCACCCTGGGCAATCAGCTGACCATTTTCCAAGAGAATTCCCTTGTTACACATTCGCAAAACCTGACTGGTGGAATGAGACACAAAGAGAACTGTAACTCCCTTGTCAAACATACTCTTGATTCGAGCTTCACATTTTTTTCTGAACTTCTTATCTCCAACACTGAGGACCTCATCCAATATCAAAATCTCAGGTTCCACAACAGTGGCAATAGAGAAACCAAGTCTAGCTTTCATTCCTGAAGAATAATTCTTCACGGGAACGTCAATAAACTTTCCAAGCTCAGAGAATTCTACGATATCATCATACTTCTCTTTGATGAAATCCTTGCTGTAACCGAGCACAGCACCGTATAGAAAAATATTCTCCGCACCGGTATACTGGCGGTCAAACCCGGCTCCAAGTTCCAAGAGCGGCGCTATCTTGCCAAAGCATTCCACACTTCCCTCTGTCGGTTTGAGCACTCCTGCTATAACTTTGAGAAGCGTACTTTTGCCGGCACCGTTGAGTCCAAGAATTCCGACTCTGTCTCCTTTTTTTACCTCAAAGTCGATATTCTTCAATGCCCAAAATTCTTGGTACATAAGCTCTTTTTTTATCATTTTAATAAAATATTCTTTGATATTGTCAACTTTTTCAGAGCTGAGATTGAACTTCATACTCACATTGTTGACTCTCAAAGCTGTTTTATTCTTTGCCATTTCTAATAAAATCCTCTCCACATAATTATAGTTTCTAAATATTCAAAATAAACGAATCTTGCTTCTTGTAGAATACAATAATTCCTATGACTACCGCTATGGCACTGACTCCCCAAGTATAAACAGCCAGATTGAAATCCATATGCTGTCCAAACAGCGATCTTCTGAAATTATCGATAATTCCAAACAAAGGATTAAACTTAACGAGTCTCAAAGTAGCGCCCTTCATACCGCTTGCGAAGTAGAAAATCGCACTACAATACATGATGAGCATCAGCATAACGCTCCACAAATACTCAATATCTCTGAAGAATACACACAATGTCGCCAATATGAGTCCTATTCCCGTGGCAAAAAGCATCAGATTCAACAGAGGAAATACTGACATGAGCATATATGGATTAATATTCGCTTTATAAGATCCCTGTATTAAGAAGAATCCCATAACCGCCACAAGAACAATCAAGGAAATCAGGAATATAATAAAGTTTGAAATAATTCCTGAAATAGGATACATATACTTAGGCACATATACTTTCTTGATCATAGCTCCGTTGGCACGAATTGACTTCATGGCACTGTTGGTAGCCGATGAGAAGAAAGAATACAGCAATCTACCTGTCAGGACGTATACGGGAAATGGTACGCCCACAAAGGCCTTGTCGGTATTGTGTCTTCCCAACAATGTTCCGAAAACAATGCTCAAAACAATCATGGTCAAAAGTGGTTCAATCAGTGTCCACAAGATTCCAAGGTATGATCTTCTATATCTTAATTTGATATTTTTCTTTGCTAATTCCCCTAGCAAATACCTATATTTGTTGAAGTTCTTTAAAATACTTGACATTTTTCTAAACTTTCTCCTTCATTTTTTCAATCATCTGATTATATCACTCTTGAGGATTTTAGTCAACTTTTTAACTACATATGATTGACACTTTTTTTATTTTGAGATATAGTATATTTGTGTTTTTATGAAAAATTCTAGAATTATCACATATAAATATGTGTAAATTTCAGTTGATGAATGGAGGAAAAACAATGGATACTTCTATGTATAACATGGAAAAACAGCACAAACTTGGCAAGTTACATGCCCTAGAGCGAATTTGCCATATTGTTGATGAAGATTCTTTTCGTGAAATCGGATCTAGCGTATCAAATTTGGAAGATGCTTTTAATATTAAAAAAGGACAATTTCCATACGATGGCGTCATTACAGGTTATGGAACCATAAATGGTCAGAAAGTATTTATCTATTCGGAGGACTTCACTGTGATTGGTGGAACCCTAGGTAAGATGCACGGCCTCAAGATTGCCAACACCATCAAGATGGCTATTGAAAGCAGATGTCCAATTATCGGAATAAATGACTCAGGCGGAGCGAGAATTCAAGAAGGAGTTAACGCCCTCTCAGGCTACGGTGAAATATTCTACTACAACACAATGGCATCGGGTTACATACCTCAGATTTCCATTATTGCCGGAAACTGCGCAGGTGGTGCAGTCTACAGCCCTGGAATCACCGACTTTATCTTCGTTATCGATGACATTAGTCAGATGTTTGTAACAGGACCTAAGGTTATCAAGAGCGTTACCAATGAGGATATCACGGCAGATGCTCTCGGAGGAGCCAATGTACATGCGGCAACCAGCGGTGTTGCTCACTTCCACATGAAGGATGAGAAGGAATGTTTTAGAGAAGTTCGCCGTCTCATAGACATTATTCCACCATGTTATAATGAAAATCACATTCATGTGCCAAAAAACACATCTTTGCCACATTATCAAGATAATGTAGAGTTTGTCGAGGAATTATCCCATGTTATTCCTGAGAAGGACACTCAGAGTTATGATATACATAAGGTCATTGACGGAATTATCGACAGCGGAACATTTATCGAAGTTCAAAAGGAATTCGCCAAAAGCGTTGTTGTCGGCTTTGGGCGACTCAATGGTATCGTTGTCGGCATCATCGCAAATCAGCCAAATTATATGGCCGGAGTTCTTGATTGTGATTCCAGTGACAAGGCGGCAAGGCAGATACGCTACTGCGACGCCTATAACATTCCAATCATCACTCTAACAGATGTACCGGGCTTCCTGCCGGGCAAAGATCAAGAGTATAAGGGAATTATTCGCCACGGAGCAAAACTTCTCTATGCATATTCTGAGGCAACGACAATCAAGCTCAATGTAATATTGAGAAAAGCATACGGTGGCGCTTATATAGCCATGAGCAGTAAGCATCTTCGCTCTGATTATGTCTATGCGTGGCCAACCGCTGAAATCGCTGTTATGGGAGCAGAAGGCGCTGCAGACATCCTATATGGAAAGCAGATGAAGAACATGTCTCCTGCCGAGAAAAAAGCATTTCGCGATAATAAAATAGCTGAGTACAACCAGAAATTCATGAACCCTGGAATCGCAGCTATGCACGGTTATGTTGACGAAATCATCAAACCGGAAGCGACTAGAGCTAGGCTATACAGCGACATTCTCATGCTGGCTGACAAAAAGCCTATAACGGGAATATGCAAAAAACATGGAAATATTCCGCTATAATACACTTAGAGAAAGGTTTTTTCTGACATGATTTTTTCAACATATCAATTTATATTACTATTTTTACCAATAACTTTTGTTGGCTACTTTGTACTACACAGATTTAAGTACACTACCCTGGCAAAGTTATGGCTTGTATTGGCTTCCTTCTTCTTCTATGCACAGGGAAGCCCTGATTTCTTCCCATTCTTCCTTGGAAGCGTGGTAGGAAACTACGTTGTGGGAACAGGACTATCAAAGCTTCAGGGAAAGGAACATCGCATCGAACGCGGTTTACTTCTCGCAGTTGGAGTTTTGGCCAACGTCGGTCTCCTGGGTTACTATAAGTACACTGATTTCTTTATTAATAATGTCAACTTTGTAACGGGATCTCACTTCCCACTCCAGCATATAATTCTCCCAATCGGAATCTCATTCTTCACCTTCCAGCTCATCGCATTCTTGGTAGATTCCTTCCGCGGAGAGACTAAGACATATGATGTTATGGATTATCTTCTTTTCATAACCTTCTTCCCTCAGCTGATTGTCGGACCTATCATCCATCACGCCGAGGTGGTTCCACAGTTTGAAAATACAGATAATCACAAAATCATTTTTGACAATGTGGCCAAAGGAATATTTATCTTTGCCATCGGCTGTGCCAAGAAAATGCTCATAGCCGATCCGCTTACAACAGATGCCCAGTCATTCTTTGATCACATAACCAACAACCTTCCAATGATCCAATCCTGGTTCCACTCAGTTGAGTATACAGTGTCCTACTACTTCGACCTGTCAGGATATGCGGATATGGCCATCGGTCTTGGTTGGATGTTCAATATTAAGATTCCACAGAATTTTAATTCGCCATATAAAGCAAAGGATTTCCAAGAATACTGGCAGAGATGGCATATGACACTCTCTCGCTTCCTTGGAGCTTATATATTTAGAAATGTTTATCGCAGGGGTGTAAAATATCGCAATTACTACATTGCAACTATGGTTACATTCTTTGTATCAGGTTTTTGGCACGGTGCAGGTTGGACATTCGTGGCATGGGGCGTTATCAACGGAGCGTTGGTATGTCTCTCCTCTTGGATAAAGAGAAAAGGCGTTGATATCAAGGTTTGGTATGGACTTCCACTCACATTCCTCTTCGCCATCTTAGTCCGAGTATTGTTTGTATCCAACACATTCTCTGATGCATACAAAGTGTTCAAGGGCATGTTCAACTTCTCTACTGTTCACTGGTCAACTCTTACCAAGCTGGTTGTAGAGAATTGGGATAATTGGGCGCTTACCGCCGTGGGACTTGGAATCTGTTGGTTCCTCCCAACAACAGAAAAGATGAGTTCAAAATTCAAGACAAATTGGAAGTACCTTGCGTATGCAGCCGTTCTATTGACGATTTGTATTCTCAACATGGACAAGGTAGTACAATTCTTGTATTTCCAATTCTAGGCGGAATATTTTACAATAATAACAATAATTGGAGGAATTATAATGAGCGCAAAACGATGGTGCATATCATTTTTATGTATAATGTTAGCTGTTCTAGTGGCTATTATGGGTATAAACGTCGTAATCGACCCATATTGCTACTTTAAAGCTCAAAGTGGTGACAACTATACCCTAGATGAGGATGACTACCTCAGAGAGCTAAAAGCGCAGCATATCAAGCATTTCTCAGATAAGTACGACGCGTATCTAATCGGTGGTTCAAAAGCAGGTGCTCTGAGAACAGAGGAGCTTAAGAAAATCGATGGTTACAACTACTACAACTGCTGGGTTATGTCCGGAAACTTTCAGGATTATGAAGCATATACCAAGTATATATGCGAACATACCAATGCCAAGAAGATTCTTCTGCAGATTTCAACAACAGAAATTAAGCAGTTTGACAGAGAGTACCGCGGAGCTGTCTTTGAGACGCCTGCAATCCTCACAGGAGAGTCCAAAATCGCAGAGATGGCTACTTTCCTGTTTAAGAATCTAAAACTCTCATATGAAAAGATTACGGACAAAGATCCTAAATATCCTTGTTTTGAAACCGGCGAGCGAAATCTCACCAAGTATTACAAGTTTTTCAACGAAAACAAAGGAACTGATAAGTATTATGACTTCCTGATGAAAAAACAGGTAGATAAGTTCTATAAAGATTTCAAACGAGGAATCAAAGACAGATCAGATGTAATCAAGCAATGTGTCGATTCTCTCAAGCGAATCAAGTCAATGTGCAAAAAACACAATGTCGAATTACAGATTTTCTTCGGATCAATTTTTGCAGGACAGATGGTAGCTTTCGAGAGCGATTGCTTCTATGACTTCCTGAGACAGGTCGTTGAAATCGGCGATAAAGTATGGTGTTTCAATACATTTAACGACATCGCCCTAAACTACTACAATTACTACGACCCATCGCACTACTACAAAGAAGTTGGTGACCTGATGATTGATACCATGGCAGGTGAACCATGTAAATATTCCGACTTCGGAATTCTCTTAACCAGAGATAACGTGGATGAGCACATAGCTTCTAGGCGTCGAAAATTGGCTGAGTGGAAAGCATTCTTCGATGAACATGGTACACTCCCTTACAAATCCCTCGATGATCCAAGCCTCGTCCCAAAGATATATGAAAGATAAATGTCTAACAAGCTTTGCTTGTAAGACAATAATCGAAACGCATATTGCTAGTCTTGCAAGCTTTGCTTGTAAGACCAGCGGTATGCGTTTCCTCTACATACGGATGATTTCTTGAAAATCTTTTTTTGCGGGGGCGGGGCGCTTTTTCGCGGGAGTGGGGCAGTACGGCAATATCTCGAGAAACCAAAAATCTTGCCGTACTTTTAAATCAAGCACTGAAGCTTGTCACGACCTTTTTAAAGATATTACGGCAAAATTCTCAAAGTTTTCAAATTTTGCCGTACTCTCCCCCAAATACGTCAAACACAAAACCTCTCAATCCACGACGAGTACGGAAAAAAATACGAAATCAGGAAGTCTAGCCGTACTTCCTCCAAAAAACTCTGAACGCAAAATTCTCAATTGCCGGTAAGTACGGAAAAATTCTCAAAATTCTCAAATCTTGCCGTACTCTCCCCCAAATACGTCAAACACAAACTTCTCAATTTCATCTGTATTTAATGTTTCCATGACTCAAGAATTCTTACCACTTAATGTCTTACGACCGCAGGGAGTAAGACCAGCAGTATGCGTTTATTGTCTTACGACCACGGGGAGTAAGACCAGCAATATGCGTTTCCCATTATATACGGATGATTTTTTAAAATTTCTTTTTTCATCCGTATTTTCCTCTCCGGAGCCTCAAGAATTCTTCCCGTGTATACGGATGATTTCTTAAAAATTGACTTTTCATCCGTATTCCACTCCCCGAAACCTCAAGAAATTGTCTTACGACCGCACTAAATGTATATAAAAAACAAGAAGTGACCAACCAGCGAGAGACTTTGGCGCGAGTGCGCCACGTCTCGAGTCGGTTGGTCACTTCTTGTTTTTAGACCATCTTATATAACAGGTTTTCTCTTCTTGAGTTTAACCTTTTCTAAGTGCCAAATCTCCTTGGCATACTCTTCTATAGTTCTATCAGACGAGAACTTTCCGCACTTTGCTACATTTAACATAGCCATCTTTGTCCATGAAGTTCTGTCTCTGTAAGCTTTATCAACTCTCTGTTGAGCCTCAGCATAAGACCTGAAATCCTTGAGAATAAAGTACATATCAGCTCGGTCATATCCATTGGAATCGAGTAAGGATGTATAGATATCTCTAAACTCATCTCCCTCGCCGTAAGTTCCATCTACCAGCTGGTCTACTACTCTGCGAATTTCTTCATCATTGTAGTAAATATCTCTCGGATTGTAATTGCCATTATTCTCGAAGTCAATTACTTCCTGGGATGAAAGTCCGAAGATAAATGCATTATCCTCTCCAACTTCCTCGACGATCTCCACATTGGCACCATCCATAGTTCCGATAGTAGGGGCACCATTCATCATGAATTTCATGTTTCCTGTTCCTGATGCTTCCTTACTTGCTGTACTTATCTGCTCTGACAAATCTGCTGCCGCAAAGATAATCTCTGCATTGCTGACGCGATAATTCTCGATAAATACCACTTTAATCTTGCCACCAATAGCTGAGTCATTATTTACAACATCTGCGACACTGTTAATGAGCTTGATAATAGCTTTAGCTCTCTTGTATCCGGCAGATGCCTTAGCTCCAAAGATAAATGTTCTCGGAACCATGTCTATACTTGGATCTGCTTTCAACTTATTGTAGAGATACATAACATGCAGAATATTTAACAACTGACGCTTGTACTCATGCAATCTCTTTACTTGTACATCAAAGATAGAATTAGGATCAACTACAATTCCATTGTGCTCTCTGATGTAGTTAACGAGACGAAGCTTATTCTCATACTTGATATTCATGAATTCCTTCTGTGCTTTTTCGTCTTCGATAAGTGGCTTAATCTTCTTAATCTTCTTCAAATCAGTAATCCATTCATCGCCTATTTTCTCAGTGATCCAATTGGCGAGAAGTGGATTTCCATGGAGAAGGAAGCGCCTCTGAGTGATACCATTGGTCTTATTGTTGAACTTCTCTGGCATCATCTCATAGAAGTCTTTCAACTCCTGATTTTTGAGGATCTCTGTATGTAATCTCGCAACACCGTTAACGGAAAAACCAGCGGCAATAGCGAGATGAGCCATCTTAACCTGGCCGTCATATATGATTGCCATCTTCTGTTGCTTTTCAAAGTTTCCAGGATACATCTCGGCAATCTTATTCTGGAATCTTCTATTAATCTCCTCAGTAATCTGATAGATTCTTGGCAGAAGTCGTGAGAAAAGGTCAATTGGCCACTTCTCAAGCGCCTCTGACATAATTGTATGATTGGTATATGCACAACATTTGTTGGTGATTTTCCAAGCCTCATCCCATTCGAGGTTATACTCATCGAGAAGAATTCTCATGAGCTCAGGAATAGCTACTGTTGGATGTGTATCATTGAGCTGGAAGCATACCTTCTCATGCAATCCGCGAATATCATCATGCTTCTCCATATACTTGGAAATAGCACGCTGAACACTTGCAGATACGAAGAAGTACTGCTGCTTTAATCGCAATTCCTTTCCGGAAACATGATTGTCATTAGGATATAAGACCTCACAGATAGTTCTGGCAAGGTTCTGCTGCTCAACAGCCTTCTGATAATCTCCCTTGTCAAATGACTCTAGATTGAAATTATCAATAGCCTCAGCATCCCATATTCTAAGGGTGTTAACTATTCTATTGCCATAGCCTACGATAGGAATGTCATATGGCACAGCGAGAACTGATTGATAGTTTTCCTGTACATAATGATCTCTCCCATCTTCCCCTCTGTGAACTGCCACATATCCACCGAATTTTACTTCAACAGAGTACTCCGCTCTCTTCATCTCGAAAGGATTGCCATCTTTTAGCCAATCGTCCGGAGCCTCAATCTGGTATCCATCCTTGATTTTCTGCATAAACATACCATATTTATATCTAATACCGCAGCCATATGCAGGATATCCAAGTGTTGACAATGAATCAAGGAAACAAGCTGCAAGTCTTCCAAGACCTCCATTACCCAATGCAGCGTCCGGCTCCTGATCTTCAATCCAGTTGAGATCAACTCCCAGCTCGTCAAGGACTTCTCTGACTATCTTGTCTTTGCGCAGGTTGATAATTATATTTCCCAACGCTCTTCCCATCAAAAATTCCATGGAAAGATAATAAACAGTCTTGACATCCTTTTCCTCATAGAGTTTGTGTGTTTCAAACCAATCGTCAACTACAATGTCTTTTATTGCATAAGAAACTGCCTGGAATAACTGTTGGCTCGACGCCTTGTCGATATCCTTTCTAAACAAAAGACGCATATAATTCTGCACATCTTTTTTGAACTCTTCCTTTTGGCCTTGAGTTGTTAATAATGTCATCTTAATACCTCACTTTCCTATAGTCCGGCGACAAATATCATCTTAGTAAGATATTACCTTGGCAACTCCAAATGTGACATCCTCACCATTGATCTTCCACTCGTTAGTAAAGCCTTGCATAGCTCCAACGATGATCTTTCTGGCAAGAACATCATGCTTAATCTGCTCTGAGTTATTGATAATAACATCCAGAACTTTTTCACTACCGACTGCGTATACCTCAATCTTATCAGTAACATCAAAGTCGGAATCCTTTCTCATAGTCTGAATCTTGCTGATTATCTCTCTTACAAATCCTTCTTCAATTAGTTCAGGTGTAAGGTTAGTATCAATAACAACGGTAATTCCTCTGTCTTCCTCCGATACATAGCCGTCAATCTGTGCTGATTCAATAAGAAGATCATCTTTTTCAAGAACTTCTTCTTCACCTGTCACAGTAATTGTAATCTTACCATCAGCTTCTAATGCGTCAACTGTGGCATTACCATCAAGCTCAGCCAAAACTGCCTTGAGATCGCCCAATCTAGCCCCGAATCTCTTGCCGAGTGTTCTAAGCTGTGGTTTAAAATTATATGTTGTAAAGTCCCTAACATCATCGGTTACGATAACGCTCTTGACATTCAACTCATCTTCAATAATCTGCTTGTAATACTCATCAAACTCTGCACCGCGAACATACATCTTTCCTATTGGCTGACGATTCTTGATATTGGCTGTATTTCTACATGCGCGACCAAGAACAACAACCTGAAGAACCTTGTCCATAACAGCCTCGAGTTCTTTGTCAATAAACTTCTCGTTGACTTCCGGGAAGTCGCAAAGATGGATACTCTCCGGAGCACTCTTATCAATTCCGCAAACTAGGTTTTGATAAATGCTCTCTGTCATAAATGGAATCATAGGTGCTGCTGCCTTAGAAATATTTACGAGGGCAGTATACAATGTCATATAGGCATTGATCTTATCCTGTTCCATTCCCTTTGCCCAAAATCTCTCACGACAACGACGAACATACCAGTTACTCATGTCCTCAACAAAATCTTGGAGAGCTCTTGCCGTCTCAGGAATCCTGTAATTTGCGAGATTGTCATCTACTTCTCCAATTACTGTATTCAACTTGCTGAGAAGCCATTTATCCATAACACTAAGTGAGTCATAATCTAGCTCATACTTAGTTGCATCGAATTCATCAATATTGGCATAGAGTACAAAGAATGCATATGTATTCCACAATGTACCCATGAATTTTCTCTGTCCTTCTACAACAGTATCTCCGTGGAAACGGTTAGGAAGCCATGGAGCAGAATTCACATAGAAATACCAACGAATCGCATCTGCGCCATACTTTCCAAGGGCCTCAAAAGGATCAACTGCATTTCCTTTACTCTTACTCATCTTCTGTCCATCCTTGTCCTGAACATGTCCGAGTACAATTACATTCTCATATGGAGCTTTGTTGAAGAGCAAAGTAGACTCAGCCATAAGAGAGTGGAACCAACCACGAGTCTGGTCTACAGCCTCTGAGATGAACTGAGCTGGGAACTGCTGCTCAAACAACTCTTTGTTCTCAAATGGATAGTGATGTTGTGCAAATGGCATAGCGCCAGAGTCAAACCAGCAGTCAATAACTTCCGGAACTCTTCTCATGGTCTTGCCACAATCAGGACATGTGAATGTGACTTCATCGATATATGGGCGATGAAGCTCTACTTTGGCATCATCAGGATTTCCACTTCTCTCTGCAAGTGCAGCTCTGCTTCCGATAGACTCCTGTCTTCCACATCCCTCACACTCCCAGATATTGAGCGGAGTTCCCCAGTAACGGTTACGTGAAATAGCCCAGTCCTGAATATTTTCAAGCCAGTTACCGAATCTTCCCTTACCGATTGACTCAGGAATCCAGTTAACTGTGTTATTATTTTTTATCAAATCATCCTTTACTGCTGTCTCCTTGATATACCAAGACTCCCTAGCATAGTAGATAAGTGGTTTATCACATCTCCAACAGTGTGGATACTCATGTTCAAACTTTGGCGCATCAAAAAGCTTGCCTTCCTTGTCCAAATCAATGAGAATAGGCATATCTGCGTCCTTAACAAATTTTCCGGCGTAATCAGTTTCTTCTGTCATCTCACCTTTGCTATCTACGAACTGAACAAATGGAAGATCATATATTTTTCCCACATTGGCATCATCTTCACCGAATGCAGGGGCGATATGTACGATACCAGTACCATCTGACATAGTAACATATGAATCACATGTAACGAAGAAGCCCTTCTTTCCCTGCTTTTCAACAGCCTTTTTGGCGCACTCAAACAATGGCTCATACTCTTTGTACTCAAGATCCTTACCCTTAAATGTTTCAAGCACCTCATAAGCCTTAACGCCATTCTCTTCGTCTGCCAATTTTCCAAGAACTGCATCAAGCAATGCCTCTGCCATGTAATATGTATATCCGTCTGCGGCCTTAACCTTAACATATGTATCATCCGGATTCACACATAGAGCCACATTACTTGGAAGTGTCCAAGGAGTAGTTGTCCAAGCAAGGAAATAAGCATCCTCACCAATAACCTTGAATCTTACAATTGCAGACTTTTCTTTTAATGTCTTATATCCCTGAGAAACCTCAGCTGTTGACAACGGAGTACCACAGCGAGGACAATATGGGACAATCTTAAAGCCCTTGTAAAGTAAGCCCTTCTCCCAAATCTGGTTGAGCGCCCACCACTCAGACTCGATATAATCATCATCATAAGTTACATATGGATTATCCATATCAGCCCAGAATCCTACAGTTCCAGAGAAATCTTCCCACATTCCCTTGTACTTCCAAACTGATTCTTTACACTTATTTATAAATGGCTCCATACCATATTCTTCAATTTGTTCCTTACCATTGAGCCCGAGAAGTTTCTCAACCTCCAATTCCACCGGAAGTCCATGGGTGTCCCATCCAGCCTTTCTAGGAACCTGGTAACCCTTCATTGTTCGATAACGTGGAATCATATCCTTGATTACACGTGTCAATACATGACCTATATGAGGTTTACCGTTAGCTGTCGGTGGGCCATCAAAGAACATATAAGTAGGGCAGCCCTCTCTGAGCTTAATACTCTTTTTGAAAATATCATTCTCTTTCCAAAAATTCTCTACTTCTTTTTCTCTGTCAACAAAATTGAGACCTGTTGAAACTTTTTCGTACATAATTCATCTTCCTCTTTTCAATAGTATATTTTTTATTCTAACCATTAAACTGGTCTATACTCGTTAAGTAAGTCAGGATCAAGTTTTATCCTGTTATCCATCGTCTTCATGATATCAACCACTTCCACACCTCGTGCAGCCGGAGAAGTCAAATCATAGACTTTATTGTCCATAAAGCTGAGAACCCATGGCTTGAATACATCCAGATAATTCTCTGCAATAACAAGACCCTTGATTCTTCCTGTGAGCTCCACGCAAACGCCCGGATATAACACATTGATGCCATTAATCAATGCCTGAACAACAACCGGATCGTATCTATCGGGATCTGCCAAAAGTGTCTTCAATGCTAAAATCTCACTCGTAGGCTCCTCATAGGACTTCATGGCAGTCATTCTCTCATAGGCATCTGCAACATATAATATAGCTGCATTCACATCGCTCTTAACCGCATCTGTAATATTCTTGGTATCCTCTCCCAAATAGAGTTCATGGTAGAAAAGCACTGTTCTATATATATCTTCACCCAAATCCGAGAAGGAACTCAGTGTTTCGAGAGAAGCTTTTCTGATAGCTGCCTTGATATCAGGATCATCCTCCGCATATCCCGCTGAAGGAACGCTTATGGCACCGCAATCATGTAACAGCGCCGCTTTGACCAGCATGTGAAGTCTCGCCGGTGGCATGCTCATCTTGCCCGCGATAATCGCCACAAGTATGGCTACACTAATGCTGTGCTTGTACCAAAAATCATCTGTACTGCGCAAGCTTTGAATAAATGTAATCTTATCTTTCTTGTTGGCATAGTTCTTTATAATAAGATTACACAGCCACTCAATCCCCTTATCTCGCTTACCGGAATTCAAAAGTTCCAAATCCTCACGTATACTAAATACAGCCATGGTCTGGAATCTCTCAAAGTTTATATCCTCTTCCGTAAGCTTAGGTGCCGGCTCCGCTGGTTCCAATATATATAAACCCATCAACCCAAAATTTTTAATTCCATATATTGCCTGAGTAGTGAGTTTAGTATCTCTATCATATAGCAGTACCCCATTTTTATTGTATATAGGTTTTCCAAGGCGCATCCCCGCCTTCAAATCATCAACCTTAATGAAAAGCATTTTTGTCTCCTTTCATTTTTTCGACACATTTCTCCACTATTATATATAGTAACATTTATTTGAGAATAAAACAAGTTAAACATACAAAAAAACGTGGAGGAATCGTATATGAGAAAAATATTCAGCCAAAAATCTATCATCGCCTTGGCATTAGCCCTGTGCACCACTGTGTCTTCATGGGGATATACATATGCCAAAGCCCCTGAAACTAGCGATTTTGTCGATAATTCCTTGAAAACTCCCATCGACGAGTCTCGCGATTACGAAGACGGGGAAGTTATCGTCACAGTCCTAGCGCCAAAGAAAACAAGTCTGACAAAACCCGGAAAAACTTCCTTTGACAATGAGATAAGTGTCGATGAGACCTATCAAATCGGCGAAGCTACTGACTTAGCTGAGACAAAACAGCAAAGAGATTTTCTTCGCGACAAAGACTTCTACGTTTCCACAGTTTCATCAGATAAGTATTCAACCAAAGAACTTATAGATATCTTGGAAGACAAGGCCTATGTATCAAATGTGGAGCCCGATTATATCCAACATCTAACACAGGAAAATGATCCGCTCCGAAACTTACAATGGGGTCTTGACGGAACCGGAGACTTCACCTGCTCCTCCCCGGGCATTAACTACTCCGCCGCAATGCAAAAATACAGTGATATTCTGGATAAAGCATCTGCCACATCTAACTCGGATGATCCCGTGGTGGCTATTGTCGACACCGGAATCGATTATACTCACGAAGACCTTATAGGGCGACTTTGGGTCAATACTTACTCTGATCTAGACGGAACATTTGGCTATAACTTTGTAGACAATGATGTTGACGTTCTAGACACCTTTGGTCACGGAACTCACTGCGCCGGTGTTGTAGCTGCTGCCTCAGACAACAAGCTTGGAATCACCGGCACATCAAATGCAAAAATAATGTCCTTGAAAATATTCTCAGCGGACGGCGAGACCAAAAACAGTATCATCATAGATGCCCTCGTATATGCGGCCAAGGCCAAATCTCTCGGCGTTAATCTAAAAGCAATAAACTGTTCATGGGGAGGTGGACTCTCATCTGATGCCATGAAAGATTTAATAAGGATGCTCGGCGAATCAGGAGTTCTCTTTGTATTTGCAGCGGGCAACGAGGGAGAGATTCCAGAAGAAAAGTCTGTGCTCACTACTCCACTGGACCTGTGCGACGGAACATTTTCAGGGAACAAAGAGTATATCATCAACGTGGGGGCATCAGATGAAACAGATTCTATTACGTATTTTTCCAACTACAGTTCTACAACTGTAGATTTACTTGCACCTGGGTCCAAGATTCTCTCAACTTTTAACAGCTGTGTATATAATCCGGATACGGTCAAGTACCCAAGCGACAATGCCTTTATAGATCACTTTAACTCCTCAAGTTCGCTCTCAAAGCTCACCACATCCAAGGATTTGGCCGGAACTAAGGGGTACAATTACGACATGGCTTGGACAAGGACTGACTACAAGAACAACGCGTCATCCGGCTCGATTAGATTTGATTTGAATGTCTCTTCATGGTATAATATGGACAAGGAATTGGCCCTTTACTACGATGTCACGGATCTCAAATTAGATACCAGCTTGCAATATGACATCTCCATGATGATTGGAAAAGTCGAAGATGGCGACATTAATTGGGACCATTATACCAATGTCTCTACCAAGGATAAGTCTAGGTTTTTTGTAAAGAACGGAAGAACCTATATCGCTTTGTTCTATGCATATCTGAGCAGCACTCCATCGCTGTCATTGGTAATAGATGACTTTGCTATATCTGCCGGAAACACTGATACATCCCACTTCGGGAAATATGAGTACAAGGATGGAACATCCATGGCTGCTCCTTTTGTGACCGGTGCTGTTGCCCTTGCCTCAACCCTCTTCCCGGAGGATACGCTAAAGACAACAAAGTCAAGGATTCTATCTACTGCTCGAAAAGTAAGTGGACTAAGTGACTACTGCGTCACCGGCGCAATTCTGAATTTGGAAAACCTTGACAGTTACTCTCCTTCTGAGGAGGAGCAATCATTTACGCCAACTCCTATAAGCACGGAAGAATTGGACAAAAAGACTGCACAACCTGTGACAAGCGTCGAGCAAGGCGGCCGTCAAACCATAGTTGCCAAACCCGGCAATAATGGTTCGTCAAATATCGCCGTAAAAACAGTAAAAATCAAGAAAAAGGCAAAGAAATATATCAAGAAAAATAAGAAAAAAACCGTGAAAATTCGCGGAAAAAAAATCAAGATTAAAAGAAAGTACAAGTTAAAGCTGACCGCTACAATCTCACCATCAAACGCCTCCAACAAAAAGGTAAAATGGTCTGTTTCCAAGCGCAAATATGCAAAAGTCAGCTCTTCGGGACTTGTTTCTTTCAAGAAAAAGGGAATTGGGCATACTGTCAAAGTTACAGTTAAGTCACGATCCAATTCAAAGGCAAAATACACAATCAAGATTAAGATTACTCGCTAAATGACTCGAAAGGGATGATTAGATGAAGCCAGTGCGCATTAAGCTTTTGGCGCTACTTGTGGCCCTCGTAATGGTCGCACAAGTACCACCTGCACGTGTTATTTCGGTGAATGCCAAGAGCAAGCATGATATATACATAGATGGAGACTATAGAGAGGGACGAGTTACTGTTTCTCTTCTCTCGGGAAGCAGAACTTCTCTATCAAAACTCGGCCCACTCCCCTACGACAAAAGTATAATTGTCGAAAATACATATAAGTTTGGGAAGGGCAGTATTCTCGCGGACTCCGCTGATCAAGAACGCTTTTTGGGTGACAAGTCTTACTATGTCTCAACTGTTACATCCAAAAAATATACCACGAAACAATTGATTAGAAAGCTCCGTCACAAGGCCTATGTAACCGATGTGGACCCAGACTACAAACAGTATTTGTGTTCTTCCACTACCATCCCATCAAAGAATCAATGGTATCTAGACGGAGATGATTATGCTAATACGACCAATGGCATTAACTACTCTTCACTCAAGAAAGTCAAGAACAAAAAGCAAACAGTCGTGGCCATTATGGACAGCGGAGTCAATTACAAGCACAAAGATCTGGTGAAGAGCCTCTGGAAAAACCCATTCAGCCACAAGAAATTACCCGGCAAGTATGGATATGATTTTGCCAAGAAAAAAAGCGATTGCATCGATACAATCGGACATGGCACTCACTGTGCAGGCACTATAGCCGCCAGAGCACACAATGAAAATGGCATCAATGGAATCTCCAAGGCCAAAATCATGAATATCAAGATTTTTTCTGATTCCAAGGAAACTTCCAATTCTGCAATTATAGCCGGACTTGATTATATTGCCAAAGCAAAAAGCCTCGGCGTAAAGATATCGGCCATCAACTGCTCCTGGGGTGGTGGCATCTGTTCCGGCACCATCAAAAAGCTGGTGCGAGCTATCGGAAGCTCCGGAACTCTCTTCGTATTCGCCTCAGGAAATCAGGGCATAGACAGCAAGCAGCTGGCAAGTGCTCTACCATACGGCCTATACGATGGAAAATATTCCGCCAACAAAAAGTATATCGTGATAGTTGGCTCTTCTAACCGCAAAGATGAGCTTGCCCCTTTCTCGACATACGGAAAAAACGTGGATCTACTCGCTCCGGGAACTGACATCGTCTCCACATTTTCCTCCGGATCATATGCTCCGGACACAGTGGAATCTCCGAGTCTAAATCTGGTATCTGACAAATGCAATAACGCCAGCATCCTTTCAAGGCTCAAAACCGGCAAGATGTTTGACGAGGAGCTCTCCATCAAAGAATCCGTAACCATGAGCGATATCGATTACAACGACGAGCCCGGTTCAAAATCTATTTGTTGGGAATTAAATATTAATAAAAAGTCCTATATTCCCCCATTAGTCGGCATTTACCTAGATGTGACAGGACTAGTCAAAGATACAACTAAGCTGTATTATATATCCTGCATGATAGGGCAAGAACAGAGCAAGAACAACGTGGTGTGGGAACATTTTTCTGCTAAATCCCATAAAATCAACACCAGGTTCTATATAGAAAATGGTCGGACCTACATAGCTTTGCTATATAACGTCACAGCAAACAGCCAAAATGTCAAGTATTATATAGACAACATTGGCATCTCTGTTGCCAATCCCGACACAAGAAAGTTTGCTAAGTATGAATATATGACGGGCACTTCCATGTCCGCCCCTATTGTCAGTGGTGTAATTGCAGCATTTGCTGAAAAGTATCCTTCTGATACAATTATAACACGCAAAAAGCGCCTTATGAGCTGTATTAACAAGAAAGATAGTTTGAAAAATTCTTGCTTAAGCGGTGGAATACTCGATTTGAGCAAAGTCAAAAGTTTCGTTCGAAACAGCAAGGATCAAGCCCATAAGCACACAAATATCAAGGGATTTGTCAAAGAGCGAGATGCATTTAACGCAAAAATAAAAAAGGTCAGAATCAAGCGAAATGCTCGGGTGATTAAGGGACGAAAAAAAGAGAAATACCGCATTCACCCCGGCCTTATCGTCACTACAAACCAAAAGCTTCAGCTCTATGCTCTGACAACGCCAAATGTCCTGACCAAATATATCATTTCTTGGAAATCATCGAACAAAAAATATGCGAGTGTCACCAACACCGGATTAGTTATTCCTCACAAAGCGGGCATAGGTAGAAGCGTAAATATCACTTGTTATTACAAGAAGAAAAAGCGAATCAAGGCGAATCTCAAAATATGTATAAAATAAATGTCTTACGAACGACGTGAGTAAGACCAGCGAAATGCGTTTCCTCTATATCTATATACGGATTATTTCTTGAAAATCGTTTTTCGCAGGGGCGGGGCGCTTTTTCGAGGGAGTGGGGCAGTACGGCAATATCTCGAGAAACCAAGAATCTTGCCGTACTTTCAGGTCAAGCACTAACGCTTGTCACGACCTCTTTTAAGATATTACGGAAATTTATTCAAAATTCTAGAATTTTGCCGTACTTTTAAGTCAAGCGCTGAAGCTTGTCACGACCTTTTTAAAGATATTACGGAAAAATTATCAAAATTCTCAAATTTTGCCGTACTCTCCCCCAAATACGTCAAACACAAACCTCTCAATCCACGACGAGTACGGAAAAAAAACACGAAATCAGGAAGTCTAGCCGTACTTCGCCCCAAAAACTCTGAACGCAAAATTCTCAATTGTCGGTAAGTACGGAAAAACTCACATAATCAAGATATCTTGCCGTACTCTCCCCCAAATACGTCAAACACAAACTTCTCAATTTTCATCCGTATTCCACTCTCCACATCCTCAAGAATTCTTCCCACAAATTGTCTTACGACCGTAGGGAGTAGGACCAGCAATATGCGTTTCCCATATGTCTAAATTAGGGAGATTTTATTTTTTGGGGGGAATGTCAGCACTAGATAAGTATAACAAAACAGGAAGAGGCCAACCAGAGAGAGACTTCAATGCGCATGCATTGCGTCTCGAGTCGGTTGGACTCTTCCTGTTTTTAGACTGTCTTAGTGCGACATCCCCAATTATTATAAGCCTCTTACATCTGATCGTAAGTTGCTCTGACTGCCTTGATAAAGTTTTCGCTGTTGAGTACTTCAACATTTTCAATATCAGTAATTCTTGCAAGATCGCCTGTCATCTTACCACTCTCAATTGTTGAAAGTGTTGCCTTCTCAAGCTTCTCTGCAAATTCAACCAACTCAGGAATACTATCAAGCTCTCCTCTCTTCTTGAGAGCCCCTGTCCATGCAAAAATAGTTGCAACTGAATTTGTAGAAGTCTCTTCTCCCTTGAGATGCTTGTAATAATGTCTCTGAACTGTTCCATGAGCCGCCTCATACTCATATACTCCACTTGGTGATACAAGAACAGAAGTCATCATGGCAAGAGAACCGCAAGCAGATGATACCATATCGCTCATAACATCTCCATCATAGTTCTTACAAGCCCAGATAAATCCTCCGTCTGCCTTCATAACGCGGGCAACAGCATCATCGATAAGTGTATAGAAGTACTCTATTCCAGCCGCCTCAAACTTATCTTTGTACTCACTGTCATAGATATTCTGGAAAATATCCTTAAAATTGTGATCATACTTCTTAGAAATAGTATCCTTTGTAGCAAACCACAAATCCTGCTTGATATCTAATGCATAATTAAAGCATGCTCTGGCAAAACTTGAGATTGACTTATCTGTATTGTGAATTCCCTGAATGATTCCAGGACCGTCAAACTCATGAATAACCTCTCTGATTTCAGTTCCATCTTCAGCAGTAAACACAAGCTCTGCCTTTCCCTTTCCGGGAACCTTGATCTCAGCATTCTTATAAACATCTCCATATGCATGACGAGCAAGAGTGATTGGAGCCTTCCAATTCTTAACGCATGGCTCAATTCCCTTAACCTGGATAGGCGCTCTAAATACTGTACCATCTAGAGCTGCTCTGATAGTACCATTTGGAGATTTCCACATCTCCTTCAAATCATACTCATCCATACGAGCTGCATTTGGAGTAATAGTCGCACATTTAACTGCAACACCATACTTCTTTGTAGCTTCTGCGGAATCAATTGTCACCTGATCATTAGTATCATTTCTATGCTTTAATCCAAGATCATAGTACTCTGTCTTCAAATCAACATATGGAATAATAAGCTCATCCTTAATAATCTTCCATAGAATTCTTGTCATCTCATCTCCGTCCATCTCAACCAACGGAGTTTTCATCTGTATCTTTGCCATTACTGCCTCCTCAATTACTTTTAAAATATTCCACCCAAACACACTCATATAATTATATCAAAATCGATTATTCATATCAAGTAAAATACACGATTTTCTCTTCCGGCTCTTCTGCGGGTTGAACGTCCAATATATCCATTGCAATATACGGTTGCCCCTGTGGATTGTGTTCAACCTTAACTTTGCCTTTTACTGTAACCCATGAATCTTGCTTGAGCTTAGGCGCATCCGCATAGTAGCATACAAATCCAATCGGAGCAATATCATCAACACAACAAGTCATAGCTTCTCTTGTCGGAACAAATGCATTACTAGGAAATTTCTTGCCCTTGTACACTTTTCCCTTGTGTATAATAACCTTTCCCTTGTATCTCTCCGGATTCTCAGAAGCATCTAAGTACCACAAGCCATAGTCGTCATCCTCGAGTTTGATGATATCCTGATCAACATCATAAGGAAGCTCATCTTTGATATCATTATCAACAGTTCCATCCTCCAACTCAAATATTACTTGAGCCATTCGATTAACCGCTTTTACACTTCTTCTGGCAGCTGCCTTGTCCATTCCCTCCCTAGGGCATCTGTTAAAAATGACAAGATCAGCTTGCTTATAATGACCAATAAGAATAGGCTTCATATTGTTGTTGTACATTTCATATGTCTGAGCATTTACAGTCACAAATGTTTGAACAACGTACCAGTGAGCTGGAATAATCTCGTTTACTAACTTCTCACCATCCCACATTCCATTGTATTCAATACAAATCCTATCCGGTTTGTACTTCTTCTCGAGAGCTAAGCACTGTTTTTCAGTGAGTTCTTCCTCATCCTCAATAACAACACAGGAAATCAAATTGTTGACAAGCATTTGCTCATCTATCTCATGCTCTCCCTCTTCACAGAGTATGAGGAGTGTCTTCTTGCCATCTGAAAAGTTTCCCTCTTCGATAACCTCTTGAATACAAGTGGACTTACCGCTCTCCAAAAATCCCGAAAAAAGGTATACTGGAATATCTTTTTTACCAAACATAATTCTTCGCTCCTCTTATACTGCAAACATTTCTCTAACTTTTTCTTCGTTCATCTCAGAACCGATCACACATATTCTACCTGTGTAATCTGCACTACCTCTTCGAACTTCAAATTCTCCCGGAACAAGGTCAAAATGAATCCATTCTCCACCATCTTCAGCCGGCACAATTCCCTTTGCTCTGAGCACTGTTCCGACCTCAACTTCACCATCGGCAATCTGCTCCAGGATCTCACTCAATCCGTCTTCAGTAAACTTGTGAGTTGTCTCGATTCCAATGCTTGAGAACACATCATCTGCATGATGATGGTGATGATCGTGATCGTGATCATGTCCACATCCACAACTACATTCCTCACCATGTTCATGGTCGTGGTGATGGTGTTCATGATCATGGTCATGATGCTCGTGGTCATGGTCATGGTCGTGGTGATGGTGTTCATGATCATGGTCATGGTCATGGTGATGACCACACTCAGGGCAAATATCCTCTTCTTCGAATAACATATTCTCAAGTGAATTCTTGCCTTCAATAGCTTCTAATATTTTAGAACCTTCTATATCATCCCATGGAGTTGTTATGATTGCTGCATCCTTATTATGCTCTCTCAAGAGCTCCATGCACTTATCCAACTTGTCCTGATTCATTCCCTGAGTTCTGCTGAGAATGATTGTTCCGGCACTCTCAATCTGGTTATTGTAAAACTCACCAAAATTCTTCATATAAAGCTTGCACTTTGTCGCATCTGCAACCGTAACTGTGCTATTCAATTCAATCTCTCCGTCTTCAAAACCATCTTTTACATCTAAAACGGCCTTGGCAACATCAGATAGCTTTCCAACACCGGATGGCTCGATAATAATTCTATCCGGAGAGTACTTATCAATTACTTCTTTGAGTGCTGTTCCAAAATCACCAACTAGAGAACAACAAATACATCCCGAATTCATCTCTGTAATATTAATTCCGGCATCTTTCAAAAATCCCCCATCGATGCCAATCTCGCCAAACTCATTTTCAATGAGCACCAGCTGTTCTCCCTGAAATACTTCAGCGATAAGTTTTTTAATAAGAGTAGTCTTTCCTGCTCCCAAAAATCCTGAAACTACATCAATCTTTGTCATTTTCAATCTCACCTTTCTATAATTAAATAAACTTTGTTAATCCATCCCTAATATGTAATTGTAGCAAAAGAACAGAACTCTTGTCAATAGTTGGAAAGTTCTTGCTCATGTGGTTTTTCTCACCATGGTAAGCTTCTTAATATTGCTCCAGATAAAACAAGTCGATATGATCGCCGCAATCACCCAGCCTATTGGCCAAGAAATCCATATACCTGTGCTTCCGTAGTAATTTACCAGCACATATGCTATTCCCACTCGAAGAATCAAATCAGTAAATGTTGAAATCATGAATTTACTCATGTCTCCGAGGCCGCGTAATCCCCCATCGCTTAAGAGTTTAATACAGATTATAAAGTAAAATGGAGCAACTATGTGCAAGAACTGGCGTCCCGTCGCCAAGGCCTCTCCGGTTCTATTTTCTATAAATAAGAGAAGAACATTCTCAGCAAAGAAGAAATATGCCACAAAAAATATAATGCTAATTATCCAAGAAAGAGCTGCTCCGGAGAAAAAGCCCTTCTTGATTCGAGTATAGCTTCCTGCACCCAAATTTTGAGCGCTGAAGGTTGATAAGCCATTTCCAAGGGTTGCAAATGATGTTATGGCGAACGTGTTCAATTTGACTGCAGCCGAATAACCGGCTATTACACCGGACCCAAAACCATTTACAAGATTTTGAATAAAAATATTCCCGATTGAGACAAAACTCTGTTGCAAGATACTTGGAACAGCGATTCTACTGATTTTAACTAACATTTTTTTGGAGAAATAATGAACTCTTCTCTCGTCACACTTTAGAGTTTTGAGACGAAAGTACAGTGAGATTAACGCAAGTACACAGGCCACTCCTTGGGCGATAAATGTTGCCCAAGCAACACCCTTAACTCCCCATCCAAAGTTCTTTACGAACAAGATATCTAGGATGATATTTCCAATAGATGAACCTATTAGGAAGTAAAGCGGAGTTCTAGAATCTCCCAAAGAAGTAAATATTCCGGTGGCCATATTATAAAGAAACAAGAAAACCAGGCCTCCGATATATATTTTCAGATACGCATCTCCGTCATTGAAAATATTCGCAGGAGTTTTGATCATCTGTAGCAGTATCGGTGATATAAAAAGACCTATTGCTGTGAGGCTTGCTGATAACACAAGACCGGAAATTATAGTAGTATATGTTGCCGTTTTAACACCTATGATATCTCCACCACCAAAGGCCTTAGAGATTACCACAGCGCAACCCACATTGCATCCCACAGCTATGGACATAAAAATCATTGTGATAGGATATGATGCTCCAACTGCTGCCAGAGCATTTTCCCCGGCAAATCTTCCGGCGATAGCGCTGTCTGCTATGTTGTATATCTGCTGAAACACTACGCTGACAAACATTGGAATTGTAAATAACCACAGGACACTTCTGACTTCTCCCTTAGTCAAATCCTTTACCACTATAACGACCTTCTTTCAAAATATTTTTTAAACTTATAATAATATAGCACCAAAATTACCAACTTGTCAAATTTATGGTTTTATGTTATAATAGTCCTTTGTTATTGGTAAGATTTGTTTTAACAGGAATGGTGAATATAATGAAAATCGGTTTTGATAATGAGAAATATCTAAAAATGCAATCTGAGCATATTGTAGAGAGAATCGGAAAATTTGGCAACAAACTCTATCTTGAGTTCGGCGGAAAGCTCTTCGATGATTATCATGCATCACGAGTTTTGCCTGGTTTTGAGCCAGATAGCAAGTTGAGAATGCTTATGAAACTAGCTGACAAAGCAGAAATTGTAATCGTAATCAGCGCCAAGGACATTGAGAAACACAAAGTTCGTGGCGACTTGGGAATCACTTACGACGAGGACGTTCTCAGACTCAAAAAAGCATTTGAAGACAGAGGTTTATATGTTAGTGGCGTTGTTATCACACACTTCTCCGGCCAGTCTTCTGCTATTGCTTTCAAAGAAAGATTAGAAAAACACAATATCAGAGTTTATCAGCACTATACTATCGATGGATATCCATCCAATGTACCGCTTATCGTCAGCGATGAAGGATATGGTAAGAATGACTATATCGAGACAACAAGACCACTTGTTGTTATAACTGCACCGGGACCGGGAAGCGGAAAGATGGCCACTTGTCTCTCACAGCTATATCATGAAAACAAGAGGGGAATCAAGGCAGGCTATGCTAAGTTCGAGACATTCCCTATTTGGAACATTCCACTCAAGCATCCTGTTAATTTGGCATATGAAGCAGCAACAGCTGACCTAAATGATATTAACATGATCGACCCATTCCACTTGGAAGCTTATGGCGAGACAACTGTTAATTACAACAGAGATATCGAGATTTTCCCAGTTCTCAATGCTATATTCGAGGGAATCTACGGCGAGAATCCTTATAAGTCACCTACAGATATGGGTGTCAACATGGCGGGAAATTGTATCATTGATGATGAAGCATGCTGCGATGCATCTAAAAATGAGATTATAAGAAGATACTTTACTACTTTAAATAGAATTGTGGAAGAAAAAGCAGATGAGAAGGAAGCCTACAAGATAGAACTTCTCATGAAACAGGCGAAGATATCACCAGAGGATCGTAAGGTCACAACCTATGCCAACGAACTGGCTGCGAAACTCGGCACACCATGTGCAGCAATCGAGTTACAAGATGGGCGCATTATTACGGCTAAGACCTCTGACCTACTTGGACCTTCCGCAGCACTTTTGCTCAATGCCCTAAAGGTACTTGGAAATGTTCCGAAAGAAGTTCACTTTATCTCACCTGAGGCAATTGAAGCAATCCAGGAGCTGAAGGTTAAGTATCTTGCGGGACGCAACCCTCGTCTCCACACAGATGAGGTTCTCATCGCCCTTTCAACTGCTACTCTCACAGACGAGAATGCTAAGAAGGCATTTGAACAGATTCCTAATCTCAAGGGGTGTCAGGTTCACATCACAACAATGCTATCTGCAGCGGATCTTACAACATTTAAGAAGCTCGGTGTGGATCTCACATGCGAACCCGTCATTAAAAAAATGAATTAAAACGGTAATAATCTGTTTTAAATAAATTATTCATGAAGGAGGACTATTATATCATGAAATCAAAGAAAGCAATAATAATCGGTGCAGCGGCAGTTGCCTTTGTCATTCTCTTGACAGTTATTATTCTTGTAGTAACTCACAAAAAGACAATTAATCTTCAAGACTACACTAAGGTGACATTTGAGGGATACGATGGATATGGAAAGGCCAAGCTCGATTTTGACAACTCCAAATTCAATGTTGATGTTGCAAATGCGGTTGGAATTAATATAAATTCTGATGCAAAACTCGACAACATTTCTTCTCTCGTAAGTAACATTGAAGAATTAGGCAAATATGAAAAAGCCGTATCTTCTGTCAGCAAAAAGCTCGACAAAACTGAGGGCTTGAAAAATGGAGATGTCGTAACAGTTAGCTTTACATATAACAATGATATCGCTGGCGATTATAAGATAAAATACAAAGGCGAGCCAATGACATTCACTGTAAGCGGTTTGAACGAAGTCAAGGAAGTTGATCCTTTTGCAAACCTTAAAGTCGAATTTACCGGTATCTCACCTAACGTATCTGTTAAGACTGAAAATAGCGCAACTGAGGATGCTTTAAAAACAATAAGTTTTGATATCGAAAAGAGATACGGGCTCAAGCTCGGAGATAAATTTACCATTAAAGCAAATGCTTCTGAACAATTTACAGAACAATATGGAATAAAACTCAGTTCTACCGAAAAAGAATATACAGTTGATAAGGTAGATGCATATATCACAAAAGCAGATGATATAAAGGGAACTAAAGCGCTTGAGGATATGAAAAAACAGGCAAAAGATTCCATAAAATCCTACTTGGCTACTAACAAGAAAGATTTCAAAGCAAGTGGACTTTCATACGCAGGATTCTACTTCCTGTCAGCCAAAAATGACAGCTCATGGGGAAATAAAAACCTTGTTTATATTATCTACTCAGCAACTGTAAAAGCAAAGAAGCCAAACAAGTTTAAGACATCTAAGGTTTACTTCCCACTTGAATTCCGAGATGTACTTAAGTATGCTGATGGTACTTTGTATGTAAAACTTGATTCAACAAATATTCTTGGAAGTACAGGATTAACTTATGGATGGTTTGGAAATGTCAATGGTTACAGAAAAACAAGCGACATGAAGAATGATTTGGCAATATCCAAAAAATCAAACTACGACGATGATACATCTAATTTTAATAAATAATGGGGCTGTCGCACTAAGATAGTCTAAAAACAGGAAGAGTCCAACCGACTCGAGACGCAATGCATGCTCATTGAAGTCTCTCTCTGGTTGGCCTCTTCCTGTTTTTTTTTTCGGAATCGCATAGCGCTGGTCTTACTCACGTCGTTCGTAAGACAATTATTATACTTATCTAGTGCTGACATTCCTCCAAAAAAAATCGTCTTACAAGCAAAGCTTGTAAGACCAGCAATATGCGTTTCCAATAAAATCTCAGGCTTCGAAAAACCTGAGATATCGTATGAATCGAAGTATTCAGGCAGAAGGCTCATTCAAGTCTCTCGCCCCTCTCGGGGCATGCCAAATCCTTCTTTTTCAAATAGGCATGCCCCTCACGCCTTATCGATCAAGTCTTTTCCCATCTCGGGGCATGCCAAATCCTCTTTCTTCAAATAGGCATGCCCCTCACGCCTTATCAATCAAGTCTTTTCCCATCTCGGGGCATGCCAAATCCTCTTTTTTCAAATAGGCATGCCCCTCACGCCTTGTCAATCAAGTCTTTTCCCATCTCGGGGCATGCCAAATCCTCTTTCTTCAAATAGGCATGCCCCTCACGCCTTATCAATCAAGTCTTTTCCCATCTCGGGGCATGCCAAATCCTCTTTTTTCAAATAGGCATGCCCCTCACGTCTTCTCAATCAAGTCTCTCCCCATCTCGGGGCATGCCAAATTTTCTTTTTTCAAATAGGCATGCCCTCACTCTTCTCAATTAACAAAGAATAATAATAAAATCTCCCTAATTTAGCACAAAAAAGGAGCTGAGCACTAACAATTTTTTAATTGTTAGTGCGACAGCCCCATTTCATTTTATTCTATAATTGCCTTTGCTCTCTTATCTCTCATCAATATTTTCTTCTCTATATATGTAAATAACATTGTGAGATATCTCATACAAGGCTCTGTTGCTATTGCAAATAAGACAAATAACATAACACATTTCTGTGATATCTTCTGTATCGTAAACATGTTATGGAAACATATTCCAAAAACAATAATTCCTATAATACAACCAATTATAACTACAGCTCTATACTTGTTGACAGGCACGCTTATATTAAACAAGATGATGAAACCAACTATAGCCATAAGCATAGTTGAGGCGACTGATATATCCGTCTCTGCCACTCCAAATACCCTACCGAATATAACAAGAGCTGCAATAGCAAAAAAGTTGGTGAGAGCCGCCGGCATCCCCTTCAGAAGCACCTTGGTCATAAACCTTCCCTGAATCCTCTGCTCATTGGGCTCTAAGGCGAGGAAAAATGCCGGGATACCAATATTAAACATTGAAATCAGCGAAACCTGTTCAGGTTGAAGCGGATATGACAGCACATTTATTATGGCAAATATCGCTAACATCAACGAGAAAATATTCTTTGTCAAGAAAAGGGTTGCTGACCTCTCTATATTGTTGATTACTCGTCTTCCCTCCGCAACAATATGAGGCATTCTCGAGAAATCTGAATCCAAAAGAGCCACTTGGGAGGACTGAACCGCCGCATCCGATCCGGATGCCATGGCAATGGAGCAATCCGCATCCTTCATAGCTAGGATATCATTTACTCCGTCTCCCGTCATGGCGACTGTATGACCAGCTGCCTGAAGCGCTTTTACTATCATTCTCTTCTGCTCCGGTGTCACACGTCCAAACACAGTATATTTTTCAACTGCATCCGCCACGTCATCTCCACTGGACAACTGTCTTGCATCTATAAAATGTTCCGCGTTCTTGATACCCGCTCGACTGGCGACCTCCGAAACGGTGACAGGATTATCTCCGGATATAACCTTGATATCCACGCCTTGCTTCGCAAAGTACTCAAATGTATCCTTAGCCCCGCTTCTTATAGGATTGCTAATAGTGATAAATGCAATCGGTTGTACATCTCGTTCGCCTATTCCCTCCCTTGGGATATCTCCCTGAGATTTTGCAAAGGCTAGAACTCTGTACCCTTTGGCGGAATATTTTTCTATTCTTTCTCTCCACTTTTCATAATTACTCGCCAACAGAATATCCGGTGCACCGAGCATGTAACTCTCACTCTTCATCTTAACCGAAGAATACTTGAATCTAGAGGTGAATGGCATAGTATCCGATGCCGAAATCGGGCTTGCACACATAAATCTTGCCCTGAGGGCCTTCATAGTAATATTGTTGTCTGGCAGAGCCAAAATATAGGAAGCCAAAAGCCTCTCAACATCTACGTTTAGCTCGTCCTCATCCTCATCTACGATGTCCAAACCGTGAACTACCATGTCGGGCTCAGTGATGGTTCCTGTCTTATCAACACACAGAACATCAACTCTCGCCAAGGTCTCTATGCACTTCATGTCATGAAGCATAACCTTTTTCTTGGCTAGTCTGGTAGCGCCTGCAGCAAGGGTGATGCTCACAAGCAAGTAGAGCCCTTCAGGAATCATTCCTACAACTGCCGCAACCATAGAAGTCACACTTGGGGAAAACCCCTTTCCTGCAATCATACTCTGGACAAATAACATAATTCCCACCGGAATAATTGCTATTCCTGCCCCAATTACAAACTGATTGATACTCCTCACCATCTCCGACTGCTCATGTCCCTGCATCTCCTTGGCCTGAGCTGTCAGCTTTGATATATATGACTCCTTGCCTACCTTAGTTAAACGTCCCAGACAACGGCCCGCAACCACGAAACTTCCGGACATGAGTTCATCGCCCTTTTTCTTGGCAATTTCATCGGACTCACCGGTCAAAAGCGACTCATTGACAGAAGCTTCGCCCCTTACAACTACGGCATCCGCACATATCTGCGCCCCTTCTTCAAAAACTACCAAATCGTTTTTTACCAGCTTCTCTATGGCAATTTCTTGTTTCTCGCCATTTCGGTACACCGGCACCGTCGGTTGGGTAAGCACCGACAGCGAGTCCAGAACTTTCTTCGCCTTCAGCTCTTGAAATATGCCGATAAGCGTATTGGCCACTATAATCGGCAAAAAAGTCATACTCTTAAATGCACCTGCAAATAACAACAATACTGCAAGTATAGCGAATATCAGGTTGAAATACGTGAGAACATTTTCCTTAACTATGTCCTTGACTGTTTTCTGAGATTTATCTTGTTGGACATTGACTTCTCCCCTATATTCTGCCTCTCTAACCTGCTCTGTTGTCAAACCTATTATCTTCTTTTCCATAATAAAATATTCCTTTCTCAAGCTACCATATTACAATCTTAACAAATACAAGAAACTATGTCAAACGAGAAAGCTTAATTCATATGCTTTAATTTACTTTACTAAAAGATCAATTTTTGGTATTCTATTATTAGCAAAGTTTAGAAAGGAACAAGTATTATGAAATATGGACTAATCGGAGAAAAGCTAGGTCATAGCTACTCCAAGCAAATACATGAGTTATTGACGGATTATACCTACGAGCCAACACCTCTCACAAGAGAAGAATTCGAAGAATTTATGAGTGAGAAGGACTTCACAGCAATCAATGTCACTATTCCTTATAAAAAGGATGTTATACCATATCTGTCATATATTGATGACAAGGCAAAGGCTATCGGTGCAGTAAATACAATTGTCAACCGAAATAACGAATTATATGGATATAATACTGATTATCTAGGATTTGATTATATGGCCAAGGCCAACAATGTGGATTTTTCTGATAAAAAAGTTATCGTCATAGGAAACGGCGGCGCTGCTCAGGCAATCAAAGCAGTAGTCACCTCCTGTGGAGCGAAAGAAATGATAATTGTCAAGAGCCGTCCGGACGTCGAGTCTATTAGCTATGAAGAGTGCTACAAAAATCACACAGACGCTGATATCATCATCAACACAAGCCCAGTCGGCATGTACCCAAATGTCAATGCCTCACCTATCGAACTTGACTGTTTTAAAAAATGTTCGGCGGTCTTAGACGTTGTTGCAAATCCACTTGAAACCATGCTTGTAAAAGACGCAAAAAAACGCGGAATGATTGCTGCTGGTGGACTTGTAATGCTTGTTGCCCAAGCAAAGTATGCCGCAGAAATATTCCTAGATGCGTCATTCCCGGATGAAAAGATTCCTGAAATAACAGAAATCATTGCAAAGGAAATGGAAGAATGATATATATGAAATCCAATTATTTAAAACATTCACTCATACTGGTTATAACTATATTCATGTGTGGCATCCTAAGCAACATACTCTTGCCACAAAAGGTCAACTCTCCAGCTAATGCTCTGCAAAAAAGTGAAGCAATCAACTACACTGAGACCACTGCAGAGATTCATAACCCTGGCATAGGTTTTTACGAACCAGAGACAATACACTTTACAGAAAATGGAAATGCTGTCGGCTCCGAGTTTTCTAACCTTGTACACTTAAGGTTGGATATATCAGATTTTTCCAAAGGTTACAACGGCAAGGCAGACAATCCACTTTCAGATAATATGTTAAAATCGCTGGAAAACATCCTTAAAAACTTAAGAAATCACCACAGTTCTGCCATACTGCGCTTTTCTTATGACCCATATTTTAAAGGCGAGGAAGTGAAGGAACCTGATATCTCTATGATCCTCACACACCAAGAGCAGTTGGGTAAAGTTATTTCTAAGTACGCCGACGTTGTAAGTTCCGTGGAGTGCGGACTATTTGGCTTATGGGGCGAGATGCACAGCACCCCGATGTGTACCAAAGCAAATATCAGTAAAGCGATAGATAAGTGGCTCGAAGTTCTCCCGGAAAGCATAACCATTTCCGTGCGTAGACCGACATTTTATGCTGATTGGGCCGGTCTTGATATAAGCAAGCTCAATACTAATAAAACTACAAAAGGTTCAAAAGCATATCGCGTGGGGATATTCGACGATGCATATCTTTCCACGGATGATGACGATGGAACATACGAAAATCGCGAAACTGAAATTACATGGCTGGAAGAACAGGCAAAGCATACATTATTCGGAGGAGAAATTCTCCAAAACGATAATACCGGAAGTGTAAAAAACACCTGTAACTATCTAGAAAAAGAAGCATTCAGAACCCACACGAGCTATCTAAATACTCAGTGGAGCGAAGAAGTAATTAATGACTTTAAGAAAGCAAAATATTCAGGGACCAATGAAGCTTACAAAGGATGTTCTGAATACGAGTTTATACGCAATCATTTGGGGTATAGGTTCGTAATAAGAAAGCTTATAATGAGCACAAACATTCCTCAGAATTCAAATTTTACACTTCAAGCCAATATTGAAAACGTTGGATTTGCCAATCTAATAAAGGCTAAGAAGGTATATATCATATTTAAGAACCATGATAACTGTATTACAATACCTGTTGAAAAGGATATTCTTAAACATCCTATCGATCCGACAGAATGGGATTCAGCTGCAACAACTAATCTCAATATTTCCTTGAAATTAGCAAATAAACTGAGTAAGGGAAGCTATGAAACATACCTTAGACTTGCTGACAACCAGGGCAGCACTGGTTTAGATGGATATCCCATTAGATTTGCCAATAAAGATATGGAAAATGGTCCGAAAATGTGGAACACATCACTTGGAGCCAACTATATTGGTAATATAAACATTACTGATTCCATTGTTAGCGTTAAGAAGTATCCAAAACCAACTACTATTAAATCAATTAAGCACAAGGGTAGGAATAAACTTGCAATTCGATGGAAAAAAGTCTCCTGTGACGGATATCAAATCCAGCTCGCAAAGAGCAAAAAATTTTCCAAGATAATCATTCGCAAGACAATTAGGAACAAAACCAAAGCAACCATTAGCTGTAAAAGTATTAGACGATACCTGAGAAAACATCCTAAAAAGAAATGTTTCCTCAGAATCAGAACATTTTACTCAAATAATTATAGCAAGTGGAAAAGCAAAAAATTCAGATAAATTAATTCACAAATCATGACCACCGGCTTAGCCGGTGGTTTGTTCTGCTGAAAACTTATCTGTAGCATTTCTTACATGGTTTAAGTAAGTACGATTTTGCTTTTTTTAGTGTTACCTTGTAATAACTACCACGACCACATTTTCTGCTATGGTAACATTTCCCTGTAGGTGTAATGTAAACTTTTTTTGCTTTTTTCTTCTTTGTCCTTTTCTTGGCCTCTACAACGTTAGAATGTTCATTTATTGGAGTAGCCGGTACTGTACCTACTACTTCCAACATCATCACAACCATCATGCCGATAATAACTAACTTTTTTTTCATAATATCTTTGTCCTCCTTATCCATACTTTTAGTTTGTATCTACACATACTCCCATACTTAGAATACTCTAATCATAATTTGACATTGAACTTTCCTTCAATAATGTTGTCTTTTCCATTATCATCTCTTCTAACATATTTCCCTACAATATTTTCTCCATATTCTCCTATTACATCCCTAACCGATTGTTTTTGTTTTCTTGCTATTCCTGATGATATTGTAACATTATACTTTCCGCTCAAACCCTTTCCGTTCTCAGAAAACTCGGATGTATACCCTTTTCCATCTTTCAATATAGTCAAGCTATCCTGAGATTTATAACCCTTTTGATTTGTGATTGTTACAATTAATCTTGTATCTTCAGGTAGGTTACTGTCAACACCAAAAAGCACTTCTCCAGTCTCATCATTTACATTTTTCATCAACTTGAGTTTAACCTCTATGGCTTTATTTGTATCCTTTGGCTCTTTCTGGTAATTATCACTAGTCATAGGAGCACTTGTTTCTGTCAAATCGTAACTTTTATTCTTTCCATAGTTTGTACTAGTGCTTTCATTAAGGTACTGATTTGACTCTTTTGTTGATTTTTTTTCATCATGTCCTCCGACAAATCCAAGAACCAAATAAAGAACCCATGCTGCAGCAATTAACCCATATCGAATCTTCGAATCAAGCTTTTCTTGTTTCCACAAGATTATTGTTAATGGGACTGGGAAGATGACAATCCATCCTAAAATCCAAAGCCATATTTTAGGATCACTACTTTTTTTCTTATTCTTGCTTAACATATTCGGATCCCATGTATACCCACAATCTTTGCATATACCAATGGTTTTTCGCAAAACAGAAGTTCCTCTTTTTCCTTTGTACTCTCCCTGTTTTTCTCTGTTAAATGAAATGTTTGAACTTCCGCATTTTGGACAACCCTGTTTGTTAATCTTTTCATATTCGCGTTTCATTTCATAAGAAATCTGCGAACCACAGTATTCGCAGGTAACGCTTTTATCACTTATTTCTGCTCCACATTTTTGACACTTCATGTATTCCCCCTCCTCGAAATAAAAAAATGATTATTGAGACAATATATGTTTTATCAATTTAATTGTAAGATATGTAATGTCTTGTGTCAAGTAAAATATGTCATCTGTTATCTCATTTCCAACTTTGCTGTGTTATAGAATATCTTATATAGGTACCATAAACTTTGGAGGACTAAAAAATGGAAAAAAGCATTAATTACGAAAAAATATTTGCAGAAAGATTATACTATCTTAGAACCTTAAAAGGTGTCTCTGCAAGGGAGATGAGTCTTGCAATAGGCCAAAATCCAAGTTATATTAACAGAATAGAAAACAATAAGAGTTTTCCATCAATGCAAACATTTTTTTATATATGTGAATATCTGGAAATAACTCCCAGCTACTTTTTTGACGATAAAACACACGATGAAAACAACAAAAAGAATGATGTTACAGCTATCCTGAGCAACCTAAAACTGTTGTCCAAAAAAAATTTAGTAATTGTAAAAGATTTAGTATCAGCACTAGTCAATAAATAAACTAATTTGAAAAAAGGTTATCATCTTACGATGATAACCTTTAAAATTTTCAGAACAAATACTGTATATTCAAGTAGGTTTATCTGCTATGTAACTATATATACTACTTAGCATAGTCTACTACTCTTGATTCACGAACAACATTAACCTTAATCTGACCTGGATACTGCAATTCATCTTCTATCTGCTTAGAAATATTTCTAGCAAGCAATACCATCTCATCATCGTTAATCTGCTCAGGAACAACAATAACTCGAACTTCCCTACCAGCCTGAATAGCAAAAGATTTATCTACTCCATCAAAGCCATTTGAAATGTCTTCTAATTGTTTTAGTCGATTTGTATATGTCTCTACAGTCTCACGTCTTGCACCTGGTCTTGCGGCTGATATAGCATCAGCTGCCTGAACGATACATGCAATCATGCTCTCTGGCTCAACATCTCCATGGTGAGCTTCAACTGCATTAATAACAAGAGCTGATTCCTTGTACTTACGGCACAAATCAACACCGAGTTGTACATGAGAACCTTCCATCTCGTGATCGACTGATTTACCGATATCGTGCAGCAAACCTGCTCTCTTAGCAAGTCTCACATCTGCACCTAATTCTCCAGCAAGGAGCCCAGATATATGAGCAACCTCAATAGAATGCTTTAATGCATTCTGTCCAAAACTTGTACGGAAACGCATCTTACCAAGAAGTCTAACTAATTCATGGTGAACACCATGAACACCAACTTCAAGCATGGCAGCCTCTCCCTCTTCACGAATCAATGTCTCGACCTCTTTCTTGGCCTTCTCAACCATTTCCTCGATACGCGCCGGATGAATTCGTCCATCTACGATAAGTTTTTCCAAGGCAATCCTAGCAATCTCACGACGTATAGGATCAAAACCTGAAAGGATAACAGCCTCAGGAGTGTCATCAATAATCAAATCAATTCCTGTAAGGCTCTCAAGAGTACGAATATTACGTCCCTCTCGTCCAATGATTCTTCCTTTCATTTCCTCGTTAGGCAATGGAACAACTGATATAGCTGCCTCAGACACATGGTCAGCTGCACACTTCTGAATGGCATTAACAATGTACTCCTTAGCTTTCTTATCAGCTTCATCCTTAGCCTGACGCTCCAATTCCTTGATCATTACCGCAGTTTCATGTTTTACATCTTCTTCTACAGTTCTTAATAAGTATTCTTTTGCTTGTTCGGAGGTAAGTCCGGAAATCTTTTCTAACTCACGCAAGTGACTTTGTCGAATCTCTTCGACCTTTTCTTTTTCTTTTTCAAACTCGTTCACTTTTGAAGCAAGTCTTGATTCCCTTTTCTCGAGTGCATCCAGTTTTTTGTCCAAAGTCTCTTCTTTACCCAACACACGTTTTTCGTAGCGCTGGATCTCCGCTCTCTGCTCTTTTGCTTCTCTCTCAAGTTCATTCTTAGCTTTGAGATTTTCTTCTTTAGCTTCGAGTAGAGCCTCTCTTTTCTTGGTTTCTGCAGTCTTAAGCGCATCATCTATAATCTTTCTTGCCTTGTCTTCTGCATTGCCCAACTTCTCTTTTTCTGTGCGAATTCTATGAGATATCGCAAGTTTCCAAGAAATCAACGCGGCAACCACAATCAGAACTAAGCAGATTACAGCAATGATAACTACAGTACCAATACTGATACCAGACCCTGACACAGGAGCACCTCCTTTATTTAATTATATGCACATAAGTGCAACATATAAATTTTACAATATTTCGTTAAAATTGTCAAGGTTTTATGATATTTTTACAAGATAATGTTTAATATTACCAAAAGAAATGCCTAAATCAATCTTTTGATTCTGTCCCATCCTTCCTTAGATTGTTTGCTTATCGATTCAGCATCTTTTCCCAGCCTATCAGCATCCGAAACTTGACACTCAACTCCCCTTTCTCTAAGCTTCTGGACCAGATCCGCTCCGTAGTTAAAGTCAGAGTGATACAACTCATCCCACTTTGTATTATTCTGCGAGTCCCCTTGCATTATACCTCTCTCTGTACCATCATCAAATACTAACTTGGCATCTATGTTTCCATCCTTCTCATAGATGTAACACTTTTTCACATCATCAAGTGTATATTCCTTGATTTTACTCTTTTCTGATACAACAATCGAATCTCCTCTCATCATGGTAAAGCTACTTGTTGTAATCATAATATTGCTTATCCCCGTTATAAGCATTATCATAAACAAACTCAATCGTATTAAGAAAAAAGCTCTTTTTCTCAGACTTAATGCTTTTCTACACGAATCAACTAGAAGTACTCCCATTAAGAAAACCGCTGAAATAGTATATACAAATGCCAACCCATCTCCACCGGATATAATTCTCGTCGGAACATTTTCATCAATCGTAACAGGTAAGATTAACTGCTGCACAAGCAACAATCCGGAAACACATATAATAATGCCCATTATAAGGCTCAATACGATTCCAACACTTGAGGCGATATACAATAATGCCTTAGTACATATTATGACTGACTTGTTTTCTCCATTGTGCTGGACAATCATTTGATATATAATGCTTATAATTGCAGGAACAACAGCCAAAAGCAAGGCGAATAAGAGGCTAATTTTCTGCCTGCAGGCAATTCCATTTGCAACAAGAATTACAATTCCCAAAATCTGTGGAACCAGAAAGCGGATTCTCAAAACTTTAAAATACTTCGCAAACGAGAAACTGTGATTTTTCATAATACTCGCAATAGCTGTATCGCCCGTGGCAAATGGCGTTTCTAACTTCTCTCGACGAATCTTTAAGTGTTTTTCATAATACCTGATACTGACGCCGATAATCATGAAGCCACCTACCACAAGGCATATATATTCATTTCCACTATCAAAAAGGTTCAAATTCACATTCATAATTCCTATAATGATATATATTATAAGTCCTACAATCCACGATATCTCGCCGCTATTTAGCTTTGATATATACTTAAAAAAATCTCTCTCTTTCATAATTCTTCCTTTCATTTATAATTCTTTAGTGCAAGTTTAACCGCTTCTCTGAGATTTGATGCCTCGTATTTTTCCAATATTTCTTCCCTGTCCTCATAGTCAACCAGCATTCCATTCTCTACAATTGCCACATAATCAACCATATCATTGATTTCATCAATCAAGTGCGTAGAGACCAAAACGCCCACATTATTCTTTCTCGCCAAGCTAACTATTATATCATCCATTTTTTTTCGCACAACCGGATCAATATTAGCATATGGCTCGTCTAAAAACATAAACTCCGGATTCCTTGCAATGCAAAATGCCAACTCGACTTTCTTCTTCTCGCCTGTGGACATTTCCTCAAACACTTTATCAGATAAATGTTCCGCTTCGAACAATCTCAAGCACTCATCATACTTCTCTTTGCTAAAATCCTCATATAGCATTGAGAGCATCGTTATATTTTCTTCTACTGTCATATGTGGCACACACCACTTTCCCCCGACAAAAGCAACTTTTTCTCTATATTTTTCAATGTTCTCGGGAGATATGATTTCTCCGTTGAATCTTACTTCCCCCGAATTTTGCCTTTTCATACCATATAGTAAGCTCATTATCGTAGTTTTTCCTGCGCCATTGTGTCCGACCAAACAAGTCACATAACCTCGACTCAAAGAAATATTTAAATCCTTGATTTCAAAGCTTTTGTGCCTGCTTACCATTGAATAGCATATATTACTAGCCTCAATCATTTTATATTCCTCCATTCTGCTTTAGCCCTAGGGCCTTTATGATTTCTTCACCACAGTATTTCAAGCATATCAATCGCTTCACTCTTGCCTATACCAATTTCCTTGGCATTTTGAATCCATTCTGACAAATCACTTTCTAAGCTTCTTGTCTCCTTTTCCCGCATATACTCGGTATTGGGATTATCAACATAGAAGCCCTTTCCCGGAACAGAATAAACAAGGTTTTCCTTCTCTAGATTTTCATATGCTTTTTTTATTGTTATAACACTAATCTTCAGATCAGAAGCAAATCCTCTAATTGAAGGTAAAGACTCTCCTTCTTTTAGCGCCCCCGATAAAATCATTTTTTTTATTTGTTCTTCAATCTGCTCGTATATTGGCACACCAGACTTGCTATTAATATTTATATTCATATTTGCCTCCTAACTGTCTTCACCGGAAATTATAATATCACTTGGTTTCCATTCTCTTATCTTATATACTACCGAACTCCATACGGCCAAAACGCAGCATATAAGCCAAACCAAAAAACCTATACTATTACAATCAAATCCGATTACCTTCTTTATTTGCCCATAGAATCCTATAACGATAGATATCCATATTATGACAATTGTACAAGTAGCCAACATCTCCACAACTCCCATGAGTATTCTAATTATAGATTTGTTCTTATTCATATAATTAGCTGCAATAGAAATATGATCCTTATATATAATTGATATGACTAAAATATAAAATAATATATTTACTATTTGATTTTCACAAATCCGATTATAGGACGAATCCGGCGCAACGCTCCAATCAATTATTCCATTAAATACAAGCATTACATCAAGTATTAATCCACAGATTAAAGCTATGACATATTTTGTTACTACCTTAACTGATACTTTTAATCTCGAATGCAAATATTCCTTATCTGTCATTGGAAGCAACACAGTTACATTGTCTCCCAGCTTCCCATTAATATCAAAAGAGGCAAAAACCATTATTAACCACATTCCCACCATCTTGTTGTTCGCCAAACCTGTAGCAAATATGCTTATTATCCCGATCATTTCTAATAAAAACATTAAAGGGTGCCAAGCTATGCGCTTTTTGATAAGCATTAGATTACTTTTCATTACCTACACCTCATTCCCATTTGTTGATAATACATGATTTCTTGTATCGATGCTATTCTCACATTAACATTCCTCATTTCCTGTAATTGTTCACTTTTATTCTTAACAAGAACTTCGGAGTGAAGCTCGGCATACTCTCCCGAAACAATCAATTCTCTCGGAATAGAATCCAAGTCACACTTTTCTCCCTCTACTACTCTATATAAGTCTCTCAAATCATCTATGGAGCCATAATACCTTTGAATTCCCTTGTCCTTCGCTTTGTCATCATGAATTCTATCTATCCAGAGAATCCTATCTGCTATAGTCTCTAATTCCCCGACTAGGTGAGTTGAAAATAATACTATCTTATTCTTGTCATAGGCTAATTCTCTCATGATATCATATAAGTCATCTCTAAAATCTATATCAAGGTTTCCTGCGGGCTCATCCAGTATATAAACTGAAGCATTTGTGGCAAGAGCAAAAGCAAGCTGTTGCTTAACTCTCTCACCTGTTGAAAGATTTTTGATTTTGCTATACCCAGAAATATCATATTTCTTCAAGTACTCAAAATACATGTTAATATCAAATTTCTCATAGTATTTACCATACAGGAATCCGATTTCTTCAGCTCTCCTATATGATTGAAATGGAGTCTCATTAAATACATATGCCACATGCCCCTTATAAATCCTAGAATTATTCTTACCATCAAATTCATAGAACCTATCACAGTCAGTATCCTGCATTCCAAAAGTCCCACTATCCTTTTCATATAGTCTGTAGGCTCCCAATAAAACCTTTATTAATGTTGACTTACCTGATCCATTAACTCCTATAATTCCCAATATTTCACCTTGATTGGCAATAAAATCTATGTTTTCAATTGAAAAAACATCAAACCGCTTGGTTACATTCCTACATTCTAATCTAGAAATCATCTCATACCTCTCTTTCCAATGTGCCCTCAATTTTCTTTATAAAGCAAAAACTGTATATACTGTGTATTCCGTGTATATGTACAGTATATACAGTTATCATCTTCTTGTCAAGTAATTTCTTAAAAAAAATACACAACAACCTACTTTCCAAATTAAAATACCTCAATATCTGAAAATGGTTCAATAAGTCATTGTGTATCATTAAAAACATTCTATTAGATAATATCTCATAAGACTCCGGTTTCAATTTGTGAGAAAACTCTCTTAATCCTTGAAATCTCAAATCCCTTTCGGGCTAAATATGCAAATATCTTTTGCTTATCTTGATATGAAATTTCATTGATATCCTCACCCTTCAACCTTTTCTTAATGAGATTGGCAATTGCCATATTGTCCTCAGAATAATCTATTTCCTCCATAATTTCAACCACAAAGTCTTTTCTCAAGCCCTTTTGAATAAGCTTATATATTATCTCTTTTTTGCTGCGCTTTGCACGCTGGAACGAGATAAAATTTTCAACATAGCGACGGTCATCTACATAGCCGAAGCTAGTTACATATTCCATGGCATCCCTTGTCTCATCTTCAGAAAACCCCGCTGTTAAAAGTCTATCAGACAACTCTTTCGAGGTCCTGTCTTTGATGAGCAGAAGACTCATGGCTTTTTCAATAGCTTTTTTTGATCCTTGTGAAACTTCTCTCATGGATTACTTACTCTTCGCTTTCTTATCTGCATCTTTGGCCTTTGCCGCTTCCTCTTCAGCAACTTCTTCATCATTATTGAAGTACATAGCGCGAACTGTCTTGTCCACTTCGTCGAATATAGCAGGATTATCTACCAAGAACTTCTTGGCGTTCTCTCTACCCTGGCCAATCTTCTCGCCCTTGTATGAATACCATGCACCACTCTTGACAATGATATCATTCTTAGTAGCAAGGTCAATCAAATCACCTTCTCGAGAAATACCTTTTCCGAACATAATATCAAATTCTGCTTCCTGGAAAGGTGGCGCAACCTTATTCTTAACTACCTTGACTCTTACATGATTTCCTATGATCTCTCCAGCTTGCTTCAAAGCCTCCATCCTTCTTACATCAAGTCGTACTGATGCATAGAACTTAAGAGCACGACCACCTGTAGTAGTCTCAGGATTACCAAACATCACGCCAAGCTTTTCACGCAACTGGTTGATAAAGATAACTACACAATTGGATTTGTTGATAACACCTGTTAACTTACGCAAAGCCTGACTCATAAGTCTAGCCTGCATACCCATGTGTGCATCACCCATATCGCCCTCAATCTCTGCCTTAGGAACAAGCGCAGCAACCGAGTCAACAACAACAATGTCAACTGCTCCGGATCTGACCATAGTCTCTGTAATCTCGAGAGCCTGCTCTCCACTGTCCGGCTGTGAGATATATAATTCATCAATATCTACACCTATATTCTTAGCATAAACCGGATCAAGTGCGTGCTCTGCATCGATAAATCCTGCAATACCACCTCTCTTCTGCACTTCTGCAACCATGTGCAATGCAACGGTAGTCTTACCACTTGACTCTGGTCCATATATTTCAATAATTCTTCCTTTTGGAATACCGCCTACACCTAATGCGATATCCAAGCTG
The DNA here is from genome assembly GCF_000518685.1 of Eubacterium xylanophilum ATCC 35991. Taxonomy (GTDB): domain Bacteria; phylum Bacillota; class Clostridia; order Lachnospirales; family Lachnospiraceae; genus Eubacterium_F; species Eubacterium_F xylanophilum. Next base: position 39,594 of record NZ_KI912470.1, on the reverse strand, counting down.
AGAGATCCTGTAGGAACAGCTTCAATGTTCATATTGGCAGCCTTGTCGCCAAGCTTCATAACTGATCCCTTACCGTAGTTCTTCTCAATCTGTGAAATAGCTGATTCTAATGCTCTTAATTTATTCTCGTCACGTTCTATCATTTTTACTCTCCATTCTCCGCTTAAGCGGTTATGTTCCGATTAATCGAACTTTGTTTCGGAACATTTGTTCGTATGAATATATCATACACCACTGTTTTAAATTTGTCAACATAAAAATCAAAATAAAGTACAAAATTTGAAAATGTTCCGCGCATTGCCCCACGCAACGCGCTTCACACTTCCGAATGATTCTACCTTACCCTTGATATTCTTATTTTTAAATAATGGATTTCACCGTATAAGAAACTGCAAAAAGTCTGAACATCGCGCTCTCACTCATTACGCGTCCCTTCCAATATATCGTTATTCTACTCCCGCTTTACATCCCATGCACTGGGATAACTACAATAACCTTATTCAAACTTTTATAGATAACCGAAGATAACCGGATTCTTACCGGTAAAAAGAATTATTTAATAGAATATATTTCAGAATCATGTTGCATAACAACAGATTTATTCTAGCATATATATTGCACTTTGTAAACCTACGCAAATGTATATGTCAAAGGAATATTTCACGTATACACATGCGTATCTCTCCCTCGGAATCGCATAGCGCTGGTCGTAAGACAATTTTTGAAACGCATTTTGCTGGTCTTACTCCTTACAGTCGTAAGACAATTTTCGGGAAGAATTCTTGAGGATGTGGAAAAGAAAATATAGAATAGGCATGCCCCGAAAGTAGAATGAGGTAGTCCCGGGAGAGAGAAGGGGCATGCCAAAATGGGAAATTTAAAATGGGCATGCCCCGAAAGGGGATTTAGGAGATCTCGGAAGAGAGAAGGGGCATGCCAAAATGGGAAATTTAAAATAGGCATGCCCCGAAAGGGAAATGAGGAGATTCCGGGAGAAAGAAGGGGCATGCCAAAATGGGAATTTTAAAATGGGCATGCCCCGAAATCGGAAACGCATTCTGCTGGTCTTACAAGCTTCGCTTGTAAGACATTTGACAGGAAACGCATTCTGCTGGTCTTACAAGCTTCGCTTGTAAGACATTTTATTCATATCTCAGTGCCTCGATTGGATCCATCTTCGCCGCTTTATTGGCGGGATAGTATCCAAAGAACACTCCGATAACCATTGAAAATCCCACAGATAACATGATTGCACTTATCGGTGCCGATGCAGAATATCCAAGTATTGAAGCGGCCACTGCCCCAAGTATAAAGCCCAGGATAATTCCAAGTATACCGCCCATCAGACACAATATAATTGATTCAGTTATGAATTGCAATCTGATTGAACCATTGCCTGCCCCGAGGGCCTTTCTGGTTCCAATTTCCCTTGTTCTCTCTGTTATAGACACTAACATGATATTCATAACTCCAATGCCACCAACTAAAAGAGATATGGCTGCAATAAAGGATATGGCTATCGAAACATTTCCGATTGTCTCATTCATTGATTCCATCAGGCTTTCCATGGTTGAAGTTGAGATTTCATAGTCATCATTGTCGACATAGTATTGGTTAAAGAAATCCTCGATTTCATCTGCAAAGCTAGAAACCTCTGTCACTTTAGATGATGTTACCACCGTGAGTTGCGTATATCCATCATCAGAATGCATCTGCTCCTTTCCCGTTGTAAGCGGAACATATGCCGAAGTTGTAACCTCTGAATCAGATGTGCTCTCCACTGTACCGCTGTCATCATATTCATAGACCCCAACAATGTAATAATAATAATAAACATTATTGATATTTACTCCAATTTTCTGGGACAGGGCAGCCTCATTATTACCGCCAAAAAGCGTCTCAACCAGCTTGTCAGATACCATTATAACACTCTTATTTCCACTTATGTCACTAGATGAGAGTTTTCTGCCGGCCAACAGCGTGATATCTTCGCTTGTAAAATATTCCGCATTTATTCCCGTCAAAGTAATATTAGCTGATGCATCTTCCTTGCTTACTGTCCCACTTCCCAGAGATTCATTGATGCTAATTGCCTCAATTTCATCCTTATACTTTTCCTTAAATTCTCGGATCATTTCATCAGAAATTCTATCTTCTTCCTCTATAGAATTTCGCCTTGACATGGCACCGAACTTAAGTCCATTACTTCTTGTCTCACTTTCAGATTCACTTTGCTTAACTCCCACTGTCACGTTGCTTGCTCCCATTTCCTGAAACGAGTCAGAAATCGAATTGGTAAGGGACTCGCTGACAGTCATTATCGCAATAACAGAGCCAATTCCTATTATTATTCCCAACATAGTAAGGAGTGCTCTCATCTTCCCGGCTGCCAATGAAGCTAGGGCCAGCTTTATGTTTTCAAGAATTAACATGACGCCTCCCCCTTTCTCTCTCCTATAACCAAACCATCTTTTAATGTTATAATTCTCTCTGTTTCATTTGCCAGAGAACTTGAATGTGTTATCAACACGATAGTCTTGCCGTTTTCTCTGTGAAGTCTGTGGAAAATATCCATGATTTTTCTACCGGTATCACTATCTAGTGCTCCCGTCGGCTCGTCAGCGAGAATAATCGATGGATTATTGGACATAGCTCTGGCTATAGCAACTCGTTGCTTCTGACCTCCCGACAATTCATCTGGCTTGTGATCCATTCTCTCACTCATTCCCACAATATCTAAGAGTTCCTTGGCACGCTTTGCACGCTTGTTTTTGGGGATTCCCGCATAAAGCATTGGGAGCTCCACATTGGACAAAGCATTGGTTCTCGCAATTAGATTATAAGTTTGAAACACAAATCCTATTTTCTTATTTCTAATCACCGACAACTCCCTGTCTTTCGCACCATTTATCTTCTTTCCATCGAGAAAATATTCTCCCTGTGTGGGTCTGTCAAGGGCCCCTATAATATTCATAAGAGTTGACTTGCCGGACCCCGACTCGCCCACAATAGAGACAAATTCTCCTTCCTTGACATCTATATTTATTCCATGAAGAATTTCTAATTCATTGGGTTGTCCAATATAAAAACTCTTCCTAATTCCTTGAAGTTTAATTGCAGTTTTTCTCATAATATCGCACCTTCTTTCAACGCGGAAGCAATTACATTCCTTGACCACCGCCACCCTGAGGGCCTCCACCCTGTGGTCCTCCACCTTGCATTCCGCCTCCTCCCATGTTGCCAAATATTCCGCTGTTCTTATTGCTATCGGAATCTTCGTCATCAGAGGATTTTGAAGTCTCATCGCTAGGAATGATGACTTTCATGCCTTCTTGTAGATTCTCTCCGCTTATCTCCACATAATAGTCACTTTCCATCCCTTTGGTTACCTGAATCTCCTGTGACTTATTGGTCTTGTCATCTGAAACAATTGCATAGATAACTGAGTTTCCGGATGAGTCCTCGTGGATAGCATCATATGGAACTGCAAATACATCTTTAACCTCTTCTTTGACAATACTGCACTTGGCAGTTAAGCCCATGCGAAGTCTTTTGTCTTTCGACTTAACTTTTATCTTAACTTCATAACCACTGGTCGTGTTGGAAGATGTCCCTCCGGAAGAGCCAGAATTCGCGCCCTCCGCAGACGAATTTGAACTCTCTGTGGTTGGTGCAATAAATGTAACCTCACCCTCCAATTCATCATCCCCCGTAGCCTCTGTCAAAAAAACAACCTTCTGACCTATCTTCAAGTCACTAATCCCATATTCGTCTACAGTTGTAGTGATATTATAAGAATTGCTCTTTACAATCTTAAACATTGTATCTCCAGAGTAAGTTCCGCCTTCCTCTACATTAACCGCTGTGACAATCCCAGTCATTGGAGATGTCACCTTACACTTTTCAAGGGCATCCTTTGCCTCATCAAGCTGCTTCTTGGCTTCCTTTATACTCTTCTTTCGCTCACTAATAGCAGTATCAAGATTATCTTCTGCATTCTCTATGGTACTTTCATCCTGTTTTTTGCTGTTCTTAAGCTCTGATACCGCCTGCTCATATGCACTTTGAGCCTGCTCGACTCCCTGCTTCTTCCTTTTGGCCTCTGCCAAGGCTTTCTTTGCCTTAGCTACCGCTGCTTTTTTCTCCTTAGTATTGCTGGTATAATCACTCTTTGCTTCACTGACATTAGAAGATGCTTTAGAAACTTTTTTGTTCTGCTCCGAAACAGTATCTTCATATGTCTCCCCTGCTTCTTCTAGTGCATCGTTCAAGTCGCTCACATCAAAAGTTACCAAAGTATCACCTTTCTTGACTTTATCACCAACTTGAACCTTGACATTCTTGATTTTAATATCCTTTACGTTAGCAGCAACAGATACTGTTTTGGAACTCTCTATAGTCCCCGTGGCACTCACCGACGTAGATAAGTCCATCTTACTAAGTTCTACCGTATTTTGCTGTTGTTTACTTCCCGCCGCAGTCTTGCTTTTCCCCGCTTTCACGGCAAATACCACAATCCCTGCGGCTACTACTGCCAACATAATACATATGATTATTATCCTTTTTTTGGTAAATATTCCTCTCATTTTCATATGCAAGTCACCTCCGTTTTTCTTTATATATTATTGGGAGGCTGTGATTAATTAATGACTACAATTTGTAGAGTTTGTGGAAATTATAAGTATATTATTTGTCCATAACCTTAAAAAAAACTTAAAAAATGTCTTACGACCGCAGGGAGTAAGACCAGCAGTATGCGTTTCCTGTCAAATGTCTTACGACCAACGGGAGTAAGACCAGCGATATGCGATTCCTGTCAATTGTCTTACGACTGTAAGGAGTAAGACCAGCAGAATGCGATTCCTCTATATACGGATGTTTTCATAAAAATTGACTTTTCATCCGTATTTATTTCCCATTTTGGCATGCCCCTTCCCTCTCCTAGGATCTCTCCATTTCCCTTTCGGGGCAT
>NZ_KI912470.1:0-34045 GCF_000518685.1 Eubacterium xylanophilum ATCC 35991 | reverse complement strand
CTCCTCAGTCCACTTTCGGGGCATGCCCATTTTATATTCCCCTTTTTGGCATGCCCCTTCCCTCTCCTAGGAACACCTCATTCCACTTTCGGGGCATGCCTATTCTATATTTCCCTCTCCACCAAATAAAGACCCGAAGGTCTTTTATCTGACAAACTTTTTCAAGTCCTCTAAAGATTCAATTTTATTTATCTCACGCCTCATTGCAGCAGAATTAGGATATCCTGCAGTATACCAGGCAAAGTGTGTTCGCATCTCCCTAATTGCCATAGTTTCACCCTTAAACTCAGTCAACATGGTTGCGTGGCGTATTATCATATCTTTTACCTCTGTCAAATCAGGTTTTGGCATATGCTCTCCCGTGTTATAATAGTGCTTGATTTGTTTGAATATCCATGGATTTCCTCTGGCAGCACGCCCAATCATAAAAGCATCACAGCCGGTTTCCTCAAACATTCTCTTGCAATCCTCTGGCTTCTCGATATCTCCATTGCCTATTACAGGGATGCTAACAGCTTCTTTCACCTTTCTGATTATATCATAGTCGGCCTCACCCGAATAAAACTGCTCCCTCGTTCTTCCATGAACTGCAATTGCCGAAGCTCCCGCTTGCTCCAAAGCCTTTGCCATATCAACAGCTGTTTCTTCGTCTTTCTTGAAACCCTTTCTAATCTTGGCAATAACCGGCTTATTCACTCGCTTAACCATAGCTTCTACTATTTCTGCGGCCAGCGGAATATTTTTCATAAGGGCTGATCCTTCTCCGTTGTTGACAACCTTATTTACCGGGCAACCCATGTTGATATCAAAGATGTCAATATTTCCGCCACCTGTCTTCTCGGCAATCCCTGTTCCTGTCTCCAATTCCTCTTCGATCTTTGCTGCCATCTCCCCCATGATTTCCGGTTCAGAACCAAAAAGTTGGAGAGCTATCGGATGTTCCATCTCATCCGTGGCCATAAGTGGCCAGGTATTCTTGCTTTTGTAGAAAACACCCTTTGCGCTGACCATTTCTGTGTACAACAAATCAGCGCCATATTCCTTGCACAACATGCGAAATGGCAGGTCAGTAACTCCTGCCATCGGTGCAAGGACTAGACGCCCGTTAATATTCACATTGCCAATTTTCCAATTATCATCTATCAGAAAATCACTCAAATCAGTTACCTCTTTCCTCTTTTGCCATGCTCTTCTTAATAGCATCTATCGTCTTTTTATAGATGATTCGCATTCCATGCAAAGTAAGATTGATATCATAGTGATCTATCAAATCTGTCTCCTGGTGAATTATTCGTCCGAGGCCGCCTGTAGCTACCACCTTGACATTCTCAAGTCCAGATTCCTTCTTTATTCTGTTGATGATATACTCTGTCTCCCCAACAGTTCCAAAGACAATTCCTGCCTGCATGCTTGAAATTGTATCCTTTGCAAGGATAGTATCCGGTCTCTTAATCTCGATCTCCGGTAACTGAGCCGCACTGCTCCAAAGAGCCTTCGCACAAATCTTCACGCCGGGACATGTAACTCCCGCCACAAAAGATCCATCCTCTGTAACCAAATCATAAGTTGTTGCGGTTCCATAATCTATGACAATAACCGGTCCACCATAAGTCTCATAGGCTCCAACAGCATCAACTATTCTATCTGCTCCCGTCTGCGCCGGATTGGATAGTGCAATCTTGATTCCACTTTTAGTTCCCTTTCCCACAATATACGGTTCTTTGTGAAAATACTTCTTAATTGAGCTAACAAGTGAATACATAACCTTGGGAACAACTGATGATATAATGACATCATTGATTTGTTCCGGCTCGATATTCAAGCCATCTATCCCCTCAAATATGTCCTTGCCGAACTCATTACTTGTTCTGGGAATATTGGTTGTGAGTCTGAAAGACCCAATCAACTCCTCCTGGTCAAATATTCCGATTGTTAAATTAGTATTACCTATATCTATAGCCAAAAGCACAACTATTTCCTCCGCTTTCAATTAAAATTATCTACTCAATGAAAAATGTTCTGTAGTACTCCTCTAGCATTCCAAACAGTTCTTCATTCTGAATTCTCATCTGTTTGATTTTGAGATAGCTTCCAATCTCGTCATAGAAAAAGTCATTTTCCTTTGCGGTAGATGACATGTAGAGGCTACCATCCTCTTCAAACTCCATGGTAAAAACTCCGCCTACATCTGTAGTATACATGACAGATAAAATCTGGAGTTCATCCTTAATCTGCTGTGGAAGAGAGTTGTATCTCGGGTTTAGATAGAATTTTTCTTCATAGGCGCTACATGCGCACAAAACTTGTTCTTCATTCATATTACTCTTGATTCTCTTTGCCTCTCTCACTCAATGCAACATATGGCTTGTGTACTGCAACTGCCTTATAGGCTGGACGTATAATCTTACCGGCATTAACTAATTCCTCAATTCTATGAGCGCTCCAACCTGCAATTCTTCCAATTGCAAATATCGGAGTATACAACTCTGTAGGAATTCCCAGCATACTATATACCAAACCACTGTAGAAATCTATGTTGGCGCTGACACCCTTGTAGATACTGCGTTCCTTGGCAATTACCTCAGGGGCAAGTCTCTCGACTTTGCAATAGAGTTCATACTCTTTCATCATGCCCTTCTCTTCAGATAGCTTCTTAACGAATTTTCTGAAAGTTCTGGCACGAGGATCTGAAATAGAATATACTGCATGTCCCATTCCATATATAAGCCCGGCTTTGTCAAAAGCCTGCTTGTTAAGAAGAGCTGTGAGATATCTCACAATCTCGTCCTCATCTTCCCAATCCTTGAGATTCTTCTTCATGTCCTCAAACATCAGAGAAACCTTTTTATTGGCTCCACCGTGTCTAGGCCCCTTCAGAGAACCAAGTGCTGCAGATATAACTGCATATGTATCTGTTCCTGAAGATGTTACCACGTGATCTGTAAATGTAGAGTTGTTACCACCACCGTGCTCAGCATGAAGTACCAAAGCAATATCAAGAATCTTTGCCTCCAATGGAGTAAAACTCTCATCTGCTCTGAGCATATGTAGTATATTCTCAGCCGTAGAATACTCCGGCTTCGGTGGATGAATAAAGAAACCATTGCCCTCATGATAATAACTAAGTGCCTGATAACCATAAACAGCAAACATTGGGAACAATGCCACCAGTTCCAAACACTGTCTGAGAACATTTTCAATAGATGTATCATCTGCCTTTTCATCATATGAATACAGCGTCAAAACACTTCTTCCAAGAGTATTCATAAGATCTGAACTAGGCGCCTTCATGATAATATCTCTGACAAAACCACTTGGTAAACTATTTCTATACTCGGCGAGTACATCCTTTAAATCTTCTAATTGCTCCTCTGTTGGCAACTCTCCAAAGAGCAGCAAATAAACTACTTCTTCAAATCCGAATCGCTTTTCTTGAAGAAATCCATCTACAATCTCCTCAATGTCTATTCCCTGATAGAACAATTTTCCCTCGCAAGGAACCATATCGCGATCTACAACTGTATATGACCTAATCTCCGATACCTCAGTAAGACCGGTTAACACACCCTGTCCATTGATATCACGAAGACCTCTCTTAACATCGTATTTTGAAAATAATGAGGAATCGATTATGCTGCTGGCCTCGCATCTTTTTGCCATGCTTTTAATCCAATCATTGCGATATTCCAAATCCATCTTGTTTCCCATGCAGGTATCCCTCCTTGTTTGTATTTAATGTCTTACAAGTTTTGCTTGTAAGACCAGCAGTATGCGTTTCCGATTAAAGCGTTGCAGCCATAACCGCCTTGATGGTATGCATACGGTTTTCCGCCTCCTCAAAGACTATATCTGCATACTTTTCAAAAACTTCATCAGTCACTTCCATCTCTCTGAGACCATACTTCTCATAGATTTCCCTGCCTATCTCTGTCTCCAAATCGTGGAACGCAGGTAAGCAATGCATAAAAATGGCTGTGTCCTTGGCATTATCCATAGCCTTTTTATTAATCTGATATGGCAAAAGTGCATCTATACGCTCTTTCCAAACCTCATCAGGCTCTCCCATAGATACCCAAACATCTGTATAAAGGATATCTGCATCCTTGGTTCCTTCCATGACATCTTCTATGAAAGACAAGGTTGCACCACTCTCTTTGGCATACTCCTGGCATTCTGCCACCAATTCCTTGTTAGGAAAATATTCCGCCGGTGCACAGGCAACAAAATCAAGCCCCATCTTTGCACATGCAATCATGAGGGAATTGCCCATATTATATCTGGCATCACCCATATAAACGAGTTTGAGTCCCTTCAACTTGCCAAAATGTTCTCTTATTGTGAGCAAATCAGCTAACATCTGGGTTGGATGATACTCATTCGTAAGACCATTCCAAACCGGAACTCCTGCATACTTCGCCAGATTCTCAACTATTTCCTGTCCGTATCCACGATACTCGATTCCATCAAACATTCTTCCAAGTACTCGCGCAGTATCGGCAATACTCTCTTTCTTTCCAATCTGTGACCCCTTAGGATCTAGATATGTCACGCCCATTCCAAGATCATGACCTGCCACTTCAAAAGAGCAACGCGTTCTGGTACTTGTCTTCTCAAATATTAGAGCTATATTCTTCCCTTCATGGATTCTATGTGCTACTCCCTCATGTTTTTTCTTCTTTAGATCTTCTGCCAAATCAAGGAAATACATAATTTCCTCAGGACTAAAGTCCTTTAATGTCAGAAAATTTTTCCCTTTTAAATCCATTGTCAAAACCTCCATGCTTCCTCATCTTATGATTCTTTGACACTCTCTGTCAAACCTTTAGCCAATCCGGCGATTCCCTGAATCTCCGAAGGAATGATAATCTTTGTAGCTTTTCCATCTGCTATTTTTTCAAAAGCTTCCAAGCTCTTCAATGTCAATACTGATTCACTTGCTGCTGCCTCATTAAGGAATACAATACCCTCTGCAGTAGCCTTCTGCACTACCTCGATAGCCTTTGCGCGTCCTTCAGCTTCACGAATTGTAGCCTCTCTAACCGCATCTGCTCTAAGAATAGCAGCCTCTTTCTCTGCCTCAGCCTCCAAGATAGCTGACTCCTTCTTACCCTCTGCAACGAGGACGGTAGACTTTTTCTCACCTTCTGCGCGAAGGATAGACTCTCTACGCTCACGCTCTGCTTTCATCTGCTTCTCCATAGAATCCTGAATCTCACGTGGAGGAATAATATTCTTAAGCTCCACACGGTTTACCTTGATTCCCCATGGGTCTGTTGCGATATCAAGACTGGCTCTCATCTGTGTATTGATAGTCTCACGAGATGTAAGAGTCTGGTCAAGTTCCAAATCACCGATGATATTTCTAAGTGTTGTAGCTGTGAGATTCTCGATAGCCATCAACGGATTTTCAACTCCATAACAGTACAACTTAGGATCTGTAATCTGGAAAAATACAACTGTATCTATCTGCATAGTAACATTATCTTTGGTAATAACAGGCTGTGGTGCAAAGTCCATTACCTGTTCCTTGAGATTTACTTTTCTTGCAACTGCATCGATAATAGGCACTTTGAAGTGAATTCCCACATTCCATGTTGTCAGATATCCTCCAAGTCTCTCAATGACATAGGCATGTGCCTGAGGAACAATCTTAACAAATGATGATACAATAACTAAAAATATAATAATACCAATAACGCCTGCTACTAAAACTCCTTGCATAATTTCTTACCTCCAATTTTCTTCATAAATCTTGTAACTCATTATATCCTGCAATAAAACAAATTCCTTGTTCTATTGCTTCTTTTCTACCACTAAAGTAACACCTTTGATTTCTTTGACCACACCCTGCTCTCCGACTTCCATAGTCGAGCCATCCTCTGTGCGAACTCTCCATTCTACGTCGCGAACCTTCACTAGTCCGGTTCCTGCAATAGCATCTACTCTCTCGCTTATAACAACGCTTGCTCCTATAAGCTCATCAGCATTAGTTCTGGTCTTATTGTCCGACAAATACTTCTTGGTTATCGGTCTGAGAAATACGACTGACAATAACGAGAAAACAGCACAAACACCAATCTGAACAGGAATTCCAAAGCCGAGAAAATATGCAATCAACGCTGCTATAGCTCCGAATATAAACCAAATTGATACCAGTGCAGTAGTGGAAATCTCCGCAATAATAGCAATTAATAAAATTGCAATCCAAACCGTCATCATTATTCCTTATCCTCCCTTCATCACACCTTTATAATTCTTATTTTATCCTATGCGAAAAAATAAAAAGACTATTCTAGCATACCATAAAATCAATTATTTTGCAAGCCGACACTTATCTCAGCCCATCTCTTCTTCTGCGCACTTCATACATGAGAAGAGCTGCTGCAACAGAGGCATTGAGTGACTCCAATTCGCCTCCCATAGGGATAAATATTCTATGATTCGCCAATTCCTGCGTCTCCGGCCTAATCCCATTGGCCTCATTTCCCACTATCAGTGCCACCTTCCCATCATAACTTTTCTCTCGAAAGTCCGATGAACTCTGCAAACTGGAGGCATAAACTTCATACCCCTTGTCCTGAAGCTTTGCCAGTTCCTCACCGAAATCCCCCACTACAAAAAAAGGCACTCTAAAACTTGCTCCCATAGTAGACCTCACCACCTTGGGATTAAACATATCAACGCTGTCCTTGCTGATGATAACTGCATCAACCCCGGCACCCTCGGCAGTCCTGAGAATTGTCCCCATATTTCCGGGGTCTTGTAAATTTTCAAGGCAAACCACCAGGTTTCCCCTCTCAATTATACTCTCATCATACTGAGGCATTTTCACAACAGCCAACACACCTTGTGGCGTCATGGTTTCTGTAATCTTAGCAAATACTTTGTCCGCCACTATCTCCAAGTTGGCTCTCAGACCATTTTCCTGGATTTGGGTAAAATATTCCGCCTTTGCATTTTCTGATATATATATCTTCACTCCCGCATCGTATCGGGCAGATTCCAAGACCATCTTGATTCCCTCTGCCACGAACTCCCCACATTCGCGCCTGTACTTGGCACTTTTTTGAAGTTTTGCAATATGCTTTATTTGGCTGTTAGAGCTACTCTCTATCATATCAATCACCTATTATCTCCCCAATTTCTTTGTCCATCTCGCGTATTTCATTGTGGAACGCCTGGGCAGATACCTTTCTGGCTCCGTGGCCAACTATAATCAACTGCTCCAAATTATCAGAAGTGGCAACTCGAACATCTTTGTTCTTCGCCAAATTCTTAGTAGCCTTTTCTATGTACATGTCAGCAGTTTCAGCTTCCTTGGTATAGACCACTGTTATATTCTTGTAGGTTTCAATAGAACCGTGATTTCCCTTTACCTTATATGCGTCAAATACAACAATTACCTTGTCTCCTCTATATCCCTGAAAATTGCACATTATGTCCAAAAGCCTTCCGCGGGCCGCGTCTAGACTTATATTGGATAACTCCTTGAGTTCATCCCAAGCAAATATAATATTATAGCCGTCCACCAGCAAATATTTTTCTCTATTCACCTTTTTCCTTGGCTCTTTATAAACATATTCCTTGGCTTTGGGCTTTATCTCTCCAAGGGAAGTTCCCAGATCACGACGTTTGATTGGTCCATAAGTCCTCTCAAATATTTGATCTAGCTCCTTGTTGGTAGCCATCATGCTATGATAATCCTCTTCCTCTCTGAAGGTTTGATTAACCACCGTCTCGGGAATTATATCCTCTTTATCGCTCCCTATTACATACTCAGGGAGATGCATATAGTCTTTTACCTCATTCCAAGGCACGACAAAACCGGCTCCATGGGAACAAAATACAGAATCCCCGCTGTTTTCCACATCTCTCTCAGCATCATATGCAATAGCTTCTACGACTTCTTCCTGATTATGACAAGGCTGATATCCGCCAAAAACTTGAGTTAATCTACCTCTCCCCTTGGTATAAGAGGCAAATGTTATGCCATAGTTTCTCATTGTGGCAACAGGACAAGTTCCCGTGAGAATTATCTCATCTCCCTCTCCCTGCTCACTCTCAAAGTCACCATTCATCTTCTGAATATCCGACATAGCTCTTCCAACCTGATCACTTGACAATGTCATCTTGAATTTGTAAACCGGCTCCAAAAGCTTTGATTTTCCTTTCATCAATCCATTGCGAATAGCTCGATACGTCGCCTCCCTAAAGTCCCCAGGTTCCGTATGCTTCAAGTGCGACTTTCCCGCAACTATAGTGATCTTAATATCACAGAGCTCCGATCCGGTCAATACTCCCCTGTGAATCTTTTCATGGACATGCGCTGCAATCAATCTCTGCCAATTTGCCGCCAAATCGTCTTCACTGCATCCACTCTCAACATGGATTCCACTTCCTATTTCCCCGGGCTCCATCAGAAGATGAACCTCCGCATAATGTCTTAGAGGCTCATAGTGCCCCACTCCCACTGTTGGCTCTTCGAGGGTTTCCTTGTATATAATACTCCCCTCTTCAAAGTCGACATCCACTCCATATCTATCTAGAAGAATCTCTCTTAGTATCTCTCTTTGAACATCTCCCATGAGTTTTACGCGAATCTCACCTGTTTCATGGCTGAAACTCACATTTAGCAGTGGGTCTTCTTCGCTCAGTTCCAGAAAAATATTATATACTCGGTTGACATCGGTATTATCATTTATCGCCACCGTAAAACTTAACACCGGTTCAATCAAACTCTTGTCTTCCGTAAAATCATCCTCACTGCCAACACCCTGTCCAACATAGGTACTGCTTGGTCCTGTAATGGCACAAATCTGGCCTTCGCAAACTTCGTCAACCGTTTCAAACTTATCTCCCGAATATATTCTAATCTGATTGACCTTCTCATTCTCCACGAAAACATCTTTGACCCCTAGTTTTCCTCCGGTCACTTTTATATTGGTTAGGCGCACACCATTTTCATGACTGATTTTATATACCTTGGCCGAAAATCCCTTTGAATCCACCAAATCTCTTTTATCGTAAGGTTTGGTCAACAGTCCGAGCTTCTGTATAAAACTATCTATCCCCTCATTTTTCAATGCAGAACCGAAGAAACAAGGGAAAATGCAGCATTCTCCTATTGCATCTACCGTATCCTCCATTTTCAATGCCCCTTTCGACAGATAGGTATCTAGCAAATCCTCCGATTGAAGCGATACATCTTCCATCCATTCTACAGTTGTGGAATCACTGTAGTCAACGCAAGCTTCTGACAGACTATTTTTCAATTCCTCCATAATCTCGTCCTTGCTTCGCTGACTAATGTCGATTTTATTTACAAATATAAAAGTTGGGATTTTTCTCTCTCTGAGAAGTTTCCACAGAGTTTCTGTATGCCCCTGGATGCCGTGTGTACTGCTTATAACAAGTATCGCATAATCGAGAACCCACAAAACGCGCTCCATCTCTCCCGCAAAATCCACATGTCCCGGAGTGTCTAGAAGCGTAAATCTATTATCGCCTAGGTCAAAAATAGCATTCTTGGAAAATATAGTTATACCCCTAGCTCGCTCAAGCTCCGATGTGTCGAGAAATGCATCCCCGTGATCCACACGTCCAGCTCTGCTAAGTACACCGGTACTATATAGAATTGCCTCAGATAATGTTGTCTTACCCGCGTCAACATGTGCGAGAGTTGCAATACTAATATTTCCCAAAATACCCTCCTTAATTATCTATATTGGCAAGCTTTGCAGCTTGATCTGCCGCAATAAGTGAATCAATCACTTCATCCAAATCTCCGTTGATGATCGAATCCAACTTATGAAGTGTCAACTTAATTCTGTGGTCTGTAACACGTCCCTGCGGATAATTGTAGGTTCTGATCTTCTCGGATCTGTCACCTGTTCCAATCTGGCTTCTTCTCTTCTCAGCCTCTTCGTCGTGAGCCTTGGCAAGCTCTAACTCGTACAATCTCGCTCTCAAGACTTTGAGCGCCTTATCCTTGTTCTTGAGCTGAGACTTCTCATCCTGACATGAGACAACTATTCCGGAAGGAATATGTGTAAGTCGAACAGCGGAATCTGTAGTATTTACACACTGTCCACCGTTTCCTGATGCTCTAAACACATCAAACTTACAGTCGTTCATATCAATTTCAACTTCCACGTCCTCAACTTCAGGCATGATAGCAACTGTAGCTGTTGATGTATGAATTCTTCCGCCCGACTCAGTAGTAGGAATTCTCTGAACACGGTGAACCCCACTCTCATACTTGAGCTTTGAATAAGCACCTGCTCCATTTATCATAAATACGATTTCCTTGAATCCACCAATACCATTTTCATTGGAGTTCATAGTATCGATTTTCCATCTGTTGTTCTCAGCGTACTTACAATACATCCTATATAGATCTGCTGCAAACAAAGCTGCCTCATCTCCACCGGCACCTGCTCTGATCTCCACGATAACATTCTTATCATCATTGGGATCCTTAGGTAGAAGAAGGATTTTCAACTCCTGCTCAAATCTCTCCACATCTTCTTTGCACTGTGCAAGTTCTTCCTTGGCCAGCTCTCTCATATCCTCATCTTTTTCTTCCTCGAGGATTAAGAGACTGTCTTCAATGCCATCCTTCGCTGTTTTGTACTCATCATACTTTGCAACGATTGGCTCCAATTCAGCCTGCTCCTTCATCAACTTTTGATATCTCGCATTGTCATTTAATACATCCGGCTCACTGAGCTCAAGCAATACTTCCTCATATCTAAGCCTTGTATCCTCTAACTTATCAAACATCAAATTCCTCCATATCTTCCAAACACCACTCTATCAAGTCCAGCCAAGTCCTTGATTACAGCTATGTCCGTAAAATCATTCTCCTGCATAATCCGGCTCACTTCTTCGCCTTGATCGCAGCCAATTTCCAGCAACATAACCCCATTAGCATTCAAGTATCTTCTTCCCTCGCCCACTATTCTTCGATAAAAGACCAGTCCATCTTCTCCTCCATCTAGAGCTAGCATCGGGTCATAATCCCTGACCTCGGGCATCAAATCCTCTATATCACTGCTCCGGATATAGGGCGGATTGGATACTATAATATCATATTTGTCAGCTAGGTTTTCATATAAATCACCTTGTACAAGTCGTACCTGTGGATCAATCTCTTCTCTCACCGCTTCCCAGTTCTCTCTAGCTACTTCTAGCGCTCTCTCAGAGACATCAGCAAGAGTTACACTCTTAGGGCTACCCAGTTTTGCAATACTAATTCCTATGCAACCGGATCCTGTACACAAATCAAGTACATCTTTGCCCTCACTTATCTCAAGTGCCCGTTCCACCAAACATTCTGTGTCTTGCCTCGGTATCAGAACATTTTCATTGACAGAAAACCTTATGCCCATAAACTCAGTAAAGCCAGTTATGTGCTCCAACGGTATTCTCCTAGATCTGATTGCTATCTTTTCTCGAAAATCCGTGACGACGCTGTCATCCACCTCGTCCTTTTTCCATAGAAAATGTTCCGTTCGGCCGTAGGAACGCCCTGTCACCATCACAGCGGCCTGCATCAGATAATAGGCATTAATCTCTGCCTCTTCTATTCCACTTTCAGAAAGCTTTACTATTCCCTCCTGAATTAACTCTTCATATGTCACTCTTCGTCACCTGATTCAAAGTACTCAGCCAATTCATCATCGTCATCACTGTCATCATCCACTTCTACCATTTCTATTACAGATTCTTCTGCTGATTCCTCTGTGATATCCACGATGACAACTTCATCATCATCTTCTCTCTCATCTTCAACAATGATTCCATCCTCAGCGAGAAAGGCCCTCCAGTCAAACACAGCATTTACAGAAGCTATGGCAACTTCAAGCATCTCGTCATCCGGCTCCTTGGTTGTCAAACTCTGCATCCAAAATCCCGGTTTGCTTAGGATATCTAGAATTTTGCTCTCATTTCTTCCTGCTAAACGCAAGAATTCATAAGAAATTCCCGCGATAACCGGAACTAGGACTATCCTCAATCCCATTCTCATAAATACATTATCAAATGATATAAACATAAAGAACAGAATGCTGATTAACATAATCCATAACAGAAAAGTCGTTCCACATCTCTTATGAAAGGTGGTTTGCTTTCTGGCATTTTCCACATTTAGAGGCAAACCATTTTCAATACAATTGATGCACTTGTGCTCTGCGCCGTGATACATAAACACGCGCTTAATGTCATTCATCAAAGAAATCAATTTGACATAAATGACGAAGAGCGCAACACGCAAAACACCCTCTATAAGGCCTCTTAACTGTACTGAAGCAATGTACTTTGTCAATTTTTCAGAAACCCAAAAGGGAAATAAGACAAATATTCCAAGAGCGAATATGATTGCCACAATCATGATAAGTCCCTCGGCAATACCGCTCCCTTTCTTTTCTCCATCTTTTTCTATCTTTTCCTCTTCTTCCTCTAAGAAGGATGCCGCCACATCAAGCGACTTCATACCAATCTTCAATGACTCTATAAAGGCTGCGACTCCGCGCACCAGCGGAATCTTTGCAACTTTTGAGTTGTCATTTTGTTCACCGCAGCTATATGTATTGGTCTCAATTGTACCGTCACTTTTTCTGACAGCAACAGCGTAACGACTCTTGTTTCTCATCATTACACCCTCTATAACTGCCTGTCCTCCAATACCAGAAAACCTCATAAATAACCTCCATAAAATGTCTTACGACCGTAGGGAGTAAGACCAGCAGAATGCGTTTCCGATCAATTGTCTTACGACCGTAGGGAGTAAGACCAGCAGAATGCTATTCCTTATAAAATAAAATAGCTCCCCAATCCCCTTCAATAAAATTAGATAGGAATTGCGAAGCTATATAATTAAGTCACAGGATACTCTTCCTGCTCTAACTTATAAATTCATATTCGCTTTGCAGACTTAAGATTGTCCTAGCTCAAACCATACTTGCGGTTAAACTTATCAATAGCACCACGAGCAGCCATAGACTTCTGCTGTCCAGTATAGAATGGATGGCACTTTGAACATACTTCAACGTGGATATCTTCCTTTGTTGAACCTGTTACAAACTCATTACCACAGTTGCAAACAACCTTTGCCTGATAATACTCTGGATGTATTCCTTCACGCATTTATTTTCACCTCGCTACATAATAATCTAATATCAACTAAACATCAGCTTTTTTATATTATCATACTTGACAATAAATTGCAAGTGCTTTTTTTAATGAAGTCGAATCTTTTTTAATGTGTTGATAAATTCAGCATTAGATTTCGTCTTCTGGAAAATCTTGATAATCTGCTCCAAATTGTTATCATTGCCGATTCCAGGAGCATTTCCACTATCAAGAGCTTTTCTCATTGTATATACAGCCTCTGTCTCTTCATCATTTAGGAGTAAGTCTTCTCTTCTTGTACTTGACTTCTGTATGTCAATAGCCGGGAACACTCTCTTCTCAGACAAACGTCTGTCGAGAACAAGCTCCATATTACCGGTTCCCTTAAATTCTTCGAATACCACATCGTCCATTCGGCTTCCCGTGTCAACAAGTGCTGTGGCAAGAATTGTCAAGCTTCCGCCCTCGCGCATGTTTCTCGCTGCTCCAAAGAATTTTTTTGGCATATGTAAAGCCGCCGGATCAAGTCCACCTGACAAAGTTCTACCACTTGGAGTAACTGTCAAGTTGTAGGCTCTCGCAAGTCTTGTGATACTATCAAGCAATATAATAACATCATCTCCGCCCTCTACAAGACGCTTTCCTCTCTCTATAACCATCTCAGATACTCTCTTGTGATTCTCAGGAAGCTCATCGAATGTAGAGTAGATAACCTCAACCTTATCTCCCTCGATAGACTCTTTGATATCTGTAACCTCCTCAGGACGCTCGTCTATGAGAAGGATGATGAGATGCATATCCGGATGATTTTCTGTGACAGACTTGGCAACCTGCTTCATAAGCGTTGTCTTACCTGTCTTAGGCTGTGCCACAATCATACCACGCTGTCCCATTCCGATAGGAGCAATCAAATCCATCATTCTCATGGAAACAGGACATCCCGGATACTCAAGATGAATTCTGTTGTTAGGGAAAATCGGAGTGAGTGTCTCAAACTTATTTCTCTTTTCAAGGTAATTGATTGGACGACCATTTACCCTTGTGACATAGAGAAGAGCTCCAAATTTCTCATTTGGTGTCTTCTTTCTGAGGTTGCCCTCGATAATATCACCGGTTCTCAATCCGAGTCTCTTGATAAGCATAGGAGAAACATATACATCATTTTCTCCAGGAAGGAAATTATCACACCTTATGAATGCAAATCCCTCCGCCAAAACCTCAAGAATTCCTGTCTTAGTAATTCCACTGTCATATCGATCGGCTTCTTCCGGGGTAATCTCCATCACAAATCTATCTCTAGCACATAGAATATGTCCTGACTTCAATACCTCGGATATAGTCTTTGGAGTCTTGGAAACATTCTTAACCTTGGCCTTTACAGGTGCTGGCGCCTTGGCTGGAGCCGGCACATTATTGTGTGGCTGATTGTCCGACACATTGTGCTGTGGACGCTGCTCATTTCTATAATCATTTCTATAGTCATTTCTATAATCGTTTCGATAATCATTTCTATAGTCATTTCTATAGTCTTCTCTGTAATCCTGACGATAATCATCTTGATAATTCTGATGATAGTCCTGACGATAATCCTGATGATAGTCTTGACGATAGTCCTGACGATAATCTTGACGATAGTCCTGACGATAATCCTGATGATAGTCCTGCTTATACTCGTTCTTTGGCTTATAATCGTTTCTAGGTTCTATCTGCTCACCATTTTTATTAAAAGAGAATTGCTTGAAAAATGTTCCGTTATTCTCTCTCTTGTTATAATAATTATTATTATTATTTGTATAACCATTATTATAAGATCTTTGGTAACTAGGTCTTGGCTCCGTTCTTTGCTGAACCATGTTTTCAACAGGCGCTGCCGGAGCTACCGGTTCCGGTGCCGGTGCACTTTCTGTTTTATTTTCGACCTGTGGCTGACCATTTTTCTTGTCATATTCTGTCAAAAAATCTGCCAATGGTCCCTTTCTGAGAGCAGAAACCCCTTTTATTCCCCTCTCTTTTACAATGTCTCTTAATTCTTTAATCGATAGTGTACTGTAATCCATCATTTTTCCTTTCTTGTTTTATTAGAATTCTATCCCATTTAGTCTCATCAATTCTCTTGCACTCTCAAGTGAATCTACCCCTGTTGCATTCTTGATTGGCGCAAACTCTCTAGAACGCTCAACCTCAAACGCGAGACAATTATCCATCATATGTATCATGTCTAGCACGAGAGTTTCAAATTTATATCCATTGGGACTATCTGGTTTGATGTAATCTCCATTTTCATCAATATGCGGAATCTTCTTCTCCACAATATGAATTGGCAAACTTGATTTTACCAACCTCTTAAGAGTCGCTACATCAAAAAGATAATTTAGAATTACTCCATAATTATACTGCAATTTTCCGTCTTCATGACGAAGATTAATCATGTCATCTGTCATCTCGTAGTACTCAACAATAGAAGGTTTTCCGTCCTCAAGGCACAAAACCCCTACCTTTTCATCCGGTGCTGCCTTGGCAACAACTTTAGAACCACAAACGACATTCTTTTCTATCGACGCTCCCACAAAAACAGGGTCAGCTATCTTCTGTAATACGTTATCTACGGAAAATACATTGAGCCACTTTACGCCGCGCTCACTCATCTCATCTACCAAGCCGGCATGCTCCATTGATAGAAACCATCCACCATTCCCATTTGGTGACATGGATACTTTTCCCTTTTCTTCAAGATAAATCTTCCCATTGTAATCAGTAGATGGTGCCATTTCCTGAACAAAAAATTTCACAAATGATTTATCATATCCAAAATAATTATTCTCTTCAAAAAAATTAACGGTATCTTCGTTATTCTTTTCACTTGTCATAATATAAAGTGGCACATATGTACCTGCTTTATTCACGACATCCATAATATTATTAATCAATTGTTCAAAAAGATATAATGTTTTATTAACTCCAACATTTAACATTCCCTTAGGACAGTCAAGTCCAAGTCTAGTTCCCTGTCCTCCTGCAAGAAGAACCGCACCAACTTCTCCAGCCTTAATTGCCTTCAATCCTACCTCTTCATATTTCTTCTTGTCTTCATTAATTTCCTCGATTGTCAACGCTCCAATAGGTTCGATAACTCCGCGCTCATCAGATCCTGCACCATTCTTGATATTATCGAGTATACTAAAGTCAAGTTTCTCAATCTGTCCACATAAATACTCTTTTTCCTCGTCACTGATTTCATCATAATACTTCAAAAGCTGTTCTTGGTTATTTTCTTTGAGCTTATTAGTAATCGCCAAAATGTCCATAGTAATCTCCTCTCGATTATAATTGTTCTATTTGATTATTTCCATCTGAATTAAATAAATATATTAGATTTTACTTTTTGGAAAAATTGGAAAAATAAAACTGATCACTTGTTATCTTACCATTTACAGGGAAATAGGTCAAGAAAAAAATAAATGTTTTTTTTATTGGGTGTTGAACATTTTATCCAAAAATGATACAATACGAATTGCTAATGAAACAAATTAAGCGAATTTTCATATTTTAGGAGGATATCTAAATGGATGCAAAAAAACAAGCACTTGAGTTGCATGAAAAATGGAATGGAAAAATCAATACAACGCCAAAATGTGAGGTTGCCACTCGTGAAGATCTTGCAATCGCATATACCCCTGGTGTAGCAGAGCCTTGTAAGGAAATTGCAGAGGACAAGGAAAAGGCATATAAATATACAATTAAATCAAACACTATTGCCGTTGTATCCGACGGAAGCGCCGTTCTCGGTCTTGGAAATATCGGTGCTGAAGCTGCAATGCCTGTCATGGAAGGAAAGGCCGTTCTCTTCAAGGAGTTTGGCGGTGTGAACGCATTTCCTATCTGCCTAGACACACAGGATACAGAGGAAATCATCAAAACTGTAGTTAATATCGCTCCAGCCTTTGGCGGAATCAATCTTGAGGACATCTCAGCTCCAAGATGTTTTGAAATCGAAGAGAGACTCAAAGAGCTCCTCAACATCCCTGTATTCCACGATGATCAGCATGGAACAGCTATCGTTGTACTCGCCGGAATCATCAACGCTCTCAAGGTAACAGGCAAGAAAAAAGAAGAATGTAGAGTTGTAGTTAACGGCGCAGGTGCAGCAGGAATTGCCATCAGCAAACTTCTTCTCAGATACGGTTTCAAGCATATTATTATCTGCGACAGAAAGGGAATCATAAGCAAGGAAAGCGAAAATCTCAACTGGATTAAGGAAGAGATGCTCAAGGTTACAAACCTTGAAAACAAAACAGGTTCACTTGCAGATGCTCTCGTTGGCGCTGATATCTTCATCGGAGTCTCAGCACCTAATATTCTCAGCGCGGAAATGGTCAAATCAATGAACGAGAAGTCTATAGTATTTGCTATGTCTAATCCAGTTCCGGAGATTATGCCGGATGTAGCTAAAGCCGCAGGAGCTATGGTTGTAGGTACAGGTAGATCAGACTTCCCTAACCAGGTAAACAACGTAGTTGCATTCCCAGGAATATTCCGAGGCGCCCTTGAAGGACGTGCTCCACAGATTACTGAGGACATGAAGTTGGCTGCTTCTCTCGCACTTGCTAATCTTATATCTGACGAGGAACTCAATCCTGATTACATCCTCCCAGAAGCATTTGATCCACGCGTAGCAGATGCAGTTTGCGAAGCTGTAAAAGCAAATATCCATGCATAAAAGGAAGATGTGGGGCGAAAAGCCGTATCACTCATTGGATTTTGAACTCAAGGAGAGGTTCTCCGAGAAAGTATACAAGATTGCTCTTGAAGGAGGATTTACTTGTCCAAATCGAGATGGAACTCTCGACAGCAGAGGATGTATCTTCTGCAGTGCAAGTGGATCAGGGGACTTTGCCTCACCTGAGAGCGACTCTATAATAACTCAAATTAACAATGGGATAGCCGGCCTAAAAAATGCCAAGTCGGTTGGCAACAAATTTATCGCCTACTTTCAATCCTTTACAAATACATATGCACCTATAGATATCCTTAGAAAAAAATATATGGAAGCACTCTCCCACCCAGACATTGTCATGCTTTCAATTGCAACAAGGCCTGACTGTTTGGGCGATGATGTGCTTCAGCTAATAAAAGAGTGCAATAACATAAAACCTACTATTGTTGAGTTGGGACTTCAAACCATACATGAAAAAACTGCCGAATACATCCGAAGAAAGTACGAGCTTTACGTATATGACAAAGCAGTTTCTGACTTGCACAGTATAGGCGTCGAAGTCGTGACTCATGTAATAGTCGGTCTTCCCGGCGAAGATAGAGAAGCTTTTTTAGAAACAGTCAGATATGTCGGAAAATTTACTGATGGAATAAAGCTTCAACTTCTTCATGTTCTCGAGGGAACGGACTTGGCCGACGATTACAGGGCAGGAAGATTTCAAACTCTCGAATTTGAAGAATACTGTAATCTCATCGTCGATGCACTCAGCATCTTGCCGGAAAATGTCATAATACACAGACTGACCGGTGATGGTCCCAAGCGTCTCCTAATCTCCCCCACATGGAGTTCCAGGAAACGCCAGGTACTAAATACAATCCATAAAAGATTAAAAGAAACCAATACATGGCAGGGGAAATATTATGAGCATGAGTGATCCAAAATTAACATATAAGTTAATAATATTACATTTTCTCCTTAAATCGGAGTCGCCTTTGACATTCACTATCATCTCCGATTTTATCATAGAAAATGGATATACCCACTACTTTAATGTACAGAACGCTTTCTCTGAGCTCTGTGACGATAACATGATTCAAGCGGAAAAGACCTATAATACAAGCTACTATCATGTGACAGACATGGGAAAACAATACTATGACTACTTTATCTCAAAACTGTCCAGCTCCATAAGAAAAGAAATCGAAAAGTATCTCTTGGATAACAAAAAGAAGATACATCATGAAATCGACTATCATACGGATTATACCCGAACCAGATCCGGTGGCTATCTTACATCCTGCAGTCTGAGAGAATCTGGCAATATGATATATAAAAACCAAATATATGTAGCCACAGAAGAAGAAGCCATCAGAATCTGCGAAAACTGGGAGAAAAAAGCAGACGAGCTTTACACTATGAGCATCCTTCAGTTGATGGAATAGTAATAATTTTTTAACATTTTTGTAACTTTTATGCGTTTTACACTTGTAGAATGAAATATTTTATGTTATAATTGTAAATGGTTTGACATAAAAATGTAAAGGAGTGAAAACGTGTTGACCTTGTTTGAGAAAAGTAAAAGTATAAAAAAAGTAGCATTAGTTACAGTTATGTCACTTGCAATTGGCACTATGCCAACAAACTTATTCGCTGCAGAGTCTACTCCTGCACCATCATCAACTCCAGCAGTTGAGGCAGACAGTACTGCCACTCCAGCGATTGAGCAGACAGCTTCTCCTGTTGCAACGCCAGAAGCAACAGCGGATGCCGATTCAAAGAAAAAGAATACACTTGTTATCAAGAAAAAAAAGTGTAAATATCCAAAATCAATTTATGAAGGACAGTCCTTTTCATTGTCCGGAACACTGAAGAGCAATCATAAGCTCAAAAAAATTGTCACTTCCATCGTCAATGAAGATGGCGAAAACCAGATTAAAGTCAAGTCTAAAGCCAACTCCAAAAAATTTGATATCAAAACCGTAGATTCCGATATCAAATTCGGAACCCTTGAATCTGGCACATATAAGTATAAAGTTAAAGCAACCGATAAATATGGTTATTCCAAAACAGCCATTTCAAAAAAATTTGTTGTCAAGGAATCTAACTGGCTTTGGCCGGTAGACGGTGGCGTATTGGGATGTAAATTCCACTGTCACTGCTCTGTTCATAATGGCAAACACTATGGAATTGACATAAGAGGCGTAAAAAAAGGAACCAAGATTTTTGCAGTGAATGATGGAGAAGTTGTTTACTCTCAGTATCACAGTTCTTCATCCGGTGGTTCATTTGGAAACCTTGTAATTCTTTACCATGGCAATGGAATATATTCATTCTATGCCCACTGCAATCGACTCAAGCGACAGATTGGCGATAAAGTCGAAAAAGGTGATGTAATCGCAACTGTTGGATCCACAGGATTCTCAACTGGCAACCATCTGCACTTTGAGTTGCGAAAGGGACCAAAAAAGTTACTTGATGGAAATGATGTATCATATCTAGACAAGACAACATATAAGCAGTTTAACCCACTTAAGAAAAAGTATCTTGGCTGCTATCAATGAGATTAATCACGAGTAGGATTTGCATCCTACTCGTTTATTTTTGATCAGAAATGAAACGCATATCGCTGGTCTTACAAGCTTTGCTTGTAAGACAATAATCGCATATTGCTGGTCTTACTCCCTGCGGTCGTAAGACAATTTCTATCCTTTTCTGACATAGCTCTTTTTCCTACTCCACTTGCCATATATAATCTTATTCTTAACCTTTTTATAAGCTCTCACCTGAAAATAGCATCTCTTCCCGCGTTTCCAGGATATCAGTGCTGTATTTTTCTTGACTTTCTTCTTATATACCTTACCTTTCAGCTTCTTCGATGAACTCCAACGAAGCTGATATCCCTTAGCTCTCTTTATCTTCTTCCACTTAAACCTAATATGGATTTTAGAGCTCTTCTTCTTGGTCACAACAACATTCTTCACCTGACTTGGCTTTGCAGCTTCCTCCACTCCTATCTGCTTTATAATCTGTGAGATAGATGCTTTGTCTTCCTTAATCTGCTTCTCCACAGGATTATCTTCTCTCTTCCCCGTTTTAGTCGGAAGTACTGTCTCAGTTGGCTTTGCAGTTGTGGCCTGAGCTATCTTAGGAGTTGGAGCTACCGTTGGGACTGCAGTCGGGCTTATAGTTGGTAATTTATCTTCTACAGTTGGGACAGCAGACGGAACTGGAGTTGTGACTTCGGTCGGAACAGCGGAAGGAACTTCAGACGGAACTGCAGTTGGCTCAGCTACCTGTTTGTCCTCTGATATTATATCCTGTGTTTCCACACTAGGTTCCTCTGACTCCTCAGGTTTATCAAGCTCCACAGGCTTCTCTGACTCCTCAGGTTTATCGAGTTCCACTGGTTCTTCCGTCTCAGATGGCAGAGCCGTATTTTCCGGAGAATCCAGATTTTCTTCTTCGTCAATATACTGAGGCATAGGATATGTTATAAACACCTTCTCACTTCCGACTATAGGCGTATAATTATCCTTCTCAATTCTATAAAAGACTTCATATTCTCCGGGGAGAAGGAATTTTGGTGCTTCCTCTAGTACTACATTCTCAGAATCAAGTCCATAGTATATCTTGGTTCCGGGAACATCGGTCTCTATCTCTATAGTATGGAATTCTCCGTCATAGTCACCTGAATAAGTATGTATATCAATAGCGCTAAAGTCTATAATGTCGATATTAAATAATACATTTTTCTTTCCAACATAATCACCTTTTCCAGATATTATAACCTCTGCTTGCCCCGCATCGATATTATTCTTATATTCTAACTCATAATCTCTCCCTTCAATTAATTCAACGTTACCATACCACACATGAAGCAGCGGACACTTTTCCAGTCCATCATATGAATATGCGGGTATGTCTTCCACCTTGCACTTTGCAATATCCATTGTATTCTTCTCGCCCAATCTCAAAGGGCCAAATTTACCGATTACACTTAGTTCGCCACAATTCCATCCTTCCGATATATATAGCAGTACCAGTCCCGCATTATTCTTGATATAATTCACTTTGAGTCCAGATCCCTGACCACCCAATAAGCTTGAATTATTCTCCACCTGATATACCGATGAATCACAGGCAAAACACTTATACTTTTCTGGTTTTCTGATTGTAGCATATATATCAATTTTACCGGAAACCTTACTGCATCCAGTCATGCAATATGCAATATTATCCACACTTCCGGGAATATCCGGCGCTTCTAACAATGCCTTACATTCGTAAAAAGCATAGCTCATGTTTTTTACTGTCCAAGGCAATTCACCTACCCTCTCAAGCTTGTCACAACGATAAAAACACCTACTCATATCTTCCACTTTTTCCGGTATAATACCTAGTTTTACAAGACTTTTACATGACTCAAAGCAAGATGACATATCAATTACTGAATTAGGGAGAGCCTTATTCACCGTAGTCACTCCGGTTCCCTTGTACATCGATGAAGCATACTTTAATTGTGAATCATCTCCAAACTTTGGAATTCTTACTAAGCTTGCGCAATTCTCAAATGTGCTATTACACGACTCGACCGAATCCGGAATATTTAGATTCATATTAAATCTGCTGCACTTATAAAAGCACCTATCTAAGGACTTGACACCCTCAGGAATCTTATCGATATATGTCAGATTCGTATCACCTGAAAATGTTCCGACCATGCTATCAATCCCCTCTGGAACTCCCAATACACTTGAGAGATTAATAAGCCCCTTAAAATATCCATTAATATTTCCGGAACATTTTCCATTAATATCAAATTCGACTTTGCTAATATAGATGCTATAATTCGCCCAAGGTGCATTCCCCTCTCCAATATCAGGGAACTCCCCCTCTCCTGCAATACGGAGAATACCATCCTGATCAACCTCCCAGGACATGGATTTGCCAAGGCCACCGCCGGCGATGACGGCAGCTCTTGAATCCATAGCAAAAAATACATAACCAAATACAATTAACATGAATAAAATCCATGTGTCGACAACAATCTTAAACTTCCTACTCATAATTACCTCCTTTTTTTCTGAGTGTGAAAATTACTTAGTATCTCTAAGACTGTTTTAATTGTAATAAAAAAAAGGCACATTGTATGTGCCTTTATATGTCAAAATTATACCTTAATCTGACAAATCAAGATCTATCACAATCTCGAATGTATACTTTGGATAATTCTTACCCATATCGCTATATAGGATTCTCAACGCGTCCTTAGATGATATATCAAAGTTTGTTACCACGTCAAAGCGAATCTCTTTTCTTTGCTCATCTACAAAAAAACCATGGAATTCAAGTGCCCAGTCATATGCGAGAACGAACTTTTCAATCTCCGCGCGAAGATTGACCACATCCTCATTCTGCGTATTATACGAGTATACGCTTATGCCTGTGAGAACAACTCCCGTCTCTTTAAACACATTTCTCTGAACCTTTCTTGTCAGCAAGTCCAGCTCATTTACTGTCATAGTATCCGGAAGTTCAAGGTGAACTGATGCATAGTTTCTATCCGGTCCATAATTGGTTACCAAAAGATCATAAGCTCCTCTTACTTCTTCTTCGCGCACAAGTATGTCCTTAACCTTAGAAGATAATTCGGCACTAACGCGCTTGCCAATTATATCATTGACCGTATCTATTACCATATCAAATCCCGACTTTATGATTACTATAGCAATAATAAGTCCAACATAAGCTTCAAGAGAAATACCAGCTATAATAAATATTATTGCAGACACGAGAACTGATGTAGATATGATGGAATCAAACAATGCATCCATTCCTGAGTCAATAAGAGCTGAGGATTTTACCTTCTCTCCGATAGATTTCACATATCTTCCCAGAACAAATTTGACTACGACAGCCACAGCAATGATTACAATAGAAACCATAGAATATTCAGGTTTCTCCGGTTTTATAATCTTCTTGACAGATTCAATTGCCGAGGTAATACCTGCATATATGATAATCATAGCTACCAATGTGGCTGCAATATACTCTATTCTTCCATGCCCCAAAGGGTGCTCTTTGTCTGGTTTTCTGGACGCAAGTTTCGTTCCAACAATTGTAATAATAGATGATATCGCATCTGACAAATTGTTGATAGCATCCATAGTTACAGCTATTGAGTTCGAAACAATGCCGATAAAAGCCTTAAATCCTGCCAATAAAACATTGGTCAGAATCCCTATCATACTGGTTTTAATAATTCTCTCTTCTCTATCCATAAATCTTCTTTATTGTATTTAAATGCCTGCCAAAGCATTTCCTAAATCTTCTAATATATCATCAATGTTTTCTATTCCACATGAGAATCTAACAAGGTCTGGTGATATACCTGCAGCAGCCAACTCCTCATCATTCATCTGTCGATGAGTAGCTGATGCCGGATGAAGAACACAACTGTGCGCATCCGCAACATGAGTTGCAATCATCGCTACCTTAAGCCCTGACATGAACTTCTCAGCTGCTTTTCTTCCACCTTTTACTCCAAATGAAACAACTCCACAAACACCATTTGGAAGGTACTTCTGAGCCAAATCATAGTATTTGTTTCCCTTTAAACCTGGGTAGTTGACCCAAGAAACATTTTCATTTTTCTCGAGGAACTCCGCTACTTTCATAGCATTCTCACAATGTCTTGGAACTCTAACATGTAATGACTCAATACCGAGGTTTAACAGATATGCATTCATAGGTGCCTGAATAGCTCCAAGATCACGCATAAGCTGTGCAGTAGCCTTAGTAATATATGCTCCCTCAAGGCCAAATTTATCAACATATGTTATTCCATGATAAGATTCATCCGGTGTTGTAAGTCCAGGGAATTTCTCCGCATGAGCTTTCCAATCAAACTTACCGGAATCAACAATACAGCCACCAACAGTCGCATCATGTCCATCCAGATATTTTGTTGTTGAGTGAATTACAATATCAGCTCCCCACTCAATCGGACGACAATTAATAGGTGTCGCAAATGTATTATCAACAATCAAAGGAACGCCGTTTTCATGAGCAACTTGGGCAAATCTCTCGATATCAAATACAGTGAGTGCCGGATTTGCGATAGTCTCTCCAAAAACTGCCTTTGTATTAGGCTTGAATTCTTTACTAAGATCCTCTGAACTAATATCAGGATCAACAAAAGTAAATTCTATTCCCATTCTCTTCATGGTAATGGCAAACAAATTATATGTTCCGCCATAAATTGCCGATGAAGCGATGACATGATCACCACATCCAGCTATATTAAATACTGAAAAGAAAGATGCCGCCTGACCCGAAGAAGTAAGCATTGCCGCTGAACCTCCCTCAAGCGCACATATCTTTGCAGCCACATTGTCATTGGTTGGATTCTGCAATCTCGTATAAAAGTATCCACTAGCTTCCAGATCAAACAGCTTTGCCATCTCCTCGCTAGTATCATACTTAAATGTTGTACTCTGCACGATTGGAAGCATACGTGACTCTCCATTAGACGGTCTGTAGCCTCCCTGAATACACTTAGTTTCCTGTCTCATTATTGTTTGTCCTCCTGTTTTTAAGAAAAATATTCCGCAAACACGAAAAGCTATTTTCTCCCGGTCCTCATGGCATTAAGTATGGCAAGCACCGCAACGCCCACATCTGCAAATACAGCGAGCCACATATTCGCAAGCCCAACTGCTCCCAAAATAAGAATTGCAAACTTGACAACTAAAGCAAACACAATATTCTGCTTTACTATCACCATAGTCCTCTTAGCTATTCTGATTGCTCTTTCCAATTTATCAATATCATCTTCCATCAAAACAATATCAGCCGCCTCTATAGCAGCATCAGATCCCATGGCTCCCATAGCTATTCCTATGTCTGCCCTGGATATGACAGGCGCATCGTTGATACCGTCGCCGACGAATCCAACAAACCCATCTTCATTTTGATTCTCAATGATTTTTTCAATATTGGAAACTTTATCTGTAGGAAGAAGCTCCGCATACACGTCATCAATACCAATTTTACCGGCTACAGCCTCAGCAGTATCACTCTTATCTCCCGTTAACATAGCAAATCTTCCAACACCGGCCACTCTTAACTTCTCAAGCGAACGATCAATTCCATCCTTTATCTTATCTGAGATAAAGATACAACCGATGCATTTATCAGCTTTTGCCACATATACAATGGTACTTCCTGAGTATTCCCTCAAGATATCAGAAGAAATATCCATCGGATTAATTCCATGTTTTTCCAACAACTTTTGATTTCCCACATAATAACGTTTTCCATTTATGGTTCCACTTATGCCATGCCCCGCCTCTTCTGAGACATCTGTCACCACCTGGTCATAATTTTCGCCATACACTTTATTATATGCTCTAATCACTGATTGTGCAATAGGATGACTCGAATTTTTTTCAATTAATGCGGCATTGTACAAAATCTCTTTTTTATCTTCACCGCAAATCTCAGTTACTTCGAACTCTCCCTTGGTTAATGTTCCTGTCTTGTCAAATACAAGCGTTCGCAAACTTGCTAACATCTCTATGTAATTACAACCTTTTACAAGAATACCATTTCTCGAACAAGCTCCGACTCCTCCAAAGAAACTGAGTGGAACCGATATGACCAATGCACATGGACAAGAAATAACCAAGAAAATACAACCTCTCTTAATCCACTCACCCCAATTTCCAACAAATATCGGTGGGATAATTGCCAGAAGTGCTGCAACAATAACAACAATCGGAGTATAGTACTTTGCAAACTTCGTAATAAACTTTTCCACCTGAGCTTTTCTCGTGCTGGCATCCTCTACAAGTTCGAGAATCTTGGTTATAGTACTGTCGTCAAACTCCTTGGTTGTTCTCACCTTTATAAGATTGCTTCCGTTGATACAACCACTAAGAACCTCATCACCTACTGTTCCATGTCTTGGAACTGACTCGCCCGTCAAAGCACTGGTATCAAGGTAACTATCTCCTTCTACGATTACACCGTCAAGAGGTACCTTTTCTCCGGGCTTTATCACTATGATACTTCCGACCTCTACATCATCGGGATCTACTTCTGTTACTTCGCCATCTTCTTCCAAATTTGCATACTCCGGACACATATCCATCATATCTGCTATAGACTGTCTTGAACGATTGACAGCTATATTTTCAAATAACTCTCCGACCTTATAAAACAGCATAACGGCCACTGCTTCATCAAACTCACCAATTCCAAGTGCTCCAAAAGTGGCAATGCACATGAGAAAATTTTCATCAAATACTTGTCCATTACCTATGTTGATGATTGCTTTCTTTATCACGACAAATCCCACAATCAAATATGGAATCAGATAAATAGCAAACGATACAAGCCATACGACTCTTCCGTCGCTTGAAACCTTAGAAAAATCTAGCAGCCCAGTCTTCTCTCCTATAAAACATACGAAAAAAATCACTCCAGCAAGAATAATTCTAAACAATTCATTCTTCTGCTTTTTCGTCATGGCCTGTTACCTCACGATGCAAACATCTGCATCAATCTTCTTGCACGCAGCCTCAGCCTTCTCGATTATTTCATCAAACAAGCTTTCCTCAGCATTAATTGTGAGTTTTTGAGCCATAAAGCTGAGAGATACACTCTCGACTCCCTCGATCTTAGCTATTGCAGCTTCCATCTTGCTCGCACAATTTGCGCAATCTACATTCTCCATCTTGAATTTCTTTTTCATAATTCACTCATCCTTTCTGTTTGTATATTATTACTTTTATTTGTGAAGAATTATAGCACATAAACTTAGAATAAACAAGTGTTTTTGTCAAATTAATTAAAAAAATAATGTAACTGAAAATGGTTCTCACTTTTATTGTGAAAACCATTTTCAAATTCGTATTTATCATTCTGTTTCTTTTAGAAAACTAATAGCCAAATTAGTTCTATCTCTAATTTCAAGCTTGCTCAAAATATTGCTGATATAATTCCTGACAGTCCCCTCAGATAGACATAATTCCTCGGCAATTTCCCTATTGTTATATCCATCGCTGACAAGTTTTACAATTTCTAACTCCAATGGAGTTAGGGAAGAAAACCTTGTCGGTCCAGTGTTCTTGGCGTCACTGCTGATAATCTTCGATAAGTTTTCTCTTATTTCTTTACCAAATACCAGATTTCCCTCATATACAGTCTTGAGAGATGGAACAATCCCCTCAAAATCCTGCTTGATTATATATCCCTTAGCACCTATTACAATCGCCTTAGCTATATACTCCTCATCATTAAACGTAGTCAAGTATAGGATTCTGGCATCCTTATATCTTCCAATTATCTCCTCGCCCGCATCCAATCCTGACATTCCACTCATTCGGATATCCATCAACAGCACATCCGGCTGATATCTCTCATACTTTTCCACCGCTTCCTCCCCGGAAGTCCCAATGGCTACCACCTCAATCTCTGAATCCGCTTCAACAATCATCTTAAGTGAAGCCAAAACAAGATTGTCATCATCTATTATCATTACTCGCATTTTCATTTCTCCTCCACCGGGATAGAGACAAATATTCTGTAGCCGCTATCCTTTGTTATATTGATAATTCCATCTACACTCTCCACGCGATTTCGCATATTTTCAAGTCCCATACCGCCTCTATTGGCAATTAATGCATCTTTCACAGGTTGGAATTTGCTGTCAGAATAGTCATGAATAATCAACTGATATATAGAAGGATGGCGTATCAGCGATATGCTCACCAGTCTGTTACTACTGTGTTTAATTATATTAGACACTGCTTCCTTGGTAATTCCTATAACTGCATACTTTACATCTCGTGGCATATTGTCATCAATATCTATATTAATCTCACAAGAAAAATGTTCCGACAAGCCATCACAAATCTTCATAATTTGTTTCTTCACATCGATGGACTCATCATGTATATCATGAACACTGCTTCGAATATTATTCATTGCGAGATCAAGGGTCTCTCTCAAAGTAGATAACTGAGACTTTAGGGGATCATCTTTGTAAATTGATAATAGAGCTCCCACCTGAAGTATCGCTCTAGACAACATATGTCCTACATTATCATGAATGTCTCTTGCAATCCTATTGCGTTCTTCCGTCTGGGCATTGCTAATCTCCATGTCCTTAGATCTGAGAATCTCCGCGTTTTGCTTTGCGAGAAGCTCTGTATCGACTTTCCCGCGGTCAAGGAGTTTCTTGTACTCATAAGTCAACAAACTGTGCTTCTCCGACTTTATCGTAAGATATCCAGCCACCACGCACAGCGAAATACTCAGTATCATTGCCTGCACCGTTATCTCTGAGGATGACTTGCCAACCTGAATCCACATGTTTACATAGGCAAATACCCCCAAGACAAAAGCCGGAATATTTTTACTATGTATCATGTCATAAAAAATTATAGGCATAAATAATGCAAATTCAGGTTTTATCATAAATACTATCATGATAATTATGTCGATTATATAAAGAATCCACTCAGTCATCCCCTGAGGTCTGAAGCCTTTAACCAATGCATTTCTCGTAATTAGATAATAAGAAATTGCCGAATAAGTTATTGATAAATATATAAAGATAATCAAAGAAATACCATGCATAAAATTGTACATAGCCACAACTGTCAATAGGTTTATCATTATCTTATCTAATAACTTATTCATAAAGACCTCATCCTCAGCATACAGTTTCTTCTCGGGGCTTTGCACTCATCACAATTACTCTCTCTCTCGGCGAAACCTTAGCACTGCCAGCCCCACAGCAACACAGACCACACCAAATAATAATTCCATCATAAAGTATGGCACAACATCTGTCAAGCCCTTGCCGGTCAGGATATCTGTATTTGCCACTGAATACCAATAGTTCGGTGTAAAACGTCCGATTTTCTTGATATTTTCACTCAAATAATCTAGCTTTACAAATGATCCGCCCACAAAGGAGAATGCCAGGGATATTACCACAGCTGACATATTGGATGCCGCCCCCTTTTTCCTGATGAATGTCGACATCAAGAAGAGAAGCATACATGAGACAAGAGTAAAGATGAATAAGTTAAGGCAGCACATGGCAAAGGCCTCGCCAAACAAACCATCGTCCTTTAGGAGTATGCCATTGGTGGCAATTAGTACGAGAAATTCTATGAAAGCCAGCGCCGCACATCCGAAGAATACTGCTGCGTTTTTGCTAAACTGATTCACGGAGGAAGCAAGAATTCTCCTGATAATTTCCTTCTCGTTAAATGAGATAATTATCGGCAGGATTCCCATCAATGTGAGATAGATTACCACATATGATGTAAACATGAACATTTGCTCCATCTTACCCGTTTTCTCCTCAGTCAACTTATTTACAAATCCTTGGGTATCACAGGCTTTCGCCGCCTCCTTTGCCGCTTCAGATATTCCCATTCCACCATTAAGCTTGACTTTCATAGCACTTAAGAACTGGTTGATCTGACTGTCCACAAATTTACCTGTGGGCATGGCCTCGTCTACTCTGGACTCAATGCTTATATCTCCCTCAGCCTTACTTTGCAAAAAAGACTCGCCAAATCCCCTTGGAATTCGAATAGCAGCTGCAATGTGTTTATAATAGAGAAGGTCATTTATCATCATATCATCATATTGGCCCTCTTTGATGGTATTAGTTTTGTCTATATACTTGACTATTTCCTTAGAAACTTCGGAGTTATCCTCATCTATTACGACTACCGAATAACTGTTATTTACTGCATTTCCATCTTCGGAATCTCCTAGCTTGGCCATCATACAAAGGCTTACTATAAATGCAATAAGAGGAATTGTTACACTGGCTTTTGCATTGAGATATATCTTGAAAAATTTTACAAATATCTGCATTATAGCACCTCCTTAACTTTATATCTATAAGTTTTCCAGTATGAAACCACCGCGCCAATGGCAAACATTGCAATGCTCACCAATAGGAGCCATATAATGGAATAATAATATCTATCTCCAACACCATATACATTCAAACTATAAAAAGCATCTGTAATAATAGCGGATGGATTGATTCGATTCACTATCGGAATATTTTCCTCTATTAAAATCCTTATATCTGCAACCATAAGGCCTGACATAAATCCTCCAAAAAGTGTTATTACCAGAAGTATTCCATTCTTCATATTCGTGGATGTCTCAAACAAGCTGCTGACCAGGTATCCAAGTGCACATCCAAGCAAATTTCCCACAACTGCCGTGCCAAATAC
Organism: Eubacterium xylanophilum ATCC 35991; assembly: GCF_000518685.1. Taxonomy (GTDB): domain Bacteria; phylum Bacillota; class Clostridia; order Lachnospirales; family Lachnospiraceae; genus Eubacterium_F; species Eubacterium_F xylanophilum. The sequence goes on along the minus strand of NZ_KI912470.1, from coordinate 2,923 downwards.
TACCAATGGATTGGCACCAAAGTTTATTCCAAGAATTCCTATCAGATAAATCAACATCAAACCTATAATTCCAATCTGGAAGGAAAATGCCGACATGACACATGACATTTGATAGGTGAATTTTCCCACCGGAGAACTCTCCACTCTAACTCCCGAGTCCGAACTTCTGGCATCTCCCCCTGACAAACTCATCAGAACTGAAGTTGACGCAAGAATGCAAACCATAGTTATCAATGAATACATATACTGTATATATGGATCAGGGTTATTAGCCGCCAAGTTTTTATCCTTTACATACTCGCTTGGCTCTACGCCTGATCTGATGCTCGTCACAACACCTGCAATTATACTCTGATTTACACCATCTTCTGCTATATCCATCTTGACATCGCTGTAATCTTTTGCATCGATTATTCCTGATATTTCCTTACTCTTTAGCACATTAGTGGCATTCTTCTCATCTAGCTTCTTGATGGAAAACATTTTGACATTATCACTAAACTCTATTTCTTTTAGTGCATTTTCGATATAATGCTCACTATCTCCCACAATCGCTATGGGAATTGTATCGAACTTTTCGCTCTCATATATGGAATTGAAAGCTGAGAAGAAAAGCGTTCCAAGAATTATTGGAAACAATAAATTCCAGAATAAGAAGAATTTATTGTGAGCAGCCATCTTCATATTCCATTTGTATAATCTAAATACCATGACAAACCTCCTAATCTCTAAGTTCCTTGCCGGTAATCTCCAGGAACACATCATTTAGCGTTGGAAGTTCAGAGTATATTCCCTCATATCCAATATTATTATCAGCAAAATATTCCACCACATGGCTTATATTATGTTTACCTCCGTTGCACATAATCTTCAAAGTTTCCCCGTCATACTTCACTTTATAAACATGATGGATACTTTCTATATCGCTTATCACTTTATCGGCGATATTCTTAACATTTACGGTTATAGTTTCAGTATTATTAATTCCACGCTTCAACTCATCCTTGGTTCCAACTGCAATTTTCTTACCCTTGTCCATAATGAGAATTCTGGAACAAATCTGCTCGACCTCCTCCATATAGTGAGATGTGTATATAATGGTTGATCCCTTTTTATTTAGCTCCAGTATTCCCTCGAGAATCTTGTTTCTAGACTGGGGATCTACCGCCACCGTCGGCTCGTCCATTATGATTAACTCCGGCTTGTGCGCTATTCCACAAGCAATATTTAACCTTCTCAAAAGTCCTCCTGATAGCTTTGCCGGTCTAAACTTCTTATATTCTTCCAGACCTACAAACTCAATTGCCTCCTCTACATACTCTTTTCTCTTTTCCTTATCCTTTATGTAGAGTCCACAGAAAAAATCAACATTGTCATATACATTAAGATCTTCCATAACCGCTACATTCTGACTGACAACTCCGATACGTCTCTTGATATCCCGCCTTGATGGTCCCATCTCCTCACCAAATATCTTTATCGAACCATTGTCATACTTCATGATAGACAAAAGGCAGTTAATAGTCGTGGACTTTCCGGAGCCGTTTGGTCCGAGCAAGCCAAAAACTTCGCCCTCTTCTATACTGAATCCAAAATTATCTACAGCGACTAACTCCTTGTATCTCTTTATCAGATTTTTTACCTCTACTACTGTACTCATCCTACTCGTCCTTTCTCAAAAGTGGTTTACTTTACAATCTCATTATATATCTTAGCTTCTCTCCCTAATAGTGAAATTTGTAAGAAGTTATTATGACATTTGTCACTAGATATTTTCCTCTTGATATATCTCGCAGTCTCTGTTAAAATGTTATTGGATTTATGAATACAAGAAAGGAGATCCCTGATGGCCGAAAGCAAAGTAATATAGGGAATTATCGCTTCGGCACACAGTGGGATGATGTGATTAATATGTTAGAACAATTGAAAAAAGATGTATATGAAGCCAATATGTTGCTTCCAAAGTATGGTCTCGTGACATTTACATGGGGAAATGTCAGTGGAATCGACAGAGAAAAGGGACTATTTGCCATAAAACCTAGCGGAGTGGATTATGACAAACTCACTCCAGATGATATGGTTATCGTGGATTTAGAGGGAAATGTTGTTGAGGGAAAACTCAATCCTTCCTCAGATACGCCAACTCACGTTGAGTTATACAAGGCATTTCCTGAGATAGGTGGAGTGGTTCACACCCATTCAACTTACGCCACAAGTTGGGCTCAGGCAGGTAAGGGAATCCCTTGCTATGGAACAACTCATGCCGATTATATGTATGGTCCTATTCCATGTGCTCCTTGCCTTACCAAAGAAGAAATCGAAGAAGGATATGAAGTTAATACCGGTCTTCTTATCGTTAAGGAGTTTAAGAATCGTGATTACAATGCTGTTCCGGCAGTTTTGTGCAAAAACCACGGACCATTTTCCTGGGGAAAAGACGCACATGAAGCAGTTCACAATGCCGTTGTTCTCGAGGAAGTTGCCAAGATGGCTCTCTTTACAGAGCAGCTAAACCACCAAGTTATGCCGGCTCCACAGTATCTACAGGACAAGCACTACAACAGGAAGCACGGAGAAAACGCATATTACGGTCAAAAATAAGTAGTAATAAAAGGGGCTGTCGCACTAGATAAGTATAATCGAGTAGGAGGGAGATTTGAATAATCCCCCGACCTCTCACACCACCGTGCGTACGGTTCCGTACACGGCGGTTCAATCAACTTAACAAGTAACACACCTTTCGGTGTAGTAATCTAACATTGAGACTAATCCAAATGAGGTTAGTCTCTTTTTACTTATAGCTTTTTGTACCCATCCATTGTGAGCGAGTCTTGCATATCTGTCTCCACAATAGGCGATTTTATACGCTGCCCATCTTGGTACGTCCAGCTTCATCAAATTCTTAGCTCTATTCTGCGGAGTT
>NZ_JAEB01000001.1 GCF_000518685.1 Eubacterium xylanophilum ATCC 35991 | reverse complement strand
AAACAGGAAGAGGCCAACCAGAGAGAGACTTCAATGCGCATGCATTGCGTCTCGAGTCGGTTGGACTCTTCCTGTTTTTAGACTGTCTTAGTGCGACAGCCCCAATTTATCGGAATCGCATGTCGCTGGTCTTACTCACGTTGTTCGTAAGACAATTTATACAAAAAAAGCAACTGACGAATCAGTTGCTTTTTAATAAATAGTCAATCTTAGTACTTGATTTCTCCTGTCTCTTCGCCCTTTGTTCCAGCATTAATTACATAGTATGCTGTACTCTCTTCAGGCTTAACATAAATGTTAAGAGCTTTGAGTGAAGTCTCTCTCTTACCTCTTGACTTCCACATCTCTTTAATCTGTCCTACGATATCACCGTATGATGTCTCTTTTCCACCAAACTGTACTACAAAATCCACAGTTCTTTCAGATGCTGGCTTAGGTCCTCTCTTAGCACCTTTTCTCCTTCTTCCTCTCTTAGTAGCAGGCTTTGCTGCCTTCTTAGCGTCCTCTGCTACATTAGTTACATCTTTTTTCTTAGCATCTTTTTCTGCTGCCATATTCAAACCTCCATACAATAAATTTACCAATAAAATATCAAACTACACTAACAATATATAACATTTATTTAAATAATGCAAGTGTTTTATTCAAATTTATTTAAAAAAACTTAAAATTTATTTAAACCCTTTACTTTTTTACTGTAATAGCTTAAAATACAATTAAGTATTGTGAATAGAAAAATCAACAGAAAGGAAAGAGCTATGAAAAAACTTTTTAAATTTCTTATAGTTGTTGTTAGTATTGTGGGAATAGTTAGCACAGGACTATATATACTCAAAAATATTCTCATGAAAGACTATCTAGACGACTACGATGACGACCTCGACAACGACTTCTTTGTGGATGACTCGGATGAGATGAGAGGATATGTTAAGATTAATCTTCCAGATGATGATGATATCAGTGAAGATATCGATGAAGTTATAACAGATTGATATTAAATATTTTTCAAGTTATAAGACTAGCAGGATGCGTTTATTGTCTTACGAACGACGTGAATAAGACCAGCAATATGCGTTTATTGTCTTACGAACGACGTGAGTAAGACCAGCAATATGCGTTTCAAAAAAAAAAAATAGGAGATTACATTGAATCTCCTATTTTTTTTTGCACATTTTTAATTTGTCATATTATCAAACCTATAAAAAATATTCCGCTCGTAATACATCTTGTGGTTTGATATATTAATACTATCTAGATAGTCTCTTTGTTAGACTAAACAGATGCTGATCGATATCCTTGGTCATCTTCAAGGCATCATCGATATTAAAATCACAAAATCTTCCATCTCTGTAAGCAACAACTCTATTAGTCTCGCCCTCAATCAGAAGATCAACCGCCTTCGCTCCCATAGCCGAAGCATAGACACGGTCTCTACATGTAGGATTTCCACCTCTCTGAATATGGCCAATTACAGTAGCTCTTGTCTCAATTCCGGTGGCCTCTTCAATCTGCTTAGCCATCTCATATGAATCGCCAATTCCCTCGGCATTGACGATGATATGATGCTTCTTACCAATTCTTCTCTTGGCCGTAATCTTTTCGATGATATTCTCAACATCATCCTCATCAGCTCGCTCCGGAATCAATACATACTCTGATCCATTACTGATACCACACCAAAGAGCAATATGTCCTGCAGTTCTTCCCATAACCTCGATTATACTACATCTCTCATGAGATGCGGAAGTATCTCTAACTTTGTCAATCGCTTCCATCGCTGTATTACAAGCTGTATCGAATCCGATTGTGTACTCTGTACATGAAATATCCAGGTCGATAGTTCCGGGAACTCCAATAGTATTAATGCCATTAGCCGAGAGCTTCTGCGCTCCACGGAAGGAACCATCTCCTCCAATGACAACTATACCTTCAATACCATGCTTGCGGCAAATCTCAGCAGCCTGAACCTGTCCCTCAGGAGTGGTCATACGTTTACATCTCGATGTATAGAGAATTGTTCCACCTTTTTGAACTATGTCAGATACACTCATAGTATCCATATCAAAGATATCTTCTTCAAGAAGTCCTGCGTACCCTCTTCTTATACCTTTGACACTAAGTCCGCTTGATATGCCCGCACGAACAACTGCACGAATTGCTGCATTCATTCCTGGAGCATCCCCACCACTTGTCAATACACCTATAGTTTTGATTTTCTTATCTGCCATCTCTATATCCTCCAATCACTATCTTTAATTCTACGACATAAACAACTTTTTTTCAATACTTTCTTGAACAACTTTTACATTATCTTCTCCAAATTTTCTGTAAAGTTCCTCAAGCAATTCCCCGGTGATTTCCGTATCGTATTTTGCAGGCAGTTCTTTGGCCTTTTTGTCCCCTGACAAGTATATTGACGTCTTGTCATTTCCGTCATATTTCGATAAAATTTCGAAAATTTGCTGCTCGTTTTTTTCGTAACTTTCTCGGTCCTTAAACTGCAACCACAATCTCCTAGGAATCTCGTCAAAAGGAAGCAACTGAAGACATATTAATTTGCCGGGCTTATCTTCCTCAAGGGATACTCGACCTCTAATAAATACCTTGTTGTCCTCTCTGAGTTCAAATCTATATTTCTCGAATTGCTTAGAAAATACGATAACTTCTATCGTGCCAAATTGATCCTCTAAGTTGAGAAATGCCATTCTATTTTGCGTCCTGGTGGTCTTCACATTAACATTTTCTATTATACCCGCAACTATCTCCGTAGCCTGGTCTTTTACCCTCGGCAATTCACCCTCTTCCAGAGGCACAAAATCAGCGGATGTTCGAGAAATATTTTTCTTGACCACCTCCATATAATCTTCCAGTGGATGACCACTAAAGTAGATTCCCAGAACTTCCTTCTCATTGGCAAGAAGAGTTTGCCTATCGTACTCGCCAACATCAGGGAGTTTTATCTCTATATCCTCTGTGTCATCATCTTCTGCTATGTCAAGAAAACTCATCTGTCCCTCGACATTCTTTTTTCTTTCCGATGCAACACTGTCCATGATAGCCGGGAAAGCCAACATTTTCTGTCTTCTATTGCCCTCCACTGAATCAAGGGCACCTGCCTTTATGAGCGCCTCCACAGCCTTCTTGTTGACTCCCTTGCTGACTAGTCTGGAACAAAAGTCTTCTAGAGAGGTAAATTTTCCGCCTTTTTCCCTCTCCTCGACTATTATCCTGACCATAGGCTCACCTACGCTCTTTATGGCAGCCAAACTGTACTTTATACCCTCAGGTGTAGGCATAAAATCAACATCACCATCATTGACGTCCGGTGCGAACATTTTTATGCCCATTTCCTTGCATGACATAATATACTTGATCTTCTTTGCTGAGTTGTCCTTGACAGATGTAAGCAGTGCTGCCAAAAACTCTCTAGGATAATATAGCTTTACATAGGCTGTCTGGAAAGTGATAATCGCATATGCCGCCGCATGAGATTTATTAAATGCATATTTGGCAAAATCTGTCATCTCATCATATATTTTTTCCGCAACTTCCTTGGATATCCCCCTTTTTATACAGCCTTCAACACCTTCTTCTTCGTTGCCATATATAAAATTATTCTTCTCTCGCTCCATGACCGCAACCTTTTTCTTGGACATGGCACGTCGAACTTCATCGCTTCGCCCATAGCTGTAGCCCGCCAAATCTCGCACTATCTGCATAACTTGCTCCTGATAGACGATACATCCGTATGTATTGGATAGAATCGGCTCAAGCTCCGGACAATCGTATTGAATCGTATCCCTATTATTCTTTCCCGAAATATACTTTGGAATAAAATCCATCGGACCCGGTCTATAAAGGGCACTTCCCGCTATGATATCTTCTAATCTCTCAGGCTTTAGCTCCTTCATAAAGTTCTTCATTCCATCGCTTTCAAGCTGGAACACTCCATCCGTCTTTCCCTCAGATATCATGGCATATACCTTCGGATCAGAATAATCTATCTTGCGAAGGTCAACCACTCCCTCAGTCGCCTTCTTGAGAACCGTTAGGTTTCTAAGGCCCAAAAAGTCCATTTTAAGCAATCCCAGCTCTTCTAGGGTAACCATTGTATACTGAGTCGTAATAATATCGTCTGTAGACTTTGATAGAGGCACAAACTCGTCAACTGGCTTAGGGCTGATAACAACTCCAGCCGCATGAATAGATGTATGTCTAGGGAGTCCCTCCAACCTTCTGGACATATCCACAAGTTTTTTAATCACGGGATCTGAATCATACAGACTCTTCAGATCTCCATTTAATTTTAGTGCCTTGTCAATAGTCATTCCAAGGTCAGCGGGAATCATCTTGGCCACCATATCCACCTGCGCATACGGAAGACTCAGCGCTCTTCCCACGTCGCGAATAACCATCTTAGCTGCCATGGTTCCAAATGTGACAATCTGAACCACCTGATCCTTGCCGTACTTCTCCGTCACATAATCTATTACCTGCTGCCTTCCCTCAATACAAAAATCCACGTCTATATCGGGCATAGTTACACGCCCCGGATTGAGAAATCGCTCAAAGAGAAGATTGTATTCGATCGGATCAATCAAATCCGTAATATTCAATACATATGAAACTATACTTCCAGCCGCAGAACCACGTCCCGGTCCCACTGGGATTCCCGAATCCTTGGCATATTTTATAAAGTCCCATACTATGAGAAAATAGTCCACGAATCCCATATTAGTTATGACATCTAACTCATAATCAAGCCTTTCCTTCAAGGCTTTCATATCCTTACCTGTGCCCTCGTATCTCCACTTCAATCCATCGTCACACAGTTTTCTCAGATATGACTCTGAGTCGTACCCCTCAGGCACGTCAAAATGAGGAAGCTTGTACTCGCCAAAGGTAATCTCCACATTACATCTCTCAGCAATTTTGTGGGTATTTTCAAGGGCCTCAGGCGCATAAGAAAAGACCTGGGCCATTTCCTCAGGGGACTTTAGGTAAAATTGTCCGCCCTCATAGCGCATTCTATCTTCATCTTCTACTGTTTTTCTCGTTTGAATGCAGAGAAGTATATCATGGGCCTCTTCATCTTCGGCATAAGTATAATGAGAATCATTAGTTGCCACAAGAGGAATTCCCGTCTCGGCATGCAGACGCATAATGCCCTGATTAACTGTCTTCTGTATGTCAATTCCATGATCCTGCAACTCGAGGAAGAAGTTATTCTCTCCAAATATGCTCTGCAACTTCAGTGCCTCTTCCTTGGCCTCATCATACATACCTCTAGCCAATCTGGATGCAACTGCTCCCGCAAGACACGCACTGGTAGCTATAATCCCCTCATGGTACTGCTCAAGAACTTCATAATCCACACGAGGCTTGTAGTAAAAGCCCTCTGTAAAGCCCTTAGAAACAATCTTCATTAAGTTGTGATATCCCTTGTCATTCTCTGCAAGTAATACAAGGTGGTTATATCGATCGTCCCCCTTGCTTAGCTCTCTGTCAAATCTAGATCCCGGCGAAACATAAATCTCGCATCCTATAATCGGCTTAATTCCCTCTGCCTTGGCTGCACGGTAAAAATCTATGACACCATACATCACGCCGTGATCAGTGATAGCCAAGCTATCCATTCCAAGTTCTTTGGCTCTTGCCACGAGCTCTTTAATCTTACTTGCACCATCCAAAAGACTGTATTCTGTATGCACGTGTAAGTGTGTAAAATTCAAGAGTATTCCTCCTATTCTCTGGATTGTCTCATGCCCTGTGGGTGAGAAAAGCAGTATATATTTCAAAAAAAGAGACTGTCCCAATCATTGACTAAGACAATCTCCTGAGTTCATATTAACTATACAAAACAAATGAAAACCTATCAATCACCATTCAAGAATGTCTCTATACCTTGCATAGCATCTGACTCGTCTTCGCCATCTACTTCGATATCGATTGTCTGTCCGTATACCAAGCCTAAAGTCATCATTCCCATGATACTCTTGGCATTGACAGTCTTATTCTCCTGCTTGATGCAAACCTTGCTCTGATACTGGCTAGCTATCTGTACAAGCTTTGCGATTGGTCTGGTTCCCTCTTCATTAATCTTCACATCTACGTTTTTAGTAATCATATTTTTCCTCCGAAATTCATTGTGTGCGTTCTTTTGCTCTAATCCCCTCAGCAATCTCACTCAGTTTTCTGAGCCTGTGATTAACTCCTGATTTGCCAATAGGTGGACTGAGCATATCTCCGAGTTCCTTCAACGGCAGGTCCGGATACTCAAGTCTAAGCATAGCCATATCTCTCAGGCTATCGGTGAGATGTCCAAAACCGGTCGTATCACGTATGTATTGAATATCCTCTATCTGTCTCGTAGCCGCCGAAACAGTCTTTTTTATATTGGCAGTCTCGCAGTTAACCTTGCGATTAACTGAGTTTCTGACATCTTTTAGAATCCTCACATTTTCATACTCCATTAGAGCAACATGCGCACCCATGATCCCTAGGATATTAACAATACATTCCCCGTCTTTCAAATACACAATATAGTTTTTTTTGCGTTCTATCATCTTAAATCTGATTCCCCAAAATCCAATCAACTGAATCAAACTCTCAGCCTTCTCCCGACTGGGCAAGGAAAACTCAAGATGATACCCCTTATCCGGATCCGTAACAGATCCGCATGACAAAAATAGTCCTCTCACATAAGCTTTCTTACAACACTCCCGCTGCACGATAAGCTCATGCGCCATAACTCTTGCCTCTTTCAGTTTCAATGCGGCAACAAAACTCTCAGCGAGCTCCATGTCATCAATGGAAACCTCGTATAAGTTTTCCGACTGACTGACAGGTATGTCACAATGAAACGCCTTACTAAATAAGATAGAATATTTTTCTCCAACTGTCAAGTTTTCTGTACGAAAATTTATATATTTTTTTTTCGAGCCATCTCCATCTCCAGATGAAATAGCAGCAACATCCACCTTGCCACACATCTCAAAAAGCGCAGAAAGTTCGGCAATTTGGCAGTGTCTAGCCTTGCTAATTTGCTGCCCTAACTCCTTTTTAACTCTCTTGGAAAATGACATTTTTTCTCAACCTATCTTTCTCTATATCACGGTGTTCTTTCTTGGATCCATATGCTCCATTTTCATATTTTTTGAAAATCTCATTGACCAATGTCACCGATCGATGTTTTCCTCCTGTACAACCAATTGCCACAACCAACTGGGTTTTACCCTCAGTAATATAATTTGGAACCAGAAAATCCAGCATATCTTTGAGTTTTTCCAAAAAGAGCTGAGCATTTTCATATTGCATAACATAATCAGAAACCGGCTTGTCATTACCCGTGAGAGATTTTAACTCATCAATATAAAATGGATTGGGTAAAAACCTCACATCAAAAACCAAGTCCGCATCTGATGGGATTCCGTATTTATAACCAAAGGATATGAATGTCAAATACAAATTAACTGACTTTTCATTATCAACATATATTCTGTCTAATTCTCTTTTTAAGTCTCTAATAAGCAATGTACTAGTGTCTATTATCGTATCCGCACTCTTCTTAATTGGGCCGAGCAGTTCACGTTCCTCTGCCACTCCAGAGTCGATTCTTCCGCCCTTTGCAAGAGGATGAAGTCTTCTGGTCTCTTTGTATCTCTTAATTAATACTGAGGTTGAAGCCTCAAGAAATAGGATCTCAAATTGAAAGCCAGACTTCTTTAATTCAGCGAGTTTTTCATCTATATTTTTGAAAGCCTCCTGTCCGACTCTCACGTCTATTCCCAGAGCTACTCTCTCGATTTCCTCACTTGAGTCGACGGTTAACTGCATAAATGTAGACAGAAGGTTCACAGGGAGATTATCTACGCAAAAGTACCCCGCGTCTTCTAATATTCTCATAGCAGATGAGTGCCCTGCTCCGCTCATTCCTGTCACAATTACAAATCTCATAGTTAAACCGCCTTTATACTAAACAATCTTTACTTCAGTTTCCAATTCCACGTCAAACTGTTCCTTGACCACTTTTTGCACATGTTCAATCACAGCTTTGACATCTGAGTAAGTTGCATTTCCCTTATTCACCACAAAACCACAATGTTTTTCCGATACCTGTGCATCACCCACAGAATAGCCCTTAAGCCCTGCATCTTCTATCAGCTTGCCGGCAAAGTTATCCTTTGGTCTCTTAAATGTGCTTCCCGCGCTGGCATACTCCAAAGGCTGCTTATCTCGCCTTCTGCCGTTGTAATCTCTCATTGTGGCCCTTATATCATTTTCATCGCCGGGAATCAACTGAAATGTTGCATCCAAGACGATATAGTCTTCCTTTTGTATTATACTACTCCTGTAGGACAGATCCAACTCATTGACCTGTAGCACTCTTACATTGCCATCCTTGTCAAGCACGGTCGCCGACTGTATACAATCTACAATCTCACCGCCATATGCACCTGCGTTCATAGTAACGCCGCCACCGACTGTTCCCGGTATCCCAGCAGCAAACTCCAGTCCAGCAAGAGAGGCATTTGCCGCATAATTGGAAAGTGCAGACAACGATGTACCGGCCTCTGCTCTTATATTTAAATCATCTATTCTCTCGATAATCTGCATTTTAGAACCAATCTCTATTACGACCCCATCATATCCTCGGTCATGAAAGAGAATATTGCTTCCTTTGCCTATTATTAAATAGGGCAGATTTTTATCCTTGGCATATTCTATAGCCTCTTTAACTTCATCAACACTGGACGGAATAGCATAGTACTTCGCAGGACCACCTATCTTAAATGTCGAGTGTTTCCCAAGTTCTTCATTTTCTAGTATCTCCATATATGAATCTCCGTTTCTCATCTTCGATTATAGCACCATGCGAACAGCACCATATATTCCCGCATCATTTCCAAGCTGCGCCAACGCAAACTCCTTGTCACTGAGTGCAGGCATAACAGACTCTCTGTAGTACTTCTCTATTCTCTCGAGAAGCATATCTCCGGCCTTTGACACACCGCCTCCGATAACAAATGCTTCCGGATCCACTACCTGAGCTATAGTCGCAAGTGCTCCACCCAAGTAACTGGCAAACTTATCAAATACTTCATCACAGTACCGGTCGCCAGCCTTGACTCCGTCGAGAACATCCTTGGCAGTTATCTCATCTAACTTTGAAAGACAAGAATCCTCGCGCATACCTTCTTTCGCCATTCTGACGATTCCCGTTGCTGAAGAATATTGTTCCAAACATCCCTTTCTTCCGCATCCACAGGTTGCTGTTTCATGAGGATTTACAGTTATATGACCAATCTCACCGGCGCCTCCCCTGACACCTGTAAGCATCTTACCGCCTATGATAATTCCACCGCCTACACCTGTTCCAAGTGTAACCAGTACAATGCTGTCAAATCCGCGACCGCCACCTTTCCAAACTTCTCCAAGCGCAGCAATACTCGCATCATTTCCAACACCTATATTTCCAATTCCTGTGATATCGCTGAGTTTTTTCTTAACATTGAAAACAGGCCAATTGATATTAACACACTTTAATACTGTTCCATCGTCTGTCACAGGCCCCGGAACACCAATTCCAATACCGATAATATTGCCGTCCTTCTCGACTCTCTTGTCCTCTATGCTCGCAGCGATATCTGTTAGTATATGAGAACCTTCGTCCTCTTTATTGGTGGGTATTTCCCATTTTTCCAGTAATTCTCCAATGTGTGAAAATAGTCCCATCTTAATTGATGTACCGCCGATATCTACACCTATATAATACTTATCCATTTTGTAAACTCCTTTATACCTAATTGCAACTAACCCAGCGGACTATTTTTTCTTTTCAATATTGTTTGTAACCCTATTGTAAAGCTCAACAGCCGCATTGTAACCCATCTTTTTCTGGCGGAAATTAATTGCCGCCGACTCACATATTATGGCAACATTTCTTCCCGGTCTAATAGGAATTGAGTGACTTACCACCTTGTTGCCGAGGTATTCTACATATGATTCCTCGAGTCCCATTCTGTCAAACTCCTGGTTTTTATCCCATTCCTGTAGATTTATAACCAAGTCTATTGCCTGTGTATCCTTTACGCTCTGGACACCGAAAAGTGTCTTGGCGTCTATAATACCTATTCCTCTTAGCTCGATAAAATGCCTTGTAATATCGGGTGCCGTACCGATAAGAGTCTCGTCACTGACCTTCTTAATCTCCACGACATCATCAGATACCAAACGATGTCCTCTGTGAATAAGCTCCAATGCCACCTCACTCTTACCAATTCCGCTCTCTCCGGTTATCAGCACTCCCTCACCATATATATCAACTAATACGCCGTGAATGCTGATTCTTGGAGCCAACTGTACCTTGAGCCATCTGTTCAGCTCCGATGAAAAGGATGATGTAGTCTTCTTGGTTCTAAGAATCGGAACCTTGAATTCCTTGGCAAGTTCCAAGAATTCTCCGGGAACAGGGAGATTACGGCTGATAATCACGCATGGCACCTGATATGCCATGATTCTTCCCATCATCTCCATGCTGGTTTTCATGCCTTGATTCTCCATATATGTGTGCTCCACATAGCCTATAATCTGGATTCTATGATGATCAAAGTAATCAAAAAATCCCGCCAACTGTAGAGCTGGTCTGTTAATATCAGACTGAGTCACCTTAATCTCAGAAATATCCACTTCCGGAGTGAGAACCTCCAAATTCATCTTCTCAATACATTCTTGCAAACTTACTGAATACATCACATCGTCCTCTCTAAGTTAATCTATCCCAGCCAATTATGCCATAGGGCTTTCATCTGGTCCTAGATATGACTCTGGCAAATTATCTTTGTATATAATCATCTTCTGAAGACCAAGTCCGGCCTCCATTCCGTAAACTGTCACTTTGTTAACTCCAGCTTCTAACTTGTGCTTTGTCACAGCAAAGTGAGCATTGTTGAGCACTCCCGCGCCCCAACACTTTTCACATGAATTGACGCCGCCACCAATTCCATAATCCTCTTCAGAATCCGGCAATGTCTTGGCAACCTGAATATCGCCGTCATTTACGCTAATAGCATATCTCATATTGCGACCGTCTTCCAAGTTGTTAGCCGGTGTGGTAATCATCTTGATATCATACTCTCCGGCTTCCCTCACGTAAATAGAATACTGAAGACTAGGCCCCTCACCCGGAGTATCATAATTTCCAACTACAGGATAAACTTTCATAGTTGATAAAGTCTTGCCATACTCCTGAAGTTTTTCATATCTATGTCCATCAAAACTCTTATTCTTCACATAGTGCTCCATCTCGATAGATACAATTCCATCTCTCTCGATATGGGTTCCCTCAGGGATGTTCTCAGGTGTCGCCGAGTACTTGACAATAACCTTGATATCCTCCGCACCTGCTGTCTTAACAACAACCTCATTGATTGAATCCGACTTAATCTTATTCTTGTCAATGGAAACTTTCACATATACAACATCCGTCTGAACCTTGCCACTTGTGGATGAGAGCTTTATTCCTTCGTCCGCATTAATGACATAGTCAAATGCCATATGTCCTGCATTGGCGATTTCAATCGTGCGAACTTCCTTGCCTGCCTCTGTAAACTCCGGCAGTACAACTTCTCCCGCATCGATAAAATGTTCCGCCCCCTCAACTCGCACGAGCATCTTGGACTTGAATACATTTTCAACTCTCTTGAACTCAGGATAATGCCATCCCTCGTCGTTCCAATTTTCAAAGCATGCATGTTTTGAAAGCATCATGCCCTTCCACTTGCCACCGGCCATATCCTCGTTATACTCTCTCTCAAGCTCCTTGTCGAGAGCAATTGCATCCTCAACCTTGCTTGCATAGATATTGGCCGCAGCCACACTTTCATCTGCATACCATGCATTCATAGCAGAGTATAGACTCATGAGCTGCAGATTCATACCTGCTGCCGCAGGATAATATACCAATCCAAAGAAGGCATCTCTTGACTCCTCCGGAATCTTTTTCTTAAGCAGTTCGACCTTGTTAAACAAAGCCTCACAGCGTGCAATCATCTTCTGGGTCTCATTGAAGTTAGTGACGCTGTAAACGCCTGGATTCATAGCTTCCGGACGTCTCAGACCATTTATCCTCACGTACTCCTTGAGAACCTCCACGATTCCCCTCTTAACTGCTTCATCCTTAATATGTGCGCCAAACTGTTGCTCAACCCAATTGATAATAAAGATATGAGTTTCATTAGGATGAGTTGCGCCCATTCCCTCATAATCATAAGCTAACTCCATGAAGTATGAGAGCGGAAGCTCGTTTGGACGAATATCTCCCACATTTACGATCCATAAATCTCTGATGCCATACTCATATGCCATGGTTACCTGCTCCCAAACCTTAGCCAACGGTGTGGAGTTGATCCACTCATATGAGATAGGGCCTCCGTGATAATCAAAGTGATAGTAAAGTCCCCATCCGGCCGGACGATTTTTGAGTTCCTCAGTAGGAAGTGTTCTCACGTTGGCAAAGTTGTCATCTGACAACAAAAGAATTGTATCATCCAACGCATCCCAACCTTGAAGTCCCTTTACACCATCTCCACCGTAGTAGAAACGCTCAACCTCCTTGTACAGAGCAAGCATCTTAGGCATATTCTCACAGCCGGTCTCTTTGATAATCTTGTTCTGATCAGTGATTATCTCTCTGAGAAGCTCAACATTTTCCTGAACAGTTGAGTCCTCTCCGAGCATCATAGAATCGCGTTCACCGCGCATTCCGATGGTAATCATATGGCTAAAGTCCTTGTCACGCTCCATGCCGTCTTTCCAATATCTATAAAGGCCTTCCTTGTTGGTATAATAATTCCAGTCCTTACCATAACCCTCGTTGTTAGTATCGGATTTGACCTTATCCCATTCCTCACTTGCTCTTGTCAATGGCTCATGATGAGACTGTCCTATTGTAATTCCAAGACTCGTAGCTAGCTTCAGAATCGCAAGTGGATCCTCAGATCCATCTAGTGGAAGCGATGCTGACCACATAGCCGGCCAAAAATAATTTCCTTTTAATCTGAGAAGCAAATCAAACACTTTCTCGTAGAAAAACTCGTTGAAATCGCCAAATGTATTCATGACAAAGTTACCAAGAGATGGCCACTCATCATTCATAAAGAATCCACGATATTTTACAGATGGCTCCTTTGAAACATGATTGATTCTGTCATCAATTAGAATTTCTGTCTTCTTCTGCGGCTTAACATCACCCCAGTAAACCCATGGTGAAATACCGATTTTTTTGGAAATATAATACATTCCATAAAGCGTAGAAATAGTCTGAGTTCCCACGATTACGATTTTAGGCATGCCCTCTACTTCAACAAGAGAAACAACAAAACACTCTCTCTTGTTCTCTATCGCTTTGACATCCACAATGCCATCTTCAATAAACTTATCTACAATCGGACTCTTGCCCATTGTTCCCATGATAATCTGATGCTCATTCTCGATAGAGTTCTTAACCTCCATATCCTGATCTGTAATGAGCTTGACATCCTCTACCAAAAACTTTGAAGAGTGCAAAAGTCCTGCATAATCCTCTGAATTTTTATCTATTACAAGGCTTGCCACCTTGTCCTTTACTAATCTAAAATCCATCTAATTCCCCCAATCTTATATTTATAGGTCAAAACCAAAATACCTAACTGCGTTATAGTATGAAATATTCTCAACAATCTCTCCCAAAACCTGGTAATCCTCTGGATACTCTCCGTTATCAACCAATTCACCGATAAAATTACAGAGAATTCTTCTGAAATACTCATGCCTAGGATATGAAATAAAACTTCTCGAATCCGTCAACATTCCCACAAAGTTTCCAAGCAAACCAAGGCTTGCCAGAGACTCTATCTGAGCAGTCATTCCCGGCTTGTGATCGTTGAACCACCATGCCGAACCCTGCTGGATTTTACCTCTCACTCCGGCCCCCTGGAAACATCCTATCATAGTTCCAATCAAGGCATTATCCACAGGATTGAGTGAATAAATAATAGTCTTTGGCAAATTGTCATCCTTGCAAAGTGCATTGAGGAAGTCCGCTACTTCTGAGCAAAAGCCCTTTTCATTAATGCAATCGATGCCTGCATTAGCCCCTGCACTCTCAAATACGCGCTGATTATTTTCTCTCTTTGCTCCATAGTGAAGCTGCATAACCATATCGCGCTTTGCATACTCAGCACCGAGGAACAACATCATCATAGTTCTAAACTGCATCTGTTCTTCCACTGTGATATCATTGCTAACAAGAGCTTTTCTTACAAGAGCATCCATCTCATCCTCTGAGATTGGTCTGTATTCTGCATAATCCAATCCGTGATCAGATACCAAGCAACCGTTTTCCACAAAGAAATCAAGCCTTTTTACAAGTGCATCCTTTAGGCTTGCAAATCCCTTGATGTCAATGCCGCTCACGTCAGAAAGCTTTGCAATATAATCCCCAAATCCTTCTTTTTCAGGGCTCATTGCAAGGTCAGGGCGCCACGCAGGCAACACTTGAACCTTAAAATCTCTATCTTCTTTGATTTCCCTGTGATAATGAAGGTCATCAACAGGATCATCTGTAGTACAAACGAGGGTCACCCCAGACATCTCGATAAGCTTTTTCGCAGTCATATCGGGCTGACTGAGTTTCTCGTTACACAATTCATATATTTCACGCCAATTCTTCTCGCTTAGCGTTTCCTGAATTCCAAAGTATCTCTGCAATTCAAGATGACACCAATGGTACATTGGATTTCCTATTGCATTCGGTAAAGCCTTCGCAAATGCATGGAATTTTTCTTCATCAGAAGCATCTCCGGTAATATACTTTTCCTCAACTCCATTAGATCTCATAATTCTCCATTTATAATGATCTCCCCCGAGCCAAAGTTCAGTGATATTGGAAAATTTTCTGTCACTTGCTATCTCACTTGGTTCCAAATGGCAATGGTAATCAAGCACCGGTGTCTTCTCAGCATAATCGTGATATAGCTTCTTGGCCACATCTGATTTTAACAAAAAATCTTTGTCCATAAATTGTTTCATAATTTTATCCTTCCATTCCTTAATTTATTTGCTTACTCCGTCAACCCATCAGTGTAGGCAACGCCGCCCTTGAACTTCTTGCCATTTCTCTCAAAAAGCTCTGAAACTGTAAGCATATCATATCCATGTTCTGATAACCATGGAACTATCTTCTTAATGGCCTCAGCCGTAGAAGCGTGAATATCATGCATCAGAATGATATCTCCATCCTTAACATTTTTCTTGATATTATTGAACACCTTCTTGGCATTTCTGCTCTTCCAATCCAGCGTATCAAGGCTCCATAGAATCATTGGCACCTTGAGTCTATTCCTCATTTTTTCACTTATGGCACCATAAGGTGGTCTGAGGGTCTTCATCTCATATCCATTGCCGCATTTCTTGACAATGTTGCTGGTGTCATTCAACTGCTTTTTCACCTTTGACCATGGTATCTTGGACAACTGTGGATGATTCCAACTGTGACTTCCGACTTCGCATCCGGCCTCAATCTCATGTTGCAAGATATCAGCATCTACTTCTACTCTGTTACCCACGACAAAAAAGGTCGCGTGTGCATTGTACTGCTTTAATACGGCTAAAATATTCTCCGTATTGTCCCTTGACGGTCCGTCATCAAAGGTCAATGCAACTGCCTTAGGCTTAGGTGTTGGAGTTGGCACCGGTGTTGGTGCAACTGTTGGAACAGGAGTTGGCACCGGTGTGGCAGCAACTTTGGTTCCATTGCTTCCCATCTTACTAAGGGCAAAAACTACAACTGCAAAAATGGCAAGAACTGCCACAACTGCCGCTGATGCAATCAACGCACGCCTCATATTGGCTCTGCGCATTCGCTGCACACGCCCACTTGTAGGGACTCCACCTATCCTTCTTCCGCGACCGGAATTATAATTTCTACTCCTTGAACGATTGGATTCCACTGTATATCTCGCATCATATCCTCGCTCAAAACTGCGTTTTTGACTATTCCTTCTTCTTCTCCTTTGTCTTGCTCTCTTCTCGTATTCGTACCTACTCAACCTTATCACTCTTCCTTTAAAAATTATATTCTATAACTCTTAAATTTTATCACTTTTGAGAAGGTTTTTCAATCACTATTTTGTCACCGTCCATCTCTATCTTGACTTTATTGCCGTCAAGTTCAAGTTGTTTGAGCAATTCTGCCGGAATTTGCAGTCTTCCCGCACGGTCAAGAACCACAAATTCATCCTGAGTTTCCTCTTGATTCCAATCAAGAGTTATATTCTCCATGCGCTTCTTATATTCACTCTTAATAATTCTCTCACTACTTGTCTTTCCGTCTCGAATAGAGATAACTCGATTAACTCTCGAAGCCAACTCCTTATCGTGGGTAACGATGACAATTGTAAGCCCTAACTGCTCATTGAGCTTTCTAAACATATCCAGAATCGCATCGGCTGTTTTTCTATCTACAGCTCCCGTAGGCTCATCTGCCAAAAGAAGCTTTGGCTCATTGGCAAGAGCAATAGCGATAGCAACTCTCTGCTGCTCTCCACCGGAAAGCTGGCTTAGTTTGCTGTTTTTCCTATCTCCCAGGCCGACAAGCTCTAGGAGGTTCTCAGCTCTTTCCTTTTTCTGCGCTTCCGACATGCTGTTGTCATTGAAAAGCATGGGTGTCATAACATTCTCCCACGCAGTTAAGTATGGAAGGAGATTCCTCGCATTATTCTGCCAGACAAATCCAACAGTAGTTCTCTTGTACTCAACCAACTCCTCCTCAGTCATCTGAAAGAGATTCTTGCCGTTTACATAGAGCTTTCCGGCAGATGGTCTATCCAGACCACCTATCATGTTGAGGAATGTAGACTTACCGCTACCACTGTTTCCAATAATAGCCATAAGTTCACCCTTCTTAACTGTCAGATCAAGTCCCTGAAGTGCTAAAACTTCGATATCTTTGGTCTTATAGATTTTCACAAGACCATCGCATTCAATCATAACATCTTCAGGCACATCCAAATCTTCCACACTAGAAGAAACATTTCCCGCTGGAGAACTGGTATGTCTAAACTCATTGATTTTATTAATTATATTATCTTTTACCTTAATCTTCTCCAACTATCTCACCGTCCTCTAAGTGATATATCTGATCTGCTATTTCAAGCAGTCCCATATCATGTGTTGTCATAACAATAGTTACATTCTCGTGGTCAATCAACTCGCGGAATATTTTCATAACCTGAAGGCCTGTCGCTGTATCGAGCTCGGCAGTAGGCTCGTCTGCAAAAATAATCTTAGGGTTGTGGGCAATTGCTCTCGCGATGGCAACTCTCTGCTGCTCTCCACCAGACAACTCCTGTGGCATATGATGCATTCTCTGACCAAGCCCCACAAGCCTTAAACACTCGCTGACACGCTTGCGCCTATCTCCCTTGTATCCCGCAAGCCTCAAAACAAACTCCACATTTTCATATGCAGTCATCATCGGAATCAGGGCAACCGACTGGAATACAAAACCCACATTTTTACGTCTAAATTCCTCTCGCTCAAGCTCAGTCATCTCCTGAAGCTGATGATCATCAATTTGCACAGAACCTGACTTTGAATAGTCAAGAGCACTGAGAATATTCATAAGCGTGGTCTTTCCTGAGCCCGAACGTCCTCTGAGCATAGTTAATTTTCCGCGAGGAACGTCTATACTGATATTGTGTAATACCTCAAGTTCCTGCCCATTTGAGAGGGAAAAACTTTGTATTATATTCTTTGCTTCAATTATATTATCCATAAATTAATCCTCTCCAAGTTTCAACGCCTGTGAAATATTTATCTTAGAAATAAGTTTTCCAAGGACAACCATACATATGATAATCACAATTCCGATTACACTGAAAAGTCTTACCAAATCAAGCTTCTCGCTCACGACTTCAAGCGGAATAGTCTGATCGGTTGTCGCGTAAAATATCTGTACAAGCGGAACAAACAGTTGCGATGACACAACTCCAATAATAGTTCCAATTATTATCGATACACCCGAACTAAATATCTGCTCATTTACCAACATCTGAATTACATCTCGTTTACTCATACCCATAGCTCTAAATACACCGAACAAAAGCTCTCGCTGTCTGATAGAAAGTATCCAGTAGATCAAGAAACCTGTGCTACAGAGAATCAAAATTACGATAAAACTCATGGTGAGAATACCGTTAGTTCCCTGGAATAGCGCATCATTCTTAACTGCTATTTTCTTGGCATTAACATCCTCAAATTTGGTATATGAAATATTGTTCTTCTGAGCGTAATCATATATAAATTTGCTTGACCCCTTGGTCTTTAACCAGACCTGATAAGGGCGAAGCCCGAAATTCTGCTGAACTTCTGTGAGGTTTGCCACAATGAGAAAATGTTCCGATGTAACCAAAGTCTCGCTCTCTTCTTTGAGCTCTGTTGTCATCTGATTGTAGCCTGGGAAATAGTTGACAAAGCCATATACAATTCCCGTTGCCTCTTTGTCTTCGTCGTTCTTATATGTAATTTCATCACCTATTTTTAGGTTGTATTTGGTTCTATAATTGTCGCTGAGAAGCACTGCATCAGACTTCCTAGCGATGGCATTTAAGTATCTATTAATGTGAACAGGAAGCAGATTTCCATTGAACTTGCTCACGGTCTCACCAAATGACTTGGTATCAATTGCCATGAGGGTTGTAGATACATTATTATCTTCTTCCTCTTCACTTGATGAGTTATAACTCGTCTCAATCTCATTATTGACATAAACTTTAGTTGCAGATTCCACACCTTCCATGCCCTCATATTCACCGAAATCCGGTTCTGTATATGTGAGCTCGAGATCAGGATAATACTGCATCAAAAGCGAATTGTCTTCCCATGGCTGCTCAAGCACTACATCCGCTCCCGTGGTATACTCAATACTCTTGTCAGAGTTTGATAATATCGTGCGGGCAACTGTTGAATTAAACATACCAAGAGATACAGTAAACATGAGGAATACCATCATAAATCCCTGCTTTTTTCTTGTCCTTATAATTTGCAGGAAGGATGCCTGGAAAGATGGTTTCCACGCTCTCTTGCCTATGTAATAAACAATCTTAATCAGCAATGGCTGAATTCTAAGTCCCACTATACTGGCACTTATGATAAACAGCGAAGAACAGATAAAGAGGAATGGATCTAGAGAACCGCCCTCTAACATCTCCTTCATCAACTCTTCTTTTCTTGCAGAGAAGGAATAAAATCCATACAATGAAACTATAAGAAGAATTACATCAAGATATACCTTGCTAAATATACTCTTTGCAAATGCATTTTTCTTCTGCTTAACATTTACAATTGTAACATTTGACTCTCTGATAACAGGAAGTACCATCACAAGAATTGATACAATAATAGCACCAAGCGCATACAAGAATACCTCACCTGTTATAGTTACATTGAGAGCTCTTCTCTGAATGAACTCCAAAAATCCATTGGTTGATCCAAGAATCTTAGTCAGAACAAATGCCAGTGGGATTCCAACAATGCAGCTAGAAATCGACAATATCGCCGACTGCAAAAAGTAGATGAATATAATCTGCATTCTACTACTACCACGGCTCTTTAACAGCGCTATTTCATTCTGTTCTAGGTCGAGCATCTGTCTTGAAATCATGAAGATAAATGCCAGCAAGAGCGACAACACCGGAATCTGAAGAATCAACAATGTTGTATATACCTTCTTGGCAGTTGTCTGATAATCTCTCAAAATAGTGAGGTATCTAGCCTCTCTAACTGCAGTAACTCTGGCATTTCTTCCTGCCTCTACAATTAGGTCCTCAGTTTTCTCGATGATAGAATCCACATTCTGAGGTTTGATACTTGTATGATCAAATATCATATCCCAGGATGAAGTGATATCAAATGTAGGATTATCCAGATTGACATAGAGTTGGTCAAACAAAGACTGATCCACAAACATCTCTGTATAGTACTCACTTGGACTCTTCACCCAATAGTTATCATTGTAATCAGATGCGTCAAATACTCCAACAATTGTGACAACCATCGGACTTCCATCACTATTATTAAACTTGCTTATTTTAATTTTATCATTGAGAATTACATCAAGTTTTGTCATGGCCTTTTGGCTTAGAATTACCGGAATCGAGCCATCTGCCAACTTTTTGCCGTCGAACTTCTGACCAGCCACCATTTTTATGTGCTTGTCCAATTCCGTCATTGACGCGAGGCGCATTGTCTTGGTAGACTGTGTCATTCCACGGGCTTCTACATACTCACCGCGGATTTTAACAGTCTTAGACGTCCTAACCATATACTTTGGCGTGATTCCAAGTTCTTCCGGGGCGCCCTTTGCCAATTCTTCTATACTCTTATAATAATCCGAACTTCCCTTCCCTGCTCGGAGTTCAGCCTCCATACTCAGCACGCCGGGAACTTCCTTTGTCTCTTCCATAGCTTTTTCAAACTTGGAATTTAATGTCTTCTCAAGTGCCGCATTTTTGTACATTGGGTTACTGCTGGCAATTGCGGCCAAGAGAATATTTCCAATTAATAAACATATTACCATCCACTTTTTGTGGATTAACTTTTGCTTGATAAATCTAATCAATTTAGTATCTCCTCCTGCATTTCTCCTCGTCTGTGACTATCATGTCATAAAACTAATAGACGAGGGCAAGTACCTGGCCTTCCTCGAGTCCCTGGCTTACAGCATATACTTTGTCATTGTGATAATTACTAACAATAAATCTCTTGTGAAGTTTTCCATTCTCCAAGAGGTAAACATATGATTTGTTGTAGTGCTCATATGCCTCCTCATTAATGGCATTGGCATCAACGAGCAAAGTATCCTTCAATTCAAAAGAAACAGCATGAATGTATATATTGTAATCTTCGAAATTGTATTTCTTGCGATCTGCTTTACTAACTTCAATATATACTTTGTTATTTCCTTCGGAATCCAGGTCCTCAACACCAGTAAGCATGGTAGTTGTAACAACCTTTCCCTTTAATATATGATCGTAATCATTGAGTTTTCTACCCAATCTGATTTCTACATCCATGTTATATCTGAGCTGGTTGTTGGCATCTGCAACTCTGAGTTTCCATTTGTCGTTATTCCTCAAGGTGATAATCTCAGTACTTGCATCAAGCTCTTCATCTATCACAGAGCGATTGACATCCACCACTCTACCTGTCTTCTTAGAAATAAGAGGTGTCTTGGATCTCATCTTCAAGAGTTTGTTGTACTCTTTTTCATTTTCCTTAACTTCCTTCTCACGTTTCTTGTACTCTTCGATTTCAGACTGCTTTTTCTTGATTTCAAGCTTCTGCATCTTCTTCGCCACCGAATCCGTGAGATATGAAAGCTGCTTTTTGGCATTGTTCAAATCAGTTTGAAGTGCACTTAATCCCTTCTCGTATTCTGCTCTGGCCTGCTCATTTTCAATCTTCATCTTGGACATCTTGGACTTTGATGTCTCAACATGATAATAAGCGAGGACATCGCCTTTTTTTACCAACTGATTCTTCTTAACCTTTATGGAATCTAGAATAGCATCTTCCTGGTCAATATATATAGTTGACGTTGATGTATATTCTATATCCGCAGTATTGTTAAATTCCTCCTTGAAGGAACCTTTCTTCACTACAGTCGTCTCATACTCTGTCGCATCACCCAATGCAGCTGCAGAAACGGCTTCACCGGAAACCGCTCCTCCTGAAGCAGTTTCATCTGCCACCGGTCCCTCATACAAATATGCTTTCTCTTGCTTTTTTTCTTCGCTTCCACATCCCGTAACAAGAAGAGTTAACAAAAAGCATAATCCTAATATCTTAATCTTCGACATATACTCTTTCCCCTTCCTTTACTCCTGATATAATCTGTACATATGCATCGGTCTCCGTTCCAACCTCCACGACTCTCTTAGTCTTGGTTTCACCTTGTACGACGTATACATACTTTTCTGATGATCCCTTAAATAAAGCATTAGATGGAACAACTACAGCACCTTCAACTGAATCCGTATAGAGTTCCAATGATGCCGATCCTCCGATCTTAACATTTACATTGGGATTGACAAAGTTGAACCATGATTCCTCTGGATACTC
Source organism: Eubacterium xylanophilum ATCC 35991 (assembly GCF_000518685.1). Lineage (GTDB taxonomy): Bacteria > Bacillota > Clostridia > Lachnospirales > Lachnospiraceae > Eubacterium_F > Eubacterium_F xylanophilum. Next base: position 316,158 of record NZ_JAEB01000001.1, on the reverse strand, counting down.
GCCTCTCTCGGCTTCAATCTGCGATACTTCCTCAATTTCGGCCTCAACTTCGTATTTCTTCCCATCGATAACCGCCAAGTACTTACTTGCTTTTGCAAGCTCTGATTCACCTATATAATCAGTCTTTAACTTGGCTTTATGCATGTTAGCAATACTAATCACCTTATCTCCACCCTGGACCATATATCCCTGTCCACCCGTGGTAGATACAACATCTCCCTCAATAGGAGCATATAATTTGCTGTTCTTACCGGACTTTGAACTCTTATTGATTTTCTCCTTGAGTCTTCTCTCATAGACGCTCTGATTCTCCTTTTGCTGCCTTAGCTTCTCCTGAGAAATCTTCACATCTTCTTCTTTTTCTATAATCTGCTTTTTAAGACCATCCTTTTCCTGTGGGCTCTTAGATTTTTTCAGCTGACTTTTGAGATTCCTGATGGTCTCCTTGAGCATCTCAATATCATATTGACTCTGCTGGTTTTCATTCTTATGACCTTTGATCATTTCCTTGAGTTGCTTCTTCAATTCCTTCACCTGACCACCGGCACTGGAAAGCTCTATCAAGAGTTGCCCTTTCTTCACATGCTCTCCAACTGAAACATACAAATCAGCAACTGTTCCTGATGTCTTAAATGAAAGGTCCTCTGTGACCGGCATAATCTGAGCAACATATGAATTAATACCGCTCAAATCCATTTTCTTAACTTCAACTGTATCAAAATCAACGCCAACCGCTTCGATCAACTCCGGAACCTTCTCTTCTTTCTTTTCCTCACATCCACATACACACAATATTGTAACAAGGCAAATTGCTATTACCTTCTTCACTCAGTTCACCTTCTCTCGATTATTTCCGAATTCCTGATTAATTCGCGATAACTTGTTCGTTTTCCTCTACTCCTGACAATATTTCCACGAAGTTCTGAATAGTCTCTCCAACCTTAACTTCCTTTGTGGATTTCAGACCATTTTCATCTTCATAATAGACCACGTTCTTGTCTCCCATGGCATATACGATGGAATTTGGCAGGTACAGAACATTTTTTCTCTCCTTGAGGACAACCTTGTAAGTGCCAAGTGTGTCATCTTCTATTTTGATTTTTGTCTTTGGATAAAAATATACCGAATTTGGAGCCGACTTGTCCTTCTTGATAACGGCCTTGTGTTCATGGCCCTTTACATCAATCGAGACAACTTGTCCTTCTTTACAGTACTTCGCAAACTTGGAATTAGCCTCAAATCGATTCTTCTTCTTACCCTCGATGACCACCAATGGTTTCTCCGGATCACCGTATCCACCTATCATGGCAGTATCAATCTTCTTGATAGTTCCATCAACCGAGGCAGTAACATCTCCCTCTTCGATTTCTTCCTTGGCTATCTTCTTATCAAGTTTAGCTAGCTTTAAACTCGACTCACAGTATTTGATTTCTTGAGTATATTGATTCTTTACATTTGCGATATCTTCACTGCTTCCACCCGTTCTCTTGAGTTTAGCCACCTCGAGCTCCATAAGTCTCTTGGCATGCTTTATCTGCAGTGTCAAATCTTCTATCTTGTTAGTAGACTCTTCCAAAGAATTCTCACCACTTTGAATAAGATAGTGAAAGATTACATCTCCTGCTTCTACTTTCTGTCCTTTTTTTACGCAAACTTTCTCGATAATTCCTGACCCGTCAGGCATAAGTTCTTCTCGTACAGTTCCCTTGTACTTTGCATTAATATCTTCAACTTTCTGAAGGTTTCCTCTGGTGACAGTCACCTTGCTATAACCTTCTGATTCGAACTCTTTGACGATAGGTGGAGCTGAAAATTCCTCTTCTGTTGGAAAAAGTGCACACCCTGTTGAAGAGAGAACCATTGTTGCTACAAGTAATGCCCCAATCGTCTTACATGACTTTCTTCTCATTATAGTTGCTCCTTAATAATATTATATAAATGGGAATAATAACAATTAGAATTGCACGCCTAAAAAGCCACTTCCGTCGATTGTCAAACTGGCGTACTTATAGAATACTAGTCGTTATTAATCTCAATCACATTTCTCTTCATGCTCTTTCGAACAAACCCCAATTTTTATTTTATCAAATTTTCCCATGTCTTGCAACCTTTTTAGCTGTATTGTATAATTAAATAAAACGTTAGAAATGAGGCGATTTATATGGCATGGTACGATGAATCAATATTTTACCACATATACCCACTAGGACTTTGTGGAGCTCCAAAGCAAAACCCATATTCAGGAGTAGAACACCGATTAATGACTCTAATCCCTTGGCTAGATCACATAAAAGACATGGGCTTCAACGCCCTCTACATCGGTCCCCTCTTCGAGTCTGTCGGACATGGCTATGAAACCACCGACTACAGAAAACTTGACTCCAGACTGGGGGATAATCAGGATCTAACAAATTTTGTCAAAGCTTGTCACGACCGCGAAATAAAAGTTGTTCTGGACGGCGTTTTCAATCACACCGGCAGAGATTTTTTTGCCTTCAAGGATTTACTTCAAAACAGAGAAAACTCCCATTACAAAGATTGGTACTGCAACGTAAACTTTTACGGCAACAACGAGTACAATGATGGTTTTTCTTACGATAACTGGGGTGGATATAACCTTCTAGTCAAACTCAACCAATGGAATCCGGAAGTAAAAGATTACATCTGCGACACCATACGCTTCTGGGTCTCTGAATTTGACATCGATGGAATCCGCCTTGACGCCGCCGATGTACTAGACTTTGATTTCATGAAAACTCTCCGCTCCGTTGCCAATTCAGTCAAGCCCGACTTCTGGCTAATGGGAGAAGTAATTCACGGAGAATACTCAAGATGGGTCAACGCTGAAACACTTCACTCAGTCACCAACTACCATCTTCACAAAGCACTTTACTCAGGACACAATGACCATAATTACTTTGAAATTGCCCATACCGTCAAACGCCTAAATGACATGGCAGGCGGTGCACTAACCAATTTCAAACTATATAATTTCGTAGACAATCACGATGTTGAGAGAATCTATACAAAGTTAAACAACAAAGAACACTACTTCCCTGTTCACATTCTCTTATATACCCTTCCGGGAATCCCATCCGTCTACTACGGCTCAGAATTTGCCATCGAAGGGCACAAAGAACAAGGATCGGATGACTCCCTTAGACCTCATCTAGAGCTCTCAACCCTCGACCAAACAGGCAAATATGCAACTTTTATCAAAAAATTAGGTAATGTCCGTCGTTCATGTAAAGCACTTTCTCACGGCGACTACAGAGAAATCCTATTAACAAACAGACAATATGCTTTCGCAAGGACATACGAAGATGAAATCTGTATAACTATCGTCAACAATGACGACTCAGAGGCAAAACTATATATCAATCGCCAGGGTAGAGACAGCTATGAAAGCTTGTTAATGAATTATGAATTCCAAATAGAAAACGACAATATCGTCATAACCCTCCCACCTAATAGCGGCGAGATTCTTGTGAGCAAGAGATAGGGGTGGCTTGAGGAGTTTGGGCTCTGGGGGTTCTCTGGGGGCTTCTCTGAGGGGTTCTCCGGGGGCTTCTCTGAGGGGTTCTCAGGAATTTTACATGCAATACGCGTTTATTGTCTTACGAACGACGTGAGTAAGACCAGCGATATGCGTTTCCAATTATTGTCTTACGAACGACGTGAGTAAGACCAGCGCTATGCGATTCCGAAAAAAACAGGAAGAGGGCAACCAGAGAGAGACTTCAATGCGCATGCATTGCGTCTCGAGTCGGTTGGACTCTTCCTGTTTTTAGACTGTCTTAGTGCGACAGCCCCTTCAAATCTCAACTATAATTGTTTTCTTCTGTACTTTTCGGTGTCATCCGGTAATCCTTTCTGGAGCAACTTCTTGCGACTCCACCTTCGCATGAGCTTATAAGCCACGGCAAAGAGTGGGACGCCACAAACCATTCCCGGAATACCGAAGGTATATCCACCTATGACGATGGCGAATAGAATCCAAAAACTACTGATACCAATTGATTCACCTATTATCTTCGGTCCAATGATATTTCCATCAACTTGCATGATGATAATTACAATTACGAGGAAGATAATTCCCTTTACGGGATCAACTATTACGATTAGGACTGCGCTCGGTATAATTCCGATAAACTGTCCAAACATAGGTATCATATTTGTCACGCCAATCAAAACGCTGACAAGAGATGTATAAGGTATATCTGCAATACTGAGGGAGATGAATGTGACAATTCCCACGATAAGGCTATCTATCACCTTCCCACCAAAAAATTTGATGAATGTATAGTCGATATCCTGCATGAGTTCAAACAAGAATCGAACCTTCTTTTTCTCAAATACTGCAAATGCCAACCTCTTAGCTTGTCCAAGGAACTTTTCTCTATCGATCATCATATAGATTGATATGATTAAGCCGATAAAAACATTTCCCAGGACTCCGATTGCATCAAATATTCCCGCTGATATAAATGACAATACATCAGTACTTGTAGGGACAATCTTCTCTTGCAACCATGTTCTGAATTGAGTATATGATGAATCTGCTATCTCCTTTGTATAACCAGCAATCATAGGGTGCTTATCCTTGATGTCATGGACAAAACCAACTACATTCTTGTAGTAAGTCGGGAGATTCTTGGCTAGCTTAATTATGCTGTCAAGGACCTCAGGCACTACCAAGATGAGGAGCCATACGATAACAGCAATTGCGCCGATCAATACGATGAATACTGCAATTACTCTCGCAACTTTGTTAATAAACTCTCTCTTTCTCGTAACCTTATACAAGAGAGGGATTATAACTGCTCGCTCCAATCTTTTTACCAGAGGATTTAGCAGATAAGCTATGCAAAAACCAATTATAATCGGCATAAGTGCAGTTGTTATCTTATCTACAAAATCTCCCAAAGCACCAATATTCAATACCAGAATGGAGAAGAGAGATACGGCAATCATGACAAAGAATGCCACGATGCCTATCTGTATATACTTAGAATCTATCTTTCTCTTCAACGTTTATCACGCCCTTTATAAGGTACTAGATTATTTTTTCTTGGATGGGGCTTTCTTGATTTTATTCAAGAAGAACCAAATTGTTCCTGCAAGACATACTGATGAATAGCATCCAGAAACGATACCGGCAATCAATGGAATTGAGAACTGTCTTACTGAATCAACTCCCATAATTGCAAGAACAACAACCATGATAAGTGTTGTAATACTTGTATTGATGCTTCGGCTCAATGTCTGTGTGATACTCTGGTTAACAATCTCCATCATATCAGATCTGCTTGAAGCCTTAGCTTTATTCTCACGGATACGGTCAAATATAACGATTGTTGCGTTGATAGAGTATCCCACAATTGTCAACATAACTGCGATAAATGTACTACCAACTGTGATAAAGTGGCTTAGTACTACGTAGATTGTGAATACAACCATAACGTCATGGATAAGAGCTGCAACTGAACTTGCACCAAATGCAAGATTCTTAAATCTAATCCAGATGTAGATGAGCATGAATATTGCTGCAAGGATTGTAGCAAATACCGCATCTGTTCTCATCTCATCACTGACTGATGCTGAGATTGTCTCCTGCTCAATCTTATCCTGTGATACATTATACTTAGCTGAAATCTGATCTCTAACGTCCTTCTGCTGTTTTTCAGAAAGTGTAACAGTACGAACGATAAGAGTATTCTCTCCAGCTACATCAGACAACTCTGCTGCCTGTACACCAGTGATGTCCTTAACTGCTTTTTCGATTTCCTGCTTGAAGTCAGTTGTTGCATTTCCCTGACCATCAAATCCCTTGGCACCAGCGTCAAATGTAATTGATGTTGATGTACCACCAACGAAATCAAGGCTGTAATTCAAGATGTTACCTGTCTGTGTCTTGTTTATAATCAAACCTGCGATACAGATAAGGAGAATAGCTCCTGAGATAACGATATACTTCTTAGCGTTCCCAACAAAGTTAATTGTCTTACGCTCTTTGATTGTACCAAAGAACTTAGCATCTTCAAGTCCAAGATTTACAAAACCTCTGAGCAACCATCTTGTTACAAAGATAGCTGTAACCATTGAGATGATGATACCGATTGCCAATGTCTGTGCAAATCCCTTAACAGTACCTGAACCCTTGATATAAAGAACTACTGCAGCGATCAATGTAGTTACGTTACCGTCAATGATAGCTGAAAGCGCTTTATCGAATCCAAGCTTGATAGATGACTTAACTGTCTTTCCTGTACCGATCTCCTCTTTGATACGAGTAAATATGATACAGTTGGCATCCACCGCCATACCTATGGCAAGGATAACTCCGGCAATACCCGGCAATGTCAATGTCACATCCAAGAGATTCATTGCAACCAATGCTGCAGATGTGTAAATTGCCAAACTGATTGATGCAACCACACCCGGCAATCTATACATGACGATCATGAAGATCATTACGAGGATGAGACCTACGATACCAGCATAGATACTAGTCTTAAGTGATGTTACACCAAGCTTCGCTCCAACGATGTTAGAACGTATATTCTTAAGCTCGAGTGGCAAAGCACCGATACGAAGTGTTGAAGCCATATCTTCTGCCTGTGAAAACTGATCAAAGCTTCCTGAGATGATAGCGACTCCATCTGTGATCTCGGCCTGAATTACAGGAGATGAAACAACCTTTCCGTCATATACGATTGAAAGTGCATCACCAATGTGATTTCCTGTAATTGTAGCAAATTTCTTTGCGCCCTTGCCTGTCAAAGTCAATTTAACTACATTTTCATTCTTTCCAGTCTTCTGATCTGCCTGAGTTGTTGCCTCTGCTGTCTGAATCATTGATCCATCCATCAAAACCTTAGACTTATCAAACTGGGCCTGATCATTTTCACCCTTCTTGATGTCAGTTTCCATAACAAACTCAAGTGATCCGGCTTTTCCAAGTTTATCAAGGATAGCCTGAGGATCTGAAACATCAGGAACGTCTACAGTTACTCTGTTTGCGCCTTCCTGATATACTGATGCTTCAGTACTCTCATTTTCCACACGCTTCTGCATCTTGTAAACTGTGTCTGTCATTTCCTGATCTGTAGGATTAGCTTTATTAGCTTCGTAAGTAACACTTACACCGCCGGCCAAGTCAAGTCCAAGTCTGATATTCTTGGCACTTCCTCTCTTGCCTGCTCCAATCCCTACAAATACTACAAAACATAATGCTGCTGCTACAAGTACAATTCCAACGACCTGTAGTATACCTTTTACCTTACTGTTCATTGAGAACGTCTCCTTTTCTTAAAAAATACCTAACTAGTATAGCACATTTTGGCAAAATCATCAAGGGGTTTCTAATTATTCTTCACATTGTCTCATCAAGCATTTTACGCACACAACCGCGCCGTTGACAAACCCATTTTTAAATGCTACTATAATTTCATAAAATTTTCATTTTGGAGGAAGCTAAATTGAAGTGGATAAAGTTTACTATAAACACGCACAATGATGCAGTTGACCTTCTCAGCTATATGCTGGATGAAGCGGGGATTGAGGGAATCGAAGTCGATGATAACATCCCTCTGACAGAAGAAGAAAAAAGCCAGATGTTTGTGGACATTTTGCCCGATCCGGTGGACAATGACGGTACGGCAAAAGTCAATTTTTATATCGAACCACAAGATTGCAACAAAGAAGAAATACTAAAAAAAGTTAACGATATTCTCTCAGAGATTTCCCCTTATACCAACATAGGTGCGGGAACAATTGACGTATCGGAAACCGAGGACAAGGATTGGATGAACAATTGGAAGACATTTTTCAAGCCCTTCCGAGCATCTTCAAACATAATAGTCAAGCCAAGCTGGGAGGACGCAGACGAGGTATCTGACTACAATAGCGAGTCAGATATTGTCATTGAGATTGATCCGGGAATGGCTTTTGGAACCGGAACTCACGAGACGACGATGCTTTGTATCAAAGCTCTCTCCCAGGTAAAATGTTCCGACAAGCAGGTTCTGGACGTCGGTTGCGGAACCGGAATCCTTGCCATCGCAGCGGCAAAACTCGGAGCAAGACATGTCATCGCAACTGACATCGATCCCGATGCCACAAAAGTCGCCGCCGAAAATCTGGATAAGAATTCTGTACCAAGAGAGAAATTCGAAGTATATACAGGGGATTTGATAAACGGCGAGGCAACTGATCACTCCTATACTTTCAAGGCGCCGGTAGCCGATGAAAATATTAGTGATAAAGTAAGAGCAGACAATGATATTGTCATCGCCAATATATTAGCAGATGTCATCATTCCGCTGTCTGCAATCGTTCCAAAGCACCTCAAGAAAGGCGGAATATTTATCTCCTCCGGAATTCTTGACACCAAAGCTGACGAAGTGGAGAATGCGCTGGTTGCCAACGGATTTGAGGTTATAGATAAGCACGAATTAAATGAGTGGGTTTGCTTCGTTGCAAAGCGCTTGTAAGACCAGCATAATTTTAAAAAAACTGTCGAGCACTGCCCGACAGTTTTTTTTAATTAAATCCATATATCTTTCTTGCGATGGAATATCCCCACACAATCAATTTTCGTCCTGCTTTTCCCCTGAGATGCATAGGACCGCTCAGAGCTTGCATATTTACCTTTCTGGCAACCACCTTGTCCTTTTCCTTGAGATAATGCCAGAGTTCTTTCTTCTTGTCGATACTCTCTCGACTTCCCTCTTTGATGAGAAATACGGAGCTGACCGTCATCATCATAGTGAGATATTTGATCATATAATCGCGCAATTTTTTGTCATGTATTCTCATAATTCTTATCTCATCGATCATTATCTTATTGACTCTAATCTGCTGATCTATTCGACTAATCATGACCTTTTCATTGACCGATTGATCCTCACGTCCAATATAATATCTATAGAGATTTTCATTCATGTAATACATAGTTTTTACATGTGGAAGTGGTACATATACGAAGATATTATCAACGTAAAATGTATGCTTAGGCAACTCTAAACCGCAATCTCTCAAAAGCTTAGTCCTGTATATTACCGAATGCATCAAAATATTCTGACTGATTTTGAGTTTCTTGGTATCGCTCCACCTAAATACCTTGTCCACCGGGAATGCATCTGCATAATCAATCGCCTTGTGCTTATGTTCACTTGGCTTCTCATATACATAGTTTGCAAGAATCATATCTACTTTAATTCCCTCTTGAACAAACTCCTTAATCTTATCAATTACTTTTATCAAAGCGTCTTTATCAAGCCAATCATCGCTATCAAGAACTTTATAATAGAGTCCCGTTGCATTTCTAATACCGGCGTTAACTGCTTCTCCATGTCCGCCATTTTCCTGGTGAATTGCCTTCACAATTCCCGGGTACTTAGCTTCACATTCATCTGCAATCTTAGCTGTATTGTCCTTTGTAGAACCGTCATCAATAACGAGTATTTCTACATCATCCCCACCTACTAATGCGCTATTTATTGCATTCAACATATATTCTTCCGAGTTATAACACGGAATTGCAACTGTTAATAATTTCATTTTTCTACCGATTCAGGTTATGTGCTAATGGCCCAAGCCACCTGCTTCCCGGGCTCTCTCGAGGTCATAAGCCTCTGCGCAAACTTCTAGTTCTTCATAAATCTCATTCTATTCTCTCTGGTGTTAGGTGCTGGAATATCCAATTCTCTCGACGGTCTTGGCATAGCCAATCCCTTGCGAATCTTGGTAGCGCAATCCATACAATACCTTCCCGTCTTGATGGTCTGTCCACACATCTCACACTCAATTCCTATAGGTGAATCCTGAGAAAATACCAATCTCTCCTCGCGAACCCACTTCTTAATCTGTCTGACAGAAACATCATTATCCTGAGAAATCTTATCAATTCCGGCAGTCGGATTGTCGTAAACATACTTCTTAACTTGTTTAAACTTTTCTTCTGTTTCCTTGATGCAATTCGGGCAAAGTCGTTCGCCGTGAATATAATTGAACAATTTACCGCATTTTCTACATGTAGCAAGATCCATAACAATCATCCTCCTTAGTGCACAAATTCAAACATCTCCACAACCAATGCACATACATATCGAATTGACTTGGGTTGCTCCATTTTGCTTTAGCACTGACGCACAAGCTTCTAGTGTCGCCCCGGTGGTATAAATATCATCCACAAGGAGAACTCTCTTCTGGCCACTGCAAGAAAACTTTTCATCCACCTCTAAGGATTTTCTGAGATTAGAATACCTCAGATTCCTGTCAAGATTCTTCTGCGGAAGCGTCTTGCTGATGCGCCTGAGAGACACAGAATCAACGGGGATGTCCATCCTCTCGCCAATCCGCCGCGCCATTACCTCAGCTTGGTTAAACCCACGGTACCTCAAACGTGTTCGATGTACCGGAACCGGGATTATAATATCTGGATTAACTTGCTCTATCCAACTTCGTAGTTCATCAACCATTCTGTCGGTGAAAAATATTCCGCAATCCAAATCCCCTTCATACTTAAATCTAGCTACGATCTTCCTCGCAGCCTCATTGTATTCAAGCAATGCCATGCCACTTTCGATCTGACTTGCATGATCTCTGCAATCTCCGCAAAACTCCTGCTCATCATCATATATTGGCTTAGAACAATGCATGCATCTCGGTCCACGGACTATTTTCACCTTGTCTCTGCAGCCCTCACATAGCTCCTGAAGGCCTCGCAAACCGAGAGATTTGCCACAAACAACACAACGTGGCGTATAAAGTATTCTTAGTAATCTTTCCACCTTTACCCTCTTTTATTTATTCTACCAAAATATACACTCTTTTTCAATCTTAATTTTTTACCTCGAGAATCCTCTTCTTCAGCGAAGAATAACGTTTTCTCTCGTTCTGATTATTGATCATCTCTATTATGGCATTTTTGTTTCCCACAAGGATAACACACTTCTTCCCCCTCGTCACCGCCGTATAGAGAAGATTTCTGTTCATAAGCATCTTGGGGCCTCCCATGATAGGAATAACCACAGCAGGATACTCGCTTCCCTGGGACTTATGGATAGTAATGGCATATGCAAGCTCCAACTCGTCCATATTGGCCATTGTATACGTTACCTTCTTCTCGTCATCGAATATAACCGTCATCTCCTTGTTGAACAGATCAACCGAGTCCACAACTCCCATGTCTCCGTTAAATATTCCGGTTCCATCCTCTATCACTATGCCATTATACCCCTCAATCTGCCAGCGGATTTGATAATTATTCTTGGTCTGCATCACCTTATCCCCAACTCGGAATATGTTGTCTCTGTACTCCATCTCCGCCTTGGATTTGGAAGGCGGATTAATATATCTCTGTAAAACTTCGTTGCACTTTATGAGGCCGGTTTCTCCCTTCTTCATAGGAGTGAGCACTTGGACATCAAATGGTGTACAGTCAACATAGGCCGGCATCTTGTCCCTAACAAGAGTGAGTGCCACACCCAAAACATCATGGCTATTGTCCTGCTCCAAACAGAAAAAATCTTTGCTGTCGTTGTTGAGCTTCGGAATTCGACCCTTGTTGATGTCATGGGCCCCCACCACAATATCACTCATGGCCGCCTGCCTAAATATCTGTTCCAACCTAACCACGCTGAATATTTTCGAATCAATAATATCTCTCAAAACATTTCCGGGGCCAACGCTCGGAAGCTGATTCACATCACCTACGAGAATCAGTCTCGTCCCCACAGGTATCGCCTTCAGCAGGCTGGAGAAGAGAAATATATCCACCATAGACATCTCGTCAATTATTATTACATCCGACTCCAGTTTGTTAAACTCATTGCGGGCAAATAGTCCCTTATTGTCATTGGAATAACTGTCACTGTTACTCTCGAGCCCCGCGCCATTGTATTCGAGCAACCTGTGTATTGTCTGCGCCTCTCTATTCGTGGTCTCGCTGAGCCTCTTGGCCGCACGTCCTGTTGGCGCCGCCAAAAGTATGGACTCCCCTTGAGCTTCAAGCATCTTGATAATACGGTTTATAGTTGTTGTTTTTCCCGTTCCCGGTCCTCCCGTAATCACCAGAACTCCCTTTACGAGAGACTCTCGAACAGCATCAAGCTGGTTCTCGTCCAGAAAAATTCCATCTATTCCCTGTGAATCCTGAATCATCCTCTCCAGACTCTCATCAAACTGATATGAGACTTGATCCAGATCACAGAGCATCCTCGCAACTCCCATCTCACCATAATAGAGAACCGGTAGATATACATCTTCATTGTCCTTAATCAAGTCTTTATCAATTATCATTTTTTCTATTGTTTCCATTATTCTTTCAAGGGGAACGGCGAGAATCTCCACACTTTTTTTGCAGAGTTCCACCTCGGGTATAAATATATGTCCATTGGATATTTCATTTTCCAACGCATATATTATCCCGGCCTTAATCCTAAATATCGAATTGACATCAAAGCCTATTTTGGCAGCTATATCATCTGCTATTTTAAACCCAATACCTCTGATGTCTTCGGATAATTTGTAAGGATTATTCTGTATAATATCATATACATTTCCCTTGTATTTATCATATATTTTAGCTGCTAATTGATTGGAAATACCATACTTTTGAAGAAATATAAATGCCTCTCTTGTTTCTTTTTTTTCCTCGAAAGCTTCATAGACTTCCGTCGCTTTTCTCTTGCTTATTCCCTTTACTTCCGCTAATCTCTCAGGTTCCTTTTCGATAATTTCAAATGTTCTGTCGCCGAACATGTCAACTATCCTCTTAGCTAACCCCGCTCCAATGCCTTTTATGACACCAGAAGAAAGATACCTCTGCATAGCAACGGCATCCTCCGGTTCCTTCACTTCACTCTTCGTAACCTTAAATTGATCATCATATGTTGGATGGTGGGTGATATTTCCCCATAACAAGAGATACTCCCCCTCATTGATAAAGGGGAAGTTTCCTACGCATGTTTCTAAGTATTCCCCGTCTTCATCCTGACAGGCCAACTCAAAAACTGTATATCCATTTTCTGTATTTCTAAAAATAATATGTTCTACATAACCTTGTCGCTGTTCCATAGATTATAATTCTTTACTTCCTTCTATCTGGCCATTTCTCTCCATGGACTCGTAAAGCATCTTCGCTATACCCAATCCACCGCCATTAGCCACCATATTCTCCGCTATTTCCTGATACATATTGTCGCTAAACATATCGACATAATCGTCACTATCGCTCTCTTCATCATCGCTTGTCAGCGCCTTCGTGGATTCCTCCATGGACTTAAACATCTGCTGAATCAGATAGGCTTCAAATTGTTCACATGCTTCTTTAGCTTGCAAATCAGTCTGAGCATTTTCGATTTGACTTGTCAAATGTTCCGCGTTGCTTGTGCTCGCAATAGTGCCGGGAGCAATAGTCCCACTGCCCAAGCTGCTATATAAATCACTTACTGAAATTGCCATAATTAATCACTCCTAATTATGTATTTCTAATTAGTTTCTCAAGTTATTAGCCGTCTGCAACATCTCATCTGAAGCGTGTATAGCCTTAGAGTTCATCTCATATGCACGCTGCGCAATAATCATATTAACCATCTCATCTGCAGCTTGTACATTAGATCCCTCGAGATATCCCGAAACCACCTTGGATCCAAGTGCTGACGCCTGTGAAATAGTAAATGTTCCTGAAGCCGCTGTCTCCTTGAGAATAGTATCTGAAGTTCTCTCCAAGCCCGCAGGGTTTGGAAAAGTAGCAAGACCTATCTGTATTCCAAGAGGCCTAGCATTGTTATTGGCATCAGGATAAGCAAATCCACCATTCATATCAATTGAGAGCTTTGACGAGTCAATGTTCTTTGGGAATATAATCGGCTGCCCCTGAGTGTTGAGTACTGGATTTCCCGCACTGTCTGTGAGAGCCATACCATTCGATGTAAGGCTCACATTGAAATTACCATTTCTGGTATATCCAACACTTCCATCGCCGGTTCTCACCATGAAAAATCCCTCGCCCTGAATCGCATAATCGAACTTTCCCTTTGATTCAAGCAATGCTCCCTGTGTAAAATCAGATACAATCGCAGAGCTTCTAACTCCCAATCCAACCTGTGCACTTACAGGCTTTGGCTCACCTTTGCTATCATAAGACTTTTGCTGCAAAGTTTGATAAATCAATGATTTAAAGTTGACAGCCTCTGTCTTGTATCCCGTTGTATTTATATTTGATAAATTATTTGAAATAGTATCCAAATTTGTCTGCTGCGCTGCCATTCCGGAAGCTGCAGTCCACAATGAACGCATCATAAGCATTCCCCCTAAACGAAAATATAACACAATGTCTCAAAATTATATCGACATTTATCACATTTTACTTTACATCATACAGTTAAACATTAGCTTCCCAATCTGCCAACCTGATTAACTGCCTTGTCAAGCATGGAATCGATTGACTTCATAACGCGCTGATTGGTATCATACGCTCTTGTGATGGTAATCATATCAACCATCTCAGATACAACATTTACATTGGATTGCTCTGTATATCCCTGCAGAACATCGGTTGCAGCCTCGGTTTCCTTGGCTCCGTCCACAACTGTATACATGTTGTCTCCAAGCTTAACTACATAATCATAGTCCTCAAAATCCACGACCTTAATAGTGTCCACATTCTCATTGTCGACAAATATACTTCCGTCGCGCCCTATCGCCACATTAGTGGAGCTTGGATCAATCTGAATATTCCCATTTTCTCCCTGCACTCGATTACCTTCTGTATCTACAAGATAACCATCTTTTGTCAGCTGAAAACTTCCGTCTCGCGTATATCTCACGGACTCGTCTCCCTCTGAATTAGTATACTTAATAGCAAAAAATCCTTTTCCACTCAAAGCAAGGTCAAACGTATTTCCCGTTTCTCTAAGTGAACCCTGAGAATAATCGGTAAACGTCTCACCCACTTTTACTCCCAAGCTCATCTTGCCGATGGCCTGGTTGTGGTAAGCCTGAGATCCATCTCTTATCTTAATTGTAAGCATCTTGTCAAATGCCTGACTGCTGACACTCTCCGCCTTGTAACCAAGGGTGTCGGCATTGGCCAAATTATGAGAAACAACATCTAGTCTTTTCTGTTCATTGACCATTCCGGTCCAACCGGTATAGAGACCTCTTAGCATAGGCTTCCCTCCTAGTCTTGGCCGTTTCCTCCACTTAAGAATTCGACATACTTACCAGTTCCTATGGCAACGGCTGTCATAGGCTCCTCAGCTGTCATCGTTGTAATACCTGTTCTGCTCTCGATCAATTCCTCAAGGCCATATAACAAGCTTCCTCCTCCGGTGAGTACGATACCTCTGTCTGCGATATCTGCCGCAAGTTCCGGCGGAGTCTTCTCGAGAACACTGTGAACAGCATCTACAATCTGGAATGTCGCATCTCTAAGTGCCTCTTCAGTTTCCTCAGACGTAACTGTAATGGTCTTTGGCAAACCTGTAACCAGATTACGTCCGCGCACATCTACTGTCTCAACTTCCGGACGTGGATAAGCAGATCCAATTCGAATCTTGATATCCTCCGCTGTTCGCTCACCGATAAGCAGATTGTGCTTCTTTCTCATATATCTAACGATTGCGTCATCAAAGTCATCTCCCGCAATCTTAATTGATGTACTGACAACAGTTCCACCAAGAGAAATAACCGCAATATCAGATGTTCCTCCACCGATATCTACAATCATATTTCCACATGGCTTAGCGATGTCGATTCCGGCACCAATAGCTGCAGCAATCGGTTCCTCGATAATCTTAACATCTCTTGCACCAGCCTGGAATGCAGCATCCTCTACCGCTTTTCTCTCAACTTCTGTAACTCCACTTGGAACACAGATACTGATAAGCGGCTTGCGGAATCTCTGCTTTCCCACTGATTTCTGAATAAAATACTTGAGCATCTTCTCAGTAACAGAATAGTCTGAGATAACACCCTGACGCAAAGGTCTGACTGCCACAATATTTCCCGGCGTTCTACCGAGCATCAATCTGGCATCTTCCCCGATGGCCATAATTCTATTGGTATCGCGGTCAAATGCAACCACGCTAGGCTCTTTTAATACAACTCCACGCCCTTTGACATATACAAGGATACTCGCTGTACCCAAATCTATTCCGATATCCATCTCGGCCTCCTTAATTCTCTTCTGCCTGCTTTGCCTTAATCCAGATAGCACACTCTGTTCTCTTTCTCTGCAATTCGCATCCTATCTCATATGGTTTGTTAATATCCTGATGAGTGTTATACGCATTGGCCGCGCATCCACCGCTACAGTAAAACTTCGCAAAGCAATCTCTACATTCTTTCTTCGCATAAACATTACACAACTTAAACTCATTTACTATATCGACATTTTGTATCCCATCATCGACATTTCCCAGGAGAAATTCTTCATTTCCCACAAATTGATGACATGGATACAAGTCACCCCATGGTGTCACAGACAAATATTCCGTTCCCGAGCCACATCCTGAAAGTCTCTTGTATACACAAGGTCCGCCAGTCAGATCAATCATATAGTGGAAGAACGTAAAGCCTCTTCCCTCTTTCTCGCGTCTGAGCATCTCTGTGGCCAGTTCCTCATATCCTTTGAAGATAGTCGGCAAGTCCTCTTCCCTAATAGCATAATCCTCTGATGGATCTGCCACAACCGGTTCGACTGAAACCTGCTCAAATCCCAAATCTGCCAAATGCAAAACATCCTTCACAAAATCCAGATTGTGTCTTGTAAATGTTCCTCTGACATAGTATCTCGTCTGATTTCTACTCTCTGCAACCTTCTTAAACCAAGGAAGAATCTTGTCATAACTTCCATTTCCCGCCTTGTCTGGTCTCATATAATCATGTATTTCTCTTCTTCCATCGATACTAAGTACCACATTATCCATCTCTTTGTTGACAAATTCTATAATGTCATCATTTAAGAGCATACCGTTAGTAGTAAGGGTAAATCTAAAATTCTTATTGTGCTTTTCTTCGAGACTTCTTCCGTATTCTACCAATTGTTTGACAACATCAAAATTCATCAATGGCTCTCCACCAAAGAAATCCACTTCCAAATTAACTCGACTTCCTGAGTTTGCAACAAGAAAATCAAGGGCTTTCTTGCCGGTCTCATAACTCATAAGAGATCTGTCTCCCTTATACTCTCCTTCTCCGGCAAAGCAATATCTACATGAAAGGTTGCATGCATGCGCAATATGAAGGCATAGCGCCTTTACAACAGTTTTTCTTGCCTTAAAATCTAGAACCCCTTCTTTATAAGTATCCTCTGTAAAAAGTGTACCTTCCGCCTTGAGTGATTCGATGTCATCGAACAGCTCATCCAGCTCTTGGTCAGAAATCTCACTTTCGGAATATTTTCCTCTTACATATTTGACAATATCTTCTCTGGATTCCCCCTCATAGCGCTCTATAACGTCATATGCAACATCGTCAACAACATGAACAGAGCCACTGTTCACGTCCATTACTATGTTATCACCGTTAAATTTATAACAATGAATCATTATTTCTACCTCATCCTAATCTTCTTATCTCAAAACGACACAAAAAGGACCTCGCTGAACTCATGACTGTTCAGCCAGCCCTTCAAATCAAGTTATATAAAACCAAGATTATTTGCTGTGTTCGCAAGTCTGGTTACCAACTGTACAAGATGTCTTGCATGCAGACTGACAAGAAGTCTGGCACTCACCACATCCACCAGTCTTAACTGTGTCTTTCAAGTTCTTTGAAGTGATAGTCTTAATTCTTTTCATGGTTTGTCCCCTTCCTAGATTTTTTTTTATATTCTATCACAGTATAACACATGTTTGTTCTAATGTAAATATATGATTTCCTAGTTTTTGTCCTTTTCTCAAATGGCAACATTATATCATGAATTATAATAACGGACTAACCCATTCTTTAATTTTCGTATCCGAATCATCTGTCAAATCCCTGCCAGCTTTCACACTTGCACCTTTGGCAAACTCCTTTATGTGGGCAATACTACCAGAAATACCGCTTCCTCCGGATGTACAGAAAGGTATTATATTTTTTCCTTTAAGCTTAGTTTTAGAAAGAAATGTTCGTATCACACCAGGTTCTTTACCATGCCAAATCGGATATCCGATAAAAATCTCATCATATTGCGCTATATTCCTTATCGTTGTTGCTATAGCAGGCTTTGAATTATTGTTCTGCTCACTATTTGCCCTACAATCACTGTTGTAATTTAAATCAGCAGAAGTATATGTTTTTCGAGGAACCAATCTCACAATGTCAGCTCCTGCTGCCTTAGCCACCTTATTCGCAACAGCTTTCGTGGTACCTGTTGCCGAAAAATATAAAACAAGAACTTTTCTTTTTCCACTAGTTACAGTCACAGTACATCGATATTTCTTCTTACCATTTTGGGCAATTATGGTTGTCTTACCAGGTTTTTTCGCAGTTATTTTGCCATTTTTCACTGTAGCTACTTCTTTTTTGGAAGATGTCCATTTTACCTTCTTTGCTTTCTTATATTTTAGTTTAAATGTTTGTCCCTTTTTTAGCATAACTTGCTTTGCCGAGAGTCTGGTCTCAGCGGCAAATGCAACATTATCTGCCGTGGAAATCAACAAACATACCACAAATCCCAATGTCAGTATAAATGTTCCCGGTACCAATATCTTTCTCATCATATTTTCTTTCCCCCTATTGGTGAATTATGACAACTTATCATAATCTTCATCTGATACAGATTCTAACCATTCATTACTTGTTTCTTCACCGGCAACCTCTATTGCAAGATGCGAGAACCACGCATCAGAAGCCGCTCCGTGCCAGTTTTTTACTTCCGCAGGAATATTTATAACTTTTCCCGGCGTCATCTCTACCGCATCTTTACCCCACTCCTGATAATACCCTCTTCCGCCTATGCAAATCAGCATCTGACCGCCGCCACTTTTCGCATGATGAATATGCCAATTGTTGCGGCACCCAGGTTCAAAAGTCACATTGAAAACCGGAACCTGTTCAGTAGACACAGTTGCAAGATAGCTCTGCCCTACAAAGAACTTCGCGTAAGGATTTGGATCTCCGATAGGAAAAAAAATCGTATTCTGATATCTGTCCTTTTCTGTGATTTCAGGAATGTCTTCATTCCATACATCCTTTGCCAGACGAAATACTGCCCAACCTTTTGGCCAGCCAACGTACATAGTTGCATGAGTTATGATTGCAGCAATCTCTTCCTTTGTAACTCCGTGAGCCTTAGCATTCTGAAGATGATAAATTAAAGAAGAATCTGTGATACCTGATGCCATAAGCGAAACTACTGTAATAATGCATTTTGTCTTTACATCAATTGCTTCCTCATTCCATACCTCGCCGAAAAGAATATCATCGTTGAGATGTGCAAACATCGGCGCAAACTTCCCCAATTGCTCTCTTCCTGCTGTCTGTACTATTTTTTCACTCATTACCTTTCCCTCACTTTCTTATTTTCCGGCCCCTTGTAGACCATACATATTTATTTGATTCTACCACTCTTCTGACACTTTATCAATATGTGCCAGGAAGTTCTTTATCTTTTATGTGCTTATTCCATTTGCTCTGATACTATATATACATTGCAGATTATTTTTCTATTTACATTTTCACATAAATGGTGTAAAATGTCCAATAGAAAGCTTAAATACCTTATTTAATTTTTAAATAATTTATATAATTGGAGGATACTATGACTACAAAACAAATAGATTATTGTATCGAACTTGCAAAAACTCAAAATTTTTCAAGGGGCTCGGAGAATATGTTTGTAAGCCAGCCCACCTTTTCCTATCAGATTAAGCTTTTAGAGAAAGAAGTGGGATTTCAAATTTTTGAGAGAAATGGCAAAGGTGCAACTCTTACCCCTGCAGGTCAGCAATTTGTAAGTTTTCTTGTAAATATGCGTGATGATATGAAACGTGCCATCGAGCAAGGACAAAACTTCAGCGCCAGATACAGTGACAATATAAGCATAAGCCTTATGGTAAGACAAGCTATATATTTTCTTCCTGAAGCTATCCGTATCTTTGAGAAAAGCCAATCCCACGTGCAAATCACTCCAAAATTCCAATACGAAGGTGGTATGGACTCATTCCTGAAAAATGAAGCTGATATACTCTTTACTTTGAAAGAACATACAAAACAGCTCGCAGGTACTATTGTCCACGAGCTGTTCAAAAGTCATATATATTTAATTACAGACAAGAATGACCCTCTTGCCACCAAAAACATCATTACTCAAGAGGATATATACGGAAGAACCCTTATGGTAGGCGGGGGATCTCCAGCACTTCTGCGCTCTGTCCAGCAAAATCTTATGTCTTCAGGTAAGATTTCATATTTCAACAGCCCCGATCATGAAACTACCCTAACCAACGTTGCTGCCGGTCGCGGCATATGCCTTGCTCCAGGTTTTCTAAATGATCATAGTGGACAGTTTGCTTGGATTCCTTATGAGTGTAAAAAAACCTTTGACTGCGTACTCTGCACTCATAAAACTGACAACAGGAAAAGTTTGCATGATTTCATCGGAACACTAAAGAAACTATATGATGAGGCAATTGCTTTCCCGTTATAAGTGGAATCAGACAGCAGGTAATCCCAAAGGAATTGTTTGATGTCAGATTAGCTGATATGGGGCTTTTTTGAATAAATGATTTCCAAGTTCAAATTTCCTCGGATCTACTTTGCTAGTCAATTCGCTTGTAATAATAAAATCAGATACTACCTTAACCAAAAACTGCTTACCCCCTGTTTCTACAAGATAATACGCTGAAGCACCATTCAAATAATCAGCACCCTGAATAATTCCGGGTCCTACTATAAAATCCACGAGCCATTCTGCCTTGCTCATTCTTTTTCTGCAAATAAGAGGATATATTGCATCAGCTCTCTTAAATTTGGAGTAACATGCTGCGTCCATTTTACTCCTGCATTTGCCTGTTATTTCAAAGGAATCAAGGTCAATAGCTTCTTTCACCTCGTTAAAGCTGAGCTTTTTATCCTCGTCCAAAAGATAATCTACACTGACGTCAAGCAACTGTGCCATAACCTTCAGATTGTTTACATCCGGTAAACCTCTGCCAGATTCCCACTTTGCTACCGCCGATCTGGATATGCTCATCTTCTCAGCAAACTGCTCCTGAGATAATCCAGCTTCTTTTCTTGCTTCTTTTAATTTTTCTCCAAATGTCATGATGATGACCTCCTTTTAGTTTTCGTTCTAAAACGTTTTTTATAGTCTCATCATACCCAAAAATCTTAGTGACAGTAAAGAAACGTAATGTAACAGTGATGTTACTCTCCGTAACAGGGCATATTCCCGCGGTTTCCAGGCATAAAATCATCCATCTACAAGACTCAATCAGTGCTACCCGAATGTTCATGTATCAAACTTTACCCACCTTTTTAACTGCTAGGTCTAGTTCCAAATCACGAAGACCAAGATACGCCTTCATGAGAAAGTCTACAGGGATTTTTTTTATTATTTTCGCACTCGGAATATCATAATACCACTGATAATAAGCATAAAACTCACCAATCCAGTTCGGTGCAAATCCCTCGATAGCTTTTCCTGTCTTTAATGCATAATTCTCAGTACTTGTAAAATACTTCAAGAGTTCTTTTGCATCCATTGTATTTACATATGCCTTTCCTTCATCAATACACTTTCGAGTTTTACTTAACATATAGACACTAATAAAATCTTTGGTATCTTTATCTGGATAATCCTGTGCGACCATATCAAATAATTTGCCTTGATTCTCAACTACATCGCTCAAATACGCTTCTGCATATGCTTGCATAATTATCACCTCTCAAATAAGCATATATACGGCATTATTATAGCATTACAAGTAATAAAACGCAATCATTTGAGAACATCATAATTTAATTTCATGTGAGTATGTGTTAATTCCAATACCATAAAGAAGCAACCTGCTGCCATCTCAGAGATTGATAAGGCACAAAAAAAACTCCCCACCACCATAATATGTAGTGAGAAGCTTCCGTCTGTCTTATATTTATCTCCAATGCTTAAGCTGTAAAAGATATCCGTCGTATTGTACTCGCCTTTCATCTTCCGACAAATTATCCGGATTCGGCATGTGACCGATCAGATAATCAATTAACGTATCTCTTGATTTGTAAGCAAATTCACCTTCTGTATAGCACCATTTACAGTAATCTTCGTTTAGGGTTCCATCCGGTTCTTTGCTGATCATATCATCATCATTCAGTGGCATTCCACAGCACTGGCATACAAGCAGTCTTGGACTGCCAAGAAGTGTATTGATCGAAACATTGTATTCCTTTGACAACAACTTAAGTGTATCTGTATTTGGTTGTGTCTCTCCAGTCTCCCAGCGACTCACTGCCTGTCTTGTTACCATGACGTGTTCTGCCAACTCGTCCTGCGTAAGCCCCTTTTCTTCTCTAAGAGTTTTCAGTATATCTTTGATTTCCATAGAGCAGATCTCCTTTCTTTGATAGGTTTGATTCTATTATCACATATCTACAGCAAGACAACAAGCAACGCTCTGTTGCTCTTTATCTTTATCTTTATCTATTTCTTTTCTTCTTCGCAGCAGGCAGCTCTTCATACATTGTTTCTAGTAACTCGCTCAGAAAATCTCTGTTCTCCACATCGTCTACAAGCAGCATTTCTCTCGCTCCTTCATATGGCAGTTCCATCTTTGCATCCGGCATCATAGCCATTGCTGACTTCACTGGCTTGACGAGAAAGCGGTCATCATATATTCCGCCGACTATTTTGCCGCGATAGTAGATAATGTATTCTCCCATCATGGCTCTATAGGATATGTCATCCAAACCAGAAAGCTGCTCTAATATATAATCAAGATAATCTTTACTTGAAGCCATCGTATCCTCCTTCACTTCTCATTAGATATGTTCCCTCCATTTTCTATTTTTTATTATTTTCATGTTCAAAAGAAACCGTAACATTCCCTTTTCCAACTGCCTCACGAAGCCCCGAAACATCCTTTATCTTTCCTATCCTTGTGTAGGAATATCCGGTAGAAAAACTGTCATAAAAAAGAACCACGCAATCCGATCCATACAGCATCAGATCCCCTTCCTCTATTTTTCCCACCTGCTCCGGTTCTGAATGGATGCTCACATCCATATTAAAATACTTTTCATTTCCATTCAATTCTGACATGCCAAAAGTAACCGGCAGCTTATTACTAAATTCTTCTGCTGTTTTATTATCCTCTAATATCGCTTCAAATTTCTGCTCTCCAATCGTAACCATAATCGTATGATTATCCGTTCCTGCTTCTGTACCTTCCTTTTCTTCTACATAATTTTCAGATGTTGTGCCGGTATTGTTTTCTTTTGAAGTATTTCCCTCTGAGCCACACCCTACCATACCGAGACACAAGATAGTAATTGTAAAGAATGAAAGAATCCTTTTTAACATGCATCTATCCCCCTTTAAGAATGTGCAAATATCGTTATCGTTACATTTCCGGTTCCAAGCAGATTTTTAAGTTCTTCGTTTGTCAAGCCCTGAATCTTTCCAAGTCTTGTATATGCCCATGTATTCGATCCATAAAATACTACCATCTGATTTCCTGAATAAAGTACAATATCACCGGGTTCCGTCCGCATCTGCACATCCTGTCTGCTGATGTTCGTTCCAAGCGATCCCACCTGTTCAAAACCGCCATACATAGACATGGATATTTTGATCTCACCATTTCCTGCTATTTTTTTCAGTTCTCTTACCGATTCATTATCTTCCCATGCTACTGAAACCTCAACATCATCAATCTTCATTTTCATCATGTACTCACCTTCTTCCTGCGGCTCTTCTGTCTGCACAGGTTCTTCTGTTATCCCCGGTGTCTCCTTCGGTTCCTCCGTCTGCACTGGTTCTTTTGTTGCATCCGCTGTTTCCTTCGGTTTTGCTGTCGCAGCACTCTTTTCTGTTACCGTCAATTTGCAGACATATTTCTTCTTTCTATATGTTGCTACAATTCTCGTTTTTCCCTTCTTTTTTGCCTTTATCCTGCCATTCTTTACCGTGGCAATCTTTTTATTCTGAACGCTCCATTTCACTTTTTTTGCTTTTCCACCAATCAGTTTCAGCTGAAAGGAACTACCTTTTGTCAGTGTTATTTTTTTCTTGTTCAATCTGATCTTTTTCTTCGGAATAGAAAACTGTACTTTGATTTTCCCTTTTGTAACTGCTTTTTCAAGTCCTGACGGATCTGTGATTCTTCCCAAACGGGTATAAGAGTATGAAGTCTTAAAATCCTTATAAAAGAGCACAATACAATCCGTTCCGTACAACATGATATCTCCTGCGTGTATCGTTTTTACCTGTTTCGCATTTTTAGGCAATTCATAACTTAAATACTTATACTTTTCATTGCCATTCAATTCAGGCATCGTATAAGTGACCGGAAATTTTTTTAAAAGTGCCTTTGTTGTTTTATTATCCTTGAAAGACGCCTGAAAATTTGTATCCCCAATTTTTATCTGTACTACGGTTGTTGCTGCTGCCTCCACGGATATGTATGGAAATCCTATCCCTTCAAGTCCCATTATCAATGTTAGAAGCATGCAGAAACAAATTCTTATTTTCCTCATAACCTGTCTCCTCTTTTCCTAAATTCATGTCAAGACTCGCTCGCGAGTCTTGCGCGCCGGATTCGGGTCTGCTTTAGCAGACTCACTTCCTATTCGAATCCGTGCGCATCCCGCGGAGCGTTTTAACTCAGTCGGGGTACAAGCTCCGACTGAGTTAAAATCTCTTTACAATTCATATTATATCAGCTATACTCTCAATTAACAAATAATTATATGTTATATCATGATATTCAATTTCTGCATATCGTTAATTTTCCTTAGCATTTCTGATAGCATCCTCCACAATTTCTCCGCCCTGTACCGGATTAACCTGATAGAATGAATGTGGCGATATCTTGTTTTTTGTCCTGGGCTTCGTTTTTCCTTGTCCTCTAACTCAAGTTAGTGTATAATATGTCTTACAAGCTATGCTTGTAAGACCAGCAATATGCGATTATTGTCTTACGAACGACGTGAGTAAGACCAGCGATATGCGATTCCAATTAAAATATACGGGTGTCACGAGCAGATACGTGCCCCGGAACAATATATATCTGCAGATTGGTGGATTATCATGAATTATATAGATTTACATGTACACTCTACGTGTTCCGACGGAACATTTTCTCCGGAAGAACTCGTAAACCACGCAATAGAGAAGGAACTCGTTGCATTTGCAGTGACGGATCACGACACAGTTTTGGGAGTTAAGCGAGCACTGGCCGAGGCCGAGCGACTGGGCAACCCCATCAAGGTCATACCCGGCGTTGAACTCTCTTGCGAATACGAACTTCCCGACAGAAAAAAGGAGATTCACATCTTGGGATATGGCATTGACTATGACGACGAGCACCTTCTGAAGACCTTGGAAGATGCGGCAAATGAGCGTGACAATCGCAATCGCCAGATGTGTGAGCGCCTGGCAAATGCAGGATATCCCATAACCTACGAAGAGCTCATGGAGAAGTTTGGCAACAACATTATCACAAGAGCACATTTTGCCAAGCTGCTGGTGGCAAATGGAGGGGTAGAGTCAATAGACAAGGCATTTAAGACTTGCCTGTCACCCAAGAGTGAGTTTTTTGTACATCGCAAGTATCTCACACCAGGCGAGGGAATCGAGTTGATACTCTCCACAGGTGGAATACCTGTACTCGCCCACCCTCTGCTCTACAAACTTTCCATAGAGGAGCTGAACAAGCTCATTGTAGACCTGAAGGATTTGGGCATCCAGGGCATCGAGGCCATCTACTCGAGAAATCACGGTGGAGACGAACCTTTTGTCAAGGGGCTGGCTTCAAAATATGGTCTATTTATCACCGGCGGTTCCGATTTCCACGGCTCCAATAAGCCAGATATCGAGATTGGTGTTGGCTGTGGCAACATGAGGGTGCCGGAGACAATTTTGAAGAATATTAATTACTGATAGAAATAAGTTATAATTTTTCTGTAAGATTAGGTTTTTGATCATACTTAATTTTACCACAAATCTCAGGTTTTTCGAAGCCTGAGATTTTTTTTAGGAGGAATGTCAGCACTAGATAAGTATAATAATTGTCTTACAAGCAAAGCTTGTAAGACCAGCAATATGCGTTTCCAATGAAACAGGAAGAGGCCAACCAGAGAGAGACTTCAATGCGCGGGCATTGCGTCTCGAGTCGGTTGGACTCTTCCTGTTTTTAGACTGTCTTAGTGCGACAGCCCCATTTCTTATCTCATCTTTGAGACTAGATTAATTAACTTTCTTCGAGATACTTCTCATTAATAGCAAGGACACTTCTCATGGCAATCTCGCCCGGAGCACCTATGGTATTACGCTTCTCAACACAAGTCTTCATGGAAATAGCCTCATAAATATCTTCCTCAAAGACATCACATATCTTCTTATACTCATCTAGTGGCAAGTCATCAAGAGCGATATCCTTCTCTATACACAAGAGTACGAGCTGACCGATAATTCCATGAGCATCTCTAAATGGAACACCGTGATTTACGAGATAATCAGCTGCATCGGTGGCATTTGTAAAGCCGTTCTTGGCGCTGGCCTCCATATTCTCTTTTCTAAATTGCATAGTTGAAATCATACCGGTGAACAGTGATATACAGCCCTTAACTGTATCGATCGCGTCAAAAGTAAGCTCTTTGTCCTCCTGCATGTCCTTATTATATGCTAGAGGAATTCCCTTCATGGTTGTTAGAAGTGAGATGAGCGCTCCATAAACACGCCCTGTCTTTCCACGTATGAGCTCTGCGATATCCGGATTTTTCTTCTGTGGCATGATACTGCTTCCGGTCGAATAGGAATCATCTATCTCCACAAAACGATACTCGTTGGAATTCCAGATGATGATTTCCTCGCAGAAACGACTCAAATGCATCATTATAGTCGATAGCGCACTGAGAAGCTCTATCAAGTAATCTCTGTCAGAAACAGAATCCATGCTGTTGAGAGTTGGTCCATCAAAGTTGAGTAGCTTCGCTGTATACTCTCTGTCCAGCGGATAGGTTGTTCCGGCCAAAGCTCCTGAACCAAGCGGACAATAATTCATCCTATCATAGATATCTCTCAATCGGCTTCTGTCGCGACGGAACATCTCAAAATACGCTCCAAAGTGATGTGCAACAGTTGTTGGCTGAGCCTTCTGAAGATGCGTAAATCCAGGAATATATGTCGTCACATTCTCACACATTATATTGTGAATAGTCACGAGAAGCTCCTTCAAAAGATCGTTAAGTGTTATTATCTCATCTCTCGTATAAAGCTTCATATCAAGAGCAACCTGGTCATTACGGCTTCTTCCCGTGTGAAGCTTCTTACCTGCATCCCCAACTCTCTCGATTAGGTTTGCCTCCACAAAGCTGTGGATATCCTCGTGTTCTGTTGTTATCTCAAGCTTTCCGGACTCCAAGTCATCGAGAATACTCTTGAGTCCATCGATGATTTTGTCCTTCTCATCACTCGTTATAATCTCTTGTTTCTCAAGCATAGTTACATGGGCTATACTTCCCAAAATATCCTGCTTATAGAACTTCTGATCAAATGAAAGTGATTCATTGAAATTATGAACCAACTGATTAGTCTCCTTGGTAAATCTTCCTCCCCAAAGTTTCATGGCAATTCCTCCGTTTTCCGAAATTTATACTAGTCTAATGATAACATTATCGACTGATTTTATCAAGAAGCTTTTGTGAAGCCCCCTTGTTAAATTCTTTACAACGCCTTCTTCAGCACGAATTCCACATCCTTTTCATACTCAGGATTCATCTCCCTTATGCGGTCAATCTCCTCGAGATAGTTTTGCATGACATTGCGATTATACTCAAGCTGATCTCTGAGCAGTTGTCTTTTCTCATTGAGTTCATGCCTGATTTCTACCATTTCTCTAGGATCCACCAAGGCCTTAGCCTGATAAAACCATATTTCTTTGTCCTTCACTCCAATATTATGCAAGCAGTTCACCAACTGATCATTTTTCTCACTGAGAATAAATGATTCCTCGCGCTGTCTCGCCATCTCTCGATTTAATTTCAAGTGTTGCCCCCAGACATACTCTAGCTCAATATGATCTTTTACCCTGTATTTCCTACATAAGTAATTAAGCGTTTTGCTGGTATTGACATACTTTACTTTAACCTTATTAAGAAGGTATATTGCTCGGTTTAACTTCTTATCTGTTATTATCATATCCGTTCTATTTTTTCTGGCCTCACTGACTATTAACAGCGCAAATACCAGCGTAAATACCACAATCAATATGAACGGAATAGTAATATCCGATTTGTAGACCTTAAAAATAATTCCAATCATTATGGTAAACAGGCAAGCAAGAAGAGCCAAGACCTTGCTCACTTTCTTCAAAAGTCCCTGGCGTTGCATTATCTCAGTCTTGTCCTCCACAAGCATATGTTTTTCACTCGTCAGCTGGCGCATATCGCTTTTTAGGCGTGTAAAATAGTCCTCGTACTCACGTAAACTTCCAAGATCATGTTCCACGTCTTCTTCGTATTTCTGAAGTGCGCTTCGCTGATCTTCCGCCAACTTGACCAAATGCTTCATACGCTCGTTCCGCTCTCTGCTGAGTTCATATATAGTAGACGCAATATCCCTGATTGTCGCGCGCTCCTCGGGATAGCACTGGTCTATACACTGGATGTCTTTGAGGGATTCTGTCACCCTTGAGTACTCCACTTTAACTCGCTCCATCTGCTGTTTCTCATCCTGGATTTCTTCGTAAAGTCTTTGGATGTACTCCAATCTTTGACTCTTTTTCTTGATATCTACATTCTCACGCTCAAGCTTTGGTTCCTCGATTTGTAGTTCTATCGTATCCGTATTAAGTTCAGGAGCTGTATTAGTTTTCTTTTTCTTCCTTCGAAATAACCCCATAACTTATTCTCCTCTAATCGCGCAACTTGGCGATGCATTCTGTGATGAAGGCAGGGTCTCTATCTTCCACTACACACTCGCCTTCAATCTTATCATATGTGCTCTTAATCTTAATTATTTGTTCGGGTGTAACTCCCATGCTAACTGCCTTTTCCTCAAACTCCCTTTGCTTATTTTCAAAAAGTAGCATGAACAAATACTGAAGCTTTGTCTCCTCGCGCTTGTTCATGATATATGCTTCTTCAAAACTTTTTTCCGCCTCTTCAAAAGAAGATACATGCAGAAGTGCCACAGCTTGATTGTGGAGAAGAGCGCCTCTTTCCTCGTCACTGAACATTTTTACAGAGGGGTGATTCAGAATACTTCTGTACTCCAACAGACTAATAGAGTATTTACCTGCACTCAAGTACTGATCGGCCTTCATCTTGTTGCGCTTATAGCTTGGCAGGTGCGCAATCTTTTCCATAACTGTCACTAGTTTTACTATTTCTTCCTCGCGATAATAGTCGCAAGCGCACATAATTGTCACGACCAAATCCTTGATATCGTGTTTTTCGTCGATGAGCTGTTTCATCTTCTTGGCAAGATATAACATATGAAGTTCATCTCTTATCCAAGCCGGAAGATCATCTGTAAAAAACTCTTCTGTAATCTTATATATATTGTTATATATGTAATAACACATCTCTTCAATCGAGTATATTTTTTCTTCGGAAATCGGCACTATGTATGGTTTTTTAGCGCGTGAACCTTTACATAATATAAACATAAGGACCTCCCTAAATATCAACTACTTCTTCCCATATTCTGTAAGAAGAAGGGATAAAATCACCAAAGCCTTTGTCTCGAACAGTGATGATACATCTGTCTTTTTTTACAAATTTCACCGAGACATTAATACGTGTTTCCTTATCAAGCCTTTTTTTGATACCATCTAATTGTATGACCTTATAAATATCCTGATTGGTAAGAACATTTTTAAAATCAATCTCTAATTTGTCATCTCCATCAGGGATAACATCAAAGTCCAAATCCACTTGATACCATGGAATTCCCGCCTTTGCAAGGACTATTGTCTGCTCCTCAGCATCGGTATATACCTTAGTTGTGACATTTGCAAGAATCATATTATCATCTATATAGATGAACTTGTTATCTTCTTCAGAGGAAAATGCTCTGGCACCATAGCACGCACCTTTGACATAGATCAACTCTTCTTTGAATATATGTTTATTGAGAGCCATTTCTTTCATAGCTTCCTCTCCAAATCCATCGGCAAATGCGTCACCTTGCATATAAATGCTCGTTATGATTTTCCCGTGAATTGCACCGTTAACCATATTGAGAAAGATTGAATTCTTCTCCTCATCGCTAGTGGATTCATTCTCAAACATAGGGATAAATTCATCATAATTCTTGTCCTCTACACTGAGAGTTGACGGATGCCTAAAGGTATCTACCTTCATGTTATAATAGTGGATATGCCCCCTTGAATAGTCAACTAAGCTAGCACTGTTCACCCAGTATTTTCTGTCCTGTGCAGTGGCATACTGGACAAAAGCTTGAGCATGTCTAACTATCATAGCCCTGTCTTTTTTAATACCTATTCTCTCCAAACCGGCATACATATATTCATAATATTTATAATCGTCAAACTCCGTTGTCACAACGAGTGAAGCGATGGTCTCACTTGGATATTTTTTTCGCAATATCGTCAGTGTTCGACTGAAAAATGACATGAAGATATGAGTCGGATCAATCTTCTTATCGTTGACTATTATGTCCTCTCCGCGAAATACTTTACCCATAAATCCCTCAAGCACTTCGTTGGCACCCGGTACATTGACCAAGGTGGGAATCCTGATGTCAGCATTTTTGCCAAAACCAATCAACTCAGGTTGCTCAGCGCCATCACGCATCACAGACATATATGTAATATCGTTATAAATATCTAATCCCACATATAACTTTCGTTGACTCATGAATTCTCCTTCTCCTAACTATCAAATAGGTCCAAACAAACTGTCGGCAATATGTTGTTTCTTCTGATACTCCGCTGCAAAACGCTGGAAATCAGAACTATTACCCTCATTGACAGCCTTACTCATGAAATTGATAATATCATAAAAACTGTCTATTCTATCACCTATAGCCGAAACTGAAACTCCGGAACTGAGATGCCCTTTGTCCAGTACGGTCAAAGTATTTTTTTCTATTATTTCATAGTCCATGTCATCTCCAACAAAAACCGGACAGTTAAATACATAGATATCGGCAACAACCCTCTTCATCGACTTGACTTCACTGCGATCCTTGTCAATAATTCGAATTTGTGGGTCGCCTCTTCTGGAACTAAAGTATACCACCGTGGCACATTGCTCAACCTCATTTGGCACTTGTAATTTCCCAATAAAATCCTTCATGAAAGGAAATACCTCATTGGCATTCGAGAAATTACTAATCTGATATTCAGCATATTCTCGCTCCAAGTCAGAGTACTCTTTTTGACATGACAAGTACTTTAATACCGCCAAACTGTGTAGTTCATTGGTATGTTTGAGGCTCTCGGCATATAGAATACTTACTATCTTTTCGTCTATTTTTATATCTCTCGTAATATAAAAATATGCATATGAATTCAGAACAGCCTTAACAAGTGTTCTGTTTGCGCCATATTCATGATACTCCAGAAATACATCTTTATACTCAGATAAATCTGCATTCACAAATAAGGCCTGTCCCAAAAGTCGCTCGATAGCTCCATCTGTAATATCCACACCGCGCTTTATCGTTCTTCTATATATCTCCAACAAATGATGTGTATATCCCATATAGAACTCACAGAGATATCTGAGACTAATCTCATTTGCAATTCCGCTCCCAAACAACTCGTCAGCCAACTGCATGTAGAACGGGTCAAACTGATGCGGATTTTCTTCAATTTTTGACGATACCAAGAGAAGTAAGATTTTCTTAGTTCCACTCTTAATATCATATTTTTTTAACTCACTGATAGCTCTATCATATTCCTTGAATTGAATTAATGTCTGAAGTACTCCGGATCTTCTGGAAGAAGGAAGATACTTAAAGTCCATTCGGGATATCACCTCTGCTAATGCGGCATCATCACCGGTCGACTTGTAAAAATCATAAAGCTTTAACAGGGCCTTAGTCCCATATTCAATTCCATATTTATCACTCTTTATCACTGAATGTATAGCCTCTGCATCTACTGCATTTATCTGATCTTTCTTCAAAGCCTCAGAAAATACATGTGTTAACAGCTTTTCATTGTTGACCCCCAGCTCATAACACTTTTTGGCTAGGGTCTTGACCATGAGATATTTATCCAAATGATAAGTTATTGTACGTCCATGATATCTTCCATCCCTATCTAGGAAATACAAATTATAATGAGATGTCGGAAGCGCAATATTGGCCTCAGATCTCTTGAGATTATATACTTTCTTTACTGCAGTTTCATCTTGGACAACCAAAACTCTATCTATATTAGGATTGTCTACTCTGATATTGTAATCAAACAATATCTCCACTAGATCTTCTGCAATATCTATATTGACGTCCTTCTCAGATATAAACTCATCATAAAGCACTGCCATGTTCTGATCTATAACGCGTTTCTTAATCTGACTAATTACAAAATCTCTGATCATATCACGATAGATTTCATAGTACTCAGGATGCTTGTTTTTATTTCTAACAATGCTTGCAAAGAAACTAGCTTTAACAGAGGATCTAAGATGGTTTTCATACTTAAAATATGTCACCACAGTCGGCAATGCAGCATCTAACATCTTCGAATCCATAGTATACATATAGTACTCGAATAACTCTGTAATCCTAAGTCTATTGCTAACTCCCAAGTTGAACCAAGGGAAGAATTTCTTGTCCGTGCTCTCCGTCCTTATGAGAAGTGCACATATTCCATGTAACAAATCCTCCGAAGGAAATACTCTATAACAGCCTGACAGAAGCGCCAAAAGTGATGGATTAAGCTTTTTGTTCTTCGCAATTAGAAAAGCTATTTTGAGAGATAACTCCCTTGTCATAATTCCATACTTAAGGCCAAAAAACAAAGTGGTAATATTATGAGGATTTAGCTCTGTCAATGCATCAGTATTATTTATTAGAAGCGTCATATGATAGAGAGATACGTATGGATTTCTTACATTTTTCTCAGCGAAATATTCCAATTCTTTGCGTATATTAATCGGAAATTCACTTATTCCCCCAAGACGATCTAATAAAATAAATGTCATTATATTTCTACAATTGGCAGAATAGTATTCTCCCAACCTTTCTATCAGATTTCTCTTAGTCTCTTGGTCTCCATCAATGAGATACTTGACATATTGTGTCAATACATATCTCATAATCTTCTCATTATCCTCATATGAATCAGGCGCACTCATTCCGATGATATAATCAAGAAATTCATCCTTATAGGCTTGATCTCCCGTGAGATATCCCAAGTATCCCCTATAAAGCATCTTATTCTTTTCGTCTCGCTCGAATATATCACTGTACTCACTGAGAACCTTAACTAACTCCACCGACTTTCTCGGATCCATCATAAAAGCTATTTGAGCTCTGTGAAATCTCGCATAGCACTCTTGGAGTTGGTGTTTTTTCTGCTTTCCATAGGCACCCGACTCTCCTACAACTTTTACTTTTACTTCTATTTTTTGATAAATATTCTCAAATACAATTACAGCATGGCGATTGCACTCAGCAACCTTTTTACCGTCAATATGGAATCTTAATACAGAGTGATTCTCTACAAAATCCTTTTCTGTCAGAACTTCTTTTTCAAGAGTCAGAAAATCTGCCGTCGATGAAACTCTAATATTTGTATAACCCCAAGGACCGATACCAACTACTATTTCACTGTCTATATCCTGTCCCATTGTCTTGAATACCAACTGGGTTCTGTTGGTCATAAATTGCATAGCTTTTTTATCTCTATGACTGACAAGGTACTCCTCTAATGCTTGTTCTTTGGGATTTTTTTTAGTCAAATATTGATATAGTCTTTTATCATTATATGAATTAATATAAGAGTCAATAAATTTATTGTCACAAAAAATCTCTGCTGCCTTCGAAAAGTCTCTCTTGGCCAATTCCACAAAATCATCATAACTTGTAATCTCAGGCAAAAGAGCATTGGCAAATATGCGAATTTCCATAGGAAGAGCCGTCTCGCCACAATCTGTGACAATCTGAATCTCTCCTTCTATTACTTCCCCCGGAGAATGCTCTCCCGCTCTGGCAACTACCTCGATCTCGTTTTCTTTGCCGCTAAATACAGGCTTAAACTCGAGAGAATTGCAGGGCGAAACACAGAAACCCTTTATGTTGGTTCCTCTGGTATTGGATATTACAAAGGATTTCTTAGTCTCACCGGCCTGGGAAACCTCAAATATTAACTTTTCTGTCGACAATCTCACCTTGGGCTCCTGGTATACGAATTTTCCCTGTGAGAGCAACATCATTTTTTCTTTCATATCTCAACCTATACCTTAATTGCTACTTTCAATGTTATTAAGCAACGCCTGAATAAACTTTCTCTCCATTTCTCGACAACCTATGAGATTGTAACTGTCAACCATCTTCATTGCCTCCATGGCAATCTGGAGAGCCGCACCCCTATCCTTTTCAACAAAAAACAGCCAATATGCATAAGCTCTTTTTACATTAACTTCTTCCGAGCCCTTCATCTTTTCTTGGAATATTTTTCCATAATACTTTGCTCTTCCCATATTCTGACCAATTACAACATAGTAAAATGTCATGTCGGCCAAAATACCTATATCTGAATAACTCCATTTGTCCGGAGCAATATCCTCAATCTTGTTTACAACATCAATTAGCTTATTGTAATTGCCTGCTTCGAGGTAGTGATAATACTGAAGCAACAGATACTTCTTATATGTTCCCTTGTCTGCAGCTCCTACATTGATCTCCTCTGAAATCTCTTCTGAAACTTCTTCAAAAGTGAGTTCAGCCGGTCTAGTTCCCTCTTTTATAGCAGTACTTGCCTTCTGATATCCTCTCCAGATAACTCCACCTGTTGTCTTAGAGGATTTTCTCTGCTCAACGATCAGAACCTTGACCAGAAGAAATAGACTGTATGCAATCATTATAATTGCCATAGGAACTGTAAATGCAGACTTTGCAATTGTCTTAGTTCCCCACAGTCCAATAGCCAATGTCTCTGTACAAAATAGTGCACAAGCAAGTGATAAACTGTTGGAAATAAGACTTCTCATCTTGCTATCTTTGGGATCAAACATGGTAAGACTTATAAATGGTTCCGGTTCACAGAGCCCAAAAGCAAATCCCTTTTCTGTCTTTTTCACATCAGCCATAAAAAACACAAATCTCTCGAATTTAAACTTTAGTATCAGGCCACCGATCAGCTTTCCAATAGCTGCTGCCAGCCCAACCAAAACATAGCCGAGACACACCCCTCCGAGTGCAATAAATACTGTTCCTAAGTTCATCATACTCCTCCTCTCGTCAGCATATCAACTAAGTCGACGACTTTCTTTGATGATTTTCCATCATCAAAAGGATTGAATTTTTGTACAAATTTATCATATTTTTTCTTATATAATTCTACATCATGCTCTTGGATATCCTTGATTAATTCATCCGTTGTCGTTGAAACCGGGCCGGGTATTTCTCCCTTATAATCAAAGTAAAAACCGCGCAGCTCATTTTCATACTTTTCCAAGTCGTATGCAAAGAAAAACATTGGACGCTTCAGAATGCTATAGTCAAACATAACAGATGAATAGTCTGTAACCAGCATGTCTGATACCAAGAACAAATCTGCAATATCATATGTTTGATCGAAGTGATATATAAAATCAGCATAAGCAAACCAATCAATATAATCTTCTATCAAATAATGGTACTTCACGATCACAACATATTCATCTCCCAACCTCTCACGGAGCTTGTCAAATGATAATTGAGGTTTAAATTGATACGTGGAATCCTCATTAAACTCGTCATCTCGAAAAGTCGGTGCATATAATATGACTTTTTTATCCTCGGGAAGGCCGAGATTTTTCTTGAGTTTAGTTATATACTCTTCATTGTTATGAACAACCAGAGTATCGTTTCTTGGATATCCAATTTCAAGCATCTCTCCTTCAAAAGCAAATGCTCGTCTAAAAGTAACCGTGGAAAATGGATTCTGGGATATTAGATAATCCCATATCTGAACATTTTTCACAAAAGTCTTCTGATATGATTCGATGTCAGACTCATTGGCCATGAATACATCTTCCATGTCCAGAACCAACTTTTTGAGCGGAGTTCCATGCCAAGTCTGAATATAATAACAATTCTTTCTCTTAATCAGGAACTCTGGCTGACGACAGTCAAATATCCATATTTTAGCAGTCGCCATATAGAACAAATATCTCAATCTTCCGTATCTATACTGGAAGCCATCACCCGGAATAGGATAGGGATTGTCCTCGTAAAACCAGGTACATTCCCATTTCTCCGTATATCCGTTTTCAACCATATACTCAAATATAGCTTTCGGATTTCCCGAATAACTACGTCCCATACTTGAATCAAATACAATTCTATTCTGTTTTACTGGAAATATAACACACAATATTCTATATAATAATATTGCTATTTTCTTAACCAATAAACGCATTTATCACATATTCCCTTCTCCGAACATTATATTAATTGTTCTCTCACTTGCATGACCGTCATCCACTGAACAGAATCTGTCATAGAACTCGTCATACCTGCTAGCATATTCGCTGCTAATCTTATCGATATTCTTAAGCGCATCCACAACTTCATCATTAGTCTTTAGAATCGGTCCAGGAAGCTCCTTATTCATATCAATATACATTCCCCTAAGTTCCCCTTCGTATTTCTCATAGTCGTATGCGAAGAAGAGGATCGGTCTCTTCAAGTTCGCATAATCAAAGAATACTGAAGAATAATCTGTTATACAAATATCCGACGCAAGATACAATCTCGAAATATCATTGTACTTGCTGGCATTAAATACAAATCCATCAAACTCGCTCAAATCAACCATATCGGCAATGTAGTAGTGAGTTCTTAGAAGTATTACATACTCATCTCCAAGCTCTTTCTGCAATCTGGCAAAGTCCATGGCGAGAGTAAACTTGTATTTACCCTTTGCATAGAACTGATCATCTCTCCATGTTGGTGCATAGAGAACAACCTTCTTGCCCTCCGGAATATTGAATTCGCGCTTGACATCCTCTGCAATCTTATCCTTGTCCTTGGAATACAAGATGTCATTTCTAGGATATCCCACCTCGATAATTTTCTCTCGAGGTACACAGAACGCTCTCTCAAATACTTCTGTTGAAAAAGGATTTGCAGAAACAAGGTAATCCCATGCTTTCGCATGACGGTAAAATATTCTCTTATGATTCTGACTTGCTGCATGGATATCATCTAAGTCAAAAGCAAGCTTTTTAAGTGGAGTTCCATGCCATGTTTCCATGAACACAACACCCTCTCGCTTTTTGAACCAAGCAGGCTGTCTTGTGTTGCAGATAAAGTATTTTGCCCTAGCTGTATAATATACATATCTAAGAGTGTGTCTCTTACAAATCTTAGGATGTCCCGGCATCTCCGGCGCACGCTTGTTAAGGCAGAATACATATTCATATTTATCGCCGTATTTATTGTAAATATACTCATAGAGGTACTTTGGACTATCCGAATAACTCTTACCGAAGAAACTCTCTATAAATATGAGATTGTCTTTTAATGGCATCTTTTGGAATATCCTCTTATCCAAGAACTTCCAGTATTGAATAGGTTTTCCAAACAAACCTCTCTTCTTTCTCATAACTGATGCAAACTTTGAAAGAGGTTTAGCCATTCTAAACTTACCCTTTACAAGAAGGCCAAGAGTCATCTTAGAAACTGCTTTGTAATCCTTCTTGAATCTGGCAATGTGAGCCTTAGGCATCTTGGAAAGATGAGTTGAATATCTAACACAATTCTTTCCCTTGAGATTGTTAGGGAATTTGTTCATGGCATACATTGCAAGCTCATGATCAATAGCCGTTCTCATATCATCATCGTCTGCACCTATAAACTCGAGAGACTTCTCATACGCCTCCACAAACTCGCGAATTTTCTTGCTTCTCTTCTTCTGAGATATAGCAGGCAGATGGATTGGATCATTTCTATGTCTCCAGATATAGATTGAATCTCCATTTACCCAAGCACTTCCCTTTGCAGCACATATCACTTTAGTTGCAACCGGCATGTCGCAGTAGTATGTATTATATTCATCAAAACAAATATCCAGAGAATTATAGAACTCTCTGTTAATCAGCAAGTTTTGAACGGTAACTCTCTTATACATAATCTCAATGAGAGTCTCACCCTCCAAAGGAACAATACCCTCAATCTGGGAATCCGGCTTGGACTTCTCAAAGTCAAAACTGATTGGTTTAAACCAGGTATCAGTTCTATTTCCGGTGACAACCTTGGCTTTCTTATCCTCTGCCACCTTCAAAAGACCCTTGAGACAACCTTCATGCAAGTAGTCATCCCCATCAAGAAAATATATATAATCTCCTGTAGCATGAGCTACACCGTGATTTCTGGCCGTAGCAACTCCATACGGTCTCAAAACGATATCTACATCGTTATCAGAATCATCTGAATCATCGCTTTTGTCATCATCTCCGCCACCATTAAGCTCATTTTCGTCTTCTTCCTCTTGTTGTCTGAGTCTCTCAGCCTCTTCTAGAGCCGCCTTTTCTGCTGCCTTCTCTGCCTTTCTCTGCTCCCATTCCTCTACTGTCAATCCGAGATTCAATCTCTTCTTTTCATCAAAGAACTTGCTCTTCGCATCAAAAAACTCGTCAACATCTATTTCATCATCGAGAACAACATGCTTTACCTGAGGTATTGCAAGTACATCCTCCGGTACTTCGTGACCATCTCTATCGTCGGCAATGATGATTTCATAGTCATCTAACCCCTGTGACATAACACTTTCAACACACTCACGCAAATAAGCTGGTCCCTTGAGATATGGGACAATTATACTAACTTTCGACATTTTTCTAATTCCTCCAAGAATTACTTCTATTTAACCTAAATACTTAACCTAATACTAAACCTAATACATTATTCCTTATTATCAAATACCGCTTCCACTATTCTCTTCGAAGCCGTACCATCTTCCCATGCGCAGTACTTTTCACTAAATTCTTCATACTTCGCGGAATATTTTTCTTTGACTTCATCGATATTTCTAATTGACTCTATCACCTTCTCCGTGGTCAATACAATCGGACCAGGGAGTTCTTCCTCGATATCAATATAGAAACCTCTGAGGACAGATGCATACTTCTCCAAGTCATACATATAGAAAATCATCGGCCTCTTCAGGTTTGCATAGTCAAAGAATACAGAAGAATAGTCCGTTATAAGCATATCCGATACGAGATACAATCTCGCGATATCATCATACTTACTTACGTTATATGCGAATCCCTCATGTTCTGATAAGTCGAGAAAATCCGATATAAAGTAGTGGGTCCTGAGTAATACTATATACTCATCTCCCAATTCTTCTTGCATCTTCTTCAGATCCAGCTGAAGTGTGAATTTATACATGGCATGGCCATAAAACTCATCATCACGCCAAGTAGGCGCATATAATATAACTTTCTTATCCCGAGGAATTCCAATCTCATCTTTGATTGAATCCACAAGTTCCTTGTCATGCTTCTTATACAGTATGTCATTGCGGGGATATCCCGTCTCTAACATCTTGCCATCATATAAGAATGCATGTCTAAATACATCTTCCGAGAATTGATTTGGCGCCACGAGATAATCCCACGATCTTGTCTGAATATAGAATTGCTCCTTGTAGAGCGGCGATGCTGTCGTCACATCGTCCATATCAAAAACAAGCTTTTTCAGTGGGGTTCCGTGCCATGTCTCCAAGAAGACATTGCCCTTTCTCTTAATAAAATACACTGGCTGTCTACCGTTAAATACATGGTATTTACACCTAGCCATATAGCAGAAATATGCAAAACTAAATCTCTTAATCTGCTTTGCTTTATATGGAATCTTGTGCTTCTTGCCAGCATATACCCATATGTAATTATACTTTCCCGCATAATTCTCATTGAGGTACTCATATATGTACTTCGGGCTGTCCGAATAGCTCTTTCCAAAGAAACTCTCAAACATAATCGTATTGTCTAACATCTTCATCTTGGTATAGACATTGTCATAGAGCCATCTCTTAAGTTGAGATCTCTGAGTAGAAATCGTCTTTAGAGTCCTCCACCTGGAGTGATTGATAGTCCTTCTCACAAACACCTCAGGATTACCTGTTCTCGCCATCTTCAGCACCTGTCTTCCGTGCCTCTTGATGAGATTCTCAGCTCCGTTATTTCCCACAAGCATGGCAGTCTTCTGCATCTTCGCATATACATCTGCCCTCTTCTTAGGCTTTTCAACCAAAAACGCTGAAATCTTCTTTATAATATGTCTAACATATTTATAATCCAACCAAGTTGACTTCTCATCAGACATTGTAGTCCTCATCTGAGTATATGCCACCATGCTCTCATATATCTTCTTTTCTCCATCTTTCTTCTGTAACATAGACGGATTGTTAATCGGATCATTGTGCCTTCTCTTGATATACTTTGCCGACTCTACAAATTTAAACTCTATATCGCTTTGCAACAATCTTGCCAAGAGAAAATGGTCCGAAAAGTACACAGACGCCTCGTCAAACCTAAGAGTTTCATCTTCAAAAACCTTTTTGGGAATCAACATTCCGAGAATTGTTATACTCTGAAATGTTCCAGACCTCATGAAGATGTGCTCATATGGATTATCAGTAACTTCGCTCTCCACATCGGCCATCTCTTCTGAATTTTCCTCATCATCCACCGGATTGTTACCCTGCTTGTCATCCAAGAAGATTCTTCGACTATACCAGCTGTGAACCTGATCTGCGTAACATATTCTATTATCCTTAAGTTTGGCAACCAATAACTCTATTGTATCTTCCAGTACATAATCATCAATGTCAAGAAACATCACATACTCGCCTGTCGCGTGTTTGATGCCCTCGTTACGCACGGCTGCCACACCACTATGTTCTGCTAATTCAACAACTTTCAAATTCAAATCAGCGTAGTTATCAAGATTTGGTCTTCCACATCCATCACACACCATTATCACTTCGATATCCTTATAGTTCTGTTCCCGAATACTATCAAGGCAATCTCTGTAATAAATCTTTTCACCATTAAATGGCACAATAACACTAATCTTCAACGCTTTCCCTCCAAGCACTAATTAAAAAGGTTCGCTATACTGTTTGCTATTGATTCAAAGAAATCAACTAATTTCTCTAAAATCCCCTTGGCGCTCTCCACATTTTCTCCGAGCTCCTGAAGTCTGTTATATACAGTCTCTGCTTGCTGTTTAATCTTATCTATATCTAGATTGAGCGACTTTATCTTCTCAAACAAACTCGCCAATTCCTTGATCTGTTCATCTGTCAAATCCTTGATATCGACCTGCTCAGCAGATTCCTTGATAGCTTTTTCGATATCTTCCTGAGAAGAAAGATTGCCATCAATAATCTTTTGCTTAGCCAATGCCACAAGCCTCTCAGCTTTATCTGCTCCAACTTCTTCGCCTAACTCACTTGTCACAACCAGCTCATTCACTGCCGCATCTTCGTTGGCAGCCTCCAGCTGCTTTCCGGTCATGCTTTCATAAGCTTTCATAGTACCCACAAGAGCCGCCGTTCCAGACAGTTCAAATGGTCCGGCAACCGTAACAGTTGCATCCATCACACCGGCTGTTGTAAGCGCGTTGGTATACATACCGCTTGAACAATAATTGATATTGTGGGTCGTAACCTGTATTCCCTTGCCCTCTTCAGCTTTTTCAATCTTAACAGATGACAGGGCACGCGTGCCTATTACATCCTTCGAAAGATAGCTATCAAGGTACTTGTGTTCTTCGTCATTCGTAACTGTGATAACCTGATACTGCCCCAATTGACTTTGATTTACACCGAGCATAGACATGACCGATGCCTTTTCCTTCTTATTGAGGTCTGCACCAAATGATATATACGGTTTCGCCGCAACTGCATCTGCACTCACACTCTCTGCCGGAACTGCTCCTAACACAAGGGAGATTCCCAGCGCAGCCGTCAACATCATCGGAATAATTCTCTTTTTCAATTGTAATCCCTCCATTTCAACCAAATGGCAAACCACGATTTTTTCTCATTCCACCCATGAAATACTATACATGGCATACCATTTTATATTTTACCACTCTATATGGTGGTATGTCAAGTGCATGGCTACCATAGTCACAACCAGGTTACAACAATAAAATTTGATATTGAATTTTCCCCCATTTTTCGATACAATGAACATAAACAATCACTACAACTTCTTTTTTTATGAAAGGGTGATTCTATGGGTATTTACGGAATAGATAGCGGAACAAGCTATGTTTCATATAACGGGCTAGGTGCTAACTCACCTACTGAACCCGACAAAACAAAGCCGGTCGACCAAGGTGCTCTCCCAAACGAGAGTTCCATCGATGGAAGTCCCTCTACCAATGCCACATCAGGAGACAAAAAAGTTGGCAAGGAAGAATGCCAGACATGCAAAGAGCGAAAGTATGTAGACGGTTCCAACGAGGGAGATGTCTCATTCAAGACGCCTGGTCATATCGACCCGAACGTATCCGGTGCGGTTGTCATGGGCCATGAACAGGAACATGTTGCAAATGCCAGACAAGAGGCAACCAAAGAGAACAAAGAACTAATATCTAGCTCTGTATCATTACATACCGCAGTATGCCCTGAATGCGGACGCATCTATGTTGCTGGTGGCGTCACAAGAACTCAGATGAAGACCACTATTGGCGATAGCAATGCCAATAAATTCAACCAGAACATCTCTAACATCAAGAAAAATTCTCTCATGGGCAACAACTTTGATCACGGTATATAAAGGAGTTTCAAATTGATAATTACTATAAAAGATGATTTTGACCTCAAGAAAATAGAATACAGCGGCCAGTGTTTTCGCGCCAAGGAACTAACAGATTTCCCTGGTCTTT
The DNA here is from genome assembly GCF_000518685.1 of Eubacterium xylanophilum ATCC 35991. Classification (GTDB taxonomy): domain Bacteria; phylum Bacillota; class Clostridia; order Lachnospirales; family Lachnospiraceae; genus Eubacterium_F; species Eubacterium_F xylanophilum. The sequence goes on along the minus strand of NZ_JAEB01000001.1, from coordinate 272,909 downwards.
TTCGATTTATATTGGATGATAAGATTTTATATATCAAGAAAATAGAAGAAAACAAATTCGAAGTAGACTGTTCCGAAGCCGATTGGACAAATATTTGGACACCATTTTTCGACTTGGGAACAAATTACAGCAAGATTCGCAAGTCAATAGTCGACGACCCTTTTATGCATAACGCCAGCGACTTCGGCGCAGGCATCAGACTTCTAGCACAACCACACTTCGAAACCCTTATTTCATTTATCATATCCCAGAGGAAAAATATTCCGGCAATTAAGAGTTCCATCGAGAAACTCTCAGAACTTCTCGGACAAAAATATACAACCGAGTACGAAGAGATATACTCCTTTCCAACTCCCGAAGCCGTACTAAACGCCAGCTTCGATGATATAAACAGATGTGGTCTGGGATACCGAACAGGATATATTATAGATGCCGCTCAAAAAGTTGCAGACAAAGATATCAAGCTGAACGAACTCGAAGCGCTTGACGATGACGAATTAATAAATCAACTAAAGACAATAAAAGGCGTCGGAGACAAAGTCGCAAACTGCGTGGCTCTCTTCTCCTATGGAAGAAAAAGTCTCGCACCTGTCGACGTATGGATCCAACGCCTAATTGATAACGAATATAACGGCACCAATCCCTTCGTAAAATACGGGGATATCGCCGGTGTCATGCAGCAATATGCTTTCTATTACATGACTCACGGAAAGTGATTACATCTCGCTTATAAGCTTCTCAAGTCTTGCCATGGCTTCCTTGGTATTTTCATGATTTGAGAAGGATGTCAACCTGAAGAATCCCTCTCCATTCTCACCAAATCCCTCGCCGGGAGTTCCAACCACATTGGCCTTCTCCAACAAAAGATCGAAGAAATCCCATGACTTCATATCATTAGGACACTTGAGCCAGATATATGGTGAATTCTTACCACCTGTGTAAAATATTCCGAGGCGGTCTAATGTCTCCATTATGATCTTAGCATTTTCTCTATAATACTCGATGTTTTCCTGAATCTGCTTCTGGCCCTCTTCTGAAAATACACATGAAGCACCCTTTTGTACAATATAGGATGTTCCATTGAATTTGGTTGTCTGACGTCGTAGCCACATCTTGTTGAGAGACATTCCCTCTCTCTCTAACTCATGAGGAATCACTGTATATCCACATCTAGTTCCCGTAAATCCAGCGGTCTTAGAAAGTGAACAAAACTCTATAGCACAAGTTCTGGCACCTTCTATTTCAAATATACTTCGCGGAACATTTTCCTCTGTGATAAACGCCTCATAAGCAGCATCGTAGAGAATCACAGCACCTCTGGCATTGGCATAATCCACCCACTTCTTAAGTCCCTCATAATCATATGCTGCACCCGTTGGATTGTTAGGGGAGCAAATATAGATAATATCTGCATCGATGGATTCATCGGGATCCGGCACAAACTTATTGTCTTCATTGGCATTCATATACTTGATCTCACGGCCATCCATCGTATTGGTATCTACATAAACAGGATAAACAGGATCCGGAACGAGAACCAAGTTTTCCTTATCAAAGATATCTAAGATATTTCCAACATCGCTCTTAGCTCCGTCTGATACAAAGATCTCTGTTGTATCGAGCTCAACGCCATTCTTCTTATAATATGCTTTAATACTATCCTGCAAAAAGCCATATCCCTGTTCTGGACCATATCCCTTAAAACTCTCGGCTTTTGACATCTCATCAACTGCGCTGTGAAGTCCATCTATAACCGCGTCACACAGTGGAAGTGTAACATCTCCGATTCCCATTCGAATAATATCCGCGTCTGGATTCGAAGCACTATATTCATTGACTCTCTTGGCGATTCCCGCAAACAAATAGCTTTCTTTCAAATTTGCATAATTCTTATTGACTTTTAACATTCGTAATCTCCTTTCGATCATTTCTTATCACGAAATCTAACTTCACACTTGCTATTATACTATCTTTTTTTGTTATGTCAAGATTTCTGGTACAGAAACTTTATTTTTTTAGGGTATTGGGGTCAAAAACTTTATTTATATCCACTTTTCATGTTTACAAATAGTCAGTTTCATTTACATTTAACATCTTTTTATGATATAATTTGATGGTATTATCAAATTTCTTGCAACGTTTCTGAGTACTTTCGAATCTAATCTATGAAAGTATAAAAAATGGAGGTGCTTTATGACAAATTCAGAATGGGCATATGTGGAGCAAGCCAAGGCCGGCGATGTTCATGCCTTCGCCAAACTCTATGAAAAGTATTATAAGGATTTATATTACTTTTCCCTGAGTATGACAGGAGATGAACACAAAGCCGAAGACGCCGTCAGCGGAGCCACTTTAAAAGCATATGAAAATCTAAAAAAACTCAGACGTAGCAGTTCATTTAAGAGTTGGATATTCCAGATAACTGCCAATGAGTGCAGACGACTTTGCCGACAGAAGGAGCTTTTTATCGAAGATGTCGGTGCTCAGGAGGAATCAACGACAGACGATGGTTTCTCAAACTCCTTCGTCGCTGAAACTCTGGCAATTCTCGAACCCGAAGAAAGGCTCGTGGTCACTCTTTCCATCTTTGCAGGTTACAACAGCCGCGAAATAGGCACGGCCATCGGAAAGAAAGAGGGAAGCGTGAGATCCATCAAGAGTCGAGCATTTGCAAAACTGAGAACAAAACTTGATAAATGATGAAAGGATGATAATATGAATAACGAAAATAAAGTAGATTACAACAAAGAAGTAATCGAAAAAATCAAAGAAGAAACCATGTCTCATCCGGTTCCAGATTCTCTCTCACCGGATAATATGGAAGAAAAGCTCAAAAACACAAAAGTTAAGAGCAAATATTCCGCCACGAAAGTTCTTGGCGTTCTTGCAGCCTGCTTCCTCGGTGTCCTAGTTATCGGAACTGTGGGACGAATGATTATCGGATCAAATTCCATTAACCAAACATTAGCCCCAACAAAATTAGCAGACAGCAGTGATTCAAGCGAACATGTGAACTCCAAATACGCCAAATCCTACGAGGACATCTCAGATATCATAAATACCACTAATAAGCACTATAGTCAAGTAATGGATGATGAAGCAGATAGAATTACCTTCAAATCCAACAGTAACATAGAAGAGAGAAGCGCTGAAATCCAGGAAAATGCAGGTGATGCCGCAACTAATGATGATAGCAAATCATCTAGCTCACAAAGCAGCTACTCTGAGACCGACACCCAAGTCAAGGGAGTTATGGAAGGAGATATTGTCAAGACTGACGGAAAATATATCTATACTATCGGCAAAACTCCTACAGGCGCATGTATCAATATCCATAATGCCAACGATGGTAAGACAGAACGCCTTTCAAGGATTATGCTAGATGATATTTATTGTGATGAGATTCATATCAAAGATAGTAAGCTTGTAGTGATAGGTTCTCGCATGAAGGAACGCAAAGATCAAAACAAGAAGAAAACAAGATTTGACTACATAGTTCCTTCTTACGAAACAATAATTAGCGTATATGACATATCGGATATTTCCTCTCCTAAGCTGGTAAAAGAGCATATACAGGACGGAACATTCCGAACCACCAGGTTAGTCGGAAACTATCTCTATACTTACACATCTTATGAAACATTCTCATACGATTGTGTACCGGATAAGCCAGATGAATTCGTCCCATCCATCGACGGAGACTTAATCAAGCCTGAAAAAGTACTCTTTGTTGGCTCGACTCCTTCTCACTCATACTCGGTTGTCACTAGCCTTGATATCTCCGGAGCGGAACATTTTTCTGATAAAATTGCCTTACTCGGTTCCTTTAATACATATTATATGGGAACTGAGAATATCTACCTCATAATGAGGGAAAACAAATCAACTGTTAAGAGACGTACCAACGGAAGCAGCATAACAAAGTACTCATATAAAGATGGAGAGTTTAACTTTGAGGCAGATACTGTTGTAGATGGAATGATAAATAGTCCGTATTATATGCACGAATACAATGGTAATTTTATATATGTATATACCACTACAGGCGACCGCAGAGGCACTTCTAACGGCCTTTGTGTGATGGATAAGAAACTAAAACTCCAAGGTTTTATAAATAATCTAGGAGTTACAGAAACTATATATTCATCGTATTATATTGACAATATCGCATATTTTGTTACATATAGAAATACAGATCCCGTATTTGCTGTAGATATCAAAGATGCCAAGAATCCAAAACTATTATCGGAATTAAAGCTTCCAGGTTTCTCAAACTATCTTCACAACTTCGGCAAAGATATGTTACTTGGAATTGGAGAATCCGGTAATGCAAACATAAAACTATCCTTGTTCGACATTGCCCCGAACGGTGGTGTCAAAGAAAAGCTCACAAAAGAATTCAAAGAAACTTATTTGTCTGCAAGTGAGAACCATAAAGCAATATTTGTCGACGAAGAACGCATGCTGATTGGTATGGCCACAGATAATTCAACTGACATCAATCCATCCAGCCAAAACGGCGTATGGTATACAGTATTTAACTACAAAAATGGCAAATTGAACACTCTTCACGCTGATAGGCTCAAAAAAACCTATGATGTGGAAGACGTTCGAGGCATTAGAATTGGCGAATACTTCTATGTAGTAGATGTAAATAATAGCGATGAAATAATTAGTTATAAGCTGTAGTTGACAAAAGGGGCTGTCTTAGCGCGACAGCCCCTTAATATAAGTATATTCAATTAATTATACATCCTAGCACTACTACTTATTCTCAGCACTACCTGTCTCCACTTTGTGAGCCCCATATAACTTCTTCAGATCAACCTTTTCCCCATCCCTAGTATATGGTGTAATTCCATATATATCTTCCAGTCTGTCATACTTCACTTCATAGCACCAATTATGGCGCTCTCTTTTGTCCTTAATCGTTGCGGAAAAGGATACTGTTATCTTGGCATTGATTGTACTCGCATTTTTATGCTGGTCTGTAATCTTGTAATCATCAATGTTAACTTCTCCTGGAATGGAATTATTGACATCCTTCGTGACCATAGAGAGAACTTCTCTCTCATCAATATTCAACCCAGACAAGATAAACATCGATACAATCATTATTATAAAACCAACAAAGAATGTCACAATACTCGCAACAACTTTTTTCTTATTCTCTTTTCGCCTTTTGAAAATACCTGGAATAATTGGCGATAGAATAATTGCTGCTATCAACAACAACCATACTATATGCGGTCTTCTGTTGGCAAATATTCCGGAAATGCAAATTAGCATTACCATTGTACGAAGAATCGTAAGTCCTCCATAAGCTATACTTGACACGGTGCCTCTTATATTATTTTCTTTTGTCTCCATTTTATTTTCCTCACTTCACTTTTATTCTATTCCATCCCCAATGCCGCAGCTGCCTCAGACAAATATTCCCTGATTGCTATATGCTGCGGACAAGCAGCCTCACATTTACCACACTTGATACACTCATTTGCACGTCCTTTGCCCGGATAAACAACTGTATTATGCTCCTGATTCTGCGCACGCTCCTTGTTATTATATACTTTCAGAAGATTCATTGCATCAAATGTTCCTGATATTCCAATATTCTTTGGACATACCTTAGCGCAATAATCGCACTTTGTACACGGAATCAAAGGAATTTTAGCAATCTCAGCCCTAGCCTCTTCTATTACTTTCAACTCATCACTTGAGAGTTTCTGGAAGTCCGTCATATATGAGAGATTATTCTCCATCTGCTCAACGTTACTCATACCGGATAATACAACAAATACACCTTCAAGGCTAGCCGCAAATCGCACTGCCCAAGAAGCATATGAAACATCAGGATTATAAGCATCTAATACATGCTTAACTCCCTCAGGCGGATTAGCCAACAAGCCACCCTTAACCGGCTCCATGATTATAACGGGCTTGCCATATTTTCTCGCCATCTCATAGACGCGCTTTGATTGAATATCGGGATCTTCCCAGTCTGCATAATTTATCTGTAACTGAACAAATTCTGCTTCCGGATGCGCCTTCAAGATTTCCTCTAACTCCTCTGCATTAGAGTGGAAAGAAAAACCAATGTGCCTTATCTTTCCTGCCGCCTTCATCTCTTTCACAAAATCCCACATCTCAAAGTCCTCAAACACCTTAGTTCTCTGCTGACCGAGATTGTGAAGAAGATAAAAGTCAAAATATCCCGCACCGGACTGCTCTAGAGAAGTCTCAAACTGCTTTATGGCATCCTCTCTTGTCTTACAATTTATCCATGCTGCATTCTTTGTTGCCACCGTAAAACTTTCTCTCGGGTATCTCTCCACCAAAGCCTTTCTCATCGCAACTTCACTTCCAGCATATGCCCATGCAGTATCGAAGTAAGTGCATCTAGCCTCCATAAACATGTCAACCATTTTCTTGGTCTGCTCCACATCTATTTCCTCGCCTATTTTAGGAAGACGCATAAGTCCAAATCCAAGCTTTTTAACGTCTCCTTCTAATCCAATATTTGACATTCTAATTTCTCCTCTCAAAATCTAATCTTCTTTTGCATTTTTTACTGCATCAATATAAATATCCCTAAGAGAAATATCGCCTTCTCTCGCGATCTTTGCTACACTCTCATATTCAGGATAATACTTTTTTTCGCCCCCGTTTTCACATACCTTAACTTGAACCATACCATATTTTGTCTCTACATCGACAATTTTTCTCGCAAGAACTCGTCTAGCCATCTTCTGTTTTCTCACTCCGATTGTCGTTGTATCAGCAAATATAATATCTTCTAAATAGGTCATGTTTTGTTCGTCGCAAATCACTGAAAGTAACCATGCAGGACGATTTTTCTTCATAAAAATAGGGGTGTAATATACATCTCTTGCACCTTTTTTCATTAGCTTCTCAGCTACATATCCTAGTTCCTCGCCCGTGCTGTCATCGATATTGCACTCGATTTTCCATATGTATTCTGATTCTACTTCCTCATCAAGTAAAATAGCCCGCACCATACTCGCCTGCTCGTATTCACGCTTTCCTGCGCCGATTCCAATTTTCTTTGGGACAATCACATCCGGAACATTTTTCTCAGACATTACTGCCGCAACAAATGCGGCTCCTGTAGGTGTAATCAGCTCACCTTTTCTCTTTGTAAGCTTGATGGGAAGCTTATAATTCGTCGCAATATTCATCACTGCCGGAACAGGTACCGGAAGAATTCCATGTTGGCATCTAACACTTCCACTACCCTCGCTGATTGAAGGGACAATAACCGAATCAATCTTAAGATTGTCAAAGCATACCGCAGCAGCAACTATATCCACAATAGAATCTATAGCTCCAACTTCATGAAAATGTACTTCTTGTATTTCTTTACCATGAGCTTTAGCTTCAGCTTCAGCCAATATATAGAAAATCTTCTTTGCCAAATCTCTTGCATTTTCCGTAATATCCAGAGCATTAATTATCGAATAAACATCATCTAAATTTCTATGTTCTCCATGATGATGGCGATGAACCTCTGCGCTATCATGCTTGTGTGTGTGATTATGATTATGCTCATGCTCGTGATTATGGTCAAGATGTCCATACAGATATTCCATATCATGATCATGGTTTTCATGCTCTGCATCGAGTATGACATCGAAGTCACAGCAATCAATTCCGCCTTTATTAACTCGACTCACCTTGGTCTGAAAGCCTTGCACTTTCATTGACGACAATGCCTTATCTAAAACTTCAACATCGGCACCAAGATCTATAAGTGCCGCAACAATCATATCACCACTTACACCAGATTCGCAATCTAAAAGAACTCTACTCATACTGCCTCCGTTCTAATTGGCTTTTGTCTTCCCTTCCCACCGCCAAACGATTGATCTGAGTGGCAACATATCCTGCTCCGTAACCATTATCAATATTCACTACTGTCACCCCATTGGCGCAGGAATTAATCATGGTTAATAGAGCCGAAAGACCACCCATATTGGCTCCATATCCCACCGACGTAGGAACTGCAATTACCGGATTAGAAACTAATCCTCCAATGACGCTTGCCAACGCACCTTCCATGCCTGCAATCGCTATTATACAATTTGCTTTTTGCAATATATCCGTTTTCGACAATAGACGGTGAATACCGCTGACACCAACATCGTAGATTCTCTCCACCTTGGTGCCAAAGTATTCCGCAGTCTGTGCCGCTTCCTCCGCAACCGGTATGTCCGCTGTTCCCGCACAGCAGACTGCAACGCACCCAACCTTATTATCCGCAAACTCACCAACCCTCAAAATCCGAGATATTCTATCATATGACACTCCCTGAAGCTTTCCAGATAACATCTCATACTGATCCTGTGTTGCTCTTGTCCCAAACACACATCCCTCAGCCTCCAAAATCTTCTTGTAAATAGATACGAGAAAATCATCATCTTTGCCTTGACAAAATACAACCTCGGGAAAACCAGTTCTCACTTTTCTGTGAAAATCTAATTTTGCATAGTCCATTTCTTCGAATGGCACACCGGCAAAGTATCTCTCCGCGTCATCTATGCTAATATCACCGCACTTAACTCCATCAAGAATTTCCCTCGTTTTTGTCATCTAACAACACCTCATTCATACTTCCGGTTCTATAACCTTTCAAATCTAGAGTAACATATTTGAAACCAATTTCTTCAAACTTGCTATTAATCTCTTCTCTTTGAAATACAACCTTTGATATATCTTCAGGAACAGGCTCAATTCTCGCCATATTTTCTCCGTGAATACGCACTCTCACCTGTCTGTATCCCAACTCGTGCAGGAACTCCTCTGCATCTTCGACCATTTTAAGCTTTTTCTTAGTAATCTGCTCTCCATAAACAAAACGGCTACTCAAACATGCAAGACTAGGCTTGTTCCACGTCCTAAGTCCCATATTCTGAGATAATTCTCTGATTTCTGCCTTAGTCAATCCCACTTCTTTTAGAGGGCTCTTCACTCCCAGCTCCCTGATAGCTCGCATCCCCGGTCTATAATCACTCTCATCATCAGAATTGGTTCCTTCAACAACCTGGTGAATATTCATACTCTCTGCCAGCTTCTTGATTTCACCAAAGACCTTGCTCTTGCAAATATAGCACCTATCCACAGGATTAGCAGCAAATCCATCAATAGATAATTCATCTACTTCTATCACCCTATATTCAATTTTTTCTTCTTGGCAAAATCTCACGGCATTCTCAAATTCCTTATCTGGGAATGAGTTCAACTTGACAATTATCGCAATAACCCAATCAGACAGCACTTGATTTGCAACTTTTAACAAAAAAGTCGAATCCACTCCACCTGAAAATGCAACCGCCAAACACCCCATCTGCTTAATATTTTTCTTGAGGTCGGAGTATTTCCCCATAACCTCTCCACCAATATCTCTCAACACCTCATAATCTCCTTACACGAAATCTTTATGTAGATAATTTTACAATATTTGCCATGATTTTACAACATTTTTGTTGCATAATTTTCATTGTAGAAAAATGTTCCAAGAGAGAGCAAAAATAATCAAGTATTCGGAGGTAAATCATGAATAAAAAGAGAACAATATCATGCGCACTATGTTTGGCAACTCTCGTAAGTGCCACATTATCGCCATATGCCGGTGACACATCAGCCAAATCAGTAAAGAAGTTGAAATTTTCAAAAAAGACAGTTTCTGTAAATGTAGGAAAGAAAAAGACAGTTGTTATAAAAAATAAATATAGCAAATTTAAGGCAACCGTCAAAAACAAGAAAATTATAAAGTACAAATTCAAGAAAAAGAAACTTATTATAACAGGAAAAAAATCAGGTAAAACTACATTAATAATTAAAGCCTACAAAAATAGCAAATTGAAAGCCAAGGGAAAAATCACTGTAAACGTGACAACTTCTAGCTCAGTCACAAAACACCAAGACAAAGCCGTGTCACCAGTGTCCACTCCGGGAGTTATCCCAACGACAAGTAGCACGCCAGCTCCAGACACAGCATCCTACGATGCAGGCAAATACTCACTAAACACGATTCACACCGGTGACGGAACATTTTATGATAGAGAATCCACAGGAGCTGCAAATCTGGATGATTTTGAAAAAATATACTATACCGCTGCCATGAACACAACAGATTACATGAACAACTTGGCCGGTGCCTATATTGAGATTACTGACAAAGACGGAGATAAGATAAATGTTCTGATAACAGACAGACTCCCTGAAGGAAAGGTCGGAGATATAGACCTATCCAGAGCCGCTTTTAAGAAAATCGAACCAGAAGTCACCGGTCGAATGAAGATAAGTTGGAAGATTGTTCCACTCCCAACTACAGATCCTGTAGCTTTTCTGTGGAAGCCAACAAGTAGCCAATATTGGGCAGAGATTCAGGTTAGAAATCATAGATATCCAGTAAAATCTCTCGAGTATTACAACAAATCCACCGGGAAGTATGTTGCTCTCGAGCGCAAAGAATACAACTACTTCGCCGCTCCTAATGGAATGGGAACCGGCCCATATAGTTTTAGAATTACGGATATATACGGCCATGTCATCGAAGAAAAAAATATACCAATGAATAACAAAAAAGAAGTGATATCCGGCAAGAACAACTTTCCATATTAAAAATACGACCTCTAGAATTTGATAAGATTATAGATAAGCTCAGGGCTGTTACATGGAATCGTTTTCATGTAACAGCCCTGGTTTTCAATACTTATTATATACAATAATATGCTTTTTTACTCTTAGACCATATTAGTTTGATATGGTATTTTTTGTAAAGCTTTTTATATTTCCCCTCTGCACCCTTATTAAAACGCAAATAAACTTGAGACAACAGAGCATTCTTGGGATTGGCCCCTGAAACCTTAGGTGGATTATTTCCCTTGAATACAATTAATTGATTATTATTATCAGAGTACAATCCCCATTTCCAATTACCGCAGATTTTTTTTATGGTAGATGGAAGTATAACTTTTCTAGCAAATCCTCCCCAAGCGATTGTACCTGACAGCACTCTGACTTTTGAAGAGATAACGAACTTCTTTTTATTCGAGCTAATAGCCGCTACCAACACTTTTCCCTTCTTCTTATAAACACAGTTATTATCTGAAGATAATATCTTGTTTTTCTTGCTAACTACAATCTTTTGGGCAGTCAATTCATCGAAAGTACCTCTGTCAAAATACTTAACACTCTCAGGGACAACGACACATTTTTTTCTGCGCGAGAGCATGAATGCTGTCTTTTTGTCGCCACGGAGAATAAAGTCACCTTTTTCAATAAAATTCTTATTCCCCTTTTTAACGTGTATCTTTTCAAGACTTTTGCAGTATACAAACGCAGTTTTATCAATTTTCTCAATTTTTTTTGGCAAAGTAATTTGTTTAAGCTTTTCACATCTAGCAAAAGTTTCCTCTTCGATACTCTTTGTATTAAGAGGAATATTTACTTTTTTAAGATTTATTAGACCTGCAAAACACCTTTTTCCAATATAGGAAACTGTATCTGGCAAAACAATTTCCTTAACAAATACATTATTGGCCGGAAATCTTTCTTCTACAGACAAATCTCCATCCTCTGCTGGTTCAAATTCTTTCCCAAACAGATTAGTCATCTCATCATCCAAATCGCTCTCGCTATCTGTTACAGAAGATGCTAATCTTACTACAGGCTTTCCCTCTATCTTTTCAGGAATCACGATTTTCTTACATTTCTTAGATAGGTTTATTTTTTTCAAACTAACACCAATATCATCAAAACTTGCTTGTGCAGTAATACCATCTCCTAGTTTCACTATTTTTACATTATCCAATTTACCTTTAATCTCTTCAGCATTACTGCATGTACAAGTCAAATACATCCCCATAAAACAAATACATACTAGCAATACTGATGCTGATATTCCAGCTAATTTTTTTCTCATGTCAATTCCTCCAGTTTATTCTTTAAAAGATTAAATATATTAGTTCCAATCTCAATTCCATTACTAAGTAATAATACCAAGCATTTATGACAAAAAATAGTCAGTGTCTTGAAGAAAACTGTCCCATTTTATATGTTTTTACATAAGACAAAAGGGCACCGTCAGGTGCCCCAAATTTACTGTTTAATATAAAAAACTTTCTTCTTTTTATCAAAGCGATTCTTTATAAAATTCAACTTGAACCATTTTTTGTAATTCTTAATTGCATTTTTAGCTACTATAACATTTACAGCTGATGGCATAACTGATTCAGAATCAGTTAATTTAATTCGAGGTGGTTTTTTCCCTTTAAAAACAACTGTATTAGGGCTACTTTCTGTAAAAAGCCCCAAATACCAATTCTTATATAGAGCTTTAACAGATTTCGGTATAATTATCTTTTTGACCTTCCCACTCCAAATTACACCTGTTTTTATAGATTTAACTTTCGAAGAAATATTCACAGTTTTACTTCTGTTTGAAATTGCAAGCAAAAGAGCACCATTCTTTTTTTTATACACACAATTCCCACTACTCGCAAGAGTTTTATTGCTTTTTGAAACTCCAATTCTTTTTGGTGTATAATAGGAAAACATTCCGTCCTCAAACATCGAGGCATTTCGTGGCACAACCACTTTATTCTTACTCTTAGCAAGTAAAAATACTGTTTTCTTGTCGTTTTTTAGAATAAAATCTCCTTCTTTAACAAAATTTTTATTACCTTTACTGACATGAAGACTCTTTATTCCTTTACAATAGATAAATGCTGATTGATCAATTTGCTCTACTTTGATTGGAATATTTAGACTTTTGATTTTTTCGCATCTCGCGAAAGTTTCAGCCTCTATTTTTTCGAGATTACGTGGTAGTTTTATCTTTGAAAGACCAACTAAGCCCGCAAATGAGCGTTCACCAATTTTTTTTATGGAATCTGGCAAAACAATTTCTTTAATATTTTTATTATTGGAAGGATAGATATCTTTAGGGCTCCAACTATCATCTTCTGGTTTTTCAAGCTTTTTTCCAAAGATATTAGTCATATCATCCTCATAATAATACGGAGAGTCCTGAGATTTGTAATCCACTGTCACAACTGTTCTTCCTTCAATTTTTGAGGGAAGAACAAGTTTCCTAATACTCTTCTCAACATTTAGTTTCTGTATCCAACAGCCCTCATCGTTAAAGCTCACTCTTGCTTCCACACCTTTTGCTAACGTGACTGTTTTAACAGTTTGTTTTGCTGCAGAGCCTAATGATGATACATTTGGCTCTGCGGTCGATTTCGCTCCGATTTCATGCGACGTTTCAGCTTTCATTACATCATATTGACTCACACAGTTACAAATTGCTATATTCATAATCAATACAATCAATACTATTTTTTTTACTTCTTTCTTCATTATTACCTCCATAATTACTCTTTAATTATACTGAATATATGTGGCAAAAAAAAGACACGTATCTATTGTATTAAAATACCAATATTTTTCCCAATTACAAATAACAATAAAATATCTTGAATATTACTCTGTTATGCGAATTCACTCACTTCTCAATACTAAACTACCTTAAAATATAAATCCCCTCGCTAATTACCTAGCGAGGGGCCTAATATCACATATAATCTTTCATCTAATTATACTTAGAGATTACCTCTTCATTTGCTGCATCCGCAGCTTTAGCCATATCAGCTCTTGCTGCAACCAGCTTTTGCTTCACTTCATCATGCTTATTAGCAATAATCTGAAGTGCAAGATGAGCTGCATTCTTACTTCCATTAATTGCAACAGTAGCAACCGGAATTCCCGGTGGCATCTGCACGATAGAAAGCAATGCATCTACTCCATCAAGAACTGAACCTGAAATAGGCACTCCTATTACCGGAATTACAGTTTGACTTGCAACAACACCAGGAAGTGCTGCTGCCATACCTGCAGCTGCAATTATGGCCTCTGTGCCATTCTCATTGCACTCCTCTATAAACTCAGACAGAGCCTTGTGAGCTCTATGTGCTGATAAACAGCGAACATTTACTTCCACACCATATTCTTTTAAGATATCTATAGCAGGTTCAACCTTAGCAAGATCGCTAGTTGAGCCCATAATAATAGCAACTTTCACCTGTCGCCCTCCTAAACTTTCTTAGTATTCCATCACGCGCTCTTCACCAGTTGTAACTCTAAGTCCACCCTGGGCAAGTGCGAGAAGCTCATCCTCTCCCGGATATACAGTAAAATCAGCGATAAATCCGATTTTCTCCTTAAGAGCATTTATAACAAATTCACTATATGAAATACCACCGGTGCAGATAATCTGATCTACTTTTCCATTGAGAACTGTAGCCATAGCTCCTGCATCCTTAGCAATCTGATAGATAAATGCATCAATTACATTTGCCGCCTCTTCATTACCCTCTTCCTTCATCTTCATGAGATCAAGGAAATTGTTGGATCCGATATATCCATTAAATCCACCGTTTCCACAAATCTTCTTGTAGATTTCTTTCTCGGAATATTTTCCTGAGAAGCAAAGCTTGATAAGATCTCCAACAGGCACAGTTCCCGCTCTCTCTGGAGAAAAAGCACCCTCTCCATCGAGAATATTATTAACATCTACAACTTTTCCGTTCTTATGAGCTGCAACTGAAACTCCACCTCCGAGGTGAATTACGATAAGTGAAATCTCATTGTAATTCTTACCAATCTCCTTGGCATAGCGCTTAGCAACTGCCTTCTGATTAAGAGCATGGAAAATACTTCTTCTTGGAAGTTCAGGCATTCCGGAGTATCTTGCAACCGGCTCAAGCTCATCAACAACAACAGGATCTACAATATAAGCTGCCGCATCGACCTCATCACCAATTTCCTTGGCAAGAATTCCACCGAGGTTTGACGCATGCTGTCCCTGCTTGCCAATCTTCAAATCCTCGATAAGCTCGTCAGAAACTGCATATGTTCCTCCCGGAATAGGTTTCAAGAGCCCACCACGTCCTACAATAATATCAAATGCATTGACATCATAGTTCTTATTTTTAAGCATGTCAATGATTACTTTCTTTCTAAAATCTTTCTGATCAATTATATTGTCATACTTTGCAATTTCCTCTGTAGAATGTCTGAGGGTCTCCTCAAATATCTTCTGCTCATCCTCATAAACTCCTACCTTTGTCGAAGTTGAGCCAGGATTAATTACCAAAATATTGTATGCCATATGTTTTCTCCTCTCATATAAAAGCCTCGAAAATATTCCGAGAGTTTTATCATCTCATAAATACTACTTATTAAGTTCCTCTGCAACTACAGCAGCTACAACAATAGAGTTAACTTTTGTCTCAAAATCATCTGATCTCGAAGTCAAGATAACAGGCGCCTTAGTTCCTGTCAATACATTACCATTGACAACTTTAGCATTGTGAACCATTGCCTTGTATAGAATGTTTCCGGCATGGATATCCGGGAACAAAAGAACATCTGCATCTCCTACAATCTTACGATCTGTAGCACCCTTGTGGCGCGCAGCCTCCGGATCAATTGCAAGGTCATATGACAGAGGACCGTCAACGATACAACCGGTGATCTTGCCCTCTTCACACATCTTAGTGAGCTCTGCCGCTTCAACAGTAGCAGGCATCTTAGGATTAACCACTTCTACAGCTGCAAGTGGAGCAACCTTTGGTGTCTCAATTCCGCAAGCATGCGCAATCTCAACTGTATTTCTAATGATATTTGCCTTGGTCTCAAGGTCAGGATATGGTATAAATGCCACGTCACTGAGGAACAAAAGTCCATCATGACCCTCTACGTCAAAAATACATACGTGAGAAAGAGTCTTGTCTGTTCTAAGTCCCACTTCTTTATCAAGTACGCTCTTGAGGAATGACTTGGTATCAATCAAGCCTTTCATATACATGTCAGCCTTGCCATCATGTACAAGCTTTACAGCTGTAAGCGCTGCTTCATAATCATCTTTTACATCAACGATTTCATAATCAGAGATATCAATCTTCATCTCCGCTGCAATAGCCTCAATCTTGTCCTTATCTCCGACAAGAATTGCCTCTGCGATATTTTTCTCTTTTGCTGCAACTACAGCCTCAAGAACCGCATCATCCTGAGCAACTGCTACTGCTACTTTCTTAGTGCTGCACTCTGCAACCTTCTTCAAAAGATCGTCAAATGTTCGTGCCATTTACTTTTCCTCCATTCAATTATCGAATTTACTGCTTTCGCTTTCTAGTGGAAAACCCACTAGATACAATTATACTCTTTTGAATTACTTCTGTCAATCAAATCAAGAATTGCCGACCGGGGTGCGTCTACACGCCCCTGTATCATCTCTTCATTTCCACCGCCTTTGGCGTCAAGTTCCTCTCTCATAATCCCCGCAAGCTTCCTAGAATCCAGTTCTCTGCTGCCTGCGTTGAACCTATATCCCTTATTATCATCTCCCACAAAAACACCTACATATCCCTCAAAACTCTCGCTAAGCTTATTATAAGCATTTTTCATAGCTATATTATTTATGTCATAATCGAGGAAGAGAAGGGGCCTTCCATCGGCAATTTGCTTCTCTATTTCACTATTGATTTTCTCCCAGACAAGCTCACCTATTAACTCTTTTTGCCTGTCCATATTGGCTTGTAAATTTCTGATAGAGTTCAATACTTCATCTGAAGATGTGGTGAGATACTTAGCTATGTCATTTAAAGTATCCAACTGCATTCTTGTATACTCCACAGCTCTCTGGCCCGACAATATCTCTAACCTCATGCCCCCTTTATACTTAACCGCACTTAGCACCACAACAAGACCTATCTCCCCCGTTCTTGCCACATGCGGTGCACAGCAAGCACAATAGTCATAAACTTCATCCCCCTCACCTATCCTGACTATTCTGACGTCGCCTTCTATCCCGCTCTTGCTTCTGTACTCAAGGTTCTTCAATTTGCTTTTCGAAGGATAATAACAAGATATCGGAACATTTTTCTGAATAATAGTATTCGCTATTCTCTCCATGTCCTTGATTTGATCCCAGGTGAGTACACCGCTTACATCCATGGTCACAGGTCCCTCATCACTCAAATGAAATCCCACATTATCATATCCAAAATAATTGTGAATCGTCCCCGTCAAGACATGTTCGCCACTGTGGTTCTGCATTCTCATATAGCGTTTTCCCCAATTGAGAACCTCCAAAACTTTAAGGCCGACTTCCACAGGTTCATCGACCACATGATATACTTTGCCGTCTCGCAAAAATCCATCTAGCACCTTGATATCTTTCCCAAGTCCCTCAAGCCTCAAAATTCCCGTATCAGCGTACTGTCCACCTTCTTCCGGGAAAAATATTGTCTCCTCAAGAGAAACAATTATCTTATCTCCCTCTGTAAAACATTCCGACACCGCACTCTCATGCTCAGTCAGATAACTGTTGCTTTCATATAATAATTCCATTCCACTTTCCTCTCTATAATATGAAGTAATTGACACAATAACTATTATACATTATTAGAGAATAAGTGACAACCCACGATTCCTAATATTCAAAAAGGGCGCTAATAGCGCCCTTTCAACCAGGTTATATTAAGTTAAATCATGTCCGATTTATCATTATCATTAATTAATCTGCAAGTAATCTAGGTTCACATCCCATGTACCGTCATCGCTATTGCAAACAAGTTTAACTTGCTGGTCACCAAGTGCATGAGAAACATTCTTGATTGTGTAAGATGCTGGATAATTATCTCCATAGTAGAATGTACCCTTCTTCTGATTTCCGATGTACAAATCTACACTAGCAAGCTTGTTATTGCTTGAGCATCCACGCAATGTGAAGTCATGTGTACCATATCCAAAATTCTGTGTATATGAGCAAGAATCATTGTTACCATACAATGTTACACCACTAAATGGTGAATTAATCTTGCCTGCATACTGACCGCCCAAATTCATGTTCTCACACTGAACTGTAAGGCCATTCCATCCGCCAGAATTGTTGTTATTACTATTGTTATTATTGTTATTATTGTTACTGTTGTTGTTGTTGTTATTGTTGTTATTGTTGTTATTGTTGCTTGATGAGCCACCGAATGTAAGCACATTCTTTGATACAGTAGCCCAACCACTACTCTGGTAACCTTCCACATTCAAAGCCACCTCATAGAGATTTCCAAGGCTCATACCTTTCTGAGCCCAAGCTTTAAAGTGATCACTTACAGTAATACGTCCGCTTGTCTTCTTACTTGTACGTACACTCCAATACTGCTTAAAGGTCTTATTACCTTCGATAGATGGCTGATTGTAACGAGTTGTCTCATATACATCATATGTACCACCGTCTACGTAAATCTGACCCTTAGATGATCCTCCTGGTGGACGCCAAGATCCCCAACTGTCTACGATATAGTACTCTACCAATGGGTTCTGTGACCAACCGTAAACGCACAAATAAGAGTTTCCATTTGGATGGTAGTCGCATGTATAATCGCATGTGATGTTTCCGTATGAAGCATAGTTCTGTCTGCTTCCAAGAGTCTTTCCTGTACGGAACAAAGCATTACCGATGCTGTTCCACTCACATCCGAATGAGCCGCCACCATAGAGTGACATTGTGGTGTTACCATAGTCTTTCCAGAGCGTATAGTCATAACCATCAATCACTCCTGATTTGTTGTCGTAGATCTGTGTTGCTGCCTTAGTTGGCACAGTAGGCAATACCATTGCTGCTGCGCAAAGCAATCCAGCTACAACCCCCATAAGTTTCTTTAGTTGCATTTATTAAGCAACCTCCCTTCTCTCGTGTGGACTAAATATTCTATTGCGATGTCTTTGGTTTATTGAATACCTAGTCCAAGTTTATGTGTTTATACCAGGTATGTGAATTCTGGTATATTCCCCAAATATTTGCATCGCATTTTCAGTTCCTCAATACCTATTTGTTAATATATCACAAAATTTCGAAGAAATAAAGTGTTTTTTTGTAATTTTTTCATATAAGCATTTGCTTATAATTCTTTAAAGGATTATTTATAGTTATAGTATTTACAGCAAAAACCGATTGAAATTTTCGAAAATTATCGCAATTTGTTTATAAATTTTTTATATTTTTTATTTTTGTTTTTCTTTACATTTTAGCCCCTGTGTAAAGTTTTGTCGTCCTTGCTTTTTTTAGTCTTATGTACTATAATAAAGATACTTGCACAAAATATTTTTCAAAAAGGAATGGGGTTTAATGTACAATAAGCAAAAAAAGAAGTGGTACAAGCACCTTGACTTTATAATACTTGACCAGGTCTGTACACTATTTTCACTATATCTTGGATACTCAACGAGACACGAGTGGGGAACATTTCTACATAACCGTTTTTACCTAAACACCGCATTAATCTTGGTGTTGTTGGATTTGTTGATTGTTTTGTTTTCCCAGAGTTACAAGAATGTTATAAGAAGAGGTTATCTTCGCGAAATCTGGAATACATTCACTCACTGCTTGCTTTTGTTCGGTTTCGCCATTATATTCTTCTTTTTAACAAAGACGTCAGATCAGTTATCCAGACAAACCATGTCAATATATCTGGCAACTCAGCTCACAACTTGCGCGATTGGAAGATGTTTGCTCAAGCACCACGTCCGCAAGAAATTGGCTAACAACCCTAACAATGAGCTCATCCTGATTATAACCGACAAGAAGCGAGCCCTTGAAACTGTACTTAATGCAGTCCAAGATGTGCAAAACCACAGGGGATATCAGCCTATCGGTGTTGTGTTGACAGATATCGCATCATACAAACAGATAATCTTCTCAGATGTTTTTAATGTCAAACTAGAAGATTATGACGATGACTTAGATGCCATGATAGCCGAAGGGCATATATACGGAATTCCGATTGTTTGTGGCTTTGACGAGGTAGAAAAGTACCTTCTTAACAATATTGTGGACAGTGTTTTGCTGTCATCGGAGATGTCTCCTGAGGACAGGGGCAAACTCACATCGAACCTTATAAGCATCGGTGTTGTTGTACATGCACAGATTGCCAATATTGATTCCGGAGACGAGAGCACCATAGAGAAGTTTGGTAGCCAGTATGTTCTCACCACAGGCCTAAAACTCGCCTCATCCGGAGAACTTATCATCAAGCGAACTCTCGACATATTGGGAGGGATTGTCGGTAGCCTTATGGCTATTATATTTGCAATCATATTTGGACCGATTATCTTTATACAGTCACCCGGACCAATTTTATTCAAGCAGACAAGAGTCGGCAAGAACGGCCGCCGATTTACAATATATAAGTTCCGCTCCATGTACCTAGATGCAGAGGAACGCAAGAAAGAATTAATGGATCAGAACGAAGCCGATGGACTTATGTTCAAGATGACCAACGATCCAAGAATAATACCAATTGGACGTTTTATTCGAAAATATTCCATCGATGAGTTTCCACAGTTCTTCAACGTACTTTTCGGAGATATGAGTTTAGTGGGAACCAGACCACCTACAATGGATGAGTACTTGCAATATGAACCGCACCACAAGGCTCGCCTCAACTCCAAACCGGGCATCACCGGGCTTTGGCAAACAAGTGGGCGCAGTGATATAACTGATTTTGAACAAGTTGTAGAACTTGATGTCAAATACATAACCACATGGAGCCTTGGACTCGATGTGAAAATATTAATAAATACCGTTCTTCAGGTTTTCCGAGGATCGGGAGCAAAATAGGAGAAATTTATACGATGACACTTGAATTACTTAAATCAATAGGAATACTACTTTTAGGATTTGTCTTCCTGATTAAGGGAGCAGATATATTTGTCGAGGGTAGCTCTAATGTAGCTAAGATGATGAAGATTCCTTCACTCATCATCGGATTGACCATAGTTTCTCTGGGAACTAGTTTGCCGGAGTTGGCGGTTTCCATATCCGCCTCATTGGAGGGGAAGAACTCACTCGCCATAAGCAATATAACCGGTTCGAATATTTTCAACCTTCTGGTTGTCTGTGGATTCGCCGCAATACTGGTTCCACTTAAAGTCAGTGAGGAATCAATAAAAAGAGATATCCCTATATGCATCGGAACCGCTGTTCTCCTCGCTGTACTTGGAGCAATTGGCTGGGAAGTCGGAAGAGTAGATGGAATTATCCTTTTGGTTTTGGCTGTTGTTTTCATCATAATGATGATTAGATCCGCCCAGAAAGCTCGCAAGAATTCAGGAGACGACGATGATGGCAACACTCCAACCAGGCCACTTTGGTTGAGCCTTATATTTATCATTGTCGGAGTTGCCGGCGTAAAATTTGGTGGAGATTTTGTAGTTAGTTCGGCAACAACTATAGCTCTTACATTCGGAATGAGCGAAACCCTTGTAGGACTTACCATCTGTGCCATCGGAACTAGTCTTCCTGAGCTTGTAACCTCAGCTGTTGCCGCCAAGAAAGACGAAGTCGACATGGCAATTGGAAATGCTGTTGGCTCGTGCATCTTTAACATTTTACTAATCATCGGTATTAGTTCGACTATCAGTCCGCTAACCTTCCAGCGAGACAACCTATTTGATCTTATTTTACTTGCTATAGTAAGTATATTTATGTTTATATTCAGCGCCACAAAGCGCACATTAGAGCGCAAAGAAGGCATCATACTCGTGGTGTTTTATATTATCTTTGCCGTATATATTATTGTCAGATAATATATAATTTAAAGGAGGTATTTTAAATGATAGAAATGAGACGTGAAAAGAGGTGGCCAGCATCTCTATCTCTAGAAATCACATCGCTTTTTAAACAGGATAATGAACGCGTTGAGGACATTCATGCCCCTATTACTATAATCGATATTTCAAAGTGCGGAATTGGTTTTAAGACCCAGAGCGTTCTTCCTGTCGGTTACTACTTTAATGCCAAGCTCACTCTGTGTGAAAACGACTCTCTTAACTGTGTCGTTCAGATAATTAGGCAACAAGAAATAGAAGACGGCTTTATCTACGGTTGTGAGATAATAGGAGCCGCCTCCATAATGGATTATATATTTAATGATTATATTTCGTCTCTTGATGAGTCTTTGATAAAATAAAATTAGTGGCATATCCACATCCCAGGAGTATCCAGTATACTAGCTGAGTTCCAACCACCGGATCATTGGTTACTCCTACGATTGCATGGCCTATAGCTGACAGCATAAGTCCAAAACTAATCTTGGCCATGGCTCCTTTGAGTCTAAATTTTCGGACTATTTTCACCGAACCTATAATATACAATATCCATAACATGGCATAAGCTATAAATGAAATTCCACCTGTAGTTATCCAAGTGTTAAGAAGCATATTATGCGGTTTATCAACCAGCTTAGTTTTTCCTCCTACACGCTTGCTTCCCACGAAATCATCATTTGGAAATGCTATGATAAACGAGTTGGGACCGACACCTGTAAAAAAGTACTTTGGCAAAAGCGGTATACTTCTCGAATAAATATAACCTCTTCGACTTGCAAAGTTCTCTGATTCTTGGAAACCGAATCTCTCAACTTTGTGAAGGCTCATAAACTTGCCAAAAGGAGTGAAATACTGCACTTTTCCTTCATTCACCATGAAATTCCACTCTATGGCATTGGGTTCATCCAAAACTTTAAATCCCGGTTTGATCTGATTGTCCAAATTAAAGTTTATCACCTTAAACTTGATCGCCTTAAATCTATCATCATTTACAGAATACTCAAACTTGGACTCATCATAATTCATAGCCAAGTCCTTTTTTCCTGCATCCTTAGCTGTAAAGCCAGACACTTCTCCACTTTGAGTAACCTGCGGATATACTGTAAACGTCTCGCCGTTCCTGAACTCGACCCATATGGAATTATCTTTATTGTTAACCATATTCACAAGATTACGGGTATCTCTCTCTCCTTTTTTGAATTTCGCCAGGGTCTGCTTTCCTATCGTGGAATTCACCGCACCAAAAAGACCTATGGCAATCACAATCACTGCCCCGCCTATAATTGCGAAAACTTTGATCTTGTCAGTCAACATAGTAGATATTTTTATGATTGTCACAGTTGCCACAGCTATAATTATACAAACTGCCAAGGTGATGGCAGATGCAGAGGACTCCGCTCCAACGAGAGACACAAGTAGCTCTGCTTCCACGATTCCCGCAAAAACAGGTGATAGAATCCACTTGTGACTGACTCCCTCCAACTCCTTCGGAAGTATGAAGGCAATCGCCCCCACCAAAGGTATCACCGTTGACAGGTATACACCACTGTAATTAGGGTTGTTGAAAGTCAGTATGACCTGGGAAAACTCCTGGCTAAACGATATCTTGTTAACGCTACTTTGGCTAGTCATAATCTTCTGTATAAACTCAAACGCAAGAGGATTATGCCCCGCAGTCTGCAATACGCCTACAAGCCCTATAACGGCCGTAGAAACCATGAAACACTTGAGCAGCGTATATACCTTATGCTCACTTGTCAAAACCGTATATGCGGCCAAAAAAAGCATTACATATCCAAGCAGTACCCACATAGACTGCCACTGATTGTAGCCTCCGCCTCCAAATGCCAAATCCTTCTGCTTTGCAAATAGGGATGATAAAATCACAAATAAACTATATATACCCGCAAATATGTATACAAGCTTATCTCTTCCCTCCAGCACACTCTTCTTGCCCCACAATCCAAGCATCCTGCTGGCAATCATTATGGCTGAAATCAAGCCCACAATAATGACCAGAACACTCTTAGTATACTCAAAGGAATCAATCTGATTAATCTCTGTAGCTTGAAACCAGATATATCCCGTCAGATTAGTTGTATAATCCTTAGTCAGCACCACCAACGGTATCACAGCAAGGGCAAAGATAATTGGCAAGAGCGACAGAATACTCTTGTCCTCCTTAGGCATAACCTCTGCCTTAACCGGCTTCCTGACATTCTTAGTTATGTTATTTTTACTGGATTTTTTCTTAGACATAACATTCTCCTAATGTTGTATTTTTATAAGATATAAAGAAAAATGTTCGCACACTGAGTTCCCAAGCACTATCTTCTTCTATCTCGATTAGGTCTTCTCTCTGCTTTCTCTCTGCGCTCTTTCTCAAGTTCACCTACAAATACTTTCCTGATACTCTTGACGCTTCTAAAAGTATATGTGCTCTTTCCACACTTTTCACAGATCTCGTCATCCTTGTTATAATCATCTACCTCTTCGCGGTATCCGCATATAGGACACATCTTGAGAAGTCTAGCATGGTTAGTCTCCCTAACCTGCATTTCTTTCTCCTTTTCCATTTCCTTTTCATTAAAAACTTTCATCGTGTTCCTCCATAGTTTTACTATATCTATGTAGCAAACCCGCAGGCTGTTACTAAACTATTTTATCACAAATCAGAATATTCTGCAAATTTTTCATAAAAAGCCGCGCAAAATGGAGCTTTTCTGTGCTCCTGACAAAAAAACTTGAAATTTTTTAAATTTTTTTTCAAAAATAAGTTGACAAAACAAAATCCATATGATAATATTGATATTGCGTTGTGACAAAACACACACAAAAAAATGTCGTGACGGGGTGTGGCTCAGCTTGGCTAGAGCGCCTGATTTGGGATCAGGAGGCCGCAGGTTCGAATCCTGTCACCCCGACTTTAATGTGAACATGAAGTATATGATTCCATTACATTCGACATTTTAAAAATTTCATTGCTGTAAACACGGCAGTCCATGCGGGTGTAGTTCAATGGTAGAACACCAGCCTTCCAAGCTGGATACGTGGGTTCGATTCCCATCACCCGCTTTTTTACATTTTTGGATGTAGTAAGAACTATTCAGAGATGTATATTTTAATACTTACCGCCTATTGAGGAGATAGTATATTCAACAAATATGTGTCAGTAGCTCAGTTGGATAGAGCAACGGCCTTCTAAGCCGTGGGTCGGGGGTTCGAATCCCTCCTGACACGATTATGGTGGGTATAGCGCAGTTGGTTAGCGCGTCAGATTGTGGCTCTGAAGGCCGTGGGTTCGAATCCCATTACCCACCCTTTCCTATTTGGGATTATTATGAATATTGGGCTATCGCCAAGGGGTAAGGCATAGGACTTTGACTCCTACATTCGCTGGTTCGAATCCAGCTAGCCCAGAGATTATTCGACCGTCAGTTTTTGGCGGTCTTTTTTAGTCTAAAACTTATATATAATAAAAAAAGTGACCAACCAGCGAGAGACTTTGGTACAAATGCGCCATATCTCAAGTCGGTTGGTCACTTCTTGTTTTTAGATTATCTTAGTGCGACAGTCCTTTATTCTATAATACTTTTTAAGGCTTCGATAAACAACTCCATCTCTTTCCCGGTACCAATGGTAATTCTAAGATAATTGTCGATCCTTTCTTTGGTAAAGTATCTGACAAATATATCCTTTTCCTTCAGACGCTCAAATATGTCCTTTGCAGGCATTTTAGCGTGAGAGGCGAACAGGAAGTTGGACGAAGAGTCAAGCACCCTAAAATCAAGTTTTTCGAGTTCTGACGCGGTCCACTTTCTTGTCTCCACAACCTGATTGACTTTCTCTACAAAGTAATCCTCATCTTGAATAGAGGCGATACCCATCTTGATAGACTCCGTGTTAATCGTATAGGAATTCACAGACTCCTTTACATCCTTCAGAGCTTTGATCAGTATCTCACTTCCAATAGCATATCCGATTCTCACACCAGCCATAGATCTTGACTTCGAAAATGTTCTGACAACCAACAAATTCTGATACTTATCCACCAACCCAAGAGCTGTCTCGCCGCCAAAATCGACATAAGCCTCATCTATGATAACTACAACGTCCCTATTCTCACGAATTATCTTCTCAACTTTGTCGAGAGGCATAGATATGGAAGTAGGCGCGTTGGGATTGGCGATTACCACTCCACCATTCTCACAAAAATAATCATTCTCATCCACTGTAAAATCGGATTTCAGAGGAATCTCTCTATAAGGAATTTTGTACACATTAGCCCAAACCGGATAGAATGAGTATGTGATATCCGGAAATACAATCGGTTTTTCCGAATTAAAGAAAGTAAGAAACGCCATAGAGAGAACATCATCCGAGCCAACTCCGGCAAAAACTTTCTCATATGGAACTCCGTGATACTCGGCTATGGCCGCAGAGAGAGAGGCAGATTCAAGCTCCGGATACAATCTCAGAACATCGATATCGATGCCATTTCTCACCTTTTCAACTCCCGGAGCGGGTCCATATGGATTCTCATTGGTGTTTAGCTTTATAACCTTGCGCTGTGGCTGCTCCCCCGGTGTATAGGGTGTCACTTTGCGGAAATTTTTCACAAAAGCCGGTGTGACGACATTATCTGTATTATTACTTGACATTTTATCATCTCCTATTTTCCACTTTACTTATACTTTGCTGCAAGGCGCTCAAACGCCGGCAAAGCGCGTTCAATCATCTTATAATCAACGCAGTATGCAATTCTAACATATCCCTTGCATCCAAATGTGCTTCCCGGAACCACGAGAATATTTTCCTCTTTGGCCTTGTTTGCAAATGCCTTATCGTCCTCTTCGAGACATTTTACAAATAGGTAAAATGCTCCGGAAGGTGTAGCAACTTCAAATCCAAGCTTTTTGAGATGATCTAACAAAAGATTTCTGTTCTTCTCATATATTGATACGTCCACTGAAGACTTCAATGACTTCATGATAACTCTCTGCTGAAGAGAAGGCGCATTTACAAATCCAAGAATTCTTGTTGCAACGCCACATGCCGCATATACAGACTCAAAATCCGCAACCTCTGACGGAATTACCAAGTAGCCAATTCTCTCGCCGGGAAGAGAAAGAGATTTACTGTATGAATATCCAACAATAGTATTGGCATAGTACTTTGTCACATATGGAACCTCTACTCCGTCGTATACCAACTCACGGTATGGTTCATCTGACAAGAGATAGATATCAGTTCCGAACTCCTTGCCCTTTGCCTCAAGGATTTCTCCCATCTTCTTGAGTGTATCTTCAGAATATACTACACCTGTAGGATTGTTAGGAGTATTAATTATAACAACCTTAGTTCTCGCTGTGATTTTCTCCTCAAACTCATCCAAATTAGGCTGGAATGATGGTGGATTAGGTGCAACAACAACCACTTTGCCGTTGGCATTAGCCACATAGTTATCATACTCGCCAAAGTAAGGTGCAATTACCATTACCTCGTCATCCGGATCAACCAAACTTCTCAGAACAACATTGAGGCCTCCCGCTGCACCAACTGTCATAATGATATTTCCACCGTCGAACTTTGTGCCGTGGAGCTCATTGATATGCTCTGCAATAGCAGCCCTTACATCTTCATAGCCCGTGTTGCTCATATAACCATGAAGGAAAGTTGGATCTTCATTCTCGACTTCCTCTACAAATGCTCTTTTGACATCTTCCGGTGGTGCCACACTTGGATTTCCAAGACTGAAATCATACACATTCTCTGCACCATATTTCTTCGCCATTTTCTTTCCCTCTTCAAACATCGCTCTAATAACACTGCTGCCCTTTACAAGGCCTTCCATTTTCTTTGCTATCATAAAAATTCTCCTTTACTTTGAATTATTTCTCAATTCGATTTTTGGCGCCCCATTGCCCTCGATATACTCTCTGGTAATTGTCACCTTGCCTATGGAATCATCCTTTGGAATCTCGTACATGATCTCGAGCATATGCTTCTCAATTATCGAGCGCAAAGCTCTGGCACCTGTCTTCTTCTTGACCGCCTGTCTGGCTATAGCCAGAAGAGCATCGTCCTCAAACTCAAGCTTAACTTCATCCATCTCAAACAGTTTCTGATACTGTCTAATCAGCGAATTCTTTGGTTTTGTCAAGACCTCAACCATCAGATTTTCATCCATCTCCTCCAAGGAATATACGATTGGAAGACGTCCGATAAACTCAGGTATAAGGCCAAACGAACGGATATCTTCCGTCTCAACTTTGGCGAAAATATTCCGATCATCGTCATACTTGTCCTTTAGATCCGCTCCAAATCCCATGCCACCGTGCTTAGTCAATCGCTGCTTAATTATCTTATCTAACCCAGGAAATGCACCGCCACATATAAATAGAATATGGCTCGTATTGATTGTCGTCATAGGTACCATGGCATTTTTGTTGGTTGCACCTATCGGAACTTCCACATCTGCTCCCTCAAGAAGCTTCAAGAGTCCCTGCTGAACCGACTCTCCACTTACATCTCTCTGCTTCGCATTTTCCTTCTTCGCCAACTTATCAATCTCATCAATATAGATGATACCTGACTCTGCTCTTTCCACATCATTGTCAGCATTGGCCAAAAGCTTTGAAACCACGCTCTCCACGTCATCTCCGATGTAACCCGCCTCAGTGAGGGAGGTTGCATCCGTTATGGCAAGGGGAACATGAAGAAGTTTTGCCAAAGTCTTCACAAGATAAGTCTTACCGCTACCCGTAGGTCCAAGCATGAGCATGTTGGACTTTTCAATCTCAACATCATCCACCGCACTGGGATCGTCACTATTCTCAAGCTTCTCCTCCAGCTCACGCATCGCAAGAACTCGCTTATAATGATTATAAACGCCTACGCTAATCACCTTTTTGGCATATTCCTGACCCACGACATACTCATCAAGATTTCCCTTGATTACATGGGGTGCAGGAAGATTCCTAATGTCAAGAGTCTCAAGCAACTCCTGATTCTTAGTGACTCTTTTCTTCTTAGGCTTAATCTTCATGCGCTCCTGCATGTCGTCGCCAAGTCCCATAAACGGTCCCCCAAAGGGGATGAATTCAATATTGGGAAATATTCCGCCAAATCCTTTTTTCTTATCACTATCGGATTTGTCTTCGCTTTGTTGGGCAGACTTTTCAGTTTCTTCACCGGCTGTCGGAACATTTTCACCTGCTTTATCAACTGTACTCATTTCAGTTTTCTCGCCATCTTTCTGGACATCGCTAGGTGGGTTTACTTTGTTGAACTGATTGCCATAGACAAAGCTCATGACATCGCTCATATTCAAATTACTCTTAGACGGGTCGAACATCCCATTGGTGGTATTCTTGTCAACAAGAGTCTGAATACAGTCATTGCATACACTCATGCCGGACATAAATTGTATCATGCCGGACGTCTCACTCTCCGGCCTGTGGCATATCATGCAAACGCGCTGATAACCGTCGTTTTTGGTATTATTGTCATTATTGTCCTTGTCTGAGTGAATGTCATTTATATTGTTATCATTCATATATTTTCCTCCATTAATCGTGAAACTAATACCTATTATAACCTTGTTTGAAAAATATTACAATAGCAAGAAGCTCCTATCACAAAATCCAGCTGCGAAGAGACACTCTCCCGCACAGATTCATCATAAGAGCTTCAAACTGTATATTATTCCATCAAGGTATTACCATGGTATAATCTGTGTACTTCCGTCAGAATCGCCGTATGGGCTTCCATAGCTGTCATCTTCCTGACCGCCGCCGAAGAATCCACCAAAGCCATCTGAGCTTCCTGATCCATCAGAACCGTAACCCTGTGAATTACCAGGATTCTGCTTGTTCTCAGTTCCCCCAAGGGATTTGATATCACTTGCATCTCCGAGAACCACATCAATCTTCTTCTCTTTGTACTCGCCATTATCACTTCTCATGACAACAACTGTAACCTTTGTTCCCGCCTTAATGCTATTGACCTTTTTCTGAACTTGATCAATCGTAGAAACTTCGTAATCATTGATTTTGGTAATTACATCTCCACTCTTGATGCCCGCCTTCTCAGCAGCGCCGTTCTTAGAAACTTCATATACATAAACTCCCTTAGGAATCTTGTAAGCCTGGCTAATGTCGTCCGTGATATTCTTTCCTGTGATTCCGAGATATCCCTTCTCGTCCTCATCGAGAACCTGTCTGTCCATCAAGTCATTGATAATTGGAATCGCCTGACTCATAGGAATGGCATATCCAACACCTTCTACGCTCGTTGTAACAAGCTTTACAGAAGGAATTCCTATAACATTTCCGTTGGCATCAATAAGCGCGCCTCCACTGTTACCTGGATTGATAGCTGCATCGGTCTGAAGTAGCTTTCTCGTAACAACATCATTACTTGACTCGTCCTTCTGCATCTTCACTTCTCTATCCTTAGCACTGATGTAACCTACAGTTACAGACTGTCCATATCCAAGAGCATTACCAATTACGATAGCCATCTGTCCAACCTTGACATCATCCGAATGTCCCAGCGATGCCACGCGAATTGCTTTCTTGGTAGAATCTTTTAATCCCTTGAGCTTAACTGTAATAACAGCCAAGTCATAGTTTGCATCTGTTCCCTTAATCTTAGCCTCTGCAGATGTGTCATCGCAGAACTTTACTGAAATCTTGTCGGCACCCTCTACTACGTGGTTGTTGGTTACGACGAGAAGCTCATCTTTGTCTTGCTTAACGATAAATCCGGAACCGGCACCGGTTGAAGGATACTCTCCAAAGAAAGTCTTCTTGATGCTCGTCTCATTTACAGCCACAACCGATGGCATAACTCTCTCAACAATGCCCGAAACATCATTTGTACCAGCACCTGCTATAGCAGCTCCTGTAACCGCTTTAATCTGGTCTCCCGATCCCGAGCCATTACTGTTGCCGCCATTAACTGAAGATATAGCATCCTGGCTCTGATTTACTGTATCACCGATAGCGAGACCGCCCAAAAAGCACATACATCCCACTACTATAAGTGCAACTACCGACAGAACAACTTTTGCCCAAATCGGCACCTTGTTGTTGTTATCTCTATTGTTATTATCAGAAGTACTTCTCTCTCTATCACTCGTGGCATTCACGTTCTGATAGCGATAAATATTATCCTGAGATGGCATAGGTTGTGGTTCCGAAGGCGATTCAGCTTGCTGATTTGCCTGGTTCTCACTTCCCTGAGTCCCTGCGTTCTGGCTCTGTATATCCTGATTCACAGTCCCTTGACTCTGATTTTCCCCCTGATTTAATGATTCATCTTGATCATTCTTTTCAAACTCGTTATTATCCATCTTACTGCCTCCTATCTACTTTTCATCCCCCTATTAATCGAGCTCAATAACGATTATAGAGTCAAATTGTGTTAAGTTTGTGAATATTTCTAAAATATTCGGTTAAAAAAGAAGTTCGCTATTGAAATTATGTCAAAAATGTGTTAAAATTGTTTTTGTAAGAAATCAAAGACGATTTTGATTTCACAGATAATTTTGCCAATTATCATTTTTTTTCTATTTTCTCCTGCCTGGTTGAAGTTAGTTCTTCAACTAAGGCAGGTTTTTTTAAGAAACGCATATCGCTGGTCTTACTCCCTATGGTCGTAAGACAATTTTTAAGAACCCATATTGTTTAAATCAGAAAAATATACTATACTATATAGAGGAATGTCATTAATTTTGAAAGGAAGGCTAGAACTTTGATCAAAGGAAACCAGAAGTTACTCAATGTGCTTCGCTTTGTCATTGACATAAGCATATTGGTACTTTCATTTTATTTATCATATATATTGAGATTTGACGAGGAGTACAGTGTCTTAATTCGACTAAGGATTATCGATGAGCCAATCGGGCTCTACGGAACATTTAAGCAATACGCGCAGATGCTTCCACTGCTCATACCTTGTTACGTTGTATCATACTATCTTTTCCATCTGTATGATCCCAAGCGAGTTACAAGCAGACGAGCTCAGCTCATCAACATATTTAAGGCAAATATTGTAGGTATCCTCTATTGCACAGCTGCCCTTTACTTCATTAAAAGCGGTAACTATGCCAGACTATTTATATTGATATTCGTGGCGCTGAATTTTTCTTTTGAAATCTTCTTCCGCCTTGCAATAACCACAATCCTCAGGAAATTCCGCAAGAAGGGACACAACCTCAAGCACGTTTTGTTGGTTGGATACGGACGTACAGCCAAGGCCTATATAGACCGTATCTTCTCCCATCCTGAGTGGGGATATGTAGTTCACGGAATCCTTGACGACTCCAGGCAAAATGGAAAGTCATATCGTGATATCCAGGTAATCGGCGACGTCTCAGACCTTGAAGAGATTCTCGCCACAAATTCCTATGACGAGATCGCCATCACACTGGGAATTGACAACTACAACCAGTTGGAGGGAATCGTGGCAATCACGGAGAAATCCGGTGTCCACACAAAGTTCATCCCCGACTACAACAACGTCATTCCCACAAAACCTTACACTGAAGACTTGGATGGTTTGCCGGTTATACATGTGAGAAATGTTCCGCTCACCAATTCATTTAACAAATTTGTCAAGAGAGCAATGGATATCGTCGGCTCACTGTGTGCCATTATCCTATTCTCAATTCCAATGTTGGTAATCTCCATCATAATCAAGGCCACAAGTGATGGTCCGCTGATTTTCAAGCAGGAGCGCATAGGAATTCATTCAAAACCATTTATGATGTACAAATTCCGCTCTATGGCGGTTCAGCAGGAATCTGAGGAGAAGAAGGGTTGGACTACCAAGAACGACCCTCGCGTCACTCCTATAGGAAAGATAATTCGAAAGACAAGCCTTGACGAACTTCCACAGTTCTTCAACGTTCTCAAGGGGGAGATGAGCCTGGTGGGACCTCGTCCGGAAAGGCCTCAGTTCGTGGAGAAGTTCAAGGAAGAGATTCCAAGATATATGGTCAAGCACCAGGTTCGCCCTGGAATCACAGGTTGGGCTCAGGTCAACGGCTACCGCGGTGACACATCTATTCGTCTTCGCGTGGACTGCGACCTCTACTACATTGAAAACTGGTCAGTCATGCTTGACATCAAGATTCTTTTACTCACCGTAGTCAAGGGCTTCGTCAACGAAAATGCCTACTAGGATTAGAAAAGGTGATAAATATGAAAAGGGAATTATCCAAGAGAGTATTTAGTTTAATGATTATATTTGCTCTCACCATGCCATTTGTGCAGTGGCATGGTGAGAGTTTTGACAATACAGTAGCGGCCGCTTCTCTGGCAACCTTTGCCTACCTAGATGTAGGCCAGGGAAATGCCGAGCTAATCAAGGTAGGCAAGAAAAACACCCTGATTGATACAGGCAAGAAGAGCGAGTACGATGAACTCAAAAAGCAGTTAAAAAAACTCGGAGTCAAGAAAATTAATACACTCATCGTATCTCATCCGGATGCCGATCACATGGAAAACGCCGGCGACATAATAGCCAAGTATAAAGTCAAAAAAATCATCATGCCAAGGATAAAATCTTCCACGCTCTGCTACAAAAAAATGGTCCGCGCCATATCTGACTACAACGTAAAGAAGATTACTCCTTCCACGGGAGACAAAATCAAGCTGGGCAAGGGTTGTTCCGGCAAGGTTCTGTCCGTTGATGCCAGCACCACAGATAAAAACGAGGCGAGCATCGTAATGCGAGTGACCTACGGCAGCAGAACATTTCTCTATATGGGAGATGCAACAGCCCGTGTAGAAGGCGATATCCTTGAAGCCGGATACGATGTTTCATCCGATATATATCTAATATCCCACCACGGATCAGACACAGCTAACGGCGTGCTTTTCCAGAAAAAAGCTCTCACTTCAAAGTACGGAGTCGCTATTTTTTCAGTGGGGCGAAATAGCTATGGTCACCCGGATAAATTTGTTCTCAACCGAGCAAATAAGTTTGCAAAAAAGGTATACCGCACCGACAAGAAAGGCTGCATCATCGCAAAGACCAATGGAAAAAAGATTTCTTTTTCCTTTAAAGCGGTAAAACACAACAGCTCATCCGGTAATTATACTTCCAATAAAAATGGAACGGTCAGCAAGAAGACAAGCGACACTTCGTCTACTTCCGGCTCAACAGTATATATCACCAGAACCGGTAAGAAGTATCACTTCAAAGGCTGTCGTTACTTGAGCTCAAGCTGTTATAAAATCAGCTTGAAAGACGCAAAATCTCAAGGTTATGAACCTTGCAGTGTATGCGGTAAATAATTTGTTAATATGTCCCCTGTTCGAGGAGAGTGCTTCTGGCCTAGTCAGTTGCATAACCGGCATCTCTGTTTTATTTATAGTAGACCCGAGCAGGAGGAATGCGCGGTTGCAGGGGACATAATGTCTTACGACCGCAGGGAGTAAGACCAGCAGTATGCGATTCCGATCAAATGTCTTACGACCAAAGGGAGTAAGACCAGCAATATGCGATTCCGCAAAGAAAGGACCCTAAGGTCCTTTTAATTTTTTAGTTTATTCAACTCACTAAATGCCATAGGAAGCGTTATTCCCAATGCCATAATATCCGCTATAGTCTGAGCAATCTCCACTCCCGTAAGCCCCAGCAGACTCGGGAGAATAAGTATGACAGGAATAAAGCAAACTCCATTTCTCGCAGAGGCTGCAATACTCGCCTTTACTCCTTTTCCTATGGACTGCAACATCATATTGCTGATCACTATCGGCGCCATCAACGGCAATACCAACGCCTGACATCGAAGTGCAACTATTCCAACTGCCACAACGGCGTCATCATCTCTAAACCATCTGACAACCTCAGGCGCAAAGAAAAAACAAGATATTCCCACGATAGCCAAAAAAAGCAAGCCCCATTTCAAGCAGAAAAAGTAACCTTCTCTAACTCTCTCCTTCAATCCCGCACCATAGTTAAATGAGCAAACCGGTTGGTACCCCTGCCCAAATCCTATCAAGGCAGATCCAAGCATCATCATCACTCTTGTGACAATCGACATTCCCGCAATGGCCGCTGCTCCTCCGTACATTCCCGCAAATGTGTTGAGAAGAAGTGTCGCGATTGCAGCTAGTCCCTGACGGAGCAAAGACGGCGCCCCACCATTGGTAATCTCCTTGAAAAAATGTTTTGAAAACTTGATGTTCTTAAATCTTATCCGAATATTTTCGCCTCTCATACTCATGACAAGCAAAACGCAAAAACTTAATATCTGTCCGGAAATAGTGGCAATTCCGGCTCCTCTCACTCCCATGTGAAACACGAGAATCAGGAGTGGATCTAAAATCACATTAATAGCTGCACCTGACATGAGTCCAACCATAGCCAAACTTGCGCTTCCCTGAAATCTGAGTTGGTTGTTGATCACAAACTGCCCCATCATAAATGGTGCCCCCATGAGAATTACAGACATATAATCTATGGTATCGCTGATGGTATCTGCATTTGCACCGAGCTTATATGCAATAGGCTCTGCAAATATGTTGCCAATTATCGCAATCACAACTCCCGCGATAAAGGCCAGTGCAAAACCGGTTGATGCCATCATATTGGCTTCTCCCATCTTTCCGGCTCCAAGCATTCTCGCCAGAAAATTTCCCGAACCGTGACCGCAGAAAAATCCCATGGCCTGAATAATAGCCATCACTGAAAAAACAAGTCCTACAGCTGCC
The DNA here is from genome assembly GCF_000518685.1 of Eubacterium xylanophilum ATCC 35991. GTDB lineage: Bacteria > Bacillota > Clostridia > Lachnospirales > Lachnospiraceae > Eubacterium_F > Eubacterium_F xylanophilum. The sequence continues at coordinate 237,483 of NZ_JAEB01000001.1, read as the reverse complement.
GTGGCTTCTGTGGAAATTCTCCCAACAAAATATGTATCAGCCGTATTATAAATAGCCGTAACCAACATACTAATGATTGTTGGTATTGAAAGCTTAACAATCAACTTCGGAACCGGAACCGTCGTCATCATTTCTCTCTTAGTCATCACAAAACCTCTTTTCATGACAATACAAAATGTTAAAAGACCACGACTTAATCAGTCGTGGCCTGCTATTCAATACGGATGACAGGAATTGAACCTGCACGGGGGTTACCCACTAGAACCTAAATCTAGCGCGTCTGCCAGTTCCGCCACATCCGCACAACAATGCCATTATATATCATGCCATGTGGGGTTGTCAAGAGTTTTTTTTTTTTATTTATGACAAAAATCTACATTTATTTGCATTTTCTTTTCAGCCATAGTATAATAAAGTTGTAGTAGTAGGATTTTTTGGCGCAAATGTTAGGCACAATACAATATCATGGAAGCCCGGATAATACTTATATTCGGTTTGTGCCCATATCTGAGGAAGGTGGTGATATCATGGTTGAAGCTTACAATTTGTACATCGGCGGTCACATCCCTGATGTGTCTCCTAAAAGCAGTGTTCATAACCGTAGGCAGCTCAAAGAGAAGTACAAGTCAATTGTTTCTCTGAACAATTCAAACCCTCTTGCCATGATACGACTTTCCAGCCAGACTAGGGACTATGCCCTTGATGTCAAGGAGTTGTCCATCGAGATTGGTGAAGCAGCACAGAATGTTCTAGATGGAGAGTCGGAATCAACCAGAGCATATGCCGAAAAGACTGCAAGTCTTTTCAATGAACTGCTCCATAAGAGCGATGCTTATGGTGAAGCACATAACAGACCTTCTCGTCCAGGCGCTGAACTTCGTGACCTAGTATCAGATTACGCGCAGGAACTTTTTTCCAGTGGCTTTGATGTCGTCGACGGCGGTTATCTAAGCATCTCAGAGGATCGTGAATTCGAGGTTCCGACTGGTTTTATGCAGGCGCTCAAAGAGAAAAGTGAGTACATGAGTATGAATCCAATGGAATATGTTGAAAAAAGTGTATACAGCTACGCGCACTTGCATCAGAATGATATCGGAAATTCATATGAATCTTCAATGTATTCTGGCATGATGTTTAATTCCTACTGTTAAGTACGTTCCCCCGCTCTTTTCGGAGCGGGGATTTTTTTTCCTCAAATCAATTCTTTCTATTGCATTTTTCCTTGATTTCGAGTACAATAATATTGTGTCTAATTACGCATAAATGGTGTAATATAAGAAGAAAATTTATTTACAGTATATGTAAGTATAAAACTAAATAGCGAAAGGATGGTTATGAAAAATGAATAACATGCCAGAAATGAAAATTGGAATTGTTGCAGTTAGCCGTGACTGTTTCCCAGAAACACTATCTGTAAACAGACGTAAAGCTTTGGTAGAAGCTTACGCAAAGAAGTATGATGCAGCAGAGATTTATGAGTGTCCTATCTGTATCGTTGAGAGCGAGATTCACATGGTTCAGGCTCTTGAAGATATCAAGAAGGCAGGATGTAACGCACTTTGCGTATATCTTGGAAACTTCGGACCAGAAATCTCAGAGACTCTTCTTGCAAAGCACTTTGACGGACCTAAGATGTTCGTAGCAGCTGCTGAGGAGACATCAAAAGATGGTGGACTTATCCAGGGACGTGGCGATGCATACTGTGGTATGCTCAATGCTAGCTACAACCTCAAGCTTCGTAATACAAAAGCATATATCCCAGAGTATCCTGTAGGAACTGCTGAGGAGTGTGCAGATATGATTCATGAGTTTGTTCCAATTGCAAAGGCAGTTTACGCACTTGAAAACTTAAAGATTATTAGTTTCGGTCCTCGTCCACTTAACTTCCTTGCTTGTAATGCTCCAATCAAGCAGCTTTACAACTTGGGTGTTGAAATCGAAGAGAACTCAGAGCTTGATCTATTTGAAGCATACAACAAACATGAGGGAGACTCTCGTATTCCTGAAGTTGTTGCTGATATGGAAAAAGAGCTTGGCGCAGGTAACAAGAAGCCTGAGATCCTTAACAAGCTTGCTCAGTATGAGCTTACATTGCTCGATTGGATCGAGGAGCACAAGGGATATCGTAAGTATGTTGCCATTGCAGGTAAATGTTGGCCAGCATTCCAGACTCAGTTCGGATTTGTACCATGTTATGTAAACAGCCGTTTGACAGGTCGTGGAATTCCAGTATCTTGTGAGGTTGATATCTATGGTGCACTTTCAGAGTACATCGGAACAGTTGTAAGTAACGATGCAGTTACTCTTCTTGACATCAACAATACAGTTACTCAGGATATCTATGATGAGGATATCAAGGGCAAATTCGATTACACAATGAAGGATACATTTATGGGATTCCATTGTGGAAATACATGCTCAAGCAAGTTGAGTGCTTGCGAGATGAAGAACCAGATGATCATGGCTCGTTCACTTCCAGAAGAGGTTACAAACGGAACTCTCGAAGGAGATATCGCCCCAGGAGACATCACATTCTTCCGTCTTCAGAGTACAGCAGATGCTAAGCTTCGTGCTTACATCGCTCACGGTGAAGTTCTTCCAGTTGCAACACGTTCATTTGGTTCAATTGGTATCTTCGCTATCAAAGAGATGGGACGTTTCTACCGTCACGTACTTATCGAGGGCAACTATCCTCACCATGGTGCTGTTGCATTTGGACACTTCGGAAAGACATTGTACGAAGTATTCAAGTACATCGGTGTAGATGTTAATGAGATTGGATACAATCAGCCAGCAGGCGTACTTTATCCAACAGAGAATCCATTTGCATAATTAGACAATAATTGCAGGGCTTTCGGCTAGAGAATTTCACTACACCGTTCAATCGGTGCGGGATATTTTTCACGAAAGTCCTGTGTGATTTAATAAAACAAATATTTTACCAAAGGAGAATTAATTATGTTGTACATTGGTGTTGACCTTGGAACCTCTGCTGTAAAACTTCTTTTGATGGAAGCAGACGGTTCAATCAAAAACATCGTATCAAAGGAATATCCTCTCTCATTCCCAAATCCAGGTTGGTCAGAGCAGAAGCCTGAGGACTGGTGGAATGCAGTTGTTGAGGGTATCAAGGAGTTAACAGACGGATTTGACAAAGATCAGGTTGCAGGAATCAGCTTCGGCGGCCAGATGCACGGTCTCGTAATCCTCGATTCAGACGACAACGTTATCCGTCCGGCAATTCTATGGAACGACGGACGTACTACAAAAGAGACTAACTATCTCAATGATGTTATCGGAAAAGATAAATTATCCGAGTATACAGCTAACATCGCATTTGCCGGCTTTACTGCGCCTAAAATTCTATGGGTTAAGGAAAATGAGCCGGAAAATTTTGCTAAAATCGCAAAGATCATGCTTCCAAAGGATTATATCGCATACAAGATGACTGGAGTTCACAGCTGTGACTACTCAGATGCATCAGGAATGCTCCTTATGGATGTTAAGAATAAATGTTGGTCGAAAGAAATGATGGAGATTTGCTCTGTCAAGGAAGAACAGCTTCCAAAGCTTTTTGAGAGCTACGAAATCACTGGTTCTATGACAGAGGCTGCTGCAGCTGAGCTCGGTCTCACAACTAATTGTAAGATCGCTGCCGGTGCCGGCGACAACGCCGCTGCTGCAGTTGGAACAGGTACAGTTGGTGATGGTGGATGTAATATTTCACTCGGAACTTCAGGTACAATCTTTATCTCAAGCAAGGACTTTGGCGTAGACAAGTTCAACGCACTCCACTCATTCGCACATGCTGACGGAAACTTCCATCTTATGGGATGTATGCTCAGTGCCGCTTCTTGCAACAAGTGGTGGATGGACGAAATCATCGGAACAAAGGATTACCCAGCAGAGCAGGTACCTATCACAGATGATAAACTTGGCGAAAACAACGTTTATTATCTCCCATATCTCATGGGTGAGCGTTCTCCTCACAACAATCCAGATGCAAGAGCACTCTTCATCGGAATGTCAATGGACACAACAAGAGCTGACATGACACAGGCTGTTCTTGAAGGCGTTGCATTTGCCATCCGTGATTCATTTGAAGTTGCTAGAGATCTTGGAATCAAGATTGATGAGACTAAGATTTGCGGTGGTGGAGCTAAGAGCCCACTTTGGAGAAAGATTATCGCAAATGTTCTCAACATCAAAGTAAACATTATCGAGAGCGAAGAAGGTCCAGGACTTGGTGGAGCTATGCTTGCAGCTGTTGCATGCGGAGAATATGCATCAGTTGAAGAAGCTGCCAACAAGATTGTCAAGGTTATCGATTCTGTTAACCCAGATCCAGCTATCGCAGCTAAGTATGATGCTAAGTACAAGAAGTTCAAGGAGATTTACCCAACAGTAAAGCCTCTTTATGATACTCTTAAAGCATAATATTCTATAAAAAAATATATATAGCCCTTCGCCAAACGGCGAAGGGCTATTTTACTGAATACTCTTTATCACCATATTTGGAAACGCATATTGCTGGTCTTACTCCCTATGGTCGTAAGACAATAAATAGGAGCATGTAGCCAGCTACATGCTCCTATAATTATCTCTATTAAAAACAATTATTTATCAGTAATCTCACTGTGAAGCTCCTGCAATGACTTAATCTCGCCATCCTTATGAGTCTTAACATAGTGAATACCATTTGCTGTTGCCTTAGCAGCTGCAATAGTTGTCATATAAGGAATCTTCGCCTTGATAGCGGCCTTACGTAGGTAACTATCGTCATGTACACTATCCTTTCCAACTGGTGAATTGATAATCAAATCGATATCACCGTTAGTGATCATGTCATTGATATTTGGACGGCCCTCATATAACTTCTTAACTTTAGTAGCCTTAACTCCCTCTTCTGTAAGGATATTATATGTTCCCTCTGTGGCAAGAAGCTTAAATCCATCAGCCTCAAGGCTCTTTGCAACTTCAACAACCTCTTCCTTATCTTTTCTATTAACAGAGATAAGTGCTGTTCCCTCAAGCGGAAGCTTTGACTGAATACCTTCCTGAGCCTTGAAGAATGCCTCACCGTAATCAGCAGATAATCCGAGAACCTCGCCTGTTGAACGCATTTCTGGTCCGAGAACAGGGTCAACTTCCGGGAACATGTTGAATGGGAATGCAGCTTCCTTAACTCCGTAGTTAGGAATATTTTGCTCCTTCAACTCTGGTACCGGTGATGTACGGCCAGTAAGCTCTGATGTGATAATATCAGTAGCAAGTGGCACCATTCTGATGTTACATACTTTTGAAACAAGAGGTACTGTACGAGACGCTCTTGGGTTTGCCTCAAGAACATATACCTTGCCATTCTCGATAGCATACTGCATATTCATAAGACCCTTAACGTGCATCTCCTCAGCAATCTTACGTGTATACTCTTTGATTGTCTTAACATTTTCCTCAGAAATATGAACTGATGGAATGATACAAGCAGAATCACCTGAGTGAACTCCTGCCAACTCGATATGCTCCATAACAGCTGGAACAAATGCATGCTTTCCATCGCTGATAGCATCAGCTTCACACTCAGTAGCATGACTGAGGAATCTATCAATAAGGATTGGTCTATCCGGAGTAACGCCAACTGCGGCATTCATGTACTCTGTCATAGAGTCATTGTCATATACAACTTCCATTCCACGTCCACCTAAAACGTATGAAGGACGAACCATAACAGGATAACCAATCTTCTCAGCAATCGCAATTGCCTCATCAACAGTTGTAGCCATTCCTGACTCAGGCATAGGAATCTCAAGTTTTTCCATCATCTCTCTGAAGAGGTCTCTGTCCTCTGCCAAATCAATTACTGATGGAGAAGTTCCGAGGATCTTAACACCGTTTTTCTCAAGCTCTGAAGCAAGATTAAGTGGTGTCTGTCCACCAAACTGAGCGATAACTCCAACTGGCTTTTCTTTCTTGTAAATACTTAGCACATCCTCAAGGGTAAGTGGCTCGAAGTACAATTTATCTGATGTATCATAATCCGTTGAAACAGTCTCAGGATTACAGTTAACGATAATGGTCTCAAATCCAAGTTTCTTCAATGCAATTGCAGCATGAACACAACAATAATCAAACTCGATACCCTGTCCAATTCTGTTAGGACCTCCACCGAGAATCATGATCTTCTGTTTGTCTGTGTTAACAGGATTCTTGTCCTCTGCATTATATGTTGAGTAGTAGTAAGCACTGTTCTCTGTTCCACTTACGTGAACACCTTCCCATGCTTCCTCTACACCAAGCTCAATTCTTCTATTTCTGATATCCTCTTCCGGAACTTCAGTAATCTGGCTGAGGTACTTATCTGAGAATCCGTCCTTCTTAGCCTGTGTGAGGATATCATCTGCCGGAACATTTCCCTTGTTCTTTGCGATGAGCTCTTCCTCTTCAACAAGTTCCTTCATCTGGTTGATAAAATATTCCTTGACTTTTGTTATCTCGAATATTTCTTCTACTGTTGCACCTTTTCTGAGAGCTTCATACATTACAAAATATCTCTCACTTGATGGTGTAATCAACATCTGCAAAAGATCTTCTTTGCTCTTGCTGTCAAAATCCTTGGCATGACCAAGTCCGTATCTTCCTGTCTCCAAAGAACGAATTGCCTTCTGGAAAGCTTCTTTGAAGTTCTTACCGATACTCATAACTTCACCTACGGCACGCATCTGTGTTCCAAGCTTATCTTCAACACCCTTGAACTTCTCGAATGCCCATCTAGCGAACTTGATTACCACATAATCTCCATCTGGGACATACTTGTCAAGAGTTCCATACTTTCCACATGGAATATCTTTAAGTGTAAGACCTGTTGCAAGCATAGCAGATACAAGGGCAATTGGGAAACCGGTTGCCTTCGATGCAAGTGCTGATGATCTAGATGTACGAGGATTAATCTCTATTACAACAATTCTGTCTGTCACAGGATCGTGAGCGAACTGCACATTTGTTCCACCGATTACCTGAACTGACTCAACAATCTTGTAAGCCTGCTCCTGAAGTCTCTTCTGACACTCCTCTGAAATAGTAAGCATAGGTGCAGAACAGAATGAATCACCTGTATGAACTCCAAGTGGATCAATGTTCTCAATAAAGCATACTGTGATAATGTTGTTCTCACTATCGCGAACAACCTCAAGCTCTAACTCTTCCCAACCAAGGATTGACTCTTCTACCAACACCTGGCCCACCAAACTAGCCTGAAGGCCACGTGCACATACTGTCTTTAACTCTTCTCTATTATATACGAGTCCGCCGCCGGCTCCACCCATGGTGTATGCTGGACGAAGAACAACCGGATAACCAAGATTATCAGCTATATCAAGCGCCTCCTCAACTGAGTAAGCAACTTCACTTCTAGCCATCTCAATTCCAAGTTTGTCCATTGTCTTCTTGAACTCGATTCTATCTTCTCCACGCTCAATGGCATCTACCTGAACTCCGATAACCTGAACATTGTATTTGTCCAATATTCCCGCTTTATTAAGCTCTGAACATAGGTTAAGTCCTGACTGTCCTCCGAGGTTTGGAAGAAGCGCGTCTGGACGCTCTTTAGCTATAATCTGCTCCAATCTGTCAACGTTGAGTGGCTCGATATAAGTTACATCAGCCGTCTCAGGGTCTGTCATGATTGTAGCTGGATTAGAATTCACCAATACAATCTCATATCCAAGTTTCTTAAGCGCTTTACACGCCTGAGTTCCCGAATAATCAAATTCACAAGCCTGTCCGATAATAATAGGACCTGAACCTATTATGAGCACCTTGTGAATATCTGTTCTTTTTGCCATTTGTTTGTCCTCCTTGGTATAATCTACTAAACTTCAATATTACATAGACATAACCCAATCAAATGACTGGGTTATGATTATTTGCTTGTATATAAGCTCCTTAGGCCTCTTCGTCCTCCAATGGAACTTCTGATGTACAGTGTGGGCAACGTGTCGCTTTGATATTGATATCTGTCTTACAGAATGGACACTTCTTAGTTGTCGCGATAGCTTCCTCTTCCTTCTTTCCAATAGACATAAGCTTGTTAAGTCCCTTAACCATAAGGAAAAGAATAAATGCAACGATAAGAAAGTTAACTACTGATGAGAGAAAATCTCCCCACAGCAATGCATTGCCAGCTGGACCAAATGGAAGTGGAATTCTTCCACCAAACTCTGCTCCACCAATCATGTTAAGTAATGGATTGATAAAATCTTCAGTAAATGCTGTCACGATAGCAGTAAATGCGCCACCAATGATAACACCGATTGCAAGATCCATTACATTGCCCTTAAGAGCAAACTCTTTAAACTCTTTGATAAAATTCTTCATATCTACCTCCAAGTATCTATTATGAAATATATTATTACCATTTTTTTCTATCTAAACTATTTTACCATATAGAAGAAGTGAATGCAAGAAAAATTTTCGCTCAAAATTCTCACTTCTGATTATAAGGAAGGCCCGTCTAGAAAGACGGACCCCCCGGAACATTTTACACTTTTATATGTGAGAACTAATTACTTAGAAGCATCCTCTGCGGCCTTAATAACCTTATGGAATGCCTCCTTCACATCTGATACATCTGTACCAAAGAGAAGTGGAAGACTCTCAGCTCTCCAGCTTGTCACATCTGTAAGTCCCCAGATGACAATTGCTCTGATGTTGGCACCATTTTTCTTAGCTTTGATAAGCTCTGTCATGATGTCATAGTAGCTGTCAGCAACCTTCTTGTTGATTTCAGCTTTTTCTTCATCAGTTGTTGTCTCTGTAACTGTACCTTGATTTGTGATATCAAGCTCTGTAATCTGAATCTCATAATCCTGCTCTTTGAACTTATTAAGTGTTGTTGCAAGATTTGCTGCAGTTCCATGTGCATTTGCGAAGTGACACTGCATACCTACACCGGCACATACCTTTCCATATGGATTGATATCATCCTTCTTATTTATATTGGTAATAAGTGAGATGATTTGCTCAGCTGTACCTGGTGCATATGTATCATAATCATTATAGATGAGTGATACCTTATCTTCTTTGTTATGCTTCTTCAAAATGTCATATGCGAATACAAACGCCTTCTTTACATATGGAGATTCTGGATCAAAGTTTTCTCCAAATGCATACTTCCACCAGTTATCTGAACCGATCTGCTTAGAAATATTTGTACAATGTGTAAACTCGTTAACCACATCAACTGCATATACAACATCTGAATATTGACTGCTCATGACATGATCCATGATTGTCTTGATATAAAGCTCTTCACGACTCATAAGAGCATCCTTATCTGTTACAACATCTGAAGGATCATCTTTCTCCTTGTCGGATGACACCTGTGTATCTACAAACTGCTTTGTGAAGAATGCTTTCGGCATCTGCTGGTGCCAGATAAGAGTATGATAACGCATTGAAATTCCTTCATCATGGCACTTCTTCAAAATCTTATCAGTTGTTTTAAAGTCAATCTCAGGAATGAGAATATTTCCTTCTGCATCCTTGTTACAATCATAGTTTGCATAATCCTCTGGGATATAGTATCCAAGTGCTTTTGCATACTCAACTACATCTTTGTACTTATCAGCTTCCTCTGCAGGAATCTTGAGAACCTCTCTAGTGAGCATAGCATCCGGCTTCATCTGGTTACCAAGTGTTATACTGTTATAATGGTGGTTGATGAATCCCATGTTATTACTATTGAGAAGTGTATCATATGATACAGCTGTACCGAACTTCTCGAATCCAAGTTTTCCATATGTCTCCTTGAGGCTTGGAAGAGTTGGGTCAAATGGATTAGGAACCGCAATTCTCTCAAGCTTTAAGTTGTCAATAGCAAATGGAATTGTACCATATCCATTGGTCTCAAAGTAGAACTCATATGAGTACATAGCATCCGGAACAGAAAATTCTACTGTATAAGTTGTCCACTTTGTTCTATATACTGGATAATCTGTATCTGCAGGATAGTTGCGATATGTAGCATCTGTGTCCTCTTCTACCTGATATCCACCTGAAACACGAAGATTCAATACATCATCATCTTCGAAGTCATCTGTTGATACATCATTAGGAACCTTAGCTGAAAATGTTACTCTATAAGTTCCACCTTCAGTAATTGTATCTGAAAGGTCGATAGAAATACCATTCCATCCCTTTGCTCTATCTCTAAGTACTACTGACTTACTTCCCGGTTCAACACCTTCGTCGAGTATCTCGAGTCTGGTATTTAATCCAGCTTCTTTGTTATCATCAGGATTACATCTAGCAGTCCATCCGTTAACTTTTCCATCTGCATCTACGGGACCATCAAAACTCTCCTCGAGCTTTGTGAATCTCTTGTCTGGTACAGGTGTTGCTGTTGGAACTGGTGTGGCAGTCTCCTTTCCTGCTTTTGGTGTCTCACTTGCTGAAGGCGCTCCAGATGCAGCCGGTGATGCACTTGAATCCGCAGGCTTGCTAGTCTCTGTTGATTGAGAACCACCCTTTTTGGCAGCATTAGCTGAGACCTTTACCTTAAGCTTTAAGGTAGTAGTTTTCTTACCAACCTTTACCTTTGCTGTTACCTTGGCGCTTCCCTTGGAAACAGCCTTTACAACAAAAGCTGTCTTACCTTTTTTCTTTGCTGTCACTACCTTCTTTTTAGAAGATTTAACAGTCAACTTTTTAACTTTTTTGGCTTTTACATTCTTAACTTTAATAGTTTTTGATTTGCCAACTTTGAGTGTAACACTCTTCTTACTAAGTTTGATCTTCTTAGCAGCATCAGCATCTGATACGTTCAATGTTCCCACCATAGTTACAGCGAGAGCAAACGCCATAGATTTGGCCAATGTCTTCTTGATTGTCTTATGCATATATAACCCTCCAAATAGATTTCTTTAGACTTTATATTTTCAAATACTACAAAGCCTAAGCTTCATGTCAAATTTGCATAAAAATCTGACATTTTCTCTAGTTTCACTATACAATTTTACCATAAAAAAACAATAATTGCAATAGCATGGTATGAAAAAACCCGCGACCATCCCTTAAATTTGGAATAATCACGGGTTATAATATTTTAGTTATATTGCATTTTGTTCAGAACTATGCAATTTGATTACTTGTTATCCTCAGCGGCCTGAATAACCTTGAAGAATGCATCCTTAACATCAGAGATATCTGTACCGAACAGAAGTGGACGCTGTCCATCAAGCCAACTTGTCGCATCTGTAAGTCCCCAGATAACGATTGTTGAAATATTCGCACCATTTTTCTTAGCTTTGATATATGTCTCCATTGCTTTGTAATATGCCTCTGCGATAGCAGCATCCTTCTCAGCAATATCCTGCTTTGTATGATCTACAATATCAAGCTCTGTAATCTGAATCTCATATCCCTGATCAGCAAACTTCTTAATTGTACTAGAGATATCATTTGTAGTTACCTGAGTACTCATATGACTCTGCATACCAACACCGGAACATACCTTTCCATATGGGTTGATATCATCTTTTGTATTAATTGAATTAATAAGATCGATGATCTGCTCTGCTGTATTTCCAGCATATGTGCTGTAGTCATTGTAGATAAGTGATACCTTATCTTCTCTACCAGCTTTCTTGAGCTCATCATATACATATACGAATGCTTTCTTTACATACTCAGATTTTGGATCGAAGTCTGGTCCGAATGCGTATTTCCACCAGTTATGTGAGTTCAATACATTATCTCCACCTTCGTTTCTGCAGTGTGTAAACTCGTTAACTACGTCCATAGCATAGATTACATCTGAGTTTGGATTGTTCATAAGGTGCTGCATAACTGTTCTGATATACAATTCCTCACGACTCATAAGAGCATCCTTATCAGTTACAACATCATCAACCTTAACCTTGTCATTATTGTCAACATAGCCAATTGTGAAGAATGACTTAGGCATCTGCTGGTGCCAGATAAATGTATGATAACGAAGTCCAAGATTGTTATCCTTACAAATCTTAAGGATCTTATCTACAGTCTTGAAATCAATCTCAGGAACGAGAAGATTTCCATCCTTATCCTTGTTGCACTCGTAGTTTGCATAATCATCTGGAATATAGTATCCAATTGACTTAGCATAGTCAACTACGCTTGAGAAGTTTGCCTTCTCCTCTTCTGGAATCTCCAATGTAGCTCTTGTCAACAAAGCATCAGGCTTCATCTGATTTCCAAGAGTAATACTGTTGAAGTGCTTCTTTACAAACTCAAGATTGTTCTTGTTCAACAATGTATCATAACTTACTGCTGTACCAAGTCTATTAAATCCAACCTCTTTATATGCATCCTTGAGATTTGGCAAAGATGGATCAAATGACTTAGGAACTGCTGTTCTCTTGATTGATACGTTATCGATTGCAAAATCAATCTTTCCATATCCATTTGTCTCAAAGTAGAAAGTATAAGAAGCAAATGCCTCTGGTACAGTAAAGTCTACTGTATACTTTGTCCACTTATTCTTGTATACTTTATAATCTGTATCTGCTGGATAGTTGCAGTATGTCTCGTCGCTATCTTCCTCAAACTTATATCCACCAGAAACACGAAGATTCATCACATCTTCTTCTTCAAAATCATCTTCTGGAACTGAATTAGGAACCTTAGCCCAGAATGTTACCTGATATGAACCACCTTCAACAACATCGTTGGTGAAATCTATACCAATACTATTCCATCCCTTAACTCTGTCTCTCATTACAATTGCTTTTCCAGTTCCATCAGCACCTGGCTCTGACTCAAGAGTTTCAACTCTTGTATTAAGGCCTTCTGCCTCACTGTCTTCTGTACTGAATCTTGCAACCCAATCACCAGGGCCATTGTCGAAGCTCTCTTCGTAATTCTCAAATTTAGCCTTTGGTGTAGGTGTAGGCTCTGCAGTAGGTGCTTCACTTGCCTTTGCAGTTGCATCTGGACTTGCTACAGGTGCACCACTTGCTGCTGGAGCGCCACTCGCTGCAGGCGCATCACTTGCTTTTGGTGCTGCACTTGTTGTTGCATCATCTGATTTTGATGAAGCTGAATCATTAGCTGTTACCTTAACTTTAACTTTCAAAGTAGTAGTTTTCTTGCCAACCTTTACCTTTGCAGTAATCTTGGCTGATCCCTTCTTTACAGCTTTAATTACAAATGCATTCTTGCCTTTTTTCTTAACTGTGGCAACTTTCTTCTTACTTGACTTTACAGTCAACTTCTTAATCTTCTTTGCCTTTACATTTTTGATTTTAACTTTTTTAGTTTTTCCAACCTTTAGTGTCACTTTGCTCTTTGAGAGCTTAATTTTCTTAGCAGCATCTGCTTCTGATGTGCCAAGAGCACTAGACAGTGATACAGCCAAAGTTGCTGCAACCACGCTAGCAATAGCTTTTTTCATATTCTTATTCATATGAACCCTCCTAGATTATTCGCCTAACGGCTTACTCTTTAGTGTTATCTTAACTCTGCCCTTCCGTTTAAAGCCCACTGCGCACTAGCTGTATCGCATTCCATAGGCTCAAACAATTTAATATATTTGTTATATTCCCTAGTTTTGAAAAAAAGGTGCATATGCATGCATATGCACCTTGAATTACTTTATATACTTTGCTTGAAATTATTTTACATCAGCATCAGCATCGCCAAAATAAATTTCAACCTTTGTAATCTTAGCAACAATGTCACTTTCTGGAGATGCATTGTTCTGGAATACAAGATTTGTTGTTCCTGTAGTAGCTTTTCCAAGATTGCATGCACTCTTTACAGTAAGCTCAGCACCTGCTGTCAAAGCAGCCTCATCGAGACCGAACTTATTAGCAAAGTTACCATACTGGTCTGCACCTTCAACTTCCTTATTTACCAAGTTTGCGAAAAGTGCACTAGAGTTTGATGTACCATAAATCTTAACTGATGTTACAATTTTCCCTTCTGGAACCTTAGCAAGCAAGTCAGAAATGTTAAATGCAACATATCCGCTGTACTGGCCTGTACCTGCAGCGATTGTAACATCATAGTTTACATCAGATGAAACAACATTTGCTGCTGGAGCCTCTGTAGGAGCTGCTGTCTCTGAAGACTCAGTCTCTGTAGTAGTTGTCTCTACATCTCCTGTTTCAATAACAACTGGCTCGCTTGATGGAGCTGCTGTAGGAGCTGCTGTCTCTTCAGCCTCATCCTCAAGAGTATTGCTGAATGAGAATCCATATACTGTAGCCTCAGCTGCCTTATATGGCTCTTCTCCTGTATAATCACCAACATAGTCTGTTGCCTTAATAAGGAATCCTACTGCAGTTGCTTTCTTAACAGCTGAGAAAGTCTCATCATTAACTGGGTAGATATATGTTGTTGATCCATCAGCGTTCTGTCTAGACTCAACCATTGTTCCCCATGTATCATGCTTATCCCAGTAATTTCCTGGATCTTCTCCACCTGAGAAAGTAATCATAGATACTTCCATAGGTTTTCCTTCAGAGTTGACTGAAGTCTCGCTGAGCTTAAGTGTAAGCTTGATGTACTGATATCCCTCAAGGCTTACCTTCTTCTTATCTGGTGAAAGGTAGAATACACATCCGTTGTTAAATACAGAACCTGTAACTGCTCCTGTTTCATCAGCTGGCTTATCTGTCTTAAAGTTAACAGTTCCATCCTCATTGAATGTAACCTGTCCATACTCACCTGTTGTCTCCTTGCCAAATGTAACAACATTATCCTGTACCATTGCAACCTTTGGTGCTGCTGTTACAACTGGAGCCTTAGAAGCTACAGGAGTTGGCTCAACGCTTGCTGCTGCTGAAGGAGTTGCACTTGCTGCTGCTGAAGGAGCTGCACTTGCTGCTGCACTTGCTGCTGCTGAAGCTACAGGAGCCTTTGAAGCTGCTGCTGCTGAAGCTGCTGGAGCCTTTGAAGCTGCTGCTGCTGAAGCTGCTGGAGCCTTAGTTGCTGCTGGCTTTGTAGCCTTCTTAGCTGAAACCTTAACAGTCAACTTAAGATTTGTAGCCTTCTTAACACCTTTAAGTGTTACTTTAAGAGTAGCCTTAGCTGTACCCTTCTTAAGTCCCTTAACGTTTACTTTAACAGACTTTTTCTTCCAAGAAACCTTTGCAATCTTCTTTGCCTTCTTGGACATCTTTACTTTAACACTCTTAATCTTGTTCTTCTTAACATTCTTGAGTGTTACTTTTGTTGTTGCTTTTGCAGCAACTTTTACAGTTTTTTTGCTAAGCTTTACTTTCTTAGCTGCATCAGCGTCAGCTGGTACTGTAGCAACAAGAGATGCTGCCATAGCAACTGCCATTGCTTTTGCAATTGTCTTTTGGTAGTTCTTCTTCAAAACTATTCCCTCCATTATAAAATATTTTATTAAATAATCTAGTAATAACTCCATCAATTAATCTAATAGATCAATTATATTTATGGACTACGGAATGCCTGACTATAAAAGCCAGAACATTCCGCGAAATTACTAATATTATTTTCTTAATTCAGCTCCAAACAAGTTTGGAGTTTTGGAATATTAAAATATTCCCACGAAGAATGCTTACTGAACACTTGAACCAGAAACTGCTGATCCACTTGCTGCATCATTACCCTTCTTAGCTACAAACTTGATGCTATAGATGTAGTAATGAACCTTTGTCCAATCATCCTCATCCTTCTCTTCATCGTAAATACCTGTAGGAATCTTGTTTGTTCCGAGTCTCAAGTACTTAATCTTAGTGATATCCTTACCTGCTTTTACAATATCTGCAACCTTGAATACACCAGTTTCTGTACTGATATCTCCAAGTGCTGTTCCCTTAGGAATGTACTTAACACCCTTGTCGTCTTCCTTGATGTCTGTACAACCAGCAGCTTCCCACTTAGCTACCTCAGCCTGATCATATACATCATGATCTGGTCTTAATGCATGTGATCCAAGGTAGAATGGATATGTCTGTGCAGATGCTCCGAATACGTCTGCATCCCACCAATCAACACCTTCTGCCATCTTAGCAGCAAGCTCTTCTGGGAACAACTCCAATGTCATCTGTGCTGGAGCATATGCCTTCACCTCAACAGCATCATACAAGTTAAGGTTAATTGACTGTGGAAGCTCGATGAATGTTGACTGATTGTTCTTTGTAAACTTGTACTCTACACAATCATTTCCCTCAGCATCCTTAGCAGCTTCAATCACA
Organism: Eubacterium xylanophilum ATCC 35991; assembly: GCF_000518685.1. Taxonomy (GTDB): domain Bacteria; phylum Bacillota; class Clostridia; order Lachnospirales; family Lachnospiraceae; genus Eubacterium_F; species Eubacterium_F xylanophilum. The sequence goes on along the minus strand of NZ_JAEB01000001.1, from coordinate 221,275 downwards.
ACACCCTCAGTATCAACCTTATCATTTGCTCTCATACCAAGTGGATCGAGAATCAAATCAGAATCTGCTGGAGCAACATACTTAACAACAATCTTCTTGCTTGAAACAAGCTTGTTGTTAGCCTTTGATGTAGCTGTTACAGTGATTTCTTTATCAGCATTACCCTCGCCGAATACGAAATCCTCTGCGATCTTAAGCTCACCTGAAGCATCGATTGTTACTTTATCCTTGTTTGCTGCATCAGTTGTTACTGACCATGCAATCTCTTTCTGGCTTGTGTTAGCAGGTGTATATGCAACTTTAAGTGTATTTGCAGTACCTGGGTTAACCTCAGCCAAATCACCATCAATCTTGATAGCCTTAACAGGGATATCCTCCTCGATAAGACGAACGTTATCAATGTAAAGTGTTACATTAACACCTGTTGCCTTATAACTTGGAAGTCCATCATAAGTTGATCCGATAACAACATCGAACTTCTTATCATTAACAAGAGTATCATCATACTCTTTGATAACACCCTGATCGATAGACAATGATCTTGTAGCAAATCCAACATTAACAGCTTTGCCTCCGATAGTCTGTCCATCCTTGAGTTTGAATCCTGATGTACAAGAGTCCTTACCGAACTGCTTATTAACATCATCATCACTCCAGTTGCTCTCATAAGCAAATGGGAAGTAATATGTTGATTCCTTAGACTCTGTACCGTTCCACAACTTGATACCGTATTCATCTTTTGTACCTGTAGCCATGCTGTTCTCAATACCAAATCTAAGTCTCTTCTCTTCGTTAGCAGCACCCTTTGCTACCTTCTTACCATCTTTGTCAACGTGAGCTGAACCTGACTTGTTGTCGTTAGCGGCAAAATAGTCTGTTGATTTAATATTACCTGCCTTATCAAAGTAGCAGTAAATTCTCTTATATCTTGTATATGAACCACCTGTTCCAACTACTCTGGCGTCAAGACGAACACCTGAGTATGAACCAAGCGTCTTAGATGCAGTAGAAGCACCCTCCTGGTCTTTCAGCTTAGAAAGATCAACATCGAATACAGGAGCATAGTCAAATGCCTGCTCTTCTCCATCATACTTAATCTGGAGAACTTTATTCTTTGCATTCTCTGGGTCAGTTACTACAGTCATATGTCCTGACTTAGAATATCCGCCTGCTGTATATCTTCCCCATGCCTGTCCTACTTTATATGATTCAAAGTCTTCAACTACAGTAGCTTTACCTGTAAGTGGTGCAGCTGTAGGTGCTGGAGTCTTGTCAGTAACGAACTTAGTGATATTTACCTTAAATGTAGCTTTCTTACCACTTCCGTCCTTAGCTGATACAGTTACCTTGTATGACTTTCCGCCGTACTTCTTGTCGATTGTAAGCTTAGCATATGAACCAAACGAAATTACTCTAAGCGCAGACTTGTTAGCTTTCCACTTAAGTGACTTATATGTAGCCTTTGATGGTGTAATGTTTGTCTTTACAGTCAAAGTTCTACCAGCCATGAATGTGAAAGCTCCCTTAGTCTTCTTAGTAGTAGCTGAGAAGCTAGGGTATGTCTTTGTCTTCTGTCCTGTTTTAGGATTTGTAGTAATAACTGGGTTGGCACTTGACCAATTAACCTTTGCGGATGACTTAATGCCAATCTTTGTAATAGGTTTACCAGCTTTTACTGTGATAGTAGCCTTCTTCTTCTTGTTTGACTTTGAAGTAACAGTAATCTTTGCAGAGCCGCTAGCCTTAACAGCCTTAACGACACCCTTCTTAGATACTTTAATTACCTTTTTGTTACTTGATTTGTAAGTTACCTTTTTGTTTGCACTCTTAGGACTTACTGAAACATTAAGCTTCTTGCTCTGTCCCTTCTTAAGTACAAGTACTCCAACACCTTTCTTTGCACCGATAGTTACTTTCTTAACTTTCTTTGATGCAGCGTCAGAGTTTGATGATACAGCCAAAGTTGAAACAGCCATAGCAAACACTAACATGAATGCAAGAACCTTTTTCAAACTCTGAAATGTCTGTTTGTTCTGTCTCATCAGTAATACCTCCTATTTTGATATAAATTTTGCTATGGAGGAAAAAACGCTCATTCCCCCTATAGCGATACACGAAACAATTATAGCACTTTTCAACAAATTATGCAAGGAACATTTCACAGATTTTACGCACATTATACATAAAACCAACTCTCTCTCCAAGTCTTGATTTCCCGCATGTTTTCGAGTGCCAAGATATAAACCAGCCAAGCACGTCACGTTTTCTAGAACTTGACTTATATCTAGTTTTTTTTTAAAATATAATGTATAGTTATGACAATGTTGTGTCAAAATTGATTTTTTTGACATTTTTTTATGAGGAGATGCAATTATTTTGAAAAATAACAACAACAAAATCGATTATTCAGAAAATGATATACTAAATCTACTTCACCAAAGCTACGGCCCGATGGACTGTGATATTGCCCAATTATCAGCTCTAACCTTGGCTTACATAGGCGATGCTGTGTTTGAAATCATCATAAGGTCCCTAATCGTAGAAAAATACAGAGGAAATGTCAAGAAAATGCACAAAAAATCCAGCAGTTTAGTCAATGCCGGAAGTCAATCTCTTCTTATAAAAGAAATTCTTCCATATCTAAGCGAAGAAGAACGGGCGGTATACCAGCGAGGTAGAAATGCCAAATCTCACTCTGTAGCCAAAAATGCCTCTGTCGCAGACTACAGACGAGCAACCGGCTTCGAAGCATTGATGGGATATCTCTACTTAAGCGGAAACGTATCCCGATGCGTGGAACTTATCTCGGAAGTATTAGATAGTGAAAAGCTCTAATTCAGGGCTTTTTCCGTACTGATCAATCTTTTCTGAAATTTTTTTAATTTTTTTCAAAAAACATTTGACAAATGTCGATTTATTTGTTATGATAGATAGGCAGTGTTAAATTGCATGCGGAAGTGTCGGAACTGGCAGACGAGCAAGACTAAGGATCTTGTGTTCATTGCGAACGTGTGGGTTCAAGTCCCATCTTCCGCAGGAAGATAAAAAAGAGATATGGTTCTAAAGAGCCATATCTCTTTTTTTGGCTTCCTTCGGAAGCCCCGAATCCACAGCTTCAAGGTCTCGGCAGCTTCGCTTTCAGCGAACTGCCTCGGTCGGTGAGCGGGGAAAAAGGTCCACTGGACCTTTTTCTTGTTCCCTCTCACCCCATCTTCCGCGAGGGGAGAGAAACGAGCCTTGAAGCCTAATCATACAGATTTACAATTTTGAATCGTCACCATCGGCATAGCCAGTGGTTTATTTTTATTGCTCTACAATAATTGTCTTACAAGCAAAGCTTGTAAGACCAGCAATATGCGTTTATTGTCTTACGAACGACGTGAGTAAGACTAGCAATATGCGTTTCCCCCCAAAAAAAGAACCCCCAAGACCAACTCTCGGGAGTTCTCATCAAATTCAATATTTACATAAAATTAAGCAAGCTTGCTCTTTGCAAGGTCAACAAGTGTAGCGAATCCATCTGGATCACTAATTGCCATCTCTGAAAGCATCTTACGGTTAACATCAACCTCAGCTAACTTAAGACCATACATGAACTTGCTGTATGAAAGTCCATTGATTCTTGCTGCAGCGTTGATACGAGCGATCCAAAGACGTCTAAACTGTCTCTTTCTCTGCTTTCTACCTGTATAACTTGTCTCGAGTGCACGCATAACAGACTGCTTAGCAATACGATACTGCTTTGAACGTGCTCCACGATAACCTTTAGCCAACTTCAATACTCTTTTATGCTTTTTCTTAGCGTTCAAACCGCCTTTAATTCTAGCCATTCTAAATTACCTCCTTCAAAGAACCATTAAATATATGGCATGATTTTCTTCATTGTTTTAACGTTAGTAGCATCAACTTCAGTTTGCTTTCTAAGATTTCTCTTTCTCTTAGTAGTCTTCTTTGTAAGGATGTGACTCTTGTTCGCCTTGTTACGAACTAATTTGCCACTTCCGGTAACTTTGAAACGCTTAGCAGCGGCTCTCTTTGTCTTCATTTTCTGATTTGCCATTGTTCATTCCTCCATATTTAGTATTCAAATTCTAATTACTTCGCAGGCATTATAAACATAACCATGCTTCTGCCTTCCATCTTAGGGTCTTTGTCGATAACAGCAATGTCCTCGAGTTTCTCGAAGAAATTGTCAAGAACTTCTCGTCCTACGTTCTTGTGAGCCATCTCACGACCACGAAAACGGAGCGACACCTTTACCTTGTCACCTTTAGTAAGGAACTTGCGGGCCTGGTTTGCCTTTGTATTAAGATCATTCACATCGATATTTGGAGACAAACGAATCTCCTTAACATCAATTGTTCTCTGTTTCTTTCTTGCCTCTTTTTCTTTACGAGCCTGCTCGTAACGATACTTACCATAATTGATGATCTTACATACCGGTGGCTTTGCATTAGGAGCAATCTTTACAAGATCAAGTCCTGCATCTTTAGCCTTAAAGTATGCTTCTTTCGCTGACATAATTCCCAACTGTTCACCGTTTGAGTCAATCACGCGTACTTCCTTATCGCGGATCTGCTCATTAATCATTAAATCGCTAATAACTCTATACCTCCAAATCCTTTTCTAGCCACGGAACACATCTCCGACGACCGCAGTCTTGCGCTCCGTTCTCTGCGAATTCCCCAAGAATCGCACAAAAAAATAGCTGTCTATAAGCCAGCTATCCACATAAATTATACATTCATACCAATATGATATTATTATAATATGACCATACTCGCAATGGCTAAGCCACGCGGCAAGGTGAGAGTGGATAACTCTGCTTTCATTACCTCGATTATCTTATCATAGAAAAATCTATCTGTCAAGAGATTTTAAGAAAAATATTCTTGTTGTTCTTGTTCGCGCTACTCAGGAGCAATTTACGGCTAGATTAACTGATTATAAAAAAATTGCCGTACGCCCCAGACAAATTCAAAATCGTGTCACGCTTATCCAAAAGATTTTACGGCTAGATTTCAAAAATCACACAATTTTGCCGTAATTCAAAACTTATATTAAGATTCTTTCATAGACTTTTGAATTGAAATACGGCTAAAACTCAAAAATCTTCAATTCTAGCCGTATTCTTGGCAAGAAAGAATGAACGAAACAGTCAAAAAAAGCACATGGTACGGCTAATTCTGTCAAATCCAAGAATCTAGCCGTAAAAACTCCCCAAAAGCCAAAACATCACTAACACAAAAGTCCTCCAAAAAACCAAAACATCCCCCAAGTCCCTCAAAGCCCAAGTCCAAAGAACTTCGGCATCAACATTACAGCCAGCACAAATGCACCCACGAGAACTGCGCACATGGTGGCGCGAAGTTTGGTCATCGGCAGGCATACTCTTATAAGAACTCCGAAGCCTACAGCTGCTCCTGCGAAGAAATTTACAAGCGTGGCTACAGCTTCACCGTAACCTAACATTCCACGCAACAATGTATTGGCAACAAGAATAATTGTTAGGATTACTGCGGCCGGAACGCTTATAGATAAGACGTGCCTTCTAAAGCCCTTTGATATTGCCTCTTCGTGTCTCTCAAAGGCCAGGAGAAAACTTGGAACTCCTATGGTTAATCCCCCGATTAAACTGAGCTGAATCGGTATAAATGGATATCTTTCTCGCATTATGATGAATATAATGCACAAGAGGAGGGAGTATACTGTCTTGGTGAGATATAGAGCACTTACTCTCTCTATATTCGATATTATGGTTCTTCCCTCGGCAACGACATCCTTGAGGGATGCAAAATTCGAATCCATCAAGACGATGTGAGCAGTCTGCTTTGCCGCATCACTTCCGGCTGCCATGGCGATTCCGCAATCTGCATCCTTTAGGGCCAGCACATCGTTTACTCCGTCGCCAATCATGGCAGTCACCTTGTCATCTGCCTCGAAAGCCTTTATCAGGAGGCGTTTCTTCTCCGGAGAAACTCTCCCGAAGACGGTGTATTTTAAAGCTTCTTCGTTAATTGATTCATCGTCAGGCAGTTCCCTGGCATCCACGTAAGCGTCGGCATTCTTGAGGCCTGCCTTGCCGGCTATCATCGAGACAGTTCTTGGATTATCGCCGGAGATTACCTTTAAATCCACGCCATTTTTCTCAAAAAAGCGAAATGTGTCGGGAGCATCGGCTTTAATTACATCAGACATAACTACGTATCCAAGCGCAACCACCGCATCAGAAGAGTGTCTCACAAGGAGAATCACTCTCATCCCCTGATTCTCAAACTCCCCAATATCCGCCAAAACCACTTTGTCATCGGTGAGATACTCCGGCGCTCCAAGCAAATAACTTATGCGCTCTCCGTTTTCAAGTACCTCAACACCCATATATTTTCTCTCCGAGCTGAATGGAATTCCCTCTGCAATTTCCATGGTGCCTGCGGCGGTAAACCGTGCAGCTAACGCTCTTCCGGTAGCATTGCTCTCTTCAAATGCACCAATTATACTTGATATTATATTATCAAACTCAGCCTGTGAGATATCAGTCAAAAGCCTAGTTTCCTCCACATTGAGCTCTCCGCTGGTGATGGTTCCTGTTTTGTCAAGACAAAGGACTTCAACTCGTGCCAAAGCCTCGATAGCCTCCATTTCCTGGACCAAGGCCTTTTTCTTAGCCAATCGCCCCACACCCAATATAAATGAGATACTTGTCAACAGCACCAAACCCTCGGGGATCATTCCAAGCACACCCGCAACCGTATTTACCAGCGAATCAGAAATCGTATTGCTTGTCTGATAGCGCTGAATATAGTACAAAATAAGACCGATAGGTGCTATAGCGATTCCCACAACCTTTATAATTCTCTTAATCGTATTTTGCATCTCCGACGTCGCTCTGCGCTTCGTTCTAGCTTTCTTTACAATAGTCGAGGCATAGTTATCCTCACCCACATGAATCACCCTGGCATATACAGTTCCGGCAACTGCGCTGCTCCCGGAGTAAAGCTTGTCACCTTTTTCCTTTTTAATTGCATTTGACTCACCTGTCAGCAAGGATTCATTGGCCTCAAATCCTCTTGACACCTCAACCTCACAGTCCACAGGAATCTGATCTCCCGTGCTCAATTTGATAAAATCACCAACTTGCAAGTCCTCAATCATCACATCTTCTACAGAAACACTTTCTACATCTGTAGGTAAAATATTCCCACGACCAATATCTAACCTCTTGGCTTTCAAGGCTGTCACAACTGATAGAGCATCTATGAGTTTCTTGACTTTTAATTCTTGATATATGCCTATAGCAGAATTAGATACAACAATTCCCATAAAAAGCATGTTTTTATACTGCCCTGATATGATAATCAGCGCAGCTAAGGCAAGGTTTAGGAAGTTAAAGTAGGTGAAAATATGCGCTATAAAAATCTGTTTTTTGCTTCTCAAATTCTCCAATTTGTAATCCTTTCAAAAAAGTACTTGATTTTCTTGCAACATTAATGTATTATATTAAAAGTAAGCTGGCGTGGCACAGTCGGTAGCGCACATCATTGGTAGTGATGAGGTCACGGGTTCGATTCCCGTCGCTAGCTTAAGAGAAGCATGGTTTTTCCATGCTTCTTTTTTTGGTCTTACAAACTACTTTTCCGTGCCAGTCTCTGTCTCACAACCTCAAACGCCATGACTCCGGCTGCCACAGAGGCGTTCAATGAATCTATATCGCCGAACATTGGGATTCTCGACACAAAATCGCAGTGTTCCTTAACTAAGCGGGACACTCCCTTGCCCTCTTTTCCTATCACGATTCCGAGAGAACCTGTGAGATTTTGGTCATAGATTATCTCACCATCCATATCCGCGCAGGCAAACCACAGGCCTCGTTCTTTGAGTTCTTCCATCGTATTGCTTATATTGGTCACTTTTGCCACAGGGGTGTAGTGTATCGCTCCGGCGGATGCCTTCACAACCGTAGCCGTTATCCCCACAGCTCTCCTCTTCTGGATGATCACACCATGAGCCCCGGCCAGGTTAGCCGTTCTGATAATCGCGCCGAGATTATGGGGATCTTCGATACCGTCAAGGATAAATATAAAAGGGGATTCACCTTTCTTTTCCGCCAAATCAAACATATCATCCACTGTGCTATAAGCAAATGCCGAAACTTTGGCGATTACGCCCTGATGCTTTCCGGTGTCACTCATCATATCAAGTCTTTCCTTTGGCACAAAGTCAATCAGCGTGCCCACTTTCTTGGCCTCTCTGATGATTGTGGAAATAGGGCCGTCATTTAGCCCCTTTTGGACAAATATTCTGTCCACAGGTTTTTCCGCATCAAAGGCCTCTCTTACTGCATGTCTTCCCTCGAGCTGAAACTCATTATTATTATCTAATTCTCTATTCCTATCCATCTCTAATTCCCTTCGAATCTTAATTCTATTTACTTGAGACTACTATTGAATTGGCACCAACATACATACTGCCTGAGATGCTATTCCCTCTTTTCTTCCCGTGAAACCAAGTCCCTCTTCCGTGGTGGCTTTGACAGAAAGTTGATCTATCGAAATACCCATAGTTTCTGCTAATTTTTCTCTTATATTATCCATATAAGGCAACATTTTAGGCGCCTGGGCAATGATAATTGCATCTATATTTCCCACCTTATATCCCTTGCTATTTATCAGTTTCATTACATGTTCCAACAGTTTGATACTCGAGATATCTTTGTACTCGGGATCTGTATCGGGAAAGTGTTTTCCGATGTCTCCCAGCGCCAACGCTCCAAGAAGAGCATCCATGATCGCATGTGTCAACACGTCTGCATCAGAATGTCCCAAAAGGCCGCGTTCATAAGGAATATCTATTCCACCTATAATAAGTTTGCGGTTTTCTGCGAATTTGTGTACATCATAGCCCAAACCAACTCTCATATGCTATTCCTCCTACTCATGCTTTCCTTATTCCAAAAAATGTCTTACAAGCAAAGCTTGTAAGACCAGCAGTATGCGTTTCCAAAAAAAGGTGCACAGCCTCGCTATGCACCATATTACCAAAGTAGCGGGAACTGGATTCGAACCAGCGACACCACGGGTATGAACCGTGTGCTCTTGCCAACTGAGCTATCCCGCCATATACAATTAACCTCTTTCGAGAAATATGGGACCTACAGGGCTCGAACCTGTGACCCCCTGCTTGTAAGGCAGGTGCTCTCCCAGCTGAGCTAAGATCCCATGTCTTTCGCGTCACTTCGCAACGACAAGATTAATTATACAATATCGATTTGCCTTTGTCAAGAAATTTTTCGTCCAATTTTCAAAAAAATTCCGCGGAACATTTTTTACGTATAATGTATAAGAGAACACCCCTCAGGAGTGTTCTCTTTTATACTGGTTTCAAGTTAAATAGTCATAAACTACGTCTGTGTCCTCATCAATTTCAAAGACAGCAGTCTCTCCACTAGACACATACTCTTCGGAGTAAAAGGCAAAGCTGTACTTGCCGGCAGGAAGATATACTGTTCCACTAGGACCTACATCACAATAGTCATACATGATCTTTTCTTTGTATCCATCATGCTTGTATACAACAATACCTTCGCGAATGCTCTTGGTACCATTGATTGTTAGGTCTAGCTTTACTTCATACAACGTAGGCGCCTTAATATCCTGCATTGTGTCATTATCCTCCACAACCAGTGTATCCACTACCAGATCGTTAATGCGAATCTCATACTCGCCCTTTGGCATATCAACTGAATATGCATAATTGTCTTTCTCGGTTGTTATAAACCATTTGCCCGTCCCCGTTTCTTTGCGACGAAACTCAATATATACTGTATCATCTTTGCAATTCGTAACCTTGCCGCTGACATTATATACTTTGTTTGCAACATCAACTCTCGTATTGAGCTTATCAATAGTCACATCGGCAACACGGTCATTGTCGAAGTATATGGTCACATCGCCCTTTTCTGCTATCCAGAAACTATAACTTCCATTGCAATAGAGATCCTTGGACCTAATCTTCTTAGTCCCCTCTTCCGGAGATAGTTTCTTGAACACTTTTACACTATAAGCATCACCGCGCTTGATTTCTCCATTAGTAGTAACAGTACCATATATTCTATACATTTCAAAGTCAAGGTCGATATTCATATCCTTATCTACTGTGATAACCTTTGCCGCCTTTGAGCAAACGTTTGGATATACCTTGTACTCGCCTTTCTTGAGAAGAATATCATAGTATCCGTCCTCATCTGTAACCACACTCTGTCTATCGGCATACTTGTCCTTGCTATTCACAAATGTAAGCTTTCTTGAGGTCTGAACCTCTCCCAGCGCAGAAACTTTTCCTCTGACGTGATAGAAGTCTGCTTTCAAAACAACGTCCACATTGACATCACTATCAGTTACTTCCACTGAGCTCTTTTCGGAAGAATCCTCCCTTGCATATGGAGCATAGACGTCATATTCTCCCGGAAGAACCATGATGGAAGCCACTCCGTGCTTGTCTGTTCTCGCATATTCTACATTTCCCGGCTCGTCGTCCTCTCCACTATGAATAATGTCAGGATTTTGACAATCAAAATGCACAGATTCTCCTGAAACACTCATACCATTCGCCGATTTCAATGTAGCTGTAATCTTGTAAAGCGGAACATTTAAATCCTTACTAACCGGATCTTTTGTTGCACTGATATGTCCCAAAGTTACAGATTTATCACAATATTCATATATGAGGTCAGCGTCAGCATCACTTTTGATGAAGCAGGAATATTTTCCCTGCCATATATATGCTCTACTGCTACTTTCAACACCTTCTTGTACAAACTTGATTGAGCCATCCTCTATTATATCGCCGTTTGCTGAATATGCATTTCCGGATACCTGTGTATATCCAAAATCCACACTAATGTCCTGAGATTTGACAACTTGTTTTTCCACATAGTCCTCTTCGAAGTTAACTGCAACTCTTCCCTCAGGCAGGTAACATGTTGTCTTTCCATCCTTATCAAGATTCAGATACAAAGACTGGTCGTCCTCTGAATTTCCAACATACAGCGTTATATAATTATCTGACAACGGCTTGCCATTCAAAGTAATCGCAATATTTGTTTTGACAAAATTAGTTCTCAAATCAATTACAACATCTGAATCAGTTATAGTAAACATCCTGTCATTTACGTGCAATTTATCTGCTATATAGTATTCACCCTGACTCAACTCACGTGAATATTTTCCATTTGAATCAGTCTCTACATACTCGAAATGGCTAAAATAATACTCGCCGTCTTCGTATATTCTCTTATAAATGTTCAATTCCTCATTGGCACATGGATTTCCATCCTCATCGGTCATTACCCCACTTAACGTGTGAGACTCTGTATTATTTGCTTCCGGAGTATCCATATAGCTGTGAACTGCACACAGGTAAAATGTTCTCTTAACCGTCTTGCCATTATCAATTATTTCCACATCAAATGAATAGCATCCCTCATCGGAAATATCCTCATACTTAGGAACATCACTCCACTTGAAGTTCTTTAATTCCACATTATGATAGACCTTGTTTTTGTAAAGAACACTGACATTATACTCTGAGTCAAGTGCTTTAAACTTATCCTTGAGACTCTCTCCTTTTCTGAGTTTGACGAGAATCTTGTGCTTATCCTTATTGGAAAAATCAACTATATCCAGCGGTTTCAAAGATGAATCAACGATTCTATTGATCATAATAGCGCTGTTGTACTCAGCAAAAACAACCCTGATCATTGTATCATCACCCTTGATTTTTCCATTCATTATGCAAGAATAATAACCCTCATCTTTGTTATTCTTGTACATTGAATCGCCAATCCACTGACAATGGACTATTTTTGCATTCTCAAACTTTTCCCCACCGCATGTGGCTTTGAACGTCACCTTTTTAATATCCGGAATCAATTCCTTGATTGACTTATTGTCTCCCAGATTAAAGTAAAATGTATTAAACTTATCTATGGCTTTTTCTAATTCAATCTTTTTACCATCGTAACTAAAATCAGAAAACTCCAAATTTTCAATGCTATATACACCATAATCCCCCGATGATACCATCATGAAGAATGTGCGATAATAGGTCACTCCATCCTTGTATACGTAGAGATTGAAGGAGTAATAATCTTCGATATTACCATCACTAAACCAAGGCTCATTGGAATGTGAAATCTTGTCAATAACCACATTTTTGACAGTTTTATCGCCAAGTTTCACATCAAATGCGCACTTTTTCAAATCCTTGACTACATTTTTAATTCTTTTTTCTTTGCCATCTATGACACATACTTTTGAGTCTATATATTGATATATATGCTTGTCTTCTCCAAAAGAAATACCACTTATATCAAATACTCCATCCTTGTCATTCCAGAGCTTAGCATTATTAACATCAACAGGCACCGGTGTCTCTGATGGCATAGGTTTGCTTGTCATAATAGCCGGCGTAGGTGTTGCAGCTTTTGGCGCTACAGTGGCACTCGCCTTCTTCTTGGTCTTTTTCTTATTGACAACTGTGATCTTGCACTTTAATACTTGCTTTTTCTTGCCCCTCTTAACTGTTGCCTTGATAATAGCCTTTCCCTTTTTAAGAGCCTTAACCACGCCCTTCTTGGATACGGTTGCAACCTTCTTCTTAGTAGACTTCCAAGTTACTTTTCCTTTTTTGTTCTTAACCTTGAGCTTAAGCGTTTTACCGACTTTGAGCTTGGCCTTAACCTTGGACAGCTTCATCTTTTTTGCTGCCTGCGCTCCATCCGGTGTGGCAACCAGGCTGACAGCCATAGCCAACGCCAATACTGCAGATAGTACTTTCTTCATTTTCTTCCTCCTCAATCAAACTTCCTGACTATGTCAGAGTTAAATGTTCACTCTCAATTATACTACATTTTTCCAGCTTTCGCAAATTATTCATACTTTATCTCCATGAGGGTCAAACCTTTTGCAGGTGCCGTTCTCCCGGCTTTAGTTCTCTCCCCTGTTTTCAGTGCTTCTCTCAGATCACCAATACTTCTTCGCCCACATCCTATCTCAACTAACGTTCCCGCCATAATCCGCACCATATTATAGAGAAATCCATCTCCTGTCACACGAATTCTGATAAGTTTTGCATCTCTCGCATAATCCACCTTTTCAGAGAGGATCTCCACACTTCTAACATTTCTCACTTTGCTCTTTACCTGGCTTCCCGCAGAACAAAATGCAGAAAAATCATGTTCTCCCACAAACTCGGTGGCAGCTTTTCTCATAAGCTCGGTATCCATATCATATCTCACATACTGGCTATGCCCAGTAATTGTAGGCAAATCATATGGCGCATTAAAAATCCTATACTCATAGGTCTTTACTCCCTTTACAAATCTGGGATTAAAATCATCTGTCACAAGACTCGACTCAACAATCCTTATATCGTCAGGGAGATAACTGTTGAGTGCCCCTGCAAATTTCTCAGCGGGAATCCTCGACTCAATGTCAAATATGGCAACATTTCCATAGGCATGCACTCCCGCATCTGTCCTACTGGCCCCTATAACCTCCACAAGCTGGCCCGTGACACTTTTTATAGCCTCCACAATTTTCCCTTGAATTGTCTCGCCGTTATTTTGAATCTGCCATCCATGATAATTAGTGCCATCATAGGCAATAACTAGCTTTACTCTCATCTCATCCTCCTGCCACTCTCATTTTCTCCAATCTTATATATCATCTCTTCCCTCATAGCGCCCATCCGACCATAAGCCCCGGCAAGTGAATCTCTCACTCGCATAAGCTCTAGCTTAACTCTCACATCTATTCTCTCTTCTCGGGAAAATATTCCGCGGATTTCCCTGGAGCGGACTATTTTTCTCGACTCCCTTGTGGCAGCTTGAGGAAAGCCAAGCCAAACCGCGACAAAAATCGATACCACTTTCACATTAATGCCAAAAATCCTCAAAAAGCCGAGAACAAATTCAAAACCCTCCACAAGTTCCGCATTAGTAGTTGTAAAAGTAACGAGAGAGATGCCCCATATAAATACAACTGATTTTATCAGAATTCTCACTCCCATATTTATGCCCTCAATTGTCAATCTAAAATTCAACCACTCAAATACAACTTGTCCCCCGCGAAACAAAGCATTTATAAGCGCTATCATTACAATAATAATTATCAATCCTCTTGTCCCCGAAAGGGCTTTGTGTACCGGAATCTTTGCCATGTTATATCCCACAAACACTACCGCCAAACACACCGATAAATATATATAATTCTTGGCAAAAATACACGATATTATCATAATCAAAATCACCAATATCTTGATCCTCGGATTCAATTGGTGAATAATAGATTTGATATTATGGTAATTTCCAAGCTCTAATTTACTCATATTTTTTCTCCATCAATCCTTTATATCAAAAAAACTCTTTTATTCTTCCTGATTCGAGCACTATCCCATGACCACCCATCTTTTCGGCATCCTCCTTGGATGTTGTTGCGAGTATTACAGTAGAGTTATTCTCAGCCACCATTTCCTCTATAATGCCCCAAATTTCAGATCTGCTCTCTTCATCCAGCCCTAGAGAAAAGTCGTCTATTATCAACAGTTCAGGCCTCTTAGCTAGGACTCCTGCCAGCAATACGCGTTTTTTCTGAGAATAGGAGAGGACACCAGGCGATATATCGAGCAAATCTTCACCTATCCCCATTTTCTCCAAGGCCTTAAAGACTCTTAGGTCGCATTCTAGCTTTCTATCAAGGCTTCCCATCCCATTTCTGACGTCCTCTTCCACCGTTCTCCCTGTAAACTGACTCTCAAAGTCCTGAGTTATAATACCGGCGCACATGCGGTATTCCCTCATAGAAAAATCTTTTTCGCTAATATCCTTACCTCTCCAGTATACCTTCCCATCTGTAGGCAGAATCAATCCACTAATTATATTTAATAGGGTCGTCTTTCCAGAGCCATTGCCGCCAAGAATCACAAACTTCTCGCCCTTTTCCACATTCATATTTATATCATATAACGCAAGATTACTCATTGTCCCGTGGCTATCATAGGTATACTCCACTCCACTCAGGATTATTGACATTTATTATCTCCTCTTCCATAGAATTATTGGTTAACCAAATTGCAGTCAAACCTTCTTTCTCACACAGCCCAGCTATATAATCTATTATCTTTATCTTCTTGTCGCTGTCAATGCCAGCTGCAGCTTGATCAAATACGGCAATACGTGGCTTAGACGCCAGCACAGAAGCTATTCCAAGACAAGACTTCTCTCCATATGACAGCTTATCAATTGTACTATTTTTCTTCTCATACAAGCCCGTTATCCTGAGCAATTCTTTGCCCCATGAATACGCGGCTTCTTCGCGTATAAGTGTTTGAGTAAAATATTCCGCCGGATTACTCTCTGTCATTCCCACTATCTTCTTAATTTCTTCTCTCTCTGAGGCATCGAATATATCATATCCGCATACCGTCATATCTCCTTCACCGGGAATAAGCTTACCACATATCAATCTACCTAATGTCGTAAGACCTACTCCATTAGCGCCTTTTATCGCGATAAAACTCCCCTCAAAAATCTTTATATTAAACCCCTCCAGGACTTTCTGTTCACCTAATATCTCCTGGCCATCAGCGCTTCTTCTGATATATTCAAAGGATATATTTTTCATATCAATAATACAATTTTTTTGTTTATTCAAAGCTGTTTTTCTCCTTATACATTGCCATAGAACAAAATAATCCACAGCTTATCTAAACTGTGGATTATCATATATTATACAGAACTAATTATACTAATTCAATTACAACTTCCATAGCTGCATCGCCCTTACGTGGTCCGATCTTGATGATACGTGTGTAACCACCCTTGCGATCTGCATACTTTGGAGCAATCTCATCAAAGAGCTTGCTTGCAACATCAACAGTCTTTGTTCCCTTTTTCTTTCCAGCTGTAGTAGTTGGAACTTCTGTGATACCATAAAGCATCTTATTCATCTGACGTCTAGCGTGAATTCTTGAAGGGTTCTCCTTCTTGATAGACTTCTCTACTTCGTCAAATACAGTAACTTTCTTACCGTCTTTAACTTCCTTAACACGCTTTCCATCTTTATCTTTCTGTGGAACCTTGACAGTCTTAGTAATTGTCTCAAAATTATCTTTCTCGCGAACTGCCATAGCTATCATATGCTCAGCGATCTTGCGGATCTCCTTAGCCTTAGCTTCTGTAGTAACGATCTTTCCATGATAAAGAAGATTTGTTACCTGGTTGCGAAGCAATGCTTTACGCTGGCTAGCTGTTCTTCCGAGCTTTCTATAACCTGCCATCTTACAATCCTCCTAAATTATTATCTATTATTCTTCGTTCTTCTTAAGACTTAAGCCCAGATCTTCAAGCTTGGCAATAACCTCTTCAAGAGACTTTCTTCCAAGGTTTCTGATACCAACCATCTCTTCTGGAGTCTTCTCTGTAATTTCCTCAACAGTGTTGATTCCGGCTCTCTTCAAGCAGTTAAATGAACGAACTGAAAGCTCAAGTTCATCAATGCTCATCTGAAGCACTTTGCCGGACTCTTCCTCGATAGGCTCTGCGATGATAACCGCATTTGATGCTCTCTCTGACAAATCAATAAATGTATTGAGATGCTCACTCATAACCTTGGCAGCAAGGCTGACAGCCTCGTCTGGAGCAAGTGTTCCATTAGTGAATACATCCAATGTCAACTTGTCATAATCAGTCATCTGACCTACACGAGTATTCTCTATAGAGATATTTACTCTCTCAATTGGAGTAAATATGGAATCAATCGGAATGACGTCAACCGCCATCTCCTCTCTCTTATTCTTATCAGAACTTACATATCCACGACCATTTACAACAGTCATCTCAATGCTAAGTTTACAGTCAGCACCACCGTTCAAAGTAGCGATAACCTGATCCTTATTGATAATCTCAATATCAGAGTCACACTTGATGTCAGCTGCTGTAACAACGCCCTCGCCTTCAGCTTCGATGTACATAGTCTTAATCTCACCAAAGTCCTCACTTGTATTCTTAATAGCAAGGCTCTTGATGTTCATAACGATCTCAGTAACATCTTCCTTTACTCCAGGTATTGCACTAAACTCATGTACAACGCCGTCAATACGAATATGACTAACAGCAGTACCTGGAAGAGATGAGAGCATTATTCTTCTCAAAGAATTACCCAAAGTTGTTCCGTATCCTCTTTCAAGTGGTTCTACTACAAAACGACCATATTTCTTGTCTTCAGAAATCTCTGCAATTTCAATACGTGGCTTTTCAAATTCAAACACTCTAGGACCCTCCTTTTGGGATTTTTATTACTTGGAGTACAACTCGACGATAAGCACCTCATTAACTGGAACATCGATCTCAGCTCTTGTAGGAACCTGTGTTACAGTTCCCTTAAGATTCTCATGGTCTGCCTCTAACCAAGCAGGTACCATACGAGCTCCTGTTACCTCGAGGATATCTTTATATCTCTGTGCTCCTTTGAACTTTTCTTTGATTTCAATAACATCACCAGCTTTAACCTGATATGAAGGAATGTTTACTGGCTTACCATTTACAAGTACATGCTTGTGATCTACGATCTGACGAGCTTCTTTTCTTGTTCTTCCATAACCAAGACGGAACATAACATTGTCAAGTCTGAGCTCAAGGAGGATCATAAGATTCTCACCAACTGTACCATATTTTAACTTCTGAGCCTTTGCATAGTAGTTACGGAAAGGCTTCTCGAGTACACCATAGATGAACTTAGCTTTCTGCTTTTCCTTCAACTGTGTTCCGTACTCGCTTAATTTTCTTCCACTTCTAGCATTTCTCTTAGACTTCTTATCAATTCCAAGATATACTGGATCCAAGTCAAGAGATCTACATCTTTTCAAAACAGGCGTACGATCTACTGCCATTTTTAATACCTCCTAAATCTGTATAACAATTAAACTCTTCTACGTTTTGGTGGTCTACAACCATTGTGTGGAACAGGTGTAACATCCTGAATACTTGTTACTTCAATTCCGCAAGCCTGAATAGCACGGATTGCAGCTTCTCTACCTGAACCAGGTCCCTTAACCATTACCTCTACTGACTTCAATCCATGTGGCAAAGCAGCCTTTGCTGCTGTCTCTGCTGCCATCTGCGCAGCATATGGAGTAGACTTTCTAGATCCACGGAATCCAAGTCCACCTGCACTTGCCCAGGAAATAGCATTTCCCTGCATATCTGTCAGAGTTACGATTGTATTATTAAAAGATGACTGAATGTGCGCTTGTCCACGGTCAATATTCTTCTTGACACGTTTTTTAGTCACTTTTTTTGCAACTTTCTTAGCCATTGACAAAACCTCCTAATTATTTCTTCTTATTAGCTACAGTACGCTTTGGTCCTTTTCTTGTTCTGGCATTAGTCTTAGTCTTCTGACCACGAACAGGAAGTCCCTTTCTATGACGAATTCCTCTGTAGCATCCGATTTCTTGTAGTCTCTTGATATTAAGAGCAATCTCTCTACGAAGGTCACCCTCAACAACCTGAGTTCTGTCAATAACATCACGAATCTTAGCTACATCTTCATCGCTAAGATCTTTACAACGGATATCAGGATCTACATTAGCTTCTGCCAAGATTCTCTTGGAGCTTGCAAGACCGATACCATAAATATAGGTAAGACCTATCTCTACACGTTTTTCTCTTGGTAAATCTACACCACTGATACGAGCCATGTGTACTTTACACCTCCATATTTTCTTTAAAATTTCCGCACATATGTGCAATTACTTCATGTTGAGAAAGCTTCACAGATCACTCCACTTTCTCGCAGCCGCTTTAAATCATAACAATGCTTTACATAAGAAAACTTAAATAATTCCTTTATCTAATTCAGAGAAATGTAAAAGCATTAGCGCTATGATATCACAATGTATACCGATGACGGCGGTATATATTGTAACACAGAAAGCAAGACTTCTATCATATATACAGCCTAAAGCCACACGCTCCAAGCATCAGATAAATTCTTAGCCCTGTCTTTGCTTGTGTTTTGGGTTCTCGCAGATAATTCTAACGCGACCCTTTCTCTTGATAACTTTGCACTTTTCGCAAATTGGTTTTACTGAAGATCTAACTTTCACAGTATAAACCTCCTTTCGCTTATTGCTTTGTTTCTACAGCACTTTGCCTTAATCTTTTGGGTTAGAAAGATTATAAAATCGCGCAAAAAGAGCGCAATGCGACAAAGTCCATTTACAATAATATCATACTTTTTATTCAATTGCAAGTTTTTTTTGACTTTTATTTTAGCCAAGTTTAATTCCATATATCTTACATCCGCGTGTTCCAATAATCAAAGTATCGTTATAAACAGCCGGACTCGCTTCCACGTTGCCACCTCCAAGGCTCAACTCGCTGGCAGTTTCTCCAGTCAGTCCATCCACCATTATTAGTTTCGAATCACAGCGGGCATAGACCACCATGTCTTTTCCACCGCTCCCCTCTTTGTTGTATACGCATACAGGAGATGACCAACTGTAGGGGCCCTCCTGCTCCCAGACTATTTTACCTGTCGCCTTGTCTATGCAGGCAAGGACACCCCTGCCCGTCCCCTTGGTTCGACTAACTGTTACATATATATACTTATCCAAAGACTTCTTTCCGCAGGCAATAGTCGACTGAACTCCACCAGATGCACCATCCACAGATGAGCACGTATAATCTCTCTTCCATATAACTTTGCCGTTGGAGGCATCGATTTTCCATATAGGTACTTTCGCAGTAGTCTTGCTTCTCCATCCCAGATGAAATGATGTACTTATATATAAGTAGAGTTTGCCTTCTTCTACTGACAAAACCGGCGTGGAGTTAGAATCATCTACTATGTCCTGAACCCAACAAACCTTCAGGGTATTGAGGTCAAGGCACATGAGATTTCCACCGTTGTCTGCTATGTAAAGATAGTTTCCATATATAGCCGCACTGTCCTCCATGCCCACCCAGTAGTTCTGCGTGTTGTTTCGCTTTCCTTTGTAGCGCCACTTTACTACATTTTTCGGATTTATGGAGAGCTTACCCGTGCTCTTATCATAGGAAGTGTTGAGCTTTATCAAGTACAGAATTCCATTTTCTCCGGGTTGTATCAACGTGTCGGTCTCAGCATCCACCAAGGCGGAGGAGTCAAAGTAACTGAGGTGCCCTCTCAGGGAAAACGGATCCACACTACCATACTCATGCATCACAGTGCAATCCACAAGATTTATGATAAATGCTCTGGCTGTCCCCTTGGCACTATCGTAGCCGGCACCTACATACATGATAGGATATCCTCTTGGATCAAGAGCACCTGCACCCTTGAATACAAATCCAAGTTTCATAGGTTTTCTTGTAGCTCTTCCTGTCTTAATATCAAGAAAATATATGTTTCCATCCATGCTGGCATATATAGCTTCAACAAGATTATCATCTTCCTTGGCCCATTTCTTCATCTTCATATGCTTTTTAGTTTCTCTGGGCCAGTGCGCAAGAAGGGGTTGTCCTGTCCATCCGTTGCCACTCCAATATGCCTCTCCAACCCTCATTGATCCCGTACCCACATTCCAAAGGGGCTTGAGTTGGTACTTTTTCATCTCCGCCTCGCCAAATGTGGGATTGTCTCTGAAGTTGTTTCCTCGAAAAGTTATAACTCCCTCCAAGTCGCTGTAGGCAGATGGTGCACCGAATGTTATATCATTCGCTGAGTGGTACTTCTTCACATTTTTTCCGCCGACGTTGACCTCCGTAAACTCCATCATCTTCGATGGAATCGTTTCGCTGGTATGTGAAACTTCGAAATTTTCAATCAACTGTTTTTCTGTCTCACTTTCCGGAGCAGCATTGTCAGATTCCTGAGATTTAGTCTCTTCTGTCAAGTCAGCATTTCCGGCTTTGTTTCTTCCAACGGTGAAGAGCACCGTAAACAAAGCGCCTATTCCCATAGCTACAACAACCAATATGATCCCTATTATTTTAATTATCTTTTTCATGCCTATCTCCTCTTATCCAGCCCATATTATTCTATAACTTCCAACCTAAACTTAAATTTTTTGGATTTATACTTCTTGGTCTTTTTAGCCTTGACGGTAAAACTATACGTTCCCGTCGGCGTAATGTCAGACGATGTAAATATTCGACCATTTTTCTTCACCTTTATCCCAAGTTTCTTATATTTTTTAGAATAATAGTAGGCGATAGGCTGCTTATACTTATTTCGAAGCTTAATTCTATAACTGCTGCCCATGGCAACTTTCTTCTTCTTCACCAACAACTTAACTTTACTCGCCTTTCTCTTGGTGGTTTTCTTAGTAGACTTGCTGGTGGTTTTCTTCTTAGAAGATTTCTTAGGCGATGCAGTCGTCTTAGGTTGCACTTTTGCAACCGGTGTTGCCGTCGCCTTAGGAGCCAAAGTAGGTTTAGACGATGCAACCGGCTTAGGCGTGGCAGTCGGAGCCGAAGTCTCCTCGACTTGAACAGTATCAACAGCTGTTGCCCTGAAGCTTATCCCCCCTTGACAATCATCATCCGATGCCAGACCATAGAGGTAGCCCTTATAGCTGGTTACTGCCTTATCATATACATATTCATCCCCTAATTGCTTGGAAAACGGTTCAAAAACTCCAGCCGTATACTTCCATATACTAGTATAATCTCCATTTTCACCGGGACCTGCATATATAAATCCGCCTTTTATAGTACATACCGATATGGAGTCATAGAAGTATTGATTATAATTGTGTTTAAGCATATCAGAATCAAAGCCTATCTCATTCATTTCTACATACTTTCCATTTTCAATTTTTGCTATGGTTAGGTTTGGATTGTTCCATGGGCAACTACCAAACACATACATAGCTCCATCGCTTTCTACCGACTTAGGATTGTATGCATAATGTGGGATCTCAACATAAGTATCTCCGAGTCCGGTATCAATTCCATAATTCTTTATCGCCTTGTCTCCATCAAACATATATAGCTTCTTATCAAATGTCATCACGGAAGCTCCATCGGCCAATCCCGTTGAATCAAGGCGATCGAATCCACCACTTGAAGGATCATATATATATACATGTTCTTCAGGAGAGTCGTCCCACACATATCCTCTGGTATCCTTGGTCATAGTTCGGCCTTCAAATACTATTTTTCCCTGCCATGACACGGCAGATATATCAGCCAGCGCCTCGGGAAGCTTGGTTGGCTCAGACCATCGATCGGTCTTGATATCATACTCCCAGATCCTTCCACAGTAAAAAGAAAACTCATACTCTGATCCCAACTGCATAAAATAAATCTTATCATTCATTGGAATCAATGGACCATTGGCTGTGAAATACGTATCTCCATCCTCTTTGACAGGACTTGAGAGAACTTTTTCAAATAACTTATCGCTTTTTCCCGCATAAACTTGCTTTACATAAGTTCTATCGTTGGCACTTGTCACAGAAATTCTCAGCATGCCTGCCGGACTTCCATCCGTCTTGGCAATTATCTCCTTGTCGGACCATTTTTCTATACTATTGAAAATTTTCCTGTACTTTTGGCCACTGCTTGATTCAATTGCAACTTTTCCCTCTTCATTTCCAAAGTTAAAACCGCGGATTATGTGCTTGTCACCGACAACTTCCACTTCAGATATGCACGGACAAATTTCCTCGTCAGGGACTGCAAAATCCACAATTCCAGAACTTGCACAACACTCCTTCAAGTCAGAAATATTCCGAGTATGACCCACTATCTCTGCTTTGAGTTCCTGAGGAGTTGCTGACATGTTGCGAGATTTGAAGATAGCTGCAGCGCCGGCAACGGCAGGGCTTGAAAAACTGGTTCCGGAATTGATGGTAAAGTTCGAAGAAGACGTCGCTATGCCTATGGAATCCATGTAAATACCGCCGTCTTTGCCTCCGACATTCTTAAAGCTCATGCGATACTGAAAATTTTCCAGATCCGCCACATCTATGATTTTATTGTACACGCGGACAAAAGCTGTATCCGATATATACGCATCTCCGCCATATACCTGAATCCAGTTACCATCTACATCCTTTACTTCGCACTTTACAAACCTCGATTTGGCATCATTATATCTAAAACAATAGGTGAGTTTATTATCTGTCAATTTCCCCTTGATAATGTCGCTTATATTTACCGGTTTCGAAACCAGTATCACCTCTGCATCCCCCTCATCAGAGTAAATATGATAGGATTTACCGCCTTGAGCTGAAACCTTATCGCTGATTTCAACCTTAACCTTTTTCCCATCAGGATTTGATAATTCAAAAGGGACAGGCCTGTCGTCATCTGCGCCATAGTAGTATGCTTCCTCAACCGGCGACAGATCTACATTATATGATGATTTAGAATTGTTATTAGCTAGTAGTATATCTTGCCCCGGAGCAAAAACATCAGCATATGTCTTACCATAAGTTGAGAAATAAGCCATCTTTCCATCAATATCTGAAGCTCCCACACGAATCACATATGGATTGTCATAAAACTTACTAGTCACATTTGGAATTCCATCACCCTGCATCATTTCATTTCCTGCAGCAAAAACATTTAAAACTCCATAGTTAGCTCCCAAATCTCTGACAGCATCTTCCACAGCTCTAGAAGAACATTCATATCCCCAGGAATTGTTCATAATATCTATATCAATCCCGGCCTCGTTCGCCCTCTTGACAAACGAAAATCCGTCGAGAATACTGGCCAAACTGAATTCCGGCGTGATTTCCAGCTCAATACCAACTATCTTTGCCTTAGAAGCAGCACCGCTAATTCCCTTTTCATCCCATTTTCCGGCAATTACACTAGACACCATCGTGCCGTGAGAATCAATCACATCGTGAACATAACCAGGATCATCCACAACTGACTGATCAGTCGCCAGAGTCTTGTATCCATGTTCAGCACATCCAAGCTTCTCCTGCTGCTCCTTGCTAAAGGTCTTCATTCTGTCTGTCAAATCCGAATGGGTCCAGTCAACTCCCGTATCCATTACGGCAACGACAACCTCATTATCCATGTTTGATTCGCCACCCCAGTTAGGAATATTCATAGAATAATTATCCTCACCACTGTGAAAACCTCTGCCGCCAAACCCCCACTGCATATCTCTAAAATCTCTCGTGTTGAGATTGCTTCCACTATTTCTTGGATCCGGTGACGCATCTGCCAAACTCTCCGCACTGAACTTGTAATTCGGCTCAGCATATACCACCGAATCATCTTCCGCCAACTCTTCCAACAACTCCCTGGTAGACTTGGTAGAGTCGCTTATATTGACTATCTCTGTAGTTGCTGTGCCGTCTTCCGATAAGAGCTTTTGCTCACTATCCCCCTCTAATTCATATAATTTTTTAGTTTTATATGAACTCTTTGCTGATTTTCTGAGAAAGCGACTCTCCGTCTTGTTAATTCGGGCAATCACCTCGCCCTCCACGTATCTCTGACCATTTATCATTTCATCGATGTTTTCATACCATTCTGATGAAGTTTCAGCTGCCTTAACTGCCGTCCCTCTCTTATCAAGGTAAAATATTCCGCCTGCAAATTGCTGTGCCATAAGCGCAGTCGCCAACATGACACCCACTATTCTCCTCTTCATAATTTTCCAATCCTTTCAAGTTGATTATAGAACTCCCTTATTATATTATACTTGCGTAAGACACTAAAATCAACCTGTATAATTTCAGATTATTTTGACAGAGTGATTGTTCAGTTGCTTGTTATTGAAATATGCAAATTGCAATCCCTTTATATCGAAACACGAATACACTTTTTTCGAAAGTACGCAGTTTCCCCTTGCATAATCACTTCAGATTTGGTACAATTACATAGGAAATGTCTTACGACTGAAAGGAGTAAGACCAGCAATATGCGTTTCCAACCGGATGACATCGGCTTTTGCCGAATGACATAAAAGCTTAAGGGGTTTTGTATATTCCTTTTGTTGATGTGATGTCACTCCTTCGACGTCACATTGACGTGCTAACTCATCACAGGAAAAGGCACTCTCCGTGCCTTTTCCATATTTTTATCAATTTATTATAACATCAGGGGAGCTTGTGAGACAGGCTGAGAACGAGATGAAAGCTCGGACCCTTAAACCTGACTTGGATAATGCCAGCGTAGGGAGATATAGAGTTTTAGTATTATCTCTCGGTGAATCATAGATTCAGCGAGTTTTTTTTATGGAGGAAGACTATGAATTGTTCAAAAGAGCAAATCTTACTATATGCTATCACCGATAGACATTGGCTGGGCAACCGTCCTCTAACAGAGGTTGTAGAAGAGAGTCTTCGCGGTGGAGCTACTATGATTCAGCTCCGTGAGAAAAATCTAGATGAAGCGGCTTTTCTCCAAGAAGCCAAAGCACTTCGCGATCTTTGCAAGAAATACAGCGTACCATTTATCATAAATGACAATATAAGCATCGCT
Source organism: Eubacterium xylanophilum ATCC 35991 (assembly GCF_000518685.1). Classification (GTDB taxonomy): domain Bacteria; phylum Bacillota; class Clostridia; order Lachnospirales; family Lachnospiraceae; genus Eubacterium_F; species Eubacterium_F xylanophilum. Next base: position 195,780 of record NZ_JAEB01000001.1, on the reverse strand, counting down.
GCAGAAGTCGACGCTGACGGAGTCCACGTGGGACAAAGCGATATGGCAGCTTCAAAGGCAAGAGAGATTCTCGGCAAAGACAAGATTATAGGCGTAACGGCCAAGACTATCGAGCAGGCAATTGCCGCCGAACAGATGGGGGCTGACTACCTTGGCGTCGGCGCAGTTTTTCCCACGAGTTCTAAAGAAGATGCACTTCCAATAACTCATGAGATGCTTCGCAAAATATGCGAAACCGTCTCAATTCCCGTAGCTGCAATAGGCGGAATAACCAAGGATAATATTCCGCAACTAAAGGGCAATGGTATAAGCGGAATTGCGACAATAAGTGCCATCTATGGCATGCCAAACATCGAAGAGTCAACAAGAGAATTAAAAAAGATTATAACACAGACTGTCTTATAGTCTAGTGTTAGATGCGACAGATTGGGGGCACCACCTTCTGCCGCTATATAAAATTAATGCTAAGAATAGGAGGATTCTTATATGAGAACAGCATTAACAATCGCTGGAAGTGATTCTAGCGGAGGCGCCGGTATTCAAGCAGATATTAAAACAATGATAGCAAATGGCGTATATGCCATGAGCGCAGTGACAGCATTGACTGCTCAAAATACGACGGGCGTCACGTCTATACTCAATGCCACCGACGATTTTTTGGCCGATGAGTTAGACTGTATCTTTACAGATATTTTCCCCGATGCAGTTAAAATCGGGATGGTTTCTGAGGCGAGTTTAATACGAGTGATTGCAGATAAACTCAGGAAGTATGGAGCAAAGAACGTTGTAGTCGATCCAGTCATGGTTGCCACTAGCGGATCATCTCTCATAAACAATGAGGCCGTCAGAGTTCTGTCTGACGAATTATTTCCACTGGCAACAGTTATCACTCCAAATATTCCGGAGGCCGAGGCACTCTCAGGCATGAGTATTAAATCAAAAGCCGATTTAACAAAAGCAACTGAGCAAATCCAACAAAAGTACAGCTGTTCCGTACTTTGTAAGGGAGGACATTCTCTAAGCGAAGATGCCTGTGACGACTTACTTCTCACCAAAGACGGTGAAGTCCACTGGTTCTCCGGTGAAAAAATCAACAATCCCAACACTCACGGGACAGGATGCACACTGTCATCAGCTATTGCATCAAACCTAGCAAAGGGTTATGATTTATCCGAAGCAATAGAGCGAGCAAAAACGTATATTTCCAAAGCCATTTCATCCGGTCTGGATCTTGGAAAGGGCAGTGGTCCGATAAACCATGGATTTGATATTAATGGTTACTTTACAAAATAATTATAAGTATATGGAGGAAAAAAATGAATTACACTACACAAATGGATGCGGCGCGCAAGGGTATTGCCACCGAAGAAATTAAAACTGTTGCAAAGAAAGAATATATGGATGTGGATAAGCTCATGAAGCTTGTCGCCGAGGGAAAAGTTGCCATTCCGGCAAATAAAAATCACAAATCTCTTGACCCAGAAGGCGTGGGCTCTATGCTCAGAACCAAAATAAATGTAAACCTTGGCGTATCTCGAGACTGCAAGGATTATGACATCGAGATGCAGAAGGTTATGAATGCAGTAAACTTTGGCGCAGAGGCGATTATGGACCTCTCTAGCCATGGAAATACGCAGCCGTTCAGACAGAAACTCACAAGCGAGTGTCCTGCAATGATCGGAACTGTACCTGTATATGACAGCGTTATCCACTACCAGCGAGACCTTGCAACCCTAACAGCTAAGGACTTCGTAGATGTAGTAAGACTTCACGCAGAAGACGGTGTTGACTTTGTCACACTTCACTGTGGAATCACTAGAAAGACTATTGAACAAATTAAAAAACACAAAAGAAAAATGAATATCGTAAGTCGTGGTGGCTCACTTGTATTCGCATGGATGAGCATGACCGGGGAGGAAAACCCATTTTACGAGTACTACGATGAAATCCTCGAAATATGCGAAAAGCACGACGTAACCATCTCTCTCGGAGATGCATGTCGACCAGGATGTCTTGCAGACGCAACTGATGTATGCCAGATTGAAGAACTTGTTCGCCTCGGCGAACTCACAAAGCGCGCATGGGACCACAACGTGCAGGTAATGGTAGAGGGACCAGGTCATGTTCCACTAGACCAAGTCGCAGCAAATATGAAAGTTCAGCAGACAATCTGTATGGGAGCTCCTTTCTACGTTCTAGGACCTCTTGTAACTGACATTGCACCTGGATATGACCATATCACTTCTGCTATCGGCGGCGCAGTTGCAGCTATGAACGGAGCAGCATTCCTCTGCTATGTTACACCAGCTGAACACCTTGCACTTCCAAACGTAGACGATGTTAAGCAGGGAATCATCGCTTCAAGAATCGCTGCCCATGCAGCGGACATCGCCAAGGGAATCCCGCATGCAAGAGATATTGACGACAAAATGGCCGATGCCAGAAGAAACCTCGACTGGGATGCTCAGTTCGAATGCGCCCTTGACCCTGAAACAGCCAAGGCAATCCGCGACGACAGACTTCCAGAAGATGACCACTCTGAAGCATGTAGTATGTGCGGAAAATTCTGTGCAGTTCGAAGCATGAATAAGGCGTTATCCGGTGAATATATTGATATATTGTAAAACAAGTTAATCTACATAATCATGGGGGCTGTCGCACTAAGACAGTCTAAAAACAGGAAGAGTCTAACCGACTCGAGACGCAATGCATGCGCATTGAAGTCTCTCTCTGGTTGGCCTCTTCCTGTTTTTTTGGAAACGCATATTGCTGGTCTTACTCCCTGTGGTCGTAAGACAATTATTATACTTATCTAGTGCTGACATTCCTCCAAAAAAATAATTGTCTTACAAGCAATATGCGTTTATTGTCTTACGAACGACGTGAGTAAGACCAGCGCCATGCGATTCCGATGTTTCCAATAAAATCTCAGGCTTCGAAAAAGCTGAGATATCGTATGAATCAAAGTATTCAGGCAGAAGGCTCATTCAAGTCTCTCTCCCCTCTCGGGGCATGCCAAATCTTCTTTTTTCAAATAGGCATGCCCTTCACGCTTATCAATCAAGCCTCTCCCCCTCTCGGGGCATGCCAAAACCTCTTTCTTCAAATAGGCATGCCCCTCACGCATTATCAATCAAGTCTTTTCCCATCTCGGGGCATGCCAAATCCCCTTTTTTCAAATAGGCATGCCCCTCACTCTTTCTCGAACAAGTCTCTCCCCTTCTCGGGGCATGCCAAAACCTTTTTCTTCAAATAGGCATGCCCCTCACGCATTATCAATCAAGTCTTTTCCCATCTCGGGGCATGCCAAATCCCCTTTTTTCAAATAGGCATGCCCCTCACTCTTTCTCGAACAAGTCTCTCCCCTTCTCGGGGCATGCCAAATCCTTCTTTTTCAAATAGGCATGCCCCTCACTCCTCAATTAACAAAGAATTTTAATAAAATCTCCCTAATTTAGCCTGCAAAAAGGAGCTGAGCACTAACAATTTTTTAATTGTTAGTGCGACAGCCACATTTATTTTTATTGCTATAAAACAAGAGCAGGATATGCTGCTCTTGTTTTATACTCTCTAAAAATCTTAATAATGGGCATTATTCGCATACATATGCTTTAAATACTTTACTCCATCTAAGCTTTCTGCCATTTTTTTTAAATGACTTATAAAACAATTTAAAGTAATTCTTTTTAAATTTGTACGCATAGTCCCATGGTATTGCTTTTTCCCCATCACCTATAATAGTTGGAGTCTTTTTCCCCTTAATATAAATAATACATCTTCTACTCCTAGAACTATCGTTGTACATATTATAATACCAATACTCACACCAGTACTTTACACTTTTAGGAATAATAATTTTATCAACAAATCCAATACAACAAATTTCACTCCCCAAAGTTCTTATCCCTTTGGGAATATTTACAACATTATTCTTGTCACTTTTAACGGCAACAAGGGTTTTGCTTTTTTTCTCATATATACAATTTTGCTTTTGCTTTATATATTTGTTTTTCTTTGAAACCTTTATAGTTTTAGGCTCAAAGAAATTAAAAGCATTCCGTCCAACCGTTCTCACTTCTTTGGGAATCACAGCATTCTTCTTTTTCTTTGAAAACATAAACATCGAATAATCTGATTTGTTCAGTATCACATCGCCTTTTTCCAAGAAAAACTGATTCCCAGATTTTATATGCAATCTTTTGAAACTCTTGCAGAGCCAAAAAGCTCCTATGTCAATCTTAGAAACATTTTGCGGAACATCTATTCTCTTTAATTTAGAACATCTTGCAAATGTGTAATCCTCAATCTCTTTTAATTGCTTCGGCAGATGAATTTTCTTCAATCCTGTCAAGCCCTGAAATGATGATTTTGCTATAGTTTTAACTGAATCTGGAAGTACAATTTCCTGAATATTTGTATTATTGGCATGCATTAATTCCTCTGTAGACGCAGCTCCGTCACAATCACTATTATTATTCATCACACCAAAAATATTGATTGAAAGACCGTCGTCATCTTCATCATCGTCAGGCGCAGCTGTACTGTTGCTAGTATGTTCAATACTAGTAACAGGCACGCCCTCAATATTTCCCGGAATAACGAGTTTCTTACAAGACTTCTTGGCAGTTATTTTACGAATACAACATCCCTTTGAGCCAACAGCTACTTTTAATATAACATCTTTATTAAGTGATATATCCTTAACCTCTACTGGCTGTGCTACTAATTCTTTTGCTTCTTCCGTCTGTCTTGGCAATATACTATCTGCAGCTTCTGTTATATGATTTTCCGCTTTCCCACAAGCGCAAATTACAATAAGCACTACTAACGAACTCATTGCATATCTTTTAAATGTTTGCATAATCTTAATCCTCCATAAAATAACTACTTTATTGTATCCGGTGTATCTCCAAATGGAGTTACGCTTACAGAACCATACATATCAAGGTATTTATCTTCACTTTCCCCGGCAGAATTCATGTATCTTTTTAATCCCAAAAGTCTGTATGTCGCATCCTCACGCTGATTATCCTAGGTAAACGGAATGCTTTTTTTTACATGATTATAATCTCCATTTTTCTCTATTATTTGTGTGCATGCGCACACTTGCCTAAACCATTATATATAATGTCAAGTACTTTTTGAGAAAAAATTGGATTAATAATTGTCTTACTAGCAAAGCTTGTAAGACCAGCAATATGCGTTTCCAATTATTTCAAATCAGAATAGTACGTATTCTGATTTGTTTTTATTATTCTGCATCCGTGTTTTTTAAACAACTTATTATACTTTCTAGCAACTTTTTCTTTGAATTCAAATTCAACACCTATTGGTATAACTACATATCCATTTCCTTTAAATCTTGGAACTCTATTACCTTTAACAACAATCACTGTCGATTCTGTATTACCATGCTCTGTATACATATGCCTTGCCCACTGTTCACACCATACCCTTACAGTTTTCGGGAGAGTAATCTTATTCACATAGCCTACTACTGCTATTTCTTTACCTAATACTTTTACTCCATTCGGTACCTTTACTTCCCTTTTGGAGTTTGATTTTACAAAAACAAGTTTTCCTGTCTTCTTCTCATATAAGCAATTACTCCTCATTTTCAGGTATTTATTCTTCTTTGAAAGCGTAATTGTACTTGGCTTAAAGTAGTTAAAGGAATCTCCACAAAAACCTTTTACTTCTTTAGGAATAACTATGTTTTTCTTAAAATTGGCAAATGTATACATATACATCTTATCTCTCTTGAGAATACAATCTCCTATTTCTACATAGTTTTTGTTTCCCTTTTGGATATGAATTCTCTTTAAATTTGAGCACAATATAAATGCACCCATTCCAAACTTTTTACATTTCTTTGGAATATCAATTCTTGTAAGCCTAGAGCATCTTGCAAATGTTCTTGTGCTAATCTTTTCGAGATTTTTTGGTAACTTTATTTTCCTTAGTCCTGTTAGTCCCATAAAAGAATATCCTTTAATTCTTCTGATAGAATCCGGAAGAATAATCTCCTCTATATTTTTATTATTGGCTTCATACCAATCTTCTGGTGTTCCTTCTTCCACATCACTGTTATTATTCTCTTTGCCAAAAATGTTATAAGTACTATCTTCAATTGGTTGCCATCTGTACTCGTATTCTATCTTTGTTACAGGTTTGCCATCAACCTTTCCTGGTATTACAATCTTCCTGCATGATTTTTTCGCAGTGATCTTGCAAATTGAACACTCCTTTTCGCCCATTTCGACTTTGATTGTCACTTCATCACTGAGTTTTACTGTCTTCACTGATATTGGACTAACCGTCGGAGTTGGCTCTGGCTTTTCTGTCGGCTCTGATGTGGGATTTATTGTCGGTACGTTACTAGTAACCACATTTTCTGCATTATATACCTTATTAGTTGCTGCACTACTCGTAGCAACAGTGTTTCCCACTTGTTCTTTGTTGCATGCACATATTGATAGCAATGCTATAACTAATATAGTGTTTTTAAGTTTACTCTCTCTTTTCATTAATTATACTCCTTAATTACTTGATTGTATCCCACTCTGTTCCCTGAGGATAAACACTTACAGATGCATACAATTCACCATTACACCCTTAGTAATAATAACACTAATATTAGTCAATAAAATGGCATATCTGTTTTTTTTACTTGTCTCAATTAGCAAAAATTGTCTTACGAACGACGTGAGTAAGACCAGCGCTATGCGATTCACAAAAATTGTCTTACAAGCAAAGCTTGTAAGACCAGCAATATGCGTTTCCAAAAAAAGTCAGGTAGTCACTCACACAATGACTCCTGACTTTATACTATCTACTTCTTATCTTTTTTCACTACACCACCAACAATATATCCAACAGCTGACAAAGCTCCAAGAGTTATGAGTATTAACAACCCAGGAACAAATCCGGCATTGGTTCCATCAAAGCCAACTAAGAATGCCTCTGCAAACGTTTCAACACCCTTTCTTCCAACTTGGATTTTGTTGCTGACAATATCTTGTCCGTCTACTATTGCCACAACTTCATGTTCGCCGGGCTCAAGATTTTCCGGTATTTGAGCATTTAATTCAAATATTCCGTCGTCATTCACAACAACCTCACCTAGAGAAATCTTATTATCCGATCTAAGTTCCAAAGACACTTTTGTTCCCTCGATCTCAGTGCCCTCACCTGTTATTGTGAGATTTCCGCCTGCATGAATAAGGCTTCCATCCGACTCCCTAACCGTTAACTTGATTCCATCCGAACTCGAAGAATTCTCTGAAGTATCATCACTTACTACCGCAGCTGGCTCTTCTGCTGATTCCTCATCCGCGCCCGTGCTGCCCTCCACTTCTTCATTGGCCTTTCCGGAATCTTTCTCTTCCTTCTCAGAATCAGCTTTAGCTGCTTTCTTCTCCTCTTTTTTTGCTTTTTTATCTTTCTTGTCTGATTTTTCTGAATCCTTATCATCTTTCTTTGATTTGGACTCTTTATCGTCTTTAGCTTTATCTTTCTTGGAATCCGCTTTCTTGGATTCTTTGATTTTTGACTTGTCCGACTTTTTTGTGTCTTTCTTGTCACTCTTAGAATCCGCCTTGGTAGCTGTTCCTGATTTCTTCTTCACACTTGTAACAGTCTTTTTTTCTACAGTCTTTGAAGAAGATTTCTGAGATGATGTTGTCTGCTGAACATTTTTCTCAGATGATGATTGAGATTGCTCTTGCTTAACCTGCTCTTTCTTCTCATGAGCTTTTCTATACTCAGCCTTGCTTCCGTATATGGTTTTTCCATCCCAATCCGAAGGAATTTCATCACCTTTGGTTGCATCAAATCCTATCCAAGGCATTGATGCACCGGTTGCATCATCGTATCCATCAAGATCGCAATCCTCATATACTATCGCTTTGGCATCTCTACTAAACTGAGGTATTGCAATAGTCAGCGTTCCAGCAAACAGGGCTATCGACGCAATTCTCAATATTCTATTAAATCTTAGCATATTCCTTCCTCCATTCCTTATCTTCAACTTCATGAATCTCGTCTTCACTTGCAGCAACCAATGTCGCAGATACAATAGCCGCTGTCGCATTTGTCGCTGTTCTTCCCGTGTCTGCAATAGACGAAATAGGAAGAGTTAAGACGATGAGTTCAAGAGGCAGTCCCAGTATAGTCAGTAGACTTGCTGTTGTTACCGTAGCAGTTCCAGGTACACCCGCCGTTCCAAGTGATATAAACAATGATACTACCACTAAAAGCACATACTGACTGGCACTGAAGTTAATCCCGAGACCATTTATTCCATAAATAGCAATTATAACCGGCCAGATTCCTGCACAACCTGGCATTCCAATAGTTGTTCCAAGAGGTGTGGTTACATCTGCCACTTTCTCATCTACACCAATTTTATTCTTGAGAATATCAAGTGATACCGGCAATGTTCCCGCACTTGACTGGGTTGAGAACGCGATAACCTGCGCTGGGAATATTTTCCTAAAAAAATAGATCGGATTTAAATTTGTAAACAAACTAATTAATGCACCATTAATTACCCATGTATCGATTACAAATGCGATAAATGATACAATTAATAATACTACGAGCGACCATAGCATTCCCTTCTTGTTTACTCCATTTCCTATGCTTGTTGCAATCAAAGAGAGGACTGCATATGGCGTGAGGCGAACTACTATTGAGAGTGCTTTGAATATAACTTCCTTAGCCGCCTCCACAAAATCCTTAAATGGCTTAACTTTCTCAGGATTCTTGTTCGCAACAAGCACATATGAAACAGAGATCAATAATACAAATAGGATTACCGGAATTGTATTCTCATCCGCCATATCACTAATTATATTTCTCGGAAAGAAATTCACTACTACTTCCGAAAAAGAAGTAACTTTATTTGTAAATGAAGATGCATCTACTCCCTCTATAGACAAATATGAATCTTTACCTACACCAAATGTGAGTCCCAATCCTATTGTCAATACTATCGCTATGAGCGTCGTGGTTAACAGCCAGAGGATGGACTTAAGTCCAATCCCCTTTAACTGTGCTACTCCTGAAAGTGAAGTGACACTGCTGATTATCGATATGCTGATAATAGGAATAACCATTGCATTTAATACGCTGACATATATCTTTCCTATTGGTGTAATATATGATGTATGTCCACTAAATATAATTCCTACTACAACACCCGCTACAAGTGTTCCCAAAATCAATAATGTAAAGTTAACCTTCTTTTTTCTCAATATAAATATTACTGCAAAAAGCGCTATAACCGTTGCCAGTGCGGCAAATGAGAGCCAATCTATACTCATATCACTTCACCTCATTCTCTATAAACTATTTCTTTACAACTTTTTTGGCTAAGCTGTATCCAGAGTAAACCTTCTTGCTACCAGACTTAATATAGCTTTTGATCTTGACAAACTTTGTGCGCTTGTTGTACTTAATAGTCACTTTGGTAGCTTTTGCTGATGCCTTAGCAATACTCTTATACTTACCAGCTTTCTTTGAAGAGCTGTAAATTACATATCCCTTAGCATTCTTAACCTTGCTCCACTTAATCACAAGCTTGTTTTTCTTCACCTTAGCACTTGTAATCTTAGGAGCTTTTGGTGCTTTTGCGCTAGTCTTTGCATTTGCTTTTGCTGTATTATTAGTTGCTGCAGGTTTCTTAATTTCATCAGCCTTCTTTTCAACCGGTGAGCTTGGCTCAGCTGGGGAAACATTTCCCTTGCTTCCAAGAACAGTAGACAACTCCTTCAAAGCTTCCTGACCGAATTCTACATAGCTAAGGCCATCAATTAATCCCTTGGTAAGATCAACCTCTTCCTCAGATCTCTGAGCTTCTGGCTTTGCCTTTGCTGCCTTTTGCTTTTCTGAATAAGCTTTGGCAGGATCTGTAGCCCAAACCCATGCAAGCTCTAACATGTACTCAGTATATGTTCCATCATTCGCAGCATTCTTGTGAATCCACTGCTTTGTAATAGGCTTTGCAGCCGCCTTATTATACTCAAACAAAAATGGAATTTGAAGTCTAATTGCACTATTTACTTCCCCATCATTAGCCTGATCCCATGGCTTAACCTGAGTTGGCTCTTTGGTAATATCTCCATCTGGATAATAACTAATGCTATTATTCTTCTTTGAATTATTTTCTGTAATAAATTCTCCGAAGTAATTCTTTGCAAGTTCACCATATAAATAACTAATATTGTTACTTCCCTTAGCATCATCAACGGACTCTGCACCAAGCTTTACACTTCCAGTCACGCTTGTTCTGGAATTAAAAGTTGAGCTAACTCCCTTAACTTCTGTATAATCGTCATTCCAGATTAACTGATTACCAATCTGTGGATCATATACATATACTGTCTTTCCATTTGCTTTTGCCTTCTTCTGAACTGAAGAGATAATCGCCTGTGTATTGTGGCACCATGACAATGCAAAGAATACATAATGCTCACCAGGTGAATTCAAAATATCAACTAACTCTCTAAATGTCACCTGTCTGAGTGCAAAACCATCTTTATCAGAATCTTCGAAGAGCTTTACATTCGTTCCAATTCTCTTTCCACCGTCAACCTGTGCCTTCAATGCAGCGGCCTCATATCTTGTATTCTCAATATACGAAGCACTCGCATTCCATACTCTCTGATAATAGTCAAAATCAGAACGAGTATCACCCTTCACAACAGCTCCGCTTTCACTACCGCCGTGAATTAGTTCCTTCACTTCCTTGCTCGCGTCAACTTCTACATCATTCTTAACAAGAACTTTGTCTGTAACTGCTTTTGTTTTTCCATCATTGTGAAGCAGCAATACAAGCGTGTCATCTGAAGTATATTCGGAAAATGTTCCGTCAGGGAAGTTCTTAACCACACTCTCCCAAATCTGGTAAACAGAGTTTTTCTCAAGATGCCTTGATCCATCTCCTCCTGTTACTGTTGTATAGTTCCCGTAAAATGGAGAATTCTTGTCACTTACATCCAACTGATACCCGTCAATTACAGGATCAAATTCATAAATTTCTTTTACTCCATTTTCTTTGGCCTGCTTAGAAAGTTCCGGAACAATACTCTTACTTGAGCTCTTCTCAGGTCCACCAAATATAATATAATAGTCACCCTTTGAGTTGACCAAATCCAACAATCTCTCCTGTGTCAACTCCCTAATAATATTATCTTCTTTCTTTATTCCATATGAATCAACTATATAATTTCCGGTTGTATCCTGTTTGGTAACTGACCATGGAAATTGTTTTGCATCGTTCTCCGCACCCTTGATATCTACACTTTGTACTCCCAGATTCCCTGATAGGATTCCTGCCAAAGCAAAAGCCGCCGTTACTCTTTTAATATTATTCTTTATATTTTTTCTCATATTGATTGTTCTCCTCTCTTTATTTTATCTTTCGTGATCACTTGACTAATTATATATCCCAACGGTTTACTTTGTCTAATCCTTAAAAATTATCGTATGTAATAAGATTTGTTTATTGCAAGAATTGGGGCTGTCGCATTAAAGATTAAAAATCGTTAGTGTGCAGCTCCTTTTTTAGTCTAAAATCAAGGGAATTATCCTAATTTTTTTGATAACAAGCATGTATTCCAGAAAAAGGCGCACTTATCTAAGCCCTGTTGAAAAGCCATTTTAACTTTTTTAAAATTTATGCGGCTCTCAAAGGAAATAAATGTGTCCCAGTTCTGCCATTTTGTATTTTGTTATGAAGTTTATATCGGGGGAGGAAGGGCCGTGAGAGCTGGCGGGGGAGAGGGTGATGCGGTGGTTTTGGTGGTTAGTACGGCTAGAATGGCGAGAAGAAGAAATCTAGCCGTACTGAGGGGGACTGGGGAAACTGTGTCACGGTATTTTGAGGGGCGGTACGGCTAGAATGGTGGGAGCAGGAAATCTAGCCGTACTGAGGGGAAACTGGGGGAACTGTGTCACGACATTTTTGGTGGTCAGTACGGCTAGAATGGCGGGAACAAGAAATCTAGCCGTATTCTTTAAAAAATGGGCTGAACAGAGAATGCAAGTAGAAGAAGAAGTACGGAAAAAACTAAGAAATTCAAAGAAATTTCCGTAAATGGAGATAGAATTGCTGAACGAGTGATTGAATAAGAGAGCATGGTACGGCAAAAAAGAGAGTATCCAAGAAATTTTCCGTAAAAGACGTTCAACCGCTGGTGCAACACCCCCCAGCGCTATGCGTTTATTGTCTTACGAACGACGTGAGTAAGACCAGCAATATGCGATTATTGTCTTACGACCGTAGGGAGTAAGATTAGCAATATGCGTTTATTGTCTTACGAACGGCGTGAGTAAGACCAGCAATATGCGTTTCCCAATAAAAAAAGGGCCTCCCGCGATAACACGGAAGACCTTTTTGGTAAACATAATTATTTTATTGGAGTAAATCACAAAAATATATAATATATTATCTCTTACTAAACTGTGGAGCTCTACGAGCTTTCTTGAGGCCGTACTTCTTACGCTCTTTCATTCTAGGATCACGTGTAAGGTATCCTGCCTTCTTAAGAGTTGGACGAAGGTCTGCATCATATGCATTAAGTGCTCTAGCAATACCGTGACGGATTGCTCCAGCCTGTCCTGTAAATCCGCCTCCCTTTACATTAACAAGTACGTCAAACTTATCTGTCATACCTGTTGCCTCAAGTGGCTGACGAACGATAATCTTCAATGTCTCAAGTCCAAAGAACTCATCCATATCTACTTTATTAATTGTTACTTTACCATTACCTGGTACAAGGTATACTCTTGCAACGCTTGATTTTCTTCTACCAGTTCCATAATATCTCTCTGTAGCCAATGTTATATCCTCCTTTCAGAATTAAATATCCAATGTTTCAGGCTTCTGTGCAGCATGATTGTGCTCTGGGCCAGCATATACATGAAGCTTCTTGAGCATCTGACGTCCCAAAGGTCCCTTTGGAAGCATTCCCTTAACTGCATGAGTCATAACAAATTCAGGCTTCTTCTGAAGCATTTCCTTCAATGTTGTCTCTTTCATACCACCAACATAATCTGAATGATGATAGTAAATCTTCTGGTTAAGCTTCTTACCAGTAGTTACAACCTTCTCAGCATTAACAACGATTACATAATCACCTGTGTCAATGTGAGGTGTATATATAGGCTTATTCTTGCCTCTTAAAACATTTGCAATTTCTGATGCGAGACGTCCCAAAGTCTTTCCTTCAGCGTCTACGACATACCATTTTCTTTCCACATCGGATGGACTTGCCATATAACTTTTCATCCTGGAAACCTCCTATTAGTTTTACATTACTATATTTTCATTGAAATCTTCCTGCAATGTCCGAAACAGTAGATCTCCGACAAAACAAGCATCTTAGCAGCCGGGCTAGACCACATAGAAACTTATGCGTTTTGTCACACCATATTATTGTACACTAGTCTTGAGAGTCTGTCAAGTGTTTTTTTAGTTTAATAAATCTTTTCTTTTTATAGTATATGTAATAAAAAATACAATCAAACCTATTCCCAGTGCAACAATTCCTGCGAACAAACAATACAATACATAGCGACTTTTATGAAAAAGTACACATACTATTGCAGATGAGAACATTATTACACCAATTCCGCTTGATATAGCTAAACCATACTTAGCAATCTTGTCAATTAATCTATTATCCATTTTTCACGATTCCTTTCACTCTAGTTTATAGATTCATCTTCTCCTCATACTCCTCCACTGGCATTGGCTTAGCAAAGTAATACCCCTGTATCATATCACACCCCATCTGAGCGAGAAACTCTACCTGTTCCTTAACTTCTATTCCCTCTGCCACAGTTCTCATACTGAGATTCTTTGCTAACTTAATTGTTTCAGATACTATTATCTCGCGTCTATCATTGTCCACATCCCCCCTAAAGAATTCCGCATCAAGCTTAAGAACGTCTAGCGGAAGATCCTTTAAGGAATTCAGAGATGAATATCCCGAGCCAAAGTCATCCATAGAAACTGCGAATCCAAAACTCTTAAGTTTTTTTATGGTATTTAGAATCGCATTCTTATCATCAAAGAATGCACTTTCCGTGAGCTCAAGTTCTATAAATTCATGTGGTGCTCCCTCTGCATCTACTATATCCCTAATCTGCTCTGCCAGATCAGGCTCCATAAAGTGAGCCCTTGATACATTTACTGATACAGGAACTATAGGTAGTCCCATGTCCAACCAACGCTTTTGATCCTTTGCCACATGTCTTATCATATAGTGGTCTATCTCTGTTATAAAACCATTTTTCTCAAAAATAGGAATTATTCTTCCCGGAGAGACAAAGCCAAACTCAGGAGAAATCCATCTTATCAGAGCTTCTGCTCCTCGAAGCTCCCCTGATTTTGGTTCATATTTCGGTTGATAGAACACCTTATACTCTTCATTTTCCAATGCTTTTTGCTGATTTGCATTGACTATTTCTATCCACTTCTGCTCCTCGACAAGCTTATTATCAAATAATGCTATTCCCGACTCATCACTACCATCCAAAGTGGTTGTAGCAGTACTTGCATCGTTATACTCTTTTTCGATATCAATTAACTGCTTTCTACTGTCATTCTCAAACTTCGGATCATTTATCTGCTTTATTCCAATGTGAAAACTAAACTTGTGCTCTGTATCAACACTTTCAAGTTTTGCAGTCAAATTCTTAAGCCTCTTGGTTAACTCCTCCAAATCTTCATATCTTAATAAGATAGCAAAGTTTGAGGATGCAAAGTGACCAACAAGCTCTCTTTTGGCTGCCATACTTCGCATTATACCACTCATTTTCTGGAGAATTTCCTCGCCTTGAGCTACGGAATGACACATGCAGAAGTATCTATAGTTAATAAAATTCACATCAATTATTGCATAATTAGCTCTTCTATTTTTCTTCCGCTTTAGGATTTGTCCGCTATTTATGACAAATCCCATCCAATTATAACCTCTGGTTACTTCATCCGTGAGGAAAAGTCCCACCATCTTGTTTTTATCTATTACTCTTCTGACAATCCCTGCCACTAAAGCGACATAAATCACTATAGTTAAAAAACAAAGAATACCTGCTAGAAGCGCCAATAGGAGGATAGCCGGATAAGACAATCCAACATAAGACTTAACCAAAAATTCCCTTTTCCCTGAAGAAATCGAAATCCAAAATGGGGTTACGCGAAAAATAGCATTGGGATTCATAATGTTCTTTTCTATACTAATCTTGCCCTCTTGGAATCCCACAAAATCATCAATACTCTTTTGCAATTCAAATGTTCCGTCGCTGTCAAAACCAAGAGTTTTGTTGTCTTTATAGAGCAAAATCTCCCCCTTGTCCGTAGTATAAACCATCAACTCATGGTCCATCTCACATGTGTTATCTCCGAACGAATACTCTATATTTTTCTTATCGTCCCTGACAACATATGCCTCCACCTTGCCCTTGACAAGCTCATCTACTTTTTTAGGATTGGAATTATCAACTGCAGACCACAGTTCCACTAAGCTCTCCGCACTCGCATACTCCCTCTCAACACTTGCAAAAAGCATATATTCACTTATAAGAGCCATGCTTGCTACAGACAAAACAGCCACAACAATCGTAACCAGAATCAGTCCAACAATTGATGGCCAGATATGTTTTTTCTTAATCTTTTTAAACTTTTTTTCTCTACTATTCTTCTTCATAGACAGTCCTTTCTCAATCAAGTTTTTTCCCCTCTTGGGGCATGCCAAACCCTTCTTTTTCACATAGGCATGCCCCGTGGCTCGCTTGGGAACGGAGCAAGTCCCTCCGGGGGCATGCCAAATCCTCTTTTTTCACATAGGCATGCCCCGTAGCTCGCTTGGGAACGGAGCAAGTCCCTCTGGGGGCATGCCTAATCCTGATTTTTCATATAGGCATGCCCCGTGGCTCACTTGGGAGCGGAACAAGTCCCTCTGGGGGCATGCCAAATTCTCTTTTTTCACATAGGCATGCCCCGTGGCTCGCTTGGGAACGGAACAAGTCCCTCCGGGGGCATGCCTAATCCTGATTTTTCACATAGGCATGCCCCGTAGCTCGCTTAGGAACGGAGCAAGTCCCTCCGGGGGCATGCCAAATTCTCTTTTTTCACATAGGCATGCCCCTCACTTCTTCTCAATCAACTTTCTCCCACTCTCGGGGCATGCCAAACCCTCTTCTTAATTATCCAAATCACAAAAAACAACATCAAGTATCCAACCGACAACAAATAGCTCCAAGAAGCTCCCCAGAGCCCATGTTTTTCAGTCAAAACCCCCGATACAAAAAATGCAATTACAGATGATGTAATATATCCTATCATGATACCCTTACCCGCTCTAAAAATAGTCATAATATAATAAAGCAGGTACACAAGAGCGTTAATTCCTCCTGCAAATATGAGAAATACAAACATAATCCTATAAGCCTTTAGGTCGCACTTAACCAGCACCTCAAGAATAGGAATTCCGCAGATATAAGCTCCAGCCATGCAAACTACTGTAAATGCCACTAGAAGAAGGACCATTTTACGTATTGTCTTCCAAAAAGGCTTCATATCTCCGTTTGCATATTGTTCCGTCAGCCCTAGAAGGCTTGGACGGATGAGAAATCCTGCAAAAAGATTGATTACCGATACAGGCATGAAGAGAACCTGATAATAAGACTGGAACTCACTTGCCATCTTGGCATCCACTGCTATCCTCGATGCACTGAGAAGATAGGTCCACAAAAACATTCCCACAAACAAAGGAAAACACTCTGTCAGAATTTTTTTTATCGTAGCCCCCTCGAATTCAACACTTATCTTTCCAACACAATCAAAAACAAGAAGGTTAAATACTCCGATTCCAATCAAACCACTTACAATGGCGCCAATTACAGACCACAGTAAATCTCCGGTTAAAATTAGGATAATAAAGTATACAGCTACTGATATGACCGATCTGAAAGTCATGGATTTTCCGGCAAGATCTAGCCTTCCTCGCTTGTGGAATTCTGCCTCATATACATCTGAGTAACCATCTAGCATTCTATAAAAGCATACCAAGAAAACTATTATTGCCTTATGCATATCATAGCGCATAACAATTATATATCCTGCTACTATCACCATCATCACAATACAATTAATGATTTTTACAGCATGATACTGAGAGAATGTGAACTTGTCCTCAGCATCTGTTACTTGGTAGTTTCTCATCTCGTAATATGCAATATAGATAAACATTTGAGCCAGTGTGAGAGCAATGGCAAAGACGCCGCCCTCTCTGTCTCCTGCAAATCTAATTGTCATATACGTTAAAATAAGGGAAGTAAAGGCATATACTCCACTTCCCATCATGTTCCAGAAAAATAGTTTTTTTTCACTTGGCTCTCCGCCAATAATCAATCTCTTCAGCATTTATTATCCTTACTTTTTCTCTTTTTCTTGTAATCTTTCTATCTCATCGCGCAACAATGCCACCTCTTGGATTAACCTTGTATTCTTTTGAGATACCCTACTCACATTAGCTGTCAGGGCAAATACTGTCATGATAAGGAGCAGAATCGCCACAAGGAATATCATATTCGATGGAAGGTGAATTCCACTTATTCCTGCCAACCAGTAGAGAATTCCTGGGAAGAAATCCAGTATGAGCACCAGAACGCAGAGCGCTAGCCACCTGAGAGCATACTTTACATCTATTTTGTCCTTGGAAATCATCCTCGAAACATAGATAAGCATCAAGAGGACAAGTCCCGCAACTATCAATTGTAATCTAATTGTCATGACATCTCCTCCTCACTATCTCTTCTTAAACTTTGTAAATATAATTGCCAGTGTCACTTTTATCATATAATAAACCGAATTTATAGGAGAAATCGACGAAACTCCCTCGGTTCTCTCATTCATGATTACCGGAATCTCCATAACACTCTTGCCGGTACTTATAATCTGAACCAAACTCTCAGGCTCCGGATAATCCTTGGGATAATCCTCGGCATACATCTCCATAACATCTCGGTTAATAAGGCGCATTCCCGAAGTTGGGTCCGTAATAGTTTTTCTGGTCAAGCACTTTATAACGGTACTCAAAATCTTGATTCCCATTCTCCTCATGGCAGAGGACTGGAACCCTTCATTGGTTATAAACCTAGAGCCTATAACCATATCCACACCGTTTTCCTCCATTGCCTTAACCATGCTATCAAGATACTTGGCACTGTGCTGTCCGTCGCCGTCAAACTGGACAGCCACGTCGTAACCGTTTCGGACTCCGTAGAGATAGCCGGTCTGAACAGCTCCGCCTATTCCCAGATTTATTGGCAACTTCAAACACTTTATGTCGTTTGCCTTGCATACTTCTAAAGTATTGTCAGTCGAACAATCATTAATGACGATATAGTCAAAATCCGGTGCATTTTTTTGGATATCTGCCACCGTGGAGACGATGCTAGCAGATTCATTGTAAGCCGGAATAACAACTAACTTCTTCAATTATTTCTCTCCAATCATCTTTATATTTGACTCATCTATTTTCAATTATAACACATTACTCTGAAAATATCACAAATTATTGGATTCTTCACTCGTTCCATAGACTTTAGTCAGGAATCTCGCAATTCCCTTAGGCCAAAACTTTGAAAACATGACAAAATCCTCTTCAGTTCTTGCATTATCTCCCAAAATCTTAGATGTTTCAGAATCTTCATGAATTCGGTGATACATGAGTATTTCCTTATTGTATACAAATGCTCCACTTCTCCTAGAAAGCTTTTCCCAAGCCTCCCAATCCTCATCAGAGCGAAAACCGTGACTGAAAACACGCCGCGGACAATTTTCCTTGAACATAGTGACAGACGGACAACAAATAGGGCAACCCATAGAAAGCACTCTTCTTCTTATGAACTTGCTGTTTCTGAAGGCAAATATTCTCATAGGGATTAGCATAATTCGCTTAATCTTCAACAACTTATTGTTGTGAACCTTCTCCCCATTTCGGAGTTCACCGTAATTGGTAAAGAATATGATTGGCTTTCCAACTTCCTCCACAGACGCCATCAGTTCCTCAACATAATTGCTTGCATATATATCATCCTGATGTGCAATTGTAACACACTCACTGTCAGCGCAGGAATAAGCAAAATTCCAATCCTGAGTTATGCCCGACTCTCCCTCATTGACATACATAGGAATCTCATACTTTTGGCAGAGACCAGCTATATATTCATTTGGCGTAGAAGTGGCGAGAATCACATCTGTCTTTACAGTTTGGTCTTTTACTGATTGGATGCACTCCTCGAGATACTCACTCTCCTTATATGCACAGATTGCAAATGTGTGGGAAATCTTCCTGGCTTTTTTGTCACTCTTGCCTATTGTTCCCAAAAGTGCAAAGAGAACAGGCGTACAAACCACGATTGGATATACATATCTAAACATGGTATTTGCCGGACTTGCAATACTTGTTAGAACTAGAGTGAGAAGAGGAACGAGCACCAAGATGCTCTTCAACCTTCTATTCCTAATGACATAAACCAAGATAAATGCAAGCATCCACACGTAGAATCCTATACTTGCAAACATACCAATTCCAGGTATGCTTCCCAGTGCATATATGAGCTTGGTGGCCTCTGTATGATATGGTTCGAGGTCAGTATATGGCACCATTCCATAGGTTTTCGCCGGTGGCGTGATCTCCGTATATGTGATCCAGTTATAAGCACTTGGATAGAAGTAACCATATGCACCGTTCATAGTTGCCTGAACAAATACCGTAGGATACTTAGCGAGGTACTTGCTCCAGACACCCATAAAGTCACTCCACTCCTGTGCCGTCCTCTCCTTTTTGAAACTTGACATAACAGGATCTGCCAGCTCAGGATTGTAGCGCTTTTCAAATGCCTCAAAGTTAAAAACTTTATTGATTTTTTCAATGTCTTCTTTCTCGATTGCACCAGGTTTCTCTGTGGCAAGCCTAGCGAGCTGCTGAACCGGAATCGAGTAAGCGGCCACTGCATTTCCCGGTGATATATAAAATGCCGGATATACAACGCCAGTCACAAAATAATAGAAAATAATCGGCAAGATTAGCACCGGAACAAGTTTCTTCCAATACTGTCTCATAACGATAATAACAGGAATTGCTGTAAATATAGTCACAAACACACCATTGTTTCTCAAGAACATAACAAGGAGTGATAATACAACCAAAAATGCAAGGTTTCTCTTCTTCTCCATAAAACTCTTGGTATTTGTCAAGAATTCTACCAGACAAATAATGTACAACAACATAATAAAGGAGAAGTTCGTATCCTTAAGAGTTGTAAATGCATAGTTTGAATGTACCGGCACAAGCGCAAATATGGCTGTTATAATAATTCTTATCACGCGATTTACCTTGCGATATGCAAGATAGTAAATCATATATGACAATACAAAAACATATATAATTGTCTGGATTGCGACAAACAAGAACAAACCTGCATATGGTGAACCAAGCCCTGTTCCAATCTTCATTATAGCCACGCCTATAAGCGTCTGAAGAACAGGATTGTTATTATTCATAGTTACATTGGGATCAAGTCTTAAAGTCACTCTGATACTGTTGGTATTGTTTCCATAGAACGAATCCAACATATCAAAGAAGTCATAATTTGTAAGACCCGGAAAATATGAAATAAGATATGGCAACCATGCCAAAAGCAGTATTATCGCAACTGCAAATATGGATTTTTTATTATTGGTAAAGTATTTCCACGGATTCTCCTTCTCAGTCCTAAAGGGCAGAACATTTATAATCATCATCAGCCCACGGATTGCCGTATAGAAAAGGCACATATATCCGATTGCAGAAATGAGAGATTTCAGAACATTTCTCCCGGTTGCAAAGATGCAATCCCAGCTCGCTGTGGTCTTATAGCTGTAACCGAAAATCACAAAGAATGTGAATACCGCCGCCAGCAAAAACTCGGCGAGATATACTCTTCTGTCTTTCATTATAACTATATATATGACTGCTGCCAAAGCAAGCCATACAATTATCGACTCTATTCTGTAGCCGCTAGAAGACATCTTAACATCCCATATGAACTTGAAGAGTTTTCCGGCATTCTTAATTCCCATATCTTCAACAAGCTCTCTCTCGGTAATTACCCTTAGAGAGAGGTTAAGTGATATGCTCGCCAAAAATGCCATGATAATGCTCTGCAAAATTTTGGCTTTATTTAGGGGTTTTGAAAGGACTTTCATTTAATTCTCCTCCGTACAAATTCTAAATTATTTAATAACTGACAATGCACCAAATCCCAAAAAGCTCGCCAATCCGATGATAACTCCAGCTAAGAGTACGCCTCCCATAGCCGCGAGGATGGTTGATTTAAAGTCCATATCCAAAAGGCTTGCCGCCAATGTTCCTGTCCACGCTCCGGTTCCCGGAATAGGGATTCCGACAAATAGAAGAAGTGCCACAAAAAGCCCTCTTCCTGCCTTTGCCTTGAGCTTTTCTCCACCGCTCTTGCCCTTCTCCAGACAAAAAGTGAAAAATCTTCCAATAACCGGCTTATCTGCTCCCCACTCCAATACTTTTCTGGCAAATAGATAGATGATTGGCACAGGAACCATATTTCCCACTACTGCAATCACAAACGCCTGAACCACCGGTACTCCCATTCCTGTTCCAATTGGAATAGCTCCTCGAAGTTCGATAAGCGGTACCATCGATACCAAAAAAGTTACTAAATATCCTAGCATCATTTTCCTCCTAATTTCTAATATCTATATATGTCACCATTAATTCTATAAAACTTAACGTCAACATCCTTGTCATCATCTATATCAATCATGGCATATGTCTTCGTAAAATCCGATTGCCTTGGCCTTGAGATACTTCCCGGGTTAAGTACCGTGAGATTGTATCCCCGCTCCAAAAAAGGGACATGAGTGTGTCCATACATAACTATGTCCGCCTCTTTCTCCATGGCCCAGTACTTGAGCACATCCACGCCCCGATTCACAGAATATCTGTGACCGTGAGTGATGGCCACCTTGTGCTTACCAATTCTAAAACACAGCTCGTCAGGGGCTTGGGAACTCCAATCACAATTTCCTCTGACGATATACGTAGGCAACCCTGTCAAATTCCTAAGCAAGTCCTCGTCCCCACCTATATCACCCAAGAAAAATATTCCGCTAATCTCAGTCTGATGCTCCCTTATAATGCTAAACATCATCTCGGAGCTCCCGTGAGAATCACTAAATACAAGATATTTTCCCATATATCAACCTTTCTTAAGAACATCAACCATCTTTCGAAGAGCTATTCCTCTGTGGCTGATTTTGTTCTTATCCTCTGGCAAGAGCTCACCGGTTGTACATCCACTCTCCGGATGATAGAATATAGGATCATAGCCAAATCCATGTGTTCCTGCCGGCTCATAAGCAAGCTTGCCCTCTATAACACCTTTGGTCGTCTTCACAGTGCCATCCGGAAACGCGCATGCAATCACACAGACGAACCTAGCACCTCTCTCCTCGTCCTTTGCATCTTTACACCTCTCAAGAATCTTGGCATTCTTGATTTCATAAGGGGTATCCTCTCCCAAGTATCTGGCGGAGTATATTCCCGGTTCTCCATTTAAGTAGTCAACTTCAAATCCAGAATCATCTGCTAGGACCATTTCACCTGTTTCCTCGCAAATCGCCTTGGCCTTGATAATGGCATTTTCTTCAAAAGTCTTGCCATCCTCTACGATATCAACATCGATATCCAAATCTTTGAGAGATAAAACTTCATATCCCTCGCCGAGAATCTGCTTGATTTCATTTACCTTTCCCTGATTGTTGGTTGCAAATACCAATCTTTTCATGACTTTCACCTCTTCTTCTTGGGAGGTCTCTCTCCCATATATTGATAAAGGTATGTCTTCATCATACCATTGTAAATCTTTCTGTTCTTTGTCGCCTTTTTACCTATGCAGTTTTCTGCCCTCTCGAAACCACTGAGAAGGAAAAATGACCAGGTGGGATTCTCCCCTACAATCTGTCCGATAGAGCGATAAAGCATCTCCATCTGAGAGGCGTCTGACAACCTCTCACCATATGGCGGATTGGAAATAACAAAACCATATTTCTTCGGATTGCTAAAATTTATTACATCGCGCTGCTGGAAGTGAATCTTATCTGCAACTCCCGCCAACTCGGCATTAGCCCTAGCCATCTTAAGAACTTCAGAGTCAATGTCATATCCCTGAATATTTAACTCGACATCCTCGTTCATCTCGTCCAATGCCTCGTTTACTGCATCATACCACAACTTTTTGTCAATAATATTGGACCATTTTTCTGCCGTAAACTCTCTATTCATCCCCGGCGCCATATTCATTGCAATCATAGCCGCTTCAATGGGGATAGTCCCACTTCCGCAAAAAGGATCCACAAGTATTCGATCCTTGTTCCACGGAGATAGCAAGATGATAGCTGCCGCCAATGTCTCTGTCACTGGGGCAGGTGCTGTGAACTTCCTGTAACCTCTTTTGTGAAGAGATACTCCTGTTGTATCAAGTCCCACGGTAACTCTATCCTTTATAATACTTATTCGCACCGGATAGTCGTCTCCATCTTCGTCAAACCATGAAATCCCATATTTTCCCTTGAGACTCTCTACCATAGCTTTTTTAACAATTTTCTGAATGTCTGTTGGAGAAAAAAGTTTACTGCTGACAGACGTAGCTTTGGTTACCCAAAACTTTCCATTCTTGGGAATATACTCATCCCAATCAATTGCCTTAACAGCCTCAAACAAATCATCGAATGTATAGGCGTCAAACTCCGCTACTTTTATGAGAATTCTCTCAGTGGTTCGAAGATTGATATTAGCGCGACATATAGCCTCATCATCACCTATAAAGCACACCTTGCCATTCTCCACAGAATCAATCTCATATCCGAGATCTAATATCTCTCTTTTCAGCACAGCCTCCATACCAAAGTGGCACGGAGCAATTAATCTATAAGTTTTTTTCATCTTACTTTCCTATTCTTATAAGCATCAATTCGACCATCGCCAAGACAAACACATCCCCCTGACGACGGTCGAATATAATTTACTCATTAATTTTTTTAATTAATCAAGCCTTGCCAACTGAACCGAAGAGTTCCATCTTCTCCTTAACAGTTGCCTTGATTGCCTCTGCTCCGGGAGCGAGAAGCTTACGAGGATCAAATCCCTTGCCCTCAAGGTCTTTGCCTGCCTCAATATACTTTCTTGTAGCCTCAGCAAATGAAAGCTGACACTCTGTATTAACATTAATCTTAGATACTCCAAGACTAATAGCTTTCTTAATCATATCTTCTGGAATTCCTGTACCACCGTGAAGAACAAGTGGCATATCTCCTGTCAACTGCTGAATTGCATCCAATGTCTCAAAACTAAGACCAGCCCAGTTATCAGGATATTTTCCGTGGATATTACCGATTCCGGCAGCAAGCATAGTTACTCCAAGATCTGCAACCATCTTACACTCCTTAGGATCTGCGCATTCGCCAGCTCCAACAACGCCATCCTCTTCTCCACCGATTGAACCAACCTCGGCCTCAATTGAGATACCCTTCTCCTTACATATCCCAACTAATTCCTTAGTCTTCTCAACATTTTCCTCGATAGGATAGTGTGAACCATCAAACATAATTGATGAAAATCCAGCTTCGATACAAGCCTTAGCTCCTTCGTAGCTACCGTGATCAAGATGCAAAGCTACAGGAACTGTAATATTCAAATCCTCAATCATAGCACTTACCATCTGAGCAACTGTCTTGTATCCACACATATACTTTCCTGCTCCCTCAGATACACCGAGGATTACAGGGGATTTGAGCTCTTCAGCTGTCAAAAGAATTGACTTTGTCCACTCCAAATTGTTGATATTAAACTGACCAACTGCATACTTTCCGGCTTTCGCCTTCTTAAGCATTTCCTCTGCTGATACTAACATAGTTTTAAACCTCCATTCGTAAAATTAATTGTTTCTATCTTCCGCAGCACTGCTTGTACTTGCGTCCGCTTCCGCATGGGCATGGATCATTACGTCCAACTTTTGGTGCCTCACGCCTTACAGTCCCGGAATTCTTCTGCTCCTTGTAGAGCGCCTTGCGCTTGTCTGCATCAAGGATAGAATCCCACTGTGGCAATGTGTACAACCACTCTGCATTGCAGTCTACCATATTATAATATAGTTTTTCCAAATCTATATCTAACTTAACTACTGTATCCTTCTCCATGGTCTCAATAGGATTTGGCTCCTTGAGACTCTCATTGATTCCATCCAAAAAACCAACAATCATAGACAAAGGTACATCGTACTTAGTTGCTAATTCTTCTACTGTTCCCTCAACTATCTCCGTTGGGTTAGACAACAACTGCTCATATATCCCCTTCTCCAACTTAAAGTAGTTGCTCCAGAACTTCTCTCCTTCTTTGGAAGTCTGCATCTCCTCCGAATACGCATAATCACGCCATTCTTGTAATAACGCCATCTTCATAACCTCCTGGGTATAACATAGTGTGTTCCTCGCATAATCTCGTGAGAAACCATGATTATTTTACCACAAAAAACTCTCTAAAGCAACACAAACATATTCTCGCCTATTAAGCAGATAAATGTTCCGCCCTAGAACTCGCCCTCCAAATCGGCAAAAAATACCGGAAGCTTTTCCTTGAATATATCAAATGCTTCCCTTGCCACCTGCCTCATCTGAGGGTGAGCATGGGAGTCAACTCTCATCCTGAAGAAATGTCTCCATGAGCGAAGATCCATAGTTACTACAATCTCTGTTTTCAGAGAATTTGGCAACACTGAACGCGCTTCCTCCGGAGTTGCTCCTAGCTCAAGCAACTCAAAGTAGTGCTTCTCAGCATCTTCCATGGCCTTAGTCCATATATCGTACTTGGCCTTGTCCTTCTCATCATTCAAGTCATACTTAAATCCGGTTGCAAGATCGATAACTGTAATCTCGTTTCCAAACTTATCAACCGCATAATTGCAATATCTCGTGCTCTCTTGACTGTAACTTGCAATTCTATGTCTTACTATTTCATGAGTAACACCTCTATCACATGTAAATCTCACTGATATAGACTCATGTTCAATAACCGATTCATGCTGTCTTGTGAGAAGATTCTTTATAAACTTCTCCGCACTTCCTTCGGCAATACGTCCTTCGCTCTTATAGCAAACTCTACCTATCTTCTCAATCTTCTTTAAAATATTCTCATACGAATCCATGTCGATAATCTCGACACTAGGTTGAATAACTCTCATGGCACGTTCCTTTCATTCTATACTCTTCGCTTACACCAAACTCAGCGAATACCATCTCTAATTATACTACACTAACTCTCTTCGCGTCAATGTCAAGATTACATATGGATTCCTTGCCACATCTTGTCATATAACCGTGATATTATAATTATGCTTGTAAAAATTATAAAAATTGTCTTACAAGCAATATGCGTTTATTGTCTTACGAACGACGTGAGTAAGACCAGCGCTATGCGATTCCGATAAATTTAAAAAGGAAAAATTTTTGACACATTTTTGCCTTATAATTTAATTATAGAATCCGGACGGGGATTAGTTATCTAATCACTTAATGTATGAAAAGTATAGTATGAAAGAGGTACAATATGAATAAAAACGTTGTGTTACAGTCTATGCAACCCATAGACGCAGAGCACAGAAGACTAAATATTCTTTGCTTTACGGGGTTTGCTTTGGGATGTTTCATCGGAATATTTCTCAAGCACCCACTTTTGCTCATTCTGATCTATTCTCTTTTGGGGATGGGGATGGGATGGATTTTTAAAATCAAACTTCTTAAAAGTCGGGCGTCTCACTTGAGAGAGTATACATTCTCCTGCGACAACAAGCTGCCATATCCAAACATCATTGATTCTATTACACCATCTCTGGAGCGCATGAATATGGAAATTGTTGCTGCCAATAATAAAAGCCTGACTATAGCCCATGATGACAAATACTATAACATTGCTTACAACAAGGACGATTCATTTTCAATCAACTGCAGCACTGATAAGAGCAAGGTCGTCTCGATTATCAATCCAGATGGATTATACCAAGATCTTACAGTTGACATGGGCATTATTGCATATATAATTCAAAACGTAACAAAGCAGAGTGCATAACTGACACTCTGCTTTTTTCGGAATCGCATATCGCTGGTCTTACTCACGTCGTTCGTAAGACAATTTTTTCAAGCCGTCTACTTCATGCTATACAGCCCGGCATATATACCATTTTTCTTAATCAATTCCTCATGAGTTCCGCTCTCTTCAATTCCATTTTCAGTCAGCACAAGGATTTTCTCCGCATTCTGAATCGTAGAAAGTCTATGGGCGATGACAAATGTCGTTCTATTGAAGGCAAGCTTCTCCAGTGATTCCTTGACAATATTTTCACTCTCGTTATCCAGGGCACTTGTGGCCTCATCAAAGATCAATATCGGCGGATTCTTCAAGAATACACGGGCAATGCTGATTCTCTGCTTCTGTCCTCCGGATAACTTCACACCCCTCTGCCCTATATCAGTATGATATCCATCTGGCAAAGACATGATAAACTCATGAGCATTGGCTAGCTTCGCCGCCTCTATCACCTCTTCATCTGTCGCATCAGACCTGCCATACTTGATATTGTCAAAAATAGTCCCGGCAAAGAGATATACATCCTGTTGAACTATACCAATATTGTCTCTGAGACTCTTCAACTTGACATCTCGGATATCTAGTCCATCAATAGTTATCTTGCCCTTTGTAACCTCGTAGAATCGAGGAATCAAACTGCACAGCGTAGTCTTGCCACCACCTGATGATCCAACCAGCGCCACATAGGATCCCGCCGGCACATCCAAATCGATATGTCTCAAAACTCTGTGAGCACCATCTTTGTACTTAAATGAAACATCATCAAATACAATATGCCCCTTTACTTTCTCAAGTTTTATGGCATTTGGTGAATCCTCTATGTCAGGTTCAATCTCCAAGATTTCCACAAACCTCTCAAAACCAGAGTAACCGTTCTGAAACTGCTCCGTAAAGTCAATCAATGTCTTGATAGGATCTGTGAAAATATTGATATACAGCAAAAAGGCCATAAAATCGGGAACGCTTACCAGCCTCTTTGCCATCATAATACCGCCAAATACAATTACCATAACATTGATCATCATCGTAAATGCAGTCAGACCCGACTGGTAAAATCCCATGTATTTATAACTGTCTTTCTTCGCATCCAGAAAACCATCATTGCCTTTTCTGAATTTCTTGTTCTCTATTTTCTCGTTGGCAAAAGACTTTACAACCCTTATTCCCGACAAGTTGTCCTCTATCTGCGTGTTGATCTCAGCAATCTTCACCCTGTTTCTCTTAAAAGCTCTCTTCATCTTCTTATTCAGGAAGAAAGCATATGCAAACATAATCGGAACCAGCACAAAAGCAGCCAATGTAAGTCGCCAGCTAATATTTGCAAGTATGACAAATGCTCCGACTATTTTCACAACCGATATGGCTATATTCTCCGGTCCATGGTGCAAAAGCTCCGTTATATCGAACAAATCGCTGGTTATCCTGCTCATCAATTGTCCTATTTTTTGGTCGTCAAAAAACGAGAAGGATAACTTTTGGTAGTGCGCAAATATCTCCGCACGCATATCATACTCGATTTTTGCCCCCATCACATGGCCATAATTGGTAATATAGAAGTTTGAAAAAAACTGAATCAGCACCAACACAATCAGCACCATCCCAATAATTATCAACTTATCTATAATATACTCCCTGTCCATCTTAACCAACGTGGCAGTGATATATCGCACAGTAAGTGGTATGATAAGAGCAACTATCGAAGCCATAAAGGCGAAAAACATATCAATAAAAAATGTTCCGAGATATGGCTTATAGTACCCAACCATTCTTTTCAGATTATTTTTCATTCTCTAACACCTTCATCTAACTTCAATTTATAGATATTTTTTCAAAATCTCTACTTTGTCTGTCTTCTCCCATGGCAAATCAATATCTGTTCTGCCGAAGTGTCCGTATGCAGCTGTCTGCTTATAAATTGGACGACGCAAATCAAGCATCTGGATAATTCCCGCCGGTCTCAAGTCAAAGTTTTCATTGACAATATCCACGAGTTCGCTCTCAGGCAAACGACCGGTTCCAAATGTATCCACGCGAACTGATGTAGGTGATGCCACACCAATTGCATATGAAAGCTGAATCTCTGCTCTGTCACAAAGCCCTGCGGCAACAAGATTCTTGGCAACGTAACGAGCTGCATATGCCGCTGAACGGTCTACCTTTGTGCAGTCTTTTCCGGAAAATGCTCCGCCACCGTGACGAGCCCATCCACCGTAAGTATCGACAATTATCTTTCTTCCTGTCAAACCGCTGTCTCCGTTAGGTCCACCGATAACAAATCTTCCTGTCGGATTGATGTAAATCTTAGTCTTGTCATCAAGAAGCTCTGCAGGAAGGATTGGATCGATAACATGCTTCTTGATGTCAGCCTTAACCTGATCCCAAGTCACATCCTCACTGT
This sequence comes from Eubacterium xylanophilum ATCC 35991, assembly GCF_000518685.1. GTDB lineage: Bacteria > Bacillota > Clostridia > Lachnospirales > Lachnospiraceae > Eubacterium_F > Eubacterium_F xylanophilum. Next base: position 166,149 of record NZ_JAEB01000001.1, on the reverse strand, counting down.
GCTGTGATGATACTACTACTGCATCAATTCTTACAGGCTTGTCATCATCATCGTACTCAACAGTAACCTGTGTCTTTCCATCTGGGCGAAGGTACTTCAAAGTACCATTTTTTCTAACCTCTGTCAATCTCCTTGTCAACTTGTGGGCAAGTGAGATAGGATATGGCATGAACTCCTCTGTCTCGTTAGTAGCATAACCAAACATCATTCCCTGATCTCCCGCTCCGATAGCTTCAATCTCAGAATCTGTGAGCTCGGTAGCACCTTCCTTGGCTTCAAGGGCCTTGTCTACACCCATAGCTATATCCGCTGATTGATCATCAAGGGCAACAATAACACCACAAGTATTGGCATCAAATCCCTTAATTGACTGATTATATCCTATTTCATTGATAGTATCTCTGACTACTTTCTGGATATCAACATATCCCTCTGTAGTAATCTCTCCCATTACGAGCACAAGACCTGTAGTAATTGCTGTCTCACAGGCAACCCTACTCATCGGATCTTGCTCTAACAAAGCATCCAATACTGCATCTGAAATCTGATCGCAGATTTTGTCCGGATGTCCCTCAGTAACTGACTCTGAAGTAAAAAGTCTCTTTCCCATTTTATCTTCCTCCATATCTATATCTTTATCTTTTAAAGGATTATTTTTATGTAGCAATGAACATTATACTATAAGATTGTAGAATTGGCAAATCTTATTTCAACTCCCTCCAGCAAAAATATTTGAGGGATTTGTTTCTTTGCCCTTGACAAAACACCCCTGTATCTAATAAAATTGTATTGTTGATATTTTTTAAGCTTCCGTAGTTAAATGGATATAACAAGCCCCTCCTAAGGGCTAGTTGAGGGTTCGATTCCCCCCGGGAGTACGATAACTATAAAGACTCCCCCAAATATGATTTTAACTCATATTTGGGGAAGTCTTTATCTTTTTCTTATCACTAAGTATTATAAACTTCTATAGAAACACTTGAATTTCTTGTATCCCTTCATAACCACAACTCCATGCATGGATGATGCACAGTGACACCAAATCTCCTTGCCTCCGGAAGTCTTACCACAGTATACTCCAACGTGATTGATTTTGTCGACCATTTTACAAGATTTTCTGAGTTTCTTCAAACCTTTGATCTCAGCTTTGTTAAGCTTAATCTCACGTTTGTAAAGTTCCTTGTTGGCTTCAATCTCTTCTTTCTCCTTGCAAGCTTCATTATATGCCTCGATGTCTTCTCCAAACTCTGCCGATACCTCTTCTACTTCCTTGTTGTCATCGATATAATCTAGGAGCTTTGCGTTTCTCTTCTCAAGCTTCTTGATTTTCTTCTTAAGCTTAGCTTTTCTCTTCTTGCAAAACGCCTCTGCTGCATAGTCGTCATAAAACTTTTTCTTGCATTTTTTGCACTCATCATTCAAGTACTTAACCACATATGAAGATCCCTCTGAGTATATCGTTCCCAAATCTCCAATCTCAAGCTCTGAGCGATTAATCCTCTTAAAGCTTGATGTTATGCTGTATGTCGAATAGAACCTGGAATCCTTCTTGCCCAAAGTATTCCAGAAAATAAACATCATAAATCCAGAACAATCTAATGCCTTAGGAGCATCGTCTCCACTGTACTTATGAGATGGCTTTCCGCCCCATAAATACTTGATCTTTCCCTTAAATGACTTCGCATACTCAACAACTGCCAACTTCTTTTTTTCTCTTTTGGACAGGTTCTTAGTCTTACTTGAACCCTTTTCAGATTTCTTAGACATCTTAATCAAGTCATTAATCGACGGCGTAATCGTAGTCCTCTTAGCTTTCTTGCTACCTCCTGACTGCTCAGCGCCTCCGTTGCCCACTAAACTTATAGCCTCTGATCGAGTCGGCAACACCATCGGCACCGCACTGGTAAAAGCCAAAACCATACACAATACTACCAATAATACTCTACTATTTTTTCTCATTCCATCCTCACCTATTTCTTTTCTATTTTTTATAAAATGGATTATACTCCGTAAATGTGTTAAAATTATGAAAGCAGTATATGCAAATTTTCATTCACATATACTGCCAATATTTTTAGTTAAGCAGACCACACACCTTCTGCCTCAACACGCTCCCAATCAACTTCTAGGAAGGTAATCATTCTAAACTCTTCCTTCGAAATCTTCTTGCCTTTGCTGTTAGTCTTCTTAGACTTTCCGCCATTCTTAGAATTATCGGATTTCTTGCCCTTCTTGTCTCTAGGGTCATCCTTTGACTTCTTCTTAACGAGAATGGTCTCTTCCTTCTCATTAACATATTTTTGTCTAATCAAATTATCAAGAGCATTCTTAATCTTTTCTTGTGGTACATCATTGTACTGAGCAACACTCTGCACAGTTTTCCAATATGTCGCTTTAGACTTTGGCTTTGACTTCAGTCTATACAAGCTCTTAAAAATCAAATCATTGTAATGATCTTTTTCCTGAGATTGCCTAGGCATCTCAACATAACTAGTAGCAATATCTTTTAATCTATTGCTAAACGCAAACTTTACAGCGTATATAATTACCTTTTTGCCTATTTCCTTCAGATACTCTGCAACTTTTACAAAATGAGCATCCCCGGTAAAAATAATAAAAACTTCCGGACTCTTCTTCTTTGCTGCATATCTATATATCTGATCAAGAATAATAACATCTGTAAAATCCTTGTCTACACCATGCTTCTCACTTGCTGTGTGAATGACATTAGACTTGATTGTCTTAATTCGGTCCATATCTCGTTCCAGATTTGGCTCGGAAAAATCACCAAAAATAAATAAATCCTTTAGATTGAACTCTTCTTCTAACTCTTTCTTCCAGTCAGAAAGATTAGGTCTCATTTGAAATTTGTTATTGTATCCATAAAACCAATGTTCATAATCGACGAAGGCAACAGCACTGCGTTTCTTCGTTCCAAAAAGCATTCCATATCCTCCTTTCTTCAAAATTTTATATATATGTGCAACTAGCACTAAAGTTTAATATACCACACTTCGTGGAGATTGTCAAAGTTTGGGGGAGTTAACTTTTGGGGCGGGGGGTTCCCTCCAATCCCCAAAATACCAAATGCGGCTAGACTTCGCATATTACGAAATCTGCCGCACTACCCATATTATTCTAACTATTTTATTGCTTCACCCTATCGCCTTAAGTTCGCAAATTATTTTCTGCCTTCTGCAAGTCCTATTCTAACCAAAGATTTTCTCAGTGCCAACTCTGCACGAACCATGTTAACACTTCCATCTCCACCGCTGATTCGGCGTTCTGCCCTCTTCTTGGCTTCTAGGGCTCGATTCATATCTATTTCCTCTGGCCATTCACAAGATTGAGCAAGAATAGTGACCTTGTCAGGGAGAACTTCCATAAACCCTTCGAGAACGGCAGCATACTTGAGTCCGTCCTCACCTGAGGATTCTGTAATTGTCAACACACCCGGCGCTACAACGGTAGTGAGCGGAATATGTCCCGCATAGATACCTATGTCGCCTTCTGTGGTCGTCAATTCAACCATCTCAACATCCCCTGTATAGAAAACTCTTTCAGGCGATATTATATCCAGTTGAAATTTTTTAATATCTGCCATAATCTACACCTTTACTTTCTTGCTACAACATCATCGATTGAACCTGCATTAAGGAAGTAACTCTCAGGGATGTCATCATGCTTACCGTCCAAGATTTCCTGGAAGCCACGGATAGTCTCAGCGATTGGCACGTACTTTCCGCTCAAGCCGGTAAACTGCTCGGCAACGAAGAATGGCTGTGACAAGAAACGTTGAACTTTTCTTGCACGGTTAACGAGCATCTTCTCATCCTCTGACAATTCGTCCATACCGAGGATTGCGATGATATCCTGAAGTTCTTTGTAGCGCTGCAAGATTTCCTGAACGCCACGGGCAACTTTATAGTGCTCCTCTCCTACGATTCTAGGATCGAGGATTCGAGATGTTGATCCAAGTGGGTCAACGGCAGGATAGATTCCAAGCTCTACGATTGAACGGTCCAATACTGTTGTGGCATCCAAGTGAGCAAATGTCGTCGCCGGTGCCGGGTCAGTAAGGTCGTCTGCAGGCACGTAAACAGCCTGAACAGAAGTGATAGAACCGTCTTTTGTAGATGTGATTCTCTCCTGAAGAGCACCCATCTCTGTCTGGAGTGTTGGCTGGTAACCAACGGCACTAGGTACACGTCCTAGGAGGGCCGAAACCTCAGATCCGGCCTGTGTGAAACGGAAGATATTGTCGATGAAAAGGAGCACGTCCTTTCCTGCTTTATCTCGAAAATATTCCGCCATAGTAAGTCCTGTAAGACCCACACGCATTCTCGCTCCAGGTGGCTCGTTCATCTGACCAAATACCATGGTCGTTTTATCGATAACGCCTGATTCCTTCATTTCATAGTAGAGGTCATTACCCTCTCTTGTACGCTCACCAACTCCGGTAAATACTGAGTATCCACCGTGCTCTGTTGCGATGTTTGTGATGAGCTCCTGGATAAGAACTGTCTTTCCTACTCCGGCACCACCGAAAAGTCCGATTTTTCCACCTTTCTGGTATGGGCAAAGTAGGTCAACTACCTTGATTCCAGTCTCGAGGATTTCAGCCTGTGTTGACTGTTCCTCGAATTTAGGCGCCTTTCTGTGGATAGGATGGTATTCCTTAACCTTTGGCGCTTCTTTTTCATCTATTGGTTCTCCAAGAACGTTAAACATTCTTCCCAGAGTCTCCTCACCAACCGGAACGCTGATAGGAGCACCTGTCGCCTCAGCTTTCATGCCACGAACAAGTCCATCAGTAGGACCCATGGCGATACAACGAACTGTATTGTCGCCAAGGTGCTGTGCAACTTCGACAACTAGCTTGTTGCCGTTGTTGTCAATGCGTATGGCATCATTAATCTCTGGAAGATTTCCATTGTCAAATCTTATATCAAGAACCGCACCAATAATCTGGGTGATTACTCCAAAATTATTATTCTTTTCTGCCATTGTGATTCTTTCTCTCCTTTCGGATTATTCTATTCTATCGCCGATGCACCGGCAACAATCTCTGTCAATTCCTGAGTGATTGCCGACTGTCTTGCACGGTTATATTGCAAGCCCAGTTTGTCAATCATTTCCTCTGCATTGGTCGTTGCAGAGTCCATGGCTTGCATACGCGCACCATTTTCACTGGCAACCGCCTCTACTAGTGCACCGAATATCAAGCTGTTGATGTACATAGGTATTATAATTCCCAGAGTCTCGGTTTCCTCAGGCTCATAATTCATGATGAGATTATCTGCCGCGCTTTCACCGTCGCTGACCATTTTATCCATATCCTCTTGAGAAAATGGCAGCAATTTGATGAGAGTTGGGATGTGGACAACCGTATTCTTAAATACCGTATATGCCAAGTAAATCTCATCGATTTCCCCTTGCTCAAAATCGGAGATGACTGTCTTTCCGATTGAGATGGCGTCGCCGAACATAGGGCTGTTCATTACTTCAGAATAATCTCCAACGCAAGTATAGCCTTGTCTCTTCACAGCATCCATTCCCTTGGTTCCCACGGGATAGATAATCGTATCCTCCGGACTGAAGTCGCCTTTGGTCACAAGTTTTACGATGTTGGAATTGTATCCTCCTGCGAGACCGCGATTTGAGCTTATGAGGATTACGCCCTTCTTTTTGTTAGGTTTATCCGCGCGGTCTGTAATCAACGGATGGTCGATATTTTGGGACTTTGCTAACATATTGGAAACAGTTTCATACATTTTATCAAAGTATGGTTTTGTCTCCTGAGCTCGTCCCTTGGCATGTTGCAACTTTACCGTCGATACAAGTTTCATCGCCTTGGTAATCTGTGAAGTACTCTGTATACTGGACCTACGTCTTTTTATATCTCTCATTGAGGCCATATACTATACCTCCATTATTCACTTAAAAACTGTTTCTTGTATTCTTCAATTGCCTTAATCAACTTCTCTTCGGTATCCTCTGTAATCTCCTTGGATTCGCGGATTGAAGCAGGAATCTCTGAATACTTAGTGTCAATGAATTCAAACAATCCTTTTTCGAAGTTAAGAACCTCTTCTACCGGAATATCAAGCAAGTATTTCTTGGTTGCCGCATAGATGATGATTACCTGATTCCATACAGGCATTGGCTGATACTGTCCCTGCTTGAGAATCTCACGAATTCTCTCACCTTGCTCAAGTTTCTCCTTGGTATCTGCATCCAAGTCAGAACCAAACTGAGCAAAGGCAGCCAACTCACGGAACTGCGCCAACTCGATACGAATCGGTCCGGCAATCTTCTTCATTGCCTTGATCTGAGCCGAACCACCAACTCGAGATACACTGAGTCCGGCATTGATAGCAGGTCTGAAACCTGCATTGAACATTTCTGTCTCAAGATAAATCTGACCGTCTGTGATAGAGATAACATTAGTTGGGATGTATGCTGATACGTCTCCAGCCTGAGTCTCTATGATTGGAAGCGCTGTAAGTGATCCACCTCCCAATTTGTCAGACAATCTAGCCGCGCGCTCAAGAAGTCTTGAGTGCAAGTAGAATACATCTCCAGGGTATGCCTCACGTCCCGGTGGACGACGAAGAAGCAATGAAAGTGTACGATAAGCGGCAGCATGTTTACTCAAGTCATCATATATAACAAGTACATCCTTACCTGCTTCCATCCATTCTTCTCCGATGGCGCATCCCGCATATGGAGCGATATACTGAAGTGGAGCAAGCTCACTGGCTGTCGCAGCTACAACTGTTGTATAGTCGAGCGCTCCATTGTCTTCCAATGTTTTAACAATATTTGCAACTGTAGAAGCTTTTTGTCCAATTGCAACATAGATACAGAGAACATCCTGATCCTTTTGATTCAAGATTGTATCGATTGCAATAGCCGTCTTACCGGTCTGTCTATCTCCGATGATGAGCTCACGCTGACCTCTTCCGATAGGCACCATGGAATCGATAGCTTTGATACCGGTTTGGAGTGGAGTATCTACTGATTTTCTGGAAATAACTCCGCTTGCAACTCGCTCGATTGGACGAATCTTGTCAGTCTTGATTGGTCCCTTGCCGTCAATAGGCTGACCCAAGGCATTGACTACACGTCCGAGCATTGCATCTCCTACCGGAACTGTTGCCACTCTACCGGTTGTCTTTACAGAATCTCCCTCATTGATATTCGAATGATCTCCAAGGAGAACGACACCTACGTTATCCTCCTCTAGGTTGAGGACCATTCCATATACTTCATTAGGGAATTCCAAGAGTTCTCCCTGCATAGCCTTCTCCAGACCATGCACACGAGCAATACCGTCTGCAACTTGAATTACAGTTCCAACTTCTGCCACGCTGAACTCTTTGCTGTATTTCAAAATCTCTTCTTTTATAACTGAACTGATTTCTTCAGGTCTCAAATTCATGTTTTTCAAACACCTTCTTTCCCAAAACTAAATTCTAATCTTGCCGAGACTTCTCGACATGTCGGACAATTTTCTCTGGATTGTATTGTCCATTACTCTATCGCCAAGTCTAATTCTCATGCCTCCGAGCACCGACTTATCGATGATATAGTTCATCTCCAAATCCTCGTACTCCGAACACTCCTTTAGTTTTGATACTACCGCGGCCTTTTGCTGTTCAGATAGGCCCGTTGGGGTTGTCACATAGACAACTCCTATTTTTTTATACTTCTTTGCTTCACTTTGAAAATAGTCCAATATGGATTTGATGTCGCCAAAGCGACCCTTCTGAATAATAACATTCAGGAAGCCCATAACATTGTCGGATAATTTTCCTTTAAAAAGCCTTTCGACGAGCTCTTTGCTTTTGACTTTGGTCATGTCCGGATGGGCAATTACTGCCAAAAGCTTGGGATTGTCGCTTATAACCTTATCGAGAAGTTTGACCTCTTGCCAAACTTCATCAAGATTACCTTCCTCGAGAGCAAGTGAAAACAAAGCATCTCCATATACCTTAGAAACTAACTTTGCCATGTCTCATCACCCATTTCTTTCAAGGTCTCATCGACGAGTTCAGCCTGCTTTGCCTCATCCATAGAAGTTTCCACAAAACGGCTTGCCATGGCAGATGCGATGTCGATCATCTCCTGCTTCATCTCGTCTTTGACTTTATCCTTCTCAAGCGCGACTTCCTTCTCAGCGCGGGCTTTAATCCTACGCGCCTCCTCAGAAGCCTCATCTACAATCTTCTTCTCCTTATCCAACGCTTTCTTTCTCGCTGTGGCAAGAATCTCCGCTGTTTCTGCGTCTGCGTTGGCGATTTTCTCATCATAAGACGCCTTCATCTCAAGGGCGTCCTTCTTCGCTTCAGCCGCGTCATCCAGCTGTCCCTGAATATACTCCTTGCGCTTTTCTATTAACTTGCGCGCAGGATTAAATAGCAAATATGAAAGAAGAATGAATAGAAAAAGCATAGCAATTAGCGTAATTCCTGTATTCGCTAATAACTGGCCATCAAGGCCAAATATGTATTTATCCATGTCTTATCACCTTTTCTTTCTTATTTTGCCAATGGATTAGCAAATAATAAGATCATAGCAACAGCAAGACCGTAAAGACCTGTTGTCTCTGCTACCGCCTGACCAAGAAGCATTGTTGACATGATGTCTCCCTTTGCTCCAGGATTACGTCCAACAGCTGATGCGCCGTAACCTGCTGCGATACCCTGACCTACACCAGGACCGATACCGGCGATTACTGCCAAACCTGCTCCTATAGCTGATGCTGCTCTAATCAAATCTACTCCTGAAATATTCATAACTGTTTCCTCCTTAAGAAAATATTAATCTGGCGGATTACTCCGCATTAAACTCAAAATTTCATTTACTTCCGTCGCAACCGCGGCGGTTAATTCATACTTTTACTCCATCGCCTTATCTCCCGCAGCATTGGCGACAAATACCATTGTCAACATGGTAAATACATACGCCTGCAGACAACCGGAAAATACGTCAAGATATGCGTGAAGCGCTGCCGGCCAAACAAACAAGATAAGTTTTGGAAGCAGCCCGTATATCAATGCCATCATCATTGTTCCAGACAAGATGTTGGCGAAAAGACGCAATGACATGGAAATAGGCGTTGCAAACTCACTAATAATATTAACCGGCAAAAACAGGAAAAATGGTTCGAAAAGACTCTTAATCTTGTCAAATTTCTGCCACTTGAATCCCTGATATTGAATCATCACAAATGTGATAAGCGCCAATGGTAATGTCACACCGTAATCTGCTGTTGGTGGTCTAAGACCAAACAATCCCGACAAATTACAAGTTAACAACAACAAGAAAATTGTGCCAATATAATTCCTAAAGCCCGGAGCCAACTTGCGTCCCATATTATCGAGAACCAGCTTGTCAACCGTCTCAACTGCCAACTCAATTACGTTGAGCAATCCTGTAGGTGCTTTGGTATAATCAGCTTTCTTTATTATTCGATTAGCGATAATTGCAAAGATAATCAGTACAATCATTACAATTGCCAAACACACATGGCTTGTGGTTATCCAAAATGAGAAATCCCCAATATGAACTTGTTTATAGCCGTGTATGTAAAAATCCACATCGTTTGAACCCAATTCTTATTCTCCTTTCCTCACTTTTTTTCGCCGTCTCCGGCATCCAGAGAATCCGTTGCATCCACTGCTGATGATTCTCTAAATATAAACGGATATATGAGAGCCGCTATCTTTGTGGAAAATAGTCCGACAAATACAGTCACTGGCCAAAAAATATCCGGTTTGTAAAACCCCAAAAATAAGACGAATAACATAAATACTGTTCTCAATGTCGCCATAACTTTTAGGTGATTTTTCGCTGTTTTCTTTGCCATATCCAACTCCGCGTCGAGAGTCATATATCTATGAAGCATCAACACCGATGAACAGGCACATCCCAAGACATCTCCGAGAATGTAGGACAACAAATTGATGGACAACCAAATTGCCAAAATCAATCCAACAATAGCGGTGACTCCGCCGATTACCCATATTATCAGGTTTACTCTAATCAGCGTCTTCTTTGCCTCTCTCACTTTGCTCCTCCGTATCACTGTCACCCTTGGTAACAATCTTTCCCGTAAGTATCATCATACTCCTAATGGATGCCATTATCCCTATCACGAGCATTATCAAGACACAAAACTTGGTACCGAAGTGATTGTCAAGCAAAATCCCTATGGCTATGCTGATTCCCATGCAGGTCAGCATAGATAATCCCATCTGAGTTATCATAAATAGGGCTTGAAGTATCTCTTTGTTAGTTTTCTTCGTGTCTCTTTTTCTCATAATTATAATTCCTTAGATCTCTTTACACAGGCTCTCTGCGCCTCAATAACTGCACTTCTAAGCCCCTTGTCCTCGAGAATCTGAACCGCCTCAATAGTAGTTCCCGCAGGCGAACAAACCATATCCTTGAGTTCTCCCGGATGCTTTCCGGTTTCCAAAACCATCTTAGCACTTCCGAGCACACTCTGAGCTGCAAAGTCATAAGCCAAAGCTCTAGGCATACCATCCGCAACTGCGGCATCTGCCATCGCCTCAATAAACATAAATACATATGCAGGTGAACTTCCGCTGACTCCTACAACCGCATCTATCATAGATTCCGGTACCTCGTGGGCAATTCCAAAACTTCTAAATATTCCGAGAGCAACTTCCTTTTCAGCATCAGTGATATTGCTATTAAAGCAAACACCAGCTGCTCCCTCCAGTACCAAAGCAGGAGTGTTAGGCATAGTTCTAACTAACTTGATACTCTTGCCGAACATTTTCTCAATCTTCTCAATAGACTGACCTGCAACAATAGAGATAATCAGTGCATCACTCTTAATATGATCCTTAATCTCATTAATCGCCGCCTCAAGGTGAAATGGCTTAACAGCTATAACAAGTACATCCGCTGCCTTGGCAACTTCCGCATTGTCTCCAGTTGTCTTCACACCTAATGCATTGGAGATCTTCTCTGTAGCAGCTTCGCTCTTGTCCGCCGCGATAATCTCCTCTTTTGAAAATGTTCCTTTGCCGATAATGCCCGTCATCATAGCCGTAGCCATGTTGCCGCATCCAATAAAACCTAACATGATTTTCCTCCTTTGTTGTCATCTTTTTTATCAATAGCAGTCTTGTTCAATCATTTCAACTCTTCTGGCATGTCTCTCTACACCAGAAAATTCTGTATTCAAAAATGTTTCGACTATTTTAACTGCCAAACCGGCTCCAACTACCCTTGCACCTAACGCCAACACATTGGCATCATTGTGCAATCTCGTCGCCTCTGCACTAAAACAATCTCCACAAACTGCAGCCCTGATGCCTTTCACCTTATTGGCTGCAATAGAAATTCCTATTCCAGTTCCGCAGATGAGGATTCCTCTGTCACACTCCCCATCAACGATTGCATGGGCTACTTTGTGCCCATAAACTGGATAATCTACAGGATCTGAACTGTAACTGCCATAGTCCTTGTACTCATATCCCTTCTCCTCAAGATACTTGATAATGTCTTGTTTCAAGCCGTAACCCGCCTGGTCGCTTCCTAATGCTATCAATTTGCTACCTCCATCCGATTTTTCTTTTTATTACATCCAACAGAACCACGAGTTCCTGGTAAACCTCCTCGTAAACCTCATCTCCGCCCCCAAATCGCGGATCTATCTCGCCCTCTGTCTCAGCAAATTCTTTGATTGTATATACGTTATTCTCAATCCCATATTCTTCCATGAGAATGATCTTTTCCGATAATCTCATGGTGAGAACAAGCGTATCTTCAGTCACTTCTTCTGCGCTGAATTCTTCTGAAAATGTAGCCTCACAGGGAATTCCATGCTCCTTCAATATATCCATGGCTTTTACGCTCATGGGTTCTTGAAACAGAACAACTAACCCTCTTGAACACACTTCCTTATCATCTGCCAATTTGTATCTTAACATCCACTCTGCCATAGGCCCTACTGTAATGTTATTCTCACTGACAAAAATAATCTTCTTGTAAATCATAATATCACCACAATTTCTTCATTCTGCCGCACTAAACATCAATCCATCTCTGTCCTGCTGCCTTGAGAAGTCGATTCATGATTGCCTCACTCTTCTCCATCTCGTCAAAATTCTCCGAATATATGATTTTCACACCAATCTCGTCGAATCTTCTTAATACATCATATAAATCTCTCCCCGCAGTTCCTTCCGACCTAGATCCCACACTCAACACCTGTCCGACAGGATACATTCCCCTAGTTTCTTCTGTCGCCAAGATTCCAATCAAGTCAGGATTCTTCGTAGTCGCCATTTTCTCAACATCCCTGTTGATAGCCCGAACCACATTGGAGATTTCCCCTCTATATACAATCATATCCGCTTTTGGCGCATAATGCTTGTACTTCATACCCGGAGCTTTGGGTCTCACACTTCCTCCACTAATCCCCGGATCTATCGCCACACTGCCAACAACCTTCTCCAACATAGCCTTGGTAATAAAGCCTGTTCGTAAAATAGTCGGCACGTTGCTGGTCACGTCTACAATTGTAGACTCATAGCCGATACCCACGTATCCACCATCTATAATCATATCAATTTTTCCATCCAGATCTTCAGCCACGTGCTCAGCCCTAGTAGGACTTGGCCTTCCCGAGGTGTTGGCGCTGGGCGCTGCAATCGGCACTCCTGCTCTCGCAATAAACTCCAGAGCCCCCTTGTGCACAGGCATCCTCACCGCCACAGTATCAAGCCCTCCTGTCGTAGTCCCGGGAACTATATCCTTTTTGTTAAACACCATCGTCAATGGTCCCGGCCAAAAATTTTCCGCTAAAACCTTGGCACTTTCTGGAATATCAGTCACTATCGAAGACAACATAGCCATATCTGAGATATGTAATATTAGCGGATTGTCCGAAGGTCTTCCCTTGGCCTCATATATTTTTTTTGAGGCGTCCGCCAACAGCCCATTGCCTCCCAGTCCATAAACTGTCTCTGTAGGGAAAGCAACCAATCCTCCTTCTCGGATTATGGAAGCCGCCCTATCCAATTCCTCCTCATTAAAACCCTTATCTTCGCTCCATAATATTTTAATCGTCTGCATAAAGTTAATTGTATCATATTTTTCCATTTTTCACAACTTTTTGCCACAAAAAACTGTCCGCATTACACGGACAGTCCCTCTTGCATATCAAATTGTGCTTTCAAAAGCCTATAGTAAAAGCCTTTCTTGGCAATAAGTTCTTCGTGGCTTCCCACCTCAGCGATTCTATGACCGTCGATAACCACCAATCTGTCTGCATTTTTTAGTGTTGACAATCTGTGAGCTATAGCGAAAGTAGTTCTTCCCGAAGTCAATCTGTCGAGCGCTCTTTGAATCATAAACTCGCTCTCTGTGTCAAGACTCGCAGTCGCTTCATCGAGAATCAAGATTCTCGGTTGATTTAGCACAGCTCTGGCGATGGCAATTCGCTGGCGCTCACCGCCTGAGATAGTATATCCCTTTTCTCCCACATAGGTGTTATATCCATCCGGCATCTTGCATATGAACTCGTGAGCATTGGCAATCTTAGCTGCCATGATAACCTCTTCCAGCGTTGCATCAGGTCTCGAAAACCTGATATTACTTAGAATCGTGCCAGAGAAGAGAAATGTTTCCTGCAAAACAACACCGAGCTTGGAATGGTATTCCATAGGTGGAATATCGGAAATTTCTCTTCCATCTACAAAAATCTCGCCGTCATCTATATTGTAAAGTCGCATTATAAGGTTAATAAGCGTTGATTTACCTGTTCCCGAAGCTCCCACAATACCGATCATCTCGCCCTGTTTGATGTGAAGATTGATATCCTCCAGAACGGGCTGATATGACTTATATCCAAAAGTTGCATGCTTAAATACAATCTCACCCTTAATCTCCTGGTTCGAACTCTCATCCTCCAGAATATTTTCCTCCACATCCAGCTCTTGTCCGAGAACATCATTGATACGCTCAATACTACTGATAAGGCTCATGAGATCTCTAGGCATGGATGTCATCCAGTTGAGATATTGGTACAAAAGTCTAGTGTATGTTATGAACTGAAGCAACTCACCGGTTGTCATGGAGCCGCCCAAAACATCGCGACCACCCACAAAGATCACTAGGAACACACTGGCATTCATGATAAATCCCACAAACTGCTCAACAACGCACCAAAACATCTCATTGTTGTAGGTTCTGACGGCAATTTCCTCTGCAAGTTTGTTGAACTTCACTCGCTCATCTTCCTCTTTGCCATATGATTTTACCACTCGCATTCCCTGCAGCACGTCCTGAAGACTACTACTTATATCATCTTCCTTGCGTCGCTGAAGGTGAAATCTTCTGTGAATCGCTTTTCTCACTGAATAAGTTACGCCCACAGCCACCGGAACTAAGATAAAACTTATCAAAGCCAGCTTCGCATTGAGAACAAGCATGTATATTACATCGCACACAAATATGAAACATACAGTAAACATGTTGCAAAATGTTCTCTCCATAAATTCCTTGATAGCTCTCGTATCCATGACAATACGGTTAATCAACTCACCGGGACGCCTGTCATTGATATAGCTTAGAGACAAAAGCTGAATCTTAGTAAACAGTTTTTCCCTCAAGTCTCCCGACATCTGCGTTCCCAGAAGCGTACAAAAGTACTGCTTCAGAACATTTATTATAACAATGCTTATACTCAACAAAAACATTATTCCAAGGCAAATCATAGCTGTCTGGAGTTTACTCCCCTCGCTTTTTAACACATCATCAACAAGGTACTTTTGCACCTCAGGATTGAGGAGGGTTACTACCGATGCCATAATCATAAGAAAAATAATCCGCCCAAAGCTTCTGGAATAAGGTTTGCAAAGATTCAGAAAATTTTTCCAAAATCCTGATTCCTTCGAACAGCTCGGACACTCCTTCATGCCGGGAATAGCTCTGCCACACTTCGGACAAATCTTCTCGTACTCAGTGCTGACAACCTTCTCCGTTCTCCCCGATGCAAGGATATTTATACCTCTGGCAATATATGCATATCTAGCCAAATGGCTGGCGGAAAACTGAACCAAAGCCAGATCCTCTTTCCCGTCATTTACCACCAAGACACCACAGCCAATCTGTGGTTCGGACTTTGCATACTTGATTCCACTTATATCCAGCTCTCGCGCTAATTTTCCTTCCTCTATTATCACCACTCTCGCGGCCGTCACTACCACATAGGAATTGGCAAGCCACTTTTTGTCGTGGGAAATATCATACTTGACTGCATAATATATTTCTTCCCCTTCGCGCAGCTTCAGAGCGTCGATAATAGAATTATCTAAATCATATTTGAGTATCATTTATCGTCTCTCCTAACTCGTACATCTCTCACTACAAGAACAAGTCTAGCTTCTTCTGCTCCTTCACCGTAAGCTTGGTTACATCAGGAATCTCGAATCTATTCTCGTCCAAATCGCTAATAATCAGTCTAGTTTCTGTCAATCTCACAACCGAATCGCTTCCCATGTTGATAGTAAATCTACACTCCCCACGGTCGGTCACAACATGGAAATACGCATATCCGTACTCATCCTTAATATCTATTACCTTAGTGATAATAGGTGTGAAGTACCTGAGCAAAAGCTGCTCTTCCAGCATCTCCCTGGTTTCTTTAGAGACATCTTTCATGTCCTTTATTACACCTATTTCCCTGGACGACTCATCCGGTGTCCTAATAGATATGAATTTGTCAGGATTTGTGAAGGGAAATAGTCGCGTAACCAATACCCTATCATAAGACTCGCCACAAATCTCAGCGCTTACAAATCCACCCTCTGTTCTCTTGAAAGTCGAGTTCTTCTTGTCGATATATCTCAACTCCGTCATTTTATCCGCTTCTTTTTCTATTGAATTAAAACTATCGTTCATACTTTCACCTCAAATCATTATCTACCCTACATTTCTAGTGCCATTGATTTGGTCTGCAACTCCATGAGCTTGTGGTATATGCCACCTTGCCTGTCTAGTTCGCGTCCCGTGCCCTCTTCGGCTATACGACCATTTTCAATTACTATTATTCTGTCCGCATCTCTCAAAGTACTTAGTCTGTGCGCAATACTGATAGTCGTTCTTCCATTAATCAGATAATTTATGGATTGCTGGATAGCACGTTCCGTCTCTGTATCCACGCTGGCAGTTGCCTCGTCGAGAATAAGAATTTTAGGATTAGCGAGAATCGCCCTTGCTATTGATAGACGCTGTTTTTCTCCACCTGACAAATCCTTTCCGGATGCACCGATAATCGTATCATAACCATCCGGCATTCTTGATATAAAGTCATGGGCGCTGGCAAGTTTTGCCGCCCTGATAATCTCATCAGATGTGGCATCGGGCTTCGCATAAGCGATATTGTCAGCAATCGTTCCCATAAACATATATGTGTCCTGCGAAACCGTGGCAACATTTCTCCTCAAATCATAGAAAGCAAGATTCTTGACATTCTTGTCGTCAATTAATATCTCACCCTCGTTTGGATCATATAACCTGGAAATCAAGTTGACAAGAGTAGTCTTACCTGCTCCTGATCGACCAACGATTCCAAGCATCTCACCCTCCTTAATCTCGATGTTGAGATTTTTGAGGATTGGCTTGTTGACATCATAGCCAAAAGTAACATCTCGCAACTCAATCTTGCCACGAGGGTTCTCAAGTTTCAATGGATTATCGATTTCCTGTATGTCAGGTATTGCATCTATGATCTCAAAAATTCTCTGAGATGCATTGATACTATCAGACCACATATGCATAACTCTCGAGAAGAAATTCATAGGTCCGTTGAGCTGTGCAACATAGCCGACAAAAGTGATAAGTACTCCTATTTCAATCGTATTAGTTCTGAGAAGAAGTAATACACCCATAATCCACACCCAAATACTTGATATTTCCTGGACAAAATTAAACAAAATTGTAAACTTGTTATTATACTGAACAATGTGCACTTCAGCCTCTTTTAACCTCGAGTTTGGACTTTCAAATCTGTCTATTTCATTGCGCTGTTGTCCAAAAGCTTTTACAACTCTGGCACCCGTAATATTGTCATTAACTCGACTTGTAAGGCTTCTCTCCGCCCTGTGCCTCTTGCCAAAAAGAGTCCATAGCTTAGGCTTTAACATCACGCTGATATATACCAACAAAGGTATGAGCACGCATGCAACCGAAGCCATCTTCCAGTTAAGCATAAACATAACTGTAAAGGATGAAATAATAGTAAATCCTTGAATGAATATGTTCGGAAATCCGTCTACAAAAAACTCCGAAACTCGGGATGCATCACTGAGAATTCGAGTCATAAGTCCACCTGTCTGTTTGCTTGTAAAAAAGCCCAGAGACAGACTCTCTAATTTTTCAAAAACCTTCTGTTTAATATCACTCACAACTGTGGTAGTAAGCTTTATCATAACCTTTCTCTGAAGCACATCCACAGCTTTTTGAACCACTGTAAAGCCGATGGCAAATATCACAAGAGCACTGAGCGCCGCATAGTATTTCCCTTCAAAACCAAACTTTGCAAGAATTGTATTGTCTTTTTTTAGAATCCAGTCGTACAAAACAGTACCGCTTAAATACGGCCAAATAATCGAAAAAAGCGACTCTAATATATAGCAAAATACAACAAATGCTATTCGCACTCTGTACTTTAAAAACAGGCCTAATGTTCTTCCGAATATGGATTTTTTGTTGGTACACTTCGGACATACTTTTCTCTTTGGGTCTGGATACTTAGTTCCACAAATTGGGCAGAATTCCTCCTCTTCCTCCACAATTTCAGCGGAAGCCTCAATCTCATCCGCATGTCCCGGATACTTCTTGAGCTTACCAAAACTCTTGACAAATTGAATCATCTGAGCGAGATATAAGTTGGTCAGTACCGCAATTCTCAGTTGTATTCCCTCGTGAAAAATACTTACAACATTGGTTACAACCTGTCGCTCCAACTTCATCTTCTCACACTTGTTCACATCCAAAAGTTTACAAGCATATTCCCTATTCTCCAGCGCATAAGTTGTCCCGCTTACCTCTGTTCCTTTGAAATATCTGATTCTCCCATTCTCGGGCTGACTTGTTAGAATCCCCACGTACTTTTCAGTTAGAAAAAGATAACCACTTGCGTATTCCCCTTTTTCTGTCATGTCAAAAGGACATACATCTAGTATCATGTGTTTTCTTATGCCTTTTTTCCGCAAAAGAGCCAATACAGCTCGCGGTAATTGATTGTCCCTCATTTTACTTCTCCTATCAATCTATATGTGTTAATCAATAAATGTAAATTAAAAACAATTCTATCACAATAGCAGCATTATTTCAACATTTTTTTTGACCAGTTTATCATTTTATATTTTTTAATGAAAAAAACTCCAGAAACCACCATTATTAGGGCTTCTGGAGTATAAAAAAATCTTTTTATTAATCTAACATCACAAATTGTTATCGAATTTTGGCATCAACTTTACCTTGAATCCAATCAATAAGCTCATCCATTCCATCGCCATTCTTAGATGATACACGGAAAATGTTCGCTTTTGGATTAACATCCAAGGCATCATTCTCTACTCTCTTATCGTCAAAGTCAAAGAACTCCATCATATCATATTTATGCATAACGATTCCATCTGATGTAGAGAACATTAGAGGATACTTGACAACCTTGTCATCTCCCTCCGGCACAGAAAGAGCCGCAATTCTAAAGTCCTCACCTATGTTAAATTCTGCTGGGCAAACAAGGTTTCCAATATTTTCAACTATCAAAACATCTACATTATCAAGGTCAAACATAGGAAGCATGTGCTGTACAGACATCGCCTCTATGTGACACGCCCCCTGGGTCTGTAGCTGAACACAAGGAATCCCCATGCTCTCAATATCCTCAGCATCAATCTGGCCGGCAATATCTCCCTCGATAACTGCAAATTTGTATTTATCCTTAAGTCTGTTGATAATGTTCTTAATCAATGTGGTCTTTCCTGCTCCGGGCGAACCCATCACATTAATCATACAAACCTTCTTTTCCTTGAGCGTATTTATAACATCATTGCTGACATCCTCATTCCACTCCATAATCTGCTTTACAACTTTAACTTCCATGGTTAATCCTCCTCTATTTCCATTCGATCTATATAAAACTCTTTACCGGTTTTAAGCTCAGTATTTCTTCCACCACAATTAGGGCATCTATAGCTATAGCTTCTTCCCGAAAATGGCTTATTGCAATCATTGCAATACAGCGTTGCCGGAACATTTTCAACTATAATCTTAGCATTTTCTGCAACCGTGCCATCACTTAAAAGGTTAAAATACTCTTGTATAATCTCTGGAACATAATCACAGTATTCTCCCATCTTAATAGTAATACTGCAAACTTTGTTAGCGCCCATCTCCTCGGCCTTCTCTACCGCAATATTACATATACTCTGGGTTATAGGTAGCTCGTGCATAATCTCCTCCATGCTATCTTGCTCACTTCACTATCAACTATGGATTATACCACTCAATACAGTTAAAGTCAATCAAGTCACATGTCTAATAAATCTTGATACTTCCCATGCTTGCTTTGGCTTTAATCCTATAACCATCCCAAGTCTGGTCAGTGCTTCTGTATTCGTTTCCCTTATTCTGTCCTGCAATATTCACTTCGCCCATGGAACTGGAAGCATCATAGGAATATTTATCTAACATGCTGTCATCAGCTATATCACAATCAAGTTCTCCCATGCTCACGTCCGCATCCATCTCGCGAATTTTCATGCCCCTCATCTGAGCTGAGCCGGCAGAAACCTTGCACCCTAGAACACCTGTACACTCAACTGTGTTAAACTCAACGCTTCCTGCTGATGCCTTAATGTCACAATCTCCTTCCATAATAACATTATTCACAGTACAGTTGCCTGCCTTCAAGTCAATCTTAGTCTTGGCCGTCGACAGGTCCTGAATTTTCAAGCTTCCGGCCGCTGCTTCCACATCATACTCGACTTTCTTGCTAGTTGGAACTTTTACCGTAAGCTTGCTATCCATAGAAATATCGCCAAAAAGGTTGAATCCCTCTTTCTTCTGCTCGAAGCTAAGCTTGCGATCCTTCACCTCTGCAATCGGCTCCAAATCATCCCTTCCGGAATATGAAAACTCAATTTGATTTCCGGAAGAAGGCACAATCTCGATATCTCCGGCAGCTATATCCATCTCTATCTCATCAACGCTTTCGATTCCATAGGCTTGCTGTTTATCAATATTTTTAACATTTCTATTGACCCTAAATTTCCCAATAGGATTGATAACATTTGCCAAGGAAACTCCTCTCACAATGCTACTTCCTATAACCGAACATATAATTCCAAGTCCCACCAACGCTGCAACCACAATAGCTACCACGTGGACACCTTTAAAATGGTCCGGCTTGTATTTCCACTCATTTTGGGGTTGCGCATTGCTTATTATCTCCGAATTCATCTGCGCTTTCTTAACTGCAATGGCGAGCTCCTTCAACCTGTTCTTGATACTTCCAAAGTACACAAACAAGTACACGCCAGCGCCGATAAGCACGAAGAACATACTCTCCACTAACTCATCCAGGAATCTACTGAACGGAACATCTATAGATGATATAGCAAATGCTGCTATGCACAGGATAACTCCTATCGTGGTCATAGATGTTCTGTCCTTTTCAAAATCGTCATTGTATTGCTCCAAAGCAGTTTTTGCTGAACTGTCTAATATAACGGCATCCTTTGCTATGTTTCCGGCTTTCTTGCTCTCACGTCCTGCATTGATAAAGAACAAAACCGCTGCTCCAATGCCACCAAAGAATACAATTCCCGAGAAAATATCTTCCAGATATCCTCCGACAGCCCCCAAGCCACCGATAGTATCAAGTATTTGCTCCAGAGCAAACGTTAGAAGAATTAATGCAACTCCAAAAGCCACATATACAGCATGTTTCTTACTGTATTTAATATACTGTTCAACTTGACTCCCCGACCAACTATATACATTCTTAAATTTAGGTCCTGCTTGAGTTTTATTGGAATTGCCTGTATTAGCGGATGCTCCTCCTGCGTTTCCACCCATGCCGCCTGCTCCGCCAAAAGCTCCGGCTCCCATTGCTCCAGGAACTCCGGCTGATCCATTAAAGCCACCGCTTCGATTAGCTCCCTCAATCTTAATCAAATCAAACTCAGACACAATCTCATCAAAATTTCCAAACTCTGAAATCACTATTCCAATCGCCTCTGACTGAGATTTCCCGTCGGCAATCAGCTCCTCATACTTATCTTCCATCATTTGATATAACTCTTCTTTAACTTTGATGCTCTGAGGCGTTTCCTTAATATTCAGAAAAAGATTGTCAAGATAATCTCTTATTGTCTCCATAACTATTTTCCCTCCTCATTGGTATCCAAGTTTTCTCTGACAAATTTGTCAATAACTTCCTTTGTCACCGTCCACTCTTTGCATTTCTCATCATAATACTTTTTTCCCGAGTCCGTGATTCTATAGTAACTTCTTCTCTTACCACTTTCTCCATCACTTGAATATGATTCAATATAGCCATTTTTCTGCATTCTTGAAAACGCCGAATAAAGTGTAGTCTCCTTTATTACATACTTTTCATCTGAGAGATTTCTTATCTTCTTGGAAATCTCATATCCATATGAATCCTCATCAAGCAGAAGACACAAAATAATAGTATCGTTGTATCCACGGATAACATCACTACTAATCATGGTCAAACCTCCTTGCGATTCCGGCCCAAACTCACTTGTATATTTCCTCTGGTCCGCTAACTACTTCATCTGTCGTTACTTTGTCTATCGTTGCTACGGCTGTCGTAGTACGACTGTCGTATATAATATAACATGCAAACACTGACTTGTCAACATCTTTTGGAAATTTTGATGAAATTTTTATAGGACTTACAGAAAAAGCCCCGGAAAACCGAGGCTTTACTATTTTATAGATGCTTTGTTTTTTATTTGCTCCTTTGAGCATTTGGGTATAGTATGTCTTAATTTATGAGCCCACTATGCTTCAACAACGACAGAATAACTTAGCTGGTTTTTCAAAAACCAATCTGCAACCTCTCGGTTTGGTGCTATAAATCTATCAATATGATTATAAGGGCCATAATAACATATCCATTCAGCTGACTTTGCACTTCTTACATCAAACTTTTTTCCCAACCGTATTTTAAAGTCTTGCATAATCGATCCAACTCGCTCAAACATTCTATCAAACACCTCAACACTCGATGTGTCAAAATTGTCTCCTAAGTCAAGCATCACATCCCCATTCTTCGCAGGAATAAACTGATAAAATGCTCTGGTAAGATTTTTCATCTTTTCCGTATACAAATTCTCAAATCCTCTCACATCCGACAATCCACAACACAAATATGATGAATCCTCGTTCGCTATTACTCCTCCTGTCTGAGCTATAGTCATTTCATATTTGTTATTATCATCCCTATCTGTATACCATGCAATAACACTTTTATTCTGTTTTTCAGATACATCAAATTGATTAATAGCATCCTCCGGCACATCAATAACAGATGAGTATGTCAATGTTTCAATGTCAAATCGCAACACATTTGTACCATAAAAATAATATGCATCGTATCCTTCTGCTCTTTCTATAGCACAACCATTTTCGTCCATTCTAGGTAATTCTGTACACTTAGCTGGCTCTGCCATCAACTTATCCTCTGTCGGAATATGTGTTGGACGCTCAGATTCCACTGGCATTATCGTTGCTTGTGGTGTAGGAGCCAAAGTTGCCACTGGTACAGGAGTGGCTTTGTTCACAGGTGTTGTGGCTGTTACAGCTGGTTTGATTGATTTGCTTTTCGCTGTTTTCACAGTAATCTTACATACCAACTTCTTACCTGCAACCTTGCACAAAATCTTAGCTTTTCCTGTCTTCCTACCTGTCACTTTTATAGATGCTTTGGATTTAGATACCTTGATTTTTATGCACTTCTTGCCTGATTTAACAGACCATTTGGCTTTCTTAAGTTGTTTTTTATTTGCTCCTTTAATCTCAATAGTCTTGGTTTTGCCCAATACAATCTTTACAGCTTTACATCTTAATGATACACTCTTGGCATATATGCTCGCTTCTTCTGTTACACTACAAACAAGCAGTGATAAAACTACAAAAAATATAATATTAAGCTTATTTTTTTTCATTGGAATTCTCCCTCCTCTTGATCACTTTGATCATTCTTCTTATATGCAAGACCCGCTTTATATTCATCATATTCAGTTATTACAGGTGATTCTTTTGATAATTCTCTCGGAAATGATACATCTTTATCTGTATTAGCAACCTCATAAACATATCCATCCGTTCCATATAATACAGCCTTGTGTTTTCCATTTCCAAGGTTATAAATAGTTGAATTTTCAGTTAATACATTTTTTGTATTACTTTCCTTTACTGCAGCTTTTACTTCTGAATAATTCCTTCCATTGCACACAAACACTCCTCCAAATGACAATGCAGATGCAATAATAGACATCGACAAAGCACCCGAAATAGTGCGCACTTTAATAGTATTAAGTTTCTTCTTCCCTTTCACTTTTACTCTCCTAAAAAATTATTTTGACTTGATAATAGTGTGTTTCGTGGTTCAAGTCTTATTGTTCGGTATATAATTAAGCTTAATTGTAGTACCAGAAGACATTGTAGCATAATAGTTATTCTTTGTCAATGGTAATGGGAACGTATCCTACCACTTTGAAGTTGATATGGCTTGTTTAATACCATTTAATGTGCTATAATTATTTATAACACATTCCAATCTCATATTATACTAGGAGGATTAATCATGAAAAAAATATTATGTAAAATTCTAGTTCCTATACTAGGCATTACAATGATATTGAGTACATCATCAATATCATCAGCCACCTCTACAGATGTAACTATGATCGATGCCGGGACGGTTCTTGCCCCGGAAAAGCTCACACGAAAAGAGGAAGCATCTTACTTTAAAATATTTAAGATAACAAAAAAATCAGATGTTTATAAGAGAATTAACGGTAAATCATATAAGAAGAATCCCTATATAAAGCTGTCACAGCTTAGGTATCTAAAATTCGTTCACTACAACTACGACCATGAGCTCCAACTTGGCGAGATGATTGTCAATAAAAAAATCGCCAAGAATGCGATAACAATTCTCAAAAAAATGATGCGGAGCGGCTATGAGATAAAAAGCGCATTTTTAATTGACAATTATTGGTCAAAAGGTGGAGCGCAGGCAGCTGATAAAGCATCATGTGAGGCTGGAAATACGACAAGTTTTTGTTACAGAAAAACTGTAAAAGGCTCAAAAATATCAAAACACGCAACCGGTATGGCAATAGACCTCAATCCAATAGAAAACCCTTATCTTTCCAAGAAGAATGGAAAGTGGTTTTGTTCATACAAAAATGGAAAGCCTTATGTCAATCGCAAGAAACACAGAGATCATATGATTTCTCACAAGGATAAGGCTTTTAAATTATTTAAAAAATATGGTTTTAAATGGGGTGGCGACTGGCATAGTGTAAAGGATTATCAACATTTTGAGAAGTAATTAACTAGCTGACTATTATACCATCTTCAAGGAGAACGGAGCCAGAAAAGGCTCCGTTTTTACCTTTGCAAGTGGCAAACTCGGGTTATAGCACACACTATTTTAAAATGTCAAATTTTACAAAAACGCACACGTTATCTCTATAAAATTCTTCATTTCCATTTTCATCAAGCAGCGATATGATTAAGCATATTCCGCTCCCGTTATTGAAAAAATTTAAAAAATGTAAAACGAATTTT
Source organism: Eubacterium xylanophilum ATCC 35991 (assembly GCF_000518685.1). Classification (GTDB taxonomy): domain Bacteria; phylum Bacillota; class Clostridia; order Lachnospirales; family Lachnospiraceae; genus Eubacterium_F; species Eubacterium_F xylanophilum. Next base: position 141,258 of record NZ_JAEB01000001.1, on the reverse strand, counting down.
TCTTCTTTTCCACCAAAATATGATCACAACGTTTTTTAAGCCATTTTTTATACGTATTAAATGATTTAGCACTAACCTTTACACGCACTGAGGATGGCAATCCATTATCACCATTTGTAGCTTTAATTATTGGTGGTTTATTGGACATAAACACTATCGTATTTTCAGTCTCCGAAAACAACCCCAAATACCAATTCTGACGCAAATATTTAACTGACTTTGGAACTACAACTTTTTTTATTTTACCTGCCCATGCTATTCCTTCTTTCAAAACCTTAACCTTATCAGATATTTTTGCAATTTTCTTATTATCTGCTAAAGCTAACACAAGTTCTCTATTCTTCTTCTTATATATACAATTTTTATCTATTGCTAAACATTTATTATTTTTTGAAATCTTTATTTTGCGAGGTATAAAATTGCTCAATAAAGGGGTATCAAATGCCTCAACACATCCAGGAATATTAAGTGTTTTTTTTACATTTGAAAGAGAAAATACCGTTTTCATATCTGACTTGAGAATAACATCTCCCTTTTCGATATAATTTTTATTTCCCTTCTCAATATGTATTCTATTAAGCTTTTTACAATAGACAAATGCGGATTTATCTATGTCTTCAACTTTATTTGGAATATCGATTTTTTTTAGTTTCTCACACCTTGCAAATGTTCTAGTTGCTATTCTTTCAAGATTTTTCGGCAATTTTATCTTGCTCAAGCTCGTTAAACCGGCAAATGACCTTTTACCAATATAGGTGATAGTATCCGGCAATACTATTTGTGTTATGTTTTTATTATTTGCAGGGTATAATTTTTTTGGATTTAGCTCATCACCTTGGCTTTCAAATTTCTTCCCGAAAATATTAGTCCACTCATCATCGGAATCTCCTTCAACCCCCTTGTTGGTATAATCAAACCAAACTACCGGACTTCCATCAATCTTATCAGGAATTATCAGCTTTTTCACATTCTTTGAAACCTTTAGTTTTTGAATCCAACATCCGGAATCACCAAAACTTACTTTAGCGGTTACACCATCACTAATCTTTACTGTCCTAACATCATTTACTTTTGTATCAGAGTTATTATCCATGTTTTCTCCACGCACTTCTATAGAACCTATACTTGTAAAACAAGCGCATATTAACATGAATATTATTAATTTTTTTATCATTATGGTTTTCATATTCTCTCTCCTTTTAATCTTTAATTGTATTTATTTTCTTCTCGTCACTATAAACAGTTGCCCATCCGTACACACCAAGAATAGACGAATCTTTTTCTCCTGCTGCACGCATATAGTTTTGAAAATTAAATAGTCTATATGTTGCATCTTTGTCTTTTACTCCAGTATATTTTATTGAACGAGAGTTATAATAATCTCTCTTGTCTGGATCAGTTTTAATTGAATCAATCAAAAAGTCTCTAATTATATCTATTTCGCTTCTTTTATTGTTGTATCTTAATATAATATTATTTAGCACGGCAATTGCAGAATTCCATCTTCTTTCAACACATTTTTTATTATCTGCATGAAATGGATCTCCTGCCACCATGTCTCCATTTTCGTCTACTATGTGATCTATCCAATACCAATATCCATTTAAATATCTATATGATGCGTGTGCGTACAAATCTGTCGCTGTATGAGAAGCCATACCAAACATAAAGGCTTCCTTTTCTCTGCCCGTTTTCCCTTTAAGCTTTTGAGCAACATAATCTGTCAATCTTTTCTTAGTAGTTCCATATATCCCCAAATCTTTATATGAATTATAAACTACATTCAACATTGGAATTATACAAGAATCCTCCATACCTGTCACTCTTGCAACTCCACTTATTTTTTCTTTTATTTGTTTCAAAGTAGCATTTTTATTTAGACCATTTACAGCTCTTGCCACTTTATTCAAATACCTATAAATAGCTATACAATTTACATACCTTCCACCATGCAAACCATGATTATTTGACAAACCGTGAAGATTTGAATTAGAATCAGGTTCTTTAGCTCCATTTTGAAATTCCTTTACATTTGTATAATCTGCTGCAATTTTATCATGTTTTGACCAGCGTCCCTCAACAAGCGTATTGTTCCCAAATGAATCTATTTCACTCTCATTATTTTCAATATCATCAAAAATATTCTCTACTTTCTCAGAATCAGCCGATTCAATCCTAACGCCATTTTCATCTGCAACATTTACATCTTCTAACGTTGTATGCATCACTATTATTTTCACCTACACTATGTCGATTTAATTCCTCTCCATTTTCTAAAGACGTTTCTGTTACAGTGTAATCTCTTACACTATTAGAAACATTATTTGCAGAGTCATTACAGTAACTAGCCGTTGTCAGCATCATTACCGTCGACATCATTATACACATCGCTTTTTTAATCATTTGTTTTTCCTCCGTAGTAAAATTATCAACTTATGCGCATAGTCACTAAACAATTATATATATACATATAAATTGTCAAGCCCTTTTTGATATTTTAATTTATTTTTTAATAATAAGAGTCTCGGGAGTTTGACAGTTGAATAATAAAAAAAAACCTCTCAGGCCTCATCAGAATGGAAAGTGGTTTTGTTCATACAAAAAAAGAAAGCCTTATGTCAATCGCAAGAAACTCAGAGATCATATGATTTCTCACAAGGATAAGGCTTTTAAATTATTTAAAAAATATGGTTTTAAATGGGGTGGCGATTGGCATAGTGTAAAGGATTATCAACATTTTGAGAAGTAATCAACTAGCTGACTATTTTACCATCTTCAATGTTAATAGTTTTATCACATGCCGCGGCAACTTGGGGATCATGAGTAACAATTACAATTGTCTTACCTATTTCATTAAGTTGTTTAAATACTTTCATGATCTCCTTTCCTGTTTTCTGATCTAATGCTCCAAAGCATAATACGGCAAATATTGTAGATTTACGTAATCTTTCCGTACCCTTAGTTCTGAGCAAGAATCTTGTCACGCCAAATTAGAGAATAATACGGCTAGATATTCTAAAATAGTCATTTTTGCCGTACTTATTAGGAAATCACACTAAATGGTTACTCTCTAAAAAGAATATCGTACGGCAAAAATCGTTAAAAAAAGAATTCTTGCCGTATTTTGCGGCAAATTCCTTGAACAAGAATTCCACAAAAAAGATATCGTACGGCAAAAATCGTTAAAAAAAGATTTTTTGCCGTATTTTGCGGCAAATTCCTTGAACAAGAATTCCACAAAAAGATATCGTACGGCAAAAATCATTAAAAAAAGAATTTTTGCCGTATTCTGCGACACACAGAGCTACACGGCGCCAATAATGCCACACACCCCAGATTTAATTAAACTCCACCAAACACACTCTTTATCGCCTTCTCCAAAGATATATAATCCTCCACCGCCATCATTTCCCTGGCAGAATGCATGGCCAAGATAGGGATTCCCATATCAACCATCTTGACCGGAAGATACTTAGACGCCAGTGAGCCAAGTGTTCCGCCCTGCGGAGCGTCTGATCTACTGGCAAATTTTTGGTAAGGAATACTGGCGTTCTCAAGGATCATCATGACAGTAGCGACTGCCGAACTGTCAGTAACATAATTCTGGGCACTACTTCGCTTGATAACTACGCCATCACCTAGAAAATTCTTATTAGTTGGGTCCGATTTCTCTGGTTTGTTCGGATGATAACCATGAGCCACATCTACGGAAAGTGCAAATGAATTTAACAACATAGTGTTGATCTTATCCTCATCTAACCCTAAGCTGGATAAAATTTTATCCAATACTATTCTAAATATTTCCGAATCAGCTCCCTGCTTTGTCCTGCTTCCAATTTCCTCATTGTCAAATAAAGCAATTACATTGATTCCAGCAGGTCGTTTGGCATTAATTATTGCTTCTAGACACGCTGATACAGATGAGATATTATCAATTCTTGGGGCAGATATCATATCCTCTCTGAATCCAACCACATCACCTGCGCAGCAATTATATATGAACAATTCGTAGTCAAGAATCTCTGACTCAGATACGTGCAATTTCCTTGCAAGCATGTTCATGAAGAAATTCTTGTCTATTTTTTCTCCGCTAACACATGCAATAGCTGCCATATCTGTCTGTTTGTTAAGTTCTATTCCCTTATTAATCTCTCTGTTAAGGTGAATTGCGAGATTGGGAATTGTAAATAACGGACGTTCCATATCAATTATCTTAACTTCTGGTTCAAATGGATTATCACTTTTGAGCACTACTTTTCCTGCCACCGAAAGCATGCGATCCATCCATGTGTTGAGGATTGCTCCACCATAGACCTCAACATTGAGTTTTCCATAATTATTATCTACAATTTCCGGATTGCTTTTGACATAGAGGGATGGCTGATCTGTGTGAGCCATTGCAATTCTCAGGCTGTTTTCAGGTGTAATACTACTATCTCGATTCCAATTTTCCCCGACTGAGAAGGCGATTATGGATGAATCGTAAATATTTATAAAGTAATTATTTCCCGGAGAAATATCCCATTTTTCATCAGCAAGACAAAGGGGTTTAAATCCCTTTAATTCAAGCTCTTCTATTGAATTTTTTACGGTAGTAAAACTGCAGGTATCACTTGATATTCTATTCAAAAACTTATCTATAGTCTTAGTTCTTTCGTCCATATTTTATTCCTTTCTTTCTTTTCTTGTAAATCTCGCTGGAATATGCGAGAGCAAATCATTCTTTAAGTCCACAACCTTAACTCCCAAACTGATGACCGTTGCTTTGGGATTTATACTCAATATTCTCCTAATATAGCGACGAACGCGCCCTTCATATATTTCAACCTCCGTCATAGACTTGAGAATTCTCTCATTTAACTGATGATATTCCTTACTCTCTTTTGCGTTTTCATTTTTCAAAACCATATTTTCAAGCTTGTCACGGAGTTTGACAATCTCTTCTTTAATAATTCTAACTCGCTCAATAACAAATCTAAATGCAAGAGCATTTTTGACCGAAATCGTAGCATCTGACACAAAAATAATTGTGATAGCTAAAATTATATATTCTATATGTCTTACTTCCATAGACGAGAGAAAATATTCCAATGGTCTGTTGATATAGTACACTCCAAGGCATGACAATACTCCCCAGAAAAAAGCAGCTGGGATACATATGATATCGTCGATATTGCCTGGATAACCCGAATATGTCCAACATCTAATATCAAATACCCTATCCATAATACGCCCCGTTACTTCCTCCAAAAATGTAGCCACCAATGCCCCCGCAATAAAAAGAAGCCACCAAGTGTCACGAAATCTGGACGTGACCATAAATATCACAACTGCCCCAGACCCATAAAGCGGAATATATGGTCCATGTAAAAATCCTCTATTCAAAAGTTTTTTTGCAATTATTGATTCGTAAATACTCTCCCAAATCCATCCAATTATGCTGTAATAATAGAAAACCATTATCCAATAATTTACGCTATATAAACCATTTTCATACATTTAATAAATTCTGCTCCTATCTATTTAACGTCTCCTTAATTGACAAAGCCTTATCAACAAAACATACTAATAGCGCTTCCTTGGAGCGCGGCCAAGGAAATGTCAACGGAAACATATGATGCTTGATAATATCTTTTTCTTTTTTTGACAATCCAAAGTGTTTTTCTGCATTCTTCATAGCTATACCCGGATGAAAGAACCCATGAAGCCTGCGTTCCGGTTTGCCATCATGCCAGTCATATAAAAAATAGTCATGAAGTAATGCTCCTCTTATTAATTCTCGCTCATTCACCTTAATCTTTAGCTTACGAGCCAGTTTAAGACTATTATATGCAACATTAACAGAGTGTCTAAAAACTGACACTCTGCCATGTTGAATATATTCTTTTGTCTCTAAAAATCTAGAATTCGGATGTTCTACAATCTCTCGCAGAACATTTTTGAATATTTTTTTATCCCTACTAGTCATCTTTCCAATTATATGTGAAGTACTCGGTCCTTGATTTCTTGGGTTCTTCCTTGATTCCAGAACTGAGTTCCGATATACCCACATGTTCTTCTGGCAACTGACATCTTGTTCTGATCCCTATTACCACAATTAGGGCACTCCCAGACAAGCTTCCCAGTCTCGCTTTCCTTTATGATTATCTCTCCATTGTAACCGCATTCCTTACAGTAGTCACTCTTGGTATTGAGTTCTGCATACATAATATTATCATAAATATGCTTCATAAGTGCCAATACAGCCGGAATATTATCCTGCATATTTGGAACCTCGACATAGCTTATAGCTCCACCCGGCGAGAGTTTCTGAAACTCTGATTCGAAGGTGAGTTTTGAAAAAGCATCGATTTTTTCTGTGACATGTATATGATAACTATTAGTAATATAATTTCTGTCTGTAACACCCTTAATCTTACCAAATCTTCTCTGCAAACACTTCGCGAATCTATATGTCGTCGATTCCATCGGTGTTCCATAAACAGAATAACTGATATTTTCAGCGGCCTTCCACTCGGAACATTTATCATTCAAATACTGCATTACCTTCAAGGCAAATTCCTTACCTTCCTCGGTAGTATGAGACCTTCCGGTCATTCTCACACACATCTCATATAGACCGGCATATCCAAGTGAAATAGTCGAATAGCCATTGTAAAGCAATGGATCGATAACTTCACCCTTGCCTAGTCTAGCAAGCGCGCCATACTGCCACAAAATTGGAGCAGCGTCACTCTTGGTCCCCCTCAGTCTCTCATGTCGGCAACGAAGTGCACGGTGGCAAAGTTCGAGTCTCTCATCAAGAATCTTCCAAAACTTATCAAAATCTCCATATGACGAGCATGCCACGTCAACCAAGTTAATCGTAACTACGCCTTGGTTAAATCTTCCGTAAAACTTATGGCTTCCATCCGGATTCCTCTGAGAGTCCTCAACTGTCAAGAACGAACGACATCCCATACATGTGTATACTTCACCCTTCTTTAATTCTCTCATTACTTTGGCTGAAATATAATCTGGCACCATACGCTTAGCCGTGCATTCTGCTGCAAGCACAGTAAGATAATAGTACTCTGAATCCTCGTGAATATTGTCTTCATCAAGTACATATATAATCTTAGGGAACGCCGGTGTAATCCAGATACCGCGCTCATTCTTAACACCCTTTATTCGCTGTGTCAAAACTTCCTCTATAATCATTGCGAGGTCTTTGCGAGTTTGTCCCTCAACCTCATCAAGGTACATAAACATTGTAACAAATGGCGCCTGTCCATTACAAGTCATCAATGTAATCAATTGATACTGTATTGTCTGGATGCCGCGCTTTACCTCGTCTCTCAAACGACTATTTACAACATCTTCAAATCCCTTATCCGTATCAGATATTCCAAGTGCAGCATACTCTGCTCTCACTTCTTTTATAATCTTCTGGCGACTTATATCTACAAATGGCGCCAAGTGTGACAAAGAAAAAGACTGTCCACCATACTGATTACTTGCAACCTGAGCCACAATCTGAGTTGTAACATTGCAAGCCGTATAAAATGAATGTGGCTTTTCAATAAGCGTATCACTGATTACGGTTCCATTCTGCAACATATCCTCAAGATTGATAAGATCACAATTGTGCTCCTTCTGCGCATAATAATCGGAATCATGAAAATGAATAATTCCCTCTTTGTGAGCTTGTACTATGTCTTGTGGAAGAAGCAATCTCATTGTTAAGTCCTTGCTTACTTGGCCAGCCATATAATCTCTCTGAGTAGAATTGATACTGGCATCTTTGTTTGAATTTTCCTGATTAACTTCCTCATTGTTGCATTCTATCAGTGATAGAATCTCGCTATCAGTAGTATTTGCTTTTCTTGCCAACTCACGTTGATATCTGTACCTTACATACTTCTGAGCTATTTCATAACCACCCTCACGCATTATCCCTATTTCCACCAAATCTTGGATATTCTCCACGTTCACTGCATGAGACATATTTTCAATCTGACGCACCACACGATTAGTAATGTCTGCTATCTGAAGTAATGTGAGTTGCTTCTTCTCATCAACCTCATCATTCGCCTTCTGAATAGCATTACTAATCTTCTCAGCATTGAACTCCACTTCTTCTCCATTACGCTTAATTACTCTGATTTTTCCCATAATAACCTTCCCTTGATACATATTTTTCTAGACGGATAATCTTTGGCACCCCAAAAATCTCCATTTTACCGCAAATAATGAGAGTGGACTAAATAACCACTCTCATACTTGTCAAGCACAACATATTGTATTTATATGATACCACTCATACTATCAATTGTAAAGATGAAATGTTGTTTTTTTTGGATTCGATTCAGTCTGCAATGATTTTGGGGTTAATTTGGTTTTCTATGCAAAATGGATAAGTAAGGGGATGGCAGAGGCTTCTCTTCTTGCTTCTGGGATGGGGCATGTTTGCTGATCCTGAGGGAAAATACGGCTAGATTCCACTTTTCCCGACTTTTTTCCGTACGTATCTTGTCTACAAACTTTTGTGTTCATTATATTTGACTCATATTACGGCTAGATTTCTATAATCTTGCTATTTTTCCGTACCCATCCTATTTCTCAGATTATGTGCTCATTGTTTTTTCCAAAATCGTATTATCAGTACGGCTAAATTTTCAATTCTTCTAAATCTAGCCGTATTCTCCTCTAATTTGCCGTGACATACTTATCTTTTTTTTTCTTGTCGTACGGCTAAATTTACATTATTACTAAATCTAGCCGTATTCTCCTCTAATTTGCCGTGACATACTTTCCATCTTCTCCCATCCACGTATAAACGACACTTGACAACGCACTCTAATCTAGTTATTATTTAATAGTAATTGTACTAAACACATTATGTATTTGATAGGGGGAAATATGATTAATACTGAAAATTCAATATTATTAGAACCAGATGTAATTACCAAAAACAAAAAAACTATAAGAAAAATCAAGCGTAGGCTCAAGTCTGCGCCACCGGGAAAACTCAAGATTTCAAGGTGTAAAAACAGTTTGCAATACTACCATAGGGAAACTCCAAGTTCCACAACGGGGACATATATTTCCAAGTCCAATTCCAGCTTATTAAAAAAGCTTGTACAAAAGAGTTATGACAAAGATGTCCTTGTGCTGCTTCAAAAGAAACAAGAATTATTAGAGTTATTTAAAGAATACTCTAGTTGCAATGATGCAATTAAAAATTTACATACTAGCTTTCCAGGAGAACTCCAACAGTACATCGAACTTGCCGAGACGAGTGATGAGGATTATATTAATTGGTGGATGAATCTTCCTTGGGAAGATTATAATAGCTATCACAATGACACTGATTTTTACACAGACAACAACGAACATGTTAGATCAAAAACTGAGATAAATATTGCAAATCTCCTTAAAAAAAATGGTATTCCTTATAAATATGAATATCCATTTCACTTAAGTGACGGAAAAACTATATATCCCGATTTCACAGTACTAAATATCAGAGAAAGAAGAGTTATCATTTGGGAACACCGTGGTATGATGGATGATTCATTTTATGCTAATCATGCTATCTCGAGATTCCGAGACTACGAGAATGAGGGCTTATATCAGGGAAGAGATTTTATTGTAACGGAGGAAACCTCCGAACATTCGCTTGGAACCAAGCATATTCAACTAATAATTAATAGATTCTTTTCATGACAAAAGGGCACCGTCTGTACCGCCCCCCAAAAGCTAGACCTAAAATCTAACGATTGGAGGTCGGTACAGACTGAGGTGCCCTTCTATTATTACCCTATATTACTCCGCATCAATAGTTGATATTCCCATAGTCAATTCCTCGAGGACATCAAGCAATACGCGGACAGTATCAAGACTCGTAAACATGGTCACGTTGTTTTCACTGGCACATCGCCTAATTGAAACACCATCGCCATAGTGAATTCCAGACAAGATCGCTCTCGTATTAATTACGTAACTAACATAGCCTGATCGTATGGCATCTAGAACATCTTCGCTTCCGTCGCTCATCTTGCCTCGGATGCGGGTGCGAATTCCATTCTCCTTGAGAAATACTCCAGTTCCGATGGTTGCTTCGATGTTGAATCCCATGTCATAAAAACGCTTAACGATCGGAAGGGCTTCCTCCTTGTCTTCATCAGCAAGAGTTACCATGACTGTTCCATAATTGTGAAGCTTAATTCCGGAGGCAACCAATGCCTTGTACATGGCTCTGTGAAGCTTTCTGTCATAACCAATCGCCTCACCGGTTGACTTCATCTCAGGTGATAGATAAGCATCCATTCCACGGAGCTTTGAGAAAGAGAAGGCAGGTGCCTTGACATAATATCTATTTTTCTCCTCTGGATATAACATATTTATCCCCTGTTTTTTTAGCGACTCGCCGAGAATTACATAAGTTGCAATGTCCGGCAAGCTATATCCTGTCGCTTTTGACAGGAATGGAACAGTTCTGGATGAACGAGGATTTACCTCGATAATATATACATTTTCTTCTTTATCCACGATGAATTGTATGTTAAATAGTCCGATAATTCCAATTCCAAGGCCAAGCCTCTTAGTATAATCAAGAATTTTTTCTTTTACATTGTCGGAGATTGAATATGGAGGATATACACTTATGGAATCTCCAGAATGGACTCCAGTCCTCTCAACCAATTCCATAATTCCAGGGACAAATACATCTGTTCCATCGCAAATGGCATCAACCTCTACTTCCTTACCGCGGATGTATTTATCTACGAGAACCGGCTTATCTTCGTCGATTTCAACGGCAGTCTTGAGGTATTCACGTAAGTGTTCTTCCTTGGCAACAATTCTCATAGCTCGCCCGCCAAGTACGAAACTTGGTCTCACGAGAACAGGATATCCGATTTCCTCTGCAACCTTTACTCCGTCTTCGATGCTAGTTACCGCAAAGCCCTTTGGTTGGGGAATGTCAAGTTCTTTGAGCAAGTTTTCGAATAAATCTCTGTTTTCTGCACGGTCGATGGCATCGCAATCTGTTCCGATAATCTTAACTCCACGCTCCATAAGAGGGGTGGCAAGATTGATGGCAGTCTGTCCACCGAGGGACGCGATGACTCCCTCAGGCTTCTCCATATTGATGATATTCATCACATCTTCCGGAGTGAGGGGTTCAAAATAAAGCTTATCACTGGTTGTATAGTCTGTAGATACTGTCTCCGGATTGTTATTTATTATAATGGCCTCATAGCCGTATTCCCTGATTGTCTTAATGGCATGAACAGTAGAGTAATCAAACTCCACACCCTGTCCAATTCTAATTGGGCCGGAACCGAGAACGATAATCTTCTTCTTTCCTGAGTCAACAGACTCGTTATACTGTTCATATGTAGAATAAAAATATGGTATATAACTATCAAACTCAGAGGCACAGCTGTCTATCATTTTGTAAACAGGGAAAATATTCTGTTCTTTTCTGAGATTATAAACCTCAATCTCAGACATTTCCCAGAGTTTAGCAATATAAGTATCTGAAAATCCAAGTTTCTTTGCCTCTATTAAAACGCTCAAATCACCCTTGTTATCTGACAGCATACGCTCCATAGCAATAATATTTCTAATCTTTACAAGGAATATTTTATCTATCTGTGTAATCTCGTGTATTTTGTCTAACTCCACATCTCTTCTGAAGAGTTCTGCTATGGCAAACAATCTATCGTCAGTTCCAAGACCGATATAGTCGAGAATTTCTTCTGTTGATATATCATCAAACTTGTCATGATAGATGTGGACAACTCCGATTTCAAGGGACCTCACAGCTTTTAATAGGCTCTCTTCAATTGTCCTTCCTACTGCCATGACCTCTCCTGTGGCCTTCATCTGTGTTCCAAGTGTATTATTGGCATCTGCAAACTTATCAAATGGGAACCTTGACATCTTTGTAACCACATAGTCAAGACTTGGCTCAAAGGACGCCGGTGTATTGGCGAGCATAATCTCATCAAGATTCATGCCTATACTTATCTTGGCTGATACCCTTGCAATAGGATAACCACTAGCCTTTGACGCAAGTGCCGAAGACCTAGAAACACGAGGGTTTACCTCAATCAAATAGTATTGAAATGATTCCGGATCAAGTGCAAACTGAACATTGCATCCACCCTTGATTTCAAGCTCACGGATAATCTTAAGCGCACTGTCTCTGAGCATATGATACTCTTTGTTTGTAAGTGTTTGAGACGGACAAACCACGGTAGAATCGCCTGTGTGAATACCTACCGGATCTATATTTTCCATATTACAAATAGTAATTGCCGTGTCATTGGCATCACGCATTACTTCGTATTCTATTTCCTTATATCCCTTAATACTCTTCTCCACCAAAACCTGATTAACTGGGGAAAGTTCCAAAGCATTCTTCATCATCTCGATGAACTCTTCTTCATTAGAGACAAATCCGCCGCCCGTTCCTCCAAGTGTATAGGCAGGACGCAAAATAAGCGGATAGCCGATTTGCTTAGCCGCTTCAAGTCCCTCTTCCATTGTATTGGCAATAACTGAAGGAAGTACCGGCTCGCCCAGTCTCTCACAGAGCTCCTTAAAAAGCTCTCTGTCCTCTGCCATCTCTATACTCTTGCTTCCCGTACCGAGAAGCTCCACGTTACACTCCTTGAGGATACCACGCTTTTCCAACTGAATAGCAAGGTTAAGTCCGGTCTGACCACCGAGGCTTGGAACGATTGCATCAGGTCTCTCGTAGCGGACTATTTTGGCAATATACTCGAGGTTAAGAGGTTCCATATATACTTTATCTGCAATGGCCGGATCTGTCATGATTGTCGCAGGATTTGAATTGCAAAGGATGACTTCATACCCCTCTTCTTTAAGGGCAAGACAAGCCTGCGTTCCCGCATAATCAAACTCTGCTGCCTGACCAATTATAATCGGGCCGGATCCGATAACCATAATTTTCTTCAAATCAGTTCTCTTTGGCACTTTATTTCCCCTCCTTCATATTGTCGATAAATATGTCAAACAAATACCCGCTATCCTGTGGACCAGGCGCACTTTCCGGATGATACTGAACACTAAATACATTGTCCTTATCACACTTCACACCCTCGATTGTGTTGTCGAGAATATTTATATGTGTCGCCTCCAAATCTGTATTTGCAAGACTCTTGTCATCCACCGCATATGAGTGGTTCTGAGAAGTTATCTCTATCTTCCCATTGGAAATGTTCCGCACAGGGTGGTTGCCACCTCTGTGTCCAAACTTGAGTTTATATGTTTGGGCTCCATACACAAGGGAGATGATCTGGTGACCAAGGCAAATTCCAAAGATAGGATATTTACCTACAAGCTGTTTCACTGTCTCAACTACTTCAACAGCGTCCTCTGGGTTACCCGGCCCGTTGGAGATAAATATTCCGTCTGGCTTGAGCTCCTTGATTTTCTCCGCCGATGTGTTGTATGGAACTACCGTAACTTTACACTTCTTTTTCAACAAGCTGCGAAGGATATTCAACTTCATTCCGCAGTCAATTGCCACTACGTGAAAGTCATATTTTTCTGGCTCCTTCACATATATTTCCTTGGTGCTGACGCGGCTAACCGCATCCTTTGGAAGTTCTGTCTTCTTGAGAATTTCCAAGCCTTCCTCAAGAGATGTATCAATATCTGTAATTAATACCTTTCTGCTTCCAAGATCTCTGATAGAACGAGTGATGGCTCTGGTATCAACGCCCTGGATTCCCGGAATTCCATATTCCTTCATCACCTCTGATAAAGTCTTATTACTCCGAAAATTGGAAGGCTCATCGTTATACTCTCTAACGATGAATCCTCCCAAGCTTGGATTTACTGTCTCATAATCGTCATCATTCATACCATAGTTTCCAATCAGTGGATAGGTCATAACCACACTCTGATCAGTGTAGGATGGATCTGACAATATTTCTTGATATCCCACCATAGACGTGTTGAACACGAGTTCAGTGACTCTGTCGCAATCAGCGCCAAAGCCGTATCCAGCGAATTCAACTCCATCTTCAAGAATAATCTTTCTATTCTTTTTTTCTATCAATGAATAACACCTCTTTTTTCATTCTGATTTTTACCACATTAGATTATACACCCTTTTTTCAAATAACGCTAGCATAATTTTTTATTTTCCACTATCGCCGTAATTCGAGAGAAATCTCGCACTTGGATCCCCTACATCACAGCCCTCCCATGACTTGTTTGGCATCCAAAAATCTACAACCATATTCGCTTGTCCAGGATAATACTTTTCAAAAATCTCTCTATACAAAAGGCTTTCCTTGGTAAATGGTGTCTTCTCCGAATATTTTTTTATCTTTTCGGCGTACTCCTCATCGGAGTAAAATTCCTCGGCATATTCCTTAATATCATCAACCATGCTGTGTCCCACTGCATCGCTGAAGGCTGCTTTCTCTCTCCAGAGAATCTGCTCCGGAAGAATCTCATCCTGCTCAAAAGCTTTCCTGAGAAGGTATTTGCCCTTGCCATATGTATTCATCTTAGCTGCCGGATCCACCTGCATCACATATCTGGCAAAATCAAGGTCTCCAAAAGGAACTCTCGCCTCCAGACTGTTGGCTGCAAGACATCGATCCGCTCTCAACACATCATACATGTACAGCTCTCGCATTCTCTTCTCCGCTTCCCGCTGAAAACTTTCTGCGTCCGGTGCAAAATCCGTATACTTGTATCCAAATAATTCATCAGAGATTTCACCTGTCATAAGTGTTTTAATATCAGTCTTTTCATGGATATATTTGCACAAAAGATACATTCCAACACTAGCTCTAATCGTAGTAATATCATAGGTTGCCAAGTGTCTAATAACCTCTTCTAGCGAATCTAATACATCCTTTTTGGTCATTATCACTTCCGTGTGAACTGCTCCTATATAATCTGCAACCTGCTTTGCATACTTGAGGTCGATAGCATCTACATCCATTCCTATTGCAAATGTTCTGATAGGCGCTCCTGAGATATTTGCCGCAAGCGCACATACAAGACTTGAATCGAGTCCACCCGACAGAAGATAACCCATCGGCGCATCAGCGTCCATTCTCTTCTCTACACCGGCTTTCAAGAGATCGTGAATATTTTTCGTTATCTCTTCAACTGAATGATGTTTATAGGAATCAACGTGTCCGATATCCTCATACTTTTCGAATTTTCCGTCATGATAGATCGTTCCCGGCGGAAATGGTTTTATCTCGTCAGTCAACTCCACAAGGTTAATCGCCTCGCTGGCAAACATAATGTTGCCACTTTTGCTATACCCATAGAAAAGCGGGCGAATTCCGATTGGATCCCTTGCTGCTATGAGCCCCTTCTCCTTGTCATATATCACAAAAGCGTACTCTGCATCCAAGTGCGCAGGCATCTCAAGACCATATCGCTCTAGAAGAGGGAGGATGATCTCACAGTCAGATCCGCTTTTGAACTCATATCCATCTCTCTCAAGTTCCTTCTTGATTCTTCGAAAGCCATACAACTCGCCATTACATATTACGAAGTTGCCATTTCTCTCAAATGGCTGCATTCCCTCTTCTGTGAGCCCCATAATAGCAAGTCTCATAAATCCAAGATAGCCTGTTTCAGTCTCAATAACTCTCGCATCATCCGGTCCACGATGCTCAGACTTCAGCATATTTTTCTTAAATTCTTCAATGGAAATATCCTTTCCCTCGTAACACATAATTGAACACATATTGTTGCCTCCTAATAAGTTAATATTATTTTCTGAGCAGTCTCCACCACATCTACACCCGAATTCATACTTATCTTCTGAATGTATCTGTGAGCTTCCGGCTCAGACATATCTTTTTTCTCCATTAAGAGAAGCTTAGCACTTTCTATTATCTGTCTCTCAGACTCACTTCTGCGCTTTTTTGCTCTCTTAATTGGTTCCTTACTCCACTCTAAACGCCTCACAACAGCTTCCAATTCATACATAAGCTGCTGTATTTTAAACGGACTTCTTATCAGTACAATTCGCTCATCTTCGCCTATTTCAATTTCTCTCTTTCCGGAAAGAAGTATCATTTGAAACCGCTCCGGCAGTTCATTGTACAAATCCGCGTAGTTTCCATCCGGGAGCCTGGCAGTGCATATTACAATTCCCGCATCATAATCCTGGACTCTATTCAACGCACTGGACATTGTTTGGCACACTATGCATGTGCTATATCCATACCTATTCAAGACATCCTTAAGTTTGCGAGCATCCTGTATATGGGCCGAGGCTATAATAATTCCAGCCATACGCACGCACCCTTTCTCTACGTCCTATATAGATACTTTGAAATCTCCCAATCTGACACTTGAGACATATACTCCTGCCACTCTGCACTCTTGATATCGAGATATGAATCCACAAACTGATCTCCAAGTGCTTCTCTGACAAACTTTGAATTTCTCATAATCTCGATGGATTCTCCAAGTGTAGCAGGCAACCTATCCGCCTTTTCACTGCACTCTTCTCCCGGCAGAATATTTTCCTCAATACCCTTGAGTCCTGCCTTCACAAACAAAGCTATTGTCAGGTATGGATTTGCAGAAGGATCCGGGAATCGAAGCTCAACCTTCATATCATCCCCGATTCTCTTTCTGACTTTAGCCAGAGTATTTCCGCTTTGCGAAGTCCAATCCACCTTCTTTGGCGCATCAAAGCTGTCTGTCAGGCGTCTATATGAATTGACAATCGGATTCGTTATCGGGCACATCTCCTTGGCGTATTTGAGAATGCCGCCGATGAAGTACTTCACCTCATCCTTTAACTCTCCATCTTTATAATTGAAAATGTTCCGATCATCCTTATAAACCGCGAAGTTAACATGCATTCCCGAGCCGGGAACACCGGTCAGCGGTTTTGGCATGAAGGTTGCATGAAGACCAAATCTCTTGGCTGTAGATCTTACCGCATTTTTGAATGTAATGATTTCATCCGCACTTTGCATTGCCTCTGCACTGCTGAAAGTGATTTCATGCTGGGCAGGTGCCTTTTCATGATGAGAAGATTCTACTTCAAATCCCATTGCCTCGAGATCGAGAACGATACCTCTTCTGGCATTCTCGCCAAGATCCATAGGGCCGACATCCAGGTATCCCGCCTGCTCGTGAGTGATAGTTGTTGGCATTCCATTGTCATCAGTGTGGAACATGAAGAATTCACACTCGGAATCAACATATACAGAATATCCCTTTTTCTCGGCTTCTCTCAGTGTCCTTTTCAGAATATTTCTCGGGCATATTTCAACACTATTGCCATTTTCATCTACAATGTCGCACAGAAATCTGGCAACCTTACCCTGTTGTGGTCTCCAAGGAAGAATGACAAATGTATCAAGTTCCGGTCGCAGATACATATCTTGCTCCAATACACTCTTCTTTCCGTAGAGGGATGAACCGTCAAACACAAAGTTATTGTCTAGCACTCGCTCAAACTGTCTTGCAGTAATAGCCACATTCTTGAGTTCACCAAATATGTCTGTAAACTGCAATCTTATGAACTCTACGTCCTCTTCCTCAATCAAATTTAAAATATCTTCTCTTGTCATATTTTACCTCCGACTTAGGGCAACTGCTATGCCCTATAGATTAGTGTAACCCATAAGCGATTTATCCACCTGTTTGGCTGCTGCCTTCCCCTCGGCCATCGCCCATACAACCAAAGATTGACCGCGGTGCATATCCCCCGCCGTAAATACCTTAGGATTGTTAGTTTGATATGAATCACTCTGAGTTTTGATATTAGTTCTTTCATTACATTCTACACCAAAACTATCTGCCGTGTAAATTTCATTTCCAAGAAAACCTGCAGCAATTAGAACTAGATCTGCATCTATTTCCTTTTCTGTCCCCTTTACAGTTTCCATATTCATTCGTCCGGTCTTATTATCGCGGACCATTTTTACATCTATTATCTCAACCTTTGACACATTTCCCTTGTCATCGGAGATAAACTTTGAAACAGTCTTCTCGAAGATTCTTGGATCTTCGCCAAACTTATATATTGCCTCTTCCTGACCATAATCAGTCTTGAAGATTCTTGGCCACTCAGGCCACGGATTGCTCTCTGCTCTTGAAACAGGTGGCTTAGGCATCATCTCAATCTGAGTTACGCTCTTAGCTCCAAGTCTAATTGCCGTTCCCACACAGTCATTTCCCGTATCACCGCCACCGATAACAACCACGTTTTTATCCTTGGCCATCTCGTATGGAAACGTCTTGTAATCATTGTCAAGAATTCTCTTTGTTACCTTACTCAGAAAATCAACCGCAAAGTAAATTCCCTTGCTTTCCCTGCCTGGCACCTTGATATCCCTCGGATTTGTGGCTCCTCCACAGAGGACAACGCGGTCGAATTTTTCCAGTAGCTCCTCACCTTTGATATCTTTTCCGATGTCAACACCTGTTTTAAACTCTATTCCTGCTTTTTCCATCAACCCTATTCTTCTATCAATAACGCGCTTGTCAAGCTTCATATTGGGAATTCCATATCTAAGAAGTCCGCCCACTCTGTCATGGCGCTCAAATACGGTCACCTTATGACCTCTTTTATTTAGCTCCTTGGCAACTGTAAGTCCTGCCGGACCGCTTCCTACAACTGCAACAGTCTTGCCTGTTCTATTGGTTGGTTCTCCCGAGTCCACTAAATTCTTTTCAAAGGCATACTCTATGATCGTCTTTTCATTTTCCTTAGTAGATACCGGTTCACCGTGAAGTCCACAAGTACATGCCGCCTCACACAATGCAGGACACACTCTCGAAGTGAACTCCGGAAACGGATGAGTTGAGGAAAGTCTCTTATATGCCAATTCGTAATTTCCGAGAGTTACAAGGTCGTTGGTCTCAGGAACCAAGTTTCTGAGCGGACATCCTGAAACCATGCCTGCAATAACACTACCTCCCTGACAGAATGGAACTCCACACTCCATACACCTTGCTCCCTGGCAGCTTTGTTGCTCTCTACTGAGACAACCATGGAACTCGTTGAAGTCATTTATTCTGTCCTTTGGCTCCCTAACAGGAGCGTCTTGTCTATCATATTCTAAAAATCCTGTAGCTTTACCCATGATACTATCGCTCCTTTCTATGCATTAGCACTCTCTGTGATTTTCTTGAAATCTTCAGGTATAATTTTCTTAAACTTGGCAAGATTATTCTCAAAATCATCGAGAATAGTCTGCGCCTTAGCTGAGTGAGTATAGTACACATGCTTCTCAAGCATCTCTCTAAGCTTCTTGATGTCCTCTTCTCTCTCAACTTTCTCAACCAGAATTAACTCCTTGTTGAGGTTTTTATATAAATGGCTATCTTCGTCATATACATATGCAATACCGCCACTCATACCGGCTGCAAAGTTTTTGTCAGTCTTTCCAAGGACTGCTACATAACCACCTGTCATGTACTCACATCCATGCTCGCCAACTCCCTCTACAACAGCTGTTACACCAGAGTTTCTAACGCAGAATCTCTCGCCTGCAACTCCTGAGATATAAGCCTCTCCGCTGGTAGCACCATATAGCGCAACATTTCCGATAATAACATTTTCCGATGGATCATACTTTGCATCTTCCGGTGGTGCCACAATCAGCTTTCCACCCGATAGGCCCTTTCCAAAGTAATCATTGGAATCTCCCTTGAGATTTAGGGTCAGACCTTTAGGAATAAATGCTCCGAAGCTCTGTCCACCGGCTCCAGTACAATTAATCTTAACAGAATCTTCCTTCAGTCCTTCACTGTGATTCCTTGTAATCTCAGCTCCAACCAATGTACCAAAACTTCTATTAATATTCATGAGCTCGACATCAATCTCAGCCTCACCCTTGCCCTTAATAGCATTCTGTACACTCTTGTCAGCAAGAACAACTGTCTCGTCAACTGTCTTTTCCAATTCAAAGTCATAGACTTTATCTTTATTGAAAATGTGCTGCTCTTCTGAACTTCCTCTATATAGTATCTGAGAAAGATCCAGTTTTCTCTGCTTATCATCTCTTATGTCACTTACTTTTAGCAAATCAGTTCTTCCAACCAATTCATCAACGCTTCTGACACCAAGCTTTGCCATATACTCTCTTAACTGTCTAGCAATAAAAATCATAAAGTTCATGACATATTCCGGTTTACCGGCAAAGCGTTTTCTAAGCTCTGGATTCTGAGTTGCAATTCCCATCGGACATGTATCTAGATTACATACTCTCATCATGGTACATCCAAGTGTTACCAATGGTGCTGTTGCGAACCCAAACTCCTCAGCTCCAAGAATTGCGGCGATTGCCACATCTCTACCACTCATAAGTTTTCCGTCTGTCTCAATGCGAACTCGGTCTCTCAGACCATTTGCAACTAATGTCTGATGCGTCTCTGCAAGACCTAACTCAAGTGGTAATCCTGCATTGTGAATTGAACTAAGTGGTGCAGCACCTGTTCCGCCGTCATATCCGGAAATCAAGATTACCTGCGCACCTGCCTTAGCAACACCTGCAGCAACAGTTCCAACTCCTGCTTCTGATACAAGCTTTACACTAATTCTAGCTTCCTTATTGGCACTCTTTAAATCATATATAAGCTGTGCCAAATCTTCGATAGAATAGATATCATGATGAGGTGGCGGTGAGATAAGGCTCACACCAGGTGTTGAATGTCTTGTCTTGGCAATCCATGGATAAACCTTCTTACCTGGGAGATGTCCTCCCTCGCCAGGCTTAGCTCCCTGAGCCATCTTAATCTGGATTTCCTTGGCACTTACAAGATAACTACTTGTCACTCCGAATCTTCCGCTGGCAACCTGCTTAATTGCAGAATTTCTGCTATTTTTTGTTCCCGCGGATAGAATTCTCTCATCGCTCTCTCCACCTTCTCCACTATTTGACTTTCCTCCAAGTCTATTCATGGCGATTGCAAGAGCTTCGTGAGCTTCTTGCGATATAGAACCATATGACATGGCTCCCGTCTTAAATCTCTTAACGATTTCCTCTTCGCTCTCAACCTCTTCGATTGGAACGCTCTCGCTAGGATAATTAAACTCCATCAAACTTCTAATATACCCTGTTCTCTCAGAGTCAACCATCTTGGTATACTCTACGAACTGCTCGTAGCTTCCGGTTCTCGTTGATTTTTGAAGCATGTGGATAGTCTGTGGATTGTATCTATGATACTCTCCGTCGCTTCTCATCTTGTGACGACCTGTGGATCTAAGGTTATTGTCAGTATCAAGTCCAAGTGGGTCAAAGGCCTTGGAATGTTGCTTGTCAACCTCTCTTCCTATGTCATCGAGATCGATTCCCCCGATTCTACTTACAGTTCCAGTAAAGTATCTATCAATAACGTCTTCAGAGATACCTACAGCCTCAAAAATCTGGCTTCCCATGTATGACTGAATCGTACTGATTCCCATCTTAGAAGCAATCTTAACAATTCCGCTGATAATAGCATTATCATAATCAGATTCTGCAGCATAGTAATCCTTGTTAAGTGCTCCATCCTTTATAAGTTCACCAATTGTAGCATGTGCAAGATATGGATTAACTGCACTGGCTCCGTATCCTAGTAATGTAGCAAAGTGGTGAACCTCTCTAGGCTCTCCTGACTCAAGGATAATTGACAATGCTGTCCTCTTCTTGGTTCTAACTAAATGTTTGTGAACTGCAGAAACTGCCAAAAGTGATGGAATTGCCACATGCGTTTCATCCACTCCTCTATCAGAAAGAATAAGGATATTGGCGCCCTTTCTATAAGCCTTGTCAACTGCTACAAATAGCTGATCAAGAACTCGTTTCATAGGTGTGTTTTTATAGTAAATAATTGGCACTGTAGCTACCTTAAATCCTGAACTTTCAGCATTTTTTATTTTCAATAAATCAAGGTCATTTAAAATCGGATTATTTATCTTCAATACCCTGCAATTTTCTGGCTTTTCCTGCAATAAATTACCATCTTTTCCAACATAAACTGTTGTTGATGTAACTATTTTCTCTCTGACAGCATCAATTGGTGGGTTTGTAACTTGGGCAAATAGCTGTTTAAAATAATAGAACAACGGCTGATACTCACCGGAAAGAGCAGCAATAGGAGTATCTACACCCATGGCACCTATCTTCTCAGAACCGGTCAATGCCATGGTCTTGATTCCCTCGCGGTATTCTTCATAAGAATATCCAAACGCCTTTTGGAGTGTGCTTAGCTCATCTCTGGTAAAATCAGGAACCTTTTCATTTGGAATCTTCAACTCTCCGAGAGTTACAAGGTTACTGTCAAGCCACTCACCGTATGGCTCTTTACTCGCATAATACTCTTTAATTTCCTTATCATAGAATACTTTTCCCTTTACAGTATCCACTAATAACATCTTTCCAGGATGAAGTCTCTCCTTCTTAACAATGTGTTTTTCAGGAAGATCAAGCACACCAACCTCAGAAGAGAGAATCAATCTGTCATCATCCATAAGATAGTATCTAGAAGGACGCAGACCATTTCTGTCAAGCACAGCTCCCATATAATCTCCATCTGAGAAAAGGATTGATGCAGGACCATCCCATGGTTCCATCATTGTTGCATAATATTGGAAGAAATCCCTTCCCTCCTGAGAAATTGTATCGTTGTGGGTCCATGGCTCAGGAATCGTAACCATCAAAGCCAAAGGCAACTCCATTCCACTCATAACAAGGAACTCAAGAGTATTATCGAGCATTGCCGAATCCGAGCCACTCGCACTTACAACCGGAAGCACCTTTGACATATCTTCATCGCTGAGTTTTACGGCCTCCATGGTCTCTTCTCTCGCCAACATCTTGTCAGCATTTCCTTTAATCGTATTTATCTCTCCATTGTGAACTATGAAACGATTGGGATGTGCCCTCTCCCAGCTAGGATTCGTATTAGTCGAGAATCTCGAATGCACAAGAGCAATCGCTGAATCATAGCTCTTATCCTGCAAATCTAGGAAAAATGTTCTGAGCTGACCAACAAGAAACATTCCCTTATATACAATTGTTCTACTTGAAAGAGAAGGTACATATGTATCAACATTACTCTGCTCAAATACACGCCTTACAATGTAAAGTTTTCTGTCAAAATCAATTCCCTTCTCTACATTCTCCGGGCGCTTCACAAATCCCTGGCAGATGCAAGGCATACAACTTCTCGCCTTTTCTCCGAGAACACTTGGCTTAGTAGGAACTTCTCTCCAACCAAGGAACTCCATTCCCTCTTTGGCCACTATAATCTCAAACATCTTCTTGGCCTGAAGTCTTCCAAGTTCATTCTGAGGGAAGAAAAACATTCCGACACCATAGTCTCCCTTTTCCAAGCCTTCAATCCCCATTTTCTTCAATTCCTTCTTGAAAAACTTGTGGGAAATCTGTGTTAGTATTCCAACACCATCTCCTGTCTCGCCCTCAGCATCCTTTCCTGCTCTATGCTCCAAGTTTTCTACTATATGAAGAGCATCGGCCACAATTTGATGTGTTGGCTTTCCCTTGATGTTAACAACTGCTCCAATTCCACAATTGTCATGTTCGAATTGTTCTCTGTACAAACCTTGATTATACTTACTCTCTAACATATGTAGTCCTCCAGTTTCTTTCGTCGTTTTTACTCTTTTTTATATGTGCGTATAGCACAAAAAAAGACGTCGAAGAACTTGTATCTACTACAAGCTCTCCTGACGCCTTTGTCAGTTATTTCTTATTACAATTAATTATTCTACACTCGAAACTTTACTTTGTCAAGTAGTTTTACGAAAAAACTTAATAAATTTAACGGAACGACTATTTCAACTTCGTAACCCAATTATACTATTACTTGGCAATCAAGTACTCTGGCGACTTCAATGTACTCTCAGAATCTCCAGAATCTCCCCATGAAACCTTAACAAACTTTCCTTTGCGTTTTTTAATTGTAATTATAATATCTTTGTTTTTCTTTACATAATTACAACTAATACCACGTTTATTTTTCTTGCAGTTCTTGGACATTTCAATTTTAAATACAACTGACTTATCCATCTTTTTGTTATTTGACACTTTTACAACAATATGAGATGACCCACTACCTATTATGGCATTTTTTAGAGTCAATGTAGTTTTTTTCTTAGTCTTCTTCTTAACTACCTTCTTGAATATTGCTTTGAATGTCACTGCTCGGGATAGTGAACTAGATATCCTATCGCATGTCACATCATAACCTGAATTCTTTTGGAGCCATCCACAGAATATGTAGCCTTTTTTCCTAGCCTTCGGCAGCTTTTCTTCAGTATTGTATACATGATATTTAATACCTTTTCCTATAAGCTTTCCACCAGCAAGTTTTAAAGTTACCTTATAAGAATTCCACTTTCCAATTGCAATTTTATTGGCGGGAACACTTGTTACCTGTTTACCATCAACAAAAAACGTTTGAAGCAACTTAAGGGATCCCTCTCTCTTAGTAGGTAATTCACATACAACGCTTGATTTGTTATCTACTCTCATAAGGTTGTCGGCATTTTCTAAGGCATTTTTACCGATCTTTATAACCGATTTGGGAATTACGATTTCACTAAGCTTTGTGCATCTGCAAAACGCACTATCACCTATTTCAACAAGATTATTCGATAAAACCACATTCTTCAATTCTGCACAATTATAAAAGGACTTATCTCCTAAAACTTTTATGCCTTGAGGCAAGATGATTTCCTTAATTTTCGTTCCGGAAAATGTTGATCCGATATCCTGAATTGTATCAGGCAATACAACACTCTCTATAGAATTAAGATAAATCCACTTAGATAAGCCTACGTTTATTGAAGTGATGCCCTCTGAAATTACTATCTTTTTTAGTGACTCACTTCCTCCCGAATTAGTCTGAGGCTGAGTCGGCAATGAATCTACAACTCCCTTTCCACTAATAGTCATTGTGCCTTTTCCATCATCTTCATATGTAGCTTCTTTTCCGCAAATTCCTTTGGCAGTTGCATTAGCATCTACTGAACATGCAATACAACAATGTAAGACAAGTACAAATAGCGTTAGTTTAATTAATCTCTTCATAATCCATTCCTCCTAGTTATTTTTTTACTCTATATATATTATGTGAATTAAGTGTCGATTTTGTGTCAAAGAAGTACAAATAATCTATATTTAATTCTCTTTACTCTTCACTGCTGCCTTAATCAGACCCGAAAACAGCGGATGTGCCTCATCCGGTCTGGACTTGAATTCAGGGTGTGCCTGAGTAGCAACAAAGAACGGATGGTCTTTTAGCTCTACCATCTCGACTATTCTTCCATCTGGCGATATACCGGAAATACGCATTCCGGCATCGTTTAATACATCACGATAATCGTTATTTACTTCATATCTATGTCTATGTCTCTCGGAGATTTCTTTCTTTCCATATAGTTTTAATACGAGACTATCCTCAGACAAAACACAAGGATACGCCCCTAATCTAAGCGTACCTCCAATATTTGATACTCCGTTTTGTTCCGGCATAAGTGTGATTACCGGATTAGTCGTATCTGGATTTAATTCTATACTTGCCGCGTCTGCCAAACCAAGCACATTCCTTGCAAACTCAACTATTGCTAATTGCATTCCCAGGCAAAGACCAAGGTACGGAATATTTTTCTCTCTTGCATATCGTATTGCAAGAATCTTTCCTTCTATACCTCTCTTGCCAAAACCACCTGGAACAAGGATTCCGTCCACATCATGTAGATAGCTTTCCAAA
Source organism: Eubacterium xylanophilum ATCC 35991 (assembly GCF_000518685.1). Lineage (GTDB taxonomy): Bacteria > Bacillota > Clostridia > Lachnospirales > Lachnospiraceae > Eubacterium_F > Eubacterium_F xylanophilum. Next base: position 115,512 of record NZ_JAEB01000001.1, on the reverse strand, counting down.
TTTTCAAGAGTCAATTCTTCTGCATTAATCCATCTTATATTTACAGAAGTTTCATTCTCTATTCCACCGTGTTTTAGCGCCTCTACAACACTCAAATACGCATCATGAAGTGCCACATACTTTCCAACAATTCCTATTACAACTTCCTTTTTAGGATGATGCATTCTATCTAGCATTGCCTTCCATTGATTAAGATTTGGCTCAGGACATGGTATATGGAGACATTCACATACAGCTTGAGCTAACTTCTCCTGTTCCATCATAATAGGAACTTCATACAGAGATTCAGCATCCAAATTTTGCAAGATGTGCTCCTTTTTTACATTACAGAATAGTGCAATCTTCTCTCTCATCGCATCATCGATAGGATAATCAGATCGACATACGATGATGTCAGGCCATATTCCCATACTCTGCAAACTCTTTACACTTGCTTGAGTCGGTTTTGTCTTCATCTCACCGGAAGCCTTAAGATATGGAATCAGCGTTACCTGAATCATAATTGCATTCTCTCTTCCAACTTCCGCCTGAAATTGTCTGATTGCCTCCAAGAACGGCTGGCTTTCTATATCTCCAACCGTTCCACCTACCTCTACAATTGAGATAGTATTATCTGGCAATTCTCCATCTCTGTAAAAATGTTCCTTTATTTCATTAGTAATATGAGGAATTACCTGGACTGTCCCTCCGCCATATTCTCCACGGCGTTCCTTATTGAGGACAGACCAGTATATTTTTCCTGTAGTTACATTGGCATTAGTGCGGAGATTTTCATTAATGAATCTCTCATAATGTCCCAGGTCAAGATCAGTTTCTGTTCCATCTTCTGTCACAAATACTTCACCATGTTGAATAGGATTCATGGTCCCTGGATCCACATTGATATATGGATCAAATTTTTGCATTACTACATTATAACCTCTTGCCTTTAATAGACGCCCAAGTGATGCCGCCGTAATACCTTTTCCAAGTCCTGATACAACTCCGCCTGTTACAAATACATACTTCATTATTCCAATCTCCTTTGATTTTTATTAATTGTGATCCTGCAATGCGTCAAATCCAACCTCACCGGTACGAACTCTCACTGCATCGCGCACATCGTATACAAAGATTTTTCCATCTCCGTAATTTCCTGTATATAGAGCCTCAACTGAAGCTTTAATTACATCCTCAACCGGAACTGCTGCAACTACAACTTCAACCTTAGTTCTAGGTAAAAGTGTAAAATCAAGTGCAACTCCACGATAGTACTTATGCTTATCATTCTGAGCACCACATCCAAGAATCTGGGTTACGGTTATTCCGTTTACGCCGATACCTGCCAGCGCCTCTTGCAAATCCTCAAACCTGCTCTGCTTACAGATGATATCAACTTTACTAAGTGGTGTTCCGGACATATCAACTTTAGGAGTAATACCCTGTGTAGGCACATCTGTAATCTTGATAGCCTCTTCCACCGGAACATTTCCCTCGCTTGTTTTGATTCCAGCTGGCATAGCGGCATAGAATCTGTTTCCAGCTGGCATAAAGTCTGTATATGCACTTGGAAGCCCATGTTCAGTTGAGTCAAGTCCTTCTATTTCTTCCTCTGCATCCACTCTCAATCCGAATATTGCCTTGATTGCGAAAAATGTAATTGTTATAAGAATAGCGGTCCAAGCGACAACTGCCAATAGACCAAGTGCCTGCAATCCAAGCTGTGTAAATCCGCCACCATAAAACAATCCTTCAGCCTTAATAGCACCGCCATCTACTGCAATTTTATATCCAGGTGCTGTATCTGTGGCAAATAGTCCGACAGCAATTGTTCCCCATAATCCATTGAGCATGTGTACTGCAACAGCTCCAACAGGGTCGTCAACATTGATAATATTGTCGCAAAACCATACGCCAAATACAACCAATAAACCTGCTACAAATCCGATAATGAGCGCCCCTGCCGCATCTGTAATATCACATGGTGCTGTAATTGCCACAAGACCTGCAAGGCTTGCATTTAGACACATGGAAACATCTGGTTTTCCATATTTTACCCATGTATAAATCATACATACAACTGTTGCAACAGCGGGAGCGATTGTTGTTGTAAAGAAAATTGAGCCAAGATCCGGAAGTGAAGTAGCGGCTGCACCGTTGAAACCATACCATCCAAACCAGAGAATAAACACACCAAGTGCTCCAATTGTAAGGTTGTGTCCCGGAATAGCATTTACCTTTGTTACTTTACCATCCTTGTCCTTCTTGAACTTTCCAATTCTAGGTCCAAGGATTGCCGCACCGATAAGTGCTGAAACACCACCAACTGTGTGAATTGCACATGACCCTGCAAAATCATGGAAACCTAAGTTGGCAAGCCATCCACCACCCCAAATCCAGTGAGCTTCTATCGGATAAATTATACCAGAAATAATTCCGGAATAAATACAATATGACAAAAATTTAGTTCTCTCAGCCATTGCTCCAGATACGATAGTAGCAGTGGTTGCACAGAATACTAAGTTGAATACAAATGAAGATAAATTAAAGTTTTCATAGGCCGTAAATAGATCAAAACCAGGTTTTCCAATAAAACCACAAATATCTTCACCAATTAATAAAGATGCTCCAATCAGGATAAACATTACGGCACCAATACAGAAATCCATAAGGTTTTTCATTATGATATTTCCAGCATTTTTCGCTCTGGTAAATCCAGCCTCCACCATGGCAAATCCCGCCTGCATCCAGAATACAAGGGCAGCTCCGATAAGAAACCATATTCCCCATATATTTTCATCTACATATTTAATTACTTCTTGTGACATAGTCAAACACCTCCGAGAAATTTTAAGTTGGTATTTTCAATTGCTTTGATCAGAAACAATTGACTCGATGTTTTCCTAGGAAATTTTCTCTCACATCAACGATGAAAGAATAACGAATTGTAATTAAACAAAAAAAGGTGCCAGAAGCATTATACTTCTGACACCATTGTCATTACAAAGCTTATTATATATTTTCTTAAAACATTTGTCAAGAAAAAATTTTAAATATCATAAAATTTTTCTAACTCCCAACACATATGCTTACCCTTAACCTTGATTTCAGCGGTCTTACCATCGCCTTCATGAGAAACAACATATGGGAATTTTACACCTTTTTCTACTTTTGTTTTCAAAAGTTTATTCTTATAATCTATAGTAAGAAAATCTTTCATTTTCTTGCAGTTTTCCCTAATATTATAACCTGAACACTTGATAACTTGGTTCTCTGTATCTATACTGCAATCCTCCTTATCCAGACGCTGATAGAATTTAACCAACTCCTCAAAGGAAAAATCAAAGAGAGTCTTGGAATAATCTTTCTTCGTCTCAAGGTAAAGTGCATATATATCTACATCAAGCGTTAACCCAACCGGCATAGGGAACCAATAGCTGTCAGTAGTATTATAACTAGCAGATCCCGCCGCATTCCTGAGCTTATAATATGGTTCATTCGAGCCTTCGTCGGACACTTTTTCTAAAACATAATAGTTATTATCCTTGAAAAATAACGCTTTTTCTTTATCTGTTCCCTCAAAAACCTTTCCAACAAAAGAATCCTTATTTGATGAAATCATTTCATCGATTGAATTTTTTGAATTAAAATTATGAACCGGTCCAGTGCCGTCATTACTTACGGACTCTTTTCCTTCAAGGCTTGTTTTAAATTGAAAAGCCTTAGACTCGTTTGCATTAATTAAACTGACATTGATTGTTTGTTTGTTCTCTGAACTCAATGAACTATTATTATTATTATCTTCCTTTGTTATTACATATATACTTAAACCAGCCACAGCGATGATAATAAGTATAATCAGTATTTTTTTCATTTCGAAATAACCTCCCAATTTTAATTATTTTCACAACAGGTATGATTATATCACTCCTTTACATCAACTGTCAAGTTGTAAATATATTTTTTAACTTATACTATGTTAAAATATTATTCTCCAAGTTTCCATTCCTCCAATTTGTCTCCCTCATATCTCAACTTCAGTGTAAAAAAATCTGCATCTTCCATCAACATCTTCAAAAAGATCTTGTCACCCTCCCAGAGATTTAACTTCATTATATCCCTTTTGGGAATCCACTGTAATTCACCTTCGTCACATGGTATAAGTTCCCCTGTAAAATCATCCGCTGTATATAAACACATATACTCAGTTTGCCATTCATCTGAAATAAAAGTGATCAATCCTCTGAATTTATACGATTTTAGTTCTAACCCAGTTTCTTCTTTGACCTCCCTTAACAAGCACTCTTCCGGAGTTTCATTTTCTAGAAAATGCCCTCCAACACCAATCCATTTTCCTTTATTAACATCAATTTCCTTTTTTATTCTATGAAGCATTAAGTACTTCTCGTCCTTTTCAATATAGCATAGAGTCGTTAGTGATGCCATGATATTCCTCCTTAATTTTACTATAATTAATGATAGCGAATCCACGAAAAAATGTCAATGTTATCACATTTATCTATTACCCTTTAAAAAAAAATAAATTTTTTTCTTGACATTTAAAATATTCCGTGTATAATAAATCTTGTAACGAAAGCAAAGGCGCTTCGGATTTATCCGAGGTGCCTTTTTTTATTTATAATAAATAGAAAACAGGAGGAATTCAATATGAAATCAATTCCAGAACTTTATGGAAGTAAAGTATTTAATGACAAAATCATGAGAGCAAAGTTGCCAAAGGATACCTATAAGGCACTCAGAAAGACAATTCAAAACGGCACTCATCTTGAGTTGGATGTTGCAAATGCCGTTGCTGTTGCAATGAAAGAGTGGGCAATTGAGCAAGGTGCTACTCACTATACTCATTGGTTCCAGCCATTGACGGGTAAGACAGCTGAAAAACATGATAGCTTTATCACACCTATTGGAGACGGCGAAGTAATTATGGAATTCTCTGGTAAGGAGCTTGTCAAGGGAGAGCCTGACGCTTCAAGTTTTCCTTCTGGCGGACTTAGAGCTACATTTGAGGCAAGGGGTTATACTTCATGGGATCCAACTTCACCTGCATTTATCAAAGAAGGCACCCTGTGTATCCCTACAGCATTTTGCTCTTACAGCGGCGAGGCACTAGATAAGAAAACTCCTCTTCTCAGGTCTATGGACGCACTTAGCAAAGAAGCCACTAAAATACTTAATCTTCTTGGTCAGACTGAAGTAAAGCGCGTAAATACAACAGTTGGTTCCGAGCAGGAATATTTTCTTATTGATAAAAAACAATATGAATCACGTAAAGACCTTGTATTCACCGGTCGTACACTTATCGGAGCAATGTCACCAAAGGGACAGGAAATGAATGACCACTACTTCGGAACACTTCGTCCAAGAGTAGTTGATTATATGCATGATTTGGATGAAGAATTATGGAAGCTTGGTATTCCATCAAAAACAAAACACAACGAGGTTGCCCCTGCACAGCACGAAATGGCTCCGGTATTTGATACCGCAAATGTGGCAGTAGATCACAACCAGCTTACAATGGAAGTCATGAAAAAGGTAGCTAACAAGCATGGTCTTACCTGCCTTCTTCATGAAAAACCATTTGACGGAATCAATGGTTCAGGAAAACACAATAACTGGTCTATGATAACAGACACCGGCATCAATCTTCTTGAACCTGGAAAAACTCCATCTGAAAATATTCAATTTTTGATTGTATTGATGGCTATTATTAAAGCAGTTGATGAGTATGCTGATCTCCTTAGAATCAGTGTTGCCAGTCCCGGAAACGACCACAGACTCGGAGCTAATGAGGCACCTCCTGCAATCATCTCCATCTTCCTTGGAGAGGAATTAACAAAGGTATTGGATGCTATTGAGCACGATGAAATCCTTGGTAAGCAGAAGATGATTCAGATGGAAACGGGCGCAACTGTTCTTCCTCATTTCTTCAAGGATAATACGGACAGAAACCGTACTTCACCTTTTGCATTCACAGGAAATAAATTTGAGTTCAGAAGCCTTGGCTCAGAGCTTTCTGTGTCAGGTCCAAACGTTGTTCTCAACACAGCTGTTGCAGAATCTCTTAAACAGTTTTATGAAGAGTTGAAAGATGTATCAAAGGATGAACTTGATGAGGCAGTACATGAACTCATCAAGCGTTGTCTCAAAAATCACAAAAGAGTTATCTTCAATGGCAACGGTTATACAGACGAATGGGTAAAGGAAGCCGAAAGCAGGGGGCTTTACAACCTTCCATCAACTGTTGATGCTCTTCCTCACTTCATCGATCCAAAGAATGTTGAATTATTCACTTCTCACGGAATATTTACGGAGACAGAGCTTAACTCACGTCTTGAAATCTTACTTGAAAACTATGAAAAGACACTTCATATTGAAGCATTAGCTATGGATGAAATAGTCCGCAAAGACTTCTTGCCGGCAACACTCAAGTACGCAGAAAAGCTTTCTGACACCTTAAAGAGTCAGAAAGAATTACTTGGAAAACCTGGACAGAATACACTTGATATGTATTCTGATTTAACTAAAAAACAAGAATCAATTCTCAGTCTTGTCAATGAATTAACTGCCAAGACCAAAGAAGCTGAGCAGTATGCTGATGACCCTCTCAAATCATCACGCTACTATCATGATACAGTTCTCCCATTGATGGATGAGCTTAGAAGCGTGGTTGATGCCACAGAAATACTTATCCCTGAAGAACTGCTTCCTTATGCTACTTATGATCAGTTATTATTTACAGTATAATTAGTTTATAGTGTTAGGAGCAAAGATAATCATATGGATAAGTTAAAAGAAGAATGTGGCGTATTTGGCGCTTATTCTATAAATAATAACAATGTTAACAACTACATTTATATGGGACTCATGTCGCTTCAACACAGAGGTCAGGAGTCTGCTGGTATTGCAATATGCGATACTAGCGGACCCCTTGGCAATATCTGTCATCACAAGGACATGGGGCTTGTAAATGAGGTATTTGATCAGGAAATCCTAGAAAACCTTTCTGGCAATCTCGGTGTAGGACATGTTCGCTATTCCACGTCAGGCGCAAGCAATGCTGTAAATGCTCAACCCCTAGTAATGAAGTATTACAAGGGAACTCTTGCAATGGCTCATAATGGCAACATAATTAACGCAGACAATTTAAAACATGAATTGGAAAAAGAAGGCAGTATCTTCCACACCACAACGGATTCGGAAGTTATTGCTTGTCTTCTTGCCAAAAATAGAACCAAAGTTTCTTGTGTAGAAGAAGCTATACAGATAGTAGCGAGTCAAATAATAGGAGGTTATGCTCTCATAATTACTAGTCCGCGAAAGCTTATAGGAGTTAGAGATCCCCTTGGACTCAAACCCCTATGTCTAGGCAAGAAAAATGACTGCTACTTTTTATCTTCTGAATCCTGTGCTATTAAAAGTATTGGTGGAGAGTTTATACGAGATATAGAACCCGGTGAAATAATAACCATTACAAAAGACAGCATAAATAGCGATTACTCATTAGTCTCAGAAAAAAGAGCTCATTGTATATTTGAATATATTTATTTTTCAAGATTAGATTCAGTTATTGATGGAATATCTGTTTATGATGCTAGAATTAATGGTGGTAGAGCTCTTGCCAAATCCTACCCTGTTGAGGCGGATCTCGTGACAGGTGTTCCAGACTCAGGACTCGCCGCTGCAATTGGCTATTCCAAAGAAAGCGGCATACCATTTTCACTAGTTTTTCACAAGAACACATATGTGGGCAGAACATTTATCCAGCCTACACAAGAGGAACGAGAAACAGCAGTAAAAACTAAACTCAGTATATTAGATGCTGCTGTCAAAGGCAAAAGAATCGTCTTAATCGATGATTCCATCGTGCGAGGCACTACTATTGCCTCTCTAATTAAGCACCTAAAAGAAGCCGGTGCAAAGGAAGTACATGTGCGAATCAGCTCACCGCCTTTCTTATATCCATGCTTCTATGGGACAGATGTTCCAAGCAGCAGCGAACTTATCGCTCATAAATATACTACTGATGAAATTCGAAAGCATATTGGAGCTGATTCTCTGGGATATATGAAAATTGAAGATTTTGATCAAATGACAGGAGATTTGCCTCTCTGTAAAGCATGCTTCTGTAACGATTATCCGTTATAGAATCTTTGATATCGTATTCTGTCAATGTTCCCTACAAATATCAGATTTTACAAACTCCCAGCTATCTACGACAACTGGGAGTTTTAATATCTTAATTAAATTGTAATATCGAATAATTAATTCTTTTCACACCAAGAACTAACTTCCTTTTTGTAATTAACAGCTCTATTATTTACAAAGTTCTTAAGTTTCTGAACATGATTATCAAACTCGCTTCTTGGATAATTAGAGCTTGTTCCATAGAACCTATCAAAGAACTTCTCCATAAGTGGTTTGTATAATTTGGCATAATTATCTATATCTGCAAGACACTCATCCACTTTAAAGTTCACATCACAGATTTCATCAACTGTTTGCATAAACTTGGTCTGGAATTTCTCATTGCGCATAGCATTGGCAAAAAGTCCGTCTTTTCCAAGTGTATTGGTAAATGTCTTATCAGTTGGGCCACCTGAACCATAGAGATCCATAGACTGCTCTGTATCATAAAGCATATATCTCCACTTACCATCTGCATATGGATTTTCCGGATCAACCTCTCTTGCACGGAAGATCTCATAATTCTTCTCTAAGTTCCAATCCTGATTTGCTATATAAAGCTCTGTTGCATAGTAATCTGCAAAACTATCAATATCCATGATATTGCAGAATTCATCAAATACAGCATCATCCTTCATATCCTTCTTAGAGCTGTCTGCATACTCCATAAGTTGATCATATAGAGCCTGATCTTCATCATTTCCTTCGTCAAGTTCAGCTTCCTTGTATATGACAACATTTTTACTGTCTATTCCGTAAGTTTCCTCGACAGATGAATCACTATATTTCACTCCCATATTATACAATCCCCAATACTCTCCATTGAGGAAAAGAACAACAGGAGTACAAGCCTGTGTCGCATAAGCGCGATTCTTTACTCTGTTCTGAATATATATATCTTGGAACTTAGTATACTCTGTATCATTTCCACCATTTCTAATCATAAATCTCTTGTACTTCTTAATCTGCTTTCCATCTTTATCAAGATCTCCAGGGATAAGTGGATACTTGAGATTCTTCTGACCATATTCTTCTTTCATGTATACATTGAAACTTCTCTGAGTATACATTCTACTCGCTCCACCGTGAAGTCTGATTCCGGCTGGTACATTGAATTCAGCACTTCTTGTAGCTGGATCAATATACTCTACATTAGCTGGTCTCTCCCAGTCCTTGCCTTTCTGTGTATAATTACCTTGATAATTATAATATTGTTTAAACCATCCGTTAGTCATATTTTTGCCTTCATCAGTTTTTATCCACTCATCATACTTGTTACCAAGGACATAGATACCGATTTCCGGATCAAGAAGATTTTTAGGATCAGTTACAAGGGATATAACCTTCGCTCCTGGATATTGCTTTTCCAGATCGTTTCCAACAAAGTAGCTGTTGGTAACAACCTTACTTGCCGTTCCATCATCTGCGATTGCAACTGCTCTGATCACAGTACACTTAGGCACTTCACTCACCTTAGGAACGTATCCATAATCACTTCCCGGCAATGCCATCTTCTTGACATTCTCAGATGAACACAAAACGTTGGCAAAATTATTTCTATCTATAACCTGGATTGTTCCATCATACTTAATAGAGTCTTTTGTTGGAACTGATCCATCAGTTGTATAGTAGATTGTTGTTCCCTCCTGTGATGCCAGTTGAAGTTCAAAAGCTCCTCCGTATGCTCCACTGTCATATGTGAAAAATGGTTCCTGAACTGCTTCCCCTGCCTGATATGTCTCAATCTCAGGAATTTCCTTTGGCTCCGGAACTGGATAAATTGGTGGCGCAATCGTAGGCACTGGTGTAACTGTTGGTGTAACTGTTGGTGCCGCTGTTACCACTGGTGGTTTAGTTGCAACAGGTCCTGAAGTTACCACTGGTTCAGCACTTACAACAGGACTTGGAACCTCACTTGCCACTGCACTTGGTGCCAATGAACTAATAGGTGGTGTTGTGAGAACAGGTGGTGTATGAACCGGCGCCTTTGTTGTTGCCGCCGATGCCACGACAGCTACAGCTGCCTTCGCTGTAGCTGTAGACTTTGCCTTTGTCTCCTTGTTCGCTACAACTTTTACTACACATTTTAACTTCTTCTTAACACCCTTTATCTTTGCTTTAATTGTAACCTTTCCAGCTTTTTTTGCTGTAATCATTACTTTCGTCTTGCCCTTTTTCTTGAGCTTTACGATTCCTTTTTTACTTAATTTCCACTTGACTTTCTTCTTAGTTCCTTTGACCTTGATAACCTTTTTCTGTGAAACCTTTAAAGTTATCTTGGTTTTGCTTAACTTCAACTTTGCTGCTGCATCCACAGGTGTTGTTGGCACAAAAGATATTGTCCCAGCAGCAAGCGCTAACCCGAGCACCCCACTAATAATCCTATGCTTCCTCATTTAGCATACCTCCATATTGTAAAATATTTTGCGCCCCTTGGGCGCCATTTTATTTAAATACAGCAATCAATATTGGTATCAAGAATGTAATTGCCATAAATAAAACATTGATAAAAGCGGCTACAAACCCCATAACAGCTCGCTTTATTCCGTCATCAATTTTGATAACAATAGCATTTTTTATCCATTCTACTACAAACAATACAACATATATGGTATTTAACATCACTCCCTTTAGACCTTCGAATTCTCTCAGGTTGATTCCCACAATTAGAAGAATCATGGTGCAAATCACATAGAATATTATATTGACTTTTTCTTTGGTTATCTTCATCATGATTGCGTTGGCAATACAAAGAACACCAAATACCATAATGTAGAATGCATACATCTCAAGCGGCTTATCTGAAAAAAGCTGCTTTACAATACCTATTATAACTATCAAGGCTCCAATAAGAAATCTATATAACGGAGTCAACTTGTCTTCCCATGTATTAAATCTCATTTATTCTTCCTATCTCAGGCTTGTATTTTTACCCAAGGCGCCTGAACCTACGGGCTATATATGGTTCAAAAGTTCTCTTATATTTCTGATTCCCACAAGCTTTATATCGCTGTTTTTTAGCTGACCGGACTTCTGAATATTTTCTAGATTTGTCATCGGCATGATGCACTGCTTAAAACCGGATTTGGCTGCCTCCACTACTCTCTTCTCGCACTGAGTTACAGCCCTTACTTCACCTACAAGACCAACTTCACCGAATATAACCATATCATCCGGAATTGCCTTTCCCTTAAAACTCGATACTACTGCTGCCACAATACCGAGATCCATAGCTGGTTCCGTGATTCTGAGGCCGCCTGCCACATTTACATATATATCATACGATGAAAGCTGCATTCCAAGTCTTTTCTCCACAACCGCGAGGAGAAGGTTTACTCTATTATAATCAGTTCCAGCTGCCGTCCTTCTCGGAACATTGAAGTAGGTATTGCACGCAAGTGCCTGGACTTCAATCACAAAAGACCTAGTTCCCTCGATGGCACAAGCCACAACGGATCCCGGTTCTCCTACCGGTTTACCCTGCATCATATACTCTGAAGGATTCGGAACTTCAACCAGTCCCATCTCTCTCATCTCAAACACGCCTATCTCATTGGTCGAACCAAATCTGTTCTTAACTGCGCGAAGAATGCGATATGACGCCGAAGGATCACCCTCAAAATATAAAACATTGTCAACCATATGCTCAAGCATTCTAGGCCCGGCCACATTTCCCTCCTTGGTAACGTGACCAACTATAAAAATGCTGATTGAGTTTTTCTTTGCAATCCTAAGCAAAACCGCTGTGATCTCTCGAACTTGGCTCACGCTGCCTGGAGCAGCATCTATGTTTTCCTCATACATAGTTTGGATGGAATCCACGATCACAACCTCGGGTTCAAGTTTTTCGATTGCCATCTCGACTGCGGTCATATTGGTTTCAGACAGCAAAAATAAAGAGTCCGAAAACTCTCCTATCCTGTCACCACGCATCTTTATCTGTTTGAGCGACTCCTCACCTGAAGCATATAAAACCTTCTTACCTTCTTTTGATAAGTTTCTACACATCTGCAATAGCAATGTGGATTTTCCGATTCCCGGATCTCCACCAACCAAAACCAGCGAACCGGCAACTATACCGCCGCCCAATACACGATCAAGCTCCGCCATTCCCGTTCCTGTTCTGACTTCTTTCTCCGTGGTTATATCCTTATATCTAGTCGGAGTAACATCACCGACTTTGACAGATGTCTTCACACTCTTCCCTGCAACAATTCGCTCTGAGGGTGCTTCTTCCAAAGTATTCCAAGCCTTACATGCCGGACACTGTCCCTGCCACTTGCTAGTCTCATTGCCACATTCTTTGCAATAAAAAATCACTTTTGATTTTGCCATATTTTATTAACTCCCATGCTAAGTTTTCCCACACAAAATAGCAACGGTGCCAAGACAGCACCGCTACTATCATCTAACTTGTTCTTTTAATTAATCACACTTACTAACCTTGATATCAGCTTTCTTGCCTTCATCTAACTCTATACTTACATTGAGCTTTCCACCTAAGTTTGTCTTCATCTTTCCAAGTGAAGATCCATCAAGAGAAACTTCATATTCCTGTGAAGGCTCTAATTCAAGCGTAAATCCCAAATCCTTAGCAGCCTCTACTGAAAAAGAAACTGTGTTTCCATCATCTGAATAGTTAGTAACTGTACTTCCCGGTACTGATTCATAAACAAATAGACCGTTCTTCTCAAGCTTTGTAATCTCATTGAAGGTTTTTACCTTGTATATATCCCCTTCATACTTGAAATCCGACTTCTTAGTCTTGGAATCCAACAAGTAGTTTCCAAAGCTGAGTGTACCATCTGCTTCCTTACGAATCAATTCCTCTACAACGGCCATCTTTTTGCCCTCCTTGATCACCTTTTGTTTATGTATTGATTATATCAAATCTAGAACAATAATTCCACACATTTTGAGAAAATTATTTGCTCTTTTTGACTAAAATCTTATCTTCTTCCAGCGCCAAGCGAATATTGTCGCCCATAACAACATTCTTGTTAACTATTTCTTCAGCGATGCAATCCTCGATATCATGCTGTATAGCTCTTCTCAATGGACGTGCACCATAGTCCTTGTCAAATCCCTTGTCCGCTATATATTCAACCACTTTCTTCGGAATAGTGATATTGATCTGCAGCTGTTCCTTCACGCGCTTCTTAAAGTTATCCAAAAGCAGCTTAGCGATCTGACCAATCTCATCCTTCGTTAACATCTGGAATACTATGATGTCGTCGACACGATTGAGAAACTCCGGCTTAAATATATGCTTAACTTCTTCCATTACTCCGTCTTTCATGCGCTTGTGGTTTTCCTCACGACTCTCGTTTGTGACAAACCCAAGTGTCTTAGGCGCGATAATGCGATTTGCACCCGCATTACTCGTCATAATGATAATAGTATTCTTAAAGTCAACAGTTTTACCGTGAGAATCCGTCACCTGACCATCCTCCAAAATCTGTAGCAAAACATTGAATACGTCCGGGTGAGCCTTCTCAATCTCATCAAAGAGGATAACCGAATATGGCTTATTTCTCACCTTCTCAGTTAACTGTCCACCATCATCATATCCAACATATCCCGGTGGAGAACCGATAATCTTAGCTGCACTGTGCTTCTCCATATACTCGGACATATCAACTCGTATGATATCCTTCTCATCGCCAAATACAGCTTCTGCCAACGCCTTAGATAACTCCGTCTTACCAACACCCGTCGGTCCGAGGAATAAAAATGATCCGATAGGGCGCTTTGCATCCTTAAGCCCGACACGTCCTCGTCTGACCGCTCTGGAAACTGCATCAACAGCCTCTTCCTGACCAATAACTCTCTTGTGGAGAGTTTTCTCAAGTTCAGCCAGTCGCTTGGTCTCAGTTTTTTCCAATCTACTGACGGGAATATTGGTTTTTCTCGCCACCATCTCCTGGATATGCCTTTCCTCTAGGACTATTTTTCTCTGGTTGGTACGCTTCTCCTGACGAAGAATGGCGCGCTTTTTCTTCTGGTTCACCTTGTCCTGGAGTTCTCTGAGCTCAACTGCGTAGTCCAGGTCCCCTTCCTTCAGGGCTCTCTCAAGCTCACCTTGGTATTCTTCGAGAGCCACATCGCACTCCTCGATATCCTTGTCCTTTTTCAATGCACTCAGAAGTCTCAATCTGGCTGATGCCTCATCTATAAGGTCAATTGCCTTATCCGGCAAAAATCTATCACTTATATATCTGTCGGATAGCTTAGCAGCTGCTTCTATCGCCTCATCACTGATAGACAATCCGTGAAATTCTTCGTATTTGTCCTTAAGCCCTCTCAACATCGCCACAGTTTCAGGAACACTAGGTTCATCTATACTTATCTGCTGAAAACGACGTTCGAGCGCTGCATCCTTTTCAAGGTACTTGCGGTACTCTTCACGGGTTGTGGCACCTATGACCTGAAGCTCACCTCTGGCTAGCGCAGGCTTCAAGATATTGGATGCATCGATGGACCCCTCTGCGCCACCGGCACCTATAACTGTATGCAACTCATCGATAAATAGAATGACATTTCCATCATCTATAGCCTCTTTGATAGAATCCTTGATTCGCTGTTCAAACTCGCCTCTGTACTTTGCCCCAGCTACCATACCTGTGAGATCAAGGCTCACGATTCTCTTTTTCTTGACACTCTCCGGAACATTTCCCTCTACGAGTCTAAGTGCAAGTCCCTCAGCAAGGGCAGTCTTACCCACACCTGGATCTCCTACCAAACATGGATTGTTCTTCTTGCGTCTGCTAAGAGTTTCAATCATGCTATCAAGCTCTTCTTGTCTTCCATAAACCGGATCGATATCTCCCGCAAGGGCGAGCTCGTTTAGATCAGTTCCATACTCCTTGAGCATGGTATGTTTGTTTTTCTTTTTCTTCTTTTTCTTCGCGGAAGAGTACTCCGCAATAGCCGCATTATCGTCTATTCCGATGGTTTTATTGGCATCAAGATATGCCTTCCTGACATCAATTCCACACTGCTGTAACATAACTGTTCCGGTGCAATTCTTATTGAGAAGAAGAGCGATTAGAAGGTGTTCTGTTCCAACCTTCTTGTCCTTATTGGACTTAGCTATTCTCTCTGCATGCTCAACTACTTCCTTAAATCTTGGAGATGGTTCAAGCTGTTCATCCGGCTGACATCGTCCCATGGACTCAAATATCATATCCAGAACTTTCTCCTTGTCCCCTCCGTTTTCAACTAATATCCTGGCGGCAACTCCCCTGGTGCTAATCAAGGCAAATGCCAGATGAGTTGTGTCAATAGTTGCTGTATTAAATTTGGCTGCAACCTCGTTAGTCCGCATCAATACTTTCTCTGCGACCTTTGTATATTCTATACTCAATGTATTTCCTCCTAAAAATCTGTGTCATCTAACTCGCGTTTTCCCTTCCCCACTCGCTTCTTTATTATCATATTTATGAGCGTGATTACTAGGACGAGAACTAGGATTACGAGTCCTACAATTATAGCATATAATGTGGTATTCGTAAAGATAGTTTTCTGTTGCTCCTGAATCCCTTTGTTTACTTTTTCTGTCATGGTTCCCGTGTATCTCTGGAGAGTTTTTTCCTGCCTATCAAACTGATATAGCGTAGGTTCGCCCCCCTCATACTTCAAATACATGAGAAGATAATTATTTCCAAGATCATTCTCCATGGTATATGCCGTAACACTTCTTCCATCAAGCTCAATATTGGTCTTGACATATCCCGAAGGAAGGATATCCTCGTCGGTAACTGATACCACTTCGAACTGATATTGATTCTTTACATATACTTTTCCTGCCTTTTCTATGACAGTAAACTCTATATTTTTCGCCCCCGCTTCCTTTATCTTGCGGATTTCCGTGTCATTCTCTGACTCCTTAATTATGTCAAATTCGAAAACTCTCTTTTCTCCGGACTGTGACTTAACTATCATTTTCTGATGATTTACTCCCGGAGCTAATTCCGTATTTCCCTTAAATGACACTGTAGCTTTGGACTGTGCCGTCTCATAATTGAGATATAGGTAATCCGTATTACAATCTACAGTAACATTGTAATGATTAGTATTATTGTTAAACTTTGGCGTCATTGACACGCAGTTTGCATGAAGATACTTGAGTTTATTATTCTTGCTCAGTTTGACCATTTTCACCTGCTGTGCCGGTACCATGGTGCTCTTGGGATTTGGCGTCTCTACTGATTCATTTACCGCCACCACTTCAACCGATGTGGTATTGGCAGACACAGACATCTTCTCCCCAGCTTCGTTGTACACATCACAATTTCCATAAAGTGAAATCTCTGTACTTCCCTTGGCATATCCCTTGAATTTAAAGGAAAATGTTTTGCGAAGCAGGCCTTCACCGCCATCATCGGACTTTACAGACAGATAACCATTTCCGCCGCTAACATTGGTGCCTCCCTCTACAAATGCCAAAACACCCGGAGTATAAGCTACCGTAAACTCTGTCTCAGTTATGGGTTCATCTGAGGTAATAGTACATATCACCGTCACTTCTTTTCCAACTTGCACCTTGGGAGCAGACATAGATAATTCTATTTTAGCCCCCTCCGCTTTAGAAATACTGCTGTCTATCGCAAATCCTGTAAGGCATATTAACATGAGTAATACCGCCTTGCAGAATATTTTACTTGAATTAAGCTTCATAAAAATCTCCTCTTTATACTACTCTCTACTGTGGTGCCGCACACGGATTTGATGGCATATTCTCATATATAGGAATTGAAAATACCAACGGCGCTTTGTCAAGATTACCCGCATAGGCATTCTTCGTCTTGAGGGCCTCTGAATTAGCTGCCTCAAGGTTGGTCATATACTGGTGAGAATACCTGTTGGTCGAAGTCACGTTGAACTTCTGAAGATATCCTGTATTCTGGCCCTTATTGATATAATTATTGCCTATATATGTAGCTCCTCCCACAAGGGATTTGTATCTATTATTCCACGGACGCATATAAGTCGACCCCTGGCTCGCCCACTTAAGGCCATTTAACGCAGGATTGCTTCCGCTTGTAGCTCCGATATTGTAGAAGTTAAATATTCCCGGATATGTGGAATTCGTTCCCGTAACAGCAATACTGGTAGTAGTAGCACTTGTTACAACTTCTTGCTTAACCCTTGATGCCAGGTGATATGGACTCACACCGGATTCCTTGGCGGCTTCCACAAATGCCTGTGCATATGTAATTGTCTTGTTGCTGCCGTTAGAATCTGTATAACTAAAGCTCTTTCCGCCAAACGGAGTATTCTGTATAACCTTGGCGATACCATCCGCTGTTTGATACTGTGGCTGATATCCCAGAAGCTCGAACTGGAACACACTCTGTATAGTCAAGAAGTTGCGGGGATCCATGTAATACTTGATAGCGGCATCACTGGCCTGAACCCAAGTTGAACCGTCAAATACAATCCACTTTCCTGTTGATGCATCGTAAGCCCCCTCGGCTTTTGACTTCCACGCCTCACTCTTGCCATTTGAAACAAGATTCATCCCCAGTTTTGACTCAGCTTTTATAGCATCCGCCCAGGTAATCCCCGTCTTAAATCCCTTGAACTCCCAGTAAGGATAGGATTCATGGAGCTTTCGAAGACTATCCTTGTAAGAATCCGGGAAGCCCTGATCCTTCATGGACTTTTCAAACTGTGCAGATGTAAGGGCTGTCACCTTTACTTTCTTAGTGACTTTGAGCTTTACAAGCTTTATATACTTCGCCTTGCAGTACCCTTTTCTGGTCTTATTCTTGTAGGTAAATGAAATCCTATACCACAGCGTCTTTCCCACAAATTTTGCCTTTATCACCTTTACTTTGGACGATAATGGAATCTTTACAATCTTTTTCTTGATCTTATAATACGCACTCTTCGATCCGGCTTTCTTCCTGATATTGAGGTTTTTCTTTACAGTGATAACCTGGCCGTTAGCCGAATTTCCAAGATTCATGTTGACCTTAGTGCTTTTGACATAAGCCTTGTGATATTTCTTGTTATACTTAAACTTTACCCTGAACCACTTGACTGTGCCAACAGTTTTCTCGCCTATTATCTTGGCAGAACTCCCCTTTACAAGGGTCACTTTCTTCTTTCCAACTTTGTAATCCTTGCCCCCGGCTGTCTTCTTTGGAACAACTTTTCCTCTCAAAGTCACCGGAACATTTATCTTCACATACGAAACCTCAGTCTTGTAAATAGTCGCAGAGCTTCCGCCACTTGGCTCCGCCGGGTCCACTTCACTATTGGAGCTTCCCGAACTCTGGATACTTATATATGCCGAAGAAACATATCCCGTTTTCCCGGAATATGTCACCTTGTACCAGGTCACGCCATTTGAATCCGTACCTGCATTTTTGCTGTTAATTGTCACTGTGGCATTAGAGGGGATTGTGGTAATTACTGAGTAATCCGTTCCCACTCCCGATCTCATGTTGAGCCCACTGGCTGCAGTAACTTTTCCCTTAGTAGCAGCTTCCGTCGAAACATTGGTTACAACTACCCCAAGCACTAGGGCAAACATCGCCACGCATGCGAGAAACCTCTTCTTTAATCTACTTTTCTCCATAGTAATATATCCTTTCAAGCATATTGTCTACATCTTGCTTTTCTCTGACGAGAATGTCATCAATATCACATCCCCATCCTATATTCTTAAACCCGGCATCTTCCATGGCCTCGATTATTTCTGTATGGTCATGAACATACTGAGTATGAAGTTCGTCTGTTCTTCTGTATATATCGTCACCACATCGTTCAAAAATAGTCAGCAAATATTCATTGCACTTTGCCCCTTCATCATAGTTGTTATCCCATATACACAGATAATCTCCCTCTTCTCCCTCATCTACTCTTACTTCATCTCCCATGACATCCCTAAAGCAATGCTCTGTTTTGACATCGAATATGAATATTCCCCCGTCTTTCATATTTTCTCGCACACTTCGAAACATGTCAAGTAAATATTCCGATTTGCTCAAATAGTTTACGGAATCACAGAGGCATATCACTGCATCACTCGGACTTGGCAGGGCAAACCGGCGCATATCTTGAAGGGAAACAACACACTTTCCCTCCATGATTGCATCAGAAAGCCTCTCAGTTGCCACACTGAGCATGGACTCAGAAATATCTATTCCAACCAAGTCATAACCATGCTCTGACAGCCCCTCAAGAATCACTCCCGTTCCACATGCCAATTCGCAAACCCCCTTCACACCTCGTCCGGCGAAGAGTTTGTGGAGTTTTTCCACCCAATCGGCATAGGGAATATTTTCCATCATATCATCATATATATTGGCAAAATCCGTATATGCATTATCACTCACTTGTGTCGCTCAAACCTCCCATATCCACTACTTTTCCGAGAGAAAAAGAGTAGATCTTCTTGTCGATTTTTCTCACTCCATGGCTATTCTGAAGAGCTTTGGCATAGAGATCAATCTGAATCTGATACCTGTCAATCAATTGCTCCTCATCCTCCACCTTATCCGTCTTATAGTCAAGAAGCACTATCTTGTCGCCATCGAAGTAGTAAATATCGATGATTCCCTGTATCAGAACATTTTCCTTGCCATCTTCATCAGCCTCATAGCCATACTTCTCTATCTCGTTCATGGAAACTGAAATCACAAATGGCTGCTCTCTAAACACCTGCCCGCGCTCATTGGCCTCTATAATCTGTCTTGCCACGTCGGTCTCAAAGAATGCTAAAATCTTTCTAACACTGAGGAATTTGGCCTCTTCCTCCGTTATCATGCCCTCAGCCAACAACCTATCAATCTCTGACTTTATAATATCTCCGTCCGGCATTTTATCCAGGTTTACGTTGGCGAAGAAATGATGCCATGCATTTCCATAAACTGTACCCGACTGAGTTTTCTCCTCTGACTCCGCTATAAACTGTGGAATCCTTCGATCATCAACTTCAATCTCATAGACGTCCTCCGCGCCTTCTTCTGACGCTTCAAGGGATTTGCGTTTGATCTCGGCTACGGTGAGCTTAATAGGCGTCTCTAGGTACTCTTCTCGGTTTTTGTGGTCCATGAAGTCAAATATTCTCTCTATCTCACTATGATACTCTACGGATGTGTCAAAATTGTTAATAATCGCATTATCAATCCGATTTTCTACAACCTTTTCCACTTCTAACTCGGCGATATCATCCGAAGTCAGATTGTGAAAACGGAAGTAATCACTCTGACTCACGGCGGAAACTATCCACTCCATATAGCTCTTAGCAGTACTTCTGCCATAAAAATCAAGAGAAATACTCTTCACACGACTTCCACTTCCCACGACGATAAGCTTATCTCTAGCTCTCGTAAGGGCTACATAGAGAACCCTGAGTTCCTCAGCTAAGCTCTGATATTTTTCATTCTTCTTAAATATGCTACTGAAAACTGACTTTGTACTCACGTATCTCTCCCCATCATATATAGGCGTCAGAATTCCATAATCAAAGCTGAAAGTCATCATTCCCTCAGTATCGTTTTTCAAAAGTCGCTTCCCTGTTGCCGCCACAAAGCATATAGGAAACTCCAATCCCTTGCTCTTATGAATAGTCATTACGCGGACACTGTTCTGTCCCTCTCCGGCTATACTAGCTTCCCCGTAATCACTTTTCTGCTTTTTCACTTTCTCCACATATCGCACAAATTGATGTATGCCCTTATATGAACTCTCATCAAACTCCTCCGCCAATTCCATGAGGAGCTCCAAGTTGGCTTTCTTCTGTTCTCCCCCCGGCATAGACATCAGTATATAGTCTATTTGTGATATGTTAAATACCGTTTCCATCACTTCTGTCACGGTTTTAGTAGAGGCTATTTCTCGGAGCATCTCTAAGTCTCCCAAGAAGTCTGCAACCTTATTTACCAAGACTCTGTCAGCCGATTCGTTGGCGCTGTAGTGTCTTACAGATTCATAAAAATATTCCGATGAATTCCTCTCTCTTATAAATACCAATTCCTCGTCAGAAAAATCATAGATCGGACTCCTCATCACCGCCACCAACGGTATATCCTGAAGCGGATTATCTATAATTCTCAAAACATCCATTATGAGAGCCACTTCTCTGGTATCAAAAAAACCATTGGAATTCTCCATATAAACAGGTATTCCCCTGGACTCAAGAGCATCACAGATTGCCTTCCCATTGCTCTTGATGCTTCTGAGAAGAACCGCACAATCCCCGTATTCAGCCTTTCTATAGCTATCTCCGTCAAGCACATAAAGGGGATTCTCGCCGTTTACATACTTTTCTATCTCATCGGCGATAAGTATTCCCTCTTCTTCAATTCCCCCGTCCTCAATATAGAAAACCTCCGAAGTATCATAGGTACTCTTCCCCGAGCCGTCTTCTTGTTCTACTTCTGTAGTGCGTGGATCATCCTGCGCCTTTTCATAAAGCTCTCCGTAATAGAGTTTTGCCACGTCATCGTACTCAATATCCCCAAAATCTCTGTGCATGATTTTTAAGAACAAATCATTAACGCCATCAATCACGGACTTCCTGCTCCTAAAGTTCTGATTTAGCGAGATTACAACACTATTCTTGTCTTCCTCTCTTCCGTATCGGAACATTTTATCGATAAATAGGTCGGGCCTAGCGTTGCGAAACCTGTATATACTCTGCTTTACATCTCCCACAATAAACCTATTATTGTCCCTGGAAATAGCAGATATAATCTTCTCTTGAACAAAGTTGCTATCCTGGTACTCATCTACCATCAGTTCCACAAATTGGTCTTTTAACTGGAGGGCTGCATCTGACAAAGTCTCGTTCTTCTCTTCGTCTCGCTCTATGAGAATTCGAATGGCAAAATGTTCCAAGTCGTCAAAATCATGTATCCCTCTATTCGCCTTTTCCTCAGCAAATCTCCGCCCGAACTCCTCGGCAGTAGAGAGGAACACTTCCGCATATTTTCTCATCTCTTTGTGATAATCAGCTACATAAGAATTCGTAAAGAAATCATAGGAATTCGCTTCTATCACAGTGCTTTTACAGACTTCCCTACGCGCCTTAAAGTACTCTCTATACTCCTGTTCTTCTTTTTTTCTTCCAAGAGAAAGCGTATCAAACCTGCTGCTTATTTCCGCAAAGAATGACTCATAATCTCCACTCACAAATTTATCATATGCAGACTGGATTCTTTCATGCTCTTTCCTGGCGAATTTTTCAAACTTTTCATTCAAATCCGCACTATTGAGTCGAACCCAATCTCTAAGACTCTGGTATCCCTCCAAAGCCGACTTCATCATCTTATCGATTTGCCCCAGAGCCCACTGACCAATCTTACTTCCTATGATTTCATCCAATGTCTCCATTCGGCAAAATTCATACATTCTCTCGTAGAAATCCTCGGGAAATGGCTCGTTTTGAGCGCCCTCATAGAGACTATTTACACAGGCCTTAAAGGACTCATCTGCAGATTTATTGCTCTTATGAGACATCATCTCCAGGAAAGCGGAGTCGAGAGAATCGTATTTTTCTTCCACAAGCTCGTCTAATATTTCATCCTTAATCATCTCTATCTCCGCCGGCTTGGCGATTCTAGAAGATGGATCAAATCCTATTTTATAAAAATAATTCTCTATTATAAACTTGCAAAAGCTGTGAAGCGTAGTAATCTGCGCTCCCTGAACCAAGAGAATCTGGCGCTGAAGATGCTCATTTTCCGGATTTTCAACCAAAGCATCACTGATTGCCTTCTGGATTCTCTCCTTCATCTCCCCTGCAGCCGCATTGGTAAATGTTACAATCAAAAACTGATCTATATCAACGGGATTTTCCTCGCTGAGTATTCTCTCGATAATTCTCCTAACCAGTACAGCAGTCTTACCTGATCCTGCCGCCGCTGAGACAAGAACATTGTGCCCTCTATCCTCAATAACTCTTCTCTGATCATCAGTCCAGTTCATCTTCATCACCTCCGTTTCCTCTCTCTCTCTTCAATCTCTCCACCACTTCTTTATCATCTAGATTCTCCACCCTATTGGAAAATTTATCCTTATTAGACTGCTCGACCCCACATATACCATTCATAGGACAGTACTCACAGCCATCTGTCTTGCCACATCTGAGTGGATTAATTCCAATATCTCCATCAAATATCCTCTTTCCATATTGGGCGGCCTTGTTCACAGCTATGTCCATCAAATCTCTCCAGTCTTCTTCAGACAAAACCTGCGCACTGGAATCAAATCCTCCGTCAGCCTTGGTCTTAATCTTATATATATCAGAACTTTTTCTAGCTTCCAACTCCGGCCCGTCTCCAAACACATCATCGAGACTTTGGATGACATCCACACGACTGTTCGTATATCCCGAGTACATATAGCTTTTCTTCTTTTTATCTCCGATGCTCTTCTCATGCTCTTCGCTTCTCTCAAAATACTCAGAATTGTCTATTTCCAGCGAAGGCTCTTTGACATGAAAATAATACATTCCTGCCGGTGTGGGCTTCTTGTCACCGTCAATCTGGGCGCACTTTTCCATGGCCGCAGCCATATACATGACAAGCTGAAGCTTAATTCCATTATAAATATCCGACAAAGACAGATTGTGAGCCCCTGTCTTGTAATCAATAATCTTTACCAACACTTCATCAACCCTCTTACATAGGTCGATTCGGTCAATCTTTCCGGCAAAAGAGATTCTCTTGTTTTCATCAATCTCCACCTTCATACTGGCAATATTCCCGCTGGACTCAATGCTGCTCTCATAGAACTCGAGATTATAGCGTCCGCGCTTCATCTGCGCGACCATGGCCATCAGAGACTCTGTTATCATAATCTTAAATCTTCTCACCATATATTCAACCCGCTTGGATTGTGAAAACTTTTGATTCTGATATTCCTCCACTGCCTTGTCAACTTCATCCTCCACAAGGTCCACTATCTCCTGTTCCTCCAGATCTGCAAGCCCTCTATCGCTCTTCACAACATCCTCAGATACCTTTTCCAAAACCTCATGAACTATATTTCCAAAGTCCAACGCAGACACGCTATATTCTTCTCTCTCCCCTAATTTCAAACCGTATTTCAAGAAAAATGAAAAAGGACAATTAATAAATCTCTCCAGCTTTGTAATACTTTCCTGCAAATTATTTCCGTAGAGCATTTCTACCGCCCTATCAGACAATTTCATCGCCTCAACCGGCTTAAAGTGCACATGCAAAGCCCTATCAACCCAACTTCCATCAAGTTGATTTTTGTTATATCTTAGGATCTCTTTCCAAGCATTCGCTTCCTCGTCATCATGCAAAAATATTCCGTCATACAGCCCGCTGACAAAAGCCAATCGCCCTTTATCAGTGCTTATCTTGTATATATTATCATCACATTTTTCCCTGGTTATATGGGTAAACTGCTGCATAATCCTACTCAGAACGCTTGACACCTCTAAGCTCTCTCCCTTGTTATTCTTGGTACAATGGGTGAGAAAAAGTTTCTCGGAAGGTTTGGCAATATTCAAGTATATATTAAATAAATCATTTGCAAGCTTTCTATTTCCGTTAGGCGCAAGCTCGATTCCTGCTTGTTCTAATAGCTTTCTCTCTCTCATATTAATAATTCCCGGAGCTCCACCTGTCGAAGGAACGCAATCTGCCCTCAATCCCACAAAAAACAGAACCTTTACCGCCTTAAGACGGGTTCTCTTGGTATCACCCACCACCACCTGGTTTTTCTTCGGCGGAATAAACCCAATCATCTTATCACTCACACCGGCTCTTATGAGATTTGCATACTCATCAATACCTAGAATTTCATCTCCTATTAACTCCACAAGTTCATCTATTATCTCGATGATTACATTATATGCTCTCTTGTATTCATTGGCGGAAATCTTGTCACCGCTCTCCTCAAAAACCTGACTTTGATCAATCAAGCGCTCATAGCAATCTGTTCTCTCTATGAGTTCATACACGGCTCTCGAAAACTCCTCAACCGACTTCTTTCCGCCTCGCATTCCATCCACGAAGGGATTGATAGCCTCCATGAACTTTTCCCTTATCTGATTGACATATCCCTCATCAATCAGGCGAACCTTAGCGCGCCACTCTTTTCTAAATGTACTAATACCCCTTTTTCCCGTGGCGATTACATAGTTCTCCAGCACATCCGTCTCAGATCGTTCAAGCGGAGAAAGTCCACATCTCAGAAACCTAAATACACTCTCCTGATCCATATTTTTATCCACCATCTGGATTGCCGAATCCACAAACTCCGCCATCCAATTGGCATTAATATTCTTCTTATTGTCGACAAAATATCGGATCCCCATCCTGTCAAACTCGCGTATTATCTGCCTTTGATAGGCATTAATATCTCCTGCAATCACAGCAATATCCTCATATTGATACTCGCCACTTGCAACCAGCCACCATATCTTGGTGGCAACATATCTGATCTCGTCTCCCGGAGTCTCTCCAGTATATAGGCATATGCTCTCTGTCTCATCATCATAGCTTTCTCCACCATGGGCAAAAATATTCTCCTCGAGAAAAGCCAGTTCCTTATTTCCGCCATACCTTGCATCAATCGGCTTATTATCTACTTTCCACTCCGGAAGAAGCATTATTCCATTGTTGTTTGCTGACTTGATAATCCTTCTGATTGTTTCATAGCTTATACCAAAAACAGAATTCCTTCGCCTAGTTGAGTCCGTGGTAATCGTCACTATTAATGTCTCGCAAACCCTCATGAGTTCTTCGATTAATGCATACTGATTGGGCGTAAATCCCGTAAAGCCATCCAAACAAAATATCGCGTCTTTAAAATCAGGAATTCTCGTCACCAATGGCGTAAACTGATCCATCAGCTCTTCCGCCATTATAAAGGAATCTCCAAGCTTTTCATCAAACCTTCTTGAAATTAACTTAATGTCTTGGAATTTTGTCCCCAAGGCGCCCATCTTATCAAATTCATCTTCACCTATAGAATACTGCTTGAACTCGCAAAGAAGGGATTTGCACTCATCTAGAAATCCCGGTTTATTAATACCCTTTTTGAAAAAAGTTAGGTTGTCCTTCTCCTCTTCAAGTACCTTTCTCAAAAGCATAGTTTTGCCTGTATCATCTAGTATAGTCTTGGACATGGCAGGAAATTTTTCAAATCCCCTAAAAGCAAGCCTCGAAAAACTGAGGACATCTATATTGCTTATACCCTGCTCTAGATTACTCTCTCTGTTTTCTCCGCTCTTACGCACAAGTTCCTTCTGTGTTTCCAGCGTAAACTGATCCGGAACTATATAATAATAATTCTTCTCAGGATTCTTCTGAGCTTCAGACAGAACCCATCTCTGTAATTCGTATGTTTTTCCGGCACCGGAGGCACCTGTCATAATCTGTACTGCCAATTGATTCGCCCTTTCTTGTAAACATTCAATCTACCAATAACCTAAAAAGAGCAGCGAAACAATCGCTGCTCTATATTCTCTTCATAGCCCCAAAATGCCGGTTCTCGATTTTTGACTCCTAGCATTTGCTAGGTGGGCAACCTCACGTGATCTTCAGCCCTCCGTTGAAATGAAACCATTTATACCAGCAAGCTGGCAGTGACGGCCTGGCTTCCAAACACAAATATTGGAATCCCGTTTAAAGTATTGTAGGTTCAAAAATTCAAGAATTGTCGAGCATTTCAGGAAACCTAAGGTTTGTCTTTGTTGTTATATTTATTATACTCCGTCATGAGAAATATTTCAAGTGTTTTTTACTCTTTGTAAACCACTTTATTCTTACCCTGATCCTTTGCTATATATAGCGCTTCATCAACTCTGCGCGTCAGGCAATCTCCGCACTCTCCCGGCTTTACAATAGAAACTCCAAGGCTCATGGTATGTCCGCCTGATTCCTTGAATTTCTTTTCTGAAAAATCTTTTCTCAAGCCCTCCGCAATAGACAAAGTATCCTTTAAGGAGATATCAGTCAGAAGAATCATAAATTCCTCACCGCCCCATCTTCCGACAGAGATCCTACCTCGACTCTTTTCCATAACATCTATCAAGAGTTTCGAGAGCCCTTTTATAACTAAATCTCCCTCATGATGGCCGTACTCGTCATTAACATTTTTAAAATTGTCAATGTCAAGCATGATTAACGAAACACTATCAATATTTTTTACCGCATTTTCCTTAGAATTGTACATCTCTATAGCTTCATTAATCCTTCTCTGGATTTCCATTCGGTTATATAATTCCGTCATTCCATCGGTAATTGCCATCTTTTCCAGTTTTTCATTGGCCTTCCGAAGTTCATCTGTAGACGCCTCTATAAAAGTCGCAAATCTATTGATAATAGACACTTTATGAGATAGCTCAGCCTCCGGATAATTTTCATTGAATTTGTTTGTCTTCTTTGCCGCACCCTCGCGAGTAGCTGATATCACCAATGTCACATTATGTCTATTAATGAAACCATTGGTTCTCAGATACTCTCCCGAAGTATAAAAGCCGGAAGTTGGACATATCGAGTTAAACGGCTTGGTCTCTCTGCTTATCTCATCTTCTCCCCAAAATGTCTTTCTGGCTGCACAAGAATAAACTTTGATAACCTCTGGGCCAAACTTGTTAACCCTTCTAGCTCCCCAGCGCACATTGTCCAAAATCGTCTCCGGATCGCCGTATGACAAGCGTGCCTTGACGCCAGAATCCACATCCGCACTCATTCTAAATGATCCGTCCGGATTAACCTCTGTTGGAGCTCTAAGAACATCTATTCCATTATTTCTATACAAAATAGGGAATTCAAGGGTGTTATAGAAGAAATTCTCATCATTCTTGATATCAAGATATCTTGAGTAAATATCAAAGGCAGGTTCATTATTTATTTCATACAATATCGCTCTGTCTGCCTTGGTAATCATCATTTCTACACCAAGAGGTTTCCAGCCGGTAAAATATTCCGTATATGTGTGCAAGTTTTCGCCACCAGTCCACAGAAATACAACTCCTGACGTACAAAATCCATTTCCCTTACTGAATACAATTGTCGGCATGGATCTGTTCTCTTCGAAGGCTCCGCCACCAAATACGCATATATCCTGCGGAATCTTCTGCAAAGTTCTGCAAAAATCCGTGACAGTCAAGCCTCTGTTGGTAATTAGAAGCTCTACTGATTTTATCCATGGGCGATTTTCGATATCTTCTTTTATGCGATTCGCCACTTCCCCCATGTTCTCTTGGTTGAAACTGTATTGAGCTATATCATAAATCGATGAAGAATCCTCAAAAATAGTGCATGTAACCAGGATGTTGTTACTTGACATGCAACCATTGTATATATTTCCATTTGTTGAACATCCAAAGTAGCCTGCCTCCGGAAACTCATCCTCAATATACTCGCATAACTCCTTTACTTCTTTTTCCACGAATGAAAAAACAAATATCTGAAATACAAGTTTATATCCTGGATTTTCCATTGCAAGTTTTTTTAGTTCTTGGGTTTCTTCTTTAAATTTGTTAAAGTTCGAGACATCATACTGATATTGCTTCATAATACCTCCCCTTAACCGGCCACATGGCCGTTCGATCATAATCCTTTTAACTTACTTAGAAACTGATCTTCTGATGTCACTAAAACTGCCGGAATGCCACATTTTTCTGCGCCCTCACAGTTTTCCCTGCGATCATCAAAAAACAAACATTCTTCTCCCTTTAAATTATACTTTTTCAATAAATACTTATAAATTTCCGGTTCCGGTTTAATCTTGTGAATCTCATACGATACGACTTTACCATCAACATATTGCCAAAAAGGAAGGCCATCAGTATGTAATGAAAATAGAAACTCTGAATAGTTAGATAATATATATATATTATATCCTTTTTCCTTAAGCCGCTTCATCTGCTCCCAAACCCGAGGTCGACCAACCGGCATCCTCTGCGCGTGACTTATGAACCATTCTATGGCCGGATAATCATCGGGATACTTTTCTCTAAAAGCAATTAAACTATCCACTATGGGCTTCGCACCTCTGTCAAGATCAAGCCATGCTTCATCTGAGAATATCAAATCACCTAATCTCTTAGCCTCTTCGATGTCATCACCTAAGTACTCCATAAGACATTCCAGCATGCGATACCCCAAAACTACTCCACCTACATCAAATATTATACTCTTTAACACATTACCCTCCTCATGACTAATATATCCAAACCGATCTATATTGTTACTCCCTAGTATAACATATCTACAAACTATTATCAACTATATAATCCAATAAACCACTACATCCCTCAGCGATTTGATTGTATGCTGTGACAAAATCTCTGGTATACCAGGGATCTGCTATCTGCTCTCCCCTATGATCCGTATAATCAAGGCACAGAGAAATCTTGTCATCTCTTCCTCTGAAGAATCTATCCCTCATTATTCTATGATGGATGTCCTCCATGGCAATTATATAATCAAACTCTTCATAATCCTTAGGTCTTACCTGTCGTGCATGATGTCCACTGCAGTCAATTCCATGTTTTTTTAATTCAGCTCTCGCCGGAGGATATACCGGATTCCCTAACTCTTCTGTAGATGTGGCCGCTGACTCCACATAAATATTCTGATCCAGCCCGCGCTCACGGACCATTTTTCTAAATATGTATTCTGCCATCGGGGAACGACATATGTTGCCCCAGCAGACGAATAGTACTCTTATCATCTCTCAAAACCTCATAAATACTGAATTGTTGCACCTTCACGATTTAGCATGTCTTTGCATATTTTGGCATATTTTATCCGCCAAAAGGTGCAAAATAAGGTGCAACTCTTCCCGTTAATTGACTTACCATTTTCCATCCAAATCTGTTTTTTACAAGACTTTCCCTTTCAGGTCTGAACCCCAGATCATAATACACTTTACAGGCAAGCCAGGTATTGGTCTGGGTATGGATCTTTACTTTTTCATAACCCAATTCTTTCATGACTCCCAAAGTATATGTGATAAGGGGTTTCGAAAGGCCCTTACCCTGTTCTTCCTTCTTGACCGCAACCCAGTGAAGCTGACCTTCTCCGGGTCTGCTGTCTCCATGAATATCATAGAATGCCGTTGCCGTGGCTATCTTCTCACCGGTGCTGTTCTCTATAAATATCATTCTCTCCGGAAGTTCATCTTCACGCCCGCCATAGTAACGTTCCCAGCATTCCTCGCCATGCTTATAATCAAGTACCTCTTCCGCAGACAATTCTATATTTATCCATGCAGTCTTATCACCTGGTTTATACATCGCAAAACGATAGCCCTCAGGCAGGTCCTTCTGAGGTATTTCCTGCAGCTCACTCTCAAACAAAAGGTCAACATAGCACAGCTTATTATCATGCGTCTTATACTTTTTCGGATCCGAAGCCTTCAGACCGTCAAGTACACCGCATACATCTTCCTCGATATTGCTGAGATACTTAATCCGCTCTATCGTATTCTTAACCTCTTCTTCTCCAAGCCTTATGTCTTCTTCGTTTGAGCCTTCTATTCCAAGCGCACGCCGGATATTATATTCAAGCCACTCCACCCAAGTATAGCTTATCCCAAACAATTCATCATAGGAACGAAATCCGTTGTCATAGGAAGACAGATATCCTTCATAAAAAGCAGCCAGGTTTTCTTTGGAATACTTAGCATTAACAGTCCCCGCCCATTGAAGGGCCAGATCCAGACAGGTGGCGATTGGGTTACCTCTCTCAAGACATTCAAGATCTATCACATACGCCTTATCTTCATTCCACATGATGTTCTTAGGATCCATATCCGGATCATCTATCGCACTCATAACAGGCAGCATTCGTCTTGCGTTATTCAGTTTATCCTGAGCTTCCTTAAGAAGAAGCAGATTATCAGTGATCAGCCCGGCAATGACGCTTTTTCCCTTATCAGCCTCGGACGCATATGCTTCAAAATCTATATCACTGACCTCAGGCTCTTCCGGCTCTGTATTCTGAGGATCAATCTTATGGACCCTTCCCAGAATCTCACCCGCCATATAGCATTGCTGCTTCGATATGGCGTTATAATCTGTAATGCTTCCCTCCTGCCATCGGAAAATATAATAATACCGTCCATCATCCTCTATCATCTTCTTTCCGTCAAAAGAAAGCGCCGGAACGATTGGAATCCCCTCTTTCTCTAAAATGTTCTCAAGCTCTTCCGCCCTTGCATAATTATCCAAAGCCCTGGGACGCTTCATAACCTCGGGATTCAGGCATTTAACTGCATATATCTTCGATTCCGTCCTGACTTTATACATCCTATGCATAAGCCCGCCGGAGACCGGCTCTATGGTACCGCATACATTCCCCAGTCCACATTTACGAAACAATGTGGATATTTTGTAACTTAGTTCACTCATCTCTGATCATCAATCCCTTCAAACAGCTCACTCTCATATTCCATGATCACATGTCCTCCAAACCTTGTTTTATATATTCATCCCTTAAATCCGAAAGAAGTCGAACAATATTCTGATTCCAAGGGATCATTTGTGAAATCCGTCACAATACCTCTCTATCCCCCAATTTATATGTATACCTTTCTGAAGATATCCAGTGTTTCTTCTTTCGTCCTTCCGTTTGAGAGGAATTCGTCAGCAACAGCTTCCGGTCCCATCTTCTCAATAAAGGAAAGAACTGTACCTCTAACATTTCCACCTGTTTGGATCTTTACATCAGGATTGATCAATGGCAGCAAACGGAACACATCATTCTTATGCTTTTTGATATCATCCGAATTGACTTTCTTTCCCCGCTTTTTCAAGTCGGTATTATTAAGCCATGCATACATTTTGAATGGAATAATGTACTCAGCTCCTAAAATCGAGATATCATCGACTACTCTTCGTCCTTCTTTCATAAAAGCATAGAAATCTTCATCCAAAGCGATTGCAGACAGACTGGATACATCATCATCTATATGAACAGGAATAATACGAGAATCCAGTTCAAAATCTGCGCGTCTGGAAAACAACTCTATCTGTGACGGAAATCCCGGGAGCGGTTCTGTGAATCTGTAATAATGTGGTTCAGAATCCTTCCAACCACATGTATATTTCCCACGCAGAATGTATTTCCAAAAAGTCTCACAAAATTCCCTCCCACCATCCTCCATGATTAGGATCATATCAATATCCTTTGTAGCTCTAAAATCTCTGCTTGCCTCTTCCATGAGGATCATACATGCCGTTCCGCCTATTACGGTATAATAATCTGTATACTCTCGGAATGTCTCACGAAAAGACATAAGATTGTTCTTTAATTCTATATTATCTGCCAATTCCAGATTTCCTCCTTTACCTGTTCAAGACACTTATGAATTCTCTCGTCCCTGCTATCCGCAAACGTACAAATAAGAGAGACCGGGTCGACTTGCCCATTACACGAAAACAATAGCGGATTATATTTCCATTTTTGGATGCGGACAATATCAGTCTCATAATTCAGATCTGGATCCACAGAAGTTAACCCTTTAAAAAAAGGCAAGTCTTTGTATAAAGCATACTCAACATACTTTGGATAGCCCATGTCAGATCTCTGAGATAAACTGAATTCTCCGGATGCAGGTGTGCTGCTATCTACCCTACCGTTAGGCAAATACAAAAAACTTTGAACCGGATTAATAAGGTATTTCTCTGCTTTACTGTACAGCTCTCTTCGATCCTTAACACTAACCGTCATTACAATTTCAGTGCCCTGCTTCTTTTCCTCTATCAAGCCTTTTTCAAGCAATTGCTTTGATGCTCTGGATATGGTCATCGGTAAAACCTGCAGCCTTTTTGCCGCCTCAAGTTTCGTATAACTATCGTTTTCATATAAAAACAGGAGGAAAAGAACTTGCGAACCCGGCGCAAAGTGGTCTTTGACGATATCCTCTCCTTTGGCGCACTTCCCAAATAATACCCCCATGAACGGCAGATACATCTGCCCATTACGAGATACAAAAGGTATTTCATTCTCTATCATGCTCTTACGCTGAAAAGAACTGATCTTTCCAAAGCCGTAAACAACATCCTCTTTTATGACATTTTGATAGGATGTCAGCTGCTTTTTCAAGGTTTTTATATTAAATCGCTCTTGTGTTTCGGAAAACACAACAACAAACTTCTTCCCTGAAACAGACACCCTGTAGAATTTCTTGCCGTCTTGTAAATAAAGAGGTAACGAATATTTTATCTCTTCAAAATAATCTAGTTTTCGTCCATATACCTGCTCGAATAGTTTCTTCATATAATCGCCTTCTAACATTTTTATTTTATATTAACATATAGGATGTTAGTTTTCAATATTTATGTTAGTTATTTTTTTTGACCGCTCGGTTGGTAGAGGGCCGTGGCAGACGAATAGTACTCTAACCATTTTCTTCTCCTTAATCTACAATGCTAATCAAAAACTCTTTAATACACCTATTTACTTGCTCTGGTTGATCGTCATTTGAGTTATGAGCTGCATCTTTAATCCATGTTATTGGAACATTTATATCCTTCGCCCACTCCTTGTTATACTTATGGACCTTTCCTGTGTTATCACACTCACCAACGATCAATAGAACGGGGCAGTCAATATGAATGTCACTATTATCCTCCATAAAACCTGCATACCCCACTGCCATTAGGTGACATAATTCAGCTTTATCGTATATCGACACCATTTTATACATATTATCATATGCATGCTTGGAATTTGTATTCTGCTTTGCTATAGCTTTGCGAAGGGACTTGTCAGGATACATCTTTGCCATTCCCTCAAAGTGCTTAAGTATCCACCTGTCAAATTTTGAGTAATACTTCTCACCAAAGGGAGTGCTGTCAATTGATACAAATGCTTTAACATAATTCGGAAATCTCTTAATAACAGATTGAGCCATGTATCCACCCATAGACTGGCCAATGAACACTGCGGATTCAATTCGGTTTTCCTTCAAAATATTAACCGCATCATTTGCTGCCTTTTCATATGAGAAATTGCAATACGGTCTGGATAACCCATGTGCAGGTGCATCCCATACTATTACATTATATTCTTTTTCAAAATAATTCACTTGGTTTATAAACAACTCATGAGTTGCTGTCAAGCCATGGAGAAAAAATAGCGATAATGCCTCATTGTTAACTGATTCTGATATCCAATAATGTACATCTCCTGATTCCGAATGTAGTATCTTTTCAATCATATATACTCCTTATCTCTTCGATTTTACTCTAACTATATTGATAAGCTCATATCATAAAATCAACAATTCTATCTTACCATATTCGGAATATTTCTTCAACTTATCTCCCCGCCCCCGTTCTTTTCCACCAACAGTCACTATAATTGCAAAAACCGCCACAGCAAAGCTGTAGCGGTTCTTAATTTGAAACGCATATTGCTGGTCTTACTCACGTTGTTCGTAAGACAATAAACGCATATCGCTGGTCTTACTCACGTCGTTCGTAAGACAATTATCGGAAACGCATATCGCTGGTCTTACTCACGTCGTTCGTAAGACAATTAATTCATCTTTTATTTCCTGAGGAATGCCCTGCACACATATTGCAATGAGCACAATTTCCTCCGCATGACGATTTGCCATGTTTCTTATCTTTTATTAGTTTGAGGACTATACATGTGACGATTAGTACTAATACCAATGTAATCAGTATCGTCCCGAGATTTATAGTAAGCCATGCAAGCATCACTTCATCTCCCTCCAAAACTAATTTGCGATTGTAAGCTTGTCAGCCTCCTTATACTTCTTAAAGAAAAGCATATAAATCATAGCTACGAGAGCCGCCACTGCAAAAACTACTCCAATCACATTCATGTTTCCCGTAAACAATCCGCCAAATTGGTTGATCATAAATGCAATTACATATGCGAAACCACATTGATATAGGATTGCAAACCAAGTCCACTTGGCATTATTCATCTCACGCTTGATAGCACCAATAGCCGCGAAACATGGAGCGCACAAAAGGTTGAATACAAGGAATGAATAACCTGTAATACCTGTAAAGGCTGCTGCAAGTGCTTGCCATGTTGTGAGTTCTCCACTGCCATAAAGGATGCCCATAGTTCCCACAATGTTTTCTTTTGCAACAAGGCCGGTAATAGATGCAACCGTTGCCTGCCAATTTCCCCATCCCAATGGGATAAATAACCATGACAACACGCTACCAAACTTTGCAAGTAGTGAAAACTCAAGCTCTTCCTCAGATAACATACGGAATCCATCTTCCGTAAATCCAAAGAATGATGTAAACCAAATAACAATAGTGGAAAGAAGTATCACTGTTCCAGCTTTTTTAATAAATGACCATCCGCGCTCCCACATTGAACGAAGTACGTTGCCAAGTGTTGGGAGATGATATGGAGGGAGCTCCATATCAAACGGTGCCGGATCACCAGCAAACATCTTAGTTTTCTTAAGCATAATTCCGGAAACAACTATTGCTGCCATTCCGATAAAGTACGCCGATGTTGACACTATCGATGCCTTCAATGAACTTCCGCCAAAGATAGCACCTGCAATCATGGCGATAAATGGCACCTTCGCACCACAAGGAATAAATGTTGTGGTCATGATAGTCATACGACGATCGCGTTCATTTTCAATAGTTCTACTTGCCATAACACCGGGCACTCCACATCCTACAGCAACGAGCATAGGGATAAATGACTTACCTGAAAGTCCGAACTTTCTGAATACACGGTCAAGCACGAATGCGATACGAGCCATATATCCGCAAGCCTCGAGGAATGCAAGCATCAAGAACAGAACGAGCATCTGTGGAACAAATCCAAGCACTGCTCCTACACCACCAACAATTCCATCGAGCACAAGGCCCTTGAGCCATTCTGCTGCATTGGCTGCATCCAAGCCCTTCTCTACAAGTGCCGGAATTCCTGGTACCCATGTACCATAATCAGCCGGATCTGGTTCATCACCAATCTTCTCAACTGTCTTCTTAGCTTCTTCGTAATCTGCAAGACTAGCTGTCTCCTGAGAAACTTCAAGAGTTTCCTCATCTTCTACATCATACTGGAAGTCTCCGGTTGGTGCCTTTCCATTTTCCTTTACATAGGCATCATATCCATCGACAATAGCAGATGCTCCACTGTACTCTTCTGCAATAGCTTCATATCCGCCATCCATGCCAAACAGATGGAAACCATCTCCAAACAAATTGTCATTGGCGAAGTCAGTTGCCGATGCTCCAACACCGACCATGGCAATCCAATAAACCAAAAACATTATTAAGGCAAATATAGGAAGTCCCAAAATTCTATTCGTTACAATCTTATCAATCTTGTCTGACGTAGATGCCTTACCGGCATTCTTCTTTTTATAACAAGCTTTGACAACTTGTGCGATATAGATATATCTCTCATTTGTGATAATACTCTCCGCATCGTCATCAAGCTCCGTCTCAGCCGCCTCGATATCCTTCTCAATATGAGACATCTTGTCGGCCGGAATATTCATCTTCTCGAGAACCTTGTCATCTCGCTCAAATATCTTAATAGCATACCATCTTTGCTGTTCCTCCGGCATATCATGGATAATCGCCTCCTCGATGTGGGCAAGAGCGTGTTCAACCGGACCAGAGAATGTGTGAAGCGGTACAGTCTTACTTCTCTTCGCAGCATCTATGGCCGCTTCAGCCGCTTCCATAACTCCATCTCCCTTGAGAGCAGATATATCTACTACTTTACATCCAAGCTGACGAGATAACTCCTCAATGTTAATCTTATCGCCATTCTTTCTGACAATATCCATCATATTGATGGCAACTACTACCGGAATTCCAAGCTCAGTCAACTGTGTCGTGAGATAGAGGTTTCTCTCCAAGTTAGTTCCATCGATGATATTGAGAATACCATCCGGTCTCTCTCCAATCAAATAGTTTCTGGCAACTACTTCCTCAAGTGTGTAAGGCGATAGAGAATATATACCCGGAAGGTCAGTGATAACAACATCATCGTGCTTCTTGAGCTTTCCTTCCTTCTTCTCTACAGTTACACCCGGCCAGTTTCCAACAAACTGATTAGAACCCGTGAGTGCATTAAACAACGTGGTTTTACCACTATTCGGATTACCTGCAAGTGCAATTCTTAGACTCATCTTCATTTTTCCTTTCTGCTATTCCACTTCAATCATTTCAGCATCTGCTTTTCTGAGTGATAGCTCATAATTTCTGACGGTTACTTCAATCGGATCGCCGAGAGGCGCCACTTTCCTAACATAGATTGAAGCATTTTTTGTAATTCCCATGTCCATTATACGGCGCTTTACCGCACCTTCTCCGTGTAATTTTACAACTTTTACAGTCGAACCTATTTTTACATCTTTAAGTGTCTTCACCGCAGGTTCCTCCTCAATTAAATCATAATCTTTCTTGCCAGCTCTTCGCTGACTGCAACTCTACTCTGCTTAACCTTCACAATTAAGTTTTCTCCGAGTGCGCTGACGACACTAACTTCGCCGCCCACATTGAAGCCCAAATCCTCTAAGTGTTTCTTCACTTCCGGATTTCCTCCAATTTTCTTGATAATAACCGGTTGATCTACTTCCGCAAATACAAGAGGCATCATTGTTCTCCTCCTTAATAATAATATCTCGAGATACATCTAATTGCAGTTAGAACGTTCTAACCATATTCTATTATAGTTAGCACAACCTAACTTGTCAAGAAGTTTTTTTATTTCACTAGAAAAAAATGTCTTACGACCATAGGGAGTAAGACCAGCAATATGCGATTATTGTCTTACGACCGCAGGAAGTAAGACCAGCAATATGCGTTTCCAAAAACAAAAAAATGTTCAGCCAAGCAAACCTTAACTGAACATTTTACTTATATATTATCC
Organism: Eubacterium xylanophilum ATCC 35991; assembly: GCF_000518685.1. GTDB lineage: Bacteria > Bacillota > Clostridia > Lachnospirales > Lachnospiraceae > Eubacterium_F > Eubacterium_F xylanophilum. The sequence continues at coordinate 77,479 of NZ_JAEB01000001.1, read as the reverse complement.
TTCTTCCCAAAACAACTCATCAAGTGTCTTTCCCAACACCTTGCATACGGATATGCAAAGGTTAATTGTCGGGTTATAATCCCCTTTTTCTATGGCACTTATAGTCTGTCTTGACACACCCACGGCCTTGGCCAGATCATCCTGAGACATATCCATCCCAGCTCTGGCTGCCTTTAAACGTAAATTTTTCATAGCTTCACGCTCCAATCTATAGCAATTATGCCCCGCTTTCAATTCCCTTCTTAATCATCAACTCAATCATCAGTATCAATCCCATTCCGCCTACCAAAATATTTACAAAAGAATCGTTCAACACGTCACTTCGGAATAATCCTTCATTAAATATACTTCCGAAACCGGACAAGAAATTAATCAATGTGACAACAATCATAACGACGATAAATTTGGTCATGTTAGTATTAATCCCCTCATATCCGTCATTGAAAATACTGTAAGTTACTTGAGTAATAATTCCAATGAGAATAGGTGCAACGAATTCTGTAATTCCCAATTTACTCACATCATATACCGCTGAATCAACCATAAACTCAGCAACCAATGAAATAATCAAAGCGTAAAAGCCGTACATATATGCTTCGCCTCTCACAATCTTCTGGCGTTCATCATACTCAGTCTTCATCTTGCCGTCCTTGTTGATGGCCTTCAATACAAATACTACTATTATCAACCCCACCATAATTCCTATAGCTATTCCCGCTGTTCTCATAACACTCACCTTTTCCTTTCTTAATTTGGTTCTAGAAGAGTCTCTCACAACCCCTTCTATCTTGTTTCTGATATTATAATACCACCTACCTTACATTATGTCAAGTATATTTTACATATTTTCAAATATTTTTTTATTAATGCTATTGAACTGCACCAAAACGCCATAAAAAAGGCACCGCCGAAGCGGTGCCTTGGATTTATCATTTGTCAAGTTTTATTATGACTTCTTGACTGCGGACCATTTTCCATAAACAGTCTTCTTGCCGTCTTTCTTAAATGCTCTAACCTTGACATATACCTTCTTTTTGTTCTTAAGTTTCTTGGACTTAAGGGTTGCGTTTGCTTTCTTGACAACCTTCTTGAGAATTGCCTTCTTGCCCTTCTTGGCATCCTTAGATGACTTGAATACAGCTACCTGGTAACCCTTTACGCCCTTCTGGCTCTTCACCTTAACCTTAACCTTAGTTGATTTCTTCTTCTTAGAAACCTTAACCACTTTGGCCTTAGCTGGCTTCTTAGCCTTTGTAGCCTTATTAGGAGCAACCGTAGGTGCAGCAGTAGCCACTGTAGGAGCAGCTGGCTTCGTTGGTGCAACTGTAGGAGCTGCGCTTGGAGTAGCTGATGCCTCAGCACTGGCAGTATCATTAGTTGCAGGAGCTGGTGTCACCTTAGGCTCATCACCCTTAACGGAAACTTTTGTTGTCTTGATGATATAATCATCAGTATCAATATTGCGATATACAGTTACGATAGTAGCATTACCTGCAGTCTTAGCGTAAACTTCGCCATTATTTGATACTTCTACCACGTCTTCGTCAGCAGATTTAAATACTACAGAATTATAGATATTCTGAGTCACTCCAACCTCAGAGTCAAAGCTGAAGTTTACATCTCCATACTCTCCCGGATTCATCTCCAATGATTTAGCAACATATATAGTCTTAGGTGCCTTTAATTCCTCTTGGCTTACATATCTAACATTTACAGTAGCTTTGAGATTCTTGTACTCACATGTAACTACAAAGTCAACTGGTTGATATGCGGTCAATTTGCCAGATTTACTTATTATTCCGTAATTAGCGATTTCATCATCTGTCATGTCGCCTACGCCTTCAACCTGTGGAGTCACTGTCCACTTAAGTTCTTTTTTGTCCGCGTTAAATGGTCTGACATTGATAACATTCGCCATATCCACTTCTTCTGGCATTAAAGTTGAAGCACCCTCTTCATAATCTTCATAATATGAATCATCACTGTACATTGTATAAAATACTGTATCTCTTGCAAAAGTGATACTTTCCGGTACTTTGTACTCTGACAATGGGATAAACTTTGCAACGATCTTGTATGACTCTATAGTTTCATTGTCCTCTTCATCATATGAATAATGGAATGGGAAATCTCCCACTTCAAGGAACTGTGGCTCTAGTTCCTCTCCATCATTTGTTTTTTGTCTAAATTCCCATCCGATGAACTTATATCCATCCTTAGTTGGTTCCTCAGGGAAATCTGATTCCACAATACCCTCTGTTCTAGGATCCAAAGTTACTTCACTGACAACATTGTCATCAACATAGAATTTGATTGGTGGCAATTCCTGATAGTAGCCTCTTCCCTCACCATCGTATGACTTTAGGTTTTCGTCAAGCCACTCTGCCTCACAATTAATCCATGCCATGTAACGCTGAATCTCATTGCCATAATTGATTACATAAGATTCTTCGCTCTCTTCTGAACCATAGTTTCCATCATCATAACCATCATAGCCATTCATATCCATGCCATAATCTGAGAAGTATGTCTTTCTTACCTGATAGTTAGCAAGTGCTGAGTAATAGATTTCTTTAGCATATTCGTCAATAAATCCATCTGGACCAGCGCCTTCCTTGAGAATTGCACTGAGTTTTTCCCATCTCTTCAGAACATTTTGCTTAAACTCTTCATCATACTTGAAAAGAGTTGAGAACCATGGGCAACTTGAGAATGTGGCAAATCCGCCGAATGGCTGACCATCAGTAAAGTCAACTGCGCCCCATGCAACATAATCGAAGTCCCAAAGTGGGCCCCAGAACAGTTTATCACTGCGTTTCTTATACAAATATGTACTTCCTGAACCATAAGCATCACCATTCTTTGACACTTCCTGAATCAACGCGTAGTCGATAAATGACTGCTCATCCATATAATCGCGCCATGTTCTTCCCTCTGGTACTACAACCGGCTCTTCTTCTGTCTCGTCTTCAGAATTAATATTCTCTCTTTCTTCTTCAGGAACCAAGCTCTCTACTGCTGCATTGAGTTCCTTCAAATATCCGTTGATATAGTTTTTCTGTGCATCTCTGGCATCCTCCGGATACTCTGAATCATATTCTGGTTTCTCGATTCTGAAAATGTTTCCACCTACATTCATAAGGTCTACTTTGTCATCATCTTCTGACAACCATGATGTACCCATTGACAACAAGTATCCACCACTGATTTCTGGCAAAGTGGAAGCTGGCTTGTCCTCAAGATCATCGATATTTACATTATTCTTGCCAATTCTAACATGCTGGCTAAGCTGATAACTTCCGTAGAACTCACCGTCAACAATTACATCTGCACATACACTCTTAGGAGTAAACTCCAAGTCCATCTTCTCACCAAGATAATTGGTAAACTTGTTTCTCAAAAGTGAGAAATCATAGTAATTTGCCATGAGCACCCAATGTTTGGACTTGCCCATTCCAAATAAATCAGATGACTTTTCAAGCTTAAGTTTATATGGTTTCTTCTCTGTCTCCCAAGTTGAGTTTCCTCTACCTCTGATGTACTCAAGCTCATATGTGGCGCTCTTAAGCTTGTCGTCTGTATACTGTGCCTTATATCCCTCAGGAATCTCAATTGTCATGTCACCGGCACCATATACTGTGTGCTTTGGTGACCCATTGATTGCATCCATATTGTTAATTTCTTTATCTACATCAATACTGATTACTGGAGTGCTTCCCTCTGTGAAGAACATACTCTCTATGTATAAACTTCCCTTTTCTCCGGAAACACCAACACTTACACCATCTTCATTTACGCCTGACTCAGCTTCAAATACAAGGTAAATATGCTCTTTGCCCTTGAGTCCTCCTGGATTAATACTTCCCACACAGTTTCTAGGTGCTTCCCAGTCACTTGATGCGCATCTTCTAATATTAATTGTTGCAAAGCTCTCATCACTTTCTCCGAAATATAGTTTGGCCTTTCCTTTGAGCTTCTTAGATGCTAACATATTAAAAATAACTTTTCCTGGTTTAAGACCATCTTCTCCAAAGTTGAACTCTCCAAGGTCAATCTTGGTTCTTGCCAATACGCCTGTGTCAACTTTTTCGAGCACGAGTCCTTCTGTCTCATCACCAGTTTTCTTTGCCTTCAACTGAAGCCCCGGATCCTCTTCACCATCTGCTAACTCTACAGCTGGAGCCTCGAGCTTATCAGCTTCATCTGCAAAGCTATGTCTAACAAAAGCATCTGGCACTCCTGCCGCAATAGCCTCATCGATAATATTCTGTGGAATTGTTCCATTGGTCTGAGTCTCAGGTTCAGCAATCTCTGTTCCCTGACCATCCAATCCCTCACCGATTGGCTCTTCGTCTCTCAGCTTCTGCACTGGTTCGCTTGCCATAACATTAGTTGGCACACCACTCAATATAAGCGAAAGTGCTAACATAGTTCCGACAAGTCTCTTGCTACATGTTTTGTTCCATTTGATTCTCATCACTGTTCTCCTTTTCTATTCTTTACGGGATTTCCGCCTTCTTCTTGCTGTCGCCACAACAGCATGAAATATTATAGCATAGTAATGTTAACAATTCAAACATTTTTTCTTTAAAATATTGTTACAATATTTTTACCAATTATTATGGAAAATTCAAAATTATTTAATAATATTTCTCTTGCCTTACACAAATTGTTATGCTAATATATAGGCGAATAGCATAATTATACATTACGGAGGTTAGTAATTATGGAAATAGTAAAAATTTATAATGCACAAAATAAAATGATAGCTGAGCAGATAAAAAGCCTTCTGCTTGAATCGGGAATACAGTCCACATATTCGGAAGTCGGCAGTGGCCAATACCTGAATGTAGCCCAGTCAATGTCTCCTTATGGTGTGGATATAATGGTTCAAGAACGTGATGCTGAGAAAGCTTCTGATATTATACACTCAATCTTTGAATCTAATACTTCTGCAAACGACGCAAATGCAACAGTATCGGATAAGCCACGCTTCAAAGATGGCAAGTTTAAAACAAGAATAGCCGTCATACTCATATTGCTATTCTTGCTGGGTTCTTACATATTTGCATTTATAAATCAAATATTCTAATAAAAACAAAAAGCGGCCAACCGACTCGAGACGCAACGCATTCGCGTTGAAGTCTCTCGCTGGTTGGCCGCTTTTTGTTTTTTATACATATCTAGTACTGACATTCCTTGCGCAAAGCTTGTAAGACTAGCAGTATGTGTTTCGCAAATAGTACTGCTACCGACTACTTGACCAATCATTGTCATTGCTAAAGCCAATGCATCCTTATACTTCTTTTTCATGATAATACACCCAAAACATTTCGCTTTCATTGTTATTTGCATACCTCATCAAACGATAAAAATCATAATCAGATTCATTTCCTTTTAAAACTTTTATTGTTCCCATCGGAGTCATTCCTTTTGAATTAACTCTCTTAATTATTTCCTCATCTCCACCTAAGACAAATTCACCTCTATCCACAATCCAATCCCATTTTTCAGCATCTAGATTCCCCCCTACAATACCAAATTCACTTAATAAATAACCCTTATCTCCGTCTTCAGATAAAAATTCATATCCCCTTCTGGGTTTACTCCAAAACTCTTTTAAGCCGCACTTTATCATTCTCTCTGAGATCTTGTCACCCATTTTTTTTACGACAATTGCATCATTTTCAGGATTATAAACATAACCTCGCAAATCTTTATCATAAATACTAACATCATAAAATAGAAACTCTTTGTCACTTTCCATCCTATTTTCTGCGATGTTGTATACTTGCATCAATGTTTTCTCTGCTTCAATATCTTGACTACTTCTGTAGGTTCCTTGTTTTTTTTGAGTTCCTTTCTCTTTTTCTTTATCATAATCCATATATAATACACAACGATTGTTATCAATAAAACTGAATTTATACGGAAATCTATTCGGATATGTTTTCTTTACATCTTGCATATCTATATCATAAGATTTTCCATCATCTCCTAGACATCGAATAATTGGATTAGTAAAATCCTGTTTAAGCATCAAGGCATATAAAACACCCTCTGCATTATAAGAAAAACACATAACAGAATACAGATCTTGATAATTGCAATTTTCCGACCAAGGTGCAATTTGCGTTGTCCATGTATTATCTTTATTCAAATTAGATATTGTAAATCTGACTCTCTTTTTTCCTTTATTTATAAGCCGTGATATTACTTCGGGTTTTCCATCTTTTACCACATAAAGATAATCATTAAATTTGTACCCTTCCTCTTCTTTCACAGCTGGCATTTCTATTATATCATGTACAATTTGAGGTTTTTCACTTTCTTCTACAACTGATGTTTTATTAATCGAATCTTTATCATCAATTTTATTTGAACAACCAACTAAAAGTCCTAAAACCCCTAAAATAACTAATTTTTTTGCCATTTTTGATTTCATATCATAACTCTCCATTCAACTGTATTAATTATATCTCTTGAATATAATCACATAAACACTTCACCGACTCCATACTAGACAACAGTTTATCATATCCATTGATTTATACCAAAATTTACTCTTTTTCATGGTAATGAACCAAAAGCTTTTGTGATGATTTCTCCCCAACATAATTGATTAAACGATAAAAATCATAATCTGACTCTTTTCCTTTTATCATAATATCAGTACCCGTTGACTGCATACCTTTACTTATTATTTCTTTAACTAATTCATCCTTTTCGATCGAAATATCGTCCTTATCAAGTATACAATCCCATTTATCAGAATCTAATTTGCCTCCAAGTATACCCTTTGAGCTAAAAAGATATGCGTTTTCCTTATCATCAGATATAAATTCAAAACACATCCCTGTTTCACCTTCCATTGTCTTCAATCCGCATTGAATGTTTTTTTTAGGTATTTTTTCACCAATCTTTCTCACCTCAATGGAATCATACTCACTATTATAAATATACCCATTTAAATCCAAATCATAAAATCTCGGCTCAGCAAATACAAACTCCTTTTCCTTATCAATTTGAGCCTTGGTAATATCAAAAACCTGTATTAAAGTTTTTTCATTATTATATTCATCTTCGTTTGATGGCTTTTTCTTTTTTTCCAGATTTGATTCACTCGAAAAACTAACCACATCTAAACTTAAAGCAATCCTTGAATTATCAATAAATTTACCTCCCAAAAGCGTACGATTGGGATTCTCTTTTATAACACTTCCTAGATCTATATCATATGTTTCTCCATCTGGGCTTAAATGACGCAATATCGGATTAGAAAAATTTTGTTTTACCATTAAAACATATAATTCGTTATTCGGTGAAAACATAAATTGTAATGCGCCATACCGATCTTTTCCGCAACACGCATCATTCCACTTAGGGTCTTCGGTCTTCCAAGTACCATCGTCCTGTAGTTCGGATACTGTGAAATGCATCCTATCTTTTTTTTCATTCTCCATTCTAGATATAACAACAGGCTTCCCCTCTTTTTCTATAACGAGTTGATCAAATAAGTGAAATCCATTATTTATACCAACCTCATTCTCTAATGGCAGTTTTATAATATCATGAACTATTTCTCTACTTTCCGTCCTGCTTTCTAAAACCACATCATAATCTTCTTTATTTACCTTCGACTTCTCATTTCCACATCCAACCATAATAGGTATAATAGTTGCTATCATCGCAAATCTAGCTATAATCTTATTCATTATCTGCTCCTCTACATCTTGTATTTGATAATATGTTTCTTCTCCAAAGTGACACTTACCACTTTAGTATACCTCCCCCTCGAAAAAAGTCAATACTTTTTTCGAAAAAGACAATGCTTTTTCGAAAGATATAATACTTTTTCGTAAAATCAATACTTTTTCGAAAAAACCAATTATTTCTCTGCCATATAATTAGCCCTTACAAAACCATCCTAAAGCCGCTTCCACCGTCCCTGTTCTTCTTTATCTCAATCTGCTTATCTATTCTTTCTTTCATATCCGCCACATGAGATATTATTCCAACAAGTCTTTGGTTCCCTTCACTTATATCCGCCAACGCCTTGTATGCAAGATCAAGGGATTCCGGATCAAGGGATCCAAATCCCTCGTCAACAAACATCGTATCGATTTGTATTCCTCCTGCAACATGCTGGATTTCATCCGATAATCCCAAGGCTAGAGATAGAGATGCCATAAAGGATTCACCACCTGAAAGTGTCTTGACGCTTCTGGTTGTTCCATTGTAGTGATCAATCACATCTAGGTCAAGTCCACTCTGCGCACTTTTAGTATCTGACTCTCTCTTACGCATCAATTCATATTGTGCATTGGACATCTTCAAAAGCCTTATATTGGCTCGATCTATTATGCGATCGAAAAAGGTCATCTGGATATAAGTCTCCAGAGTTATCTTGTCTTTCCCGCTAATCTTTCCATTGGCAGTATCAGCAAGATCCTTTTTCCATTTGTAAATTTCTTCTATTTCTGCCAGTTCCTCATTTTTTGCGCGAATATTATCAAGAATATCCTGATTACTCTTAATTCTCGCAAATACACCATTATATCTCGAATTGAGCTCCTCTAAACTAGAATCAATTGCAGCTTTCTTCTCCCTAAGAGCGCCCAGATCAACTTCATCATATCCTTCTATTATTCTTTTGTGCTCTTCTTTTTTCGTCTCAAGTTTCTGAATTCTGCCCCGTATATCATTCCTATTCTTTTCTGCATTATCATATGCCTCTTTGGTCTTAAAAATCTTATTTTCAAGGTTTTTGATTTCTATTTCAGCTTCCTCTTTCTTCTCAAAACGAAGATTCTGTCGGAGTGCATTAAGGCTTGCTACCTTTTCCGCAAGGCTTATTTCACTGTTTTGAACATCTGAAAAATACCTCTTCAAATCTTCTTCACTATCTGCAATCTTCTTTTCTCTCGCAGGTATTAGTCGTTCAAGCTCCTCTTTTCTTTCTATACTTTTCTGTATCTTATTGATATTATCTTGGATTAGAAGAATTCGCTCACCTATTGTTTCTTTTTCTGATGCGATACTTGCTTTCAGTTTCTCCACATCCTCTATACCCACGATTTCTCTGCCGCGTTTGACCAGATTCTCAGACATGGTAACTAATTTACCCTTGGACTCTCCTGCCTCACTAGCACTCTTATCTAAAGCATTCTTGGCATCATCGACCTTTTTTTCATACTCATCGAGTTCCGTCTCTGATGGCACCTCTTTTCCTCGAGTTGCAGGTTTTGGATGAGAAGTTGATCCACAAACTGGGCATGGTTCCCCCTCTGACAATCTCTCTGCAAGTATACCGGCTTTGTCATCCCTATTAAGTTGCTTGAGATGTTTGAACTTACTATCCAATTCGTTGTACATCTGGTCACATTGCATGTAAATATTCTGCTTTTTCTCCAAGTCTAGCTTCAAAGATTCATACTGCTTCAAGTCCTTTTCAAGAGACAGAAGAGCTTCCTGACGCAATGTAGCTTCTTTCTTCTCACTTTCGAGCTGGACTTTACTCGCCTTAGAATCATCCAAATTTTCAAGCTCATCTTTATATAATTTTATCTGACATTTTAAGTCATCAATACTTTCTTTGATTGTATTAATCTGGGCATTCTTCGATTCTATCTCACTTTTAAGCCTTAATACTTCTTTATTATTATTGTCTAGCTTGGTATAAGATTCCAAATCTTCTCTCAAGCTATTAAGTTTGATAGTTTCTGGCTCCATTTCCTCTAGCGCTTTCTTAGCCTCCTCAAAATAAGCCAAAATCTCCTTTTCTCGCTCGAGTTCTTCTCTCAATTTTATTTCCGCATTCGCATACTCCTGACGGCTCTTCTCCACATTTTCCCCGTTAGTAAGCTCTTTCACGATTTTTTCCTGCTTCTCACTCATTTCTTTGTGATTATCCGCAAGCCCGCTAAGCTCCCTCTGGTCTCTTTCAAGCAAATCTTCCATCAAAGCAATTACTTCGCCAGTTGTCATCTCTCCGTTCTTGGCTTTTTCCACCTGCATCTCTAGCGGATCATTTTCCTTTGTCTTGATTCCGGAGATATATTGTTCTGTTCCGGCTCTATTTTGCTCTTCTTCCTTGCTAATTTCCGCATATTCTTCATACAATTTCTTTTGCAGTGACAGATAAGGACCAGTCTTAAAAATATGCCTAAATATCGTCTGTCTATCCTTAGTATCCGCCAATAGGAGTTTCATAAAATCACCCTGAGCAATCATAGCAATCTGACAAAACTGGTTCCTATTTATCCCAAGAATTGACTCTATTCTATCTCCAACTTCCTTCTTCTTAGTCACAATTTCTCCGTCCGGACACTCTAGTTCAACATTTGCAACCTGTTTAGTAAAGCCATCACCTCTTAACGCAGGCCTCATGTATTCCGGATTTCTCTTGATTCTGTATTGTTTTCCTCTGTGAAGGAATATGAGTTCCACCTCTGTCGGTGTCTCTGGTGTCGCATACTTTGATCGAAGCATGGTATTACTTCTATTATCACCACTTGCACTATCATAGAGTGCATAGCAAATAGCATCAAAAATAGTGGTCTTTCCTGCCCCGGTATCACCGGTAATCAGATAAAGCCCACTGCTCCCAAGATCCTCCATCGGTATCTCAACAACTCCCGCATATGGTCCAAATGCGGACATCTTAATTCTCAAAGGTCGCATACAATCACTCCTCCCACAATTTATTAATCATATTTGTTACATATTCTCTCTGTACATCCTTCATTTGCTGATTATTTTGCGTCTCATAAAACTCTTCAAACAGCTCTAACGGCGACTTTTTCTCCACATCAGCAGTGTCAGTTATTGTTCTATTTTCTCTTGTTCTGGCATTATCATAACTTAATTTCATGATATTCGGATAAATGTTCCGAAGTCGAGCTAACGCATTGGGAATATCATCTTCATCAGTTAATACAACTGACAGATAATCTCTGACATCTGTTCCCTCGTAATTTGATTTTAACATTAACTCATCATAAGCTCCCCTGATTTCGCGAACATCTCGCAACGGAACCAGAGGTCTCTCACTTATATTTATATCTTCTTTGGATTTAATATCTAGAATCGTAACTGACTTTATATGGTCTTTTTCTGATAAAGAATACTTGAGTGGCGTTCCAGAATAGCGTACACTGTCTCGACCAATTCGCTGTTTACCATGAATATGTCCCAGGGCAACGTAATCAAATACGTCAAAAACTGTTGCATCAACGTTGTCTATGCCCCCTACTACAATTTGCTCAGAATCGCACCTACTTGCACCCGTAACAAACTGATGCGCAACAAGAATGTTGCGCTCAGTTTCATTTACATTCATTTGTTCAACTGCTACGCGGCATGCATCTGTATAATTTTCAATCGTCTCCTCCGGAAACAAATTGCGCACAGTTGCAGGTTTTATAAATGGAAGAAGATATATATTCAGTGGACCAAATTCATCTGTCAATGTTAGTTTTCTGGCATTTCCATCATATACAGGCGAAAGATATATTCCTTCCTCCTCTATCAAGGAGCTGTAACTGGACAGACGAACAGCCGAGTCATGATTTCCGCTAATTACATATGTCTTGACTCCAAGCTTTGACAAACTAACTAGGAAGAAGTCCCATAGTCTCACTGCTTCTTCAGATGGAACTGCTTTATCATAGATATCTCCGGCAATAAGTACTCCATCCGGCTTCTCTTCTTCAATTATATTTATAATACTTCTGATTATATAGTCTTGATCCTCTATAAGAGAAAATCCATTAAGTCTTTTCCCCAAATGAAGATCGGATATGTGTATAAACCTCAATTCCCCTTCTCCTTTATATTAATTACATGATTACTTTTTAATCTTAACTTTCTTAACTGCACTCCAAGAACCATATATGCGCTTCTTGCCGGCTGCAACTTTGAAAGCTCTTACTCTAATATAGTACTTTTTCTTCTTAGTAAGCTTTTTAATTGTGCATGAAGTCTTAACAGTAATCTTGCTTTTTTTCTTCTTAGTGAGCTTTTTGTTAAGAGCATATCTTATCTGATATCCCTTTGCTCCATTCACTTTCTTCCACTTCACAACAACTGTCTTTTTCTTGCGGTTCTTAGCGGACTTTATCTTGGCCTTTCCCGGCTTTGCAATATATGAATTAACACTATTAATATCATTTGATGCCGCACCAGAATTATTAGCTCCATTTACAGAAGCACTCGGAGTGCTGGCAGAAGTGCTGGAAGGAGTGTTGGCAGGAGTGCTGGCTGGCATGCCCGTTGGCGCACTGGTTGGAACAGTACTTGCATCTGTACCGGCATTATTTGTATTATTTCCATTACCTTCACTTGGAGTAGTTTCCTTGTTTTCCACATTGGTTGAACTATCATCCACTGTAGTGTTTTCTTCTTTATTATTTTCTTTATTATTTTCGTCATTATTTGTGCCTTCACCTACAGCCATACCTGTCTCAGGATCCACGCCAAATGCCTCTACATATGCTTTTTTGGCGTTTTCATATGCAGCAAGTTTCGTATTATAGTTTTCAACTGCTGCCGCATATTTATCCGTATAATCAGCAACTACACCTTCAAGTCTCTCATTTTCATCTTCCTCTTCTGAGATACTCTTGTTGTATTTTCCGCTGTTAACATTGTAAGCTGTAATAGCACTCTGTATTTCTGATATTTCTTTTGCAACTTTTGCAATATTATCTACAACAGCCTGGTACTCTGCTTCAGCATCCTGGGATGCATCCTTTGCCGATTCAACTTTGCCCTCTGCAACCGAAACTTTTTCCTCAGGTACAACAGTCAAATTGTCATAGTACTCCATAAATCTATCATAGTAATCACTTACAGAGTATACAGTTTCTCCATTATATGAGGCGTTGGAAAATGACTGTGCATATGTATTCCAACCATGCATGCTACCGCGAGTACATATAGCAAATCCTGTTGTCTTGTATCCTGCATTGCAGAGATTGGTATAATGTCCAGTCTGCGTATCAGAACTTCCAACTTGGCCATCACCATCAAGATCAAGATTTTCCTGCATCTCGATATATACATTTTTCTCTTCGTCATACCACTGAATAAATGGATCAGATCCGTAATTCCATGCAATATTCTCGCCTATATTATAATTACTTCCGGCTGATGAAGCATGGTTTAGATGTTGATCTGACCAATTGGCATTTGACTGAGACATAGCCATGAGAGTATCAGACACCTTGAGCATAACGCTATTGCAAGCTGTTAGATAATTCTCATTCTTGCGAATAAGATTAGCCTTTTTAATCATCTCCAAGGATTCTTTCATATTATCAAGATTTGTTGCATCGTCCTTTTCTCCATTCTGAGTATATGAAGAAAACTCTTTTCCTGATGAATCTGTTTTCCTGAGGTCAGCACCGAGATTGTTCTTTCCCTCTCTATCGAGTGCATTAAGTGCACCTGTGGCGCCAACGGTCTCGAAAAAGCCTCTTGAGCCCTTATCAAACTGTACTTTAGCCTCACCGAGTTCGTCCTTGGCAGTCTCCAGATCCGTCTCTGCTTTTTCCACCGCAGTTAGTGCAGCATCCGCCGCCTCTCTCTTTGCAGGTTTTTCACTCTGTAATTTATTCTGCTCTTCCTTCTTAACACTAAGATCTTCTCTTGCCTTGGCCTGTCCATCAACAATCTTCTGCTTTTCCTCTCGAAGTTCAGTAAGTCTCTGGGTGCTGGCATCAAAGTTAGCTTTGGCTGTTTTTAGCACTCCATCAATGCCATCAACTTTTGTCTTTGCAGCGCCAAGAGCATTCTTAGCTTCCCCGTACATTCCCTTTACTTTTTCATTCTGTATTCCTGCATCTTCTTCATACAAGAATTGTGAAGCATCTCCTGTATATGCAACACCTTCTACTGATGAGCATACCATGCTTCCGATTAGTGCTGCTGAGAGCACTCCAGTCATCATTTTTTTCATTTTTTTCATTTCTTTTCGCCTTCCTATCTTTATTACGCCCAATACATTTTTCCCTGTTACTTATTCATCAATCTTGATCCCCGCAAGCAAACTACCAAGGGTTGTCGTCGCCTCCTCGTCATCATGGTACTCGAGTTTTGACTCGATTTTTTCAGAATCATCTTCCTTTTGGTCAAGCTCAGAGCCATCCATCTCTGCCTGTTTCATGCTAAGTCGGATCTTGCCTTCTTCCACATCAAGAACCTTAACCTTAACTTCCATTCCCAGCTTGACAACTTCCTTTGGTGATTTGATGAATTTATTGGCAATCTGCGAGATATGAACAAGACCTGTCAAGTCATCACCTATATCAACGAAGCAGCCGTATGGCTCGATTCGCGACACTTTTCCCGTTGTGATGAAGCCCTTTTGCAGCGCTGAGAGCTTAACTTCATGCTCCTTTGCCGCCTCTTCTCGCAAGACGTCCTTTACTGATAATATCAGCTTATCCCCCTCTTCGTCAATAGTTATTGGATAAACTTCTACATTTTTTCCAAGAAAATTTTTTAAATCTTCTTCTTCAACATAGTTCAAATCCAACTTTGAAGCAGGGATAAAGCCCCTGATTCCCTCCACATATGCCACTACTCCAGATGGAACAACCTCCTTGATTCTGGTCTTGCAGCGTCTGTGAGAATCCATGGCATTTCTTAGCGCTTCCCAGCCATTGCTGCGATTTGCTTCGCGAAGAGAAGTCACTGTGCGCCCCTGATCATCTTCATATAGAACCATCACATCCAGTTCTTGCCCAACAGCGATCTCATCCATAGCATGAAAATCAGGATCATCGCTGTACTCATCTGAAGGTATAACCCCCTGACTAAAGGTATGAAGATCAATTAGCACCTCATCCTCCTCAACAGAAACCACCGTTCCCTTGACGATATCTCCCTCTCTTAATCTCTTAAACGAAGCATTTATAGCATCTTCATAGTCTGCCATGCTTTCAATTCTTTCTTCACTCATATATACTCAATCCTTATAATCATATTCCATTACAACAACAGACAAAGGTGGCAAATTGCACTCGATGTAATACTCTCCATCTCCTGCTTTGGAAGTTTCCCCTTTGTTCTTCTTTGCTCTAATCGGTTCACTGTTCAATCTATCTTGACCCCCGTATATGGATTTATCGGAGTTCATGATTTCTCTAAATGTTCCTCCACATGGAACTTTGGTCTGATACTTTTCATGACCAACCGGCGTAAAGTTCACCATAAACAGAAGCTGCCTTCTCTTGGTCTTGCCCCTTCTGACAAATGCCACAGTACTACTCTCCGCACTGGCAACATCCATCCACTCGAATCCCATCATATCATTGTCATTGTACCACAATGCACTATAATCTTTATATAGCTTATTGAAGTCCTTAACAAATCTCTGGATTCCCTTGTGAGGCTCCTCGTCAAGCAAGAACCAATCAAGGCTTCTCATCTCGGACCATTCTCTCTCTTGAGCAAATTCCTGCCCCATAAACAAAAGTTTCTTGCCGGGATGTCCGTACATAAAACCATATGCCGCCTTGAGCGCTGCAAACTTGTCGCCTTTCAATCCAGGCATCTTGTTGAGAAGCGAACATTTTCCATGAACCACTTCATCATGACTTAATACAAGGATATACCTCTCACTGAGATGATAGGACAAACTAAAGCACAGCTGGTCATGGTGGAACTGTTTAAAATACGGATCCAACTTCATGTATTCTAGGAAGTCATTCATCCATCCCATGTTCCACTTCATGGAAAATCCCAAACCACCGTTTTCAACCGGCTCTGTCACTCCAGGCCATGCCGTAGACTCCTCCGCGATGATATACGCATCTGGATGATACTTTGCAACAGCTGTATTGAGATTCTGAAGAAAATCAACCGCTTCGTAGTGCTCATTTCCACCGTCTTCGTTTGGCAGCCAATCACCGTCCTGCTTTCCATAATCAAGATAGAGCATCGACGCCACTGCATCAACGCGCAATCCATCAATGTGGAACTTCTCTATCCAGAAAAGAGCATTGGCAATCAAGAAGTTCTGAACGCCCTTCCTGCCATAATCAAAGATATATGTTCCCCAATCCGGATGCTCTCCACGCCTTCTATCCGGGTGCTCATAGAGAGCCTGTCCGTCGAAATTTCCCAGGCAGTGCGCATCCTTAGGAAAATGTGCAGGCACCCAGTCGAGAATCACTTCGATGCCCCGCCTATGCATCTCATCTACAAAATACATAAAATCCTTCGGATTGCCATATCGACTGGTTGGCGCATAGTAGCATCCAACCTGATATCCCCACGAGCCATCAAATGGATACTCTGAAATTCCCATTAGCTCGATGTGAGTATATCCCATCTCCACAACATAATCCCCAAGCATTGCAGCAAGCTCACGATAGGAGAAAAATCCATTGTCATCGTCCTCTACTCGCTTCTTCCAAGACCCGAGATGCACCTCATAGATATTCATCGGTCCGCGGTCTCGCTGTTCACGTTTTTTCTTGGCATGAGCTTTCATATAATCTTCATCATTCCACTCATATCCCTCTAAACTGGTGACCACGGAAGCATTGCCCGGACGGAGCTCAGCATAGTTTCCATAGGGGTCCGTCTTGTACAGAAGTTCTCCCGATCTCGAAGTAATCTGATACTTATAAACTGCCCCTTCTCCCACATCCGGTATAAAAAGGTCAAATATTCCGCTCTCTCCCAAAAGCCTCATAGTGTGAAGTCTTCCATCCCACATATTGAAGTTTCCCACAACGCTTACGCTTCTGGCATCCGGCGCCCACACCGCAAAGTGTGTTCCCTTGACCCCGTTCACCTCTCCCGGATGGGCTCCAAGTTTGTCAAACACCTTGAAGTGTCTTCCCTCTCCGAAGATATATCTGTCAAATTCCGTAAATGTTGTCTCAAAACTATACGGATCAGCCGTCTCCACAACATCCCCAGGACTGTATTCAATCCTGACTCTATAGTCTTTGAACTGCTTCTTCTTATTCTTGATATCTGCGCCAAATATTCCAAGGCCGACGTCAAGCAGCTCTAGCTCCAAATCTCTCGTCCCCTCAGGGTCGAACACCCAAACTCGTCTAGCTCCCGGTCTGCGCACTACAAATATCTGAACATTTTCATAAAAATGCATCCCCAAAATGTCCTGTGGCGCATTCAGTACTCCCTCATCCATTTCATCTAGAAGAGCGGGGTTCATCCAAGCTTTTACCACATCATTCATACACATTCTCCATTCCTAATGACTAATTTCCCAAGTCTTTGACAATCTCACCAAGTGCAGCTGACTTAGCATTGGCATCCTCCATACTAGTTCCCACAACTCCGTAGTAAATCTTGATCTTAGGTTCTGTTCCGGAAGGTCTGATACAGATCCAAGCATCGTTATCCAACTCAAAGTAGAGAACATTGGACTTAGGAAGTCCTGTAGGTGTAACCTCTCCGGTCGCAAGATCTTTGATTATATCCTTTTCATAATCTCTGAACTTGAGCACTTTATAATCCCCAAAGCTCTGTGGTGGATTATTTCTCAAATTCTCCATAGTATTCTTGATTTTCTCGAGCCCTTCTATTCCCTTATGTGTAATTGCTACAACTGCATCCTTGTAATATCCAAGTTTGTCATAGAGCTCAATCATGGCATCCCAGATTGTCTTTCCTTGGCTCTTATAGTAGGCTGCTGCCTCGCAAAGTGCCATTGACGCAACAACTGCATCCTTATCTCTGGCATGTGTGCCGATAAGGCATCCATAGCTCTCTTCGAAACCGAACAAATACTGTCCTTTACCGCTTGTCTCCATGCCGAGGATCTCTCTACCTATCCACTTAAATCCTGTGAGGCACTCAACCACATCAACCCCATATGATTTAGCGATAGCATCGACGAAATTTGTCGTAACAATAGTCTTGATAAGAACTCCATCATCAGGAAGTTTGCCCTCGATAGCAAGCTTCTGACCGATCTCATAGTCTGCAAGAAATGATCCTGACATATTTCCTGTAAGGCAGATGTACTCACCTGACTTTGTATCCTTCACATAAACACCCAGTCTATCGGCATCCGGGTCTGTTGCCAGAACAAGATCTGCATCCTTTTCCTTTGCCAGTGCAAGAGCCAACTCAAACGCCTCTTCTGCCTCAGGATTAGGATAACTAACTGTAGGGAACTCGCCGTCCGGAAGTTCCTGTTCCGGAACAACAAAGACATTGGTAAATCCAAGCTCTTTGAGGATTCTTCTAACCGGAATATTTCCCGTTCCGTGAAGCGGAGTATAGACAATTTTCAGATCCTTTTCCACTTCTCCGATTATATCTCCATGAAGAACAACTTTTTTCAATTCTTCTATATATCTATCATCTATCTTTTCACCGATTGTTTCGAATAAGCCCTGAGCTTCAGCTTCTTCTCTTGACATGCTCTTACAAATACTATAATCCGTTACTGCCTTAACCTCATCCATAATTCCAGTATCATTTGGAGGAGTAATCTGTGCTCCGTCCTCCCAATAAACCTTGTATCCGTTGTATTCCGGTGGATTGTGACTCGCTGTAATATTGATGCCGGCAATACATCCGAGCTCTCTGACTGCAAAAGAGAGTTCAGGCGTTGGTCTCAAGCTCTCAAATACATATGCCTTAATACCATTGGCAGCGAGGCAACATGCAGCAATCTCAGCAAACTCCGGTGACATTCTTCGAGAATCATAGGCTATAGCAACACCCTTTTGCTGACCATTTTTCTTTATTATATAGTTGGCAAGTCCCTGTGTTGCTTTGCGAACTGTATACATGTTCATTCTATTAGTTCCGGCACCGATTATACCTCTAAGTCCCGCGGTACCAAACTCCAAGTCTGCGTAAAAACGCTCTTTGATTTCCTTTTCATCTCCTGCAATACTTCTCAGCTCTTCTTTTGTTTGTTCATCGAATGTCTGACTCTCCAGCCACTCTTTGTAAGTTTCCATGTAACCCATAACATAATCCTCCTATCAATTGTATCCGACATTATTCTTTTGTCAAATCCGGAAAACTCCATTGAACATCCTTGTCATCATCTATCGTAGTGACAGAATAGCTCTTTGTCGTATAACCACTCTTTTCCAGTGTAAGTGTAATGTCTCCTATTTTTTTGGGAAAACTACAAGGAGCAGTTCCCATATATGTACCATCAAGATAAACGGTGGCGCCCTTCGGCGTCTCAACCTTTATCGAATGATCATTGTCATATTGGTCGGCAGTTACATTCTCCGACTTCTCCACGCTTGACGATTTTGACCCGCTTCCCGTGTCATTAGAGCTTTCACTCTTCTCCGTCTTACTTGTTTTATCAGCTTTTTCGTCAGCTTCTTGCACTGATGCATCCTTATTGGCAAGACTTATATTTACCGTTGGATTGGCCGTCTGAACATCTATAATTCCAGAGTAAGTGCTATAGCCATCCAACACAACTCTAACTGAATGCTTGCCATATTTTAGCGAAACCGGCTTGCTATAATCTGTCAGTTGCTGATTGATATAGAGATCTGCCCCAACCGGATCGATCTTAAATACCACAGCTCCGCTTCCAACTTCCTTGCTCTTAAATACTGACATATCTAGTACATATTCTTTGCCTCGCTGAATATTTATCTGTCTTTCACCCTCGATATCACCATTTTTCATGCTGACATCATAAGTTCCCTCAGGCAAAGGAATCAGCATCTTATCCGTCACCGGCAATATACTAATACCGCCAATAGTCATGGTTCCACCCACGAATTTCTCGTACTTATCTGGCTTTAAATATCCATGTCCCTTGGTCATAACTAGGCTATACGCCTTTCCCTTAACACCATAGAAACTAAACTCATCTAACTTTGTTATGTCCGATAATTCGATAATCTGATTGTCGGCAAAAGCATTGAACCCACTTCCGTACTTATATCTGACACCATTTACCTCGATGAACTTCTCATCATCATCGATCACCAGTCCCGAACAATCAAAATCACTTATGATATCCCTTGACTTCGCCAGCTTTTCCAGACTTCGGCCATCACTGCCAACAAAAACGTCAACCACATCTCCAAGCTGAAGAGAATCCGGCGACATTTCCACGCCATTTTGCGAGACAATCGAAGTATATCCCTCGATTGTTCTAATCTCCTCGCTCTCCTCGCTGGGATTGTATATCACCAGCTGGCCGTCTTTCATGTGCTTGATGACTCCCGTATAGGTTTTAGTCCTGACAAACGGGCTCTCAGATGGCTCGGAAGCCACCGTCTGTTCTCCGCCTATGCTCTTAAGCTTCTGTGTCTCACATCCGCTTCCAAGACAAACAATACCCACCAGCAATGCCACATATGCTATTTTTTCCAAGAAAAATAGTCTGCCATTCATAAACTTCTCCGTATTATTTACTCAATTACAAATCTGTATCCTACTGCCCAAACTGTCTCAATATACTTTGGAGTAGATACGTCCTTCTCAATCTTTTCTCTTATCTTCTTAATATGTACAACTACAGTTGCAAGGTCCGCACCCACTGGGTCTAATCCCCATACTTCGCGGAGAATCTCCTCCTTGGAAAATGCTCTGTTGGGATTCTGAGCCAAGAATCTCAGCAAATCAAACTCTCTGGAAGTGAAGCTCTTCTCCTCGCCTTCTACAAATACACGTCTTGCAGTGATATCAATCTTGAGACCACCCACAATTATGAAATCATTATTCACCTTGCCTGATGTTCCCACAAGTCGCTCGTATCGCTCTATCTGGGCCTTAACTCTAGCAACCAACTCACTTGGGCTAAACGGCTTGGTCATGTAATCATTGGCTCCTCTTCCAAGTCCTCTGACCTTATCGCTGTCGGATTGCTTGGCAGAAACCATGATAATAGGAATCTCCGTTGCCTCACGCAACTTCTGGCACACTTCAAAGCCATCCATCTCAGGTAACATGAGATCAAGGATTACCAAACTTATATCCCCTCTCAAAGCTCTGGCATATCCAGACTTTCCGTCCTTCTCGATAAAAACATTAAATCCACTGAGTTCCAAGTAGTCCTTTTCCAACTCAGCAATCTGCAATTCGTCTTCAATAATCAAAATATTACTCATCAATTTTCACCTTCTCGATCTTCGTTAATAATCGGAACTGAAAACAATACCGTAGTTCCCTTGCCAAACTCGCTCTCTGCCCAAATCTCACCGCCGTGCTCGTCTATAATCTTCTTGGCGATTGCAAGACCCAGACCACTTCCACCAGTCTTGGAATTTCTCGAGCTATCCGTTCTATAGAACCTCTCGAATATATAAGGTAACTCCTCTTGTTCAATTCCACGACCATTATCCCTAATGGCCATAACAACTTTATCTCCCTCTTTGGTTATTCTAAATCTAATAATTCCATTATCGCTATCCATGTACTTTAGTGCATTTCCCACTATATTATTAATAACTCGCTTTATCTTATCTCGGTCAATCTTTACAATTATATCGCCGTCGATAAAACTTTGGTAAATTAACTGAATATCTCTGGTCTCCATATCGAGACTCAAATCACTTACACAATCCGAGTAGAATCTCTGAACATTTTCCTTGGAATAATTAAATGACTCTTCCTTCTGATAAATCTTCGTAAAGTAAGATAACTCATCTACAAGCAGTGCCATATCGACCGACTTAGAGTGAATAGTCTTGATGTACTTTTCGAGTCTATCAGGTGTACTGGCAACTCCATCAAGAATTCCCTCGGAGTATCCTGTAATGGCGGTCAACGGCGTCTTCAAGTCATGAGTAATATTTCCAATGACCTCTTTGGTAAATGAATCCACCTTGTTTCTCTCCTCGATGGACTCCTTCAGCTCTATTCTCATGTCTTCAAACTCTTGATAAAGGTCCGAAAACTCACTCTCTCTGACAATCTCTAATCCCTCGCTGAGTTCTCCCTTTCGAATATTCATAACTGCAGTTTGAAGCTGCCTAATCGGCCTGAGAATAAAGTAATAATTATATCCCACAAATGCCACAACCACAAGAATTGTCACAATTATCAACAGGGCAACCAACATAATTGTAAACATTACTATGTGAGGGAGTGTAACATCCGTCCTCGTGACTATACAAGCACTTCCTCGCTTTCCCTTCGGCGTCACGAATCCTATCTTTTTTATCAGATAATTCTTCGCATCCTTGCCATAATACATAGCATTCTTACTGGCAAGGCCGTCCGACTGCTCCCTTATAGTCTGATACAATTTGTCATATACTACGGAATCACCCGTATATACAATCTTGTTGTCAAGTATGATTGCCAAAAAAGAATACTTATTGTTCAGCCGAGCATTTTCCCTGACCTGCCAAGTTTTGGTGGTAAACAACTTGCTGTTGCGTATGGACATATCCTGTAACTCCTGAAAATCCGAAGTTGTCAAGTTATCTAACAAATATACTTTATCAAACAAAACATAAGGAGACTCAAAACCCGAATCATTTAGGCTATAAGTCGCCTTAATCTGCGTAATTTCCATCAAGAGGAGTATGGCCACCGCCACAATAAGGGCAAGAATCGGACCAAGAGACATAATAATGTACGACCCTCTACCCGCTCTCTTAATCTTGGGTTTAACTTTTCGATTCAAAACATCACGCCTTCTCTTCCATCATTAGTACAAAATTATGTTAAAATTATAACACATTTTCGCTGAAAAATACAGTTTTTTTTGCCCACGGCGCACCCCACAGCCTACATGACAGCCATAACTTTACAATAGTCCTCAGTCTTGTTTCGCATCAGGTCAAATCCGCGATATATATCCTTTAATTCATAGCGATGGGTAATCAATTTTTCGGGTTGAAAGCTCTTATTCTGCAATCTCTCGATCACATTTGTCCAGTCACTTTGAGTACCCTTCATCCCCACTGCAAAACCAGAATTCC
This sequence comes from Eubacterium xylanophilum ATCC 35991, assembly GCF_000518685.1. GTDB lineage: Bacteria > Bacillota > Clostridia > Lachnospirales > Lachnospiraceae > Eubacterium_F > Eubacterium_F xylanophilum. Next base: position 54,569 of record NZ_JAEB01000001.1, on the reverse strand, counting down.
ACGTGCCAAGCACTGTCAGCTGTTTTCTTAGAATTCCCCAGTAAATATCTCTCGGAATATCCATGTCCGTCTCTGGATTCCCAATAAGCATCACCGCCCCCTCGGGGTTTGCCCACTCCAGAGCGCGTCTCACAGTATTTTCTTTCCCAACGCACTCAAATATCGCATCTCCCTTGAGCTCACTGAGCTTTTTAGCATCCGACGCATCAATATAACACTCTTCGCTGATTCCAAGTTCCACCAGCTTTTTCCGCTGAAAGTCCTTATTACCCACCGCGAAAATATTCCGACAGCCCATTTCTCTCAAAACCATAACTGTCAAAAGACCAATTGTCCCCAGTCCTTCGACTATAAATGAAGAACCTTCTTTGGATAGTTTTCTCCATGCAGCCTTGTAAAATCTTTTCACTGCATGTTCCGCTACTGCCAATGGCTCAATCATAGCCGCAACCTCAAAGGGAACATTAGCCGGAATTTCTATGAGACACTTCTCAGGTACTGCTACATACTCAGCCAACGCTCCATTTTGCCTTGATCCGAGATAACTGTAATTCTCGCACATCTCATACCATCCCATATAACAATTCATGCATGTTCCACATGGGATGAGGGGATAAACACCAACTGCCTTTCCTGCCCACTCCTCATCTGCACCGGGACCTACGCTCTCTACAATGCCGGAAAACTCATGCCCAAGAACCAGTGGCATAACATGTGCTCCGTTGTCAAAGGCTCTTGGAATATCTGAACCACAGATCCCACAGGCCTTAACACGAACCAAAACTTCGCCTTCCCTCACCTCGGGCATTGGAATTTCCTCAAATCTCATATCACCAATATCATGTAACACTAGTGCCTTCATTTCTACCTCCTTCAATTTATCTCAATAACGATATCGCTTTCTGCAAGTCGCTATCAGTAGTCACCTTAAAATTCGCCTCATCTCCGGTCACCATCACAACGTCAAGCCCCGCCAATATAGCTGGTTCCGTACTACCGTGAATCCCTTTTGACTGTCCTTTGCCCATGGTCTTACATGCCACAAAGTACTTCTCAAATACAAAGATTTCCGGTGATTGTCCCGCAAAGAGCTTGCTTCTGTCCACAAGGCCGCTGACTTTTCTCCCATCCTCGCTTATATAAACCGTGTCCTTCATGGGCAACACCGGCATAACACCGTCATGCCCCAGCATCTCCGAATAGTATATCTCAATCATTCTCTCCGAGATAAATGGTCTGGCGGCGTCGTGAATCATTACAGTGTCATCTGCCGATCCCCCACAATCCCTAAAAATTCTCTCCATTCCGCTTATAATTGACTCCTGTCTGGTCTCCCCGGGAGTTGCAAATCCTACAAACTTCGACACAAATTCAGTGGGATACAGCGCCATCAACTCATCTCCCACAACATCCTCCCACTGGCTTGCTGCCACAATTATCATCTTATCTATAACACTTGACTTTAACAACACCTCCGCTGTATGCGTTATCAACATCTTGTCGCCAATCTTTATATACTGCTTTGGTTTGTCGGCATGAACTCTATTTCCGACACCTCCAGCCAGTAAAACCACATAATTCATCTATACTCCTCCATAGCTAACTCTAATCGCATAACCCTCGTATCTCCGGAATTATCTCCCCATACGGCCTACCTTTTCCAAAAAGAAGTGTAGTTCCAAGCACAAATCCCTTCACGCCAAGTGGCGCATATTCCTTGATTTTATCCGCACCACAAGCTCCGTCCCAGTATATATCAAACCCCAGCTCCGGCTGCTCCTTGAAAAGCTGAATATACTTTTCCTTCACATATGGCAAGAACATCTGGGAGGCATTTCCAGGATTCACCGACATAACGAGAAGCTTGTTAACAATTCTCATCAACATTCGAACATTTTCAAAACTCGTCCCCGGATTAATAGCTATTCCCGGCGTTATTCCCGAATCTATGATCATCTGCAAAGTCGTAGACGGGTGAAACTCCGCTTCGGGATGAATATATATCGTATCCCCCGGTCGCAAACTGCTTGTAAACAAATTTATCGTATTGAGGGGATGCTCCACCATCAGATGTACATCCAGTGGCTTGTCTGTCAACGCCCTTATACACCTGAGATCATTTAGCGACATGGCAAAATTCCTCACATAGCGCCCATCCATGATGTCGATATGAAAAGAATCTATCCCAGCCTCCTCTAATTCACGCACCTCGCGCTCCAAATTGCGATAATCCGCGCACATCATAGATGCCATCAATTCATACTTCATATAATCACTCCATTTTCATACCAAAATCTCCCAGCATTACCGGCTTTTTCTCCTGTCGAAATGCCGTCATAACGGGAGTCGAACTTCCATAATACGCATCAAACTCACCGACAGCCCGCTCTATCCACGAGGAAAATGTGCAGAATCTCGGATCAAACTCGAGAGGCTCTCCCCAATAATCTCTCTCTTCTATCAAATCCCACAGCTTTCCAGCCATCTCAGGGTTGGCCCGCTCCCACTCACTTCTATCGGGAGGATAGAGAAAAATACTCGGCTGAATATTTTCCCTATTTTCACCGAGAATATCAAACCTATTTCTAACACTCTCTAGAAAGACCTTCTCATGTTCGAACATCTCGTTAATCCCAATGCACACAAGCATTTTCTTAGGTCCGCCAGTCTCTTCGCTTTCTGCCGTCGCTCTTACAAGCCCCGGCTCAACCACAACTCTTCTCTCCCACTCTTCTCTAAACTCCTCCCCGGAAAAATCTGTGAGCTTTTCCACAAACCTCTGGCGTAGGCACTCCGACCTCGCATATATCTTATCCGCCGCAATCGCCCCAGGCATTGTTATATAATGATTCATAACATACCAGTCAAGTTCATCTTCCGGCCCAAAATCTCCTATTCCCGCCAACGGGCAGTATACTATCTCCGGCGAAAATCTCTGCAAATTTCCGGTATAAAAGCCCGGTGGCCAAGTGAGATACGGATTGTTGTAATCCCAAGAACACTGACTGTAAATCACATCCGCAAACACAAGCCCCAGCTCAAACTCCCGCCAATCCCTGCACTCTAACTCCTCCGGATACTCCTCAATATGGGCATTCTTCGCAATCTCCTCATCAGAAGCCACAACCTGCCCATACGCATCTTTGGCAAACACAGGCATTGGCACAACAAACACATCCGTGTCAGGTCGTCCCTTCTCCCGAAGATAAATGTTCCGCAATCCGTCCCACTCCGTCGGACCATTTGCCAAAAAGACCACTGTTCTTCGCCGCAAAATATTCTCTTCTATTGTTTTTTCAAGCGCCCTAATGACACTTTCCAGTTCGCCAACTTGCTGAATATCGCCACCGACACCCTCAGTTATCGCAGTATAAATACCAAAAATCTTCTCGCATAATTCTTGAAGCACGGCCACACAAGCCTTCGCCCTATCACTTTTCTCCCCCAGAACCTGCTCTATCAGGGTCCCCAGGTCAATCGCCATCTGCTGCATAGCAGCGAGCTTCTCAGCATCCCCCAACTCCTCGGACATCTTGGCAATCTCCCCAAGACACTCCTCACATATGACCTTGAGCGAATTTTCTTGCTCCGGCCTTTTCCTCTCCATCAAGGCCTCGTCAAAGGAAAATCCCCCAAGTTTCTCTCCGGCATTTTCCTCCATGATTCGCTTGGAAGTTTCAAAAAACGGATAATCATGTCCGTCCCACTTCTTGTGTATAGCCAAGTAGTCCCCATATCTCATGGTTTTAGTGTAATATGCCGGCATAGGCATAGTTGTATCTTCAAAAGGGAGTCTTACAATATGATCAAAGTACTCCTTGGGATAACCCGGAACAACATCTTTTAAAACCCACGGGAACATTTGCTCCATGAGGTCAGAATCCTCTCTCTTCACTCTTGCCATCTGTCGCTCCGCCAACCCATACACCTCGCGAGATATCTGCAGCGGACTCTTCTCCGCCAACTTTACGGAATATTTTTCTTCTATATCTCTTATTAATCTATCAATAAGCTCCCTAGTCCCTTTTTTCTCGCGAATTGTATCGGCCATGGCAATCAGACGCAACACTTCCTTGCACCTGGCCCTCTCCTCAGCCCTATCCTTATACAAATAGTCCTTTAAAAATATATCTATCCCAACAAGCCATGGAAAATTATAATGCTCCGCAAGATAATCCTCATCGAAGTTCACTCTCTCCGAGTTGACCACGCGGGACAAAAACATCCAGTGATCATCCAAGCTATTGTAATCATGAATTGTAAATCCCTCCGGCAACTCCTCATCTGCCACCTGGCGGAACTTGATATAATCCTCTCGCTTCATGCAGATGTCCACATCATCATCCCAGGGAATCACCCCGCCATGTCTCACCGCTCCCAGCAAAGAACCCCACTCTGCAAAGTAGACAATTCCATGTTTCGTGCAAATCCTATCTATCACATCTAGAACATCTAGGTAATTGGCCCATGCCTGCTTAATTGCCGTGGGAATATAGAATCCACAACGGACTTCGTCTTTTAAATATTCCAGTCTATGTCTCATGACTAACCCCTTATTCCTCTGACATACTTTACCGTATCCGCCCTTTCCCGGCAAATACCTCGCATCAATTCAATTATATCACATCCATGAAAAAAAGGCACTAAAAAAGAGACGGCCCAAAGGCCGCCCCTCCAATAAAACGATTTTGATATCATCAATAAACAGCCAATACTGTTCAAATACTCATTACTGAAGCAAGCTAAGAGCTCCCTGAGTTGACTGATTAGCATGTGCAAGCATTGATGTTGCAGCCTGCTGGATGATGTTATTCTTAGAATATGTTGTCATCTCATCAGCCATATCTACATCGCGGATCTGACTTTCAGCTGCCTGCATGTTCTCTGCAGCGTTGTCATCGTTCTTGATTGTGTACTCAAGACGATTCTGCTGAGCACCGAGAGTAGCACGAGACTCTGAAAGTTTTACTATATCATCATCCAATGATTTGATTGCATTCTGTGCTGCTGCTTGATCAGCAATTCCGTCAACACTCATTTCTCCTGCAGTCCAACTAATAGTAATAGTATCACCTTTATTAGCGCCTACCTGCAATGTAGTGCCAGCACTAAAACTGCTATCCCCATTGATTGCTTTTCCGTTGAATGTTGTCGAAGCACCAATTCTAGTGAATTCATCGCTAAGTTGCTTGACTTCAAGATTAATTGCTTTGATATCATCAGATGTATTAGTTCCATTAGCAGCCTGAACTGAAAGTTCTCTAGCTCTCTGAAGGATAGCATGCTGCTGATCCATCATACCTTCAGCTGTCTGGATAAGTGAGATACCATCCTGAGCATTATCTGAAGCTCTCTTAAGACCTCTAACCTGTCCTCTCATTTTCTCAGAGATAGCAAGTCCAGCAGCATCATCAGCTGCACGGTTAATTCTATAACCACTTGCCAGTTTCTCTGTTGATTTAGCTAGGGCGGTTGAACCGATTCCTAACTGTCTATTAGCGTTCATTGATTGAATATTGTGTTGTACTATCATAATAATTACCTCCTTGTTTATCCGCCGCAAATCCTTTTGCGGGGTCGTTTTATTTTGGGATTCACCCTTTCGGGTTGTTATAATGAACTATAGGTTACATCTGCAGCAGCCGGGCCCTGTGCTCCTTCAGTAAACACTATAGTCTATTATTTCATAGATTCTTGTAAAGGTTTATAGCAACACTTTAACATAAAGTGTTGTGAAAAATGGAAAAAAATATACATACATCTTATTATATAGTATACTTATTAGAGGCATAAATATTTCTATGCGTACTATAAACACTAGGAGGGATACTGTGGGTACTACGAGACCAATAAAAGACTTAGATCAAATCAAAAAATTTAGAAATTACTATATTGATACGGAATATAAACCCCGAAATTACGCGCTTTTAGTCGTGGGCTTGAACTCTGCGCTTCGAATCAGCGATCTTCTCTCGCTAAAATGGCAAGATGTCTGTGACGGCAAATCTTTTCGAAAGCACATCATTATAGTAGAAAAGAAAACCGGAAAGGAAAATGTAATTGCCATCAACCGAAGTGCGGCGGAAGCTTTGTTTACATACTATCAGACGCTTGACCATCCAAGCCTCGGCGATTATATCTTCGAAAGTCGCAAAGTTGCCAACAAGCCAATCGACAGATATCAGGCTTATAGAATTATCAGGAAGGCGGCGGTTGCTTGTGGCCTTGGCAAAAACATAAGTTGCCATTCCCTAAGAAAAACCTTTGGATACCATGCCTGGCAAAATGGAGTGCCGCCTGCCATGCTAATGAGCATTTTTAATCACTCATCTTATAACATTACCAGACGATATCTTGGAATTGAACAAGATGACAAAGATAAAGTTTTTCGAACAATAAGTCTTTAGAAACCAGAAAAATGTTCCGATAACTATATTGCAGGCAGAGATTACCGCCTTCGGAAAATTTTTTAAAAAAATTTAAAAAAAGGTGTAAAGTAAATACAATCTCTGTCGATATATATGTTGTAAGCAACACAACACTTTATGTTAAAATGTTGTATTGCAAAAAAGTTGAACAGCATAATGAAACCGTCAAAGGTTGAAAGTGACCGACTATTTTCCTAATGGAGCACAGGATCCGGCTTCGGATGGAGAATCGAACGGTTCATTATATATCCCGGTAGGGATGAAACTATAATTAATAAAACGACCCCACAAAAGGATTTGTGGTGGATAAACAAGGAGGTAATTATTATGATAGTACAACACAATATTCAATCAATGAACGCTAATAGACAGTTGGGAATTGGAACAAATGCCCTAGCTAAATCAACAGAGAAACTGGCAAGTGGTTATAGAATTAACCGTGCAGCTGACGATGCTGCTGGACTTGCAATCTCTGAGAAGATGAGAAGTCAGGTTAGAGGCCTTAAGAGAGCTTCAGATAATGCTCAGGATGGTATCTCACTTATCCAGACAGCTGAAGGTATGATGGATCAGCAGCATGCTATCCTTCAGAGAGCAAGAGAACTTGCTGTTCAAGCTGGTAATGAGACCAATACTACTCAAGACGTTGGAGCTATTAACACAGAGCTTACACAGCTTAAGGCGGAATTTGAGCGTATTGGAACTTCAACAACATTTAATGGAAAGGCTATTTCTGAGTTCAATAATAAGAAGCTTCAGGTTGGTGCCAATGCAGGTAATGATAACGTAATTCAGATTTCTCTTGCTTCAAACACAATGAGTGACGTAACAAGTCTTACTGATAATGCAAGTGCGCAGACAGCAATCACGAATTTGGATAATGACATTAAGACATTGTCTACAAACCGTGCTACACTCGGTGCTCAGCAGAATCGTCTTGAGTACACAATCAAGAACGATGACAACGCTGCAGAGAACATGCAGGCAGCTGAAAGTCAGATCCGCGATGTAGATATGGCTGATGAGATGACAACATATTCTAAGAATAATATCATCCAGCAGGCTGCTACATCAATGCTTGCACATGCTAATCAGTCAACTCAGGGAGCTCTTAGCTTGCTTCAGTAATGAGTATTCAAACAGTATTGGCTGTTTATTGATAAGACAAATCGTTTTATTTTCGCAAATGTGAGAAAGAGTCGCGCCATCGGCGCGACTCTTTTGTATGTTTATCTAAATAATTTTTTTCTGTCAAACTATTCACGTTTCATCTCTTTTCTCAATTCCCTAACCTCCTCTAGGCTCATTCCCTGATACTCCGAGATTTCCTTATCTGTCAACTTCCCACCCTCTATCATTCTATACGCTACTTCTTTCTTGCTTTCTTTCAGGCCTTCCTCAAAACCTTCTTTCCAGCCATCTTCATAACTCTCTTGCATTTTCATATCCAACGTCATGTACTCAGCCCTCCATTCCTTGTTTCTTCTAGCTCTATCTACTGCCACTTCAAGTTTCCTCATGAATTCATCTCTACGATACATGCTCCACTCTCTCGATTTCCACATCCAGAATTGTCTCTAACAATGTCTTACATATCTCTAGATTGTCCATCACCTTGTGGAACATAAAATCATCCGTAAACTTTAGTTCTTCATCTCTTTCCTCAGTTCCCTAACCTCCTCTAGGCTCATTCCTTGATACTCCGAGATTTCCTCATCTGTCAACTTCCCACCCTCTATCATTCTATACACTGCTTCTTTCTTGCCATCTTTCAGGCCGTCTTCATAACTCTCTTGCATTTTCATATCCAACGTCATGTACTCAGCCCTCCATTCCTCGTTTCTCCTGGCTCTATCTACTGCCACCTCGAGTTTCCTCGTAAAATCATCCCCAGGAGATTCTCCTTTCATATACTTTAGGAAATTTGTAGTTCCTGGTTTTAAGCCCTCTAAGCTCCCCTTGGCATTAACAAATATCTTTGCTGTTTCATCCCCTAGTTCTATACTCGTATCCGCATCACATTTATATGTGAATCTATAGATCGGCAGTCCTGCTTCAAACAAGTCAAAACCACATAAGAATATGACCATACTTGACGGCAAATCTGCGTACTTGGAACCTTTATCCAACAAGTCTATGTCTATCGCTCCCTGATAATACCTTGATCTTTTAGGCAGGTCACCTCTCTGTAGAATCTGCATCTCTATGTCATATACCTTATTTACATTTTCCTTTAGGTATACATCCAATCTTACTCCCTTTGATCCTACCGATACTTCTATTACTTTTTGATACGATACATGCTCCACTCTCTCGATTTCCACATCCAGAATTGTCTCTAGCAATGTCTTACATATCTCTAGATTATCCATCACCTTGTGGAACATAAAATCATCTGTAAACTTTAGTTCTTCGTATTTCTTTCTCAAGCTTTCTACTCCTTTATTAAATTTTTACAGGGTCCCTATTTACACATATTCTAACATCTTTAAACGCCCTTTGCAAGCCTTTTTTCACATATTTTTAATTTTGACATTTGATGGTATTTTTTTGTCTTTTTATGTCAATTTTTACCTTTATATTTTTTCTTTATCTTATTATATTCTCTTATATTCAACTCAGTACAATACATTATCTCCTCATCTGTTAATTTTCCAATCTCTAAGAGCTTATGAACCACATCCTTTTTTTCTAGCCCTCCTGCCATTTGAGGTGTAATGCATCCGTCTTCCATTGCAGTATAGTATCCATCCCAATATTCATCATCCATACCCGTGTGACCTCCTTATTTTCATTTAATTGATAAGATTCATTGTATCATATGTTTAGTTTCATCGCAACACAATTAATTGTCTTACGACCGCAGGGAGTAAGACCAGCAATATGCGTTTATTGTCTTACGACCATAGGGAGTAAGACCAGCGATATGCGTTTCCGATAATTGTCTTACGACCATAGGGAGTAAGACCAGCAATATGCGTTTCCGATAATTGTCTTACGAACGACGTGAGTAAGACCAGCAATATGCGTTTCCCGAAAAAATCCCGCAGTAGCCACTGGCCACTGCGGGATTGATTATCTTATATTTGGTTAAATCTATATTCTAAGAATTATCCAATCTTAGCTGTGCTAACCTTTACTCCAGGTCCCATTGTACTTGAAAGAGTTACGCTCTTCATGTACTGTCCCTTAGCACTTGCTGGCTTAGCCTTTACGATGGCATCCATAAGTGTGTTGAAGTTGTCCTGAAGCTGCTCAGCTGAGAAAGAAGCCTTTCCAACTGGAACATGAATAATGTTAGCTTTGTCAAGACGGTACTCGATCTTACCTGCTTTAATATCATTAACAGCCTTTGTAACATCCATTGTAACAGTACCTGCCTTAGGGTTTGGCATCAAGCCCTTAGGTCCAAGGACACGTCCAAGGCGACCTACAACACCCATCATGTCAGGAGTAGCAACAACTACGTCAAACTCGAACCAACCCTCGTTCTGAATCTTAGGGATGAGTTCCTCTCCACCTACAAAATCAGCTCCAGCTGCTTCAGCCTCAGCCAACTTATCTCCCTTAGCAAATACGAGGACACGAACAGTCTTTCCTGTACCGTGTGGCAAAACAACCGCTCCACGAACCTGCTGGTCTGCGTGACGTCCATCTACACCGAGACGGATATGTGCTTCTACTGTTTCATCGAATTTTGCAACTGCTGTTTTCTTAACAAGGTCAATTGCCTCTTCTGGTTCATACTGAGTCATGCGATCGATCAATTTTGCTGACTCTTGGTATTTCTTACCTCTCTTCATAAATAAAAACCTCCTAGTGGTATTAGCGAACATTTTTAGGATTCAATGTCTCCCACAACGTCCTTATGACATTAGTTCTCTTTTGCGATGCGAAAATTTATGTTTGCCTGATTCTCTCGAATCGGCGGTTTGCTTGCAATTTCTTGCAAGATGTTCGTTCTTATTACTCTTCTACTGTAACACCCATACTACGAGCTGTTCCAGCAATCATACTAATTGCAGCTTCAATGCTACCTGCATTCAAGTCAGGCATCTTGAGTTCAGCGATCTTCTGAAGTTCATCTTTTGAAATACTTGCAACTTTCTTTCTGTTAGGCTCACCTGAACCTGACTCAATCTTACAAGCCTTCTTAATCAAAACTGCAGCTGGTGGAGTCTTAGTTACAAAACTAAAACTTCTATCAGCGTATACTGTAATAACAACAGGGATAAGCATTCCCTCCTGTCCAGCAGTCTTAGCGTTGAACTCCTTAGTAAACTGAACAATATTTACACCATGCTGTCCAAGTGCAGGACCAACAGGTGGTGCTGGAGTTGCTTTTCCAGCTGGGATTTGCAATTTAATATATCCTTCAACTTTCTTAGCCATTTAAGTTGTCCTCCTAAATTATTTATATCTTTTCTAATTCTGAGAAATCAATCTCAACCGGCGTTCCACGACCAAACATATCAATAACGATAACTGCCATATGTTTAGCTGGATGTACTTCTTGTACAACACCTTTGGTATTTTCCCAAACACCAGTAGTAACCATTACTTCGTCGCCTATGCTATATGGAGCCTCCTCAGCTTTTTCAAGGAATCCCATGTTGGCGATTTCCTCATCTGTAAGCGGAACCGGTTTTGATCCTGGTCCAACGAAGCCCGTAACACCTCTTGTATTACGCACCACATACCAGGTCTCATCATTCATTACCATGTTGAGAATTACGTATGCAGGGAACATTTTCTTCTGCACCTGCTTTTTCTCACCATTCCTCTCCTCAACAACTGTCTGCATAGGTACCATAACCTCAAGTATCTGATTCTGAAGATTGCGATTTTCAATTGTTTTCTCAATATCAACCTTAACCTTATTCTCATAACCAGAATAAGTATGTACTACATACCATTTTGCTTCTTCTGCCATAGTAACCTCCAATTAATTAAACACCTAGCACTTTGTCAATGCCAAGACGAATGATCCAATCAATACCTGCAATAACAGCGCCAAGGACGATAGATACAACGATAACCAAAGCAGATTGCTTGATGAGATCGTCCTTCTTAGGCCATGTACATCTCTTGAATTCTGCTTTAATGTTTTTGAAAAAACTTCCATTGCTCTTAGCTTTTTCTTCGCTCATTCTACACACATCCTTTCTTCAGACACTACACAAAATTATTTAGTCTCCTTGTGTAATGTGTGCTTTCTGCAAAATCTGCAATATTTTTTTGTTTCCATTCTGTCCGGATGGTTCTTCTTATCTTTGGTCAAGTTGTAGTTTCTCTGCTTGCACTCTGTGCATTCCAAAGTTATCTTAGTACGCATCTCGTCACCTCCGTATTTTTACTAACATAAATTTAGGCATAAAAAAAAGACCTAATTCATCGCCATACTAGAATAACACAGTCTGACTATGCACGTCAAGTCTTTTTTTCAAATTTCTCATTTTTCTTTAGTCGATATTCAAGTAATCAAGGACTATTTCCGTCGTCGGTCTGTCCTGTTGATCCAGGAAAATATTCCGCGCATCCTCTACATCTCTGAGAACAGCATCAATTTTCTCCCCTCCCTCAGACACAGCTTGGATAAAGTCCAACAAATCTCTCATTCCATCGATCTTCCAGCCTGCCAAACTCTCCCTGACATCCTCAAAGACGCATGTATTGTGCTCAAAGAACTCTCTAGCATCTCCCAACGTAAGGCCGATCGGCTTGCCTGTCACCAAATAATCAAAGTATATGGAAGAGTAGTCCGTTATCAAAGCAAGAGAATCTCTAACAATACTGTAGAGGGATTTTTCTCTCGCTTTAAGGTACTCGTCATCTGCCACAATCACGTTAGACAGCTTTACGCGCTCAAATACGCCCAGATCTTGTGCAGGGTGGGGTCTAAATAGCATCTTGACTCCTAGCTTCTCTAAACAGGCATTAAGGGCCTTCAAATCCCCCTCGTTTTCCACCTCGGGCATTCCATATGGAAATCTCGTCTCGGTGGCCGGACCATTTTTCTTGTGTTGCCTGTAAGTTGGCATCCAGATGATGTATCTCTCGTCGCTCTCAGAATCGCCCTTCAACTCGTCATTTCTGGGATACCCAATGGGCAACAGCTTCTCCTCGGGAATTCCTATCGTGCCATGATAGAAATCCATCCAGTACTTTCCAAACATGAGATAGTAATCTACATCTCCTATTTGTTCTAGGTTTGTATAGCTCTTCACGTACTTAATCGGCATGCCGTGACCCAGGTGAATTCTCAGTTGCCCATCTCGCCTCTTGTAGATATAGCGGTTGCAATCACATATGCAACGGGTTCTATAGAGCACCAGAAGTCGCTTTATCTTCATGGAAAATGTTCCGCCATCCAGGGGAATCCTCTCCACATTTTCCGGCAAGTCCATATCATCTTCTGTCGTCATGTCATGAACCATCCAATATATGGGATGATTTTTGTTGTATCCCCTCTTTATCAATTCCCTATAAATAGCATAGGAATTGTCCGAAAAGTCGGGATGACTCTCCAAAACAATTCCCTCTTTTATAGGTAGGAGACAAAATACTTTAAACAATAAACTCTTGATACTCATCCGGTCTCCTCCTAGGTATTTTCTATCGGGCTGTCGCCTTAATAATTCTTCTATATAGTTTTGGGCTAATCATCATAGCTCTCAGAGCTATCTTGCGATTTCTTCCGATATATGGATTCTTGATTATAGAAGAAAAATTTTCTTTGAACCACTTGTATTGTTCTTCTTTTCGGAGTTTCCTCTCGCTGAGAACATACTTATCATATACGCGGAAATGAGCGATAAACTGCCTGAAACTCACTTCTCTGTCAAGGCCGCATCCAGCAAGCATCTCCTCTATTCTCTCGTAGGCAATTATAACATCATAGTCGCGCTTAGAAAAGTTAGCAGTTGTGAGACTTCCCTCGCGACGATTATAATGATATAGTGGCTTGGTATCAACAAAAACACGCTTCATTCCCTTTAGAACTCCCACAAGAGCCACTGCGTCTTCTGCTATGCTGATGTCCGTTGGGAAAAACTCCGTCGGAATCGCATCTCGTCGAAAAATCTTGCACACTGGCCCGGCAAATGCTATTTTGTTAATCAATATCTCACGAATTGCCCCAAGACCGCTGAGATTCACCTTGACGCGTTCTTCCGGGAAGTTTCTCGTTCTGCCGTCGGGATAATCGTAAATAGTCCCACAAAACGCTGACTCGCAGTCATTATTTTCCACGCTATCGACCAAAAACTCCACCATGTCGGGCTCGATAGTATCATCACTATCGACAAATACAACATACTCTCCGGTGGCCTCAGAAATCCCATAATTTCTTGTCCTACTTACTCCCACATTATCTCGGTGAAAGACTTTGACTTCTCTTCCCTCCGTCGGAATATTTTCCCCGGAAGGCTTGACGTACTTGTCACAGATTTCGCCGCTATTATCTGTAGCCCCGTCATCTATCAACAAGAGCTCTATATTCTCATATGTCTGTGCAATTATGCTTTTTATGCAAGCATCCAAATATTTCTCACAATTATATACCGGCACTATCACCGACACTTTTGCTCTTTTTATCATCATAAATGCAACCACCTATATAACCCAACGCCCACCAGAAGAGCATTGTCTCAAATCTGTATGAAGTAAACACTCCCACATTGAAGAAATAGAATACAAAACTCGAAACCACCCAGAAAACAGAGAGGGCAAACGCCGTATTGGTGCAAAACTTCTTCATGTTTTTCAAGGACATAATCAACAGGTACGCAAGGAAGATTATCATCATTCCCGCTCCAAGAATACCCGTCTGCACAAAGGCCAACAAGTACATATTGTGAGTATTGTACTGTCTGTCTGCAAGGTATGAGTTTGGATCTTTTTTCTTGGCATACTCCAAAGCACCTCTGGCAGAAAATCCCGTAAGAGGACGATCCTTGAGAAGCTCCGTGTAGTCCATCCATATTCTGAATCGACTGTTGGAAATATTCTCTTCCGTCACATCCTCGCGCTCAAATTCTGTTTCTACATCGCGCTCAGGAGTCACTGCATAGCCAACTCCCTGGAAAGCGAAGAGAACTATAAAATACAGAGCTAGCGCTCCTCCAACAGCAACTGCTGCCCTGAGAGCTGCCCAACCTATGGATTTCAAACTGAATATCGTACCATTTTTCACATATGTGTAGTAAACTGACGCCACTACAAGCGAGCAAAGAATCGTTACATATGATGATCTCGACACAGAAAGCACGATATATACCACATTTACCACAACACTTATCACGAACAAAACTTTGATGATTTTGCTATTTACCTTTTTATAAAGATAGACAATCGCCCCTATAAACAAAAATGAGATAAATGCCGCATAGTTTGGATCGGAAAAAACGCCGAAGAGACGTCCCGACATAATTCCCTGACGGCTTGGTCTGTTAAAACTTGAGAACCAATAATACCCCTTGTAGTTGATAAAATACGTCCACAGAGACAAGGCACATCCTATGTTCCATACATAGAGTCCGAACAAAACCACGCGCTTGAGAATATAGTCGAACTGAGCCTTGTCAATGGCTCTTCCCAATAGGTAGAAATCAACGATAACCAGACCTATCTTAACTGACTCCATAAGGTTACTGCCAAATCCCAAATCTCTATTGGCAACAACACTCAATGCGAGAAATAGAAAATATCCCGCCAAGAATATAATGTCAATTGAAACCAGCTTTTTTCTCAACACCCATACCAGGTAGGCCGCCATGATAATGCCACCAATCCACATAAAGCGATAGAATTCCAACACTTTCGTGGTCGCCAGCATGACATCGGATATAATCTCATATCCCGTCATCAGAATACATATTCTATTGCCGAGAATATATATTGTCAAAAAAACCATATAGGCAGTTATAGCTACAAGCGCCCTTTTACCGAGCACACTCGATGTTTTATTCACTTTTTCTTCCTCCATAGAACCCACTCTAATTGCCTTTTCTTCCATTTCTTATAACCTTTCTAATTAAAAAATTCATGCTGTCGACAATTATAGCACATTGAAGAATGCAAGTCAAATTCGACGGAAATATTGACATGCCCGCGCAAAATCAATATAATATGGTTATTAAACAGATAGGATGTGAACCTTTTGAACAAAAAAGTACTTAAGACATGTGAATACGATAAGATAATTAATATGTTGGTGGAAGAGGCAGATTCGCCCTTGGGCAAAGACAAGGCTGCCAGACTCCGCCCTTCTTCTGATATAGGTGAAATCACTGCGATGCAGGCCGAGACAAGCCATGCGTTAAATAGAATATTTCACAATGGAGCCCTTTACTTCAACGGTCTGACGGATATCAGACCATTTTTGACTCCTCTCGAGAAAGGAGGAACCCTTGGAATCAGCGAACTTTTGCGCGTCTCAGCCCTTCTGGCTTGTGCCAAGAGAGCGACAGATTATGATGCCAAGGAAGAGGGCAAGGACTTTCTATCAGGTCGATTCGAGGGCATCAATCCCCTTCCGGATATTTATAGAGAGATCAACCGCTGCATAATCTCCGAAGATGAGATTAGCGACGATGCCAGCGGCGCTCTCAAATCCATCAGACGCCAGATAAAGACAACAAATGACAAGATTCGTGAGCAGCTCACCAAGGAAGTAAATGCCGCCGGAGATAAGCTCAGAGACAGCATTATCACCATGAGAAATGGTCGCTACTGTCTGCCTGTCAGGCAAGAGTACAAATCAGCTGTTCCCGGCATGATTCACGATCAAAGCTCTACGGGATCCACCTTCTTCATCGAGCCAATGGCAATTGTAAAACTCAACAACGATTTGGCAGAGCTAGCCATCAAAGAAAAAGAGGAAATTGACAAGATTCTTGCTGCCATCAGCGCCCTTTGCGCCCCGGAAGCAGAGACTCTTGAGAGGAATGTGATATTGCTTGCTGAACTTGATTTTATCTTTGCCAAGGGAAAGCTGTCCAAGAAAATGCAAGCCAGCGAACCGAACTTTTCCGAGAATTACATAGAGATTAAGAAGGGACGTCATCCACTTATTCCAAGAGATAAAGTGGTTCCAATCGACGTCACTCTCGGCCGAGATTATAAACTTTTGATTGTCACCGGTCCAAACACGGGCGGTAAGACCGTGTCACTTAAGACTGTCGGACTATTTACCTTGATGGGGCAAGCGGGCCTCCACATACCGGCATTTGACGGATCACACCTCTGTGTATTTGAAGAGGTCTACGCAGATATCGGCGATGAACAGAGTATCGAGCAGAGTCTCAGTACCTTCTCATCCCATATGTCAAATACCGTTTATATCCTCAACAGGGCCAACAAGCGAACCTTGGCGCTGTTTGACGAACTTGGGGCGGGAACCGATCCCGTAGAGGGTGCCGCATTGGCCATATCAATCCTTGACAATCTTCTAAACCGTGGCGTCACAGCCATGTCAACTACGCACTACAGCGAACTCAAGGAATATGCTCTGAGAACCAAAAATGTTGAAAATGCTTCTTGCGAGTTTGACGTGGAAAAAATGCAGCCAACTTATAAGCTCATTATAGGTGTCCCGGGAAAGAGTAACGCTTTTACTATTTCTCGAAAATTGGGACTTTCTAAGGATATCATAGATCATGCCAAGGGACTTGTAAATGAAGATGCAAGGAGCTTTGAGGACGTGATAGCAAACCTTGACAAAACACGCAAGGAACTTGAAATCGAGAGACAGAAGGCGGCAAATTATCGCGATAACATAGAGCGTCAAAAGAAGAATTTGGAGGCCAAAAACGAGAGAATCGATAATGCAAGAGAGCGCATTCTCAAAAAAGCCAACGATGAAGCCAATGAGATCTTGCAAAAAGCCAAGGATTTTGCAGACGAATCCATTCGAAAATACAACAAGTGGATGAATTCAGCAGGTCCGGACATGAGCGTAATGGAAGCAGAGAGAGCTGCCCTTCGCGCAGAATTGGATAAAACAGAGACCAAGTCCGCCGGTATATCATCTGGCAAAAAGCCCAAAAAAGCCGCCGAAAATCTTGCAATCGGCGACGTAGTTATGGTTCATTCTATGGGAATCAAGGGAACAGTCAGCACTCTCCCCAACAGCAAGGGTAACCTCTTTGTTCAGATGGGAATCATGCGCTCCGAAGTTAATATAAGCGACCTAGAGTTCCTAGAGGATGAAACCAAGATGAAAACCAAGGAGAAGAACAAAGAAAGAAGTGAAATGGGCAAACTTCGAATGAGTAAATCCATGTCCGTCACATCTAGCATTAATCTCATTGGAAAAACGGTCGATGAGGCAATACCTCTCCTAGATAAATACCTGGATGATGCATATCTTGCCAAACTAAGTCAGGTCACCATCATCCACGGTGTGGGAACAGGCGCCCTCAGAAACGCCGTTCAGGCCCATTGCAGAAAGCAAAAAAATATAGCCACTTACCGTCTCGGTGAGTACGGCGAAGGTGGCTACGGCGTAACAATCGTTGAATTTAAGTAGTTTTCCAATGAAGCCTGTGCAACTCTCCCTCAGTGTTAAGGGTCTTAAAATCAAGCTGTCTCATAGCTTCATATGCAAATATTGCAACTGAATTTCCTAGGTTGAGTGACCTCGTATCCTCAAACATAGGAATTCGGACGCAATTCTCTTCATTATCTACAAGGATTTCTTCCGGAATACCAGCACTCTCCTTGCCAAACATAATAAAACAACCATCCTCATACTCAGCTTCCGAGTATATCTTCTTTGCTTTTGTGGTTGCCATATATATCTTGGCTCCAGCATTTTTCTCCATGAAATCACTGTAACTGTCATATATTTCATAATTAAGCTTAGGCCAATAATCTAGCCCTGCTCGCTTAACTTGCTTTTCATTAATTCTAAATCCCATCGGCTCAATTAGGTGTAACTTCGCACCGATTGCGACGCAAGTTCTCCCAATATTACCCGTATTGGCTGGAATCTCTGGCTCAAGTAAAACGATATTAATCACAACTTTACAAAAACCTCCCTATCATGATTCAATTATCTTCTTTCAGCGCCAAGAAAAGGTCAACTTGAATATCTCCAACACCCATAGGTACACACAAACTCTTGACATATGTGCTTTTAAATTCCACTTCACCGTGAGATAGAGTTGGCGGTGTAATGTCTATGCCTATTCCCTTTGCAGAAAATACAGTAGCTGCATTGCCCATAATCATATTCCCCAACTCGCTCAATGCACTCGCTGCAAAATCATCAATCTGCAAGACTTCCATCATACACATCTTCGATGCAACCCCACATGCATTCTTCTCGTCCATCGCAAGTAGCACTTGCCCTTTGATTTCTCCGGTAACGCCAATGATAATTACCCATATATCATCGCCAAATGTCGTTTCTTTGATGATCGGTCTCTTGACTTCAACATCAATGAAACACACATCTTGTATTACTTTCTTAGCCGCCATAAGAAAAGGATTAACGTGTTCTGCCTTTAATGTAGCCATCTATTAACTCCTTTCTCAGCGAAATCCTACTAACATACTATTTCTCATACATAATAATTTTATCATAAAGACTATAAATTGTCTATAAATTCTTGTATCTTATCTAATGCAACCTTTAAGTCCTCTATAGAATATGCATAAGAAATTCGCAGGAAACCTTCCCCACATACTCCGAAAGCAGTTCCGGGAACTACAGCCACATGCTTCTCCTCTAGGAGTCTTGTGGCAAACTCCTCGCTTGACATTCCGAACTTCTGAATATTTGGAAATACGTAAAATGCTCCAAATGGTTCAAAACATGGAATTCCCATCTCGCTAAATTTCTCCATCAAAAACTGCCTTCTCTGGTTGTATGCGACCCTCATTCTCTCTACGTCTTTCATTCCGTGTTCAAGCGCCTCTATAGCTGCATACTGACTAGTCGTAGGTGCACTCATAATCAAAAACTGATGAATCTTTATCATCTGCTCGATTATCTTACGAGGTCCCGCTGCATAGCCTAATCTCCAACCTGTCATGGCAAATGACTTAGAAAATCCATTGATTACCACTGTTCTTTCCCTCATGCCGGGAAGACTGGCAATAGATACGTGGTCTCCACTATATGTAAGTTCTGAGTAGATCTCATCTGACAAAACATACAGATCTTTCTCGATAATCACCTCAGCAATCGCCTCTAACTCCTGACGACTCATAACCGCACCTGTTGGATTGTTTGGAAATGGAAGAACCACCATCTTAGTCTTGTCTGTGATTCCGCCCAACAGCTTCTCGGGAGTGAGTTTAAACTTGTCTTTCTCCTCAAGGCTAATCCTAACCGGTTTTCCTCCTGCCATCTGTACACATGGCAAATATGACACAAAACAAGGCTCCGGTATAATCACCTCATCGCCCGGATCCAGCATTGCGCGAAATGTTCCGTCAATCGCCTCGCTTCCCCCCACCGTAACGACAATCTCGTCGGCGGAATATTTTACATCTATTCTCTTCTTAAGATACTTGCAAATCGACTTTCTCAAAGGCAAGAGTCCCGCATTAGCTGTATAATACGTTCTTCCCTGTTCCAACGAATATATTCCCTCTTCTCTAATATGCCATGGGGTGTCAAAGTCAGGTTCTCCCACACCGAGGGAAACAACATCGTCCATGTTACTTGCCAAGTCAAAAAATCTTCTAATTCCTGATGGTTCTATCTCCTGTACCATTTTTGATAATGGATCTCTCATAATGAATCTTCCTTTCTGATGAAATGACTGAATTGTATGCTCACGCTATCGCGACCAACAATCATTAAGGGGTAATAAGCATTCTCTCATCTTCGCTTCCCTGTTCTACAAGAGACAAGCCGTATTCCTTGTATTTCTTGAGAACAAAATGTGTCGATGTGCTGAGAATCGACTCCATCGGGGAAAGCTTGGTCGCCACGAACATCGCGACTTCCTTCATGGTCCTTCCCTTAATCATGACAGTCAGATCAAATCCACCACTCATGAGATATACGCTCTCTACTTCGTCGAATTTGTATATCCTCTCCGCAATCTTGTTAAAGCCTGTTCCACGCTGCGGTGTCACCTTAACTTCGATAAGCGCAGTGACCATATCATTATCTGCATTATCCCAGTTGATAAGTGTCGGATAACCACAGATAATCCCTTCACTTTCCATCCTTGAGATATAATTTTCTATTTCCTCTTTTGTTGTATTAAGCATCGCCGCCAAATCTTCACTGGATACTTTAGAATTGGTAGATATAATATTAAGTATTTCTTCTTGTCTCATATAAAACTCCTTTCCGAGAGTATATCAACACCAGGATCTGCCCGGAGGCACGAGATATCGCTTCTCGCCTCGCTGCAACATAACCCTCTCTGTTCCCTTAGTCAAATATCCAATAACGCCGATCAAACCAAAGTACTGCGGATAATCTCGCAAGAATTCATCCACAAATTGCATGCCATTGGTCACCGCCGCAAACCCTATTCCCCTCGCGCTTATCTCATAGGGATTCAAGTCGCGAGATTCTAAGATTTCTACTACTTCCTGCATTATCGGAACATTTTCGAAGTGGATACATATTCCCGAATCCTCTTCTTCTGCATATTGCCAAAAATTGTGCAAGATTCCATCCTCGCTTGCCAGAAAAATATTCCGCCCCTGAGACTGCAATCTCTCAGCCACATCTTTCAAGCACGATTCCGCGAGTTTTCTATTCTTCAACACCCTTTGGACCACGAATTCGTCAAATCCACTTGCCATATCGACATCGACAGCTCCAAGCCCGATGCTCGATACCATCAAAACATCCATGCTATTCTCCTACTTGGTCATTTCCCTGACCTGCCGCCTCACTTCTGGCATTGTCTACATTGGCATTATTGCCGACATTGCCTGCTCCGGCATTTGAATTATTCGCATTTCCTGCCCCATTACTCACTTTTGAAGAATTCTTAACTCTTGTCTTTCCGACATTTTCGTCGTCATCCTCATCATCATTTATTTCAGGCGCCTTAGTGGCAGGTGGCTGAGTTGCAACCACTGCTTCCTTAGTACCCTTAACTATATATCTAGGTGATGCAGCGTAATTACTTGAATTCACCTGCACCTTACTCTCTTTTCCATTTTCCGTTACAATCTTCCACAGCGAAGCTTTGCATCCCTTGTGAGCCTCCTGAGTCACGGCAACATAGGACTTATACTTTGTATTGTCATAAGTCACCTTGTCCGCTCCCGGCTCTATCTCCTGTTCAACTTTTGACTCAAAGCGAATGGTTCTTCCCTCAGGTCTTGTCTCTTCTCCGTAGATATTGAAGTATATGGTGCCATTGTAGACCGAACCCTCTATGTAGAGTGGCACATCGGTATTATTCTTGAACTTAAAATCTTTGTAATCCCCGGCCATAGCCGCATCCATAGATGGCTGAACATAGCTTACAACCATGGAATGTGGGCTTCTTGATACAATCTCAAGCTCCGCTCTGAGGACTGCATTGTAAAGAGTTGTAGACACTTGGCAAACTCCTCCGCCAGCTGTCTCCTCAACCTTTCCATTGTTGTATGACGCAGCCTCGAAGTAACCATTTTTCTTAGTAATCGGCCCTATGGTCTTGTATACAGAAAATACTTTTCCCGGATAGATGACCGAACCATTTATCAACTTCGCAGCATTAGCGAGATTCTTGCTTCTATTGACATTGCCAGGATTGTATTCCGTAGAAAATGATCCGATCTTGTCCTTACACCTCTTAACCAACTTCTTGGAATACTTAGGCTCTGCAACCTCGACCGGAACAACTACCTTAATCAGGCCATCTCCGCTCTTTTCCTCATTTACCTTGGTTGCAATCAACTCTACAGTAGACTCCATCTCCATCTTAACTCCCGGGCGGGAATTAGTATATACAAACTGACCATTTTTTCTCTTGATCGATGCATTTTTAGCCTTTGTACAGAGCTTTCTGCATTCTGTCTTGACAAAATCTGTCAGCACGTCCTTGTCAAACTCAACTTCAAAACCATACGAAATCTCGCCGGCTGCTGCCTTTTTGATTTCACCATAATTCTCTGCAATTCCTCCGCGCTTTCCGACTTTCAGCGCCTCGCCAATTGCCTTATCAACAGAATATGCATATCCAATCTCACCCAAGTTTGAGACCACACTTTTTCCATTAATATCCACTTCTATTGCTCTGCTCTTCTTCTCAAGCAATAATGACTGAACCGCCGCAGATGCCTCACTTCCGGTCATCCCGCCAACGTCAATCGTCTCGATTCGAACCCCTTTGGTAATCCTGTCTGCCGCCGGCTTAATGCTATTGTACGAAATATACATGTAAAGCAAAATCACCATAAACATAAACAAGATGAGAAGGCTCGCAAACAATCTTCTAATCCTCAATCAAAAGTCCTCCCTTGCATAATTGTCTATGCTGTAATAAAATATATTATATTGATGGTGCAAATGATGCAACTATACCTGCAAGCATGGCAATCACCAATATACCGCAGATAATACCTGCGACAAAACGCTGCTTTTTCTTGTTCAACATTGTTATTCCTCCCTTTTTAATAAAGCTTGTGAAATGTTTCGAACCATTGCAGCACACAGAAAGGATGTACCACAAATGATTTTTAATATACCAGTCCCAATTTTTCTCATAATCTTCGCTATTGCAGGTGCTTGGATTCTATATCAACGAACCAAGTCAGACAAGCTGGAGCGCCGAGAAACCGAGCGATTCTGGGACCGCGAGGAACAGGCAAACCACACCCGATCCAAGGATATATCAGATCTTCCGCTACTCAAGGTAAACTCCTCCGAGATTCCTCTGCCGCAGACGGAAGATGCAAATATCAATCACTATCAAGCGCTAGTAATGAAACTTATTGACAGACCCATGTTGGACTTGTCAAAATATACTAACACAGATTTAAAGTTATCATATGGCGTGGGAAATTTCAAGACCTTATGCGATTTTGATGAAAATTTTTTTTCATTTACAAAATCTCTCAAAAATCTTGCAAAGGCTTATCGAACTGCTGATATGCCAAAGGAAGCCGAAACTGTTGAGAAATTACTCCTCGACCTTCCCAACCGATGCGCAGTAGACATTGATCCCGACACCGACGCCAACTAAGCACCAAAACAGCGGTGCCACTGCAATCACTGAATCATTGGCAAGCCCCGTCAACATATAGGAAAATGTTCCGACAAGAATTCCCGATTGCATCCTCCTAACCGCGGGCTTTCCATATCCTTTTCTATATATTCCAACAGTTGTAAAAACATAAACCAAGAACAATCCCACAAAAGCGAGAAGCCCTAGCAGACCATTTTGCACAAAAATCTGCAAGTACATATTGTGCGGCTTCGTCACCACTGATCCCGAGTAGCCCACATTTTCAAGTCCCACATAATCATAATTGGGAAACTCATAGACAAATGTTCCCGATCCGCATCCAACAAATGCATGTTTCCCAAGAAGCGGCAATGTTCTTGACCATATATAACCGCGCCTGCTGGCAAAGTGCATATGATTCTTAAATCCCTTCGTCTTTATATCTCTGATGTCATCAAGCTTTCCAAAAGCATTGCAATATCTGTAGTGAACAACACTAAAATCATTCTTTTCATCGCCTTTTTTGCTCCAGTCGTGATCATCTACCATCACGACTGAATAGTGATGCCCATCCCCGGGAGTGTCAATTCCAAGTTTCATATAGATTCTATTATCCAAGGGAAATGTTCCGCGTGTCAGCTGAATCTTCTCAAATCCCTCTATAGTATAAGTATTACTCTTGTCATATACCGGCACGATGTCCCCTTCATCACACGTCACACCGGCCTCTTCATCCGGATTATATGTCAGCATCAATTCGCCGTCCTGTGTCGTCAAAACAATTCCATCCTCGGCATCCTCAATCTTTGATATGAAGAAATTATCCTTGCTGGAATTAAAAATCTTATTTATTCCATAATTAAATACTTCCCTATTACTCACCAAAACTCCGATCACAAGAATCGCCACTGCTGCCGCCCCTCCACAGATTTTAAGGAGGTTTCTCCTTGGATTGATGAGATTTACAATCAGTGCAATTACAGCCCCTCCACCGAGGGCAACCATGCCTGTCAGAGACTCGCTTCCTACGAGCATAATTATCAACAACACACAAGTAACTATGGCAATGACGCTTTTCACTATGTCAGAAATATTTTTCTTAAACCAAATAAATGAAGCAATAATCGGAAACATCAGCGCCACATAGGATCCAACATAATTGGGATTGAACATAGTCGAGTAGACGCGACCATTTTCAAAGTTAAAACTAATCTTTAATTCCTCATTGCTCATAAATGTGAGTACCTTGTTTCCAAGTTCAGTCCTGAAAAAATCATGACCAAAGGCTTGAGGAGCGCTTAGCAGCGCCAGAGCAAATACTCCCCAGAGAATGGCATGTTTTATGATTCCAAGTTCTCTCTCCCCATTCACAGTCAAAGCAGCTATGACAAATATGATGATATAAGTCATGATGATAAGAGATCCCTCCCATTGATCATATCCTCCCCATATGGCCTCATGCTTATGATTCGAGAGAGCCAGCGACAATGCCACCATAATTGTATATGCTCCAATCAACCCAAATATCTTGAGATCAAACATGCGATATCCGGTAGCCGCTGCAAAAGAGAGTTTTTCCCTGTCTCGCCTAATCGCCATCATCACTCGATAAAATACGATAAGAACCAACGCAGTAGCTACTATCAAAAGGGCAATCCCCTTCCAATACAGGAAAAAGTCAAGCCTCGTCTCTCCCTCGCCAAACCAATTGTACTTGGAGAGATCTAGCTTAACCCTTTTTACCGACACCAACAGAGGGACGATTGCAATGACAATAGCCAGCAATACCGCCTCTCCGTAGTTTATTCTCTGTTTGATACTGTTATCCATCAAAATGTCACTCCTCAATCTCAGTCTCGTCTAATTCTATATGAAATGCTACCTTCTTCACACCATCTCCATCAACCCAAATCCTACCACTGTGTCTCTCAACAATATTCTTGGCAACGATGAGTCCCAATCCCGATCCATCCTTGTCCCCGTGATTATTAGCTCTATAGAATTTTTCAAATACCGCATCCCATTCGCTCTCCGGAATCGGTATCCCCTCGTCCTCTATTGTAATATTTATCTTCTTGTCCTGACGCACAATCGATATGTCGACTTTCGTGTCAGAATCCGCATACTTCGCCGCATTCTCAAGTATAATCACAAAAAGCTGCCTGATTCTGTCGTAATCACCAAATACAAACGACCGCTCATCGTTATACGTAAGCTCCGGAAAAATGTTCCGCTCGTCCATAATCACTCTCAGCGCCCTCAGCGAGTCCTGCATAACAGCAATTACATTAATCGGCTCCTTCTCCAATTCAAAGTCTGGATTCTGCATCTTGGAAAGAATCAAGAGGTCTGACACCAAGCGCTCCATACCTGTGCACTCGTGGAGAATCCTCTCGTAGTACTCCATTTTCTTATCTTCATCCTTGACAATGCCGTCAGCCAACAACTCTGAATACCCTTTAACAACAGTAATAGGCGTTCTCAGCTCATGTGAGACGTTAGAAAAGAAGTCTCTTCTGTTTCTCTCCAGGTTGTCTCTGAACTCCTCAGCTTCCAAAAGCCTGTCAGACAGAATATCCATGCTTTGAGCCAACATTCCGAGCTCATCTCTTCTGTTGACCTCTGATTTTTTCTTATAATCGCCCTCAGACAAGTCGATAGCCATCTCCTTGAGCTTGATGATCGGCTTGACAAGTCTCCTGGAAAAGTATGTTGCCACAATCAACGAAATCAAAAAGGCAATGACAATACTGAATGTCATATACCCCTGGTATTGATAGAGAGAGCTCTCGCGGTACTCCATCTGACCATTTACCAAAACCGCGCCGACAACCTCGCCCTCCTGGGCCAAAATAGGCGTCGCCACGTGCATTATGTCAAGTTCATATATCTGATCTCTGCTGCTATAACTCTTGGTCTTCCCCTGAAATGCCATATACAATAGCGCCTTGGTCTTCTCTCCGGCATCCTCGACATCACTGATCTTCACATTTGCCAGCTCTTCCTTGAGAGGTGTCTTGGAATTGGGGTTCGAGACAATCCATATATCAGCATTTCGGATTTCTCCAAAGTCTTCTAGCGCACTTAGGTATGAGTTTAATCCCTTATTATCTGATTCCTCCGACGCATCGTAGACATGCTCGGACACCGTGCTGGCCAAACTCTTCAGTTCATCCTTGTACAGATTCATGATATTGTGACGATTGAATCTCGTGTAGATGAGGCCGGCTACCGCCGTAAATGTAATCAGAGTAATGACAAACAGAAGGGCAACTCGCCAGAATATTTTCTTCATTAATCACTACTCCTCTAAATTTATCTCGAACTTATATCCGAGCCCCCAAATAGTCTTAATCTCCCAGCTTGGATGCTCAACTTTGTCAAGTTTGGACCTCAGCCTCTTGATATGAGAATCCACAGTTCTACTATCTCCGAAGTAATCCTGTCCCCACAAACTGTCCAGCAAATTATCTCTCGTAAATACCTTGCTAGGGTTGCTTGCAAGAATCCACATCGTCTCAACTTCCTTTTTGGTGAGCGGAATCTTTTCCGTGCCTATAAATACATTATATGAATCAATATTGATTGTAAGATTGTCAACCGTCATGCTCTTTTTCTGGCTGTCATCCTCTGCTCTTCCTATTCTTCTCTGCACGGCGCGTATTCTGGCCATAACCTCACTAGGACTAAATGGTTTGACGACATAATCATCCGCACCGATATCAAGCCCCATCACGCGCTCATAGTCTTCACCCTTGGCAGTTATCAGGATGATTGGCACATCTGAAACTTCTCTTATCTTCTTGCAAACCCCATAGCCATCAAGCCCCGGCATCATAATATCCAAGAGAACGACCGCAGGATTACACTTTTTAAACATGTTGATGGCCTCTATGCCATCATTTACCATTATGGGCTCATAGCCTTCCTGAACCACATAATTTCCCAATACTTCACAAATATCTTTATTATCGTCTGCAATTAAAATATGCTGCATCTTTCTTCCTCCTAAACAAAATCGTGTTTTGCGCAAAGCTTTCCATATGTATTATCGCGCTTCATTATGTCAAAATTATATCACAGTCGAAAATATTTATCAATTTGACATTTTTATGCCACAGCAAGTTGGTAGACTATAATACAAACAAAAAAATCAATAGATATACGGAAGGTTGGATCATTATGAAATGTTCTCGCATTATCAGTGCGTTCCTGATCCTAGTTCTATGCTTCTCAACGTGTTGGATTCCGTCAAAACAAGTCTCGGCCAGACGTCGAGCTCCAAAGCTCAATGTCACCAAGCTTAAGCTTGTCAAAACCGATGACTATAAAATTCGCGTCTACAATCTTTCCAAAAAAGAAAAAGCGTATTTTTCTACATCCAACTCTGATGTCGTCGCGATCACCAAAGTTGCCAAGAACACAAAGAAAGCATATATCAGCGCTAATGGCGTTGGATCAGCAACAATTAAAGTAAAAATCAAGAATCGAAGAAAAGTGACTATCAAGCGATTGAAAGTCAGAGTTAATGTAACGCCTACGGCCATAAGCCTCAAATTTGCGGAAACACCCGACACACTAAATGTTGGGGATGTATATAAATTAGTTACAATTGTTAAGCCAAGTATCTCAGACGAGGTGCCTCTCTATGGTAGCTCTGACTCAGATATTGCTACAATCAATTCAAAGGGGGTCATAACCTGCCTAAATGCAGGGGAAGTCACCATTATGGCGACACTGCTCCACGCGAAAAAGATCATAAGATTTAATTTGGAAGTCCGGTCCCAAGAAGATTAAAAAATGTAAAAATGGTTATTCCACCTAAATAATTTTTTCCTAATACTAAAAGCACCTTGGTTCGTCTAAGGTGCTTGTTTTCTTAAGTTGTACATACTTTTTCTCCAATTGTAGAACAACTTTTTCGGACCATTTACACCATTTTTTGCGCTTTTTGATTTGACAAGCACAATATTCTGTGGTATACTAACATTGTATTTCTACATATCGTGGTTATATTAAGTAAGGTAAGAAGCGCATCAAACCTATCTTACGCGATAGGAGAAAGGTCGGATCAATTATGCTTAAGACAAATGTAGGACAAGTTCGCTCTACTATTTCAAAGCACATTGGAAGTAAAGTTATTGTAAGGTGTAACTTAGGTCGACACAAGGTCGATGTCACTGAAGGTGTAATAACAGACACTTATCCAAGTATCTTTTTGGTAAAGGTTGACGACAATTCCGATAAGAACCATATAGTGTCTTACAGTTACACAGATCTTTTGACAGAGGACGTTAAGATG
The DNA here is from genome assembly GCF_000518685.1 of Eubacterium xylanophilum ATCC 35991. Lineage (GTDB taxonomy): Bacteria > Bacillota > Clostridia > Lachnospirales > Lachnospiraceae > Eubacterium_F > Eubacterium_F xylanophilum. The sequence goes on along the minus strand of NZ_JAEB01000001.1, from coordinate 25,701 downwards.
ACTCTGGCAAAAGCTTAATTAATTAGGTTATAAGTTTATAACACAACTACTATATTTTACTTTTCTCATGAAGATAAAAGCTGTCACATACGTGGCAGCTTTTATCCTTTTAATTTTAAAGAGAAATATTAACAAACTTCTACAAAATCATATTTAATTATCTTTTTTAAGCTCATTGATTACATCGAATATTTTAGAGGCAACCTCTCGCTTGGACATACATGGAAGTTCTACAATCCCATCTTTCTTCACAATTGTCACCACATTGGTATCGCCGGCGAATCCGGCTCCCTTGACATTAAGGTTGTTCGCCACAACCAAGTCGACATTCTTTCCAACCAATTTTTTCTGGGAGTTCTCTATGAGATTCTCCGTCTCCATGGAAAATCCACACAAAATCTGCCCAGGCTTTTTATTCTCACCCAAATACTTTAAGATGTCTTTAGTTCGCATCAATTCGATGCTCATCTCACCATCTGACTTCTTTATCTTGTGATCTGAAGTTGATTTCGGTGTATAATCAGCCACCGCTGCAGCTTTCACAATTATATCCATATCGTCCGAAATCTCAGTTACTCTGTCAAACATATCTTCCGCTGTAACAACGTCAACTCTCTTAACTCCCGTCGGACACCTCAGATTTGTCGGTGCACTCACGAGGGTCACCTCCGCACCTCTGTCTCTCGCCACTTTGGCAATTGCATATCCCATCTTCCCAGTGGAATGATTGGTAATTACCCTTACAGGATCTACAGGTTCTCTCGTTCCTCCAGCTGTAACAAGAACTCTCTTCCCAAGCAGGTCTTTCTCGGAAACCGAAGCACTGATAATATGGTCAATCAGCTCTTCCTCATCCGGGAGTTTTCCTTTGCCCACATCCTCGCAGGCAAGAAGTCCGGTAGCCGGCTCTATAATCTCTATTCCATGGTTCTTCAACCGCTGAATATTTTCCTGGACAATCGGATTCTCATACATGGCAGTATTCATCGCAGGTGCCACTAAAATCTTCCCCTTACATGCCATTAAGGTAGTTGACAACATGTCATCCGCAATTCCACAGGCCATCTTTCCTATTATATTGGCCGATGCAGGCGCAACGAGAACCACATCCGCTTTCTTTGCAAGGGATATGTGCTCAACGTCGAACTTATAGTTTCTATCGAAAGTATCCACAACGCATCTGTTATGAGTCAGTGTCTCAAATGTCATGGGAGTGATAAACTCCGTTGCATTTTTTGTCATGATAACATCCACATTGCAATTCATCTTCTTGAGCGCACTGGCAACTCCTGCCATCTTGTACGCCGCAATACTGCCGGTAATTCCCAGCAAAACGTTAACGCCTTCAAGCATATCTTACCCTCCAGATATTGGAATCCTATCTGATTTCTCCGTGCTTTTCATAGTTTGTTGCTCTGACTATCTTGTTATCATCATCTACAAAGACAACTTTTGGAGCATGATCCGCCGCTTCCTCAGCTGTCATCTGACAATATGCCATTAAAATAATATGATCCCCAACTTGCACTTGTCTAGCCGCAGCACCGTTGAGACAAATCATCCCGGAGCCTCTCTCGCCCTCTATAGTATAAGTCTCGAATCTGTTGCCATTTTCCACATCAACAATCTGTACCTTCTCGTACTCAAGAATTCCCGCAGCTTCCATGAGTTCCGGATCCACAGTAATACTTCCGACATAATTTAACTCAGCCTGAACTACTGTGGCGCGGTGAATCTTACCTTTTAACATTGTTACAATCATAACATCCTCCAAACTTCACAATTTATCATTCTTCATTGACGATAATCTCGCGATGCTCTATTAGTGTCGAGAATACTATAAGTGTCTTGGTCCTACCGTAACTTTGCAATTCTCCGATAAATTGATCCAAATCATTAGTGCTTTTAAACATTACCTCCAACAACATGGAATAATCCCCAGTTACACAATTGCACTCCACAACATTGACCCTCTCGTTTATAAATGCATAGAAATCCTTTTTATCTTTGGGATCCACTTCAAGATTGATAAAGGACTTTATGTGATATCCAAGCAACTGCGGATTTAGTGTCGCATGAAATCCAGTAATATATCCCTCTTCTATCAAGTGATTGATTCTGGCAGAAACCGCAGGCGCAGTAAGAAAAACTTCTTGCGCAATATCCTTAACAGGAGTTCTGGCATCGACCTGCAACATCTGTAATATCTTTTTATCTATAGCGTCAAGCTGATCATTTTTCATATGGAATCATCATCTCCGTATCTATATGCAACATACCATTTTGGCATCATTTATATGCAACAAACTTAAGTATATCATTTTTTTTTGGATTCGTCTAGCCTTTTCCCTTGACAATGTGGTATAATTATTTTATACTAACGCTACAACCACAAAGTGGCGACTTAGCATTTGCAGAATTCTTGATCAGAGATTAGAATACGATCAAGCTTGAGAAAAGGGAAGTGATTCAATGAAAATAGAAAGAATAAGCGATAATCAGATAAGATGTATTTTGAGCAGTCACGATCTCCAGGAGAGAGAGTTACAGATAGGTGAGTTGGCATATGGTTCTGAAAAAGCAAAGGAGTTTTTTAGAGAACTAATGGAAAAGGCAAATCTGGATTTGGGATTTGAAGTGGGGGATATTCCCCTTGTTATAGAGGCAATTCCCACATCCCCTGATTCTATAATCCTTTTGGTCACAAGAGTTGATGATGAGGAGGAGTTCGAAGAGAAGTTCTCTAACCTTCAGAAGATAGCCTCAGATTATGTCAACGAATCAACTGATGAAGATACAATTGACGAGATGGTTGAAGAAGATGGTACCAGTTTGCAAGATCTCGAAGAAAGCAACTCACCAGAAGATTCAAACAAGAATCTTCCGGCCAAGGTGGGCGATGACAGCGAATTCGTCCCTCTACACGAGTTGATGGCAACGGGCGAAGCTCGCTCATATGGCAACCGAAGAATCAAACGCAAATCTGCCACAAGCTATCTCTTCTCATTCAAGTCGCTCAACAACTCCATCAAAGCTGCCAACGCCGTCAAGTATATCTACGACGGGCAAAACAGCTTGTGGAAAGACGAGGATGCCGGAATATTTTTCATCCTCATGTCTTCAAAGCACAATGAATGCAAGACTCCTTTGGTTGAAGTTGCCAATGTGGTAGCAGAATTTGCCACTCGCGAAAATCAGACTTATGCCACCGAGGAGTATCTCAACGAGCACTTCACGTTGCTCATAAAGGACAATGCAATTCAATATCTATCTATGTTATGATACACTGAACATACCACGGATCTTGGTTCAACCAGGATCCGTTTTTTTAATGTAAAATATTCCGATGGTACAAACAACCTGAAACCCGCGCAAACGCCCTGTTTTACGCATATACAACACTTGATACCTCCCGTTATTAGTGGTATAATAACATTATAGATGCTATAGTTGAGAAAAGGAGGGTAGCGTATATATAGGTTTGGTTGAGTTCAAGCCGGGGGAGCAGAAGTTATACATTTCTATTCTAATGAAAATGTTAATTCTTGCAGATTTCATTTTTCGAGATTTAAGAAGTTTTATCGCATGTCCGTGAATAAAACTGGCCCTTGTCAGGCTTTATATTGACAATAACTAACGATTATCGCATCTTGTGTGAGACGAGGTTTTACATCACAGACGTGTACGTCCTTTTGTCAATCACAAAATGTTAGCTTCGCTCTTAACGTGGATCCAGATTGCATAATAATTATAGAAGAATTAGTCCACAGAACATATTTCAGAGTTAAAAGTAAAAAAGCCATGTAAGTAACCGCTTTTGCTTACATGGCTTTATTTTTATAATTATCTATTATGCCTCAGCTGACTTCTTCTCAATGTAATCATTAATGTTAGAAATCATCTCATCACAATCAATTCCATGAACCATGGCCGCTTCCTCCAAGCTCTCTCCCTGAGAAGCCGGACAACCAACACAATGCATACCTGATGCCATAAGTACCGCTGCAATAGTAGGGTCAATCTTCAAAACGTCACCAATAATCATATCCTTTGTTATCATTAGATATTTCCTCCTTTCGATCTTCCAAGCTCCCACCTCGAATACGGTTTCGAACTTGTGATATGTACGATTATATATGTATTTCTGAAAAATGTCAATAGTGACATTGCAATCATTGATATTAGCTCCACAATGTGATACAATTATTCTGTGTGAAAGGAGGCAGGCCCCGCACTCATCGGGTGCCACACCGAAATATGAAGATAAATATTTATTATGGTGGACGTGGACTTATCGACGACACGACTATTTTTGTAATCGACAAAATCACAGAAGTTCTCGAAGAGCTTCGGGTTAAGGTTGAGAGATATAATTTGTATGAGGAAAAAAGCAGCATCTCCATGCTGCCCAAAACGTTGAAGGACGCAGACGGGGTCATTCTCGCAGCTTCTGTGGAATGGCTTGGAATCGGCGGAAATCTCCTTCAGTTTTTAGACGCTTGCTGGCTCTACGGCGACAAGGAGTGCATAAGTCGCATGCACATGATGCCGATAGTCACAGCGACATCCTATGGAGAGCTGGAAGCAGAACAAACTCTCATAAAAGCATGGCAGATGCTCGGTGGTATTCCTAGCCGAGGAATCAGCGCCTACGTTGAAAACCACGTAGATTTCGTGAGCTCACCTGAGTACGCACTTATGATAGAAAAATGTGCTGAAGATTTTTACCGATCCATCTCACAAAAGATGGTTGCATTTCCTAACAGCAGCTCTAGCATTAAGAAAACACTTCTTCGCAGCAGCACACTGTCCTTAACTCCTCAGGAAAGCGAACAGTTATCTGCTTATGTTTCCAATGACAGCTATGTCAAAACTCAGAAAAAAGACATAGAAGACTTGGCAAGTTTCTACAAGGGCAAGATTGAAACTGACGATGAAGGGGACACGAGAACTTATATCGATGACCTAGAGGAGATTTTCGTTCCTATGTACGACCTCAAGGCAGTCTTCCAAATCGACATAGCCGATGAGGGCAAGAGCTTGACCATAGAAGTTGACAATACCAATCTAAACTGCTTTTTCGACAAAGCAACTAATCCGGATGTGACTGCAAGGGTAAACAGCAGAGTATTTAAGAGCATTCTCGCTGGAGACATGCCTTTCCAGAACGCATTTATGAGTGGAAAATTATCTGCTCAAGGTGACTTCAATGTACTTAGAAAATTCGATACAGTGTTCCGAGGTGGGACACATAAAGCATACTAGGAGGTAAAATATGGATAATTGTATATTTTGTAAAATTCTCAAGGGCGAGATCCCTTCAACAAGCGTATATGAAGATGATGACTTTAGAGCAATCCTTGACGTAAGCCCGGCATCAACCGGCCACGTTATCATATTGCCAAAAAAGCATGCAGCCAACATCTTTGAACTAGATGACGAGATTGCAGGCAAGATTATGCCGGTTGCCAAGAAAATCGCTGCTGCACTAAAAAAGACATATAACTGCGACGGAATCAACATTCTCCAAAACAATGGAGAAGCTGCAGGGCAGACTGTTTTTCATCTCCATGTTCATGTTATCCCAAGATTTAACGGAGACACAATCAACATCAAGTGGACTCCAGGCGAGATGCCTGACATGGAAAAAGTTGCCAATGAAATCAAGGCAAATCTCTAATATAGAAAATATTCTTAAAGATAGGAGCTCATGTCAATGAAAAAGATAATTTTAACCGGTGGTGGCACTGCCGGTCATGTCACCCCAAATATAGCATTAATCCCGGAACTAAAAAGAAGGGGATATAAGATTTACTACATCGGATCCAAGGAGGGCATCGAACGAAAGCTCATCAACGAAATCCCTGATGTTGAGTACTTCGGCATTTCATCGGGAAAACTCCGCCGATACTTCGATGTCAAGAATTTTACCGATACAGGAAGAGTACTAAAAGGCTACAGCGAAGCCAAAAAGATAATTAAGGAGATCAACCCAGCCGTTATATTCTCAAAGGGCGGATTCGTCACAGTTCCAGTTTGTTTGGCAGCCAAGAAATACAAGGTTCCTTGTGTTCTCCATGAGTCAGATATCTCACCCGGACTTGCAAACAAGATTTGCATTCCATCTGCCACAGCAATTTGCGCCAATTTCCCTGAAACTATTCAGCATTTGCCGGAGAGCAAGGCTCACCTCACAGGCTCACCTATTCGAAAAGAGCTATTTGAGGGCGACAAGTCTAAGGGACTGGAATTCTGCGGTTTCACAGATGACAAACCGGTTCTCCTCGTAATTGGAGGAAGTCTTGGCTCCGTCAGTGTAAATAATGCCATCAGAAATTCACTGGATAAACTTTTGGAAAAATACCAGATAATCCATCTTTGCGGAAAAGAGAAACTCGACACAGAGCTAGAGGGCACAAAGGGATATCGACAGTTTGAGTACATTCAGAAGGAACTCTGCGACCTTTTGAAAGCTGCAGATATCGTTGTCTCCAGAGCCGGAGCCAATGCAATCTGTGAACTTTTGGCACTTCACAAGCCAAACGTTCTCATCCCACTTCCGCTTAAGTCAAGCCGTGGCGACCAGATTCTCAATGCGGAATCTTTTGAGAAACAGGGCTTCAGCAAAGTTGTAAGGGAAGAAGAACTCACCAGTGCATCTCTCCTCGCAGCAATCGAAGAAGTATTTACAAACAAAGATCAATATATCAAGACAATGGAAGACAGCAATCAATTGGATGCTGTAACCAAAATCGCTGACATTATTGATTCTGTTTATTAAAACTCCCACCATGGGTGAAAAAAAACTACCAAATCTCTTTGGTAGTTTTTTTAATCTTCTTTAAAAAATTATCGCACTCTCCGATAATCACTCTCTTAGTTCTCGATTGCACCTACTGGACATCCAGCAGCACAAGCGCCACAATCCAAGCATGCATCTGCATTGATCTCATAATGTGCATCGCCTTCTGAAATAGCTCCAGCTGGACAATCAGCTGCACATGATCCACAACTAATGCAACTATCTGTAATTACATATGCCATTTTCCAGTCCTCCTTTTTTTGAATTATGAATAAATTATAACACATGATAAATTTTATTTCAAGTGCAAATTTGAATTTCTTTATATTTCATAACCTACCTATTTATGGGGTTTTTAGGGGTTTAAATACGTCAAACTTTGATTAGTTTTAGCTAACAAATGTTCTATTTTATCTTTGATGCTACCAGTAGCTCAGCAAAACCAACAACAAATATCACAATACCAATTCTAATATATTCAATCTGATTGCTCACCTCTCCTCTTGCATAAGGGGAAATTGCAAAGAAAAAAATAATCAATAGGGCTATCATAACACTTACCATCTGTCTATTATTTATCAGCTGCTCATCTTTTTTTGCTATTTCTCTCTTATCCTCCATATTTTTTTCGTCAACATCTGTGGCATTCTCCTCTACTAATCTAGCATTTTCTATTTCTACTTTTCCCTTATCCTGAAGATATTCCTTCTCTCCTCTAAGAACTGCCTCAACATCACTCGGATTAAAAGGTGATGCAGATAATGTCCGATGAACTGAATACAAGAATAAGAGCAGCTCTCTCTCTTCTTTCCCGAGGCTTTCAATAATTCTCTCAACAATCTTACAAAATCCTCTTATAACCGGACGATCATATTCCTCGAGGTAAAGAACTTTTATCTCATCTGTTCCAAACTCAACAAATATATTGTCGATTTCATATATTAGATTATCTGGATCTAATACATATTCCTCGCATCTTAGAATTCGCTCCCACAGTTCATCTAGGACATGCCTCACGCGCTCTAAATCGGTCTTTTCACCAATATAGTCTATAAGGGGTCTACATCCATCAAGTTCATATATTTGAACATCTCTTCCATCCAGTTTGCTTATCTCCGGGGATACTATTCCCCCCATATCATTATTCTTTATCATATTATATCCAAAGAAGTTATTCACATCTCCGTTGTGGACCGCAATCCTTCTTTTGCCTCGAACCTCGACAATTTCGATATCCACTTTGTTTCATCACCTCTGCTTGATGTTATCCACAATACTCTTATCCCACATAAGCTCACACCTACGATCTTTGGGACAGAAGTAGCTATTCTGTTTCTGTTCCTTCCCAAATCCAAAAAAGTTCGAAAATGGAAAAGTAACTTCAAATCTATATATAAGATTCTCGCTCCAGTATACTACCTTGTCTGTGATGTCAACTTTCTCCACTTTGGAGATAATCAGGGATCTATTCAACCATCTAACTGCCCTATTCTCATAAGAATCAACATCATTTAATGACTTCTCTTGAGAAACCACTTCCAGCACTGACTCTCCATATGAATCAATCACAGCCATATCATGAGTGTAAAATCCGCCATAAATAATCAAAAATATAATACAGATAATCATTGGCAAAACCAGAGACATCTCAACCGTAAAACTTCCCTGCATCTTCACATCGAACCCAAAACCTTCCATATACACACCGCCCCATAACTAATACAAACAAAAGGAATAAATGCTATTCTATACCGCCTTGATCTAGCTCTGAAAATAACAATCAAAATTCCGACACACGCAGATCCCAAGAGGGCCATTAAAAACATTATCATGTTTTCCAAGAGATTAAGCGACAATCCACACATTATTATGATTACCGCATCTCCAATCCCAATCTGTCTCCTAGATATGATGCTGAGAACCAGAACACCAAACCCGACCAAGACTCCAAGCAAGCTAGTTGCGGATTCTTGATTCAAAACCACTATTACAACAATCCTACTAATCAAAATCACTAGGGCAAACAGCCCAGCAATTTCCATATTTATTTTCTTATATCTAATATCATATAGAGCTGCATAAACTAAATACAACCACATAACAGACATTCCAAATATAGTTAACAATTATACGCCTCCTATGTTTTACCTATTTCCACATTTTGAACACGGAATTCGATCACCTACATCTGAGAGCTTGATTCTCTCAATAGATCTGCTAATCTTACTGCATCCCCTTGCACAATGATATCTGTTGCCATAATTGCATATAAAGATATGATCTTTTGAAGCCAACGCCCTACTCTTGCAACAAGCTTCACAGGGATAGTACTTTGCCCCTCCAATGCTGCGAACAAAACTCAAATCAGCAAAACTGATTTCACTCAGCTTGGGCGTGATATAGCTACATCCCAAATCCCTGTGAAACACCCTTCCTGTCTTAGTAACATAGACCATTTCACTGGAATCTTCTTCGTTTTGTCTTGTCTTTACACCTATAAAAGATCTTGTCCTTATTTTATTGGAGTATACAAAGACCTTATTGTTATATAGGGGAAATGGAATCCGCATAGAGTCTCTCACTTCAAGGTCAAGAACACCTGTCTCATCATCATAATTAGAAAAAAGCGCCTTTGTCATTCGGAAAGAATCATAGTAATATTTATTAAACAATAATTGAAAGATGAGCTGCGACTGATTCTTCTTGTCCTCCTTTAAAGCATACTCGATTGACATTTCGCGTCCCGTCTTAGTCAATGCCCATTGGACGCATTCATTTCGTGTGAGCATAACATTAAAATATACTATACTGCACAGCGAAAAGACCAGGATTGGCACAATCAGTGCCGCCTCCACTGTAATCGAGCCTTCATTCCATCTGATTCTCATTGCGGTCCCTCCTTTGTTCCCCCTTCAAAGGGTACTTAGATTTTTAGAATGGATAAATCTCCATTACTTGGTGTTTCTCTTGTATATATTTAAGTACCCTTTAAAGAAGTAACAATACCTACTTTACATAACTCACCCCTATATGCTTTTTTATAGAATAAAACTTCAACTTGCTATCAATCACATTCCTCACACCTGGCAATCTGATAAATTTTGTTTCATAGGAAAATATTCCATCCACATCAAATGCATCCGCACATATTGACAGATTAAAATCTTTTACCTCATTCTTTCGAATATTTTGCTCCATAACATCCATCATTCTGTGTAGTGTCCTAGTTTGACCATTCATCAGCATAAGCATTGACAAGTATTGAGAATAATCTACAACTACACTAGCGGCATTTCCTCCCTTTGATTGAACAAATTGTCTGGCTTTATTATTTATCATTGCCCTTGATACTGTAAATAACTCCGGAAATGTTACCTTTATATCATTCTCTCTCTTTATTAATGGAACACTTCTACCTTGAAGGATTGCACATACATCAACCATCCCCTCAACCATGCCCCAAAGGGCAAGGAGAGTAAACTGCGTTGCAATCACAAGGGGTTCTATTCCAGTAAAACCCACTATTGCAAGAGCAGCTGTATGAGCTGTTTCCCTTTTTGCTGAAGATGCTATCAAAGCACTGGTGTTAACCGCTGTTCGAATCAGAAGAATCTTCCCAACAACCTCCTCCAGATTTGCTTTATCCGACTTCTCTCCGGCAACCAGATACTCCATCTCATAATCTAATGCAGTTTTCTCCTTGGTGTGGTCTTTCCTCTTTACTGTTTTCTTACCAGCAAAGCAAGAAAAATACTTATTAATATAATTAAGAAGATACAAACTCTCCGCGCCATCATTTAAACTCTCTCCTACTCTCTCACTGAGGTCAGTGTCCTTCTCTTCCAGAAAGTCTTCTATCCTATCTGTAGCCCTTTGCTGACTATGTAAGATCTGACTCTGTCCTACATATAAGTCGTGATACCTGTCTGCTTCCTCAGTTTTTTTCTTGGAAACATCTTCTCCCTCCGGAAGAACAAGCTTTAGCAATCCTTTGTCGGTTGCCTCTTTTACATTCTCCATAGGATTATCCATCTGTTCTTCTCCTCTCTCGGGCAACAAGTCAGAGTTATATCTTTTCCACAATTCCTTCAGTCTCCCTCTCACGGATTTGATATATTCAGTATTTTTTTCTAGGTCTCCCGCCGTCTCCATACTACCAAGAATATCTCTTGTTTCATTTATGACCGACAAATTGACCTCCACTATTTTCTTATAACTCCCCTTGCGAAGTTTTTTGCATCCTTCACTGGCTTTTTCAAGCCTTTTCCCAAAATCTCTTCGCACTCTCACTAAATGTATCTTTTCTATGTACTTATCAATATCACTGATTATTACCTCTTTTACAGCCCTCTCATAATCCTTGACAAGTTTTTTGTTCTCCTCCACCTCTGAATTGAGATTATCCAAATCTTCTTCACTTCTTATCAGCTCCTCCTTTTTCCCGGCTATCTTCGTCAAAAAACTCTCGACAAGCTTTCTCTTCGACAGCTCAGATATCTGATGCATCAGTGATTCGCAGTCATTATTACCTATATATCTTTTATTTGTGACACTTACGTCTGTCAATATTCCAGAACAATATGGCAACAATATCAAAGGAGAGATTTCACGCTGCCCCATTGCAGGGGCAGCATACTCAGCTATGCTTCTCTCGAAGCTCTTGCCGCAGTCCTCTATAAAGAACAAATTATATCTATCATAAAGCGGACGGCTATACTCAGTAAGCAATGAATCCGCCGAAGACACAAGTGTTCTATATGAGTGAATCTCACACATTTTCGTTCTGGTAATCTCTAACACTGTGCCGATAAGTGCCACAATTATTAGCAAAACTAGCGAAAATAAAACTGTCACACTCCCATCATTCCTATCATAATGCATTTTATTCTCCTATAATCGTTTTTGAGTCGTCGTTAAAATGCTTGAAAGCATCATTGACTACTTTTGTTATTCTATCCTTGAAAATCAGGACGAGTGCAACTAAAACTACCAGTATTAGTATTATCTCAACCACACCTATTCCATCTTCCTCAGATAAGAAAGCTGAAAAATCATCTATCAACATACTCAAACAACCTCCTCAAAAATCATATATCAGTGTTTATATATAATCATATATCACATAGTCAAAAAAGCAGGAATCATTATAATTGCCATTACAATTCCAAGCATTAATACACAAGGAAGTAAGAGTTTAGTGCTCGCTCGCTCACCTCTTGCCTTAGCATTCTCCTTGCGAATCTCCATGGAATTTCTCACTTCTTCATCTAACATCTCCGTCACGTTATCTGATCCCTTCTTGATACATTGGGACAATATCGACGCAAATCTCATATAACTCACCAACCTGCATCGCTTGCCAAATTTCTCTATGGCTCTCCCCTCGGAAATACCATTACTAATCTCTGAATTGACAATAAGTAATTCTTCATATAGATATCTCTTATTTCCTCCTTTCTCCTTGCGTTCACGATATTCCATACACAAGCGCTCCACTGCCCCCCTCACAGTTAGCCCTGCGCCTAGAAATATACTCATCTTGTTTACAAATGTCGGATAGTCAAGAATCAACTGATTCTCCCTCTCCTCTACTCTCTCCCTTTGCTTTTTGTACCAAATCACCGGACAAAGAATCAATATCACTAACGACAGAGCAAATAGAGAATAATCCGTCTCAGGTTTATCATTAAAGTATCTAACGTCTCTCCCGGATACTTCTTTTGGGAGCACCGCAACTTTGTTACCTCTCTGACTTTCGACTGAACTCTCTATCTCATCGCGCATTTCATAAAGAATTTCATCTTTTCTCTGATTTCCATCTGAGCTTCCAGTTTCTGTGCCATGAGTCTCCGTCCTGGGCTCAATTGTCATATGATCCGACACAACCTCCCCATCCATATTAAACGAGAAGTTAAACCCTATACTCTCATCCGTTTCCAAAACAACGCTGTTTTCCCCGTCCACAAAGTCAAAGTACTTTGTCTGCGCCTTACAATAAATAAAGGCGATCACAACAACAAATAAAAGTATTCCGATTGTCTTTACTCGCTTCACCCATATTTCCGTTAGAATATCCTCGTATTGTTGCTTGGGATAAAGCAATTCAACTGCCGACTTTGTCCTATTATCGCGCATCAGGAGTTTTTTTAGTCTTGTATTCTCGATTCCATATCTTATAAATTTATCTAGTATATCTCTCATTCCATTCCTCCGATCACCTTACCACTCAATAGTCATAATCCTTCGCGCAGCGAAAACCCCCAACCCATATAAAACAAGACAGACAGTCATCATCACCACGCCCGCCAAATTATGATACATCGGATCCAGGTAACCGGGAGAAAAAACTCTCATATAAACAATCATAGACATCGGTATAATGCTCATTATATTAGCCTCCATCTTCTTGCCAGAAATCATTGTCTCTATTTCCCGTCTAGATTCTTGTCTCTCGGCAATATTCCCACTAGTTCCACGGATAATCTTTACCAAGTTTCCACCTGTTCTCTTAGCAATCCCCACGACGTCACAGAACATCCTTATGTCCTCAACATTGCTTCTATCCGAAAACTCTTGCAAAACCTGTTCAATCGGAACATTGTACTCGACTCTGTTCACTATATAATCCATCTCCCTGATTATAAGAGCATCATCATCATACATAAGAGATAGTGACTCTCTCGCGCTTGCGAAGGAATTCTCTAGAGAATATCCGGCCACCAATGCAGCAACAACAGCATCCAAAGCATCTCTAAACTGGATGTCTAGTTCCCACTTTCTCTTGTCTATAAGTCTTGATTTATTCTTGTTCATCAGGAATAAACTCAGTGGAACTGAAGCTATCACACATACCGCTATACTGTTATAGAATAGATATAGTATCCCAAATACAGCTAAGTAAAACCCACTGAAAAAACATATTTTCTCTTTTGTCGTATATTTGTATTCATCATAATTAATAATTTTTTATTCCACTCCTTAAAAATTTTTCTCTGTTTATTATATTATTATCTGTTCTCTGAAGCCTGCCAAGAATCTTACCATTCTTCTCGCCCTCTTCCTCGAAAGAATATATTGTATTAAGCAATACCCGTCCGTCTACGACAGCTCCTACCTCACTTATGTCGAGAACTTTTCGTGATTTGTCCCTCAGACGTCCAAGATGTATGATATAGTCAATGGCAGAACTTATCTGCTGCCTCACTGCGGCTATCGGTATATCCATTCCCATGAGAACCAAGGTTTCCATACGACTGATCATGTCCGCTGGGCTATTGGCATGTCCGGTAGACAAAGAGCCATCATGTCCTGTATTCATTGCAGCCAACATATCAATAGCCGTGGCATCCCTAATCTCACCAACTACAATCCTATCCGGGCGCATGCGCAAGGCACTCTTGATCAAGTCTCTGATGGAAATCGCATTATCCCCCTCTACATTGGCATTTCTCGCCTCCAATCTGACAATATTGGGTATATTTCTAATCTGTAATTCCGCAGAATCCTCGATAGTTATTATCCTTTCATCCTCAGGGATATAATTAGATAATATATTTAAAAAAGTTGTCTTGCCTGCGCCTGTTCCACCGGATATAAATATATTGTGTTTTGATCTAACCAGCGCACACAGAAATTCTGCTGCCTCCTCAGTGATGGCACCTATATCCATCAATTTGTTCATAGTCATAGGTTCTTTGGGAAACTTTCTGATTGTTATCACCGGTCCATCTATTGCTATTGGATCGAGTACAATGTTAATTCTTGAGCCATCTCCAAGCCTGACATCCAGAATCGGATTGGATTCATTGACAATTCTATTTCCCCCAGAGGCAATCTGTTGAACAATATCAGCCAACCTCTCCCTCGACTCAAACTTGAGATTTGTCTGACTAATTACACCCGCTCGCTCGATAAATATATCATCCTTTCCATTCACCATAACTTCAGTTACTTCATCATCCTCCAGAAGTTCCTGCAGAACATCCAGCTTTCGCATAGAATTGAGCAATAGATTAATCAATAATCTTTTCTTCTTATATCTAATCTGCCGCCCTGCATGGTCCTCATATATACAATCAGCAATCAGCAAACGCAGTTCGCTGTTATCTAGCTCTTCCACTGAGATTCTTGATAACACCTTGTCTCGAACTCTTGCTTGAATCTCCTTTAATTCGTCGTCCACCATCATCCCCCCTGCTATTCCATATATTTATTGCTTCATGTCTCATGGAGTCCGTTATATCTATCTCAACTTCTCTATTCATCTCCATACAACTGTATTGTCTGGCAAATCTATCCATCACTCGTCGCTCAATAGCAGATGTATATCTCTTACCTACCACATAATCTGAACTCCTCAAAACCTCTTTTATCCAAGGATAGTAATTTCCGAATTCAAAAATGATATACTGATATATATCCTGATTTCTGAGTCTATCCACAAATAACTTTATCTCATCCTCGCCGTAATCCATATAATCTTCACTGACCAATGCCTGCCTAACAATATGAACTCCTGCCATCACTTCCTTTTGTTCAGCAAGCCTGGATTCAAACACATCGTCATCACTGCACATGACCAACCGTGAAAAATCCCATTCCTGAGATTCAGACATATCATCACAATACAAAGAAACATCGGAGCCGGGCACCAGTAGAACTTTTCCTTTCTCAGCACAACCTGTCGATATCACTATACCTAGCGTAGTGGCGTCATACGGAGCCATACCCGGCATCACAGATAGCATGCAACATCCTTCCTTGTCATCAAGCTCCCAAGGATAGGACGCCTCTCCACTACCCGAATCAAACACCTCAGCATCCTCAACCTCCTCTAATATTTGCCTTGCAATATCAGATAACTTTTGATACTTAAAAATGTTCCGCACCGATGAATCTCCCTGTTCTCCATTTCTCTCAGAGAGATAGATGACTCTCTCTCCCTCCAGAGCCTTAAGCCACATCTCATCATCCGTTATCCAAACTCCCGGCTTATCTATATCCTTGACATCCGGGATGTTTGTAAATATGTCTACCTTACATCTGTCATCAGATAGAATCTTGATTTGATGTGCCAGGCCTTCTGAAAAGCCTGGCACTCTTGTGAGCAGAAAAAGGTAATTAAAACTTCTCATAAGCAAAATCCTCAGGGAACTACATATCTCACAAGCAGAGCCCCCAGTAGCATAAATCGGCTACTGATATACACAATGCAAAGGGCACTGCAGATGTAGTTCCGTCCCTCTCAATATCATAATATCTCTCAATTCTTTTGGTTTGAATCACATCACCTATATACCGAACAAGCCTATAAAATCGCAAGAACAATTGTCCGCGCCAAATCAGCTTAGCTGCTCCAAAAACAGCTCCCAAAATCATCGATAATAAAAATATCTTACTCCCGGCTTCAATTCTATAATTACAGAATATTACCGACAATAACTTGATATCACCCGCACCAAATACTCGAATCTTGAACAATAGAAACATCGCCAATATGGGAATTACACTGACTCCTAACGAATACAACATTGAAGCAATACCGCCGCACATGTACCACCTTCCAACACCAATAACAAATCCAATAAAAATCGCAATATTGGAAACTCTATACTTGGACAGATCCCAGATCGATACATACAACAATACCATCAACAATGCAATGTCAAAAATCCATGCAATATCCTCAAAAAATACCATTCCTACCTCCCTCTTC
This sequence comes from Eubacterium xylanophilum ATCC 35991, assembly GCF_000518685.1. GTDB lineage: Bacteria > Bacillota > Clostridia > Lachnospirales > Lachnospiraceae > Eubacterium_F > Eubacterium_F xylanophilum. The sequence continues at coordinate 9,184 of NZ_JAEB01000001.1, read as the reverse complement.
GAAATTGATATGTGCATTCTACATTATTTTTTTTATTCCGTCAAATGTCGTTTATACCGAATAATCTACCGTTTGAACACATTTTCATAACATTCAATCGGATAAAATGCAGTTTAATCAAAAAAATAGTATTTATATTCGAAAAACTAACCATTCGTGCGAGAAAAACATCGCTCCTCCCCAATATTCCGATTATTTTTTTGTAATAAGCAAAACTAATCATTGATGATAAAACATAGATAATTTTCAACTCATCACCCCTGTGATACCATTATTTAAACAAACAAACAAACGAGGAGATGATTTATAATGGCATTTAGACAGAAGATACTTGATTATGTGAAAAGCGGAGAGACTAACAAGGAGAACCTGGGATTGGAGATTGAGCACTTTATCATCAATTCCGATGGAGAGCAAATCCCATTTGATGTAGTTACCGCCTTAATAGAAAATGTGGCAAATAAGCTCGGTGCAGATATTCACTATATAGATGGCTTCCCATCCGGATATTTCACAGACGAATACTGCGTTACTCTCGAGCCTTCATGCCAGTTTGAAATCAGTATTAATCCGTATTCCGACATTCCCAAAATAGAAAAGATTTATGCTGATTTTATCTCAACATGGGAACCACTCTTTTCAGAAAAAGGCTACAATATCTTAGCTAAGGGCGTACTCCCTTCTGTAGAATATGAAAAAATTACGCCGGATGATATTCCTTTATCTCCCAAAAAGAGATACAAATATATGGATGAATATTTCAGAAAGAGCGGTCATTATGGAAAATATATGATGCGTGCTTCAGCATCTACCCAGGTTTCCGTGGATTATAAGTCCGAGCAAGATCTAGTTAAAAAGCTTCAAGTATTACAAAAGATATCACCTATCCTGTCAATTATGATGGAAAATAAGAGTGATGAATCAACCACGCTCCCGGGTGCAAAAGACAAACCACATCTTCTGAGAATACAGGAGTGGGATGATTTGGATCCATCAAGAACCGGCTTTTATCCAGACTCACTAGGTTCTGATTTTGGCTATGAAAAAATAGCCGACGTCATTTACAAAACACCCCTAATCCTTCTCACTGATAAGGGCGAGACAACCGGTGTTGGTGATAATAGTGCTGAAAAACTCGAAGCAGCGGGAACCATATCCATCGACGACAATGACAAGACAAGAAATAATCAACTTGTAGAACATTTTATGTCTATGGGCTTTTTCCACTTTAGGATTAAAAAGTACATTGAAATACGCGTTGCAGACAGTGTTCCAATCAAGAAAGCACTTGGATATACAGCTCTTCTAAAAGGACTTGTTTATTCGGATTTCAATCTGAATTTACTTGACAAGGAGCTGGCTTGCGTAGATAGTTTATGTAAAATTCAGAGCGTCATCGAGAAAATCGAAAAAGCGGGAAAAGATGCAATTATTTATAATAAAAAAACAGCCTCAGAGTGGGCTGCAAAACTTGTTGATTTAGCACGAGACGTTCTACCAGAGAACGAAAAGGAGTATCTAAAGTATGTGTGAACTTTTTGGTGTGACATCCAGCAGAAAGCTCCATCTCAACGAGCTTCTGGAAGTCTTTTTTAGCCACAGTGAAGAGCATAGAAATGGGTGGGGACTGGCCTTTCTCGAAGATGCCAGTGTTATTAAAGCACCTATCATGGCTCTCAAAAGTTTGTGGCTGAAAAATCGCCTGCAGCATAATATCGAATCCAAAAGCTGTATCGCCCACATCAGAAGAGCCACCATCGGTGATGAATCATCAGACAACACCCATCCATTTACAGGGCATGATGAATCCGGCAGACTTTGGGTTCTCGCTCACAATGGGACTATTTTTGAGTCTGATATTATCGATAAATATCAGTATACACAAACAGGAACCACTGACAGCGAGAGGATTTTGCTGCATATAATAGATGAGATAAATAAAATATTCCGACAGACCGGAAAAGCCCCGGACTCAGAGACTCGCATTGAATTAATTGAGCGAATTACTCGGAACATTTCTCCTGGAAATAAGGTGAATTTCATCCTGTATGATGGGGAACTATTCTATGTACATAAAAATGAAGCCAAAACGCTCTACAAGCGACAAGATGACGATGCAGTTCTATTCTCCACTCATCCACTTTTGGATGGAGATTGGGAGGAAGTTGCTCAAAACCAGCTGTTGGTTTACAAAGAAGGCCAGATAATTTATGCTGGTCAACCACATGAAAATACATATGTCCATGATGAAAGTAAGATGAAATTACTTTATTTTTCTTATTCCGGACTTTAATAATATGCGTTTCCACAGAAAAAAGGCCCCAGCATCTCGCTGGGGCCATCGTCACTACATTACTCACTTACGCCTTGTACCCTCTAGTTTTGTTGACATCGATGTCAACCATCTCATTAAGGCTTGACCTTCCGTATGTCATGCCTGCATAAATTGCTTCAGTATTGCCCATGACTGGACCCGTGTTATCTTCATGAGCAACTTCCCTAAATCCAACTAGGAGTCCGCTAATAACTTTCGCCGCATTGTCGAATCTAGATGAATCCCTAGTAGCTATTCCCTGGCAGATTTCGCGGTAGGAAAAAATGTATAGCTGACGCAAGTAATGAGATATTTCAATTGAAAAATCCAAGCTTCCCATCAGCTCTGTAATCAGGCCCCTGGCCCGATTTAACTCACTGCGGCATTTCTCCATATTCTCCTCTTGAAGACACTTTTTTCCGTCTTCCAAGCTGTCAAGAATCGCCTCCATCATGATTACAACTAATTCACTTTTATTAGCTTGCGACACTCTCGTCGCGTACTCTTGCAATTTATCCTTTTCCAAATTTGTCACCCCTCGTAGTGTAGTTTCGATAATCCATACTTTTTCTAGAGCTTCGTGCCATTTTCATATATATTTAATTATCCCTGCAACAACTGCATTACAGTTTGTGGTCGATTATTGGCTTGCGACAACATCGACGTTCCCGCCTGGGATAATACATTTAGCTGTGTATAATTTGTCATTTCTTCTGCCATGTCCATATCCTCTATTCTCGAGCATGATTCTGTGAGATTCAAGGATGTTGCGTCAAGACTCGATGTGGCAGAATCCAATCGATTTTGATATGCTCCAAGCTTTGCTCGAATTGATGATACTCTTTGAATTGCTTGATCAAATAGTGTAATTGCATTTGTTGCGCCCTTTGATGAACAAACATTGCATTTATCAACATTCAAAGCCTTACTTGATGATGATGGAATTGACAATGCCATGGTCTGACCTTCGTTTGCTCCAATCTGCAGAGAAATATATCCCGCATCGAGCACTGAGATGTTAGCCTCACTTCCAGCTTCTGCTCCGGTCACATCAAATACCATGAGGAATCCGCTTCGATCTGTAACTTCAACTCTAGCTCCGTCTGAGTATACTGTCGCCGTATTTGAAAATCCAGAAGCAGTATCAAGCTCCACTTTAGCGTCTATTCCCTGAACCGTAGACGCTCCACTTATGCCAAGTTTAGCGGCAATAATATCATCACTTGCCTTAAGCTCGATTTGCTGTGACGATCCTGCAACTTTCGCCTCAAACTCGAGCCCTGAACTTGCACCTAGAGGTGCCTCCACCCCGGCACCATCTACAGGCCTTACATCAATATCCATTTTCTCCCCTATATCACGAATCCTTTTGTATACGTCTTCAAGGCTATCCCCAGCCTTTATCTCTATAGATTGACCATTGAGCATCACGCTTCCGTCATCAGTAAAAGTATCAGAAGTTCCCATTCCAAGTGCTCCTGTGGTAAGCTTAGTCTTAGATGCCGCCTCGGTCACTGTGAGTGAATATGTCTTCTTCGGAACATCGTCACTGATTTCCAAAGTACGCACCCTGATATTATCAGATGATGTCTGTCTGCAACAAGAACCATCGAGGATAGATTTGGTATTAAACTCCGTGCTGGAAGACAATCTGTCTATCTCCGCCAAAAGCTGTGAAATCTCAGTCTGGATTGCATCTCTGTCCTCAAGAGTATTCGTATCATTTGCCGCCTGCACCGATAACTCACGACATCTCTGCAGAATATTTTCTATCTCTGTAAGAGCACCCTCGGCTGTCTGGATAAATGATATTCCGTCCGATCCATTTCTTGCAGCCCTCTGCAATCCACGTATCTGCGCATGCATTTTCTGAGAAATCGCCATTCCCGCAGCATCGTCAGCCGCCTTATTAATTCTATATCCGGATGACAAACGCTCCAAGCTGGCTGTAAGGTTATCCGATGTTTTATTTAGACTTCTGCTCGCCATAAGAGCAGCTACATTCGTGCTTATCTTCATAACTCATTCCTCCATTGTCCGAACATTTTATAAGAAAAATGTTCCGCTGCTGATCATGCTGTTAACAAAACACTTTGCAACCTGGTAAAGTGCCTTATTACTTGCATTTCCATCATATAAGTCTCCGCTGAGAAATGAACGTCTCTGCCCTATGGCAAAGTCAACACGCTCCATCGTAAAACCATTCATCTCCAAATCCTTTTTGAATTCAGCTAAAACCTCATTTTTCCAACTTTCCTCTATCCTGTCTCCCGTCACAAAACCTGAAACCCTATTCTCACTGACTTTAAGCGTAGCCTTAAGATTAATTCCCTCGTCCACTCTATAGTCAATTTCCGCTACACCTTTTTTATCGGCAGATTTACCTTGGAACGTTATACTCATAGATGCAATTCCTTGATTATTTACAATAGGAATCTCATATCTTTGATAGGAGCGCATCTGACGATAGAAGGAAACTGTGGAAGCCATAAGTGCCAAATCCCTTACGCTTTCATATGTTGGTTCCTCCATGGTTTCTTGCTCCCTTGCAATTCGATCAATCATATTATTCTCAAATTCATCCATCGCCATATTTAATTCTTCTGGCGAATCAAGTTTATCTAGAATATCTGGATTCTCCTCGCCCTCTAGAAGTTTTTTCATTGTCTTCCCACTTCCATTCTTCAGATAATCTTTCATTATCTCGATATTTGAAAGTGTCTTTTCTATGCCGACTTCCTCTAAATTGGCAAGAATCTCGTCCTCAACTGCAGTAGCCATCTGCCTCACTTCTGTCGCTTTAGCAGAATAATAAGCTTCTTCCTCTGCAATTGCTTCCGGATTAAATTTACAATCCTCCAGAACATCCTCTAGATTGTCATCCATCACGCTTTCTCTTTTTTTCAAAACTGCAGGTGACAAGTCCTCCTTCAAATCTCTGACTACGCGACCGGCAAAAGCCGCACTTATCTGAACATCTATCTTTTCCGTGGCGGTCTTGCCTGCAACAATTCCGCCAAAATCATCATCTATCTCCGCATCAATTCCCTTTGCCTTATCCGAGCGAATCGCTGAGAGAAGTGATGAAAATGACAATACTCTTCCATCATTAATAACCTTTCCTATTACCGCTCCATCGCTCTTATCTACTTTATCCAAAAGCCTATAAATACCGATCATACTCTTTCTCTCTTCAGGAGAAATTTCACCTGAATGATCGAGTTTCCAGAGGTACTTCGGAAATGACACATCCTCAGGAGTCACCTCTGCTTCTATCTCATTAATAGCACCCAATAATCTCTCAAGACTGTACTCTAGCGGGTTAATCTGCCTTTTAATAAGCTCAGCAACCATATTAGGTTTAAGTTTGTCTACTACTGTAGTTACTAGCTGATCATACTCCTTCATCTGCTGAACATTTTCACTTGTAATCTCTAATCTATTATATCCGAGTATCCTTGCAGCTCTCTGATTTGCCGCTGTTGGTTCCATATCTATCTCTTCAAGCAACCCATCTACGGAGCCAAATGCCTTCTTAATAGAATCCCCAAGATCCGGTCTGACTTCTGTTCCAACTTTTTCATAGATGTCAAAGTCCGCAACACTACCAACTTTTTCACCTTGCTCAATCACTTCCATAAGTCCTATTTCAGGTATATTATACGTCATTCCAAGGGCAGCGGCCGGTTGGTTCTTTACAAGTCCCCTTGCATTCATGGTACCAATGTAAATCTCAACATTTTCTTCCGTATTCTCTACGCCGACCACGTCAAATGCCTTTGCCGCCGCTTGTTGTTCCATATTTCTTAGTTCTTCCACAACAGCTTCGATGTTAGTAATATCAACGTGAATACCCTTATTTTCCATATTTCTCACAGACTCCACAGTCATAGCAAGCCTTGTCTCTTGGAGCTTTCTCTGAGCTATTATCTCCGCTGCCTCTCCTCTAGAAATATGTGTAAGGTCTGCCTGTTCCGGCAACACTCCATCTATAACTTCATCTTCTATTCTATCCCTTATAACCTCCTCTGGAAGGTCTTTTAGCTCACCGAGTGCGATGTATTTTTCTGCAGTTTCTTCTGTAACCGGTACGTTATTCTCATAGAGCCACTTTGCTGCCTCCATATCCATATCGGAATATTTATCTGAGATTGAATTCATGACATCAGAAAAATCATTGCCATAACGTGGCATAGAATTCGCATTGGACACCGCAACTGCACTTTGAATCGATGTAGGATTAATTGGCAAATCATTGTCCAGAAAATACTGAATTGCCGACTCTGTAAGCCCCTTCACATTGAATGCCATCCTCGATGCAGCCTCTATTCTCTCTTCCATCTCGGAAAAATGTTCCGACACCTCCCGCTGTCGCTCCACCTGACGCTCCAGCGCCTCTTCTCTGTCAGCACGCTCCGCTTTAATCCTCTCTATTTCTCCTTCGAGTTCTCCGGGTTCATAATCTTCTATTTTTTTTCCGTTAGCTTCGATTTCTCCTGCTATTTCTCCGTCTATACTTTCTCTAATAAAATCAGCAGGGTTAAACTTAACTCCCTTCATCTCCATCTCAAAAAGGCGGTCTTTATCACCAGCCGCCTCTGCATTTTCATTATATACTGTGCTCTTTCCCATATCCTTTTGTACCGCACTGTCCTTAGTGTATCTTATTCCCTCTCCGGAAACGCTACCATCCTTGGCAACTTGAACTGGTATCCCTGTACCGTCGCTCTGACTTGTACTCTTGTAGTCAATGGAAAGCTTGTTAGCATCTATTATCATAGCTTTCACTCACTTTCATTGTATAATCACTGTTCACATCCCATCTGAAAACTATATCGGAGGAAAATGCCACTTAGTTTAGTGAGAAAAGAGCACCCGTATTCACGAGTGCTCTCTATAAAATATTTCAATATCTATTATGCAAGTTTGTAATACATTAGGTCGTTAGCTTTGAACCATTTTTTGTATTCATCCTTCGCCTTACTAGGCACAATATACGTTATATTCTCGATAAGTGCTGATGTACCCTCAGGCAAATCTGAGATTACAGGTGGAACTTCACCTTCAAATTCTATCTCTTTGACATTCATACAAAAATCAGCCCAATCTCCCTTAAGCACTTTTACAGAACTTGGAATAACTAGTCTCTTAAACCCGCTATTCCCCTGCTGATTATTAGCAGTCATTGCATATGAATTGATTTCCTTCACCTCGGAAGAAACTGTTAACTTTCCTTTTTTCAGAATTCCAGCTACAAGTGTATTGTCATCTTTTCTGTACAAGCAATCTCTATCCATAGAAAATGTTCCGCTGTTCTTTGCCAACTCAATCTCGGAAAGCTTCGACGCAGCAATAGCATTTTTTTCAATTGTTTCCACAGATTCGGGAATATAGAGGCTCATCGCCTTACTATCTATCATACAGTCTTCTCCCAAAACAGAAATTCCGTCTGGAACTACTACTCTTTTAAGCGCAGGAACTACCATAAATAGCTTATTATCTGCTTTAGTTATAACTAAACCATCTTCAGCTTTAAAATTGGGATTATCCTCTGATATTGAAATTTCACTTAAGCCTTCACATCCCGCGAATGTCCTTGGTGAAAATGTTTTGACATTTTTAGACATAGAAACTTTTGATAGCTTCTTACATCCATATAATACATAATCACCTATTTTTTCAAGATTTCCAGGGAAACTGACTTCCTCCAAACTTTCCATTCCACTAAACGCATACCAATCTATCTCGATAATACTTTCAGGAATACTCAGTTTTTTAATGTTTTTTATTTCTTCCGTTACACCAGAAGCACCATGAGCTTCCTCAACCGTCTCTCCAAAAATATTCTTGCCAAACTCTTCTTTTTTCTTGGTTATGCTACCAAGCCTTGTAGGAATTAGTTTGTCTATCTTTTTAGGAATAACCAATTGATCTAGATTTGATGAGCCAGTAGTATTATCAATGCCACAGATCCAGCAATGCTTTCCATCTTCTGATTTCTTGTAGTGGTATTCAATTCCATTATCCGTATACTTTTCTTCATTTTTGCTCCAATTATCATTAGGAGCCGCTGAAACATCTTGCGTTTCTACTTCTGGATGTTCAACTAATCGTGAAACGTCCGTCTTATCCTTGCCACATGCGAGCAATGCAAATATAGATATAAGTGCAACAACCATAGAATATATTTTCATATTCGAATCCTCCAAATACTACTTTCGTCTTCCTCCACTTCAAGAGGAATTTTTACAATATACAAGTTATTGTTTTTATCACATACTAGATTAACTCTATATTTTGAATTGTCATTATATATATTATCTAATTTGAAACTAGAAAACTGTTTTTTATCGTAGTCAATACATCCAAGGATATTTCCCTGTAATATATATATTTTATCATCGTTTGCGCAAGAATAAAAGCTTTCATTGGCATTAAACTCTTTCCAAACATCACATATCTCATCCATGAATATAGATGTCGATTTATTGGTTTGATCATCATGCACAACTAAAGATTTTTCTCGGTTATATATCTTAAAGCGACATAATTCTCTTGTTATTTTCTTTTCATTTTTCTTTATTATCTTATCTCCCTTGATTACTCTATAGTGATCTTCATTATTTTCATCATCTCTATAGTACAAGGCAATATCTCCATCATGCTCTATCGCGATATCATCCATGAAACCGAGCCCCTTAATATGCGCCTCAATCTTATCTTGCTTCAAATTTTTTGAAGGTGCAACAAATTTGAAACCTTTTATTGCATTACTATGAGCATTATGTTCTATACTTACTATATAGCTAGATTTGTCTTCTCGTACTAACAAAAACATATCATCTCTATTATCAACAAATATACTCTTCT